>NZ_JAYSFD010000008.1:0-178980 GCF_041913525.1 Hydrogenophaga sp. | reverse complement strand
GAACCCGCGTCATCAGCTTGGAAGGCTGGGGTTCTACCATTGAACTACTCCCGCCTGGCTGACATGTCACATCGATCGCTGGTGGAGGGGGCTGGATTCGAACCAGCGTAGGCGTAAGCCAACAGATTTACAGTCTGCCCCCTTTAGCCACTCGGGCACCCCTCCGTCGCGAAGCCTTAGATTATGCCACGGTTTTTTGACATTGGCGCAGTCTTTTGATGTGCCGATGCGTCACCAGCGGATTGGCGGCTGGTGGCGGGCGCTCAGCCAAGCGTTCACCGCCCCTAAATGGCCGCAACCGATGAACGGCACCGGACCTCGGCGGGCCGACAACGGGGACGGGTGGTTGGCGCAAAGCACGAGATGGCGATCGCCATCGAGCAGGGGGCGTTTTTTCTGGGCGTGCGCGCCCCAGAGCAGAAAGGCCTTCTCGCCGCCGGCGTCGCTGCAGTGACGGATGAGCGCGTCGGTCAGCACCTCCCAGCCCTGACCGGCGTGGCTGGCAGGCTGGCCCTCTTCAACGGTGAGGCAGGTATTGAGCAGCAACACGCCCTGCTCTGCCCAGCGCACAAGGGAGCCGTTGGTGGGCGTGGGGCCTCCCACGTCGCGCTGAATCTCGGCCTGGATGTTGCGAAGACTGGGGGGCGGTGCCACGCCCGGCGCCACCGAGAAGGCCAGGCCTTCTGCCTGGCCGGCACCGTGATAAGGGTCTTGCCCCAGGATCACCACGCGCACCTCGGCGGGATCGGTGAGCGCCAGGGCGCGCAGGGGTTCGGGCGGGTACACCACCGCGCCAGCGGCCAGGCGCTGGGCCAGAAAGGCTTGCAGCCCTTGACCGACCCCCGATTGCCAGAAGGGCGCCACCACCGGCGCCCACCCAGGGCGCACTGGCCACGCATCGGCGTTGGCCAAGGTCAAGCGTTCGTCAAACACGCCCGCCTCACCCGAACAACTCAGCCAGCGCCAGGCCCGGCTCGGGCTCCCGCATGAAGGCCTCGCCCACCAGGAAGGCGTTCACGCCGGCTTCGCGCATGGTTTGCACGTCGGCGCGGGTGAGGATGCCCGACTCGGTGACCAGCAGGCGGTCGGCGGGCACATCGGACAGCATGCCCAGCGTGGTCTGCAGCGAGACCTCGAAGGTGCGCAGGTTGCGGTTGTTGATGCCCACCAGCGGCGTCTTGAGCTTGAGCGCCCGATGCAGTTCGTCGCGGTCGTGCACCTCCACCAGCACCGCCATGTTCAGGCCAAGGGCGATGGCCTCCAGGTCGGCCATCTTCGCGTCGTCAAGGCAAGCAACGATGAGCAGGATGCAGTCGGCGCCCATGGCCCGGGCCTCGTACACCTGATACGGGTCCACCATGAAATCCTTGCGCAGCACCGGCAGGTCGCAACTGGCGCGGGCCTGCTTGAGGTAGTCGGGGCTGCCCTGGAAGAACTGGCGGTCGGTCAGCACCGACAGGCAGGCCGCGCTGGTGCGGCCGTCGCCCTCGGCGTAGCTCTGGGCAATGTCAGCGGGGATGAAATCGGCGCGCAGCACGCCCTTGCTGGGGCTGGCCTTTTTCACCTCGGCGATGACTGCGGCTTGCCCAGCGGCGATCTTGGCGCGCAGGGCGCCCTCGAAATCGCGCGTGAGCAAGCGGCTCTCGGCATCAAAGCGCACGGCCTCCATGGGCTTCTTTTTCTGCGCGGCGGCCACTTCTTGGTGCTTGACCGCCACGATCTGGTTCAGGATGTCGCTCATGGGTGTTCTCCTGCTCAGGCGGCGAAGGCCTTGAGTTGTTCGAGCTTGGCCAGGGCCGCGCCCGATTCCAGGGTGCGGCGCGCCAGGGCCACCCCGGCGGCCATGTCGGGCACCACGTTGGCGGCGTACAGCGCCACGCCCGCGTTGAGCACCACGATGTCGGTGGGGGCCTTGAGGGCCGGGTCGTCGCGGCGCTGCAGCACGCCCAGCAGCATCTCGCGCGAAGCCTCGGGCGTGTCCACGCGCAGGGTGCGGCTGCTGGCCATGGTCAGGCCGAAGTCTTCCGGGTGGATTTCGTACTCGGCGATCTCGCCGTTGCGCAGCTCGCCCACCATGGTGGCCGCGCCCAGCGAGACCTCGTCCATGCCGTCTCGGCCATACACCACCACCGCGTGCTCGGCGCCCAGGCGTTGCAGCGCGCGCACCTGAATGCCCACCAGGTCGGGGTGGAACACGCCCATGAGGATGTTGGGTGCACCGGCCGGGTTGGTGAGCGGGCCCAGGATGTTGAAGATGGTCTTGATGCCCAGTTCCTTGCGCACCGGGGCCACGTTCTTCATGGCCGGGTGGTGGTTGGGCGCGAACATGAAGCCAACGCCCACCTCGGCAATGCTGCGGGCGATCTGCTCGGGCTTGAGGTTGATGTTCACGCCCAGGCTGTCGAGCACGTCGGCGCTGCCGCTCTTGCTGGAGACGCTGCGCCCGCCGTGCTTGCTCACGCGCGCACCGGCGGCGGCGGCCACGAACATGCTGCAGGTGGAGATGTTGAAGGTGTTGGAGCCGTCGCCACCCGTGCCCACGATGTCCACCAGGTGGGTTTTGTCGGCCACGTCCACCTTGGTGGAAAACTCGCGCATCACCTGCGCGGCGGCGGTGATTTCGCCGATGGTTTCCTTCTTCACGCGCAGGCCGGTGATGAGCGCGGCCACCATCACGGGCGACATCTCGCCCCCCATGATGAGCCGCATGAGGTGCAGCATTTCGTCGTGAAAGATCTCGCGGTGTTCGATGGTGCGCTGCAGCGCTTCCTGCGGCGTGATCTGGTGACGTTCGGGCATGAAAGGTTCTCCTTAAGAGGCGGGGTGATCGGTCATGGCCAGGCGCAGACCGAATCCCAGAAACATGAGGCCGGCGGCGCGGTCGAGCCAGTGCATGGCCTTCTGGACGGCGTCCAGGCGGCGGGCGGCCCAAGCGGCCAGCCAGGCGTAGCCCAGGTTGATGGGCAGGGAATTGAGGTTGAAGATCAGGCCCAGGACCAGAAAGGTCCAGGCCTTGTGGGGCGCATCGGGCGGAATGAACTGCGGCACGAAGGCTAGGAAGAACAGCGCCACCTTGGGGTTGAGCACGTTGGTGAGAAAGCCGCGCTGGTAAACGCGCCACAACGAGGGCACCGCCAGGGCAGGCGCCACGGCCAGGGGCGAGGGCCGCGAACGCAGCAGGCGCACGCCCATGAACACCAGATAGGCCGCCCCCACCCACTTGAGCACGGTGAAGGCGGTGGCCGAGGTGGCCAGCAGGGCGCTCACGCCCACCGCCGCGGCCACCACGTGCACGAAGCAGCCGCTGACGATGCCCAGTGCCGCGGCCACGCCCGGCCGCACGCCGCCACGCAGGGCGTGGTTGACGATGCAGAGCACATCAGGCCCCGGCGTGAGGTTGAGCAGCCAGCCAGCCGCGATGAACAACAGAAGTTGCGGCAGCTCGGGCATGGCGACTCCTCAGTAAACGCCGGTGGCTGGGGTGGCGCCGGCCCCGGTGGGGTCGGCCATGAACTCGCGCACGGCGGCCACGGTGCGGTCGATGCCGGCGACCTCCACGTCCAGGTGGGTGACGAAGCGCAGGCCGATCAGGCCGGTGGCCAGCACGCCCCGGCGTTCCAGGTGCGCCAGCAGGCTGGGGCCCAGGCCGTTGGCCACGTCCAGGAAGACGATGTTGGTCTGCGCCGAGCGAACGCTCAGGCCGTCAATGCCGGCCAGGCCGTCGGCCAGGCGCTGCGCCAGGGCGTGATCGTTGACCAGGCGGTGCACGTGGTGATCGAGTGCGTGCAGGGCGGCTGCGGCCAGAAGGCCCGACTGGCGCATGCCGCCACCCAGCACCTTGCGCCAGCGCCGGGCGCGGTCGATCAACTCGCGCGAGCCGCACAGGGCAGAGCCCACCGGCGCGCCCAGGCTCTTGCTGAAGCACACTGAGACGCTGTCGAACAAGCCAACGATGTCGAGCAGCGCGGCGAACGGGTCCCCCCCGCGGGCCACGGCCACGTTGAACACGCGCGCGCCATCGAGGTGCACCGCCAGACCGTGGCGACGGGCCAGCGCAGTGGCCTGCTGCAGGTAGTCGGGCGGCATGGGGTGGCCGTTCCAGGTGTTTTCCAGGCACAGCAGCCGGGTGCGGGCAAAGTGGGGGGCGATGGGCTTGATGGCCGCCTCGATGTCGGCCAGCGCCATGCGCCCCTGCGCGTCTTGTGCCAGCGGCTGCGGCTGGATGCTGCCCAGCACCGCCGCTCCGCCGCCTTCGTAGCGGTAGGTGTGGGCCAGCTGGCCCACGAGGTACTCGTCGCCACGTTCGCAGTGGGCCATCATGGCGCACAGGTTGCTCTGCGTGCCGCTGGGCATGAACAGCGCCGCTTCCTTGCCGGTGAGCGCGGCGATGCGCTCTTGCAGGGCATTCACCGTGGGGTCGTCGCCGAACACGTCGTCACCCAAGGGCGCGGCCAGCATGGCCTCGCGCATGGCCGCCGTGGGGCGGGTGACGGTGTCGCTGCGCAGGTCAACGACACGGGACGGCTCGGCGGCGCGGCCATTCACGGCTTCTGCTCCAGGAAGTTGCGCAGCATGGCGTGGCCGTGCTCGGTGAGGATGCTCTCGGGGTGGAACTGCACACCCTGGATGGGCAGGGTCTTGTGGCGCACGCCCATGATCTCGCCGTCGTCCGTCCAGGCGGTGATCTCCAGGTCGGCCGGGCAATCGTCACGGCGAATGGCCAGCGAGTGGTAGCGGTTCACGGTGAACTGGCGCGGCAGGTCGGCGAACACGCCCTGCTGCGTGGTGGTGATCTGGCTGGTCTTGCCGTGCATCAGTTCGCGGGCCCGCACGATGGTGCCGCCAAAGGCGGCGCCAATGCTCTGGTGCCCCAGGCACACGCCCAGGATGGGCAGTTTGCCCGCGAAGTGGCGGATGGCGGGCACCGAGATGCCGGCCTCGGCCGGCGAGCACGGGCCGGGCGAGATCACCAGGCGGTCGATCTGGCCCGCGTCAAAGCGGCGCTGCAGCTCGTCCACCGTGACCTCGTCGTTGCGCACCACGGTCACCTCAGCCCCCAGCTCGCCGAGGTATTGCACGATGTTGAAGGTGAACGAGTCGTAGTTGTCCACCATGAGGACTTGCAGTTTCTTGGCGCTCATTCCAGGCCCTCCTCGACGAGTTCGGCCGCGCGCAGCAGCGCACGGGCCTTGTGTTCGGTTTCTCTCCACTCCATCTCGGGCACCGAGTCAGCCACCACGCCGGCAGCGGCCTGCACGTAGAGCGTCTGGTCTTTGATGATGCCGGTGCGAATCGCGATGGCCACGTCCATGTCGCCGGCGAAGCTGATGTAGCCGCAAGCGCCGCCGTACAGGCCGCGCTTGGTGGGCTCAAGCTGGTCGATCAGCTCCATGGCGTGCACCTTGGGCGCGCCTGTCAGGGTGCCGGCAGGGAAGGTGGCCTTGAGCACGTCCATGTTGCTCATGCCGTCTTGCAGGATGCCTTCCACGTTGCTCACGATGTGCATCACGTGGCTGTAGCGCTCCACCACGAAAGCTTCGGTCACCTTGACCGAACCGATCTTGGCGATGCGCCCGATGTCGTTGCGCGCCAGGTCAATCAGCATCACGTGCTCGGCGCGCTCCTTCGGGTCGTTGATCAGCTCCACCTCGGCGGCCTTGTCCTTCTCGGGCGTGGCGCCGCGCGGGCGGGTGCCGGCCAGCGGGCGGATGATGACCTTCTGGCCCTCTTCCGTGTGCTCCTGGCGCACCAGGATCTCGGGCGACGCCCCCACCACGTGGAAATCCCCGAAGTGGTAGTAGTACATGTAGGGCGAGGGGTTGAGCGAGCGCAGCGCGCGGTACAGGCTCAGGGGCGATTCGGTGTAGCGCTTCTGGATGCGCTGGCCCACTTGCACCTGCATGAAATCGCCCGCGGCGATCAGCTCCTTGGCGCGCTCCACCGCCTTGAGGTAGTCGTCCTTGGCGAAGCTGCGCTCGGGCGGGTGGCTGGTGCTTGCCTTCACCACCGGCGCGGCCACCGAGTACTTCAGGGCTTCCTTCAGTTCGCGCAGGCGCTTCTTGGCGACGCTGTAGGCCTCGGGCTGGGCCGGGTCGGCATAGACAATGAGGTAGAGCTTGCCCGAGAGGTTGTCGATGACGGCCAGCTCTTCGCACTGCAGCAGCAGGATGTCGGGCGTGCCCAGGGTATCGGGCGGGCAAGTGTTCTCCAGCTTCTTCTCGATGTAGCGCACGGCGTCGTAGCCGAAGTAGCCGGCCAGGCCGCCGCAGAAGCGCGGCAGGCCGGGGCGCAGCGCCACCTTGAAGCGCTGCTGGTAGGCGGCGATGAAGTCCAGCGGATTGCCGTGCGCGGTTTCCACCACCACGCCATCGCGCACCACCTCGGTCTTGGCCTGCTCGCCAAAGCCACTGGCGCGCAACAGAGTGCGGGCTGGCAGGCCGATGAAGCTGTAGCGGCCGAAGCGCTCGCCGCCCACCACCGATTCGAGCAGGAAGCTGTGCTTGCCATCGCCACGACCGTGGGCCAGCTTGAGGTACAGGGAGAGAGGGGTTTCGAGGTCGGCGAAGGCCTCGAGCATCAGGGGAATGCGGTTGTAGCCTTGCTGCGCCAGGCTCTTGAATTCGAGTTCGGTGATCATGTCTGTTCTTTCCATCCACCCCGCCGCGGGCCTGAACGGGCTCACACGGGGCTGCGGTTTTGCTGGGCGGGTGGACGGCCGGGCCGTCCGGGCGGGGCTGGGGCGATGCCGCGACGCGGGGTCGGGACACCCCAGAAGGGGGGAAGGTGCACGTTTACGCTGGCTTACGCCAGGGCCAGGCTCCCCGGCCAGGGCGGCGCGGCAGAACACTGCAGAAAAACGTGCGGGACAGCAACATGGTGGCCGCACTATAACAAACGGCCTGCGGCGCCGTGGCCCACCCGCAGAGGGCTTTGGTTCTAAGGCCCTTCCCCCTGTCGGCTGGCGGCAGGCCTCGGAACAATGGCCGCATGCCCCACTCCGCATCGCCTCCCACACCCCTCACCTTTCACCGCTGGGTTCGCGCCTTGGCCCTGGGCGCCCTGCTGTTGCCGTGGACCGGGACCATGGCCGCCGAGGTCGGCGGGGTGAAGATCGACGAGCGCATCACCCTCACCGGCAGCCCACTGGCGCTCAACGGCGCCGGCATTCGCTACAAGGCGGTGTTTCAGGTGTACACCGCGGCCCTCTACCTGGGGCAGAAGGCCGAGACCCCCGAGGCGGTGCTGGGCGCGCCAGGCCCGAAGCGCATGGCCATCACCATGCTGCGAGACATCGCCTCGGCCGAGCTGGGCAAGCTGTTCTCGCGTGGCATGGAGGACAACATGGAGCGCAGCGAATTCGCCAAGCTCATCCCCGGCGTGATGCGCATGAGCGAGGTGTTCAGCAAGCACAAGAAACTGCACACCGGCGAGACCTTCGTGCTGGACTGGATTCCCGGCACCGGCACGGTGCTCACGGTAAAGGGCCAGGTGGAAGGCGCGCCCTTCAAGGAGCCTGAGTTCTTCAACGCCTTGCTGCGCATCTGGCTGGGCCCCAAGCCCGCCGACTGGCAACTCAAAGAGGCCTTGCTGGGCAAGGCCCGCGCCAGCTCAGGCCAGCAGCTCCGCTAACGAGGCAATGAGCCGGTCGTGCGGGGCGCGCTCGATCGGCTGGCCGTGGTTGTAGCCGTAGGTGACCAGCGCCACCGGGCAACCGGCCGCGCGCGCGGCCAGGCCGTCGTTCTCGGAATCGCCCACCATCAGGGTGCGCGCGGGCACCGTGCCCAGGGCCTCGCAGGTCTTGAGCAGGGGCAGCGGGTCGGGCTTCTTGCGCTCGAAGCTGTCGCCACCGAACACGCAGGCGAAATAGCCCGACAGGCCCTTGGCTTGCAGCAGATCGGTGGCGAAGGCGCGCGGCTTGTTGGTGAGGCAGGCCAGCGGCAGACCGGCCTCTCGCAGGGCTTGCAGGCCCTCGCGCACGCCGTCGTACACCTCGGAGAAGCGGCCGTTAATGGCGCGGTAGTGGGCCTGGTAGGAGCGCCAGGCCTGCTCGTAGAGGGCCTCGGGCTGCACCGCCGGGCAGGTGCTGCCCTCGGTGGTGGGGTCGATGCGCTGGAGCTGGTGCGCCAGCACGCTGCGGATCAGGTGCTCGGAGCCTTTGCCCACGGTGCGCTCCACTAGGGCGCGGTCAATGGGCGGCAGTTGCAGCTCGGCCAGCATGCGGTTGAGGGCCACCTCGAAATCGCCGAGGGTGTCCACCATGGTGCCGTCGAGGTCAACGATGACGGCCTGGATGTCGCTCAGCCTCACGCCAGGGCCACCCGCATCTGGTCGATCACGGCCTTGTAGTCGGGCTTGCCGAAGATGGCGCTGCCGGCCACGAAGGTGTCGGCTCCGGCATCGGCCACGCGGCGGATGTTGTCGGGTTTGATGCCGCCGTCCACCTCCAGGCGGATGTCCTTGCCCGAGGCCTCGATGCGCTTTCTCGCCTGCTCGATCTTGCGCAGGGCCGAGTCGATGAAGCTCTGCCCGCCAAAGCCGGGGTTGACGCTCATGATGAGGATGAGGTCGATGTCGTCGATGAGCCAGTCGAGCACGTCCAGCGGCTGCGCCGGGTTGAAGGTGAGGCCGGCCTTGCAGCCGCGTGCCTTGATGGCCTGCACGCTGCGGTGCACGTGGGCGCTCGCGTCGGGGTGGAAGCTGATGAGGTCGGCGCCGGCGTCAATGAAGGCGCTGGCCAGCGCGTCCACCGGCTGGATCATCAGGTGCACGTCGATGGGCACCGGCGTGCCGTCTGGCTTCTTGGCGTGAGGCTTGAGCGCTTGGCACACCATGGGGCCGAAGGTGAGGTTGGGCACGTAGTGGTTGTCCATCACGTCAAAGTGAATCCAGTCGGCGCCGGCGGCCACCACGTTGCGCACTTCCTCGCCCAGGCGGGCGAAGTCGGCTGAGAGAATGGAAGGGGCGATGCGGTAGGTGGGGGCTTGTGACATGGCGAAAACCGGTGCGGCGGGTGGCAAAGCGTGCATTTTCGCAGGCCTGACAGGGACTTGCAGGCTGGCGTTAACATGCCGCCCATGCCCAAGTACCTGTTCACCTGCGAGGCCGAGCCTCAGTATCTGAGCGAGCAGTCCGCGCCGGAGGACGACCTGTACGCCTTCGCGTACACGATCACCATCACCAACACGGGCGAGGTGCCCGCGCAACTGATTGCGCGCCATTGGATCATTGACGACGCAAACGGCCACACCGAAGAGGTGAAGGGCCTGGGCGTGGTCGGGCACCAGCCGCTGCTGCGCCCCGGCGAGTCGTTCCAGTACACCAGCGGCACCCGCCTGGGCACACCCACGGGCACCATGCGCGGCAGCTTTTTCTGCGTGGCCGAAGACGGCGAGCGCTTCGAGTCGCCCATTCCCGAGTTCGCCCTGCGCGCCGACGGCGCGGGCGAGGCGCCGTCGCGCGTGCTGCACTGACACCGCCGACGCGCCGCGGCCCGCGTCCACACCCCACACGACCGCATGAAATTGCCCGACCTCCTGCAATCGCTGGACCCTGACGCGTCGCTGGCCCAGCGCCACCTGTGGCTGATGGCCGCCTTGCGCTGGGTGCGCGGCGACGAGTCCGACACCCAGACCAGCGTGTTGCGCGTGCGCGCCTTTCTGGACGCCATTGAGGGCGACGCCACACTGGCCGCGCGCTGGCACGCCTGGTGGCAGCGCTTCACCGACACGGTGGACATGACCCCGCTGCTGGCCGACCACGGTTTCGCGCCGCGCACCGCGTTCCTGAGCGAGCTCAACCACCGGCTGCGCCGCAAGGTGCTGCCGGGCACGCCCGAGACCACCGACCTGGCCGAGTTGTACGGTCTGTTGCTGCCCAGTGAATTTGACGTGCGGTGGATCAAGGGCCTGGATTCGGCCACCCTGCAGCGACTGCGCGCGCTGCTGTTCAACGAGGCCGACGAGCGCCACTGGAGCGCCGAGGTGATGGACGCCCTCACCTTCTGCGTGAGCCAGGTCAGCGCCACCGGCTTTGCCTCGGAAATCCGCATTCGCCTGTCGCCCGAGGCGCAACGGGCGCGGCCTTTCCATGAGCTGCCGTCCGACTTTGAGGCCTTGCGCCAGGCGGTGCGGCGCACCGGGGCGCGCAGCGACGAGTCGCTGGCAGCCGCCGAGCGCTTGCGTAACCAGCTGGACGCCTGCCGCCACGCGGCCTACACCGTGTACTCGCACCTGGAAGAACACGGCGTGTCGGTGGGCATCGTCTTTCGCTTGCGGCAGTTGCGCGAGCGCATCGTGCGCATCAAGCAGCTGCTCGATTGCCTGCAGTCCGAGCAACCCGAGCGCGCCACGGCCGGCCTGTTGGCCGATCTGGTGCAAGTGGGCATTGAAGGCCGCAGCGTGCGCGCGCTGATCGCCAGCAGCTCGCAGCTCACCGCGGCCAAGGTGGCCGAACGCAGCGCCGAGAGCGGCGAGCACTACATCACCCGCAACCTGGCCGAGTACAAGGACATGCTGGGCAAGGCCGCTGGCGGCGGCGCGGTGCTGGGCTTCACCACCTGGGCCAAGTTCGGGCTCTACAGCCTGGGCTTGTCGGCCTTCTGGGGCGGCTTTGCCGCTGGCCTGAACTACGCCAGCTCTTTCGTGGTGATCATGCTGTTGCACCTCACGGTGGCCACCAAACAGCCGGCCGTGACAGCGCCGGCCATGGTGGCCAAGCTGCGCGACATCAAGCAGGTGGGCGCGGTGCGGCGCTTCGTGGACGAGGTGGCGAACCTGTTCCGCTCGCAGATCGCGGCCATCCTGGGCAACATCGGGCTGGTCATTCCCATGGTGCTGCTGATCAGCTCGGTGCTGTGGTTCAGCACCGGCACGGCCATGATCAACGAAGACAAGGCCTTGCACACCTTGCACGCCCACCACCTGCTGGGCCCCACGGCACTCTTCGCCGCCCTCACCGGCGTGCTGCTGTTTGCCTCCAGCATCATCGCGGGCTGGGTGGAAAACTGGTTTGTGTTCCACCGGCTCGACTCGGCCATGGCGCACAACCCCGGCTTCACGCGCTGGCTGGGCCAGGCGCGCGCCGCCCGCTGGGCCAGCGCCGCGCGGCAGAACATCTCGGGCCTGGCCGCCAACATTTCACTGGGCCTGATGCTGGGGCTGGTGCCGGCCTTCGCGCAGTTCTTCGGCATTGGGCTGGACGTGCGCCACGTCACCCTGTCGGCCGGCCAAGTGGCGGCTTCGGCCTTCGCGCTGGGCCTGGACGTGCTGCGCCTGCCCGACTTTTGGTGGGCCGTGGCCGGGGTGTTGGTGGTGGGCCCCATCAACCTGACGGTCAGCTTCTACCTGGCCTTCCAGCTGGCGCTGCGGGCACAGGCCATCAGCACCGGCAACCGCGCCCTGATCCGCGCCGCCCTGTGGCGCCGCGTGCGCGTGGCGCCCTTGAGCTTCCTGCTGCCACCGCGCGACGAGCCCGAGGACGAGGCCGAGCCGGCGAAGGAGGCCGCCAATGGGTGAGTTCGAGTTGATCCGGCGCCATTTCGTGCGCCCAGTCGCTGCTGGCTCGGCCGTGGTCTTGGGCGTGGGCGACGATTGCGCGCTGCTGCGCCCCTCGCCGGGGCACGAGTTGGCCATCTCCACCGACATGCTGGTGGAAGGGCGGCACTTCTTCGCCGACGTGGACCCGGCCGCCCTGGGCCACAAATCGCTGGCGGTGAACCTGAGCGACCTGGCCGCCATGGGCGCGCGCCCACTGGGCTTCACGCTGGCGCTTTCGCTGCCGCGCGCCGACGAGGCGTGGCTCAGCGCCTTCGCCAGCGGGCTGTTCGCCCTGGCCGACGCGCACGCCTGCCCCCTGGTGGGCGGTGACACCACGCGCGGGCCGCTCAACATCTGCATCACCGTGTTCGGCGAGCTGCGCCCGGGTCAGGCCCTGCGGCGCGACGCCGGCCAGCCCGGCGATGACCTGTACCTCAGCGGGCGCACCGGTGAGGCGCGCCTCGCCCTGGCGCAGTTGCGCGGTGAACCCTGGGCCCCGTCGCCCGTGAACGCCGAGGCACGCGCCCGGCTCGAGCGCCCCACCCCGCGCCTGGCGCTGGGGCAGGCGCTGGCCGGCATTGCCCACGCGGCGCTGGACGTGAGCGACGGCCTGATAGGCGACCTGGGCCACGTGCTGGCCGCCAGCGCCGTGGGCGCCGACATCGAACTGGCCGCCCTGCCGGTGGCACCGGCCCTGGCCGCGCTGGATGAGGCACAGCGCCTAGACTGCCTGCTGGCCGGTGGTGACGACTACGAGCTGCTGTTCACCGCCGCGCCCGGCGTGCGCGACGACGTGATGGCCGCCGCCCGCGCGAGCGGCACGCCCGTGACCCGCATCGGCCGCCTCACCGAACGCCCCGTGCTGCGGCTGCTGGACGCCGATGGCCAACCCGTGGCGCAACCCCTTCTGCGCGGCTTTGACCACTTTGCCGACTGACCCCCCATTCCGTGCCCCGGCCATGACCGACACCGCCACCTTGCCCCCGCCCCTGCTGCGCCCGACCTGGCGCTTTCTGCTGGCCCACCCGGCGCACTTCATCGCCCTGGGCGCTGGCGCCGGGTTGGCCCGCGTGGCCCCGGGCACCGTGGGCACGCTCTGGGCCTGGGCCTCGTTTCTGATCCTGCAGCGCTTTCTCACGCCACTGGAGTGGGGCCTGGTGATCGCGTCGGCCACGCTGCTGGGCTGGTGGGCCTGCACCGTGACCGCACAGCACATGGGCATCGCCGACTCGGGCCACATCGTGTGGGACGAGGTGGTGGCCTTCTGGCTGGTGCTGTGGCTGGTGATGCCCACGGGCTTCACCGGGCAGCTCGTGGCCTTCGGGCTGTTTCGCCTGTTCGACGCGGTGAAGGTCGGCCCCATGGCCTGGGCCGACCGCACTTTCAAGGGCTTTGGGCCGCGCGGGGGCTTCGGCATCCTGCTGGACGATTTCGCGGCGGCGCTGTGCACGCTGCTGGTCATCGCGCTGTGGCGCTTCTGAGCATGAACGACATCGACACCCTGGTGGGCCAACTGGCCAACGCGCTCACGGCGCGCGGCTGGACCATGGCCACCGCCGAGAGCTGCACCGGCGGCCTGATCGCCGGCGCCTGCACCGACCGCGCCGGCTCCAGCGACTGGTTCGAGCGCGGCTTCGTCACCTATTCCAACGCCGCCAAGACCGACTTGCTGGGCGTGCCGGCCGACCTCATCGCCGCCCACGGCGCGGTGAGCGAACCCGTGGCACGCGCCATGGCGGCGGGGGCGCTGGCCCACGCCCCGGTGCAAGTGGCCGTGGCCGTCACTGGCGTGGCCGGCCCCAGCGGCGGCAGCGCCGACAAGCCGGTGGGCACCGTGTGGTTGGGCTGGGCCACGCCCCAGGGCGTGTTCACCGAACGCCAGCGCTTCGACGGCGACCGCGCCGCCGTTCGCCGCGCCACCGTGGCCCACGCGCTGGCGGGTCTGCTGCAACGCCTGTCCTGAGAACATTCCCATGGCCGACGCCTTCAAGCTGCTCATCAACGCCGACACGGCCACCCACGCCGCCCGGCACCTGAAGCGCGTGTGGTCGGGCTTCGATGACACCGCCTTCCTGGCCGTGGCCCTGCCTGGCCTGGACGGGCTGGAGTTCAAGGCCCGCGCGCTGCGCCTGGCCGACGCCTTGAAAGCCACCCTACCCGACGACCTGGACCGCGCGTTCGGCCTGATCGAAAGCGCCCTGGCGGCCCCCCTGCCGCTGGACGACAAGGGCGAACCGGTGGGCATCGGCGCCAGCCTGAGCCCGCAAGGGCTGGCGGGGTGGGTGGTGTGGTCACTGGGCGAGTTCGTGTCGCGCCGCAGCCTGGAAGACCCGGCCCGCGCCCTGGCCTGCCTGCACGCGCTCACCCAGCGCTTCACCGCCGAGTTCGCCATTCGGCGCCTGCTGCACGAACGGCCACAGGCCTGCTGGCCCACGCTGCAGCGCTGGGCACAAGACCCCAGCGCCCACGTGCGGCGGCTGGCCAGCGAGGGCAGCCGCCCGCGCCTGCCCTGGGGCTTGCGCCTGCAGGCCCTGGTGCAAGACCCATCGCCCACCGAGCCGCTGCTGCGCGCCCTGCAAGACGACAGCAGCGCCTACGTGCGCCGCAGCGTGGCCAACCACCTCAACGACATCGCCAAAGACCACCCCGAGCGCGTGACCGCCTGGGTGCGCGAACACCTGCCCAGCGCGGACGCGCGGCGCCAGGCCTTGCTGCGCCACGCCAGCCGCACCCTCATCAAACAAGGCCACGTGCCCACCTTGCAGGCCTGGGGCCTGAGCCCCGGTCTGCAGGGCCAGGCCACGCTGGCGCTGAGCACCGACGCGGTGCGCGTGGGCGAATCGGTGGGCCTTCGGGTGAACCTGCACAGCCATGGCCCACAAGCCCAGGCGCTGGAGGTGGACTACGCCGTGGTGCCCGACGGCGGCCGCGGCGGCAAGACCTTCAAGGGCTGGCGCCTGAGCCTGGCGCCCGCCGAGGTGGCGGTGCGTGAGAAGCAGCACCCCATGCGCGAGGTAAGCACCCGCCGCCTCTACCCGGGACCGCACCGGGTGGACCTGCTGGTGAACGGCGCCGTGCTGGCCAGCGCCACCTTCACGCTCACGCCCTGAGGGCGGGGCTGGGCACCGCGCCCACCCGCGAGGGGGCGGACCAACCCAGGTCGGCCAGCGATTGCGCCAGTGCCTGGGCAAATGGCGTGTGGGGCTCGCGACCGATGCGCCGCTCCAGGGCCTGCTGGCACAGGCGGTGCGGGCGCTCCCACAGGTAGCGTCCCTCGGCCAGCGCCGCCCACTCAGGCTTGAACACGCCCGCCAGCCGCATCAGCCCCCAGGGCAAGGACGAGGCGCGCAAGGGCGCCCTGCCGGTCATGGCCTCAAGCCCGGCGAGCCAATCGCGGCCGCTGAGGGTGTGGCCCTGGAAGTGCAGGGTGTCGAAGCCGGCGCGCGGCCCCCATGCCTGGGCCACGGCCACCAGGGCCTGCGCGAGGTCGGGCAGGTAGGCCCAGGCCACGGGCACGTCCATCGGGCCGGGGTACACCAGGCGGCCGCGGTGCAGTTGGGTGAGCATGACCAGGTCCAGCCAACTGCCCTGACCGGCCCCGAAGAAGTTGCCCGCGCGCAGCACCACCGAACTGAGTTCACAGCGCCGGGCGGCAGCGGCCAGTTCCACCTCCATGGCCTGGCGAATGTGGCCCATCTCGGTGTCGGGGCACACCGGGGTGTCTTCGTGCAGCACCTCAGGCATGGTCGAGCCGTAGGCATACACATTGCCCGGCATCACGAAGCGGGCGTTCAGGCCCTGGGCCACGGCCATGGCCCGGCGCAGCATGGGCAGGGCCTGCGCACGCCAGGCCGCGCGGGTGTAGCGCGAGGGGTTCAGGGCATAGACCAGGGTGTCGGCCCCGCCCGCCCGCCGGGCCGCCTCCAGCACGGCCTGGGCGTGGTCGGCGGTGTCGAAAGGCAGCACCAAGGGCTGCACATGGGCCGGCCAGCCGACCTGGGGCGCGCGCCGCGCCTGGGCCAGCACACGCCAGCCGCTGCCGGCGAAGGCCAGGGTGGCGGCGCGGCCCAGGCGGCCATTGGCGCCCAGCACCAGCACGCGGCGCGGGGCTTCGTCAGTCAGAACGGTGGTGATCATGGTGGGGCTCCGAAAGTGGTGTGTCGATGCCGGCATTGTGGAAACCGCCACCCCATTCGACAATTGCCCAACCTCACACAACAGCCATGCAGTTATGCATACCCGAGACTTCAACTGGACCTTGATCCGCTCCTTCCTGGCCGCCCTGGAGCACGGCAGCCTGATGGGCGCGGCACGCGCCCTGGGCATCCACCAGCCCACGGTGGGCCGCCACATCGACGAGCTGGAGGCGCAGCTTGGCGTGTCGCTGTTCGAGCGCACCGGGCGTGGCCTCTTGCCCAGCCCGCACGCCCTGCGCCTGGCCGAGCCGGCGCGCGCCATGGCCTCGGCGGCCGACCAGTTGTCGCGCCAGGCCTCGGGCTCACAGGCGCAAGAGCGCGGCTCGGTGCGCATCAGCGCCACGCAGCCAGTGGCCTGCGTGCTGCTGCCCCCGCTGCTGGCGCGCATGCGCGAGGCCCTGCCGCACATTCAGGTAGAGCTGGTGGTGAACAACGCGGTGAGCAACCTGCTCAAGCGCGAAGCCGACATTGCGCTGCGCATGGTGCGGCCCGATCAGGGCTCTCTGGTGAGCAAGCGCGTGGGCCAGGTGACGCTGGGCACCTACGCCCACCGCGACTACCTGCGCCGCCGGGGCACGCCGCGCACACCGGCGGACTTGCTGGCGCACGACATCGTGGGCGAAGACCGGCAAGACGCCATCCGTCGGGCCTCTGCGGCCCAGGGCCTGCCGCTGGCGCCCGAGGCCTTTGCCTTGCGCACCGACGACCTCATGGCCTACCTCGCGGCGGTGGAGGCGGGCATGGGCCTGGGCTTTCTGGCGCACTACGTGGCGCGGCGCCATCCCGATCTGGTGGCGGTGCTGCCGCAATTGCCACTGCCGGCGCTGCCGGTGTGGCTGGTGGTGCACCGCGAGATTCGCAGCAACCCGCGCATCCGCGCCACCTGGGACTTTCTCTCGGCGGCGCTGCCGCCGGCCCTGGCCTGATCAGGCCCAGGGCGCTGGTGCCATCAGGCGCCGTGGCACTTTTTGAACTTCTGGCCGCTGCCGCACCAGCAGGGGTCGTTGCGGCCGGGCGTGGGCGCCTGGCGCACGGGCTCGATGCGCGGGCCCAGGCTCTTCCAGATCTGGTGCAGGTCGTACACGGCCCAGATGGCGGCGCCAAAGTCGTTCAGGCGCGCGTCGCTCACGCTGGGCGGGCCGTCTTCCACGTGCAGATTGACCTCGGGCTTGCCGGTGTCGTCTTCGGTAAGGGTGACGAGGCGGTCCAGCGCGTCGTCGATCCACTCGGCGGTTTCCTTGTCGCGCGGGGCGGCCCACTCTTCTTCCCAGGTCTCCACCACGAACATGAAGCCCAAGGCCCACACCTGGGCGTAGGCGGGCAACTCCTGGTCGGCCATCTCGGCGCGCTCGGCCTCGGGCAGGGCGGCCACGGCGCCGCGCACGTCCATCACCTCGGGGTGGTAGCTGCGCTCGTCTTCCAGGGTCTCTACCGGCGCGGCCAGGGCCTGGGCCACTTCGTCGGCGCGGCGCTGCCACAGGGCCATGAACTGCTCGTATTGGGCGGTGTTGGCGAAGTGGGTGCCTTCGTCTTGCGGCGCGGTGGGCAGCGGGCCGGTGCCCAGCAGCACGGGCAGGAACTCATCCGGGCCGATGGGGCGGCGGGTGCACACCAACGCGGCCATGGCGCCTTCCAGAAACTCCCACTGCGGCACTTCCTCGTCGCGGGTGCGCAGGTCATCGAGGATGGCGTCGAGCGCATCGAAGTCTTCAGGAGCAAGAGGTGTAACAGTTGTCATGGCTGGGGCGCCCGGCCGAGTGCGCGGCGGGGGCTGGGTACATAAGATGGCCGGCCAGTGTACGGCTTGACACCAAGGCTCTCCATGCTCGACCGGATCAACGCGCTCTACCCCATTCGCTACACCGCGCTGGCGGCCTGTGTGGTGCTGGCCCTGCTGAGCCTGTTCACCTGGGTGGGCTTTGGCATTGGTGGCAACCTGGTGCTGCTGTTTGGCGCGCTCAGCGCGCTGGGCCTGCGCGATGCCCTGCAAGTTACCGACCCGCTGCGGCGCAATTACCCGCTGGTGGCGCGCCTTTGGCGAGCGGGCCAGTGGCTGGCCAAGCGCTGGCCCCGCGCCAAAGAGGCCGCTGCACAACCCCATGCCCGACTGAGCCCGCAACAGGTTCGCTGGGTGCAAGGGCTGACGCAATCGGGGCATCGGCCCACCACGCCCTGGTGTCACGGCGGCCGAGGTCATCTGTGGCTGGCCACCGCCTGGCCCCACAGCCAGGTGCCCAGTGCCGACTTTCGCGTGACCATCGGCGGGCCGGATTGTCGCCACCCCTACGAGGCCAGTGTGTTCAACCTGGGGGCAATGGACTTTGGCACCCTCTCGAACACCGCCATCGCCTCCCTCAACCGTGGCGCGGCCTTGGGCAGTTTCACTCAGAACACCGGCGCGGGCGGCATCTCGGCGCACCACCGCCGGCCCGGCGGTGGCCTGATTTGGCAGATCGGCCCAGGCCTGGCCGGCTGCGCCGACACGCAGGGACGTTTTGACGAGTGGCGCTTCGAGGCCGCCGCCCGTGATGCCCAGGTGCACCTGATCGAGGTGCTGCCACAGCACGCCAGCGGGCACGGCCTGGGGGCCTGTCTGCCCGCCAGCAAAGTGGCCCCCGAAGTCGCCAGTCTGCGAGGGGCCCGGCCCGGGGAACCCTGGCAAGCGCCCGCAGCGCTGGAGGCCATGGCCTCCCCCATCGACCTGCTGGCCTTTGTGCAGCGCCTGCGCGACCTCAGCGATGGCAAGCCGGTCGGGCTGAAGCTGCGCATTGGAAAGGCCGGTGCCTGGTTCGCGCTGGCCAAGGCCATGCACCTGAGCGGCATCACGCCCGACTTCATCAACATCGAAGGCGCGGACGCGGCGCTCTCACCCCTGGGCAGGCCGCTGCCCGATGCGGTGGCCCTGGTGCACGACACGCTGGTGGGCCTGAACCTGCGCGATCGGGTGCGCATCGGCGCCGAGAGCCGGCTGGTGGGGCCTTTCGAGATCGCCGAGGCCATGGCCATGGGGGCCGACTGGTGCCATGGCTCGCGCGGCTTCATGCTGGCCCTGGGTTGCGAGCAAGCCCTGAAGTGCAACACCAACGAATGCCCCACCGGCATCGCCACGCAAGACCCTTTGCGGGCCCAAGCGCTGGTGGCCATTGACAAAGGCGAGCGCGTGCGCCGGTACCACCAGGGCACGCTGGAGGGCTTGCGGGCCTTGGTGGAGGCCGCCGGGCTTACCCACCCGGGCGAGTTCCAGCGCACGCACCTGCTGTGGCGCACGCCATCGGGCCGCGTGGTTTCCATGGCCGAGCGTTACCCCTGCTCCAACCCGGGTGCGCTGCTGACCGATCCCCCAGGCACCCAGTGGCCAGCGGCGCTGTTGGCCGAATGGAGCGCGGCCTCGGCCACGCAGTTTCACGCCGACTGAGGCGCAGCGCTCCCGACAAAGTGGCGGTGCACGCCCACGCCCACCCGGGCCAGGCGCCGCGCCATGCAGAGCACGGCGGCGTCTTTGCTGACCAGTGTGGCGGTGTGCGCCACGGCCAGGTCAATGAACTTCTGGTCGTCCGGGTCTTTGCAGGTGTAGGGCGCCTTGGGCGCCTCGGCCACCAGGGTGATGTGGCCGTCGAAGCGGGCGATCACCGCATCGGGCGCCACCTGCGCGGCCACCAGTCGCCGCGCGATCTGCGGGTAGGCCAGCACGCGCCACAGCTCTTCGCGCATGGGCGCCGTCGCCAGCCAGCCGTGCGTGCCCTGGCCCAGGGCCTCACGCAGGGGGAGGGTGGCCGGGTCGTCAAAGACGAACAGGTCCAGCGCGATGTTGGTGTCCAGCACCAGCGGTTGGGGCATGGCGGGCATCAGGCCTGGGGCTCGGTCGGCGCCTGGGGGCGGCGGGCCATCAGGTCAAAGCGGAACAGACGGCACTCGATGGGGCCGTTCCACAGCGGCACGCGGCGCGATTCCTTGAAGCGCATGCGCCCGGGCAGTTTCAGGTCGGGCGTGAGCAACCAGGCGCTCCAGCCGGCGTAGTGGCTTTTCCAGTGGGCGGCGAGCTTCTCGAAAAACTCGGACGCGTCGGCGCCATCGCTCATCTGCGCGCTCTCACGGCCCATGGGCGTGGCGGCCGGCGCTTGTGCTGGCGCCCCCACGGTGAAGGTGCGCGGGGCGCGGCTGCGCGCACGCTCGGCGGCGTTCTGCCCGGCCACGCCAGCGGCGGCGATGCGCTCGCCATACGGCGGGTTGAGCAGCATCACGCCGGGCTTGTCGGTGGGCGGCATGCGCTGAAGGGCGTCGCCGCCGCGCAGCTCCAGCGCGTGGGCCACGCCAGCACGCTCGGCATTGCGCTGGGCGAAGTCGACCATGCGGAAGGACACGTCGCTGCCGAACACGATGGGGCGGTGGCCGGCGGGCCACTCGCGCTGGGCGCGCACCGCTTGCTCGCGAATGGCCTGCCACACATGGGCCTGGAAGGGCAGCAGCTTCTCGAAGGCAAAGCGGCGCTGCAGGCCGGGGGCAATGCGCAGCGCGATCTGCGCGGCCTCGATCGCCACCGTGCCGCTGCCGCAGCAGGGGTCGTACAGCGGCACGATGTCGTCCACGCTGGCGGCCTCGGCGCCGTTCCAGCCAGTGGCCGCGATCATGGCCGCGGCCAGGGTTTCCTTCAGCGGGGCGTCGCCCTTGTCTTCGCGCCAGCCGCGCTTGAACAAGGGCTCGCCCGAGGTGTCGATGTACAGGCTCACCGTGTCGGTGGTGAGGTGGGCGTACAGGCGCACGTCGGGCCAGGTGGTGTTCACGCTGGGGCGCTCGCCGCGCTTGGCGCGGAAGCGGTCGCACACCGCGTCCTTGATCTTGAGCGCCGCGAAGTTCAGGCTGGTCAGCGGGCTGTGCTGGGCGGTGATCTCCACCTTGATGGTCTGGGCCGGGGTGAACCAGATCTCCCAGGCCACCTCGCTGGCGGCGTGGTACAGGTCGTTCTCGTTGCGGTAGCCGCCGTGCCAGAGCTGCACCAGCACGCGCTGGGCCAGGCGACTGTGCAGGTTCAGCAGCAGCGCGTCTCGCCACGAGCCATTGAGCGCCACGCCCGCCCGGGCCTTGTGAGAAGGGGCGATGCCGGTGATGCGCTGCACCTCGTCGGCGAGCATGTCCTCCACGCCAGCGGCGCAGGGCAGAAAAAGTTGAAGCTGGTTCATGGCGGCGGGGGCGGTGGTGCTCAGGTGGACGAGGTCGGCGCGAGGCCGCCAGGCTCAGAGCGATTTTCGGAGGTTGGCCGGCGCGATGCGCAAGGCCTCGCGGTACTTGGCCACGGTGCGCCGGGCGCACTCGATGCCCTGCTCTTTGAGCAGGTCGGAGAGCTGGTTGTCGGACAGCGGCTTGCTGGGCTCTTCGGCGGCAATGAACTGCTTGAGCAGCGCACGCACCGCCGTGCTGGAGGCGTTGCCGCCGGTCTCGGTGCCCAGGGCCGAGCCGAAGAAGTACTTCAGCTCGTAAGTGCCAAAGGGCGTGGCCATGTACTTGGCGGTGGTCACGCGGCTGATGGTGGACTCGTGCAAGCCCAGCTCGTCCGCGATCTCGCGCAGCACCAGCGGGCGCATGGCGAGTTCGCCGTGCATGAAGAAGTTGCGCTGGCGCTCCACGATGGCGGTGGAGACGCGCAGGATGGTGTCAAAGCGCTGCTGGATGTTCTTTATGAACCAGCGCGCCTCTTGCAAGCGCTGTTGCATGGCGGCGTGGCCGCTCTCGCCGCCGTCGCGCCCGCCCCGGTTCTGGCGCATGGCATTGGCGTACACGTCGTGCACGCGCAGGCGAGGCATCACGTCGGGGTTGAGCACCACCTTGAAGCCGCGCCCGCTGCGGGTGACGAGCACATCGGGCACCACCACGTTGCGCTCCACATCGGTGAAGCGCCGGCCGGGCTTGGGCTCCAGGCGCGAGATCAAGACCAGGGCCTCGCGCACGGTGTCTTCGTCGGCGCGACTGGCGCTGCACAGGCGGCGCAGGTCGCGCTTGGCCATGAGCTCCAGCGGCTGCGCCACGATGGCCAGCGCCGCGCGCGTGACCGGGGTGTTGCGCATCTCCAGGATCTGCAGCTTCAGGCACTCGGCCAGGTTGCGGGCGCCCACGCCCGCGGGCTCCAGGTGCTGCAGCCACTGAAGGGCCACTTGCAAGCGCTGCACCGTGGCTTCTTGCTGGGCCAGGGCCTCGTCGGGGTCGCTCGACGTGGCCTGCCCCTCCAGGCGCAGCAGCGCCTGGGCGAGTTCCTCAAGGCCGTCTTCCAGGTAACCGTCGTCGTTGAGCGACTCGATCAGCAGGTACAGGGCACGGGCGTCTTCGTCCGACAGGCGCATGCAGCGGGCCTGGTCGTGCAGGTGGTCTTGCAGGCTTTCCACCGCGCTGGCCAGGTCGGCCGCGGTGGCGGTCTCGTCGTCGTCCTGCGCACCGTTGCGCGGCGGGGCGTCGCCCCCCCACTCGCTGTCGTCGGGCGCCATTTCCACCGAGCCGTCGCCCTCCCAGCTTTCCTCCAGGGCGGCATCGCCGTCCAAGCGGGCTTCCAATGTCTCGCCATCGGCACTGTCGGCCGCTTCGCTGGCCTCGACGGTGCTGGTGGCGGGCGCAGCGGCGGTGTCGGCGATTTGTTCGCCAGGGGCCACGGGGGCGTCGGCCTGATCCAGGCCATGGGCCTCGCGCTCGGCGGTCTCGTCTGCGCGCTCCAGGAAAGGGTTTTCGTCGAGCATCTGCTCGACTTCTTGCGCCATCTCCAGCGTGGAGAGCTGCAGCAGCCGGATGGACTGCTGCAACTGCGGCGTGAGCGCCAGGTGCTGCGAGACGCGAAGCGAAAGCCCTTGTTTCATTCGACCGCCACGATCACATGCGGAAGTGCTCGCCCAGGTACACCCGGCGCACGTCGGCGTTCTCGACGATCTCGGCCGGCGTGCCGCTGGTGAGCACCCGGCCGTCGTTGATGATGTAGGCGCGGTCGCAAATGCCCAGGGTCTCGCGCACGTTGTGGTCGGTGATGAGCACACCGATGCCACGAGACTTCAGAAAGCCGATGATGCGCTGGATCTCGATCACCGCGATGGGGTCGATGCCAGCGAAGGGTTCGTCGAGCAGGATGAAGCGTGGGTTGGTGGCCAGGGCACGCGCAATCTCCACGCGACGGCGCTCACCGCCCGACAGGGCCGGAGCGGGCGAGTCGCGCAGGTGGTCCACGTGCAGGTCTTTGAGGAGTGTCTCCAGCCGTTGTTCGATCACCACGGGCTGCAGCGGCTTGCCCTGCTCGTCTTCCTGCAACTCCAGCACGGCGCGCACGTTGTCGGCCACGCTGAGCTTGCGAAAAATGGAAGCCTCTTGCGGCAGGTAGCCCAGGCCCAGGCGCGCGCGGCGGTGAATCGGCAGGCGCTCGATGGTCTGGCCATCCAGCAAGATCTGCCCGCCATCGGCGCGCAGCAGTCCCACCAGCATGTAGAACGACGTGGTCTTGCCCGCGCCGTTGGGGCCCAGCAGGCCGACCACCTCACCCTTGAACACGGCCAGCGACACGTCCTTGACGACCTTGCGGCTGCCATAGGCCTTCTGCAGGCCTCGCGCCTCCAGGCGGCTCAGTTGGGGCTTGCCGGTCGCCTCCGCGGCCACGGTCATGGGCGACCTCCGCCGGTCCCGGTGCTGGGCTTGAGCTGCGCCGGGGGCGTCACGGGCTCGGGCTGCGGCTCCTTGGGCACCGGGGTGAGCATGGCGCGCACACGGCCCGACGGGTTGGCTGGCGTGCGGGCACCGCCGTCCACCGTGAACACGTCGGTGCTGTTGTTGTAGACGATCACGTTGCCACGGGTCTCGTCGTTGAGCTGCGTGCCCTTGTAGCGGCGCAGCACGGCGTTGCCGGTGAAGCGCACCGTGTCGGCGCGGCTGTCGTAATCGATGCGAGAGCCCTCGCCTTCGATGAATTCGTCCAGGCCTTCGCGTTTCTGGCGGAAGGTGCCCGGGTTGCCCGTGACCACACCATACTGGTTGCCCTGCGGGTCTTGGCGCACCTCCACCTGCGCGCCACGAATGACGATGGTGCCTTTGGTGATGACCACGTTGCCGGTGAACACGCTGGTCTGGCGCGCGTCGTCGTAGCGCAGCGTGTCGGCCTCGGCGTTCATGGGCTTGTCGCGGTCGGCCTTTTCGGCGCTGGCGGCACCCGCCCAGCACGCAAGGGCGATCAGGCCAATCGCTTGCCAACGGAAATAGGGCGGGCGGGGGAATGCAAGCATGGGATTTAAGGCACAAAACTTGCATTCATTGTAACGAGCAACACCTCTCTTTCCGGGGGGAAGAGAGGTGCATCGGGGCGCATTCGCCCCCGATCGTCGGGCGCTCAGGCCTTGCGCAGGTCGGCGATGAGCGCGTTGGCCACCACCAGGGTGCGCGGGCCCTGACCCGGCACATAGAACTTGCCCGCCACGCCCAGGGCGGGCGTGCCTTCCACCGCATAGGCTTCTTGCAACTGGGCGGCTTGTTGTGCCTTGGTGCCGGTGGCGGCCGAGTTGTAGACCTCGGCAAACTTGGCGCGGTCCACGCCCTGCTTGGCCACCCAGTCGATGATGGCATCAGCCGTGGTCAGGCGCTGGCGCTCCACGTGAATGGCGCTGAAGGCCTTGGTGTGCAGCTTGCCCACCAGGTCCATGCTCTCCAGCGCAAAGTACAGGCGCTGCATGGGCACGAAGGCCTGGCTGAAGGCCACCGGCATGCGGCGCACCGTCACGAACGAGGGCTTCTTCTGGATCCACTCTTCAAACACCGGCTCGAAGTTGAAGCAGTGAATGCAGGTGTAGGCAAAAAACTCGACCACCTCGACCTGGCTCGGGGGCGAGACCACGGGCGCGGGTCGCGCGAGGCGGGTGTAGTCGGTGCCCTCCTTGGGGGCCACGCGCTGGGCCTGGGCCGACAGCGGCAGACCCGCCGAGAGCGCCACGGCGGTGCCGCCAGCGGCCAGCAGAGAGCGAGAAAAATCGCGACGTTGCATGCAGATGACTCCTGATGGAATGGGCATTGGGCGAAGGGCACCGGGAAAAGTTCCCAGCGCCAACGCCCGGCTTCAGCGTTGGACGCGCACCAGGGCCGACTCAATGCCGTTGCTGCTGAGCTGCTCTTGCGTGAGCTCGGCCAGCGCCTTCTGGTTGAACGGGCCGACGCGCACGCGGTAGACCGTGCGGCCACTCTGCTCTCGTTCGCTGACCTGGGCGTTGATGCCCATCATGCCCAGCTTGGCGCGTTGGGCCTCAGCGTCTTCGGCCGTGCGGAAGGCGCCAGCCTGCACGAAGTAGGTAAAGGGATCAGCGCCGGGAGCCGGTGCTTCTGCCGGGGCCGGGGCCGGGGGCTTGGCGGGCGCCTGGCCCAGGCGCTGCTGCACCAGGTCACCGAGCGGGTCTTTGCTGGCGGGCGCCTTCGCGGGCGCGGCGCTTTCGGCGGGCGCGGGCAAGGCCTTGCCATCGGCCGGGGGGGTGGACACGGTGCCTTCGGCGGGCGCCGCAGGGGCTGCGGCCGGCGCCGGCGCACTGCCACCGCCCACGCCCTTGTTGGGGTTCCAGCCCTTGTTGCGCTCGGCTTCCTGGGCGTCGGCCTCGGCACCGCGCGACAGGCCCCGGTCAACAAAGGGCACGGGCACGCGGGTGACGTAGACCGCCACGGCCAGCGCGGCACCCAGGCCCACCAGCAAACCGATGACAAAACCCAATAGGGTGCCACCCAATTGGTGGCGAGAGGAAGTGGGGGATGCAGTGTTCATGTCGGGGCGGTGGCTCACATCTTTTGAGGGGCGCTCACGCCCAGCACGGCCAGGCCATTGTGCAGCACCTGTGCCGTGGCGGCGACCAGGGCCAGACGGGCCAGCTTGACGGCCTCGTCGTCCACCAGGATGCGCTCGGCGTCGTAGTAGCTGTGGTACGCGGCGGCCAGGTCGCGCAGGTAGAAGGTGACGTCGTGCGGCGCGAAATCGCGCGCGGCGTCGGCCAGCATGCCGGGGTACTTGGCCAGCAGCAGCATGAGGGCCTGCGCGGCCGGGCTGTCCAGCGCAGACAGGTCAACGCCCTTCAGCGTGGCCACGTCGCCGCCCCAACTGGTGAGCACCGAGCAGATGCGGGCGTGGGCGTACTGCACGTAGTACACCGGGTTGTCGTTGTTCTTCTGGACGGCCAGGTCCACATCGAAGGTGTATTCGGTGTCGGGCTTGCGCGAGAGCAGGAAGAAGCGCACCGCGTCTTTGCTGGTCCATTCGATCAGGTCGCGCAGGGTCACGTAGCTGCCGGCGCGCTTGCTGATCTTCACCTCTTCGCCGTTGCGCACCACGCGCACCATGGTGTGCAGCACGTAGTCGGGGTAGCCCTCGGGGATGCCCACGCCTGCGGCTTGCAGGCCAGCGCGCACGCGGGCGATGGTGCCGTGGTGGTCGGTGCCCTGGATGTTGATCACCTTGTCGAAGCCGCGCTCCCACTTGGTGATGTGGTAGGCCACGTCGGGCACGAAGTAGGTGTAGGTGCCGTCGCCCTTGCGCATGACGCGGTCTTTGTCGTCGCCGTAGTCGGTGGACTTGAGCCACAGCGCGCCGTCTTGCTCGTAGGTCTTGCCGGCCTCGCGCAGCCTTTGCACCGCGGCGTCCACCTTGCCGCTGGTGTAGAGGCTGGACTCAAGGTAGTAGTTGTCGAACTTCACGGCGAAGGCCTTGAGGTCCAGGTCTTGCTCGTGGCGCAGGTAGGCCACGGCGAAGAGGCGGATGTCGTCGAGCGCGTCCACGTCGCCGCTGGCGGTGAACTCGCGGTCGTCGGAGTGCACCGTCTTCTTGGCCAGGTAGTCGTTGGCGATGTCCTGGATGTAGTCGCCGTTGTAGGCGGCTTCGGGCCACTCGGGGTCGCCCGGCTTGAAGCCCTTGGCACGCAACTGGGTGCTGGTGGCCAACGTGCCGATCTGCACGCCCGCGTCGTTGTAATAGAACTCGCGGTACACGTCCCAGCCCTGGGTGGTGTACAGGTTGCAGATGGCGTCGCCCAGCGCGGCCTGGCGGCCGTGGCCCACGTGCAGCGGGCCGGTGGGGTTGGCGGAGACGAATTCCACCATCAGGCGCCGGCCGTTGGCGGGCTGCACGCCGAAGCGCTCGCCCTGGGCCAGCACCTCGCGCACGATCTGCTGCTTGGCGGCGGGCTTGAGGCGGATGTTGATGAAGCCGGGGCCGGCGATCTCGATGTCGGCCACCCACTGCTGGTAGACCGGCTGGGCCAGCAGCGCCGTGCGCAACTGCTCGGCCACCGCGCGCGGGTTGAGCTTAAGGGGCTTGGCCAGCTGCATGGCGGCGGTGACGGCGAAATCGCCGTGCGAGGCCACCTTGGGCGATTCAAAGGCGGCCCGGGCGCCGGCGCCGGGGCTGAGGGCTTCCAGCTCGGTGGCCAGGCCGGCGAGCAGGTCTTGTTTGATGTTGAGCATGGGGCGGGATTTTAGGCGGGGGGCCGCAGATGCTGGCGCGCTGCGGCCTTGACGGCCGTCGTCAGGCGCTGCGCCGAGGGCGGCTCGTGGGCCCAGTGCTGCCAGTACAGGGCCACGTCCACCGTGGCGCCGGGCAGCAGTTCCTGCAGCGCGGGGCGGTTGACCAGGCTTTGCTCGGGCACCATGCCCCAGCCCAGGCCCAGTTCGATGGCGGTCTCGAAGGCGTCCACGGCGGGGGCGAAGTGGCGCGGGTAGTGGGGCTGGCGCAGGCCGAAGTGCTGGGCCAGGAAGGCGTCTTGCAGGGCGTCTTTGCGGTTGAAGATGATGGCCGGGTGCGCCAGCAGCTTGTGCACCGACACCGCGCCCTTGGGCGTGCGGCAGCGCGCCACCACGGCGGGCGAGGCCACGCAGCGGTAGCGCATGACGCCCAGGGGCTCGGCCACGCAGCCGCGCATGGCATCGGCCAGGGTGGTGACGCAGCCCAGCACGTCACCGCTCTTGAGCGCGCCGTGGGTGTGGTCCTGGTCGTCGATCACGATGTCCAGCAGCAGGCGGTGGCGCTGCAGCAGGGTGGCCACCCCGGGCAGGAACCAGCTCGCCACCGAGTCGGCGTTGATGGCCACGCTCAGGGTCTGCCAGGCGTCGCGCGCGCCGGGCTGGGCACCGCGCAGGCCGTCGAGCAGGTCGGTCTCCATCAGCCGCACCTGCTTCAAGTGGCCGATCAGCGCCTGGCCGGCTGGCGTGGCCCGCACCTGCTTGCCGCGCACCAGCAGGCGCTGGCCCAGGGCGTCTTCCAGGGTCTTCACGCGCAGCGACACCGCCGCCACGGTGAGCGACAGGGCCTGGGCGGCGGCGCGGAAGCTGCCGTGCTCGGCCACGGCGGCCAGGGCATCGAGTTGGCGCAGATCGAGCATGGCTTGTTAAATCCAAATTGACTGAACTGAGTTTAAGTTAAATGGGTTTAACAAAAGCGCGGTCGCGGCCACACTCAGCCCCCAGTCGGACACAAGCCCCGGACGCCTCACCATGACCCTGACCTTCCCCACCTTTTCCGCTGGCCTGGTGCTGAGCCTGTCGCTCATCATGGCCATTGGCCCGCAAAACGCCCATGTGCTGCGCATGGGCCTGCAACGCCAGCACTTGTGGCTCACCGTGGCCACCTGCGCGCTGGCCGACATCGTGCTCATCAGCCTGGGCGTGCTGGGCCTGGCGCAACTGGGCGGCCTCTCGGACAAGCTGCACGGCGCGCTGGTGGGCGCGGGGGTGCTGTTTCTGTCGGTGTACGGCTGGCAGGCGTTCCGGCGTTTCCTGAACCCCACGACGCCGGTGATGCCCAGCCGCGAGGCGGGCGCGGCCCCCATGTCGCGGCGCCAGGCGGTGCTGTCGGCCCTGGCCTTCTCGTGGCTGAACCCGCACGCTTGGCTGGACACGGCGGTGCTGATCGGCAGCGCCTCGCTGGCCTATGGCCCGGCGCGCGAGAGCTTCGGGCTGGGGGCGGCCACGGGCTCGGTGGTGTGGTTTCTGGTGTTGGGCGTGGCGGCCTTCTGGCTGGGCCGCCGGCTGAACTCGCTGCGCCTGTGGCGCGCGCTCGATGGCGCGGTGGCGCTCATGATGTGGGGCACGGCCGCAGGCCTGGTGGCCTCGCTGTTTTAAGGCCCAGCCCTCACATCGACTGCTGCCCCTCGGTGAGGGTATCGAGCTGGAAGCGCCCGCTCTGGTCCCACAGCCAGGTGTCGGTGTAGGTGACGGTGCCCAGGCGCGCGGGCACTGGGTAGGGCGCGGCGGCGCGCACCAGGCGCTCGATCTGCTGCATCACCTCGGGCGCGTGGCTGGGCGCGCGCAACCACTTGAGCTGGCCCACCTGGCCGCGCCGGTCAATGTCCACCTGCAGCACGCCGATGGCGTAGAGCATGGGCGGCATGACGCCCCGGTAGATGCGCGCGCTGTTGAGGGCGTAGAGGTGGCTGGCGGCGTCGCGGCGGTACTCGCGCGCGGTGCTGGCCTGTGACACCTTGGCCCCGGGCGGTGGCGGGGCGGTGGGCACCATGGAGCACGAGGCCAGCAGGGCGGCCACGCCAGTGGCGGCGGCGGTGCGCAGCCAGCGGCGGCGCGAATCGGGCGATGGGGTCATGGAATCACCTGGCGCAGGGGTAAGGGATGGGCTCAGCCGCGGCGCACCCAGAAGTCGGGGCGCGCGTACTCGTGCTTAAGGTAGTCGATCCACAGGCGCACGCGCAGGGCCAGGTGCTTGCGCTGTGGAAACAGGGCGTAAATCCCGTTGGGCGGCGCGGCGAAGTCGTCGAGCACGCTCACCAGGCGGCCGGCGGCGATGTCGGCCTCCACCTCCCAGGTGCTGCGCCAGGCGATGCCATAGCCGGCCAGGCACCACTCGTGCAGCACCTGGCCGTCGGAACAATCGAGCGGGCCGCCGGGGCGCAGGTGCACGATCTCGCGCTCGCCCCGCCCGCCAGGCACCGGCATGGAGAAGGCCCAGCCCCGGGTCTGCGAGGCATCGCTGGAGAGGGTGAGGCAGTCAAAGCGCGCCAGATCGGCCGGCTCGGCGGGCCGCCCGTGCTGCTGCAGGTAGCGCGGCGCGGCCACGCACAGGCGGCGGTTGTCGGCCAGGCGCACGCTCACCAGGGACGAGTCGGGCAGGTCGCCCACGCGCACGGCGCAGTCGTAGCCCTCGCCGGCCACGTCCACCACGCGGTCGCTCAAGTTCAGCGAGATGGTCACCTCGGGGTGCAGCTCACGAAAACGCGGCACCAGGGGCGCCACGTGGCGACGCCCGAAACCGGCCGGCGCGGTGATGCGCAGGTGGCCGCTGGCCTTCACGCCGCCCGCGCTCACGCTGGCCTCGGCGTTGGCCAGGTCGGTGAGCAGGCGCTGGCAGTCTTCCAGAAAGGCGCTGCCTTCGTGGGTGAGGGTGATGCGCCGCGTGGTGCGCACCATGAGCTTCACGCCCAGGCGCGACTCCAGCGCGTCGAGCCGGCGGCCGATGATGGCCGGCGCCACGTTCTCGGCCCGGGCGGCGGCGCTGAGGCTGCCACGCGCGGCCACGGCCACGAAGGTCTCCAGTTGCTTGAGCTTGTCCAGCGACATGGCCTCAGCCCCGGTTCGCCGTGGCGCTGAGCTGCGCGATCTCGGCGGCGCTGTAGCCCAGCGCACCCAGCACCTCGGCGCTGTGCTCGCCCAGGCGCGGCGGGCTCAGGCGCACGCCGGCGCGCTGGCCGTCGATGGCAATGGGCAGCAGCACGGTGTCGGCCTGCTGGCCGGCGCGCGCGCCGTCGGGCAGGGTGATGGGCGCCAGGGTGCCGGTGGCCTTGAGGTGCGGGTCGTCCAGCAGCTCATGCGGCTTGGCGATGGGCGCGAAGGGCAGGCCCTCGCGCTCGAAGGTGGCGGCCAGCTCGCGCGCCGGGCGGTCGGCCAGGCGTTCGCGCAGGGCGGGAATGAGCCAGTCGCGCGCCTGCACCCGCAGGTTGTTACTGGCCAGGCGCTGGTCGGCCAGCAGGTCGGCAAAACCGAAGGCCTCGCAGAAGGCGCGCCACTGGGTTTCGGTGACCACGGCCAGGAAAATCTGCTCGCCGTCTCGCACGGTGAACACGTCGTAAATGCCCCAGGGCGAGATGCGCTCGGGCATGGGCCGCGCGGGCTGGCCGCTCATGGCGAACTGCATCATGTGCTGGGCCACCAGCAGGATGTTGTTCTCGAACAGGCCGCTGTGCACCTCGCCGCCGCGCCCGGTGGTCTCGCGCCGGCGCAGCGCGGCCATCACGCCGATGGCGCCGAACATGCCGCCCATGATGTCGTTCACGCTGCTGCCCGCGCGCAGCGGGTCGCCGGGGCGCCCGGTCATGTAGGCCAGGCCGCCCATCATCTGCACCACCTCGTCCAGCGCGGTGCGGTGTTCGTAGGGGCCGGGCAGAAAGCCTTTGTGGCTGACGTAGATGAGGCGCGGGTTCAAGGCCTTGAGGGTGTCAAAGTCCAGCCCGAGCTTGTGCATGGTGCCGGGCTTGAAGTTTTCGCTCACCACGTCGGCGGTGGCGATCAGGCGCAGCGCGGCCTCGCGCCCCTGCGGGCTTTGCAGGTCGAGCACCACGCTTTTCTTGTTGCGGTTGAACACCGGGAAGAAGCCCGTGCCCACGCCCAGCAGGTGGCGGGTGTTGTCGCCGGTGGGCGGCTCGACCTTGATGACCTCGGCCCCCAGGTCGGCCAGCACCATGCCGCAGGTGGGGCCCATGACCATGTGGGTGAACTCGACCACGCGCAGGCCGGCCAGGGGCAGCGCGTCGGGGGGTGGGGTGGCGTCGGGCATGGGTGTCTCCGGAAAGTTGGGCCGAGATTACACGCAAAAAAGTCACAGATATCTCACGCCACGCGGCAGCAATCGCTTGAATCGTTCCGAATACAGTGCAAGACATGGAAAAACCCCGCGCGGTCTTGTTCGACGCCTACGGCACGCTGTTCGATGTGTACAGCGTGGGCCTGCTCGCCGAGCAGCTTTACCCCGGCCTGGGGCAGCGGCTGGCGGTGCTGTGGCGCGACAAGCAGATCGAGTACACGCGGCTGGTGACCACCAGCGACCACGGCGCGCACTACCGCCCCTTCTGGGACCTGACCGAGCGCGCCCTGCGCCACAGCATCAAGGCGCTGGTGCCGACCGCCCGCGAGCACTGGGCCCAACACGCCGAGGCAGCCTCGCGCTTGATGAACCAATACCGCCACCTCTCGGCCTTTCCCGAGAACCGCGAGGTGCTGCAGGCGCTGAAGGCGCGTGGCATCGCCACCGGCATCCTGTCCAACGGCGACCCGGAGATGCTGGGCATCGCGGTGCGCAGCGCCGGGCTGGAAGGCCTGCTGGACCACGTGATCAGCGTGGACACGGTGCGCCGCTACAAAACCCACCCCGACGCCTACGCCCTGGGCGAGCAGGCCACCGGCCTGCCACGCGGGCAGATCGTGTTTGTGAGCAGCAACGCCTGGGACGCCCTGGCCGCCACCTGGTTTGGCTTTCAGACGCTGTGGGTGAACCGCCAAGGCAGCGCTTTTGAAGAACTTGACACCCAGCCCTCGCGCATCGGCCACAGCCTGCGCGAGGCACTGGCCTTTTTCTGATTTCTTTTTTCCATCCCTTCCTCTGCAGGAGCTTTCCATGACGCAACGCACCACGATCCACGGCCTGCAAGTGGCCACCGAGCTGTACGACTTCATCAACCAGCAGGTGCTGCCCGGCACCGGCGTGGACGAAGCCGCTTTCTGGAAAGGCTTTGACGCCATCGTGGCCGACCTGGCCCCGCGCAACGCCGCCCTGCTGGCCGAGCGCGACCGCCTGCAGACCGAGCTGGACCAGTGGCACACCGCCCACCCCGGCCCCATTGCCGACATGGCCGCTTATCGCGCCTTCCTGGAAAAGATCGGCTACCTGGTGCCCGAGCCCAAGAAGGTGAAGGCCACCACCAAGAACGTGGACGACGAGCTGGCCACCCAGGCCGGCCCGCAACTGGTGGTGCCCATCCTGAACGCCCGCTACGCCCTGAACGCCGCCAACGCCCGCTGGGGCAGCCTGTACGACGCGCTGTACGGCACCGATGCCATCAGCGAAGAAAAAGGCTGCGAAAAAGTGGGCAAGAAGGGCGGCTACAACCCCAAGCGCGGCGCCAAGGTCATCGAGTACTGCCGCCACGTGCTGGACCGCTGCGCCCCGCTGAAGAAGGGCTCGCACGTGGGCTCCACCGGCTACAAGATCAACAAAGACGGTGAGCTGGTGGTGTCGCTGGCCGAAGGCGGCACCGCCAAGCTGGCCGACAAGTCGCAGCTCGTGGGCTGGCAGGGCGAGGCCAAGAAGCCCAGCGCCGTGCTGCTCAAGCACAACGGCCTGCACCTGGAGATTCAGATCCGGCCCGACACCCCCATCGGCAAGACCGATGCCGCTGGCGTGAGCGACCTGGTGATCGAATCCGCCCTGTCCACCATTCTTGACCTGGAAGACTCGGTGGCCGCCGTGGACGCCGAAGACAAGGTGCTGGCCTACCGCAACTGGCTGGGCATTCTGAAGGGCACGCTGACCGAGTCGTTCGAGAAGGGCGGCCAGGTGATGACGCGCGGCCTGAACGGCGACCGCGAGTACACCGCGCCCACCGGCAAGACCGTGCGCCTGCACGGCCGCTCGCTCATGTTCGTGCGCAACGTGGGCCACCTGATGACCAACCCCGCCATCCTGTGGGGCGCCGAGGGCAAAGAGATTCCCGAGGGCATCATGGACGCCGTGGTGACCACCGCCATCGCCATCCACGACCTGAAGAAGACCAAGAAAGACGCCATTCGCAACTCGCGCAAGGGCTCGGTCTACATCGTCAAGCCCAAGATGCACGGCCCCGACGAAGTGGCCTTCGCCGCCGAGCTGTTCGGCCGCGTCGAGCAGGTGCTGGGCCTGCCCGAGAGCACGGTGAAGCTGGGCATCATGGACGAAGAGCGCCGCACCTCGGTGAACCTGAAGGCCTGCATCGCCGCGGCCGCCAGCCGCGTGGCCTTCATCAACACCGGCTTCCTGGACCGCACCGGCGACGAAATGCACACCGCCATGCTGGCCGGCCCCATGGTGCGCAAGGGCGACATGAAGAGCAGCGCCTGGATCCAGAGCTACGAGCGCAACAACGTGCTGGTGGGCCTCTCCTGCGGCCTGCGCGGCAAAGCGCAGATCGGCAAGGGCATGTGGGCCATGCCCGACCTGATGGCCGAAATGCTCAAGCAGAAGATCGCCCACCCCAAGGCCGGCGCCAACACCGCCTGGGTGCCCAGCCCCACCGGCGCCACCCTGCACGCCCTGCACTACCACCAGGTGCTGGTGTCTGACGTGCAGAAAGAGCTGGAAAAGGTCAACGCCAACAAGGAACGCGAAGCCCTGCTCACCGGTCTGCTCACCGTGCCGGTGGCCGCCAACCCCAACTGGAGCGAGGCCGACAAGCAGGCCGAGCTGGACAACAACGTGCAAGGCATCCTGGGCTACGTGGTGCGCTGGGTGGACCAGGGCGTGGGCTGCTCCAAGGTGCCCGACATCAACGACGTGGGCCTGATGGAAGACCGCGCCACGCTGCGCATCAGCAGCCAGCACATCGCCAACTGGCTGCACCACGGCATCGTCACCGAAGCCCAGGTGCGCGAGACCTTCGAGCGCATGGCCGCCAAGGTGGACAAGCAAAACGCCAGCGACAAGCTCTACCGTCCCATGGCCGGCAACGCCAAGACCAGCATGGCCTACCAGGCCGCGCTCGACCTGGTGTTCAAGGGCAAGGAACAGCCCAGCGGCTACACCGAGCCCCTGCTGCACGCCTGGCGCTTGAAGGTGAAGGCGGCGGCTCAGGCCTGATCGCATCGCCTGTGTCCTGGCACCGCCAGGACACCCCCCTGTCACCACGGCGCCTTCGGGCGCCGTTGGTGTTTTGAGGGTTTGCCCTAGGTGTGGCGATAATGCGCGGCCATGTCCATTCCACCCCACTGGCTTCGCGGCCCTGACCTTGACCGTTTCGGTGTGCCACCGGTGCTACAGCCGTGGATGCACGAGCGCGGCTCGTTGACCGTTCGCTTGCGCCAGGAGTGGCCCGATCTGCGCCTGCAGGTGCTGCGCGAAGAGCCGGGCGCGCTGCTGGCCGATGAGATCGCCCGGCTGGGCTTGGACGCCGATGAGGTGGGCACGGTGTGGGTGCGTGAGGTGCAGATGTGGGGCGGTGGTCGCCCGCGCCTGCTGGCGCGCACCGCCATTCCGCACTGGGGGCCCGAGAACCCCTGGGCGGCGGTGGCCATGCTGGGCGCGCGCCCGCTGGGCGAGTTGCTGTTCACCTGGCCGGGCGTGGAGCGCAGCGACTTTGAATGGAGCACCACGCTGTCCTGGGCGCCCACGCGCTGGGCGCGCCGCTGCCAGTTCGATCACCAGGGCGCGCCGCTGCTGCTGACCGAGGTGTTCACCGGCATCACGTCGCACACCTTCTGAGCGCCGCCGTGGCACTGGACTACCTGATCTTTGACGCCACCGACAACGGCGACGACACCGGCACCTGGGAGGCCCTGGCCAGTGTGGACGAGTCGCAGTGGCCGGCCCTTTGGGCCGAGGCGCAGGCCCTGCTGGCGCTGGCGCAACGCCAGGCCCCCGGGCCACAGGGCCCGCAAGAAGACGGCGGCGTGTGGGACGCCGACCTGCAAGAGGGCCGCGACGGCCCCTGGTGCACGCTCACCGTCACGCTCACCGGCCCCTGGGAATGGGGCGAGGCTTTGCTGGCCGGCCTGCAGGCCGATCACTGAACTCGGGCCTGCGCACCGGCCTGGGCACTGGCACAGGCCACCACTGCGGTGCATGGGCCGCCGCGCTGCGCCGCCACGGTGCACACACCACGCCATTGGAGTGCTTTTGATTCAATAGCGCGCTATTAAATGGTTGGCATGCTTTCTGCATCCACGGACACACGTATCCGTGGATCCAGTCTGACACACCCACCCATGAGCACCCTCAACGCCTTTGACGCCGACCTGTCGCTGGTGGCCGCGCACGACGAGGCCTACGCCCACATCCTGGGCGCGCTTCGTTCGGGCCGCTACCGCGCGGGTGAGCGGCTGATTGCCGAGGCCATCGCGGCCGAGATCGGCACCAGCCGCATGCCGGTGCGCGAGGCGCTGCGCCGCCTGGCGGCCGAGGGCCTGGTGACGATGCGCGCCAACCGCGGTGTCACGGTGAACGCGCCCAACGTGCAGGAAATGCGCGAGGTGTTCGAGATGCGCGCGGTGCTCGAAGGGCTGGCGGTGCGCCTGGCCTTGCCGCGCCTGGGCGCGGCCGACTGGCGCCAGATCGAGGCCCTGCTCGACGAGATGGAGCCCCCGGGCGGCCAGCAGGCCGACTGGACCAGCGCCCACCGCGCCTTCCACGAGGCGCTGTGCGCCAAGAGCGAGGCGCCGCGCCTGCTGCGCCAGATCTCGGCCCTGCACACGGTGGTGGAGCCGCACATGCGCCGCTGGGCCGCGATGGACGAGCGCCACGTGGGCACCCGCGAGCACCACGAAACCCTGCTGGCTGTGCTGCGCGGCGGCGACCCGCTGGCGGCCGAGCGGGCCATGCGCGAACACGTGATGGCCACCGTGCCTGACCTCATGAAGCACCTGCCCACGGCCCTCGGCCCCTGATGGGCTGACCCCTCTCCTGCCTGCCTTGCAGGCCCGCCGCGCGCGGGCCGGGGGAAGGCTTTGCCCTGCGTTTTCTGTTTCACCCCTCCCGTTGTTATCCATCCCACAAGGAGTTCTGCCATGACCGTTCCCAACCACAAGGCCGCGCTGGCCGAGGTGCTGGCCGCCCAGTTCGGCCGCCGCGATTTGCTGAAATCGGCCGCTGCCGGCCTGGGCCTGATGGCGGCGTCTGCCGTCGGCATGAGCCCGGCACACGCCCAAGCCGCCAAGAAGGGCGGCAGCCTCACCCTGGCCTGGGTGGAGGCGATCGACACGCTCGACCCGCACATGACCTCGTCGGCCGGTTCGATCAAGGTGATCAACAACGTCTTCAACGGCCTGCTGAAGGTGGCCTACGACGGCAAGAAGGTGAGCTTCGCGCCCGACCTGGCCGAGAAGTGGGACATGGTCGATGAGAAGACCCACGTGTTCAAGCTGCGCGCCGGCGTGAAGTTCCACAACGACGACCCCTGCGACGCCGAGGCCGTGAAGTGGAGCCTGGAGCGCGTGAAGTCGCCCGCGCTGAAGTCGCCGCACGCCTGGAAGCTGGAGCAGCTCGACGGCATCGACATCGTGGACCCGCTCACCGTGCGCCTGCGCTTCAAGAAGCCCTTCGCTTTTCTGCCGGTGGCGCTCACGGGCAGCACGGGCCGCGCCGGCACCATCGTGAGCAAGCGCGCGGTGGAGGCCGCGGGCGCTGGCTTTGGCCGCGCCCCGGTGGGCACCGGCCCGTTCAAGCTGGTGAGCTGGAAAGAAAACGACTCGATCGAGCTGGTGCGCAACCCGGCCTATTTCGAGCCCGGCCTGCCGCACCTGGACCGGGTGCTGATTCGCTTGATTCGCGAGCCCAGCGCGGCCGTGGCGGCCATGATGTCGGGCCAGGTGGACGGCCTGTCGGTGTGCCCCTTCCAGTTCATTCCGCAACTGCGCAAGAACCCCAACATCCAGGTGTTCGGGCAGGTGGAGGGCAACTACGCCTTCCTGGGCATGAACAACAAGCGCGCGCCCTTTGACGACCCGGCGCTGCGCCAGGCGGTGTCGTTCGCCATTGACCGCAAGGTGATCGTGCAGCAGAGCTACTTCGGCGAGGCCATTCCGGCCTACACCTGCATCTCGCCGCCGATGAGCGATTTCTACGACCCCAACATCGCCAAGAGCGGGCGCGGCCAGTTCTTTGACCTGGCCAAGGCCAAGGCGCTGCGCGCCAAGTCGAAGTACCAGGGCGAGGTGAACCCGGTGTACATCGTGACCGAGGGCTTCACCGGCTCGGGCGGCCTGGGCACGCGCAACGCGCAACTGATCGCGCCCATGCTGGCGCAGATCGGCGTGAAGCCGAAGATCGAGCTGGTGGACCGCGCCATCTGGCTGCAGCGCCGCAACGCCGGCGACTTTGACCTCTACGACGAGGCCTGGGTGGCCGACCTGGACCCGGACGAGACCATCACCCCCGAGTGGTCCACCGGCCGCCCCTGGAACTACGTGGGCTACAGCAACCCGGCCTTCGACAAGGCCGTGGCCGCCGCCTCGGAAACCACCAACGTGGCCACGCGCCGCAAGCTCTACATCGAGGCCGAGGACACGCTGATGGCCGACGCCCCGTTGGCGGTGCTGGCGCACATGAAGGTGTTCAAGATTCTCAGCAAGAAGGTCAAGGGCTTCGAGTACGTGCCGGCCGATCTGCTGAACCTGCACACCGTCTCGCTGGCGTAACCGGAGCGCTGCCGTGGCCCTGACTTCCCAACGCCTCGGCGCCGCCTCGTGGTGGCGCTCGCTCGGCGCGCTGGCGCAGACCGCGCTGGTGCTGCTGGTGGTCTCGGGCGTGAGTTTTCTGTTCCTCAAGCTCTCACCGGGCGACCCGGTGGCGATCATGCTGGGATCGGATTTCTCACGCGACTCGTACGACCAGCTCTACCGCCAGCTCGGGCTCGACCAGCCCTGGATCCAGCAATACGCCCACTGGCTCTGGCGCTTCGTGCAGGGCGACTGGGGCATGAGCTACGTGAGCAAGCAGGACATCTTCGAGCAGGCCGTGCTCGAGGCCCTGCCGGTGACGCTCACGCTGGCCGCGCTGTCGCTGCTGGTGGCGCTGGTGGTGGGCATTCCGCTGGGGGTGGTGGCCGCGGTCAAGCGCAACAGCTGGGCCGACCTGCTGGCCAGCGCGGTGGCCATTGGCGGCAACGCCTTTCCCAGCTTCTACCTGGGCGTGGTGCTGATCTGGCTCTTCAGCGTGGCCCTGGGCTGGTTCCCCAGCATGGGCTACGTCTCGCCCTGGGACGAGCCGCTCACCGGCCTGTGGCACCTGGCGCTGCCGGCGCTCACCCTGGGTGCGTGGTACGTGGGCCTGATCGCCACCGTCACCCGGTCGAGCCTGCTGGAGGTGCTGGAGCAGCCCTACATGGCCGCCGCGCGCGCCCGCGGCGAGCCGGGCTGGCGCGTGATCTGGGTGCACGGCATGCGCAACGTGCTCATGCCCCTGGTCACGGTGATCGGCCTGCAGCTCGGCGGCATGTTGCGCGGCGCGGTGATGACCGAAGTGGTCTTCACCCTGCCCGGCCTGGGCATGATGATCACCAGCGCCGTGCAGACGCGCGAGTACCTGGTGGTGCAGGCCGGAATCATGATCACCGCCCTGCTGTTCATTGCGGTCAACCTCATCGTGGACCGCACCTACGCCCTTCTCGACCCTCGTCTGCGCCAACGATGAACGCCCCAACCACTTCTCTGGCCGGGGCACCGTCGCCCTGGCAACGCCTCACCCGCACGCTCGGCCGCACCTGGGGCCTGCTGCGGCGCCAACGCAAGGCCATGGCCGGCGGCCTGATCGTGCTGCTGTTCATCGTGGCCGCGGTGTTCGCGCCGCTGCTGGCACCCTACTCGCCCACCGAGCAGAACTTCACCGACGCCATGCAGGGCCCCAGCGCGGCGCACTGGATGGGCACCGACTCGTTCGGGCAAGACATCTTGTCGCGCGTGTTCTACGGCGCGCGCTCGGCCCTGTGGATCGGATTCGCCTCGGTGGCGCTGGGCCTGGTGGTGGGCGTGGCCGTGGGCCTGCTGGCCGGCCTGCGCGGCGGGCGAACCGAGTGGCTGCTGATGCGCGTGGTCGATGGCCTGCTGGCCTTCCCCGAACTCATCATGGCCATGGCCTTCATGGCGGTGCTGGGCCTGGGCATGAACAACGTGATCCTGGCGCTGGCGCTGTCCTTCGTGGGGCCGTTCGCGCGCACCGTGCGGGCCGACGTGCTGCAGGTCAAGGCGCGGCCCTTCATCGAAGCGGCGCGCCTCATGGGCGTGCCCGAGCGCGAGATCGTGCTGCGCCACGTGCTGCCCAACATCGTCTCGCCCATCCTGATCCAGGCCGGCATGCGGGTGTCGATCGCCATCCTGCTGGCCTCGGGCCTGTCCTTCCTGGGCCTGGGCGTGGTGCCGCCCACGCCCGACTGGGGCCTGATGATCGCCGAGGGCCGTGGCTTCATCAGCATGGCCCCCTGGATGGCCGGCATGCCCGGCCTGGCCCTGGCCACGCTGCTGATCGGGCTGAACCTGCTGGCCGAAGGCCTGCGCGACGCCCTTGACCCCAAGACCCGTGGAGACCAGGCATGAGCCCCGCATCCTTGCAGGTCGAGCACCTCACCCTGCGCCGCAAGGGCGTGGCCGTGCTCGACAACGTATCGCTTGAACTGCCCGCCGGCCAGACGCTGGCCCTCATTGGCGAATCGGGGGCCGGCAAGTCCACCCTGGCCTACGCCGCCATGGGCCTGGTACGCCCGCCCGAGGTGGCGCTGGAGGGCCGCCTGATGGTGGGCGACGTGGACGTGGTGAGCGCGCCCGAGCGCGTGCTGCGCCCACTGCGCGGCGTGCGCATGGGCATGATCTTTCAAGACGCCTCGGCCGCGCTCAACCCCTGCTACACCGTGCTCGACCACCTGAGCGAGCCGCTCAAGCGCCACCGTGGGCTGAACAAGGCGCAGTGCCGATCGCGTGCGATTGAATTGCTCACCAGCGTGGGCATTGCCGACCCCGAGGGCCGGCTGGCCGCCTTCCCGCACGAGCTCTCGGGCGGCATGCAGCAGCGCGTGATGATCGCCATGGCCCTGGCCTGCGAGCCCCAACTGCTGATCGCCGACGAGCCCACCAGCGCGCTGGACGTGACCATTCAGGCCCAGATCATGGCCCTGCTGCTGGAGCGCGTGCGCGCCCTGAGCGCCTCGGCCATCTTCGTGCTGCACGACCTGGCCCTGGCCACGCAGGTGGCCGACCGCGTGGCCGTGATGTACGCCGGGCAGATCGTGGAAGAAGGCCCCGCCAGCGAGGTGCTCAACCACCCGCGCCACCCCTACACCCAGGGCCTGCGCGCCAGCGCCATCGAGTTCGACGCCGAGCGCCTGCAGCCCATCGCCGGTGTGGTGCCGCCGCTGTCGGCCATGCCCGGTGGTTGCCGCTTCGCGCCGCGCTGCGCCCTGGCCACCGAGCGCTGCCGCGAGCAGCAACCCCTCATCACCGCGCGCGGCCCGGTGCGCGTGGCCTGCTGGAACGCCTGACCATGACCCCCGACCTGATGCCCCCACCCCTGGCCGCCGAGGCCACCGACGAACTGCCGCTGTTCTCGCTGCTCGACGTGGAGAAGCGCTTTGCCATCGACGGTGGCCGCCGCGAACTGCGCGCCCTGGACGGCGTGCGCCTGACCCTGCGCCCCGGCGAATCGCTGGCCCTGGTGGGCGAAAGCGGCTCGGGCAAGTCCACCCTGGTGCGGGTGATGCTGGGCCTGGAAGCCGCCAGCAACGGCCGCGTGCTCTATGGCGCGCAAGACGTGGGCCAGTTCGACGCCGCGCAGCGTCGCCGCTTCGCCCGCGAGGTGGCCTACATCTACCAGGACGCGCGCGGCTCGCTCAACCCGCGCCTGACCGTGGGCGAGGTGCTGGCCGAGCCCATCCGCCTGCACCAGTTGCGCGAGAGCAGCGAAGTGGCGGGCCGCGTGGACGAGCTGCTGCGCCAGGTGGGCCTGCCGCCCGACACCCGCCACAAGTTCCCCAGCGAGCTCTCAGGCGGGCAGGTGCGGCGCGTGGCCGTGGCGCGCGCCCTGGCCTGCGAACCGCGCGTGATCGTGGCCGACGAATCGGTGGCCGGGCTGGACGTGTCGGTGCAGGCGCAGTTGCTCAACCTCTTGCGCGACCTGCAGCGCGAGCAAGGCCTGGCCATGGTGTTCGTCACGCACGACCTGGGCGTGGCCGCCTACCTGTGCGAGCGCGTGGCCGTGATGTACCTGGGCCGCCTGGTGGAAACCGGCCCCACGCGCGCCGTGCTGCGCCAGCCCCTGCACCCCTACACCCAGGCGCTGATGCGCGCCTTCCCGCGCTTTGACGCGCCGCTGTCGGTGAGCCTGCAGGGCGAGATTCCCAGCCCGGCGCAGTTGCCGGCGGGCTGCCGCTTCCGCTCGCGCTGCACCCGCGCCAGCGACGACTGCGCCCGCATCGACCCGGCGCAAACCCTGCACGACGAAGGCCGCCTGGTGGCCTGCCTGCACCCGCTCACCACCGCCTGAGGCCCCATGGACATTCTCACCAGCCACTCCCCCGCCTGGCTCGCCGGCCTGGTGCTGGCGCTCGTCGTCACCGGCGCCATCGCGGGCGTGCTCGCCGGCCTACTGGGCGTGGGCGGGGGCATCGTCATCGTGCCGGTGCTCTACCACCTGTTCACGCTGCTGGGCATCGACGAGTCGGTGCGCATGCACGTGACGGTGGGCACCTCGCTGGCCACCATCATCCCCACCTCCATCATGTCCAGCCGCGCCCACCGGCGCCGGGGCAGCCTGGACGTGTCGCTCATTCGCCGCCTCATGCCCGGCGTGGTCGTGGGCGTGGTGCTGGGCGCCATCGCCAGCCGCTACCTGGGCGGCGGCGTGCTCACCGCCGTGTTCGCCGTGGTGGCCCTGGCCGTGGCGCTGAACATGGCCTGCAAGCGCGACGGCTTCGCCCTGGCCGATGGCCTGCCCGGCCCGGCCGGCACCGCGCTGATTGGCGGCGGCATTGGCGGCGTGTCCACCCTCATGGGCATTGGCGGCGGCACGCTGTCGGTGCCCATCCTCAACGCGCTGCGCGTGCCCATGCACACCGCCGTGGGCACCGGCGCCATGCTGGGCATGGTGATCAGCCTGCCCGGCGCGCTGGCCTTCGTCGTCAATGGCCTGGGCGTGCCACTGCGCCCGCCCCTGAGCCTGGGCTACGTGAACCTGCTGGGCATGGCGCTCATCGTGCCGGCCACCATGGCCACCACCGGCTGGGGCGCCCGCCTGGCCCACCGCATCGACGCGCGCCGCCTGCGCCAGGTGTTCGCGCTGTTCCTCGCCCTCACCTCGGCCCGCATGTTGGCCGGCCTGCTGTCCTGAACGGAGACCCCCTTCCATGATCCACACCCTCAAATCCCTGGGCGGCATGTTCGTGGCGCCGCACCACCTGGCCGCGCAAGCCGGGCGCGACGTGCTGCGCGACGGCGGCAACGCCGTGGAGGCCATGGTGGCCGCCGCCGCGGCCATTGCCGTGGTCTACCCGCACATGAACGCCATTGGCGGCGACGGCTTCTGGCTCATCCACGAGCCCGGCCGCGAGCCGGTGGCCATTGACGCCTGCGGCCCCGCCGCCGCCCTGGCCACGCCCGAGTTCTACGCCGGGCACAGCGCCATTCCGCCCCGCGGCCCGCAGGCCGCCCTCACCGTGGCCGGCACCGTGGGCGGCTGGGCCCGCGCGCTGGAGGTGGCACAGGCCTGGGGCCCCGCCCTGCCGCTGCCGCGCCTGCTGCAAGACGCGGTGCGCCACGCGCACGAGGGCGTGGCGGTGAGCACCAGCCAGCACGAGCTCACGCGCCAGAAGCTCGACGGCCTGAAAGACGTCCCCGGCTTTGCCGAGGCATACCTTGTGAACGGCGAGCCGCCCGCGCCCGGCCACGTGCTGCGCCAGCCCGCCCTGGGCGACACGCTGCACACCCTGGGCCAGCGCGGCCTGGACGATTTTTACCGGGGCGAGACGGCCGCGCGCATCGCCGCCGAGCTGCAGCGCATCGGCAGCCCGGTGCGCGCCACTGACCTGGCGGCCTACCGCGCCCAGTTCGTCACGCCGCTGCGCGTGCGCCTGGGCGACAGCAGCGTGTACAACCTGCCGCCGCCCACGCAGGGCCTCTCGGCGCTGATGATCATGGGCCTGTTCGAGCGCCTGGGCGTGCGCGAAGGCGAGGGCTTTGCCCATGTGCACGGCCTGGTGGAATCGACCAAGCGCGCCTTTCGGGTGCGCGACCGCGTGGTCACCGACCCGCGCCGCCTGCCGGCCGACCCGCAGGGCTTTCTGGCGCCCGAGGCGCTGGACGCCCTGGCCGCCGAGATCGACCCCGCCCGCGCCTTGCCCTGGCCCGACCCGGCGCGCCCGGGCGACACCATCTGGATGGGCTGTATCGACGCCGAAGGCCGCGCGGTGAGCTTCATTCAGAGCGTGTACTGGGAGTTCGGCGCCGGCGTGGTGCTGCGCGACACCGGCATCTGCTGGCAAAACCGGGGCACCAGCTTCTCGCTGGACCCGAAGGCGCTCAACCACCTGCGCCCGGGCTTCAAGCCCTTTCACACGCTCAACCCCTCGCTGGCGCTGTTTGACGACGGCCGTGTCATGCCCTTCGGCACCATGGGCGGCGAAGGCCAGCCCCAAACCCAGGCCGCCGTGTTCACGCGCTACGCGCGCTTTGGCCAACCGCTGCAGCAGGCGGTGAGCGCGCCGCGCTGGCTGCTGGGCCGCACCTGGGGCGACCAGAGCACCACGCTCAAGCTGGAAAGCCGCTTTGACCCGGCCCTGGTGCAGGCCCTGCGCGAGGCCGGCCACGTGGTGGAGCCGCTGCCCGAGGCCTACAGCGACACCATGGGCCACGCCGGGGCGCTGGTGCGCCACCCCAACGGCCTGATCGAGGGCGCGGCCGACCCGCGCAGCGACGGCGCGGTGGCCGCGCTGTGAGGCGCGCGCCCAGGCCCGCTCAGCGCACGCGGGCCACGTCCAGCGCGCTCACCGCGCCCGCCTTGTTGCCCCACGACTGGCGCACGTAGCTGGCCACGGCGGCAATCTCTTCGTCGTTGAGCAGGCTGCGGTAAGGCGGCATGCCAAAGGGGCGCGGGTGGCCGGCGGTGGCCGGGCCGAAGCCGCCACTCAAGATGGCCTGCACCGTGTTCACCGGCGACACCTGGGTCACCGCACGGTGGCCCGCCAGCGGCGGGTAGATGCCTTGCGCGCCCTGGCCTTGTTCGCCATGGCATTGCGCGCAATGGTTGTCGTAGAGGCGGCCGCCACGGGCCAGCACCGCCGGCTCGGCGCCCTCGAAGGCGGGGCGCTTCACCGGCTGCACCGGCAGGTCTTTCAGGAACACCGCCATGGCGCGCAGGTCGGCCTCGGGCAGGTGCTGGGTGCCGTGCAGCACCACCTCGGCCATGGGGCCCAGGGTGGACGCGCCGCCGCCGCGCCCAGTGCGCAACAGGGCCACCACGTCGTCCAGCGACCAGTCTTGCACGCCGGCCTCGGCCGGGTCGCGCAGCGAAGGCGCCCACCAATCGCCCGAAGGCATGAGCGAGCCGCCAAAGGCCGCGCTGTCGCCACTGCCGCCCAGGGTGCTGCGCTCGGCGTGGCAGGCCGCGCAGTGGGCCACGCCGCGCACCAGGTAGGCGCCCTGGTTCCATTCGGCGCTGCGGCTGGTGTCGGGCTGGTACTCGCCGGGCTCGAAGTACATGGCCCGCCACAGCGCCAGCGCGGCCTGCGTGTTGTAGGGGAAGCGCAGGCGGTGCGGCTCGTGCTCGCGGCGCACCGGCGCCAGGGTGCGCAGGTAGGCGTAGAGCGCGTCCACGTCGTCGCGCTGGAGCAAGGTGGTGTGGGTGTAGGGGAAGGCGGGGTAGAGCAGGCGGCCGTCGCGCGACTGGCCGTGGTGCAGGGCACGCCAGAACTCGCCCGCGCTCCAGCCGCCCAGGCCGGTGTCAGGGTCGGGCGTGAGGTTGCTGGAGACCAGGTCACCAAACGGCGTCTTCACCACGTGGCCGCCCGACCAGGGCTCGCCCCCGCGCGCGGTGTGGCAGGCCATGCAGTTGCCGGCGCGGGCGAGCTGCTCGCCGCGCGCGATCAGGGCCGGGGTGGCGGTGACCTCACGCGTGGGCGCGGGCACGCCGCGCAGTTGCCACCAGACCACCGCCGCCAACACCAGCAGGCCCAGCAGAAAGGCGCCCAGCACCAGGGGCAGAGGGGAACGGCGGGCGCTCATCGCACACCTCCCAGGTCGCTGCCGCAGGTGAGCGGCAGGCGCGCGGGCAGCGCCGCGGCGGGCTTGGTGTCGGCGGGCAAGGGCTGGGCGGCCAGCCAGCTCGCCACGGCGGCGATGTCAGGCCCGCTCAGGCGCTTGGCCACCTCGCCCATGCAGTCGGGCGCGGTGGCGCGGCGCAGGCCGGTCTGCCAACCGCCCAGCTGGCCCACCAGGTAGTCGCGCGGCTGGCCCAGCAGGCCGGGGATGGCGGGCTGCACACCGGTCATGCGCTCGCCGTGGCAGCTGTTGCACGAAGGGAGCTGGCGGGTGGGGTCGCCCACTTTCACCAACTGCTCGCCCCGGCGCAGGGTGGCGGCGTCGGCCGTCACGGGCGCGGGCGGCGGGTAGGGCAGGTCGAGGCTGGCGAAGTGCGCGGCGATCTCGTGTAGGTACTCGTCGGTGAGCGGGTCCAGCAGGGCGGTCATGCCCACGGCCTGGCGGCGGCCAGCGCGAAAGTGTTGCAGCTGGTTGTAGAGGTAGGCCGCCGGCTTGCCGGCGATGCGCGGGAAGTAGCCGGCGTTGGTGGCGCGGCCCTGCTCGCCATGGCAGGCGGTGCAGACCATCATGCGCTGGCCCATGGTGTCGGGCACGGTGTGCGCCGCGCCAGTGGCGGCGGGGCTGGCCGCATGGGCCAGTGACAAGGCCCAGGCCAACAGGCCCAGGAGGTATCGCAGGGGGAACATGGCAAAGGTCGCGGGCCGGCATCGCGGCGGCGACGTTGAGACAGGGGGTTTGAAATTACCATACCCAGCACAGCGCACCCGCCCAGTCAGGATTCCCCATGAACGCCCCCACCCCCGTTGACCCCACGCGCTGCCCGCTTTGCGGAGGCGACAACCGCTGCGCCATGGAAATCGAACGCGCCACCGGCCAGGCCCAGCCCCCTTGCTGGTGCACCACGACCACCTTCCCGCCCGACCTGCTGCAGCGCCTGCCCCAGTCGGCACGGGGCCAGGCCTGCATCTGCCCGGCCTGCGTGCAGGCCGCGCTGGCGGAGGCGCCGCGCGCATGACCCGCCACCCCGACACCCTGGCCGCCATGCACGTGCGGCACGGCAAGAACTACCGCTGGAAGCTGCTGCTGGCGGTGATGGTGGGCACGATTGCCTCGGTGATGTCGTCCACCATCATCAACGTGGCCATCCCCGACCTGAGCCACCACTTCCAGCTCGGCCAGGAACGCGCGCAGTGGGTGAGTTCGGGCTTCATGGCGGCCATGACGGTGTCCATGCTCACCACGCCCTGGCTGCTGACGCGTTACGGCTACCGCGCCACCTACACCGCCTGCATGTTGCTGCTCATGGCCGGCGGCCTGGTGGGCGGCTTTGCCAACCACTACCCACTGGTGCTGGCCGCCCGCGTGGCCGAGGGCCTGGCCGCGGGCGTGGTGCAGCCCATTCCGGCCATCATCATCCTGCGCGCCTTCGACCCCAGCGAACAAGGCCGCGCCAGCGGCGTGTTTGGCATGGGCGTGGTGCTGGCCCCCGCCGTGGGCCCCAGCGTGGGCGGCCTGCTGGTGGATGCCTTCGGCTGGCGCTCGATCTTCTTCATGGTGGTGCCGCTGTGCCTGCTGTCAATGTGGCTGGCGCGCCGCCTGATCCCGGCCTCGGCACCGGGCGGCGTGGAGCCCAACCCCGAAGGCGCGCGCCTGGACTGGACCGGCTTGGCCCTGGCCACGGCCGGCACGCTGTGCCTGCTTAATGGCCTGGTCGAGCTGCACGGCGGCACCGCCTGGGGCGCCACGCTGCTGCTGGGCGCGGCCACTGGCCTGGTATTGGCTTTCGTGGTGGTGCAGCGGCGCACCCTGCTGGCGCGCCAGCGCCACCCGCACCAGGGCATTGACCCGCTGATGAACCTGAGCCTGTTCCGCGACCAGCGCTTCGCCATGGGCAGTGTGGTGTCGTTCATCTATGGCGTGGCGCTGTTCGGCTCCACCTACCTGCTGCCGGTGTACATGCTGCTGGGCCTGGGGCTGTCGGCCTCTTACGTGGGCACCATCCTGCTGCCTGCCGGGCTGGTGCTGGCGGTGTGCATTGCCCTGGTGGGCCGGCTGCTGGCCGACAAGCAGCCCACGCACCGGCTGGTGAGCTTCGGGCTGGCGCTGCTGGCCGCCTCGTTCGCGTTGATGGTGACCATCAAAGTGGACCAGCCGGCACGCGTGATTCCGCTGCTGGTGACCTGGGCCATTTTGGGCCGCATCGGGCTGGGCTTCATCCTGCCCTCTCTCAACATTGGGGCCATGCGGGGGCTGGACCGCGCGCACATTCCGCAAGGGGCCAGCGTCATCAACTTCGTGCGCATGCTGGGCGGCGCCACCGGCGTGAGCCTGTGCGGCATCGTGCTGGAGTGGCGCATCGCCGCCCATGGCACCAGCCTCGTCGGTCCCAGCAGCGCCGGACGCATGGCGGCCTTCGACGAGACCTTCCTGATGCTGGCCGCCGTGTGCGCCCTGGCCATGCTGGCGGCCCTGCGCCTGAAGCCCGCGCACCACGAACGCTCCACCAGCCACTGAGCGCAAGGCACAATCGCCGCCATGTGCCAACTGCTCGGCCTGAACTGCGCCACCCCCACCGACGCCAACTTCAGCTTCACCGGCTTTCGTGAGCGCGGTGGCAACACCGACCACCACGCCGATGGCTGGGGCATCGCCTTCTTCGAGGGCAAGGGCCTGCGCCTGTTCATTGACCACGAAAGCGCCGCCCAGTCGCCCATGGCGGCGTTTCTGCAGAGCTACCCGCTCAAGAGCCGCCACATCATTGCCCACGTGCGCAAGGCCACCGTGGGCGAGGTGGCGCTGGAAAACGCCCACCCCTTCGTGCGCGAGCTGTGGGGCCGGCACTGGGTGTTCGCCCACAACGGCGACCTCAAGGACTACCACCCCAAGCTGCACAGCCACTTTCAGCCCGTGGGCAGCACCGACAGCGAACGCGCCTTTTGCTGGCTGATGCAAGAGCTGGCCAAGTCGCACGCCGCCCTGCCCACGGTGCAAGAGCTCACCCGCACCCTGGCCGAGCTGGTGCCACAGGTTCGCGCCTTTGGCACCTTCAACTTCCTGCTCTCCAACGGCGAGGCGCTGTGGGCGCACTGCAGCACGAACCTGCACTACCTGGTGCGCCAGCATCCCTTTGCGCCCGCCACGCTGAAAGACTGCGACTGGACGGTGGACTTCGCCCAGGTGAACCAGCCGGGTGACCGCGCCGCCGTGATCGTGACCACGCCGCTGACCACCAACGAAACCTGGACCGCCTTCCAGCCCGGCGAGCTCAAGGTGTTCGTGGACGGCCTGCCGCAGACCTTCGGCGCCTGAGCGCCTGGTGGATCGCCGCGTCAGCGCACCGGGCGCTGGCCCGCGCGGCGCTGCTCGCGCAGCATGAAGAGGTAAAGCCCCTCCACCTTCTCGCGCGCCCAGGGCGTCTTGCGCAGAAAGCGCAGGCTGGACGTGACGCTGGGGTCCACATTGAAGCAGCGCACCGGGATGCGCTCGCCCAGACCACCCCAGCCGTAGAAGTCCACCAGCGCGGTGACCATGGCCTCCAGCGTGACGCCGTGCAGCGGGTTGTTCGCTTGGGTCGGTTTCTGCTCGTCGCTCACGCGGGCACTTTCAGCGCCGCCTCCAGCGCATCGACAAACATGGCCGGCACGTCAAAGCCGGTCTGCTGCTGAATCTCCTGGAAGCAGGTGGGGCTGGTCACGTTGATCTCGGTCACCTTGTTGCCGATCATGTCCAGGCCCACCAGCAGCAGGCCACGCGCGGCCAGCACCGGGGCCAGCGCCTCGGCCACCGCTCGGTTTTCGTCGCTCAGCGGCTGGGCCACGCCCTTGCCACCGGCGGCCAGGTTGCCACGCACCTCGTTGCCTTGCGGGATGCGCGCCAGCACATAGGGCGCCACCTTCCCGCCGATGAGCAGCAGGCGCTTGTCGCCCGCCGCGATCTCGGGCAGGTAGCCCTGCACCATCACGCTGGTGGTACCGCCGCGGTTGAGCGTCTCGATGATCGAGCCCAGGTTCATGCCGTTGTCGGTGACGCGGAAGATGCCCATGCCGCCCATGCCGTCCAGCGGCTTGAGGATGATGTCGCGGTGCTCGGCGTGGAAGGCCCGAATGGCCTTGGCCGAGCGCGTCACCAGCGTGGGCGGTGCGTACTGGCCGAACTCCATGAGGGCCAGCTTCTCGGGGTGGTCGCGCAGCGCGCGCGGGCGGTTGAACACGCGCGCGCCCTCGCGCTCGGCCTGCTCCAGCAGGTGGGTGGCATAGAAGAACTCGCTGTCGAACGGCGGGTCTTTGCGCATGAGGATGGCGTCGAAGTCTTTCAGCGCCACCTCGTCCTCATGCTCGACGGTGTACCAGTCGTCCAGCGCGCCGGTCAGGCGCACGCGCTGCACCTGGGCCGTCACCACCTGGCCGGTGCGCCACTGCAGGTGCTGCGGCTCGCAGGCCGCCAGCGCGTGGCCGCGACGCTGCAGCTCGCGCATCATGGAAAAGGTGGTGTCTTTGTAGGTCTTGAAAGACGACAGCGGGTCGGCGACGACAAGGATCTGTTTCATGCGCATCAGGCTTTCTTGGAGAGTCCGTACTGTTGCACAAACAGCGCCAGCGCGCCGGCGACCACGCCCCAAAAGGCCGAGCCGATGCCGGCGATCACCACCCCGCTGAGCGTGACCAGGAAGGTGATGAGTGCCGCCTCGCGGTGCGCGTCGTCCTTCAGCGCGGCGTGCAGGCCGCCGCCGATGCTGCCCAGCAGCGCCAGGCCCGCGATGGCCAGCACCAGCTCTTTCGGGAAGGCCAGCAGCACACCCGTGACCGCCGCGCCCACCAGGCCAATGGCCACGTAAATGGCCCCGCACACCACCGCCGCGGTGTAGCGCTTGCGGCGATCGAGGTGGGCCTCTTCGCCCATGCAGATGGCCGCGGTGATGGCGCTCAGGTTCAGCGCATAAGCGCCGAAGGGCGCCAGCAACAACGTGGCCACGCCGGTCAGGGTGATGAGCCGCGACACCGGCATGTCGTAACCCGCTGCGCGAATGGCCGCCACGCCCGGCAGGTTCTGCGAGGCCATGGTCACCACGAACAGTGGCAGGGCCAGGCTCACGAAGGCCGCCCAAGAGAACTCGGGCATGGTGAACACGGGGCGCGCCCAGTTCAGCGACACCGCCGCCGCATTGAACTGCCCGCGCGCCACCACATAGGCCACGGCCACCAGCAGCGTCAAGGGCACCGCGTAACGCGGCACCCAGCGCCGGCCCAGCAGGTAGGCCAGCAGCATGCACAGCACCAGGGGCAGCGCCGTCTGCGCCGCGGCGAAGGCCTGTAGCCCGAAGCGCGCCAGCACCCCGGCCAGCAGCGCCGAGGCAATGGCCATGGGGATGCGGTTCATCACCCGCTCGAACCAGCCGGTGGCGCCCACCAGCACGATCAGCCCGGCGCTGGCGATGAACGCCCCCACCGCCTGCGGCAGGCTGAAGCCCCCGGCCAGGCCCGCCGAGGCCAGCACCGCCGCGCCGGGCGTGCTCCAGGCCACCATGACAGGCTGGCGCAGCACCAGCGAGGGAATGGCCGAGCACAGGCCCATGCCCAGGCCCAGCGCCCACATCCACGAGGCAATGATCTCGGGCGTGGCACCGAAGGCCAGCGCGGCCTGGAACACCAGCGCCACCGAGCTGGTGAAGCCCACCAGCACCGCCACGAAACCGGCGGTGGCCGCCGAGAGGTTCAGGTCACGAAAGAAAAACATGCGGCGATTGTGCCGAGCCAGCGGCACTCGCCCCGTCCCCTCTGCGCGTCCAGCGCACGGCGCAGGGGGCGTGCTAGATCTCGACCTTCGAGCCCAGCTCGATCACCGCGTTGGCCGGCAGGTTCAGGAAGGCCGCGGCCGCGCCGGCGTTGTGGTGCATTTGCGCGAACAGCTTCTCGCGCCAGGGCGACATGCCGCTGCCCAGCGTGGGCGTGACCACATCGCGCGACAGGAAGTAGCTGGTGGTCATGGGCTCCAGGTCGCAGCCATGGCCGCGCAAGAGCGCCAGGGCCTTGGGCACGTCCTGGTCGTTCTTGAAGCCGTAGTGCAGCGTCACCGCCCAGCAGTCGCGCCCCAGCGGGTGAATCTCCACCCGTTCGTCCAGACCAATCCAGGGCACCTCGTGGCTTTGCACGGTGACGAACAGGTTTTGCTCGTGCAACACCTTGTTGTGCTTGAGGTTGTGCAGCAGGGCATTGGGCACGATGCCGGTCTCGGCCGTAAGGAACACCGCCGTGCCGGCCACGCGCTGGGGCGGGCTCACGAACACCGCGTCGAGGAAAGATTTCAGGTCCAGTGCCTCGGCCTCATGGGCCTGGCGCATCAGGTTGCGCCCGGCCTTCCAGGTCATCATCAAAGTGAACACCACCCCACCGATGGCCAAGGGGAACCACCCCCCGGCGAACAGCTTGAGCAGGTTGGAGGTGAAGAAGGCCAGGTCCACCACGAAGAAGGCCCCGGTGGCCGCCACGCACAGCCACAGCGGGTAGCGCCAGCCATAGCGAATGACAAAGAAAGTGAGCACCGTGGTGATGAGCATGTCCAGCGTGACGGCAATGCCGTAGGCCGCCGCCAGGTTCGACGACGACTTGAACATGCCCACCGCCAGCACGATGGCCACGAACAAGGCCCAGTTCACGAAGGGAATGTAGATTTGGCCCGTGTCGCGCACGCTGGTGTGGCGCAGGCCCAGGCGCGGCAGGTAACCCAGCTGAATGGCCTGCTTGGTCACGCTGAAGGCGCCAGAGATCAGGGCCTGCGAGGCGATCACCGTGGCCATGGTGGCCAGGCCCACCAGGGGCAGCAGGGCCCACTCGGGCGCCATGTTGAAGAAGGGGTTCTTCACCGCCTCGGGGTCTTCCAGCAGCAGCGCACCCTGGCCGAAGTAGTTGAGCGTGAGCGAGGGCATGACCACGCTGAACCAGGCCAGGCGAATCGGCTTCTTGCCGAAATGCCCCATGTCCGCGTACAGCGCCTCACCACCGGTGACGCACAGCACCACCGCGCCCAGAATGATGAAGGTGGTGCCCGGCTGCGCCAGCATGAAGCGCAGCGCGTGGTGCGGGCTGAGCGCGCCCAGGATCTCGGGGTGCCCCACGATGTGCGACACGCCCAGCGCCGCGATGCTGATGAACCACACCAGGGTGATCGGCCCGAAGAACTTTCCAATGCCGCCCGTGCCGCGCTTTTGCACCGCAAACAAGGCAAACAGCACCACCAGCGTCAGCGGCACCACGTAGCCCTTGAAAGCGGGCGACACCACCTCCAGGCCTTCCACCGCCGAGAGCACCGAGATGGCCGGGGTGATGACGCCGTCGCCATAAAACAGCGAGGTGCCGAAGATGCCCACCGCGAGCAAGGCCCCGCGCAGGCGCGGCTTGTCTTTCACGGCCTGCGAAGCGAGGGCCAACATCGCGATGAGGCCACCCTCGCCGCCGTTGTCGGCCCGCAGCACCAGGGTCACGTACTTGAGGGAAACGATGACGGTGAGCGTCCAGAACAGGATGGACAGCACGCCGTACACGTTGGCGTGGGTGAAGGGCACGTGGCCAGAGCCAAACACCTCTTTGACGGCGTACAGCACGCTGGTGCCGATGTCGCCATACACCACGCCGATGGCGCCCAGGGTGAGCGCGGCCAGGGACGATTGAGAGCGATTCACAAGACAACCCCGCGCCTGGCGCGGGGTTCCGTTGTCGAGGGATCGCCATTCTGCGCCGGGCGGCCTTGGCCGCCAATGGCACACCCGGGGGGCCGGGATGGGAGGTTACGAAATGTTGCGGCGCAACAACTGGCGTCGGGTCACTCGTAAGTCTCGGCCTCGGGATCGGTGGCTTCCAGCTCGTAACTGGCCGCCAGCATGGCCAGGCGGCCGATCACGCCGTACATGTAGAAGCGGTTGGGCACGCTGGCCCCGGGCTTGGCGCCCGGCTGCGGCAGTTGCGCGGCCTGCTCGAAGGCCAGCGGCACGAAGCTGGAGCCGGGAGCATTGAGGTTTTCGTCCACGCCCCGGTCGGCGTGGATGCGGTAGAAGCCGCCCACCACGTAGCGGTCCATCATGTAGACCACCGGCTCGGCCACGGCGCTGTTGATGCGCTCGTGGGTGAGCACACCTTCCTGAATGATCACCTCGTTCACCGCCTGCCCGCCCTGCACCGTGGCCATGCGCGCCTTCACCTGGGGCGAGAGGGCGTCGATGTCCTTGGCGTCGCGCACGGTCATGATGCCGCGCCCGCCGGTGCCCCGGTCGGCCTTGATCACCACAAAGGGCTTCTCGTTGATGCCGTATTCCTTGTACTTGCGGCGAATCTTGGTGAGCAGGGCGTCGGTGTTGCTGCGCAGGCACTCCAGGCCATGGTCGGCGTTGAAATCGACCTCGCCGCACTGGCTGAACAGCGGGTTGATGAGCCAGTGGTCCATGCCCAGCAGCTTGCCGAATCGCTTGGCCACCTCTTCGTAGGCCTTGAAGTGCGTGCTCTTGCGGCGGGTGGGCCAGCCGGCGTGCAGCGGCGGCAGCAGGTACTGCTCGTGCAGGTCTTCCAGAATGCCCGGCACCCCGGCGCTCAGGTCGTTGTTGAGCAGGATGGTGCAGGGGTCGAAGTTCTTCAGCCCCAGGCGGCGCTTGCCGCGAATCAGCGGCTCCAGCGTGAGCTTCTCGCCATTGGGCAGGTCAAAGGCGGTGGGCGCGGTGATCTCGTTGGACAGCGAGCCCAGGCGCACGTTGAGCCCGGCCATGTAGAAGATGCGCTGCAACTGCGCCAGGTTGCTCAGGTAGAACGGATCGGTGCTGTTCTCGGGCACCAGCAGCAGGTTCTTGGCCTCGGGGCAGATCTTCTCGATGGCCGCCATGGCCGCCTGCACCGCCAGCGGCAGCATCTCGGGCGTGAGGTGGCTCCAGCCGCCGGGGAACAGGTTGGTGTCCACCGGCGCGAGCTTGAAGCCCGCATTGCGAACGTCCACCGAGCTGTAGAACGGCGGGGTGTGCTCCATCCACTCCAGGCGGAACCAGCGCTCGATCACCGGGGTGGATTCGAGGATGCGCTGCTCAAGCTCGTTGATGGGGCCCTTCAGGGCGGTGACGAGGTGGGGAACCATATTGTTTGAACGCCCCCCGAGCCGCCTGCGGCGTCACCCCCCACTGGGGGGCGTCAGCAGTGGCCCGGCGAAGCCGGTTCCACGCTGACCTCGGCGCACGGTCGTTGGGTTGTGGCGGGAGTTGGGGTTACTGGGAAAGCCGCTGGCATGGGAGTATGGGGGCGAAAGCCGAGCTTGCAAGGCCCGATCAGCCGCGCACCTCGCCCTCGCCCAGCACCACGTACTTCAGCGAGGTCAGCCCCTCCACCCCCACCGGGCCGCGGGCGTGGAACTTGTCGGTGGAAATGCCGATTTCGGCGCCCAGGCCGTACTCGAAACCGTCAGCGAAGCGGGTGCTCGCATTCACCATGACGCTGGCCGAATCGACCTCGCGCAGGAAGCGCTGGGCGTGCACGTGGTTGGTGGTGAGGATGGCGTCGGTGTGGTGCGAGGAGTAGCGGTTGATGTGGGCGATGGCCTCGTCCACGCCGCTGACCACCTTCACGCTCACGATGGGCGCCAGGTATTCCTCGCTCCAGTCCTGTTCGCTGGCGGGCACCACCTGGGCACCGGCCACGCCGGCCAGCAGGGCCTGGGCCTCGGGGCAGCCGCGCATCTCCACGCCCTTGGCCGCGAACACGGCGCCGATCTTGGGCAAAAACTCGGCCGCCACGCCACGGGCCACCAGCAGGCTCTCGGTGGCGTTGCAGGGGCTGTACTTCTGGGTCTTGGCGTTTTCGGTGACCTTCACCGCCATGGCGATGTCGCAGGGGTCGTCCACATAGGTGTGGCAGTTGCCGTCCAGGTGCTTGATGACCGGCACCTTGGCCTCGGCGCTGATGCGCTCGATCAGGCCCTTGCCGCCGCGCGGGATGATCACGTCCACGTACTGCGGCATGGCGATGAGCTGGCCCACGGCGGCGCGGTCGGTGGTGGGCACGAGCTGCACCGCGTCGGCCGGCAGGCCGGCGTCCACCAGGGCGCGCTGCACCAGGGCGGCCAGGGCGCGGTTGGAGTCAATGGCCTCGGAGCCGCCGCGCAAGATGCAGGCGTTGCCGCTCTTGATGGACAGGCTGGCCGCCTCGATGGTCACGTTGGGGCGGCTCTCGTAAATCATGCCGAACACCCCGATGGGCACCCGCATCTGGCCCACGCGGATGCCGCTGGGCTGCTGCTTCATGCCCACGATCTCGCCAATGATGTCGGCCATGGCCGCGAGCTGCTCGCAGCCCTGCGCGCAGGTCTCAATGACCTTGGGCGTGAGCTTGAGGCGGTCCACCATGGGCTCGGCCAGGCCGGCGGCGCGGGCGCGCTCCAGGTCTTTGGCGTTCTCTGCCTGCAGGCTGTCCACGTTGGCGCGCAGCAGGGCGGCCAGGCCCTTGAGGGCGGCCACCTTGGTGGCGGCGTTGGCCTTGGCCATCAGGCGCGAGGCCGCCAGGGCCTGCTGGCCCAGGGTGTTCATGAGTTCGGTGGTGTTGCTCGCGTTCATGCCCGGGATTTTCGCACCTTGACCACGCGGCTAGGGAGCACCAAACCTGGTCGGGCCTCGGGCGCCCGTCAGTAGGACGCGCTCCGAGCGAGCAGCCCCCCCTCTATCGCGCGCTTGGATGCCTGACGACGCTCCTAGTGAAAGCCTTATGGCAACTCTGACCAGGCTGCTGCCAATCCATGGGCGCAGGGAAAGCGCAAAAAGGACGCTCCAAGCAAGGGGGCTCTATTCAAACTCGCCAGCCGTCACGCCCATCGAATCGGGCCCAAATGTGATGAGCTATCCCTAGGCGAGGCATGACCACCACAAACCCTCCACCCCATCGACCGCGCCGACCAACTCACAAAATACTCATGAATGCTTTTTATTTATTTTTGTGATACAGTGCCGCAAATACATCTTTTGTATTACAATTTTGGTCAACCGACATGTGTCATGCGCTCGCATCGCGCGACACTTTCAACAGAGCTTGAATTTTGAACCCCATTCACCAACGCAACGTCCCACCGAATGCCATCAATCCTCGAGAAGAGATCGGTCATTTAGTTTTGGACCCACAACAGGCCAGTTATCTCGATCTGTTAACACAAGATCTGGCACATAGCGGTGACTCGCAAACCCCAGGTATCAGAGCACGAGCGGCAACGGCCGCCACCCAGCTCAAATTGCGAATGACTAGAGAGCAGGACGCGCTCATGTACGCTTACGCGCGCGGTAGCCTATCCGCCCTTGTCGTCGAGGGACTAAGTAATGTGTCGGCAGACCCCATCCCGTCTTCGCTCCCGGCTCTCCCCGACTTTGAGATCCGTCAGGACGTTAGGAGGCTGGGTCTTCGTCATCAGATACTCCTCGAACTGGTCGCTCATGATGCTTTCGCGTATGACTTAGACAACGAAGGCAAGATCGTTCGCATCGTGGCCAACCTAAAGGGCGGTGGATCAGTCTCTCTACCCTGGGAACCCTCAGATGTAGAACAAAGCTCACATTCCGGTCTGGCTCTCGGCCCTCACACAGAAGCACCGTATTGGTGTGCTGTAGAAGCTCAGAACGGCCATTCACCCTCGCCTTCGGCGCTGATATTAACGGCCCTTTGGAACCCCCAGCAAGAACCAACCGCCCTTATCCCCTTGGCACCAATCATTAAAGAACTGGGCATTGATCACTGTCTGGCACTAACGACTCCCTGGTTCCAATTCACTCGTAGCGACTCCTTTGTCAAGGGGATGGGCGAGGATGGGAAGAACGTGTCAATCCTGTCATTCGATGAGCATGGTGGTTTCGCCGTGCGCTTCAACGTGTACCGTTTTTCGGTGATGAAGGAGGCGCCGCAGTCTGTCAAGGAAGCATATGACGCTTTCCGGGCCGCCATCGATAGAACCCAACCGTTTCGGTACACACTTTCGCAAAGCACGGCGCTAATTATAAACAACACTCGTGCGCTGCACTGCCGAGACGTAGTTCGCGACAATATGCGCACACTAATTCGCGTATTTGGCTATGCCAAACACGTCAAACCGATCATCTGTTCGCATGATCCACTCCTTGTGAGAGGTTGATACAAAAAGCATGGATGTTGATCAAATTCTTCTACTCACAGCCATAGCATTTGCCGCCGGCTTCGTCGACGCAATCGCTGGTGGCGGCGGCCTTATCACGCTGCCAGCCCTACTTCTTGCTGGCATACCCCCCGTTAGCGCCATCGCCACCAATAAAGTTCAAGCTGCTGCGGCCACCATCTCAGCTGCAGTCACCTTTTCTAGGAAAGGTTTAATTAAGTGGCAGACGGGGCGCTGGCTGGCGGCGACATCCGTGACTGGAGGCGCCGTGGGAGCGCTATTAGTTCACCAACTTGATCAAACTTGGCTTCAGGGTGGCGTGCCGATAGCACTAGTTTTTGTTGGCATGTACTTCGCGCTAGCGCCAAAGCCACTCCCCGATAACCACAACCAGCGGCTTACTGTAGAAAAATTCGCGTTCACTATTGCGCCTTTGCTCGGTGCCTATGATGGCTTCTTTGGGCCTGGCGTAGGATCCTTCTTCATGATGGGATTTATTGCAATTTGTGGTCTCGGTTTCGTAGAGGCTATGGGATTCACCAAACTTTCAAATGCGTCCTCCAACATTGGTGCGGTCTGCGTTTTTGTCGTAAGTGGGGCTGTAATTTGGCCCCTCGCATTAATGATGGCGTTGGCTGCGTTCGCGGGCGCTCAGGGTGGCGCGCGCATCGCTGTGCGAGTCGGACCGACCCTAATCAAGCCAATGATCGTTCTTGTGTGCATAGCCTTAGCCGCCAAATTACTGTCGGATGCCAGCAATCCGTGGCACCGTATCTTGTCGATCGTGCTGAAATTTTGAACTGTTGAAACCTAACATCCGATACCGTCGTGACCGATTCGCAGCCTATATACATAGGGTTCAATGGGTATCGGTTGCCCGCCACCCATTGGCCGACCGCGAGCGCTTCATCCCTCCTGGCCATCCATGGCGCCAGGTCAGACCATCACCGACTTGACCCGCTCTTGGCGGCACTTCAGTCCCTGGGCACGGGCTGCCTGGCCGGCAGCCTGTCTGGCCACACCGTACGATCGCCACTGCCCCTCGACCAGACCTCCCTGGCCAGGAACCTGCACGAGGCGCTGCGGTTTGCCGACAGGCTGGGGCCTGACCTCAAGGCGGTGTTTGGCCACAGCCTGGGTGGCGCCCTGGCTATGAAAGTGGCCGAGCGGCATCAGTCGCGGGTGCGTACCCTCATTCTGAGCGGGCCGGCGCTCTACCCCGAGGCAGCGTTTGCCGTCGATGCCTATGGCCCTGCGTTCACCAACGCCATCTCCCACCCGTTTGGGTTTCTGGATTCGGCATCGCTGCGATTCCTGTCCCGATTTGATGGGCGCGTCGTCCTCGTGCGCGGCGAATACGACGGGCTCCCCGCGCACCAGCATGGCGGCATCGCGGGGCGTTCTGCGGGCCAGGTTCGGGTGAGCAGGCCCGATGGCATGGGACTAGATGTCTACAGCCCGATTCCCGCCGAGGTGTTCGACGCCATCGCCCAGGCAGCAGCAGGGCGCCTGAACGTCATCACGCTCGAGGAGTGTGACCACAAGTTGTTCGATCACCTGCGCCAGCACCCGGCAACGGCAGCGGCCCTGGCCGCTTGTCTGTGCGAGCAAATGCAGGCCACAACGGCGCCGCAACGCTGGCGCATCGCAACGGACGGGCAAGTCATCCCCGCGCCAGGCACGCCATGCCAGGCCGCAGTCGATTGAGCCATGCGCGGCGCACCTTGACCACCCAAGGGGGCAGGGCATTACCATGCGACCCCAATACACCCCCCAGGTTTGCCCCCCTTTTCGCAGGAGTTGCCCGATGAAAACGCCGCAAGACCTCGTCGCCGCCGCCAAGGCCCACGTTCAGGAAGTGCCGCTGGCCGAGGCCGAGGCGGCCATTCGCGAGGCGGACGCGCTGATCGACGTGCGCGAGGAAAGCGAGTTCGCCGCCGGCCACATTCCGGGCGCCATCCACGCCTCGCGCGGCATGCTGGAGTTCAAGCTGGCAGGCAACCCGGCGCTGCAGGCGCGCGACGTGAAGGTGGTGCTGTACTGCAAGACCAGTGGGCGCGCCGCGCTGGCCGCCGCCTCGATGCGCGAGATGGGCTACCTCAACGTGAAGTCCATCGCGGGCGGTTTTGACGCCTGGGTGGCCGCGGGCAAGCCGGTGGCCAAGCCGGAACTGCCCTCATTCGGCTGACACCGGGTCACTTGCCCCAGCACGAGCGGAGGCATACCCTGAGTGCCGCGCTGCCCCCCGCGGCAGCGAGTGGAGGCGCACATGATGTACGGATGGAACTGGGACCACTGGCCTGGCATGGGGCCGGGCTGGGGCGGTCTGGTGATGCTGCTGATCTGGCTGGCCGCCGTGGCCGGGGCGGTGGTGTTGGCGCGCTGGCTCTTGCGGCGCGACAGCGCCTCGCCCGACGACCGTGCGCTCGCGCTGCTCAACGAGCGCTACGCACGCGGCGAGATCGGGCGCGACGAGTACCTGCAAAAACGCCAGGACCTCGAGGCTTGAGGCCCTGGCGGCCGTTCATCAGAACGGGTAGTGGCGCGGGGTGGTCTGCAGCGTGATCCAGCGCAGCTCGGTGAACTCGGCCACGCCGGCCTTGCCACCGAAGCGGCCCAGGCCGCTGCCCTTCACGCCGCCAAAGGGCATCTGGGCCTCGTCGTGCACGGTGGGGCCGTTGACGTGACAGATGCCCGAGTCGATCTTGCGCGCCACGTTGAAGGCGCGCGCGATGTCGCCACCGAACACCGCGGCCGACAGGCCGTACTCGTTGTCGTTGGCACAGGCCACCGCCTCGTCCACGCCGCTGACGCGCACCACGCACTTCACCGGGCCGAAGGTTTCTTCGCTGTAGATGCGCATGGCCGGGGTCACGTGGTCAAGCACGGTGGCGGGCATCAGGGTGTTCTCGGCCTTGCCGCCACACACCAGCTTGGCGCCCTTGGCCAGCGCGTCGTCGATGAGCTCGTTGCAGTGGTGCACCGTGCCCATGCCGATGACCGAGCCCAGCACCACCGGGTCGGGCTTGCGCGGGTCGCCCAGGGGGAGCTGGCTGGCCTTGGCGGCGAAGCGCTTGACGAATTCGTCGGCCACCTTGCTGTCCACGATGAGGCGCTCGGTGCTCATGCAGATCTGGCCGCTGTTGGCGAAGCTGCCGAAGGCCGCGGCGTTCACCGCGTCGTCCAGGTTGGCGTCGTCCAGCACCACGAAAGGCGCCTTGCCGCCCAGCTCCAGCACCACCGGCTTGAGGTACTTGGCGCAGGTCTGCGCAATGATCTTGCCCACCTTGGTGGAGCCGGTGAAGTTCACGCGGCGCACGGCCGGGTGGGCCACCATGGCCTCCACCACGGCACCGGCGTCGGCGGGCGCGTTGGTCACGTAGTTCACCACCCCGGCGGGGAAGCCGGCCTCTTGCAGGGCCTCGATGATCAGGCCGTGGGTGCGCGGGCTGTTCTCGCTGCCCTTGAGGATGACGGTGTTGCCGCAGGCCAGCGGCGTGGCGATGGCGCGCACCGCCAAAATCACCGGCGCGTTCCAGGGCGCGATGCCCAGCACCACGCCCGCGGGCTGGCGCAGGCCCATGGCCAGCGAGCCGGGCACGTCGGACGGGATCACCTCGCCGCCCACCTGGGTGGTCAGCGCGGCGGCCTCGCGGAACATGCCGGCGGCCAGGTGCACGTTGAAGCCGGCCCACAGGCCGCTGGCGCCGGTCTCGGCGGCGATGGCCTGCACGAAGTCGCCCATCTTGGCCTCCAGCGCGTCGGCGGCCTTGAGCAACAGGTTGCGGCGCTCGGTGGGGCCGCTCTCGCCCCAGGTCTTGAAGGCCTCGGCGGCGGCCTCCACGGCCAGCACGGCATCGGCCGGCGAGGCGGCGGGCGCGCGCGTGGCCACGCTGCCGTCCAGGGGGTTGCGGCGCTCGAAGGTGGCGCCCTTCTCGGCGCTGACCTTCAGGCCGTTGATGAGCATGGACATATCGGACATGGCGATCTCCTTGAGGGTGGATGAGCCTTTCGGCAGGCTCCGAACAACAGACAGAAAAGGGACGTCGGGCGACTAGGGCTTGGGCGCTGCGGCGGGCTCGGCCTTGGCGCCGAGGTAGGCCTCACGGACGACGCTGGAGCGCGCCAGCAGCGCGGCCGCGCCGCTGGCCACCAGGGCGCCGCGCTCCAGCACGTAGCCGCGGTCGGCCACGGCCAGGGCCTTCTTCACGTTCTGCTCGACCATGAGCACGGTAGTGCCAGCATCGGCAATGCGCCGGGCGATGGCCAGCAGCTCGTCCACCATCTTGGGCGCCAGGCCCAGCGAGGGCTCGTCCAGCATGAGCAGGCGCGGCGCACTCATCATGGCGCGGGCCACGGCCACCATCTGTTGCTCGCCGCCGCTCATGGTGCCGGCCATCTGGTGGGCGCGCTCCTTGAGCTTGGGGAAGTCGTCAAAGGCCTGGGCCAGGCGCTGCGCGCGCTCGGCCTTGGGCACCAGCCAGCCGCCAAGCTCCAGGTTCTCGGCCACCGTCATCTGCGGGAAGAGCTGGCGGCCTTCGGCCACCAGGGCCACGCCACGCTTGACGATGTCGTCGGTGCGGGTGGGCAGGTCTTCGCCATTGAGGCGCACCACGCCACGGCGCGCGATCAGGCCCGACAGCGCCTTGAGCAAGGTGGTCTTGCCCGCGCCGTTGGGGCCCAGGATCACAGTGAGGCCGGGGCGCACCTCCAGCGACAGGTCGCGCAGCACGAGGAAGGGGCCATAGCCCGCGCTCAGGCCCTGCACCTGCAGGTGGGCGCGCGGCGAGCCGCCCAGGGTGAAGCCTTCGGGGTTGTAGAACATCATGCGCTGGTCTCCGCCATTTCATCGCCCAGGTAGGCCTCGATCACCTCGGCGTTGCGCACCACCTCGGCGGGCGTGCCGTCGGCGATCTTGCGGCCCTGGTGCAGCACGATCACGCGCTCCACGTGGCGCAGCAGCGTGGTCACGGCATGCTCGATCCACACCACCGTGAGGCCCAGCTCGTCGCGCAGGCGGCGAATGAGTCGGGCCATCGCCTCCACCTCCGATTCGGTCAGGCCCGCGGCCACCTCGTCCAGCAGCAGCAGGCGTGGGCGCGTGGCCAGGGCCATGCCGATTTCCAGCAGGCGTTGCTGCGAAGGCGTGATGGCCGCCGCCGGCAGGTGGCCCAGGTGGTCCAGCCCAATCAGCGCCAGGATGCTGGCCTCGTCGCGCAGCAGCCAGGGCGCCTCGCGCCGCCGACCGGCAAAGCTCAGGCCGAAGCCGATGTTGTCTTGCACGCTCATCTCGCCGAACACGCGCGGCGTCTGGAAGGTGCGCGCCACGCCGTGCGCGGCGAAGCGGTGCGGCCCCTGGCCGCTGAGGTCGCGGCCCTCGGCCACCAGCAGGCCCGAGGTGGGCGCCTGCACGCCCGAGATGGCGTTGAAGAAGGTGGTTTTGCCGGCGCCGTTGGGGCCGATGATGCCCACCAGCTCACCGGCGCGAAAGCTTGCGCTCACCGTGTCCACCGCCACCAGGCCGCCGAAGCGCACCGTGATGTCGCGAGCATCGAGCAGCAGTGCCTCAGCCATGGCGCTTCTCCCCGCCCAGGCCACGGGCCCAGGCCAGCAGCCCGTCGCGCCAGCCCACGAAGGTGGAGCCGCGCAACGAGGCCAGGCCACCCGGCAGGTACAGCACCGACAGGATGAGCAGCAGGCCCAGGGCCATCATGTAAATCTGCGGCACCTGCAGGCGCAGGGCCTCGGCCAGCACGCTGAAGACGATGGCCGCGATCAGCGGGCCCCACAGCGTGGCGGCGCCACCGATCAAGGCGATCAGCACCGTCTGGAAACCAATGAAGGGGTTGAACACGGTGTGCGGGTCGATGTAGGTCCAGCGCACGCTCATGGCCGCGCCCACCGCGCCGGCAAAGGCCGCGGTGATGGCGAAGCCCGCCAGCTTGACCAGCTTGGTGTTCACGCCCAGGGTCTGGGCGCGCTGCTCGTCGGCGCCAATGCCGCGCAGCGCCAGGCCAAAGCGGTGGCGGCGCACCGCGATGGACACCGCCACCGCCAGCACCGCCAGGCCCAGCACCGTGAGGTAGATGGTGTCGCGCTCGGGCACCACCATCAGCACGCGGCCCACGGTGCCGGTCACCTGCTTTTCGAAGTAGCTGATGGCGTGGCGAATCAGCTCGGTCATGCCGAAGGTGAGCACCGCAAAGTAGGTGCCGCGCAGGTGCAGCACCGCCGCGCCCATGAGCACCGCCACGGTGGCGGCGATGAGCGCGCCCAGCGCGATCACCGACCACCAGCCCAGCGGCTCAATGAAGAGCGCCGTGGTGTAAGCGCCGATGCCGAAGAAGGCCGAGGTGGCCAGCGACAGGTAGCGCGTGGTGCCGCAGAACAGGCTCCAGCTCGACGAGAGGGCCACGTACATCAGGCAGGTCAGGGCCATGGAGACCACGAACTCGCTGCCATAGGCCGGCAGCGCCAGCGCCCAGCCCGTGAAGGCCAGCAGCACCAGGCTGTCGCGGATGAGAAGTTGTCGGGAATCGCTCATGCTCAGGCTTTGCGGGTCTTGCGGGCGAACAGGCCCTCGGGGCGCAGCAGCAGCACCGCGATGAACACGGCGTAGGACAGCAGGGCCTTGAGGGAAGGGTTGGTGAAGTGCATGCCCACGGCCTCGATCACGCCCAGCAGCAGGCCACCGGCCAGGGCGCCGCCCATGCTGCCGAAGCCACCCAGGGTGATGACGATCAGGGCCGTGACGGTGTAGGGCTCGCCCATCGAGGGCGCGATGGTGTAGGCCATGGACAGCAGGCAACCCGCCACGCCCGAGAGGCCCAGGCCGATGCCGAACATCAGCGGGTGCAGGCGCCGGGTGTTGATGCCCACGAGCTGCGCGCCCACGGGCGACTGCATCAGCGCGCGCACGCCCTTGCCCAGCAAGGTGGTGCGCAGCAGCACGATGAGCGCGCCCGCGAACACCAGGGCCAGCGCGAACACCAGCAGCTTGTTGGCCGCGAACTGCGCGCCGCCCAGCTTCACCGGGTCGGTGAGGAAGTCATAGCCGCGCAGCTCGCCGCCCCACATCCACGAGGCAAAGTTCTGCACCAGGAACATCAGGCCAAAGGCCACCATCAGGCCGCGCGCCTCGAACACATCGAGGTTGGGCGAGGTCTCGGTGAGGCGGCGGAAACACAGGCGGTGCACCACCAGGCCCAGGGCCATGAGCATGGCAAACGACACCGGGATCATCAGCAGCGGGCTCAGGCCCAGCGAGGTCTGCGCCATCCAGGTGAGGTAAGCCCCCACCATCAGGAACTCGCCGTGCGCGATGTTCAGGATGCGCATCAGCCCGTACTGCAGGTTCAGCCCGAGCGCGACGAGCGCGTAGATGCCCCCGGTGATGAGACCGGAGGCGAGCAATTCAAGCCAGGCGGAAAAAGACATAGGAGTGAAGGGCTGTGGTCCAGAACGCCGCGGCACCGGCTCTGCCGGACCGCTGGCGTTGCCCCCTTGAGGGGGAGACGCGCCGCAGGCGCGGCGCGGGGGTGGGCTTTACTTCCAGGCGGGTTTCACCGGGTTGAGCTTGGCCGTGGCGATCTTCTGTGGCCACACCACCTCGAACTCACCGTTCTGCCATTGGCCCACCGAGCCGGGCGTGCCCACGTTCTCGCTGCCCTGGAACTTGATGTCGCCCAGGATGGTTTTGTGCGTGGTGTTGGCCACGTAGTCGCGAATGGCCTTGCGGTCCAGGCCATGGGTCTTCACCGCGTTGGTCAGGATCTCCAGCCCGGCCCAGCAGGCACCGCTGGCCCAGCGGTCGGGCTCTTTGCCGAACTTCTGGGTGTGCGCGTCGAAGTAGGCCTTGGCGCCCGGGCTGGTCTTGCTGTTCCACGAGCCCATGCCCAGCACACCCTCGGCACCAGCGGGCGTCATCACGTTCTTGTAAAGCTGGAAGGCGGTGCCCACCGAGGCGTAGAAGAACTTGGGGTTGAAGCCGATTTCCTTGGCCTGGCGGCTGGCCAGGATGGTGTCGGGCGGGTAAGTGAAGCCGATGAAGGCGTCGGGGTTCTTGTCCTTGATGGAGCGCAGCACCGGCGAGAGGTCTTTCACGCCACCGGGGTAGCTCTTGTCCTCAACCAACTGAATGCCCGTGCCCTGCAGCGCCACTTTGAGCGCGGCGTAGTTCTCCAGGCCGAAGAGGTCGTCCACGTAGATGCAGGCCACGGTCTTGGCGCCGTTGGCCTTGAGCATCTCCACCACCGCATTGGTCATGGGCGCGGGCTGCTGCAGCAGCGAGAAGAAGTAGGGCAGCTTCATCTCGATCAGGCGGCGCGACAGCGCGGTGGGCGCCAGGAAGGGGTACTGGAAGCGGTTGGCCAGCGGGGCGACGGCGAAGTTGGCGTTGCTGCCCCAGGGCGGCAGCACCAGGTCCACCTTGTCGCTGCCCATGAGCTTTTCGTAGGTGCGCACCACGGTCTCGGTGTCGCTGCGGTCGTCGCTGCTGATCAGTTCGATGCGGCGCTTGGCGCCCTTCACGTCCAGACCGCCCGCGGCGTTCTGCTGCTCGGCCCACAGCAGGTAGTTGGGCTCCTGGCTCACCTGCGCACCACCGGTCCAGGGACCGGTGCGGGAAATGGCATAGCCGATGCGCACCGGGGCCGACTGGGCCATGAGCTGGGGCGCCACCGACAGGGCGCCAATGGTGGCGGCGGTCTTCTGAATGGCCACGCGGCGGTTGACGTTCACCATGGTTTGTCTCCTTCTGGGTGGAAAAATCTAGCCATCTCATGCTAGGGCGCATGGGCCGTTCGTGCTTGACTGAATGCGCACGATTCGATTGCACAAACGCGCATCGGGCACAGGGTTTTCCCGGGGCTATCGGGGCAATAGGCCGGGCGGCGGGCCAACGGGGCTGCGGCTTGGCGGCTGGCGGCCCATAATCGTCCGCCATGTCCAGCCCCACCGAAATGAGCACCGACGTCGTGTCGCCGCGCGAGCGCGCGGCGATCTGGCGCGACTGGATCTGGACCCACTTCGGCGGCCTCGAATCCGACCTCTACGGCGACACCGACTTCGACGGCCACATGGCCGCCTCGCGCGCGGGCGACGTGGTGCTGACCAAGCTTGAGGCCAACCGCCACCGCGTCATCAAAAGCCCGCGCATGGCGCAGGCCGCCGAGCGGCCCTACCTGAAGGTGGTGGCGCCCTGGCGCGGCAGCGCGGGCGTGCAACAGCTCGGCCGCCAGGCCTGGGTGCGCCCGGGCGGCTGGGCCATTTACGACACCACCAGCGACTACGAAGTGGCCAACCCCGAGCGGGTGGAGCACCTGATCGTGATGCTGCCCAAAGACGCCCTCACCGAGCGCGGCTTGCGGCTGGAGCCGCTGATGGCCCGGCACGTGGGCGGCGTGAGCGGCATCGCCCGCGTGGCGCTGGAGACCATGCGCACCACCTACCAGGAACTGCCCGGCATGAGCGAAGCCGCCGCACGCGGCGCGGGCGAACTCATCCTGGAACTCGTGCGGCTGTCGCTGCAGGAACTCTCGGGCCGCGAAAACGGCGCCACGCAACTCGAGGCCTTTCGCGACCGCATCCGCCTGCACATCGGCCAGCACCTGCGCGACCCGGGCCTGAGCCTGGACCAGATCGCCAGCGCCCTGAACTGCAGCAAGCGCCACCTGCACAACGCCTTCCAGGCCGAGGAAGACACGCCCGCGCAGTACATCCAGCGCCAGCGCATCCAGGCCTGCATGCGCGAGCTGGCCGACCCGCTGCGCGCGCAGCGCACCATCACCGAGATTGCGCTGTCATGGGGCTTCAACAACGCGGCGCACTTCAGCCGCGTGTTCCGCGAGCACACCGGCCGCTCGCCCAGCGACTACCGCGAGGCCGCGCTGCGGCACGGGCCGCAGGGCTGAGGGAACGCGAGGGAATCAGCGCGCCGCGCAGCCCTGCGCCACGCGCATGGCGAATTGCTGCAGCGCCTGCCACGGGTCGGTGGGCCAGCCCTCGGCCTTCAGGCCCTTGACGATGCCGTCCACCGTGTGGGCGTCTTGCAGCCAGCGCGACAAGGTGCCCGCGCCCAGGTTGGGCAGCACGCGCTCCATGAGCTTTTCTTTCGCGCCCCACACGCGGCTTTCGCGCAGCGCCACCGGCAAGGGCTTGCCCGTGTCGAGCGCGGCGCGCACGCGGTAGAGCGTGCGCACGTCATCGGCCAAGGCCCAGTGCACCAGCACCGGCGCTTCGCCCTCGGCCTGCAGGCCATCGAGCATGCGCTGCACGCGCGGCAATTGCCCGCCCAGCACCGCCTCGGCCAGCTTGAAGGCGTCGTAGCGCGCCACGTTGAGCACCGCCGCCTCCACCTGCTCGAACGACAACTCGCCCGGTGGGTGCAGCAGCGCGAGCTTCTGAATTTCCTGGTGCGCCGCCAGCAGGTTGCCTTCCACGCGGTCGGCGAAGAACTGCAGCGTGCGCTGGCCTTCGTCGCCCGCGGCCACGCGCTGGCCTTGCAACTGCAAGCGCTGCGCGATCCAGTTGGGCAGGGCCTTGCGGTCCACCGGCTCCACGCGCACGGTCACGCCGTGGGCGTCCAGCGCGGCGAACCAGGCGCTCTTCTGCGTGGCCATGTCCAGGCGCGGCAGCACCACCAGGGTGAGCGCGGCGTCGTTGCCGGCCGCGCCCTCGGCCAGTTGCTGCAGGGCCTGCGAGCCGTCCTTGCCGGGCTTGCCCGAGGGAATGCGCACCTCGATGAGCTGCTTGTCGGCAAACAGGCTCATCTCGGCGCCACTGGCCAGCACCGCGCTCCAGTCAAAGTGCGCGCCGGCCACGGTGTGCACCGTGCGCTCGGTGAAGCCTTGCGCGCGCGCGGCGGCCCGGATGGCGTCGCCCGCCTCCTGCACCAGCAGCGGGTCGTCGCCGTGCACGGTGTAGAGGCTGCGAAGGCCGCGCTGCAACTGCGCGGCGAGTTGGGGGGCCGCCACCTGCATGCTCAGATGGCCGGGAGGGCCGCCAGGCGGCGCAGCACCTGGTCGGCGATGTCGGAAATCATGTCGCGGTACAGGCGCTCTTCTTCGGCCGCCTTGGACAGCACGATGGTTTCGTTGAAGCTCAGGTCGCGCTCCAGCAGCAGCTCGGTGTCGCCAATGAGGTCGCGTCCCGAGGCGCTGCGCAGGCGAAAGGCGAAGCGGGTGCGCAACTGCAGTTCGCGCACCTGCCCGGCCGCCGTCTGGCCCACGGCCACGCGCTCGCGCTGGTCGGTGAGCACGGTGAGCACCACCTGCGGCGCGAGATCGCCCTCGGCGTTGGTGGGCGTGGCGGGGGTGAACACCTTGAGGCCGTTGATGGCCAGCAGGCGGCGCAGCTCGCTGGTCACCGGCGTGCCGTTGCCGCCGTCGACGCGAATGGCTTCAAAGGCGAAGCGCGGCGCCTGGCGAAGCTGAAAGCCGCAACCGGCCAGCAACGCGCCAGCCCCCAGGGTGAGCAGCCAGTGGCGGCGAGCGGCGCTGGCCATGTCAGACCACCACGTTGACGAGGCGGCCCGGCACCACGATCACCTTCTTGGGCGCGGCGCCGTTGGCGATTTTCTGGAAGTCCTCGCTGGCCAGGGCGGCGGCCTCGATGGCGGCCTTGTCGGCGCTGGCCGGCACGGTCACGCTGCCGCGCAGCTTGCCGTTGACCTGCAGCACGAGTTCGATCTCGTCGCGCTGCAGTGCCGACTCATCGGGCCGGGGCCAGGGCGCGTCCAGCAGCTCACCGAACTGGGCGGCGTAGCCCAGCTCGCGCCACAGCGCGTGGGCGATGTGCGGCGTGGCCGGGTACAGCGAGCGCAGCAGGATGCCGAAGCCCTCGGCCGCGGCGGCCTGGTCGCCCGCATCGGCGGGCTTGAAGTCTTCCAGGGCGTTGAGCATCTTCATCGCGCCCGACACCACCGTGTTGTATTGCATGCGCTGGTAGTCGTAGTCCACCTGCTTGAGCACGGTGTGGATCTCCAGGCGCAGGGCCTTGGCTTCTTTGCCAAATTTCACATCATTAATGGCCGTAGCGCCCACCACACTTGCGTCAGCAGCTATCTTATCGATAGCAGACAGTTTAACGCCGAAGTTCCACACACGGCGCAGGAAGCGGTAGCTGCCCTCCACCGCCGCGTCGTTCCACTCCAGCGTGGCCTCGGGCGGCGCGGTGAACATGGTGTACAGGCGCGCGGTGTCGGCACCGTACTTCTCGATCAGGTCTTGCGGGTCCACGCCGTTGTTCTTCGACTTGGACATGGTGCCCACGCCCTCGTAGTCGATGGGCGTGCCCACGGGCAAATCGCCCACGGCGTTCTTGAGCTTGGCGCCCACGATCTTGCCGCCTTCATCGAGCACGTGCTCCACGTCGTGCGGCCAGAAATACTCCTTGCCGCCCTTCTCGGTGCGGCGCGAGTAGATGTGGTTGAGCACCATGCCCTGCGTGAGCAGCTTGGTGAAGGGCTCATCGACCTTGACCAGCCCCAGGTCGCGCATGACCTTGGTCCAGAAGCGCGCGTACAGCAGGTGCAGGATGGCGTGCTCGATGCCACCGATGTACTGGTCCATGCCGCTACCGCCGGTAGCGGCATTCTGGTCTCTCATCCAGTAGTCCGTGCCGCCGGCCACCATCTGTTCGGCGTTGGTGGGGTCGCAGTAGCGCATGAAGTACCACGACGAGTCCACGAAGGTGTCCATGGTGTCGGTCTCGCGCCGCGCGGGCTTGCCGCAGCAGGGGCAGTCCACCTTCAGGAACGCCTCGCACTTGTTCAGCGGGTTGCCGCTGCCGTCCGGCACCAGGTCTTCCGGCAGGCGCACCGGCAGGTCTTTCTCGGGCACGGGCACCGGGCCGCAGCTTTCGCAGTGGATGATGGGGATCGGCGTGCCCCAGTAGCGCTGGCGGCTGATGCCCCAGTCGCGCAGGCGGAAGGTGGTCTTCTTCTCGCCCAGGCCTTTGTCGGCCAGCAGCGAGGCCACCTTGTCCACGGCCGCCTTGTGGCCCAGACCGTCGAGCGCGCCCGAGTTCACGCACACGCCCTTTTGCTTGTCGCCGTACCACTCGGCCCAGGCGTCGGTGCTGAAGGTCTCGCCCTCCACCGCCACCACTTGCTGGATGGCAATGCCATATTTCTTGGCGAAGGCGAAGTCGCGCTCGTCGTGGGCTGGCACGCCCATCACGGCACCGTCGCCGTAGCTCATGAGCACGTAGTTGCCCACCCACACCTGCACCTGCGCGCCAGTGAGGGGGTGCGTGACGAACAGGCCGGTGGGCTTGCCCAGCTTCTCTTGCGTGGCCAGTTCGGCTTCGGTGGTGCCACCCTTCTTGCACTCGTCAATGAAGGCCGCCAGGTCGGCGTTGCCGGCAGCGGCGTGTTGGGCCAGCGGGTGCTCGGGCGCCACGGCGCAGAAGGTCACGCCCATGATGGTGTCGGCGCGCGTGGTGAACACGTAGAGCTTGCCCTCGCCGATCAGCGCGCCATCGGCGCCTTTGATGTCGTGCGGGAAGGCGAAGCGCACGCCCTCGCTCTTGCCGATCCAGTTCTCCTGCATCAGCCGTACCTTGTCGGGCCAGCCGTTGAGGGTGGCCTTCTCGTTGCCGATCTGCACGTGGTTGAGCAACTCGTCGGCGTAGGCGGTGATGTTCAGGTAATAGCCCGGGATCTCGCGCTTTTCCACCAGCGCGCCGGTGCGCCAGCCGCGCCCGTCGATCACCTGCTCGTTGGCCAGCACGGTCTGGTCCACCGGGTCCCAGTTGACGACCTGGGTCTTGCGGTAGGCGATGCCCTTCTCCAGCATCTTCAGGAACAGCCACTGGTTCCACTTGTAGTACTCGGGCGAGCAGGTGGCGACCTCACGGCTCCAGTCGATGGCCAGGCCCATGGCCTGCATCTGCTGCTTCATGTAGGCGATGTTGTCGTAGGTCCACTTCGCCGGCGGCACCTTGTTCTTCAGCGCCGCGTTCTCCGCTGGCAGGCCAAAAGCGTCCCAGCCCATGGGCATCAACACGTTGTAGCCGTTCATGCGCAGGTAGCGCGTGAGCATGTCGTTGATGGTGTAGTTGCGCACGTGCCCCATGTGCAGCTTGCCGCTGGGGTAGGGCAGCATCGAGCAGGCATAGAACTTCTTCTTGCTCGCGTCTTCGGTCACGCGGTAGGCGTCGGTGGCGACCCAGTGGGCGTGGGCGGCGCGTTCGACTTCTTGGTGGGCGTATTTGTCTTGCATGAAGCGAAGCCGGGCAGGCCGGCGGTTGGGGGCGCAAAAAGGAGCGCGCGGCGCGCGCGCAAAGCAACCGGGGATTTTAGGCCGCGCCCGCGCCTCAGCGCGCGGCGGCCGGCTGGGCCACGAAACCCATGCGCGACAGGCCCGCGGCCTGAGCCCAGCCAATGAACTCGGCCACCTGCCCGTAAGGCACACGGCTGTCGGCACGCAACTGAACCTCGGTGTCGGGGCGCTGGCGCCCGGTCTCGGCCAGGTGCTCGCGCAAGGCGTCGACGCTCACCGGCCGATCGTCCAGAAACCACTGCCCCTGGGCGTCGATGGCCACGGCCAGCGCGGCAGCAGCCGGGGCCTCGGCCCTGGGCGTCTGAGCGCGCGGCAAATCCAGCGCCAGGCGCCCGGCCATGATGGGTGCGGCCACGATGAAGATCACCAGCAACACCAGCATCACGTCCACCAGCGGCGTGACGTTGATCTCGCTCATGGGCGCGTCGCCCTGGCGGCGCTCCAGCCTGCCGAAACTCATGCCCCCACGCTCCACCGCTGGCGCGGGTCGCTGCCCCCCAAGGGGGCGGATTCGCCTTGGGGCGGCCCGGCGGCGAATCGGCCGTTCATGCCCCCACGCTCCACCGCTGGCTCGCCAGCAACTCACGCAGGTCGCGCGCAAAACCTTCCAGATCGGCCTCCAGCGTGGCGATCCAGCGGCCCATCACGTTGTAGGCCAGCACGGCGGGTATTGCCACCGCCAGGCCAGCGGCGGTCATGGCCAGGGCCTCGCCCACGGGGCCGGCCACCTGCTCGATGCGAAAACCCTCGTCCATGCCGATGGCGGTGAGCGCGTGGTACACGCCCCAGACCGTGCCCAGCAGGCCCACGAAGGGCGCCGTGGCGCCCACGGTGGCCAGCAGCACCTGGCCGTATTGCAGGCGCGCCAGCACAGCGTGCAGGGCGTCGCGCAGCACCCGGGTGAGTTGTTGCGCTCGGTCACCGGCCACGGCCAGGGTGTGGGCGGGCGCATCGTCCAGCGCGCGGGCGGCCAGCAGCAGGGGCAAGGCCACGCGAGTGGCGTCAAAGCCTTCCAGGCGGCGCTGGGCGTCGTCCAGGTCAGCGGCTTGCCAGAAAGCGGCCACCGCCTGGGGCAGGCCGCGGCGCACGCGGCGCAACCACCACACCTTCCAGAGAATCACCACCCAGCTCGCCACCGACATGGCCAGCAGCAGGCCGGCCACGCCCCGCCCCAGGGTATCGGCCTGTGCGAGCGCCTGCCACATGGGGTGGAGACCCGGTGCTCAGCGCAGGCCGAGCACGTCAAACATGTCGTACAGGCCGCTGGTCTTGCCGGCCAGGAAGCGCACCGCGCGCAGGCTGCCTTGGGCGTAGGTGGCGCGGCTGCTCGACTTGTGGGTGATCTCGATGCGCTCGCCGGTGCCGGCGAACAGCACGGTGTGGTCGCCCACGATGTCGCCGCCACGGATGGTGGCAAAACCGATGGTGGACGGGTCGCGCTCGCCCGTGACGCCTTCGCGGGCGTACACCGCGCAGTCCTTGAGGTCACGGCCCAGGGCGTCGGCGATCACCTCGCCCATCTTGAGCGCGGTGCCGCTGGGCGCGTCCACCTTGTGGCGGTGGTGCGCCTCGATGATCTCGATGTCATAGCCGGTGGACAGCGCCTTGGCCGCCATCTCCAGCAGCTTGAGCGTGACGTTCACGCCCACGCTCATGTTGGGCGCCATCACGATGGCGATGCGCTTGGCCGCCTCGGCAATCTCGGCCTTCTGCGCCTCGGTGAAACCGGTGGTGCCGATCACCACGTTCACGCCGTGCTTCACGCACTCTTGCAGGTGGGCCAGCGTGCCCTCGGGGCGGGTGAAGTCGATCAGGAACTGGCTGCCAGCCAGGCCAGTGGCCAGGTCGGCCGTGATGGCGACCCCGGTGGGCTGGCCCGACGAGGCGCCAGCGTCCTGGCCGATGGCGGGGCTGGCCGCGATGTCCAGCGCGCCCGACAGCACGCAGTCGCCGCTGTGGCGCACGGCATCGACCAGCATCTGCCCCATGCGGCCACTCGCGCCGGCCACACACACGCGGAACATCGGGTTGCTCATCGAGAAGACTCCAAGGGCGGGAACTGGGTGGTGGCGGGGGCAGACGGCGGCGTGGGCAGCGGCGCGGCCGGTTTGTTGCGGGCCTCGAAGGCCTTGAGCTGCTCTTCGGTGGCCTGCAGGGGTGGTACCTCGGCGAAGCGACGCTTCACGTCCAGCGACGCCACGAACTCGTTTTCGCTGGGCAGCTCGTCGGCTTCAAAGCGCTCCATCACGTCGCCCTTGAAAAACACCGCCACGCGGCGCTGCTGCGGCTCTTGGCCCTGGCGACGGAAGGTGAACACGTAGTCCCAGCGGTCGGCGTGAAACACGCTGGTGAGCAAGGGTGAGCCCAGCACGTTACGCACCTGGTCGCGTGCCATGCCCGGCTTGAGGGCCTGCACCTGCTCGCGGGTGACCACGTTGCCCTGAACGATGTCAACTTTGTAGGGTGTGACCAGACTGGTCACCGACGGCATGCGCTGGCTGAGGCCGGAACAGGCGCTCAGCAGCGCACCGACACCAAGAACAAGGGCCAGACGGCCAAGCGCCCGAAGGCGAAGAGGGGGGTGAAACATGAATCAAGCCCGCAGAAAGCACCGCCGCATCCACCCGCACGGCGCAGGGGCACAGGGCGCGATGGCCAACGCCAGCGGCATGCTGGCGATATCATCCGGCCATTGTAGCCCCGGGGGTCATGCTGACTGGCCCGGACGCCCACACCCCGAGAGCGCACGCCATGACCAATATCGAAGAACTCAAGAGCACGGGCCTGAAGGCCACGCTGCCGCGCCTGAAGATTCTCGAGGTGTTCCAGAACGCGCGCCAGCGGCACATGACGGCCGAAGACGTGTTCCGCGTGCTGCTGAACGACCGCTCCGACATCGGCCTGGCCACGGTCTACCGCGTGCTCACGCAGTTCGAGCAGGCCGGCCTGCTCACCCGCAGCAATTTCGAGTCGGGCAAGGCGGTGTACGAACTCAACGAAGGCCAGCACCACGACCACCTGGTGTGCCTGGACTGCGGCCGGGTCGAGGAATTCTTTGACCCCGAGATCGAAAAGCGGCAGCAGATGGTGGCCCAGGCGCGCGGCTTCGCACTGCAGGAGCACGCCCTCTCGCTCTACGCCAACTGCACCAAGACCGACTGCCCGCACAAGGCCGCGCAAACGGGGCGCTAAGCCCGATATCGCAGCGGGTCAGTCGCCGCTGCCCATGGCCGCGCGGTGGCGCGCCACGAATTCCTGGTAGGTGTCAATGCCGCGCAGCTGCAAGATGGTGTTGCGCACCGCCGCCTCCACCAGCACGGCGATGTTGCGACCGGCCACCACCTGAATCACGGCCTTGCGCACCGGTACACCCAGCACGTCCTGGTAGAGCGGCTCGTAAGGCATGCGCTCGTAGTCGCGCTCCATGGTTTCGCGGCGCACCAGGTGCACGATCAGTTGCAGGCGCATCTTGCGGCGCACGGCCGTCTCGCCAAAGATGGCCTTGATGTCCAGCAGGCCGATGCCGCGCACCTCCAGCAGGTTTTGCAGCAACTCGGGGCAGCGGCCTTCGATGCTGGTCTGGTTGATGCGGTACAGGTCAACCGCATCGTCCGCCACCAGGCCGTGGCCGCGCGAGATCAGCTCCAGCCCCAGCTCGCTTTTGCCCAGACCGGATTCGCCGGTGATCATGACCCCCATGCCCAGGATGTCCATGAACACGCCGTGCATGGTGGAGCGGTCGGCGAAGTGGCGCGACAAATACGCGCGCAGCACGTCGATGACGAAAGCCGCCGACTCGTGGGTGGCGAACATCGGAATCTGCGCCCGCTCGCACATCGCCAGCAGATCGTCGGGCACCGGCTGGTCATCGGCCACCACCAGCACTGGCGGCTCCAGCGTCAGGATGCGGGCCACCCGGCGACGGTTGTCCTCCACGCTAGGGCTGGTGAGGTACGCCACCTCGCGCTCGCCGATCACCTGCAGGCGATAGGGGTGGATGTAGTTCAGGTAACCCACCAGGTCGGCGCCTGAGCGGGCGGCGCGCACCGCCACCTCGTCAAATCGCCGCTCGGAGGCGCCCAGCCCGGCCACCCATTGCCATTTCAGAGAGTTGCGATGGTCCTCAAACAGGACGTCGGCACTGACAACGGTTGGCTTCATGGGCTTGCGCGAATCGGGTTGACGGCAGCCAAGGGGACGAACTCCCCCTCAGCCTCAGCGCCCCGGCGCACCGGGGGCGCAGGAGGGGAATCAGGCCGCCGCGTGGGCGGATTGCCAGGCCGAGATGAGGCCGTGCAGGGTGGTGGCCGAATCGGCGTTTTTCATCTGCTCGCGCAGGGCGCTGTCGCTGAGCAACTCGGCGATCTCGGAGAGGATCTCCAAGTGCCGCTGCGTGGCGATCTCGGGAACCAGCAGAAAGATCATGAGGCGCACCGGCTGCTCATCGGGGGCATCGAACCCGATCGGATTGGCCAGTTGCAGCACCGCGGCCAGGGGCTGCTTCAGGCCCTTGATGCGGCCGTGCGGAATGGCCACGCCGTGGCCCAGGCCGGTAGAGCCCAGTCGCTCGCGGGTGAACAGACTGTCGGTGATGAGGGAGCGGTTCAGGGTGTTCTGGCTCTCGAACAGCAAACCCGCTTCTTCGAATGCACGCTTTTTGCTGGTGGCGTCAACGCCAACCAGCACGTGCGTCAGGGGCAAGATGGCAGAAAGTCGGTTCATGGGGGCCCTTTCGGACCGCAAATTATGCCCACTTACCCCTTGCTGACTAGTCCAGCGAGTCAAAAAAGGGCCCCTGCGGTTGGGCGAACATGCTGCATTGCAACAAACTCACGAACAGGTTCTGGGGCAGCGACATCAGAACGAGAACCCACGCCTTACAAACGCATTCCCCTACCTTCAGGTGGGAAATTGGGCGCACTCCACGGTTGACCTCAGTCGCGCGGGCAAAAAAAAGCCGACCATGAGGTCGGCTTGGCGACGGCCAGGCTGCCAAGGCAGCCCCGGCGCGCGGCTCACATCAGCCGCTTGGCGGAATCGTGGTGATGGTCTTGCGTCCGATCCTTGTGGCGCAAGACCTGACGGTCGAGCTTGTCGGCCAGTTCGTCAACGGCGGCATACAAGTCAGCGTGGGAGCTTTCGGCGAACAAATCGCGCCCTTTGACGTGGATGTTGCACTCGGCGCGCTGACGCTGGTCTTTCTCCTTGAGGTTGTCCACGGTGAGCAGCACCTTGATATCGACCACTTGGTCGAAGTGCCGGGAAATTCGCCCAAGCTTGCTGGTGACGTAGTCGTGAAGGGCAGGCGTGACCTCGAGGTGATGGCCGCTGATCGTCAAATTCATGGAAGAGCCTCCTGTTCTCGCTCGGGTTGACACAGATTACCGCCTTGAGGGCGGCAACCAAGGGAATGCCTTGAGACCCACTATGCCGGTGATTCCAGGCTTGTGCAAGCCGGCCAGGGCAACAAGGCGTGACTTCTTGAGCTGGCGCAAGGCAAAAACTTTTGTATGAAAAGAAACTTATTTGGTATCCATGAAAGAATTGAAAAAAATTCAAAAACACAAAAAAATTATGTCGCGTGCTTTCTAAAGCATTCGACAGCACAAGATGCACACAGGGGGTTGACTGGCTCATCCAGCCGTCGGACACGACAGCGGCTGCGGAGATTGACATGGACGTCCAACCCCACATCGCACATGAGAAGGATTTGCTGACGCACCAGCTGGAAATCCTGGCGCATAACATGGTGGGCGTCACACTGGGCAGCCTGTTGCTGGCGTCAGGATCTGCCATCATGTTGGTGTTGTCGGGCATGCCGATTCAGCGCATCCTGGGGTGGCTGCTGGTCAGCAGCGCGTATCAGATGATCAGGCTGGGGGCTTTCTATCGGTTCAAGCACGTCGCCATCACGCCTGCCAACGCCAAGCGCTGGGCGTTCGGGGCCACCACCGCCTCGGGGCTGGCCGGGCTGTCCTGGGGTGCATTGGGCGTGCTGTTCTTTGACGCCGACAATCCATTGACGTTGGCCATTCTGGCCATTGTGCTCAGCGCCATGATGGCCAGCGCCACCAATTCAGTGGGCGCCTACTGGCCCGCACACTTGGCCTTTTCGCTGCCTTGCAGCCTGCCATTCACCATGCAGTGCCTGCTCGCGCCAACACTGACCATCCAGGTTCTTGGTGGCCTGAGTCTGCTGTATTTCGGGTTCACGACCAGTTACGCCAGGGGCATCGCGCGTTCGATCCGCGAATCGCTGTTGCTTCGCTATGAAAACGCCGCACTGGTGGAAAGCCTGCAGAGGGCCAAGGAATTGGCCGAGGCTGCCAATCAGGCCAAAACACGCTTTCTGGCAGCCGCCAGTCACGACCTTCGTCAACCGATACATGCCATGAACTTGTCTTTGCCGGTTCTGCGCAAGTTGGATCTTGGCTCGCCACACGCACCAAGAGCAATTCAGGAAGTGACCGGACGTATGCAGGTCGCGCTGGACACCATGGGCAAGCTGCTGCACTCGCTGCTTGACGTGTCGCGATTGGAAGCAGGGTATCTCGTGCCGCAACTGCAGCCCTGCTCGGTAAGTTCGGTCATGAATACGGTTGTCGATCAGGTGCGCGCCCAGGCAGAGGCGAAAGGGATAGACATCCGTGTGGCAGACCAAGGCGAATGGGTCTTGTGCGATGAGGTCATGTTGCACAGCATGGTGTCCAACCTGGTGCACAACGCGGTCCGCTACACCGATCAAGGTGGGGTGCTCGTTGGCACGCGCCGAAGGGGTGATCGGATAGCGATCGAGGTATGGGATACCGGCCGCGGCATTCCCGCCGAAGAACTGCCCAGACTCTGCGAGGAATTCTTCCAGGCGAGCAATGCCTATCTGGAACGCAGCCCTACCCGCGGCTTCGGCCTCGGGCTGGCCATTGTTAGGCGCATGGCTGCCCTCACCGGCGGTGAACTCACAATTCGCTCGCGGCTGGGGCGCGGTTCACGTTTCTCGATTGCCTTGCCAGCACGTGCCCCCGTCTGCGCACGACCAACGATGATCAACGGCGACGCAACACGATCGCGTTCGCGCACGCTGCTGGTCGTTGACAACGACGTGCACATCCTGGGGGCAATGCGGGAGCTGATGACCAGATGGGGGCATCGCGTACTGGTAGCGCGCAACATGGAAGAGGCACGGAAGCAGGCCTCGGATCACGCCGCACAGATCGATATGGCGCTAATCGATTTCCACCTGAACGACCAGACCACGGGCCTGGAGGCCGCGCTGATCATGCGCGAACTGATCCGGCAAGACCTACCTCTGGTCGTGATGATGGGGGATACACCAGGCGACGTCACCCAAAAGGCGCAACAAGCTGGCATTTGTGTGTTCCACAAGCCCGTCAGCCCTACCGCGCTGGAGGGCATTATCGAGGCAGCCGGAAAGCCCTTGATGCCATGTCGCTAGACACGTTGATCTCTCACAACACCTTGGCCCCCACTCTCCCTAGCGGACCGGGCGATGCATGCGCCCTCGTGCTCATGGGGGGCGGAGCGCGAACGGCTTATCAAGCCGGCGTGCTCATGGCCATTGGAACGATGTTGAGTCGTCAATCGACGGCTGCAGTATTCCCATTCCGATGGCTGTTCGGCACATCAGCGGGCGCGCTGAACGCTGCCTTTCTGGCCGCGCGAGCGGATCAGGGCGCCGACGCACTGGGCAGCGTCTCAAGCTTCTGGCGCACATTACGCTCGCATCAGGTGTACCGGCTTGAAGCGCCCGGCTGGGTACGCGCCAACAGGCTGGTGGCGGGCTTTGTGCTGGCTCGGCAAGTGCGACGCCACCGAGCCTTGCTTGACTCGCTTCCCCTGGTGGACACCTTGCACCGAGCGATCGACCTGCGCCGCCTCGAGGCCATATTGGAGCACGGCCATGTGCAGGCCCTAGGGGTGACAGCCTCGAGCTACAGCACGGGTGAGCATTGGACGTTTTGTCAAGTCAGCCCCTCACATCAAGGGCATCCCTGGCACCGACCGGGCCGGCGCGCCGATTTCCAACCCGTCACCATCGAGCACCTGATGGCCTCGGCCGCCATTCCCTTTCTGTTCCCCGCCGTGCCCCTGTGGGTGGACGGCCACCGCGAGCACTTTGGCGATGGCTCCATGCGCCAACTCTCGCCCCTGTCACCCGCCATCCATTTCGGTGCGCGGCGCATCCTGGTGATTGGTGTGGGGCAACCGCAGCGCTCAGGCCTGGGGGTGCGAGCCGGCGGCGAGCCCACGGCCGGCACCATTGCCGGCCACGCCATGGCCAGTGTGTTCCACGACACCCTGCAAGCCGACGTGGAGCAGACCACCCGCGTCAGCGAGACCCTGGCGAAATTGCCTCCCGACTTGGCCGCGGCCCTGCCGTACCGACCGGTGCGGGTGATGGCCATCCAGCCCAGTCAGTCGCTGGACGAGCTGGCGCAAAAGCACATCAACGAACTGCCGGCCGCCACCCGCAACACCTTGGTGGGGCTGGGCGCGCTGGACACCGAGCGCGGCGCGGCCGGCAGCGCGGCCGCCCTGGCCAGCTACCTGCTGTTCGAACCGGGCTTCGTGCAGGCGCTGATCACCCTGGGCGAACACGACGCCTGGCGGCGGCGCGACGAATTGCAGGCCTTTTTCGCTTCAACGGCGGCCGAACAGGCCAGCCCCCGGTGACATAATCGCGCCGTCATCCCCCTGGAGAATCTGCATGGAAAGCACGCCCCCCAGTTGCGTGCTTTCAGTCGCTCCCGCGTCCGTCTGAGCGCCGCCACCGCGGCCGTTGGATCAGGCGGCCGGCCGGCTGAAAGCGCCGCCCTCCCCGCCGCCCCCCTCAGACCGAATTTCCCCGCCGGGAGCACCGCATGCTCAACGTATTCACCCTGGCCAACGGCCGCCTGTTCCAGGAAGAAATCGAGTCGCTCGAAGAGCTGGCCCGATTCAAGCCCATCTGGGTTGACCTCGAGAACCCCACCCCCGAAGAACGCCGCTGGGTCAAGCAGCATTTCGGCCTGTCCATCCCCGAAGACGCAATGGACGAGGACATCGAGGAATCGGCCCGTTTCTTCGAAGAAGACAACGGTGAGCTGCACGTTCGCAGCGACTTCTTGATCGACGACGACGAGAACCCGCGCGCGGTTCGCGTGGCCTTCATCCTGAACGAGCACAACGACGAACTGCGCAGCCGCGGCGTGCTGTTCTCCATCCACGACGAGGACGTGCCCGTCTTTCGCTTGCTGCGCATGCGCGCGCGCCGCATGCCCGGCCTGATCGACAACGCCAAAGACGTGCTGCTGATGCTCTTCGACGCCGACGCGGAGTACTGCGCCGACACGCTGGAAGACATTTACGACGACCTCGAAAAAGTGAGCCGCCAGGTGCTGGCCGGTGACGTGACGGACAACAAAGCCGGCGAGGTGCTGGCCGCCATTGCCCGCCACGAGGACATGAGCGGGCGCATCCGCCGCAACGTGATGGACACCCGCCGCGCGGTGAGCTTCATGATGCGCAGTCGCCTGCTGAGCGCCGAGCAGTTTGAAGACGCCCGCCAGATTCTTCGCGACCTGGACTCGCTCGACGGCCACACCGCCTTCCTGTTCGACAAGATCAACTTCTTGATGGACGCCACGGTGGGTTTCATCAACATCAACCAGAACAAGATCATCAAGATCTTCTCGGTGGCCAGCGTCGCGCTGCTGCCCCCTACGCTGATCGCCAGCCTGTACGGCATGAACTTCCAGTACATGCCCGAGCTGAGCCAGAAATGGGGCTACCCCTACGCGCTGGGGCTGATGGTGCTGTCGGCCCTGGTGCCGATGCTGTACTTCCGCAAGCGCGGCTGGTTGAAGTAGGACCACCCCCGTCGCCCGCTCACTGCGTGTAGCGGGCTCCGCCCCTCAAGGGGCAACGCGAGCGGCCTGGCAGAGCCAGTTCCGCCGCGTTCTCGATCAGACACTTCGCGCCGACCACGTGATGGACAGGCGCCGAATCACCCACGCGCTCACCGGCTGAACAGCGACTCCACGATGGCGCCGCTGTAGCGGCTGGCGACTTCGCGCAGGAATTTCGGGAAGTCGACGTGCGCGGCGTCGTCGGCGCGGTCGGAGATGGTGCGCACCACGGCCAGGGGCACGCCGAAGTCGTGGCAGACCTGGGCGAAGGCGGCGCCTTCCATTTCCACCGCCAAGGCGTCGGGCAGGGCGGCCTGCAGGGCCTGGCTCTCGGTGGTGGTGGCGACGAAGCGGTCGCCGCTGACCAGCAGGCCCTGGTGCACGCGCGGGCCGTGCAGGCCGAAGGTGTGCACGGTGCTCGCGGTCAGCGTGCTGGGCAGGTAGGTCAGGGTGTGATGACAGGCCGCCAGCAGGCGGTCGGTCAGGGCCGCATCGGCGTCGAATCGCGAGCGGCCATAGCCTGGCACCTCGTGGCGCGGGAACAGTGGCGAGGCGTCCATGTCGTGCTGCAGGAAAGACCGGGCCACCACCACATCGCCCACCCGCACGCCCTCACCCAGACCACCGGCCACGCCGGTGAAGACGATGCCGCCCACGCCAAAGCGCTCGATGAGCAAGGTGGCCGTGGTGGCCGCCGCCACCTTGCCAATGCCGCTGAGCACCGCCACCACCGCCTGCCCGTGCAAGTGCCCCACCCAGAACTCACGCCCGCCCACGGTCTGCTTGTGCTCGTCGGGCATCAGCTCAAGAACAGAAGCCAGCTCATCGTGCAGAGCGGCCACGAGGGCGATGGGGGCGGTGTCTTTCATGCCCGCATTGGACCAGAAGCAGGGCGAGGCGCTGGAGCGCGTGCCCCATTCCAGAACGCTGTGGAACCGGCTCTGCCGGGCCACTCGCGTTGCACCCGGGGGGGTTACTTGCTATCCCGCAGTTCGCGCCGCAGGATCTTGCCCACCGGGGTCTTGGGCAGGTCGGTGCGGAACTCAACCACCTTGGGTTGCTTGTAACCGGTGAGGTTGGCGCGGCAGTGGGCGCGCACTTGCTCTTCGGTGAGCGCCGGGTCTTTCTTGACGATGACCAGCTTGATGGCCTCACCGGCCTTCTCGTCGGGAATGCCCACCACGGCGCACTCCAGCACGCCGGGCAACTGGGCCACCACGTCTTCCACCTCGTTGGGGTACACGTTGAAGCCCGCGCACAGGATCATGTCCTTCTTGCGGTCCACGATCTTGAAGTAACCGCGCTCGTCCATGATGCCCACGTCACCGGTCTTGAAGAATCCGTCGGCGGTCATGACCTTGGCGGTCTCGTCGGGGCGCTGCCAATAGCCCGCCATCACTTGCGGGCCACGGATGGCGATCTCGCCGGGCTGGCCCACGGGCACCTCGTTGCCGTCGTCGTCCACGCACTTCATCGAGGTGCTGGGCAGCGGCACACCGATGGTGCCGGTGAAGGCGGTGCTGGTGGTGGGGTTGCAACTGGCCGAGGGGCTGGTCTCGCTCAGGCCGTAGCCTTCGCAGATGGGGCAGCCGGTCTTCTCCAGCCACTGCCGGGCGGTGGCGCTTTGCACGGCCATGCCGCCCCCCACCGACACCTTGAGGTGGCTCCAGTCCACCGTGGCGAAATCGGGGTGGTTCACCAGGCCATTGAACAAGGTGTTCACGGCCGGGAAGCTGTGGAAGCGGTGCTTGCTCAGCTCTTTCAGCACGGCGGGCAGGTCGCGTGGGTTGGGAATGAGGATGGTTTTGCCGCCCACGCGCAGCGACAACATCATGTTCACCGTGAAGGCGAAGATGTGGTATAGCGGCAGCGCGCACACGCTGGTGGACTGCTCGCCCTCGGGCACCTTCTTCATGACCGGGTCGTTCCAGGCCTCGGACTGCAGCACGTTGGCAATGATGTTGCGGTGCAGCAGCACCGCGCCCTTGCTCACGCCCGTGGTGCCGCCGGTGTACTGCAACACGGCCATGTCGTCGGGCCCGATCTCGGGCTGACGCAAGGTGGCGCGTGCGCCGCGGGCCAGGGCGTCGTTGAAGCGCACGGCGCCAGGCAAGTCAAATGGCGGCACCATCTTCTTGACGTTGCGCACCACGTAGTTCACCAGCGCGCCCTTGGCCCAGCCCAGCAGGTCACCCATGGCGGTGAGCACCACGTGCTTCACCGGCGTGTGGCCGATGCACTGCTGCAGCGTGGCGGCAAAGTTCTCAATGATGACGATGGCCTTGGCCCCCGAGTCCTTGAGCTGGTGCTCCAGCTCGCGCGGCGTGTACAGCGGGTTCACGTTCACCACCACCAGGCCCGCGCGCAGGATGGCCGCCACCACGATGGGGTATTGCGGGGTGTTGGGCATCATCACCGCCACCCGGTCGCCCTTGGCCAGGCCCAGGCTTTGCAGGTAGGCGGCGAAGGTCTTGGACAGGGCATCGGTCTGGCCGAAGCTGATCTCTTTGCCCATGAAGCTGTAGGCGGGGCGGTCCGCGTAGCGGCCGAAGGCCTCTTCCATGAGGTGCACGAGCGAGCGGTACTGGCCGGGGTCAATGTCGGTCGGCACCCCGGGCGGATAGGCAGACAACCAGGGGCGGGCAGACGAGGGAGAAGACATGCAGGGCTCCGAAACGGTCAATGGCTTCCATTGTCCCGACGGGTGCGGCCTTTGGGCCTCGTGTTTTTCCCTGACACGAATCTGACCCACCACCGCCAGGCCAATGGAAAAGCAACCCTTTTGCTACAAAAAACAAAGCCGGCACGCAGGCCGGCTTTGTCTTCTGACACGTCGCAGGCTCTATTCGATGGCCTTGGTCATGTCCTCGACCACCTTCTTGGCGTCGCCGAACACCATCATGGTCTTGTCCATGTAGAACAGTTCGTTGTCCAGACCGGCGTAACCGGCGGCCATGGAGCGCTTGTTCACGATCACGGTCTTGGCCTTGTAGGCCTCCAGAATCGGCATGCCATAGATGGGCGAGCCCTTCTGCAGCGCGGCCGGGTTCACCACGTCGTTGGCGCCCAGGATGATGGCCACGTCGGCCTGCCCGAATTCACCGTTGATGTCTTCCATCTCGAACACCTGGTCGTAGGGCACCTCGGCCTCGGCCAGCAGCACGTTCATGTGGCCCGGCATGCGACCGGCCACGGGGTGGATGGCGTACTTCACCGTGATGCCCTTTTCGGTGAGCTTGTGCGCCAGTTCCTTCACCGCGTGCTGCGCGCGGGCCACGGCCAGGCCGTAGCCCGGCACGATCACCACCGTCTCGGCGTTGCCCAGGATGAAGGCCGCGTCGTCCGCGCTGCCGCTCTTGGCGGTGCGCTGCACGCCACCACCGGCCGCAGCCGCCGTGGCGTCACCACCGAAGCCGCCCAGGATCACGTTGATGAACGAGCGGTTCATGGCCTTGCACATGATGTAACTCAGGATCGCGCCCGAGCTGCCCACCAGTGAGCCGGCAATGATCAGCATGGCGTTGTTCAGCGAGAAGCCAATGCCCGCCGCCGCCCAGCCCGAGTAGCTGTTGAGCATGGACACCACCACCGGCATGTCGGCGCCGCCGATGGGGATGATGATCAGCACGCCCAGCACGAAGCTCAGGGCCACCATCACGAAGAAGGCGGTCCAGTTCTCGGTGAATGCGAAGTACAACCCCAGGCCAATGGTCAGCAGGCCCAGCACTGCGTTGAGCAAATGCTGGCCCTTGAACACCACGGGCGCGCCCTGAAACAGACGGAACTTGTACTTGCCCGAGAGCTTGCCAAAGGCAATGACCGAACCCGAGAAGGTGATGGCACCGATGGCCGCCCCCAGGAACAACTCGATCTTGTTGCCAAACGGAATGGCCACGCCCTTGGCGGCGATGCCGAAAGCCCAGGGCTCGGCCACCGCGGCCACCGCGATGAACACCGCGGCCAGGCCGATCATGCTGTGCATGAAGGCCACCAGCTCGGGCATCTTGGTCATCTCCACGCGCTTGGCCATGATGGCGCCGGCCGCGCCACCCACCAGCAGGCCGCCCAGCACATAGACCATGCCCCGGCCTTGCCCACCAGAGAGCTCGACGATGAGCGCCGCCGTGGTGAGCACGGCAATGGCCATGCCGGTCATGCCGAACAGGTTGCCGCGAATCGAGGTGGTCGGGTGCGACAGGCCCTTGAGCGCCTGAATGAAGCAGACCGAAGCGACCAGGTACAGAAGAACGACGAGGTTCATGCTCATTGCGCGCTCTCCTTGGCCGCCGGGGCCTTCTTCTCTTTCTTCTTGAACATTTCCAGCATGCGGCGGGTGACCAGGAAGCCGCCAAACACGTTCACCGCGGCCAGCGCCACGGCCAGCACGCCCATGGTCTTGCCCAGCGGGGTTTCGGTGAGGGCGGCGGCCAGCATGGCGCCGACGATGACGATGGCCGAGATGGCGTTGGTCACGGCCATGAGCGGCGTGTGCAGCGCGGGCGTGACGTTCCACACCACGTGGTAGCCCACGTAGATGGCCAGCACGAAGATGATGAGGTTGATGAGGGTGGGGGATACGGCGTCCATGGGGTTCTCCGTTATTTGCGCTTCACTTCGCCGCCCTGCGCCATCAGGCAGGCCACGACGATGTCGTCGTCCATCGGCACCTGAACGGCGGTGGCGTCTTTGGGCAGCACGAGCTTGAGGAAGTCGAGCACGTTGCGCGCATAGAGCGCCGAGGCGTCGGCCGCCACCATGGCGGGCAGGTTGGTCTCGCCCACGATCACCACGCCATGGCGGGTCACGGTCTGGTCGGCCACGGTGAGCGGGCAGTTGCCGCCCACGCTGCCGTCGGGGTTGGTGGCGCCCTTGCCGGCGGCCAGGTCCACGATGACCGAGCCCGGCTTCATGCTTTTCACCATGTCTTCCGTCACCAGCACCGGCGCGGCGCGGCCCGGGATGAGGGCGGTGGAGATCACCACATCGGCCTGCGCCACGCGCTTGGCCACTTCCACCTTCTGGCGCTCCAGCCAGCTCGGCGGCATGGGGCGGGCGTAACCGCCCACGCCCTCGGCCGCCTCTTTCTCTTCGGCGGTCTCGTAGGGCACGTCAATGAACTTGGCGCCCAGCGATTCCACCTGTTCCTTCACGCTCGGGCGCACGTCAGACGCCTCGATCACCGCGCCCAGGCGCTTGGCGGTGGCAATGGCTTGCAGGCCAGCCACGCCCACGCCCAGGATCACCACGCGCGCGGCCTTCACCGTGCCGGCGGCCGTCATGAGCATGGGGAAGAAGCGCTGGTAGTGGTTGGCCGCCAGCATCACGGCCTTGTAGCCGGCGATGTTGGCCTGCGAAGAGAGCACGTCCATGCTTTGCGCACGCGTGGTGCGCGGCGCGGCCTCCAGCGCAAAGGCGGTGAGGCCCGCGCCAGCCAGCTTCTGCAGCCCGTCGGCGTCAAAGGGGTTGAGCATGCCCACCAGGGTGGCGCCTGCCTTCATCTGCGCCAGCTCGGCGTCGGACGGCGCGCGCACCTTCAGCACCAGGTCGGCGCCCAGGGCGCCAGCGGCATCGGTGACCTCGGCGCCCACGGCGGTGTAGGCCGCGTCGGTGGCGCTGGCGGGCACGCCGGCACCCGACTGCACGCGCACCACGTGGCCTTGCGCCACGAGCTTCTTGGCCGTCTCGGGCGTGACGGCCACGCGGGTCTCGCCCACCATGGTTTCGGCGGGTACGCCTATCAGCATGAAAGTCTCCTCACTCGGGGTGATGAAAAAGCGGGCAAGCATACCGTGAAAGCCTGCTGTCAGCTTTTGGTTTGCCGCCCCGCCGCGACGCCCACGAGACAGATAATGCCGCGATGACTACCCGTTGGAAGCCGAGCGTGACCGTGGCCGCGATCGTTGAGCGCGATGGACGATACCTGCTGGTCGAAGAGCACACCCCCGAGGGCTTGCGCCTGAACAACCCGGCTGGCCACCTTGACCCGGGCGAAAGCCCCGAGCAGGCCGTGGTGCGCGAGACGCTGGAAGAAACCGCGCACGGCTTCGCACCCGAGGCGCTGGTGGGCATTTACCTCTCGCGCTTTCAGCGCGCCGAGGAAGACATCACCTACCTGCGCATGGCCTTCTGCGGCACGGTCACCTCGTTCGACCCCCATCGCCCGCTGGACCACGGCATCGTGCGCGCCCTGTGGCTCACGCCCGATGAAGTGCGCCAGAGCGCCGAGCGCCACCGCAGCCCGCTGGTGCTGCGCTGCATCGAAGACCACCTGGCCGGCCTGCGCCACCCGCTGTCGCTGATCCAGACCGACGCCTCCATCTGGCGGCCCTGATCGACCCACTGCCTTCGCGCCCCATGATCGACACCCCGCTCCCCATGCCCCCGGCCCCGCCCACCCAGTTGGGCAACGCGCTGCCGCCCGACGACGCGTGGCGGCACGAGCTGCACAACGAGGTGCACGCCCGCCCGCCCGCGCGCATTCGTCTGCCGGCCCTGGTGGTGCTGGTGGCCGTGCTCAACGAGGGCGTGAGCCGCGAACAGGAATGCGAGCACCTGCGCCGCCTGCCCGGGCAGCAAGACTTGCCGCTGGAGCGCCTGAGCGGCAACTTCCTGCGCCTGCGCTTCACCGACCACACCATCAAGTGGGAGCGCCACACCGAGTTCACCCGCTACTCCTTCGTGCAGCCCCTGCCCGAGGGCGTGGGCCTGGGCGAAGCCGATCCGGTGCTGCTGGACAAACTGATCACGCCGCTGGAATGGCTGCGCACCATCCCCGGCCAGACGGTGGCCGCCATCAAGCTGGTGATGCTCACCGCGCCGCTGCCGGAAGACACGCCCTCGGCCCAGGCGGTGCTGATGAACCAGGCTGTGCAGTGGTTTGGCGGGCGCACGGTGCTGGCCTCGCAACTGGGCGGTGGGCACTCGTGGGCAGTGACCGATTTCCGCCTGCACCCCTCGGGCTTCGAGCGCATCCTGGTGGTGGCGCCACCGGGCACCAGCGAGGGCCGCGCGGGCCGCATTTCGCAGCGCCTGCTGGAGCTGGAGATCTACCGCCTCATGGCCCTGCGCGGCCTGCCGGTGGCCAAGGCGCTGTCGCCCGTGCTGGCCCAGGCCGAGTCCGAACTGGCCACCATCACCGCGCAACTGGAGAACAAGGCCAGTTCCGAGCAAGAGCTGCTGGACCGCCTGGTGTCGCTGGCCGCGCGGGTGGAGCGCGCCACCGCCGAGCACAGCTACCGCTTTGCCGCCACCCGCGCCTACGACGCCATCGTGGGCCAGCGCATGGGCGAGCTGCGCGAGAAACCCATCCAGGGCACGCAGACCATTGGTGACTTCCTTCGCCGCCGGCTCACGCCCGCCATGGCCACGGTGGAGGCCAGCGCCACGCGCCTCACCTCACTGTCAGAGCGGGTGGCCCGCACCAGCGCGCTGCTGCGCACGCGGGTGGACATCGCCACCGAAGCCCAGAACCAGCAGCTGCTGGAAAAACTCACGCGCGGCCAAGCCCTGCAACTGCAGCTGCAAACCACGGTGGAAGGCCTGTCGATCGCGGCCATTTCGTACTACGTGATCAGCCTGCTGCTCTACGTGGCCAAGGGCGCCAAGGCCGCGGGCCTACCCATTCACCCCGAGATCGCCACAGGCGCGCTCATTCCGGTGGTGTTGTGGAGCGTGTGGCGCACCACGCGGCGCATCCACGCCAAGCTGGGCGGGCACTGAAGCCCGCCCACGGCGGGTTCACCAGCGGGTGGTGGCGTCGGTGGTGATGACACCTCCGCCCAGGCACACCTCGCCGTCGTAGAGCACGGCGCTTTGGCCGGGCGTCACCGCCCATTGCGCCTGCTCGAAGCGCAGGGTGAAGCCAGCCAGGCCCTCGGGCTCGCAGGTGCAGGCCGCGTCGGCCTGGCGGTAGCGGGTCTTGGCGCCATAGGCGCCGGGTGCGGGCGGTTCGCCCGCCACCCAGCTCACGTCTTGCGCGCTGAGCGCTGGCGACATGAGCCAAGGGTGCTCGTGGCCCTGCACCACCCACAAGGTGTTGCTCGCAATCTCCTTGCGCGCCACGAACCAGGGCTCGTGCTCGCTGCCGCCTTTTTGCGCCCCCTTGGCCTTCACGCCGCCGATGCCCAGGCCCTGGCGTTGGCCCAGGGTGTAGAAGCTCAGGCCCACGTGCTGGCCGATGGTGCGACCACTCGGCTCCTTGATGGGGCCGGGCTCTTTCGAGATGTAGCGGTTCAGAAAGTCGCGGAAAGGGCGCTCGCCAATGAAGCAGATGCCCGTGCTGTCTTTCTTCTTGGCGTTGGGCAGGCCTATCTCGGCCGCGATGCGGCGCACCTCGGTCTTGGGCAGCTCACCCACCGGGAACAGCGTCTTGCTGAGCTGCGCCTGGTTCAGGCGGTGCAGGAAATAGCTCTGGTCTTTCAGCGGGTCCAGGCCCTTGAGCAGCTCGAAGCGGCCGTGGCGCTCGCGCACCCGGGCGTAGTGGCCGGTGGCGATCTTCTCGGCCCCCAGGCGCATGGCGTGGTCCAGGAAGGCCTTGAACTTGATCTCGGCGTTGCACAGGATATCGGGGTTGGGCGTGCGCCCGGCCTGGTACTCGCGCAGGAACTCGGCGAACACGCGGTCCTTGTACTCGGCGGCGAAGTTCACGTGCTCGATGTCGATGCCGATCACATCGGCCACGCTGGCGGCGTCCAGCCAGTCTTGCCGGCTGGAGCAGTACTCGCTGTCGTCGTCGTCCTCCCAGTTCTTCATGAAGATGCCGACGACTTCGTACCCCTGCTGTTTGAGCAGGTACGCGCTCACCGCGGAATCGACACCTCCGCTGAGCCCCACCACGACGCGCTGTTTGCTGGACATGGGGCCGAATTATCCCCGCCCGCCGCTGGCCCTGCCGGGCGCGGGTGCATCGCGCCTGAACCGCTGCTGAACGCGGCAGATACCCGCCGTTACACCGGACACGGGTGGGTTTAAGGCCCGTTTTATCTGGCGGCCTTGCAATGCCCTCACCCGCATGTGCGGGGCAATCGAAAAGGATGATCCCCATGAAATCGACCCTCGTCGCCGCCCTCCTCGTTGCCGCCACTGGCGCCGCCATGGCCGGCCCCACCTGCACCGCGCCGAAAGAGACCTGGAAGAAGGAAGCCGACTTCCAGGCCGAACTGAAGCAGCAGGGCTATGAGATCAAGACCTTCAAGGTCACCAAGGGCAACTGCTACGAGATCTACGGCAAGGACAAAGCCGGCAAGAAGGTGGAGATCTACTTTGACCCCGCCACCGGCAAGACCCTTGAAAGCAAGTGAGCGATGAACTGAAGGCCCGCCGGGTGTGGGACCCTTTTGTGCGGGTGTTCCACTGGTCGCTGCTGGCCTGCGTGTTGCTCAACGAGTTAGCCGTGGACGACGGCAAAACCTTGCACCAGTGGCTGGGCTACACCGCCCTGGCCCTGGTGGGGCTTCGCATCGTCTGGGGTTTCGTGGGCACGCGGCACGCGCGCTTCGCCGACTTCCTGCCCACGCCGCAGCGGGTGCTGCGCCACGTCACGGCACTCTTTGACGGCCAGCCCGAACACCACTGGGGCCACAACCCGCTGGGCGCGCTGATGGTGTTCGCGCTGCTGACCACCGTGATCGCGCTCGGCCTCACGGGCTGGCTGCAAACCACCGACGCCTACTGGGGCGTGGAGTGGGTGCAAGAGCTGCACGAAGCACTGGCCGAAGGCCTGCTGTGGCTGGCGGGCCTGCACGCCGCCTCGGCCCTGGTGATGGGGCGCATCGAGCGCACGCGGCTGATCAAGGCCATGGTCACCGGCACCAAGGAACGCTACTGAACCCGGGCTGGTGCAAACTGCCGCCATGGCTGTGCGCATCGACCCCTCAGAGGTGACCTTCACCGCCATCCGCGCCCAGGGCGCGGGTGGTCAGAACGTGAACAAGGTCTCCAACGCCGTGCACCTGCGCTTTGCGGTGCACGGCTCCTCGCTGCCCGAGGCGGTGCAGCAACGCCTGCTGGCCACCAGCGACACCCGCATCAGCCAGGACGGCGTGATCGTGATCAAGGCCCAGGGCAGCCGCAGCCTGGAGCAGAACAAGGCCGAGGCCCTGGCCCGCCTGCAGGCCATGGTGGACGCCGTGGCCACCCCGCCGCGCGTGCGCCGCGCCACCAAGCCCACCCGCGCCTCGCAGCAGCGCCGCCTGCAGGGCAAGGCCGAGCGATCGGCCACCAAGCGGCAGCGGGGCAATGTGCGGCACGCTGGCGAATAGCGCACTTAAGCATTTTTTACGGTTTCTTTAAGGGCAATTTAGCGGCGCGCAAACCTTGTGCTGCCGACACTGCCTACCCATGGACGCGGCGCATGGGGCGCCGCCTCCACCGACGCCAGCCGTGGGGCCGCCACGGCAAGGAACCGCACCATGCAATCGCACACGCAAGAAATGGCCGCCCTGGCCGAGGCCGCCCGCAACGGCCAGACCCGCTTCAACCTGTACGCCGGCATCCACAAGGCCATGCGCGCCATGCTGGCCGACACGCTGCACCGCATCGGCCGCACCGACCCCGACAACCCCGAAGAAGTGGCCGACACCGCCCAGGCCGTGGCGCAGATGCTGGCCTTCTGCCACAGCCATGTGCAGCACGAAAACACCTTTGTGCACACGGCGCTGGAAAGCCGCTGCGCCGGCGTCACCCAGACCGTGGCACACGACCACACCGGCCACCTGCACCACATCGCCGAGCTGGGCCGCCTGGCCGCGTCGCTGGCCGAGGCCAGCACGCAGCAACGCGCGGCCTCGCTGCAGTCGCTCTACCTGCTGTTTGCCTTGTTCGTGGCCGACAACCTGGCCCACATGCACGTGGAAGAAACCGCGCTGAACAACGCCCTGTGGGCCAGCCACACCGACGCGGAAATCCTGGCGATTCACGATGCCCTGGTGGCCACCATTCCCTTCGAGGAAACGCTGTGGACCATGCGCTGGATGCTGCCGCACCTGCACGCGGGCGAGCGGCTGGCCGTGCTGCAAGGCATGAAGGCGGGTGGTGCGCCGGCCGAGGCGATTCAGGCCGTGCTGGAGGCTGCGCGCCCCCACCTGAACGAACGCGAGTGGGCGCAGTTGCTGCGCGGGCTGGGCCAGGCGCCGGTGCCCGGGCTGGTGGCGGTTTGACGCCGGCCTGATCGGGCGCGGCGGGCGCTCAGCCCGCCACGTCTTCCAGCTCCACGGTGGTGGGCGCGAGAAACCGGAAACTGCCGCGCCCGGTTTTCTCGATGCGCAGCCGCGGGCACTGCTCGCCCAGTCGGCGGTGCAGCAGCAGCAGCCGCGCCTCCAGGTTGTCGGCCACCTCGGGCAGGCGCAGCGAGGCGTCCAGGCGCAGTTCGCGGTTGGTGAACTCGCACCGCCCGCGCTGGCGCCAATCGCACAGCAGCTTCCAGAGAATGGCACCCGCGACACCTTTGATGAGGTAGCTGTCGTTCACAAAGATGCTGTCGTTGGCCCGGTAGCGGCGCACGCGCAGGGGCGGACCAGGGTCGGGCGGCGTGGCGCTGGCGGGGCGTTCCGCGTCGTCGACGCAGGCCGTCTCGGCCTCCTGCATGAGGTCAATGGCCGCGGCCAGTGGCCCGGCCAGGGCCACCAAGGCGTCTTCGTCCTCGAAGCCAAAGCGCATGTCCTGCGGGCTCTCCACAAACAGCACCCCGATCAGGCGCCCCATGGACACAAGGGGCACGGCCAGTTGGCTGCGCGGCTCGGCCAGGCCGGGGTAAGGAATGTCGGTGCCGGGCGGGCCCGCGGCTTCGCCGTCCAGGCTGCTGCGCATGGCCTGGCTGTAGCGGTAGGCGGCCGTCATGTGCGTGATGCGCACCGGCGTCTGCTCGCGCGCGGCGGTGCCGATCACGCCCTGGCCCAGCGCAATTTCCGAGCCCACGCCCGATTGTTCGTAGCCCCGGCTGGCCACGGTGTACAGGCGCTGGGTGGCAGGGTCGAGGATGAGCACCATGGCGTGGTCAATGCCCAGCTCGGTGCCCAGCACCTCCAGCGCGGTGTCGAGCACCTGCCCCAGGTTGCAGGCGCGGGCCAGGCGGGCACTGGCGCGGCGCAGCACGCTCAGGTACACGGGCCCAGGCTCGGGCAAAGGCAGGGGCATGGGCAGCTCGCCCTGTGGCAGCAGCTCCACCCGCTGCACTTCGTGAATGTCAGAGCCGCGCAGGCGGAACACATCGGCCATGCCAGTGTGCGAGGCAATGCCCGCGAGCTGTGCCTTCATGCTCTCGAAGATGGGCCCTTCGGTTTCGGTGCGCAGGTAGCGCAGGTGCAAGCGATAGAAGCGGGCTGTGGCCGGGTGCAACACCAGCAGGGTGGAGCGCGGGTTGGCCAGCAGGTTCTGGCGCGTCTTGTTGAAGAACTGGAACGACAGGGCCAGGTGACCGTCGTCCACGTAGTGCGCCTGCGAGATGTAGGCCACGTTGGGCGTGCCGTCGGCCGCCACCGTGGCCATGGTGGCGGGGATCACCCCCTCCAGGCAGGGCCGCACCTCGACCAGGGAGATGGGGCGATCGCTCATGGTGCTCGCCCGATGGGTTGGCCGGCGTGCGAGCCGGGGGTCTGGTCAAAGGCCTCGTCGGGCGCGAAGTCCAACGCCACCAGGTCATCGAGCCGGTAAGCCAGCATGGCCTGCACGAAGGCGGGGGCAAAGCCGATGATCGCCAGCTCGGCCTGCATGGCGACCAGGTAGCGCTCGATGAGGGGCACGTCGGCCTCGGTGGCCTCGCGCAAGCGCACCTGCCGGGTCTTGACCTGCAGCGTGCGGTGCGTGGACGGCTGGCTGAACACCACCGCCATGCGGCCGGTGGCGGCGATGTCGCGCAACAACTGGCTGGCCTGGCTGCGGGCTAGGTAAACCGTGAGCGATGCACCCCCTTCGTGCACCGCGCTGCCCACCGCCCGCATCAGGCTGGGCACCAGGTCCAGCGAGGCACTGCCCACGATGGTGGACACCCCGCGCTCAATCAGCGCAAGGTGCTCGCCAGCCAAGGCAAGGGGCGCGGAGGTGGCCATCGAACATACAGGTGGGGGTAGGAAGAACGCATCATAGCCACGGCACGCGGCGCCGGGTGGGCTCGCGCTGCCCGCCATGGCCGCGACGGCGGTGGGCACCCGAGCGGCTGGCTATCATGCCCGCGTGACCCCTCGTACCAACCCGTCTCGCGCCGTGCGCGGCCTGCTTTGGCTGGCCGGGATGTTGTCGCTGGGGTTGGGCATCGTGGGCATGGTGCTGCCGGGCCTGCCCACCACCGTCTTCGTGCTGATCGCCGCCGCCTGCTTCGCCCGCGCCTCGCCACGCCTGCACCGGTGGCTGCTGAACCACCGCTGGTTCGGCCCCATGGTGCAAGACTGGGAAGCCCACCACGACATGACGCGCCGGGCCAAGACCTGGGCCATCGGCTCCATGGTGCTGATGGTGAGCCTCTCGTCCTGGACGCTGCGCGATCGCCCCTGGGTGATGGCCGCCGTGCTGGCGGCCGGCGCCGTGGGCGTTTGGGTGGTGGGGTGGCGCATTCCCACCCGGCGCAGCGACCAAGCCTGAAAACGCCAAAGGCCCCAACGGGGCCTTTGTGTCATGGAACCGGCAGAACTCAGGCCGCGCGGCGCGCCAGCACCTCGAAGGCCGGCAGGGTCTTGCCTTCCAGCACCTCCAGGAAGGCGCCGCCACCGGTGGAGATGTAGCCCACGTCCTTCTCGATGCCGTACTTGGCGATGGCGGCCAGGGTGTCGCCACCACCGGCAATGCTGAAGGCGCTGCTCTCGGCAATGGCCTGGGCGATAGCCTTGGTGCCGCCCTCGAAGGCGGCGAACTCGAACACGCCCACCGGGCCGTTCCACACGATGGTGCCAGCGCGCTTGAGCTGGTCGGCCAGCTTGGCGGCAGTCTCGGGGCCGATGTCCAGGATCAGGTCATCGTCGGCCACCTCGGTGGCCTTCTTCACGGTGGCCGGCGCATCGGCGGCGAAGGTCTTGGCGGTGACCACGTCGGTGGGAATCGGCACCTCGGCGCCGCGCGCCTTCATGGCCTCGATCACGGCGCGGGCTTCGCCCACCAGATCGGGCTCGGCCAGGCTCTTGCCGATCTTCAGGCCGGCGGCCAGCATGAAGGTGTTGGCGATGCCACCGCCCACGATGAGCTGGTCCACGTTCTTGGCCAGGCTTTGCAGGATGGTGAGCTTGGTGCTCACCTTGCTGCCGGCCACGATGGCCACCAGCGGGCGCTTTGGCTGGGCCAGCGCCTTGGCGATGGCGTCCATCTCGGCGGCCAGCAGCGGGCCGGCGCTGGCGATGGGCGCGGTCTCGGCGATGCCGTAGGTGGTGCCTTCGGCGCGGTGGGCGGTGCCAAAGGCGTCGTGCACGAAGATGTCGCACAGGGCGCCCAGCTTCTTGGCGAGCTCGGGGTTGTTCTTCTTCTCGCCCACGTTCAGGCGGCAGTTCTCCAGCAGCACCACCTCGCCCGGGGCCACGGCAAAACCACCGTCCACCCAGTTGGACACCAGGCGCACCTCGCGGCCGAGCAGCTCGCCCAGGCGCTGGGCCACGGGGGCCAGGCTGTCCTCGGGCTTGAACTGGCCTTCGGTGGGGCGGCCCAGGTGGGAGGTGACCATCACCGCGGCGCCGGCGTCCAGGGCCATGCGGATGGCGGGCACGCTGGCGCGAATGCGGGTGTCTTCGGTGATGCGGCCGTCGTCGTCCTGCGGCACGTTCAGGTCGGCGCGGATGAACACACGGCGGCCCTTGGCCTGGCCGTTGGCACAAAGGTCGGAGAAGCGGATGAAGGCGGACATGGTCGACTCGGTTGGATGGCGGGAATGCAACCCGGCATTGTAGGAAACCGGCCGACCGCGCCCTGCCTCAGCGCACGCAGGGCGCCAGGGCGTCCAGGCCTGCCTCGTAAGCCCGCGTCTGTACCCCCATCACGCCCAGCAAGGTGTGGAACAGGTTGTCGTGCGAGTAAGGCTGGCTGGCGCGCTGGCGCAGGCAGTCCATGTGCAGCTTGTTGCGCTGCTGCAGGGCCGGCGAGAACCAGGCCACCATGGGCACGCGGGTCTGCTGCTCGGGCGCGAAGGCATAGGGCACGCCGTGCAGGTACAGGCCGTTTTCGCCCAGCGACTCACCATGGTCGGACATGAAAATCAAGCCGGTGCTGGCCTGGCCGCTGGCAGCGCGCTTCTGCAGCCATTGCAGGGTGCTGTCGAGCACGTGGTCGGTGTAGGCGATGGTGTTGTCGTAGGTGTTGACCAGCGCGTCCGGCGCGCATTGCGACAGGGTGTTGCTGGTGCACTCGGGCAGGAAATGCTTGCGATCGGCCGGCGTGCGCTTGTAGTAGGCCGGGCCGTGGCTGCCCATGAGGTGCAGCACCAGCACGGTGCCGCGGGCGCGGCGCTCGGGGTCAAGCGCGGCCAGGCGCTCGTCCAGGCCCTTGAGCAGGGCCTCGTCGAAGCACTCGTCGCCCTCGCACAGGGCGGGGTCGGGCGTGGGGCGGTCGTTGGGCACGCGGGCACACACGCCCTTGCAGCCCGACTGGTTGTCCAGCCAGAGCACGGCCAGGCCGACGCGCTGCAGCACGTCCAGCAGGTTCTCTTGGGTGGGGGCCTTGTCTCCGCCTTGCTCGCGGGTCAGGGGCGAGAACATGCAGGGCACCGACACCTGCGTGTTGGTGCCGCATGAGCTGACGTGCGGGAAGTTCACCAGGTCGCCCTGCGCCTGCCAGCGCGCCATCGCGGGCGTGGTGTTGCGCGCATAGCCGTTGAGGCCCCAGTTCTGGGCGCGGGCGGTCTCGCCCACCACCACCACGAACAAGGGAGCCGGCCCCTCGCCTTTGGCCAGCAGGGCGGCGTCTTCACCGATCGACTCCAGCGCCATGGCCTGCCGCGGCAACTGCTCGGCGCCCAGGCGGGCCATGGCGTACACCGAGTTGAGCGGGTTGATCATGTAGCGCACCGGCTTGTGGTTGCGCGCCAGCGATGCCAGTTGCTGGTAGCCCCCCAGCACCGACACCAGGGCCAGCACCAGGCCCAACACCAGGCCCAGGGCGTTGCCGCCCAGGCGAGGCCACCAGCCTTGCACCGGCTGGGGCCGGCGCCACAGCCACCACAAGGGCGGTCCGGCAATGCCCAGCACCGTCAGCGGCAGCGCCCACGAGAGCAGGTCGCGCACCTCGCGCACATCGGTGTTGACCACGTTGGCCATCATGGTGGGGTCGATCACCGCGCTGTACTGCCACATGAAGTGGCTGTTGAACGCCGACACCACCACCAGCACCGACGCCAGGGGGCGGAACACCCGCGGCCAGTTCAGCAAGAACAGCAGCGCGGCCACGGCGCCCAGCACCGGCAGGCCCAGGGCCAGCACCAGGCCGGCGGCCTGCGTGCCCGACTCGCCCAGCGAGACCAGGCGCTGCCACAGGGGCAGGTTGCCGACCGTGGCCAACCACAGCGCCACCGGCAACACCAGCCGCCAGGAAGAGGGAACAGAAATTTTCATGGGTGCGAAGGGTGCCGAAACGGCGTTAATCCAACCTTAGGGGCTGCCCCGACCCGACGAGGGGCCAGTGCAGCGTGAATCGGGTGGTCATGGGCGGCTCGCCAGTGTCGCGGTGCAGGCCGCCGCCCCACTGCTCGGCCATGCGCTGCACCAGGCGCAGCCCCAGGCCCAGCCCGCCGCCATTGCTGGCCACCGCTGGCGCGCCGGGGCGCTGCCCGTCGTCGCTGACCGACACCCCCACCTCGCGCCCGCGCTGCCACACCTCCACCACCACCTGGGTGTCGGCGGGGGTGTGCCGCAGCGCGTTGGCGATCAGGTTGCGAAGGGCCAATTCCACCAGCATGGGCGGGGCGTGCACACGCACCTCGGCCTCTGGCGCCTGCAGGGACAACTCATGACCGCCGGCATAGGCGGCGGGTGCCTGCTCGGCCACCAGGGCGCTGGCCACCTGCACCAGATCGGTCTCGGGCGGGCCTTCCACCCGCTGGGCACGGGCGAGATCGAGCAGTTGCGACAGGATGCCGCCCGCGCGCAAGGCCTCGTGTTCCAGCTCGGCCAGGCGCTCGGGCGAGGGGTCGCGCTGCGCGGCCGAGGCCTGCAGCGCCAGGGCCGCCAGCGGCGTGCGCAACTCGTGCGCCACGTCATTGGCGAATTCGCGCTCGCGCCGGGCCTGCTGCTGCAGGCGATCGACCAGCGAATTGATGGCTTGCACCGTGGTGGAAAACTCGCGGTAGGCGTGCTCTCGGCCAAGCCGGTCGCCGGCCACCACGTCCAGCGCGGCCACGTCGTGCGAGAGGTGGTCCAGCGGACGCAGGCCACGGCGAATGGCCCAGCCCAGCAGCAGCGCCACCACCGGCAGCACCAGCAGGGCAGGACGGGCCAGGTGCAGGGCCATGTCACGGCCCAGGTCCACGCGGTGGTCGTTGTCCATGAGCACCGCCACGCGGTCCTGGTCGCCCTCGGCGTACAGGCGCCAGCGCTCAGGCCCGGCCCCCGGGCTGGCCACCACCCGGCGCTCGCCAAAGCCTGGCGGCGGGGGTTGGCGCAGGTTCAGGGCATCGGCCAGCCCGTGGGTGTCGGTGTGGAGCTGACCGTTGACCCAGCGCAGCACCGCCACCTCTTGCACATAGGCCCGGGGGCGGTCGCCCTCGATCGGGGGCGCGGTCGCCTGGTTGGCACCGGGCGCGGCGGCACGCCACATGCGGGCAATGGCCACCAACTGGCCGTCGGTGACTTCATTGGCCTCGTGGTGACCGGTGTACCAGGCCGACCAGAGCAGCGAGGCCCAGATGGCCAGCAAGGCACCGATCACCCACAGCCACAAGGTGACCCAAAGCCTGGGTTGGGGGCGATCGACCGTCATGGCGCGGGCGGCACGAAATAGCCCACGCCGCGCACCGTTTTGATGAGCGACTCACCCAGCTTGCGGCGCAGGTGGTGAATGTGCACTTCGATGGCGTTGCTCTCCAGCGCCTCGCCAAAGCCGTACAGGGCAGACTCCAGGCGCGACTTCGACAGCACCTGCGGGCTGGCCTGCAAGAGCGTGAGCAGCAGGGCGAACTCTTTGCCGCCCAGCACCACCGGCTGGCCTGCGCGCAAGACAGTGTGCGCGGCCGGGTCGACCACCAGATCGCCATGCTGAATCACCGGGTTGCTGCGCCCATGCGCCCGGCGCAGCATGGCGCGCAGGCGAGCCAGCAACTCGTTGGCGTCAAAGGGTTTGACGATGTAGTCGTCGGCCCCTTCGTCCAGGCCCGTGATGCGGTCGCTCACGCCGTCACGCGCCGTCATGATGAGCACCGGCAGGTCAGGGCGGGGCCAGCGGGCGCGCCCGGCCTCGGGCGGGGGCTGGCGGCGCACGCGAGCCAGCAAATCCAGCCCATCGCCGTCCGGCAGGCCCAGGTCAAGCAACACCACGTCAAACGGCTCGACCGACAACGCCGACCACGCAGAGGCCAAGGTGCCGCACACGTCCACGGCGTAGCCGGCCTGCTTGAGCGAGGCCTGCAGGCCACCGGCAATGCCGGCATCGTCTTCCACCACCAGTGCACGCATGACCGCACCCCCATTGATTCGGCGCGATTATCCGGGCGGCGATTAAGGCACGGTTAACGCGCCGGTCACATCCTGCCACCCCATGAATAGGCATCGTCAATACCTGGTGCGGGGCTGGCTGGCCTTGCTGCTGCTGACTCTGATGTGGGACGCCACTGGCGCCGACGTCACCGTCATGCGCTGGATCGGCTCCCCCACGGGCTTTGCCCTGCAACATGAGTGGTGGCTGGAACGCGTGCTGCACGACGGCTTGCGCCAGGCCGCCACGGGCGTGATGGTGGCGGTGTGGGCCTGGGCGCTGTGGCCCGCCAAGCGCCTGGGCCTGCCGCGCAGCGAGCGCCTGACCGTGGCGGTGTTGTCGGTGCTGGGCCTGCTGGCGGTGAACCTGGTGAAAAACGCCAGCGCCACCAGTTGCCCTTGGGACTGGACGATCTTCGGCGGCCAGGTGCCCGCCATTTCGCACTGGGCCTGGGGCGTGTTCGACGGTGGCCCGGGCCGCTGCTTCCCCGGCGGTCACGCCTCCAGCGGCATGGCCTTCGTGACCCTGGCCCTGCCGTGGCTGTGGCCCGTGGCCCGCGAAGGCCGTGCACCGAGCACCGGCTGGTGGTGGCTGGCTGCCGCCCTGGCGGTGGGCCTGCTGGCCGGTTTCGTGCAGACCCTGCGCGGCGCCCACCCGCCCAGCCACACCGCCTGGACGCTGCTCATCTGCGGCGGCGTCAGCCTGGCCGGCTGGGCCCTGGCGCGCCGCTGGCTGGCCTCACCAGCCCAGGCCGACGTGCAAAGGCAAATAAACGGCCATGCCGGCGACGATGGTGCCCAGCACGCCGCGCTTCCATGAAAACCAGGCCATGCCGGCCAGGGCAGCGAACAGGCGTGCGTCCTGCCAAGTGTCCACCAACTGGCCGCGCGCCATCACGATTTCGGGAATGACCACCGCCGCCAGGGCGGCAATGGGCGCGTATTGCAGGCCACGCTGCGCCCAACCCGGCAGCGACCAGGGCTTGTCGCTGATGAAAAAGAAGCCGCGCGTGACCACGGTGATCAGGCCCAGGGCCACGATGGTCAGCAGCGTCCAGAGGTCCACATCAAGCACCGCGATGCCCTCCTGAACGCTTGGGGTCCAGGTGCTCGATCACCAGGCACACCGCCACCGCGCTGGCAATGGCCACGAGAATGTTCAGCTTCAAGGGCAGCGCCCAGGCCGCCACGGCCGCTGCGCCCGCCACGCCCGCCGACAAGACCCGCAGGCGCGAGGTGGCCAGCGAGCACAGCACCCCCAGCAGCGCCAGGATGCCGGCAAACCCCAGGCCCCACTCGGTGGGAATGGCGTTGGCCAGCACCACGCCCACCACGCTGGCCGTCATCCAGCCCACATAGTTCACCGCGCAATTGCCCATCAGGTAGGCCTGCTGGCGCGCCAGTTCGTCGGGCGTCTGGCCCGGCTTGGGGTAGCGCCGCGCGAAGAACACGTAGCTCAGGTCGCCCGTTACGTAACCCCTGACCAGGCGCTGCCAGCGCGGCAGGTGCATGAGGTACGGACGCAAATGGGCCGAGAACACCACGAAGCGCAGGTTCACGCAGAAGGCCGCCGCCAAAATCACCCACAGCGGGGCGCCCGACACCATCATGGGCACCGCCGCCAACTGCGCGCTGCCGGCGTAGACGATGAGCGTCATCAACAACGCCTCGGCCACCGACAAACCCGACTTCACCATGGCCACGCCCGTCATCAGCCCCCAGGCGGAAATGCCCATGGCCACCGAGCCCTGGTCGCGCACGCCCTCCCAGAACTCCGCGTAGCGGCGGTGCTGGGGCAGAAAAAACATCAGCCCAGGCGCTGGCCCGAGGCCAGCGGGAAGCCACGCAGAAAGTCGGCCACCGGCAGGCGCTTGCCGCCCGCGCGCTGCAGCGCCGTGAGGCTCAACGCGCCATCGCCCGTGGCCACCACGATGCCGCTGTCGTCCACGGCCAGCACCTCGCCGGGCGAGGCTTGGCGCGTCGGCGCGACCAGGCTTGATGCCCACACCTTGATCGCCTCACCACCACAGGCCGTCACCGCGCCGGGGAAGGGATCAAAGGCCCGCACGCGCCGCTCGAGCACGGCGGCCGGCAGGGTCCAGTCGATGGTGGCCTCGGCCTTCTCGATCTTGTGTGCGTAGGTGATGCCCTCGGCCGGTTGCGGCGTGGCGTGCAGGCCGCCACAGGCCGCGGCCTCCAAGGCCTCCACGATCAGGCGCCCACCCAGGTCGGCCAGCCGGTCGTGCAGGCTGGCGGTGGTGTCGTCGGGGCGAATCGGCTCACGTTCGATCAGCAGCATGTCGCCCGTGTCCAGGCCCTCGTCCATCTGCATGATGGTCACGCCGGTTTGCGCATCACCGGCCTCGATGGCCCGATGGATCGGCGCGGCGCCGCGCCAGCGCGGCAGCAAGGACGCGTGGATGTTCAGGCAACCCAGGCGCGGTGCCTGCAAGGTCCACTGCGGCAAGATGAGGCCATAAGCCGCCACCACCATGGCATCGGCCTGCGCGGCGGCGATCGCCGCCTGGGCCTGAGCGGCGTCCTCAGGAAACTTGCCGTCCAGCCGCAGGCTGCGCGGCTGCGCCACGGCGATGCCATGCTCTTGCGCGAGTTGCTTCACCGGCGACGCCTGCAACTTCATGCCGCGGCCCGCAGGCCGGTCGGGCTGCGTCAACACCAGAGGCACCTGGAACCCGGCGGCCAACAAGCGCTCCAGTGCCACGCGGGCAAACACCGGCGTGCCGGCAAAAATGATCTTCATGAGGGTTGGCACCGCGCCGAAGGCTGCGGTGCTGAGGAATGGTCAGGGATGTGAGGGCGAGATGTCCTCATGCCGAAGCTCGTCGGTGAACTGCAGGCGACGCAACACACCCTGGGGATCGAAGTGCAGGTGGGCCTGTCGGGGCGCCGAAATTTCCAGGTAGCGGTAGGTCCACACATCGCCCTTGAAACTGGCCACGTGCTCCACCAGGGCCGGACGGCCCATGTCGCGCAGGGCGTCGTGCCAGGTGGTCACGTCCACCACCAGGTGGCGCAGCATCCAATCGATGTCGAGCACCTGCTCCACCTTCACGACGCCACCGTCGGGCCCCAGGTCGACGTTGTGAACCCATTGCCCGGCGGGCTGGCCCGAGTACTGCAGCCGCGTGCCGGTGGCCAGGGGCACCACACTGGTGGGTTGGCCCAGGCGACGCACGACCTCATCGCGCGGCGTGCCCATCTCCAGGCGCGAGGGCATGAGCGAGCAACCGCCCAGTCCCAGCAACACGGCCAGCAGCAGGGCGGCGGTTTTCATGCGCGCTCCAGGTCTCGCTGGGCCTTGACCAGCTTGGTCTTGATGCGGTTGCGCTTGAGTGGCGACAGGTACTCCACGAACACCTTGCCCATGAGGTGGTCCATCTCGTGCTGGATGCAAACCGCCAGCATGCCCTCGGCCTCAATGACGCGCTCGGCGCCCTCGCCGTCCTGCGCGCGCACCCGCACGGCCACGGAACGCTCGACGCCGTCGTAAATGCCTGGCACGGACAGGCAGCCTTCCTCGCCCTTGCGGGTTTCGGGGCTGGCCCACTCGATCACCGGGTTGATGAGCACCAGGCGCTGGTTGCGCTCCTCGCTCACGTCGATCACGATCAGGCGTTCGTGCACGTCCACTTGAGTGGCAGCCAGGCCAATGCCATTGGCCGCATACATGGTGGCAAACATGCGCTCGATCAGCTCTCGCACCCGGGCGTCCACCTCGCGCACTGGCGCGGCCACGGTGTGCAAGCGGGGATCGGGGTATCGAAGAATCGGAAGGGGGGCGAAATCGGGCATGGTCAGCAGAAACGAGGCTGGGCCGACATGGCTGGCGCTGGCGCGACAACTGGCGGCGAGGCGGTGACGGGCGGGACGGGTTGTCGTTATTTTCGCGACTTTTGCCAAGCGGTGCGAGACAGCCGCCCACAAACATTGCCTAATCAAGGGCTTGATCGCAAAATCAAATGCGATTTGTCAAGACCAGAGCGCCACTGGCGAGCGGTTGTGCGTGAAGCGCCCACCGTGATTCGGTGGACGTCGCCCAGGGGCCAACACATGCCATCCAAGACCCATCTGCTGTCCACCCTCGCCGTTGCTGCGACCTTCGCCTGCCTCAGCACCGGTGCGGCGGCCCAGAACTACCCCATCACGAGCGGACAGCGCACCACCGCGCAGCAGGTGGCCCAAGCGGGCGTGGCCCTGTCAGAGTTGGCGCCCAACGCACCCGACCAGTACACCATCCGCTCGGGCGACACCCTGTGGGCCATCTCGGGCCTGTTCCTCAAGAGCCCCTGGCGCTGGCCCGAGCTCTGGGGCATGAACCTCAACGACATCCAGAACCCGCACCGCATCTTCCCCGGCCAGGTGCTCTACCTGGACAAGACCGGTGGCCGCGCACGCCTCACCACCCGCGCGCCCGGCGCCGACCTTGACACGGTCAAGGTATCGCCGCGCGTTCGCGGCGAAAGCCTGGCCGATTCGGCCATCCCCACCGTGTCGATGGCCCACATCGCGCCTTTCCTGCAAGAGCCCCTCATCGTGGACGAAGCCACCTTTGCGCTGGCACCGCGCATCGTGGCCACACAGGAAAATCGCGTTCTGCTCAGCCGCGGCGACCGCGCTTACGCCCGCTCGCTCTCAGCCGACGCCCCGCAGGCCACCCCCCTGGCCCTCGAAAACGGCCGCTCCAAGGCCTATCGCGTGTTCCGCGAGGCCGTGCCTCTGAAGGATCCCACGACCCAGGAAATCCTGGGCTTTGAAGCCCAATACGTTGGCGCGGCCGACCTGCTGAGCAACGAAACCCAACGCGACGGCGTGGATGCCGACGGCAAAGCCGCCAAGGAAATCGTGCCGGCCAGCCTGGACATCACCAGGGCCAAGCAAGAACTTCGCGTGGGCGACCGCCTGCTGCCAGAGCCCGAGCGCGAATTCACCAACTACGTACCGCACGCCCCCAAAACCCAGCTGCAGGGCCAGGTGGTCTCGGTGTACGGCAACGCCGTTCGCTATGCGGCCCAGAACCAGGTGGTGGCCATCAACCGCGGTCGTCAGCACGGCTTGGAGCGCGGCCATGTGCTGGCCCTGCAACGCGGCAGCGACCTGGTGGTGGACGGCACCGACAGTGGCCGGCCCAACATGCGCCTGCCCGGTGAACGCAACGGCCTGATGATGGTTTTCCGCATCTTCGATCGTGTGTCCTACGCCCTGGTGCTGCAAATCGAGGACGGTGTGCAAGTCGGCGATCGCTTCGGCAATCCCTGACCGCGCATGGAGCCCGCCGAACTGGCCGCCTGGCTGCGGCTGCTGCTCACACCTGGGCTGGGCCGAGTCGGCGCGCGCCGGCTGCTGAGCGCCTGCGGTTCGCCACAAGCGGTGTTTGAGCGCCACCGCATGGACGATGTGCCCGGTCTGGACAAAATCGTTGCCGAACACGTCGCCTGGCTACAAGCGTCTTCTCACCACCACGCCATCCCGCTGGGTGACGAGCGATACCCCGCCGAACTGCTCCACACCGAAGACCCGCCACTGCTGCTGTTCGCGCTGGGCGACGCCGAACTGCTCAAGCACCCCCTGCGGGTAGCGGTGGTGGGCAGCCGCAACCCAACGGCTCAGGGCGAACTGAATGCCAGGCAGTTTTCGCAGGCACTGGCGGCCTCTGGAGCATGCGTGGTGTCGGGCCTGGCACTGGGCGTCGATGGCGCCGCCCACGAAGGCGCACTGGCGGCGCACGGCAAGACGATCGCCGTGGTGGGCACCGGCCTTGATCGCGTTTACCCAAGCCGTCACCGCGACTTGGCTCACCGCATCGCGCAGGAAGGCCTGCTGCTGAGCGAATACCCCTTGGGCACGCCGCCCCTGGCCCCGCATTTCCCCCAGCGCAACCGAATCCTCTCCGGCCTGTGCCAAGGCACGCTGGTGGTCGAGGCTGCGCTGCAATCGGGCTCACTGATCACGGCCCGACTGGCCGCCGAGCAAGGGCGCGAGGTGTTTGCCATCCCCGGCTCCATTCATTCGCCTCAGGCACGGGGCTGTCACGCCCTGATTCGGCAGGGCGCCAAGCTGGTGGAATCTGCGCAAGACATCTTGGAAGAACTGCACGCCCGGCCAGTGGGTCAGGCCACGCCATTGGGCGGCGGCGCGAGTGCAGCGCCCACTGAGGTGTCGGAAGAAGAACGGCAACTGCTCGACGCCTTGGGACACGCCCCCATGGGCTTTGATGCCCTGCAGGCCCGCACCGGCTTGCCCACGGCGCTGCTTCAGGCAAGGCTACTGGAACTGGAATTGGCGGGCCACCTCGCCCGGCAGCCTGGCGGCATGGTGCAGCGACTGGTGCACACCTGAGGCGCCAGCCACCGGGGGTGGATCAGGCCAGCAGGCGTTCCGGCTGGGCGTCGAGCTTGGCCAGCGCATCGCGCGTGGCCCGCACCGTGAGGGCCTCTTCCTCAGACGGCAGCAACAACCCGGCCTGCAGGTAGGCCGCCACGCGCGCGGCCTGCATCAGGAAACAGCGCCCTGCGGGTGCCACAAACAAATACAGCTGCCCACGCTCGCTGCGCCACACCAACTGGGCGTTGTTGAGCTTCGCACCGTGCTCCAGGCCAAACCAGGCGCCGATCTGCAATTCGCTGGCCCAGGCGCGCATCGCCTCGGTGGGCTGACTGCCGCCGGTGTTGACCACCTCAATGTTGCTGGCGTCCACCCCGGTGATGAGCTCGATGCTGTTGGCGTCCAGGTCCAGATCGCCCACGCCATCTTGAGGCAGGTAGTCCTCCAGGTTGGCCAGGCGCTGCGCCAAGCGGGCAAGGTGATCCTCGGCGATCGGCTCGGTGCGCGACATGAAGGCATCGGCCAAGGTGTCGCTCACCGCCTTGATGTGCTCGTCCTGCATGCCGGGGGGATAACCCAACAAACCCATGCCCTTGCGCAAGCGCTGCAAGATGCCAGGCAGCTGCTGGATCACACGCGCTCGGTCGCTGCGATTGGGTTTGGCGCTGGCCGCCCACAGCAGTTCGCTGGCCACCTGCTTGAGGTCGCGGGTGATATCGGATTTCTGGCCATGTTTCACGCTGGCCACGGCCAGCACGTCCACCCACACCTTGAAGAGAAACTCGCGCACTTCGTCGCGCACCGGCACGTCTTCCAGCAGCTTGCGCAGCTCGATGGTGTACTGGACCGACAGCGTTTCCTTCTGCTCAATCTGCTGTGCCACGCTCACCACGCGCTTGGTGTCGCCCTGCTCATGCAGGTGGGTGGCCAGGAATTTCTGGAACTCATCCAGCACCAGCTGGAACACACGACGCCCGGTCTCAGGGTATTGCTCGATCACCTGCACCACGCGGCGGATTTCCGCCTCCAGCGCAGACGAACTCACGCCTGACTCGAAGCCCATGACACACGAGCCCATGCGGTCAATCAGCTGGCGCGCGGGGTGCTGCAGTGATCCAAAGAAGTCGGGCTCAGCCAGGGCCACGCGCAGCACCGGGATCTGCAAACGGGCGAACCACACGCGCACGCTGGCAGGGATTCGCTCTTCAGCCAAGATGCTCTGAAACATCAGCGCCACGATCTCCACCGTGGCTTTTTCCGTGGGCGTGCTCGCGGCCTGCTTCAGTTCGGCGGTGCGCTGGCGCACCACGGCCGCGGCGCGCTCCACGTGGGCATGTCCCACCGGCCCGCTCAGGTCAATGTCAAGGCTGGCGCCCATGCTGACGCGGCCCGCCGAGCGCTGAATGGCCTGCTGCAATTGAGGCGAGGGCGGCAACATCTGCGTCGCCTCGAATTCGCCCCCCAGGCGGTCCATCAACAGGCGCCGCAAGCGACCCACCACCCCCTGGGCGCGCATGCGCGCGCGCGCCAAAGGCGTGGTGCCGGTCAACATGCGGGTTTCATCGCCCACTGCCCCACTGGATGTGCTGCTGCCCAAGCCAGAGGGACCGGTATCACCAGCACCGCCTCTCACACTGGACGCTGTGCCAGGGGTGCGCTTGACCAGCGCCTGAAGGTCGATTTCCTTCATCACGCCACCGTCGACCAGCAGGCGGTTAGCGGCCTGGTAGGCGCCCAGCAGCTTGTCCCCCACGGCGTTGCCAAGCCCGTCCTGAATCAGGGCCAGAGCGTCGCGCGTCATGCCCGCGGCCACCCATTGCTCGATGAGCACGCGGGCGATCACGTCGGGCAGCAGAGGGTCGTCGCGGGACAGTTCCTGGCGGCGCTCCAGGTGCTGAATGCGCAGGCGCAATTCATTGAGTTCGGACGAGGCCTTGTCGAGCACCTTCATCGCCAGTCGGGAGGCCAGAATCTGGTCCTTCACGACACCATCGTCCACCAGTTCCAGCTTGGACGGCATGCTGCCCATGCCGCTGTTGATCGCGGCAGGCGGCAACAAGAGGCGCTGCAGGCCACGCTTGGCCAGGCCCAGCCAGGTGTTGTGGTGCTGCTGGAACGACAGCCAGGCGTCGCGTCGCGCGAGCACCTCTGCATTGGGGCCATGCCGGTCGCGCAGCTCGTTCATGAGAGCGTCACACACCTTCACCACGTCCGGCAAGGCTCGCCCCACGTGAACCACAAAGAGTTCACGAGCCTGTCGAGCCAGGGAATTGGGGTTCGCGATGGGGTTGGACACAGTGAACTCAGTATGACACGAAGGCCCAATCTTCTAGCCCTAGGGGGCGCCTGTCGACGCCCATTTGAGGGACAGTTCTGTCAGACAACCGCGCCTGCGTTGGGGTCGTCAGGATCGCCCGCCTTGGGACCCGATTTGATCAGGTCTTCCCGCTTGATGCCCAGCCACATGGCCATGGCGGCCGCCACGAACACCGACGAGTAGATGCCGAAGCAGATGCCGATGGTCAGCGCCATGGCGAAATAGTGCAGCGTGGGGCCACCGAACAGCAGCATCGACAGCACCATGATCTGGGTAGACCCGTGGGTGATGATGGTACGGCTGATGGTGGAGGTGATGGCGTTGTCGATGATCTCCACCGTGGTCTTCTTCCGGTAGCGCCGGAAGCTCTCGCGAATCCGGTCAAAGATCACCACCGATTCGTTCACCGAATAGCCCAGCACGGCCAGCACAGCCGCCAGCACCGCCAGCGAGAACTCCCACTGGAAGAAGGCAAAGAAGCCCAGGATGATGACCACGTCGTGGAGGTTCGCGATGATGGCCGAGACCGCGTACTTCCATTCGAATCGAATGGCCAGGTAGATGACGATGCCCAGGATCACCAAGCCCAGGGCCTTCAGGCCGTGCTCGAACAGCTCTTGCCCCACCTGCGGTCCGACGAACTCGGTGCGGCTCAGCGTGACGGTCGGGTTCTGGGCCTTCAGCGCGGCGAACAACTGTTCGCTTTGTTCGCCCGAGGTCTTGCCTTGCTGAACCGGCAGGCGCAGCAGCACGTCACGCGAAGAACCAAAGTTCTGCACCGGCACCTCGGCGTAGCCCAGCGACTCGACCACTTTGCGCACCGACTCCAGGTCGGCCGGTTGCTCGTAGGCCACTTCCACCACCGTGCCACCGGTGAACTCGACCGACAGGTTGAGACCGCGGGTGACCAGGAAAAAGACGGCCAGGATGAAGGTGATGAAGGACACCGCGTTCAGCACCAGGGCGTGCTTCATGAACGGGATGTCGCGGCGGATGCGGAAAAACTCCATGGCGAATTCCTTGCGGTGGCGGGCTCAGTCGGCCTTGGTGGAAGGCGCGTCCGCGCGCCACACGGTGCCAATGGACACGGTCTTGAGCTTCTTTTGACGCCCGTACCAGAGGTTGACCAGGGCGCGCGAGAAGAACACCGACGAGAACATGCTGGTCACGATGCCCAGGCAGTGAACCACGGCAAAACCGCGCACCGGGCCAGAACCGAAGATCAGCAGGGCAATGCCCGCGATCAGGGAGGTGATGTTGGAGTCCAGGATGGTGCCCCAGGCGTGCTCATAGCCGGCATTGATGGCCGTCTGCGGCGAAGCCCCCCGGCGCAGCTCTTCGCGCACGCGCTCATTGATCAGCACGTTCGAGTCGATGGCCATGCCCAGCGCCAGGGCCATGGCAGCAATACCCGGCAACGTAAGCGTGGCCTGCAGCATCGACAACACCGACACCAGCAAGACCAGGTTGAAGGCCAGCGCGATGCTGGAGAAGACGCCGAACATCATGTAGTACACGCACATGAAGGCGACGATCACCAGGAAGCCCCACATCACGCTGTGGAAGCCCTTCTGGATGTTCTCGGCGCCCAGGCTGGGGCCGATGGTGCGCTCTTCGATGATCTCCATCGGCGCGGCCAGCGAGCCAGCGCGCAGCAGCAGCGCGGTGTCATTGGCCTCCACCGACGACATGGCACCAGAAATCTGCACCCGGCCGCCACCGATCTCGGAGCGGATCACCGGCGCCGTGACCACCTCGCCCTTACCCTTCTCGAACAGGATGATGGCCATGCGCTTGCCGATGTTCTCTCGCGTGATGTCGCGGAAGATGCGAGAACCCTTGGCGTCCAGCGTGAGGTGCACGGCAGGCTGCTGGGTGTCGTCGAAGCCCGCCTGGGCATCGGTGAGGTTTTCACCCGTGAGCAGCACTTCGCGCTTGACGATCACCGTGCGGCCACCACGCTCGGGGTAGCTCTCAGAACCAAAGGGCACGGGGCCGGTGCCACGCTCGGCGGCCAGGCCCTCGGTGCTTTCGTCCACCAGTCGCAGCTCCAGCGTGGCGGTGCGACCCAAAATGTCTTTGGCCTTGGCGGTGTCTTGCACACCCGGCAGTTGCACCACGATGCGATCGGCGCCCTGCTGCTGGATCACAGGCTCGGCCACGCCCAGCTCGTTGATGCGGTTGTGCAGGGTGGTGATGTTCTGCTTCAGGGCCTGGTCCTGCACCGTGCGCGCCGCTTCGGGGCGAACGGCCAGGCTGAGGCGGGTGTCGGTGCCCTCGGCGGTCTCGGTGACCACCAGATCGGGGAACTGGGCACGCAACAGATCCACCGCCGCGTTGCGCGAGGCTTGGTCGCGCACCCGCAAGTCAATGAGTTGGCCGTTGCGGCTGATGCCGCCATGGCGAATGCCTTTTTCGCGCAAAGCCGTTCGCAGGTCGGTGGCCAGCACGTCGGCCCGTCGCTGCAGCGCCGCGGCCATGTCCACCTGCAGCATGAAGTGCACGCCACCGCGCAGGTCCAGGCCCAGGTACATGGGCGACGCCCCAAAGGCGCTCAGCCAGGCCGGGGTGCGGGGCAGCAGGTTCAGCGCCACCACGTGGCTGGGCTCGGCCGGGTTGGCGTTGAAGGCCTTGTCCAGCGCGTCGCGCGCCTTGATCTGGGTGTCGGTGTCGTTGAAGCGGGCCTTGACCGAGGTGGCGTCAAGCTGCACCTGGGCGACTTCAATGCCTTGGGACTTCAGCACCTCTTCCACGCGGGCCATGGTGCCCGAGTCCACCTTGACCGTTGCGCGGGCAGGCGACACCTGCACGGCGGGCGCCTCGCCGAACAGGTTGGGCAGCGAATAGATGGCGCCCACAAGCAAGGCGACCACGATGATCGCGTATTTCCACAGGGGGTATCGGTTCATGGTGAGGCGGGCAAGTGGGCCGCAAGAAAGTCAATGGGGTGGCAATTGACCACCCCGGGAGGCAGCCGCTTAGCTGTTCTTGATGGTGCCCTTGGGCAGCACCTGAACGACAGCCGAACGCTGCATCTGGACTTCAACGCCGTCGGCAAGTTCCACACCGACGTAGGTCTCACCAATCTTGGTGACCTTGCCCAGGAAGCCACCGGCGGTCACGACCTCATCGCCCTTGGCCAGGGCCTCGACCATGGCCTTGTGCTCTTTCTGGCGCTTGAGCTGCGGGCGGATCATGACGAAATACAGCACCACGAACATCAGCACCAGGGGCAGCAGGCCCATCAGGGTGGACTCGGTGCTGCCAGCGGCGGCTTGGGCGTAGGCGGGGGAAATGAACACAGGCGGTCTCCAACGGTATCGGGGGCAGGAATGGCCAGGCGCCCACCTATTGGGTAGGGCCTGGCCGCGAACAGCCGGTCATTGTATGCCGCGGGTATGACGAATGGCCTCACCCCGCCCGCCACAGGGCTTTGCCCGCCGCCCGCCTCAGGCGGCGCGTCGCACCGGGTCTTGGCCAGGGCCCTGCACCTGGGCCAGCAGCTCGGCGCGGCGTTCGCTGGCCGCTTTCAGGTGACGCTCCTTCACATGGCCAAAGCCCCGGATCTGCTCGGGTAGGCGGGCGATCTCCAGCACCAGGGCGTGCCGGTCGGCGTCGAGACCCGGCAGCAGGCGCTCGATGTCCTGGCGGTACTCGGCGATCAGCGCGCGCTCGGTGCGGCGCTCTTCGGTGCGGCCGAAGGGGTCGAACGCCGTGCCGCGCAGGCCCTTGAAGCGCGCCAACCACTTGAAAGCGGTGAACATGAACGGGCCGAAGGGCCGCTTGATGAGTTCGCCTCGCTCGTTCCTCTTGGCCCACAGCGGGGGCGCCAGGTGCACCTTGAGCGAATAATCGCCTTCAAACTGCTGGGCCAGACGGGCGTGGAAGGCGGGGTCGCTGTGCAGGCGCGCCACTTCGTATTCGTCCTTGTAGGCCATGAGCTTGAAGAGATAGCGCGCCACTGCCTCTGTCAGCGCCGTCTTGCCCAGGGGCGCCTCAGCCTCGCGCACGCGCTCGACGAAGGCTTGGTATTGCTGCGCGTAGGCACTGTCCTGGTAAGCGGTCAGGAACTCCACGCGACGCTGGATGAGCTGGGTCAGGCTCGGCTTCACGTGCAACTGCACCACCTGGGCCGCCGGGCCCAGCAGCGCGGCGAATGCGGCCGGGTCGTGCGCGGCGCGACGCCCCCATTCAAAAGCGGCCTTGTTCTGGTTCACGGCCACGGCGTTGAGTTCGATGGCCCGCATCAGGGACACCTGGCTCAGGGGAATCCAGCCCTTTTGCCAAGCAAAGCCCAGCATCAGGGGGTTGGCGTAGAGGCTGTCGCCCATGAGGCGGGTGGCCGCGGCCTCGGCGTCCACCGTGCCCACAGCCTCGGTGCCCAGGGCCTGCACCAGTGCGTCCACGCAGGCCTGCGCGGGGTTTTGCCAGTTGGGATTGCGCACGAACGCCGCCGTGGGCGTGGCGTTGGCGTTCAGAGCCACGTGGCTGCGCCCCTGGCGCAGGCGCTGCAGGGTTTCCTTGTGCGCGGTGACCAACGGGTCACAGCCCAGCACCAGGTCGGCCGAGGCGGCCGACACTCGGGTGGTGCGAATGGCGTCTTGCGTGGCACCGATCAGCACGTGGCTCCAGGTGGCGCCACCTTTCTGGGCCAGGCCGGCGGCGTCTTGCGTGACGATGCCCTTGCCTTCCAGATGAGCGGCCACGCCCAGCAGTTGGCCGATGGTGATCACGCCCGTGCCACCAACGCCGGCCACCACGATGCCCCAGGCCTCCTGGGCCAGCGAAGGCAGCTTGGGCAGGGGCGGCTCGGCGCCAGCCCATTGCGGCGCGCCAGATGCCTTGTCTTTCTTGCGCAACTGCCCACCTTCTACCGTGACGAAGCTGGGGCAGAAGCCCTTGAGGCAGGAATAGTCTTTGTTGCAGGTGCTCTGGTTGATCTGGCGCTTGCGACCGAATTCGGTCTCCAGCGGCTCGACGGAAAGACAGTTCGACTGCACGCTGCAGTCACCGCAGCCCTCGCACACCGCCTCGTTGATGACCACGCGGCGGGTCGGCTCGGCCAGCGTGCCGCGCTTGCGGCGGCGGCGCTTCTCGGTGGCGCAGGTCTGGTCGTAAATGATGACCGTGGTGCCAGGAATCTCGCGGAACTCGCGCTGCACCGCGTCCAGCGTGTCGCGATGCTGAATGGCAATGCCCTCGGGAATGCCGGTGACGCCCTCGTACTTCTCGGGCTCGTCGGTGACGATGGTGATCTTCTTCGCCCCTTCGGCCCGCATGCTCTGCGCAATCTGCACCACGCTGTGGCCTTCGGGGCGCTCACCCACCTGTTGACCACCGGTCATGGCGACGGCGTCGTTGTAGAGGACCTTATAGGTGATGTTCACGCCCGCGGCGATGCTCTGGCGAATGGCCAGCAAGCCGCTGTGGAAGTACGTGCCGTCGCCGACGTTGGCGAAGATGTGCTGGTCTTTGCTGAAAGGCTGCTGGCCCACCCATGGCACGCCCTCGCCGCCCATCTGGGTGAAGCCCACGGTGTCGCGGTCGATCCAGGTGGCCATGAAGTGGCAGCCGATGCCGGCCATGGCGCGCGAGCCCTCGGGCACCCGGGTGCTGGTGTTGTGCGGGCACCCCGAACAGAACCAGGGTTGGCGATCGGCACCCGCCACGCCCTGGGTCAGCAGGGTCTGCATCGAGCGCTCTTGGGCGTCGAGGATGGCAAGTTGGGTGTCGATGCGGGCCATCACGTCCTCGGGCACGCCCAGTTTCTTCAGGCGCTTGGCGATGGCGCGGGCGATGATGGCCGGCGTCAGGTCGGCGTTGGCGCGCAGCAAGGTGTGGGTGCTGGGGTTGGGCATGCTCCACTCGCCACCGCTGTAGTCGCCTTCGACTTCGTCGAACTTGCCCAGCACATTGGGCCGCACGTCAGGGCGCCAGTTGTATAGCTCTTCCTTGAGCTGGTACTCGATGACCTGGCGCTTTTCCTCCACCACCAGAATCTCGCGCAGGCCGGTGGCGAACTCGCGGGTGGTCTGCGCCTCAAGCGGCCAGACCACCGCCACCTTGTGCAGGCGCAGGCCGATGCGGCGGCAGGTGTCGTCGTCAAGGCCCAGGTCGAGCAGGGCCTGGCGGGTATCGTTGTAGGCCTTGCCGCTGGCGATCACACCCAGGCGGTCATTGGGGCCGGCCACCACGTTGTGGTTGAGGCGGTTGGCCCGCACATAGGCCAGAGCGGCGTACCACTTGTAATCGAACAGACGGGCCTCTTGGTCGAGCGCGTGGTCTGGCCAGCGGATGTGCACGCCCCCCGGCGGCATGTCGAATTCGGGAATGACGATGTTCACGCGCTCGGGGTCGATCTCCGCCGTGGCGCTGGACTCCACGATCTCCTGGATCGTCTTCATGCCAGCCCAGACACCCGAGAAGCGGCTCAAGGCAAACGCGTGGATGCCGAGGTCCAGGATCTCTTGCACGGTGGCGGGGAAAAACACCGGAAAGCCACAGGCCTTGAAGATGTGGTCGCTCTGGTGGGCGGCGGTGGAGCTCTTGGCCACGTGGTCGTCACCGGCCACCGCGATCACGCCACCCCAGGGCGTGGTGCCGGCCATGTTGGCGTGCTTGAAGACGTCGGAGCAGCGGTCCACGCCTGGGCCTTTGCCGTACCAGATGCCAAAGACGCCGTCGAACTTGTTGGTGCCAGGAGGGGCGAAACCCAGCTGCTGCGTGCCCCAGACCGCCGTGGCCGCCAACTCTTCGTTCACGCCCGGCTGGAACACGATGTTCTGCGCCTTCAGCCATTTCTCGGCCTTCTGCAGCGCCTGGTCGTATCCACCCAGCGGCGAGCCCCGGTAGCCACTGATGAAACCTGCGGTGTTCTTGCCCTGCAGCGCATCGCGCTGGCGCTGCAGCATCGGCAGCTTCACCAGGGCCTGCACCCCGCTCATGAACGCCCGGCCGTGCTCCAGCGCGTATTTGTCGTCAAGAGTGACCGTTTCCAGCGCTTTTCTCAGGTGTTCTGGCAATGGGGCGTTCATGGGTTTTGTCTCCGTGGGCTAGGGTCCGGGCCGCCTTGTGGGCAGGGTTGAGGAAGCCCTTCGCCCGTGTGGGGCGAAGAGGGAATTTCGGCACAGTGTATGTCTTCGCCACCGAGAAGTTCTTGCTTTTCATTTCTTGTTTTGACGCTTCAAAGCAATAATCTTTCTCATGAATCCCCTCGACAAGTTCGATATCCACATCCTGCAGGAACTGCAGGCCGACGGCCGCCTCACCAACGCCGAACTGGCCTCGCGCGTTGGCCTATCGGCTGCGCCCTGTTGGCGTCGGGTGCGAGCGCTGGAAGAGGCCGGCTACATCCGCGGTTACCGCGCCGACATTGACCGCGAAAAAGTTGGACTGGGTGTGCTGGCATTCGTTCGACTGGACGCCGAACGCAACCACGGCGACGTGACGCGCCAGCTCGAAAAGGCCATTCGCGCCATCCCAGAGGTGGTGTCGTGTCACTACATCAGCGGCTCGGGCACGTTCGAGTTGCAAGTGGTCAGCCGAGACCTGAACCACTTCAGCCAGTTCACGCGCGAGGTGCTCATCAACCTGCCCAACGTAAAAGACCTGCACACCAGCTTCTCGCTGGGTGAGGTGAAAGCCAGCGCCACGCTGCCGCTCACGCACCTGCTGCCAAACAACCGCTGATCGGCGGCCAGAAGGATGTCGGGTAAACCCTGATTCTCTGTCACGCACGAAATAACACGTACGTGTTACAACCCGCTTTCAGGGTTGGACACGCCTGCCTTGTCTTCGGCGTGTGTTTTGAGAATCACCATGAATTCGCACCGTCTCCTCGCAGTGGTGGCGACCTGCGCCGCCGCATTCACGCCGCCAGCGCAAACCGCCTCCGTCAGCGCGACTTTCTCGGTACAGGTCACGCTGTACTCGAGTTGCATCTTCAACACAGGGGCCGGCAATGTGACCGTGGATTACACGGCCTTCCAATCCACGGCCGCATCGGTATCGACCACGATGCAAGTGCAGTGCACCAGCGGACTGCCCTACCAAGTCTCGTTCAGTAGCACCGATGCGAACCAGCGCACCGCGTCAGGCAACCTCAACGGCCTGAGCTACACCATCAGCACGCCAGCACCACCCACGGGCGGCCACAAGGGCACAGGGGCATCCGTCGGCCACACGATTGACGTATCCATCCCCGCCGGGCAGAGCGGCTCATGTGCCAGCGCAAGCTGCCAAGCCAGCCAAGCCCACACGATCTACGTCGTGTATTGATCCCGCGCCGGCGACCGTTGCCTTCCACCAATGCGTTGCGTCCCCCCAATCCCCCATGATCGCCAACCGCCCTTCATCGCGTTTGAAGCCTGCTCTGGACTGGCGCCAACTGGCCGGGACAGTGCTGTGGTTCATGACCTCGGCCTCCCTGGCCGGGTCTTTCCAGGCCTCACCCACGCGACTGCAAATGACCCTGCGCGAGCGCGCCACGTCATTGCAATTGGCCAACACAGGCCAAGAGACGCTGGTGCTTCACGCCGAGGTGATGCGCTGGACCCAGGACATGCAAGGGAAGGACGTGCTGGAGCCGTCAAACGACCTGGTCCTGTCACCGCCCGTGGTCACCCTGGCGCCCGGTGTGCAACAGGTGGTGCGCCTCGCCCGCCTCACGCCACCCGACCCGCAATCACCGCCCAGTTACCGACTGATCCTGCGAGAAGTGGCTTCAGCCACCGACGCGCCCGCCACCGCTGCGGGTCAAGTGCCCTATCTCCTGGCCATGTCGCTGCCCGTCTTCATCTCACCGGCACAGCCTGTGCGCCGATGGCACTGCATGCCCACCTCCTCCACCACCGAGCTGATGGTGGACTGCACCAACGAAGGCAACGTCTTCGCCAGGGTCTTGCGCGTGGACTTGGGCGACCCCGCTCGGCCCTCAGCAAGGTTCTCGGGCGCCACCTATGTGCTACCAGGGGCACGACAACGCTTTGTGCTGCGAGCCGAGCCCGACGGTCCCGCCACAGCGCAGACGCTGACACTGTGGTTCGACGATGGAAGCTCGACGACCATGGCGATTGCCATGCCCTGAGCGCCATGGGCCGTGCTGGGCCAAACAGCCCACCCCGCTGGCTGGCTATCGCCCCACGGTGGGCGCTGATGGCAGTGGCCATGGTGCTGTTACCGGGCAGTGTGTGCATGGCGCAGCCCACCTCTGCCCAACACGAGGTGGCTGGACACTCCTCCGAAGGTGAGCGCATGGTGGTGAACGCCGTGACCCTGAATGGCGAATCCGTCGGCAGTTGGCTACTCATCACTCGGCAGGACACCTGGTTCGCCTCAGAGGAGGCGTTAAGCAACTGGCGAGTCCTCGTGCGCGACGATGCACCCCGCCTCACGCGCCACGGCCAGCGTTGGCTGGCGCTGAACGCTCTGCCAGGGTGTCGAACGCAGGAGAACACCGCCAACCAGTCATTGGCGGTATGGCTCGACCCCATGGCATTCGAGTCCACCCACCTGGGCGACCTCGCTCCACCAGCGCCCGACACCAGTCCCGTCGAGCCCGCTCTGTATCTGAACCTGGATGTGAATTACACGCGCATCCAGGCACGGCACACGGGCAATGCACCCGAACTGACGGCCTTTTCTGAGATCGGATGGTCAAGCGCCGCGGGCGTGTTGACCTCCACCATGACGGGGCGCCAGACGCTGAATGGAAACGCGCGCCATTCCTCCGTGCCAGACTGGGTTCGTCTGGAAACGACCTTCACCCGCCAAAGCCAAGACGGTGGGCCAACCTTACGCGTGGGCGACAGCGTGACCCGCACAGGCCTTACCGGGCGGTCCGTTTACTTTGGCGGTGTTCAATGGGGCACAAACGCCTACTCCGCGCAGGGCAGCGATCAGCGACCCCGCGCTGTGATCGACGGCAGCACCTCGAGCCCTAGCACCGTGGAGCTGTTCGTTAACGATGTGCTGCGCCAGACTGCCCGGGTTCCCAGCGGCCCGTTCTCGATTGACGTGCCGCCCTTGCTGGGCACCGACGGGCAAGTGCGGGTGGTGGTGCGAGACCTGATGGGGCGCGAGACCGTGATCGCGCGGCCCATCTTTCAGGTGGCCAATCAGCTAGAAGAAGGCTCAAGAGACTGGAGCGTGGCCATCGGTGCCGTTCGACAACGGCTGGGGCTCAAAAGCAACGACTATGGTGAGCGATTCGCCGCCGGGCTGTTGCGCATGGGGTTGAACAAGACTCTCACGGCCGAATGGCAGGGACACTGGAGCGCGCGTTCACAAAGCCTGGGCATGGGCATCAACTGGGCCCTGCCGAGCCATGGCGTGGCGCTCTTGTCGGGCCTGACGATCAGTCGCGATCGCAACGGCACCACAGGCGGCGAATGGCTGATGGGCGCCGAGATGCGCCGAGGCCCCCATGCTGCGAGCGCTCGCATCACCCGACGCGATGGAGCACACCTGGCGCTCGGTGACACATCCGGACAAGCCATGACCACGGCCATCGCGCATTACGCACTGACCATTGGCCAGGGAACCACGCTCGGTCTGGGCATGGCACGCGTGCACCCGTTGAACCAACGCCAACTGGCCACCTACAGCGCCTCCGTCGCCACACGCCTGGCCGGCGGCGCATCGTTCAATGTGATCGTGGCGCGCACGCACGGCCAGGTATCGGCAAGCCAGCTCACGTTCGCGTTCCAGATGCCTTTGCCGGGTCAGACAGCCCATACGCTCCACCTGGCGCGCCGCAACCAAGCCCTGGACGCCTACGTCAGCGCCAGTGGCGCTGAAGCGCAGACCAGTTGGCGGGTTCAGGCAGGCAGACAAGACAACCAAGATCACGCAGAGGCGGGTCTTCGACAAGTCACCGACACGAGCATTTGGTCCGCCGACCTTTTTGCCAACACAAGGTCACAGGCGCTGCGACTGGGGTGGCAAGGCGGCCTGGTGGTCATGGGCGGGCGTGTGCACGCGACCCGCAAGGTCAATGGGAGCTTTGCACTGGTCGAGGTACCCGGCGTCGAGGGTACCCAAGTCGGCCCCTATGGAGACCGGCAGGCCACCACCGACCGCGATGGATTCGCGCTGGTGACCGATCTTGCCCCGATGGTGCCCACCCCCATTCGGCTAGACCCCGAATCCTTGCCACTGGGCGCCGACATTCCCACCCTCGAGCGCATTGCCGTGCCCCGCTGGCGCAGTGGTGTTCGCCTGCGCTTTCCCGTTCGAGCCGGGCGATCTGCCCTGGTGCAGCTGCGCACACCTGATGGTTTTCCTTTGCGCTCAGGAGCTGAGATCAAGGTGGATGAGACGCTTCAAAAGTTCCTGGTGGGCCCACATGGCGAGGCTTTCATCACCGGCCTGACCGGACTGCATCGGCTAAGCGTGCAAAGCGAAGGCGTCAATTGCCAAACCCATCTCGTCATGCCAGCAGGATCCATTCAGGAAGTGGAACGCATCGGTCCGCTGACTTGCCTACCCAATACGCCATGAAGGTGCTCCATCGCTTAAGTGCCACGACCGGGCACAGGCGTTTTGCCTTCGTGTTCGCGGCAGGTCTGCTGTGCGCGGGCTGCGCACAGGCGCGCGTGACCTGCCAGGTGCAAAACACCACGACCCCAACCAACCCGTTCACGATCACGTCCAACGTGGAACCCTTCGGTAGCACCGTCCATACGCGCACCACGCTGAGCGTTACTTGTCAGCGAGACGACAACCGCTCCTCCGTTGACATTGAAATTGGCGCATCAAACACCAAAGGCGGCACGTCACCCCGCAAGGCCATCCTCACCACCAATCCTGACTGGGGCATCGGCTACGCATTGGCCCACGGGGGTGAGTGCGCCAGCAACACGGCGGCCAGCAACTGGTTTGACTACGGCATGGGCCCACCCTACACCTACAAGGCAACGGTCACGTTCAACGGCAGCAACGCATCCCTGAACGTACCTGTCTGCCTGACCGTGGGACACAGCAACAACGTCTCCTACCGCACGGGCGCCTACCAAGACAGCGTGCACTTCACGCTGGCTTACCAGGAGTGGCTCGTCATGCCACACGTGACGACATCCGTCAGCATGCTCTACCGAGTCAACGTCTCGGGTGGATGCCGCATCTCTCAGACCCCGAATGACCTGACGCTGGTCTACCCGGCATTCGGCGGCACCGCCAACAGCGCCAGCACCACGCTAGGCCTCACGTGCAACCCCGAACTCCCTTGGTCTGCCTCGCTGGACTCCGCCAGCGGCATGGCCACGCCACTTGGCTTGCCCTACCAACTTTCGCTCAGCGCCAGCCACGGCGCAGGCATGGGTTACCAGCAGGGCATCGCCATTACCGCCACCATCCCACGAGGCTTGGCGGGGGTATGCCCCAGCAGCCAATGCCAGCAATCCACACCCAACCGCCACACGCTGACGATCAGCTACTGACCGAGGCCCCGCGCTGGGTAGCCAGTCAGACCCCGCTACCGCCGAATGGGTGCTCAAAGCCCCCAAGTCCACACCATCACCACCCATCGGAAAGTGCACACAAGGATCAAATACAAGTTATTTTTTGTGTACTTTTTATTTGTTTTATTGCCGATTCGTCGCTAGCATCCCGCACCTGTGTCTTACACCACCACACCAAATGGGATCCACACATGAATCGTCCAACTTGGAAGGCCTTTGCATGGGCCTTGATCGCGTGCATCACCACCCCGTCAGCGCTTGCCGAATCGAAGATCGTCACGGGAACCGCCACTACCTCGGGAGCTGCGGCCAAGCTCAACCTCAAAATCGTCATTCCCGAGTTCATTGCCCTGAAAGTGGGCTCCGGCGCCATCCTCACCAACAACACCGCCGTTGATGAGATCACGCTGGCTGTCCCCGAGGCGGACGCCTCCAACGACACCACGATAGCCAGCTCGCCGGTGGCAGTTCAATTGGTGTCCAACGTGGGCAGCGTCAGCTTCAGTTCCTCTGGCGACGCGCTGACCAGCGACACTGAGACCATTGCGCTGAGCCGGATATCGGTGAACTCATCCAACTCAGCCCTGCCACATCCTGGCTTCGGCGCCACGGCCACTCCTTTGGCGCCCAGTGCCGGCACCAAAGTCATCAATGCCAGTACCAACTGGATCTTCAATTACCACCACCAGGGAAGCACCGCACCTGTAGGAGCCGGCACCTTCACCACCCAGATCACCTACACCGTGGCGAAGCCGTAATGGACTCGTGCGGCGGGCACTGACGCGCCTTTCGACAGCAACAGCGTTGATCGGTGCCATCACGTCGCAACAGGCCTGGAGCCATCATGCCCCGCAGCCCATTGATGCACCGCCTGGCTCGCAGTTGGCTGGTCGCGCAGGCCCTGCTGATGCAATCACCGGAGGTCTTTGCCTGGAGCTTCACCCTTCAGTCGGCATCCCAAAGGGTGTTCATGTATGTCGGCACCGCCACGTACACCTACAACGCGCAAGGGCGCGCCATCGGCGTCAGCAACAACGCAACCACCGACTCCATGACCGTCGACCTGACGCTCAGCCTGTTCGACATCCTTACCCGCGCCTACCTAAGACAAATTTTCAATACAGAGCCCCGCAACCGGGCCTACGGCAGCGAGTGGAACCGATCAACAAAATGTCCGATGGGTTATTCCATGATCGTCGGCGCCGGGTACCAGAACAGCAGCAGTTCGCCAGCCAATGCCTCAGTGACACTCAGTTCACCCGCCCAGCTGACCAACCTGGAGGGCGACGGCATCCCGTTTTCAACGATCACGTGGGAGTCCTACTCGCCCGACACCTTGCAAAAAGACAGTCAGTGGATTGGTCGGGGCACCCTGGGCACCACCCAGACCCTGGCTACCGTGCCGCGCAATACTGTTTCTGAGGTTTGCTTCGAGTTCACCTACGGCAGCCCCAATCTCTACCCCGCCGGCACCTATCAGGGAACCATCACCTTCACAGCGTTCACACCATGAGCGTTCGATCGCGGCACCTTCTGATCTGGGGATCACTTGCCTGGGGTATGGCCGCCCACGCAGCGGGGGCTCACCGACTTGACGACAGCTCTAGCACCGTCGAACAGCCGCGCCCGCGCATGGAGTGGTTGCCGCCACTTGTCGGCGCTCCGGCAGACACCCTCACCACCCAGTTCTGGGTGAACGTTCGCATTGATGTGCGGCAATGGGTGGGGCGGCCGGCGCGTGTGTACATGGTGCTGCCGCCAGACGAGTATCCCCCGTTGGAATTGAACTGGACCACCCAGGGGCGCCTACTACCCGGGCGCTTGGTGTCAGGTGAGCGAGCCCTGGTTTACGTCGGACTGATCGACTCTCCCGCGCTGCAAGACAGGCTGAACGTGCGGGTACTGGCTCGGGCCAACTGGATGGGCAACTCGCGACGCCTGTCCGTCCACTTTGAATGCGAGCCCAACTGACCACATGAACACACGCTTGCCGTTTCGACTCTGGCTGTGGTGCAACCTGGCAGGTCTGGCACAGGCACCGGTGCAAGCCCAAGGGTTTGCCGCCTATGTGTCACCGCCGCGTTTGGAACTTCGCTTGCAGGCAGGCGAACGCAAACGGGAGGTCATTGAGATCCAACACGCCGGCCAGACCGAGGGCAACTACCGCCTGTACACCGCCGATTGGAAGATGGACAGCAATGGGGGCGCCTCCTTCAGCACTGAGTTGGCTCCGGGAAGCTGCCGGCCCTGGGTGGCCATCGAACGGCGACAACTGACCTTGGCTCCCGGGGCGCGTTACCGATATCGAATCGAAGTGAACGCACCGCCCGACTCGCCATCAGGCGAATGTCGATTCGCCCTGATGGTGGAAGGTCAGGACCCCATGCGAATGCAAAACGACGTCAACTTTCCCGTAGGGGGTCGGATTGGCGTAATCGTTTATGTAGCGGTTGGCTCCGCCGCCCCCAGGCTCGAGCTCGTGGCCGCGCACTGGGAGGACACGCCCAAAGGCCCGCAACCGGTGCTTGAACTGCGCAACACAGGCCATGCGCACACCCGACTCGATGGTGTGCTGAAGGGAACAGACCAGAATGGAGTTGCGTCAGAGTGGACGCCAATCGACACCCCGATCCTGCCGGGGGAGACCCGAAAAATTCCATTACGCCCGATTTTCGACGCCAACACCTCACCAAGGTTGCCACAGCCACTGCGTCCCCCCCTGAAACTGAAAGGCGCACTGGAGTGGGGTGACGAGCAGCTCCCCCTAGACGTAACCCTGCCCCCATGACCACTGGCGGCTGGCATCCAGCGTTCTGCTGGTGTCTCACCTTTGTGATGGCGTGGTGTGGTGGCGCCAAAGCCGAAGCGCCTGCAGCGCCCGCGGTGCCTTACCAAGACCGTGTACTGGAAGACCTGCCACCGAACAAGCCTCTGGTCGAACCGGACATGGCCCGCAACCTCAACGGATGGCCAAGATTTGTGCGCGTGGAATCTCGCTGGGCGAAGGATTCAACCGTTGAGCAATTGCGAGCCCGACAGAACCCGTACCTGTACGGCCTAGTGGAAACACCCAACCTCGGCATCCTTTCCATCGACGGAGAGATCGGTGCGGACCTAGGGCTCGGATCAATGACCCTGCGACAAAGCGACCTGCCAATGGCAGATGGTTGGTGGGCGAACCATGAGCTCGGGCTCGTCTACACCTCCACCTTGCCACTGTCCCGCAAACCGTCGCGGGTGTATGTGCCGAGTGCGCTGGTGCGCGGGATCAAAGGCGAGTGGATGCAGCGAAGCGAGGGGTTCCACGCGCAAGCCAGCATCGGCGAACCTGCCTGGATCGACAGCACCCAGAGCAACGGGCTCCGAAAGAACGGTGGCAGACGGTTGAACGCCGGACTTCAGTGGGGATCCCCACTCGCGTCCGATCCAGACGAAGAGAGCTGGACGGCAGCGGTACAGGTGGAGTCGGGACGAGCGCTGTCGATGACGTCGACGGGGCTGGACCTTGACCAACAGACCAAACAGCGTCTGAACGCCGACTCGGTTTTACTGGCCGCACGTCATGAGACCCCAGACAGTCGACTGCAAGTCAATGTCTTGCGCAGCCAGGACAACGGCGGACACGCCCGCGTCCACGGCTGGTGGATGGATTCGAGCTGGGGGAGTGACCGGCGCCAGCGAAGCGCCGGCCTGTACTGGCTTGCGCCTGGCCTGAACTGGGCAGGGCTGCCCATGGCCCATGACTTGGCGGGGGTATACGCGCGACGGACTTGGCAGGAGCGTCAGTGGTCAGCGGAAGGCTCGGTTGACTGGCTTCGTTCGATCGACCAGCCGCAACGCCAGGGCTACTACGTCACCAGCGCAGCCCGTTGGCGTCTCCACAAACTGCACCAGATCGGCGCCGGTCTGTCCGTTCGGCGTTATGCAGGCGCTGGCTGGTCCAGCTTTCTTGACTGGCGCTGGAAAAACCCCTGGGGTCTGGGTGGCGTTCGCTGGGATCAAAGCAGCTTCGGGGCTCAGGCGAGGGAACAACAACTCATGATCGACCAGGACTGGACTGTGGTCCGGGGTTGGGGGCTGACGAGCAGCTTTTCGCTGATGCGTGCCGATCAGCAATCGCATCTGAGCGCCGGCCTCACCCTGGCAGCGCCTCTGTCGACCTACGCCAGCGCCAGGGCAAATCTGAACAGTGGCATAAACGGCACCAATGGCAGACACCTGAACTTGGCGCTCGGACTGACTTGGCGATTGATGCGGGACTGGCATCTGGAGGCGCAATACACGCGATACAGCGGGAAAATATCTCTGCCATCGCTGGACCCGCTCGCACCGCCGCCGCCGCCAGCACTGAAGCTCGACAACTGGTCGCTCTTCGTGGTACTTCGCTTCGAGTGGCAAGCTGGCAGCGCCATGGCACCTATGGGTGGGCGGCCGCGCGAGGGCGGAGGCCGGATTGAAGGCACGGTCTACCTCGACGCTAACCGCAACGGCCGCCAGGACGCAGACGAAGCGGGTGCGTCCGGGGTTCAGGTGTACCTAGACAACCGCTATGTGGCGCGAACGGACGCGCATGGGCGCTATGAGTTCGCCCTGGTCGCCGTAGGCCAACACACTGTCTCGGTCCGCAACGACTCGCTACCCTTGCCTTGGAGCATCGTGGGCGATGGTCAGATGAGAGTGAGCGTGGGACTGCGCGATGGTCTCATCGTGGACTTCCCAGTTCAACGGACAGAATAAACGGCTGGCACCGACAAGTCGATTAGAAATTGCCTTACTTCATGCTGGTGGCGGCACGCCGAAACAACAGGCATGAAGCGGTGGATCAGCATGACAAGCCCCCTACTGGCGTTGGCAGCCGGAGCGGCGACGCTATGCCCCGTAGCGGCCGAATCGATCTCCGCCACAAGCGGTCAGGCCGCCAGCGCCCGCCTGGCCCTGCGGGTGACCATCCCTCCGATGGTGAAGCTACAAGAGGACATCCACCCCCTGGAGTTGGCCACCGGCGTGGCCAAACAGAAGCTGGTCATTCAGACCACCCTCAGACAAGGTTTTTGCGCCGCTTTGCGGCTCGCCGCCACAGATCCCATTGGCTGGGAACTGCGAGTGGCGTCAGGCAATGACGTGTGGCTGCAACCAACTGGCGAAGGCTACCGCCTTTGCAGCAATGGGCCAGGACAGCACACCGTGTACCTGGAGCACCGGTTCGACACCAGTGCAGCACCAGGCGATACCCCTCGTGCCTGGCCAGTGCGCATGGAGATTGCCTCGATTTGAAAACTGGTCACCTCGGCCACAGCACCCACATCTGCAGCGGCTGCTTCAGCGCAGCCGCCACGGTGTAGGGCGCATCGCTCCAGCTGCCCCAGCCGGTGAACAGATCAGCGCGGACCGCGCCGGTGATGGCGCCCCCGGTGTCCTGTGCCAGCACCAGTTGGTTGAGGTTGGTGGTGGGGCCTTGGGTGGCCAGCCACACCGGCGTGCCGTAGGGAATGCTTTGCGGGTCGACCGCGATGGAGCGGCCCGGCGTGAGCGGCACACCCTGCGCGCCGCGCGGGCCGAAACGGGCGTCGAAATCGGACAAGGCTTCTTCCCGGAAGAACACGGTGCGCGGGTTGCTCCACAGCATTTCGTTCAGGCGGCCCGGGTTCTGCACCGCCCAGGCCTTGATGGATTCCCATGAGGCCTCGCGAATGGCGCGCTGGTCCAGCAGCCAGCGGCCCACGCTCTGGTAAGGGTGACCGTTGTGGCCGGCAAAGGCCAGGCGCACCTGGCGCTCGCGCCCGTCGGGTTCGGTGATCTTCAGGCGGCCCGAGCCCTGGATTTGCAGAATGAGCGCGTCGATGGGGTCGGCCAGCCAGGCGATGGCGCGGCCCGACAGCGCGGCCTGGGCCGCCGGCAGGGTGTCGATCTCTTGCCGGGTGTACCAGGTCTGGCCGCTGCGCAGCCCGGCAGGTGGCGCGAAGAGTGGCACTCGGTGGGTGGCGCTGGGCTGGCGGCTGGCGCTCATGATGGGCTCGTAGTAACCGGTGAGCAGGCCCCCCGGCACGCTGCCGTCTGGTTCGGTGACGCGATAGGGCTGAAAGCGGCGCATCACCCAGGCCTGCTGCTCGGCCGCGGTGGCGATGGAGAGCTGGCGCACCTCCGTGCACAGGGCAGCGTGTCCCGGTGCAGGGCGTTCACAACCGCGCACCCAGGCGTTCCAGGCCTCGTGCAGGCGGTCTTGGCCCCAACCGGGCAGCTCGCTGTAGCGCACAGGCACCCAGCGGCTTTTGCCGCGTTGCAGGGCGGCGGGCAGCGGCGCGCTGTCGTCCGACGTGACCACCGGCTCGGCGGGTTCGGGCACGTCCACCACCGGGCCCACCGCACAGGAAACCAGGCTGCCTACAATCGCGGCCGCCGCCACTCGGAACCCCCAGCGGGTCAGCGGGTCTATCCACGCCATGTTTGCCGAACTCGATTGAAACGCCATGACCTTGCTGTTGCTTGAAGCGCTGGGCGCGCTGGTGCTGTTGATTTTCATTGTCTGGTGGACGATGTTCTCGGGCCGCAAGAAGGGCGAGCTGCCTGCCGATGTCGAGCAGGAAAAGCAGGGCGACGCCAAAAACCCGACGCCTCCACGCGACTGATCGCCTCAGGGCGCCGCACGCAGGGCATTGGCCAGTTCCACCGCCGATTTGACGCCCATCTTGTCGAACACGCGCGAGCGGTGCACTTCGACGGTGCGCACGCTGATGCCGAGTTGATCGGCCACCAGCTTGTTGGGCAGACCCGCCACCACCAGATCCATCACGTCGCGCTCGCGGTCGGTCAGGCTGTCCATGCGCTGGCGCCACTCGCGCTGCACTCGCCGCTGATGAATGACTTGCGCCGACTGGGTCAGCGCCTGCTCGATGCGGTCCACGAGCGCGTTGTCTGAGAAGGGCTTTTCGCAGAAGTCGAAGGCACCGCGCTTGACGGCATCGACGGCGGTGGGCACATCGGCGTGGCCCGAGAGGAAGATGACCGGCATGGCCGCTTGCCAGGGCAGGGTTTTCAGGCGCTCGAACAGGGCCAGCCCGCTCATGCCGGGCATGCGCACATCCAGCAGGAGGCAGCAGGGTGCTTCGGGCTCCTGGTTCCAGACCGCTTCGTCGGCGAGAAAAGCCTCTGCGCTGCCATAGCTGTCGCTCAGCAGGCGCCGGGTTCGCAACAGCCAGCTCAGGGCTTCCCGAACACCGACGTCGTCGTCGACGAGGTAGACCTTGGCGTCGGGGAAGGGGTTCATGGCCGCGATGATAGAGGAGGGACTCAGATCGGCGTGACCGGCAAGCTGAAGCGAAAGGTGGTGCCGCGCGGTTCGGCGGGCTGGTGGGTGAGAGCGCCGCCGTGCTGCTCGACCACGGTGCGACACAGGCTCAGGCCAAGGCCCATGCCGTCGGCTTTGGTGGTGAAGTAGGGGGTGAACAGGCGCTGCGCCACTTCTGGCGAAAGACCCTGGCCGTGATCGGTGACGGCAAACGACACCCAGGCCGGCCCCGCGCGGCCTGGCGACAGCGCGGGCTCGGGAGAGGCTCGCGCCACCCGGATGCCCAGGACACGCAGCCCGGATCCCGCCGGCGGATCGCCCATGGGCATGGCCTGAATGCCGTTGCGCGTGAGGTTGAGCAAGACCTGCTCGATCATGGTGCGGTCGCACAGCACGGGCGGGCAATTGGGGTCGATGTCGATCTGCAGGCGCACGCCCTGCTTCTTGGCCTGCAGGGCCACGAGCGGGTAGATGCTGTCGATCAGGCTTGCCGGGGGCACCGCTTCGCGCTCGGTGTCACGCCGCCGCACGAAATCGGCCACGCTCTTGATCACGCGGCCAGCGCGCTCGGCCTGCTCGGCGATGCGCTCGATGGCCTGGCGCTGGTCTTCTGGCGACAGGCTGCCGACGCCCGGGTCGCGCAAGACGTTGAGCATGCCGCTGGCGTAGCTGGCAATGGCGGCCAGCGGCTGGTTGAGCTCGTGGCTGATGAGCGAGGCCATCTCGCCCACGGTGGCCAGTCGGGCCGTGGCCTGCAATCGCTCGAAGGTGGCACGGTTGAGGTCTTCGATGCGGCGCTGTTCGGTGAGGTCAAGAATGGCGCTCATGTAGCCGGTCTGCTCGCCCTGGGCGTCGATCAGCGGCGCCTCGATGATGAGCACCGGAAAGCGCGTGCCGTCGGGCCGCTGGAACACCGACTCGAAACCCTCGCGGGGAAAGTACCGCCCCGCCAGGCGCACCTCTTGCCGCTGCTGGTACTCGTCTGCCAACTCGGGCGGCCACCAGGGAGCGGGCGGGCCGCTGCCGATGAGTTCATCGGCGCGGCGGCCCACCATCTGGCAAAAGGCCGGGTTCACGTAGGTGATGCGCCCGCTCATGTCGCGGGCGCGCAGACCGGTGACCAGCGAGTCTTCCATGGCCTTGCGAAAGGCCAGCGCGTTGGCCAGGTCTTGCTCGGCGCGCTGGCGGCGGCGGATGTCACGCCCCAGCAGGAACAGCACCACCAGCAGGGCCAAGGACAACAGCCCCACCACGGCGGTGAGCACATTGGGGAACAGGCCACGGGCGCGCCGGGGGCTTTCCAGTTGCAGGATCAGCGTGTGACCGGGCAGATCCAGCACGGTCTGCGCGCGCAGGTTGCGCCGGTTGGCGGGAATGGCGCTGAAGATGGCCAGGCGCGTGCCGTCGGCCTCATTGAAAGAAAGGCCGCGCCCGCGCATGAGGTCGCGGTTGATCAGTTCGGTGAGGATGCCCGAGAGGGCGTATGTCACCACCAGCATGCCCTGCGGTTTGCCCCCAAAAGCCACCGGCAGGCACATCTCGATCAACTCCAGGCCTTTGCCATCGCGCATGGGCCAGAAGTAGCTGGCGGAATAGGCGGGGCCGGACGCGCGGCGGGCGGCTTCGCAGGCCTGCACCACCTCTGGCTGGGCCTGCTCGCGGCCCAGGAAATCGAACACGCCGGGCGTGAAGGGCGACACCCGCACCGACAGGGGCTGCAGCGCAGCGTCGCGCCACTCAAGACGCATCATTTCTCGGTGGGTTTGCAGCAGCTCGGCTGCGGGTGCGTTCCAGGCGTTGGGCGACGGCGCCACCGAGTGCAGCGACTGCAAGGTCTGCACGTTGCGCAGCAGGGCGCTGCGAATGTCACCCGCCACCGTGGCGACGTCTTCTTCCAGTTGCGCCTGGTCGCGAGAAAGCTCGTACTCGGCCGCCAGGAACACCAGCACCGACAGGAGCGCCGCCGTGAGCAGCAGCAGGGCGCCCCACAACAGCCAGCGGCCGGATTTCACAGGCGGCGGTGCTGCAGCGCCGGCAGTTGGTGCCGAACCGCCCGCAGGCGCGCCGGGTCAATGTCGGCCAGGGCAATGCCCGGGCCTTCGGCGTGCATGGCCAGCACCTCGCCCCACGGGTCGATCACCATGCTGTGGCCCCAGGTGCGGCGGCCGTTCTCGTGCAGGCCACCTTGCGCGCTGGCGATGACGTAGGCCTGGTTCTCGATGGCACGGGCGCGCAGCAACACCTCCCAGTGGGCCATGCCCGTGGTGTGGGTGAAGGCCGAGGGCACCAGCAGCACATCGGCGCCGAGGGCGCGGTACAGCTCGCCGAAGCGCAGGTCATAGCAAACACTCTGGCCCACCTTCCACTGCACGCCGCTGCGGTCTTCGCAGGTGAAGCTGGTGGGTGTGTCGCCAGGCTTGAGCACGGCGGCTTCGTCGTAGCGCTCGCGGCCGTTGTCGAAACGGAAGAGGTGGATCTTGTCGTAGCGGCTCACCTGCTTGCCCTTGGGCGAGTAGGCGAGCGAGGCGTTGGCCACGTGCTCGGGATCGTCGGTGGCCATGGGCATGGTGCCGCCCACCACCCAGAGTTTCAGGTCGCGCGCAGTGTCGCTGAGAAAGTCTTGCACCCTGCCAAGGCCGGGGGTCTCGGCCAGCACCAGCTTGTCGGTGTCTTTTTCGCCCATGAAGCAGAAGTACTCGGGCAAAACCACGAGCTCGGCCCCTTCGGCGGCGGCCAGGCGCATCAGGCGCAAGGCTTCACTGAGGTTGGTGTCCAGGCTGCTGCCCGAGACCATTTGAATGGCGGCGACTTTCATGGCGGTACTGGCGTGGGTAAGGACGGTTGAGCTTACTGCAGTGAGGGCGACGATGAGGGGTTTGGCGCTGGCCGCACCACCTTTTCCACCTGCGGGTCGGCCCAGCCTCCGGTGATGCGGAACTCTTGCGTGGTGGCGCTCTGCAGGGGCTGGCGCAGCAGCCACTGCGCCAGAAAGCTGCCCAGGCCAACGGCGGGGTTGATGGCCGTGGCCAGCAACGAGGCAGTACCGGCGTTGATCTCGGGCACCACCACCACCTTGAGGTCTTGCTGCTCGCGGGCCAGGTCGGCCGAGCCCTCCATCAGCACCGCGGCGTTCACACCCTTCATCTGCAGGTTGTTGGTGGTGAGCACGCCTTGTTCGATGCGGGCGTTGCCGCGCACGAAGTCGAACGCAAAGCCTTCGGAGAACACGTCGCGGAAATCGAGCGCCAGGCGGCGTGGCAAGGCCTGCAGACTGAGCACGCCCAGCAGGCGCGCCGCCCCGGGGTCGGCCTTGAGGAACTGGCCGCGCTCGATGTTGAGCTGCAACTGTCCACCCAGGGTGGCGTAGTCGAGCGAGAGGGGCGAGCCCATCCAGCCGATGGTGCCCTCCAACCGCCCATTGCCTCCGCGCACCGTGCCTGCACGGCCGAAGCGTTCCAGCAGCTTGCCGGCGTCGTCCACGTCCAGGCGGAAGGTGAGGGCGGTGCGGCGGGCGCCGGGGGCCGCCATCGATGGCCCGTCCTGCGCGCCCAGCGGCGCCCAGTTGCCGCTGCCGGTGAGGCGAGCCTCGGGCAGCACGGCGCGCAACTGCGTCAGCCGCCACTCGGCCACGCGCGCCGGGCCCGCCCGGTTGACCGCCTGCACCTCCACCCGCCCCAGGGAACGGCCGGCGTAGTTCAGGTCTTCCACCGCGATGTCAAGCGCGGGCACGCTGGTGGGCTGTTGCAGCAGTTGCTCCACCTCGCGCCTCGCACCGGGCGCCAAGTTGAGGCGCGCCAGGCGCGCATACACGCTGCCCGCGTGCGAGGCGGTGGCGTCACGGAACTCGATGTAGCCATTGAGTTCCTGCGCGTCCACGTTGCCCCGCCACAGGCGATCGTCTCGCGACAGGCCCGCCAGCACCTGATGAAACTGCCGCCCCGCCACGGTGAGCCGCTCGGTCTGCAGCGAGAGTGACTGCGGCAGGTAATCCAACGCCTGTGGGTCTTCCAGGTCTTTCATGCCAACCGCACCGCCCAGGGCGGCCTGCCAGGCGTCGGCGTCCAGCGCGGGCAGTTGCGCGTGGGCCACCACGCCCCGGCTGGGCAGGGGCAGGGCACCGCTGGCGGCCAGGCCCACGGCCAGGCTGCCGCGCAGCACGCGGGGCGTGTCACCGCGCAGGTCGCGCTCGTAGCGCACATCGGCCAGAGGCGCCGAGGGCGGGCCGATCAGCACCGAAAGGCGGTCTTCCTGGGCCTGCCCAGCCTGCAAACGGGTGATGGCGCTGTCGTAGCGCACCGGCAGCAGGGCTTCGGCGCTCTTGCCCAAGGGCGCGGGCAAGGCCAGGGCCATGCCCTGCAACTGGGTGGCCACCTGCAACTCGGGCACGCCGCCGGTGAAGCCGAGTTGGGCGGTGTAAGTGGCGCTGCCGGTGGCGCGCGCCATGGCACGCGACAGCACGCCCAGGCCCGCGTTGCGCAGGCCTTCGGCCGTGGCCACGCCCTGGCCGCGGAACTGCACCACCGGCACGCCCTGGGCGTTGGGTTTCATGCCGCCGCTGAAGCTGGCGTCACCGCCAAACAGGCGGGCCTGGGCCTGCGGCACGGTGAAGCCGGTCTCGGTGAAATTGACGGTGCCGCGTGCCCGCACCAGCAAAGGCGAATCGGGGGTGATCTGCACGTCATTGCCCGCCAGTTGCACCGCGCCGCGCACGGTGCTGGTGGGCAGGTTCATGACCGGCAGGGTCAGGTTCACGTCCACCTGGGCAGCACCGCCCAGGCGGGCCTTGTCCAAGGCCTTGGACGTCATGTCGTTCAGGGGCGAGGCCTGCACAAACTTCAGCAGCTCGGCGCCGGGCCCGGTGGCGCGCAGGCTGGCCTTCACGGTGGTGCCTTGGCCCATGCGCTCGATGCTGACCTTGGCGGGGGTCACGCTCACGCCCGCCAGGCCCGCCATGCTGGTCTTGAGACCGTCAATGGTGATGGTGTCGCGGTCCAGCACGAATTGCCCGCTGGCGCCCCTGAGGCCCGGCCAGGCGGGCTCGCCTGTGGTCTGCAACGTGGTGGGCAGGTAGTCGAAGTCCAGCGCCTTGAGCGGGCCGGCGATGCGGAAAGTGCCCTTCGCTCCCGGGACATCGAAGGGCACTTGCCACAGGTCACCCTGCACCCGAAAGCTCACGGCATCGCTGTGGCCGCCGCGCACCGCGTCGCGCAGGTAATGCAGCGCCTCTGGCGGCACGCTCAGCGGCAGGTAGCGGTGCACCCGGGTGAGGTCGGCGCGCTCCAGAGTGGCGGTCAGGTCGAGCACGCCGGGAAAGCGGCTGCGCGAGGCGCTGGTGGCCGGGTCACCGGTGTGCCAGTTGGCCTGCACAGTGCCCGCGGCATCGGCGTTGGCCAGGCGGGCGTCGTCCAGCGTGGCGTCGATGCGCTCGCCCTGGCGGCGCCAACGCAGGCGGCCCCGGAAGGTATCCAGCGGCAACCGGGCCTCCTCGAACACGCCCGGCAGCACCACCGCGCCCTGGTCGATGGCGACGGTGGCCTCGCCCCCGTTGGGCTCCACCTTGAAATCCACCGTGGCAGCCTCCACGCCGGGCCGGCCCAAGGGCGGGCGGTGCTCGCCTGGCGGCACGGCGGCCTCGGCGTCGGCCACCAGGCCCAGGCCCACCACCCGACCACGTGCCTTGACCTCATCAAACGCCTCGCCGGGCCAGCGGGCCTCCAGCTCGTCCACCCGCCCCTTGGGCTGCAGGCGATGCAGCCAGTCGTGCACGGTGGCCGGCAGCGGCAGCCGTTCGGCCAGCGAGGCCAGGGCGCCCAATTCAATGCCGCCGGCCTGCACCTCGGTGCTCGCGGCCTGGCGCGTCTGGGCAGCCTGATGGGCCACCGACACCCGCCCGCCCGGCCAGACCGCACCCTCGCGCGTCTCGAACCGCAGGTCTTGGGTGGACAGCTGCCAGCCCGCGTCTGCCCATTCACCCGACACCCGCCCAGTGGCCGAGACCAGGGCCAGCTCAGGCAACTCGGGGCCCAAGCGGGCGATCACATCCTGCAGCGCCAAGTCCAGCGTGCCCCCTCCCACGCGGCCACGCGCCACGTCCATCCAGGCGCGCAGGCGCCCTTGCCCCGACTGCACCGTGACGCCCCAGGGCGACAGGTCCACATAGGCGCGCAAATGGGACACATCGGCACGGCCCAAGTCGGCATAGACCTCGCCGTCCCAGGTGGCCCAGGGCAGGTCGCCGGTGGCGCGAGGCCGGGGCAGCAGGGGCTCGCGCAACTTGGCGCGCAGGCTGAAGCGCTCGCCCCATTCGGGCGGTGGCGTGGCGTCCAGGCGGAACTGGTGGGTGAACGTGGTGTTGCGGGCGACGAAATTCACGTCGCCCAGGGCCAGTGGGGGCTGCGCGCGCCGCTCGTCCAGCCAGCGCACCGTGCCCCCCAGAATGGCCAGTTCGCGCTGCTCGACCAGCCAGTCCAGCAGCGTCGTGTCGCCACTGCCCGGGCCCGACACGTCGATGCCGGCCACCTCCAGCCGACCATCGGCGGTGCGGCGAATGTCCAGCGCCGGTCGCTTGATCACCAACTGCTCGAAGCCAGCCCGCCAGATCGATCGCACCGACACCGCCGCCTGCACCAGCGGCAGGTGCAGGGCCGCCCGGCCTTGGCGGTCCAGCAGGCGCACGTCGCGCAGCTCGATCTGGGGCATAAAGGGCGGCAGACCCAGGGGGCCAGATGCACCGCTGACCGATCGGATGTCGCCCACCGTGACCGGTACCCCCACCCGCTGGCTGGCCCAGCGTTCCAGCTCGGGGCGCCAATCGTTGATTCGCGGCACAATCACCGCGTGCAGTGCCCCCCAGGTCAGCAGCAACAGAACCCAAGCCGTCGCCACCAGCCACAACAGCACGCGCGACGCGCGTGCCCCGAGCAGCAGCGGTTTCACCGCCGGTGCACGTGCGGGGGTTTGTGCACCGGGCGCCTGGCTTTGTTGATTCATGTCCACGCAAATTATGACGGCCAGCCCCTCCTCCGGTTCCGCCTTGCCCTGCGCCGGTGTGTCATCGTCTGTTACACAGCCACCCCCTCTGGGCGAGCAAGACCGGCGCGCCGACCATTCCCGTTTCGTGCAGCGCATTCGCCGGCGTTACGAGGCCGAGTTGGCCTGTCTGCCCCCTGGGCCGCCCTCGCGCGCCAGCATGCGCCAGGCGCTCGATCGGCTGCGCGAACGCGGCCTGCCCATGCCAGCGGCGCTGCGGGTGCTGCGCCAGTTGGTGCTGGAGCGACTGGCGGTGCAAGACTGCGAAGACGCCGCGCCGCTGTCGCTGGTGACGCTGGCCGTGACCGAGCTGGCCGAAATCTCCCTTGATGAAGCCTGCACCCTGGCCTTTGCCGAGCTGGACGCGCTGCACGGCGCGCCCATCGTCGAGGGCACGGGGCGGCGTGCCGAGTTCTGGGTGATCGGCATGGGCAAGCTGGGCGCACGCGAACTGAACGTGTCCAGCGACATTGACCTGATCTATGTGTACGACGGCGACGGCGAAACCGCCGGCAACAGCGAAGGCCGCCACCGCGTCAGCAACCACGAGTACTTCGCCAAGGCGGTCAAGCACATCTACGCCACCGTGGGCGACACCACCGAGCACGGGCAGGTGTTCCGGGTTGACCTGGCGCTGCGCCCCAACGGCAACTCTGGCCCCAGCGTGGTGTCGCTGGGTGCGCTGGAAGAGTATTTCCTGGTGCAGGGCCGCGAGTGGGAGCGTTTCGCCTGGCTCAAGAGCCGGGTGATCGCGCCGGCCACCTCGCTGGCCAGCGACGGTGTGCTGGCGCTTCGCGCCACGGTGCTGCCCTTCGTGTTCCGCCGCTACCTCGACTACAACGTGTTCGAGTCGCTGCGCAGCCTGCACCGCCAAATCCGCGACCACGCCGCCAAGCGCGCCGCGGGCAACCCGAGCCGCTCGAACGACGTGAAGCTCTCGCGCGGCGGCATTCGCGAGATTGAGTTCACCGTGCAGTTGTTGCAGGTCGTGCGCGGCGGCCAGTTCCCCGAGCTGCGCACGCGCCGCACGCTCGATGCCCTGCAGCGCGTGAGCAAGGCCGGCCTGATGCCGGCGGCCACCGCCGAGGCGCTCAGCCAGGCCTATGACTTCCTTCGTCGGGTGGAACACCGCATTCAGTACCTGGACGACCAGCAGACCCACGTGCTGCCCACGCGCGACGACGACTTGAACTGGCTGGCGGCCACCATGGGCTGCGCCAATGTGTGCGAGTTCCTGCACGCACTTGACGCGCACCGCGAGGCGGTCGCCCAAGAGTTCGACACCCTGCTGGGCGGCGCCGGTCAGGGCCAGTGCAACGGCAAAGGCTGCCAGGGCAATGGCGCGCAGGCCGACCTGCAGGCCCTGCTGCCGCAACTGCCGCCCGAGCTGGCGGCCAAGGTCGAGGCCTGGCGCGAGCACCCCCGGGTGCAGGCGCTGCGCGAAGACACCCGCGCCCGCCTGGTGCGGCTGGTGCAGCGCACCGCGTCCTGGATTGACGAAGGCCGCGTGAGCGAGCTGGCCGCGGTGCGCATGACCGACTGGATCGAGTCGCTGCTGCGCCGCGAAAGCTACCTGGCGCTGCTGCAAGAGCGCCCCTCGGTGCATGAGCGCCTGCTGCGCCTGCTGGGCGCGGCCAAGTGGCCGGCGCGTTACCTGATGCAGCACCCCGGCGTGATCGACGAGCTGGCCAGCCGCCAGCTCATGGACGACCGCTTCGACCCCGCCCAGTTCGTGGCCGAACTGGAGGCGCGGCGCGCCGCCCTGCAATCCACCGGCGAAGACGACGAAGAGGCCCTGCTGAACCTGCTGCGCCGCGCCCACCACGCCGAGACCTTCCGCACCCTGGCGCGCGACGTGGAAGGCGTGCTCACGGTGGAACAGGTGGCCGACGACCTCTCGGCCCTGGCCGACGCGGTGCTCTTGCTCACCGCCCGCTGGTGCTGGTCGCGGTTGAAGAACCGCCACCGCGACGCCCCCTCCTTCGCCATCATTGGCTACGGCAAGCTCGGCGGCAAAGAGCTGGGCTACGGCAGCGACCTGGACATCGTGTTTGTTTACGAAGACGAGCACGACAACGCACCCGAGGTGTACGCCGCCTTCGTGCGCAAGATGATCAACTGGCTCACGGTGAAGACGGGCGAGGGCGACCTGTTCGAGATCGACACCGCCCTGCGGCCCAACGGCAACTCGGGCCTGCTGGTCACCAGCTTCGCGGCCTTTGAGAAGTACCAGCAACAGCGCGGCAGCAACACCGCCTGGACCTGGGAGCACCAGGCCATGACGCGTGCCCGCTGCGTGCTGGGCGCAGAGGCCTTCGGGGCGCGTTTCGATGCCGTGCGCGAAGCGGTGATCACCGCCCCACGAGATGCCGCGTTGCTGGCGCAAGAGATCGTGGCCATGCGCGAGAAGGTGCGCAAGGCCCACCCGGTGCGGGGTGAAAAGTTCGACGTGAAGCACAGCGCCGGTGGCATGGTGGACGTGGAGTTCGTGGTGCAGTACCTGGTGCTGTCGCAATCGGCGGCCCATCCCGAGCTGCGCGCCAACACCGGCAACATCAACCTCTTGCAGCGTGCCGAGGCGGCCGGTCTGCTGGCACCGGGCATGGGCCTGGCCGCCGGCAACGCCTACCGCGAGTTGCGCCAGATCCAGCACCGTGCCCGGCTCGACGAAGCCCCCACCCAGGTGGACCTGGCCCAGGTGGCCGAATCGGCCGCCGCGGTGCAGGCCTTGTGGCAGCACGTGCTCGGGGGCGCATGAAGCGATCGAACGCCTGGCTGGTGCTGTGCGCGGTGCACGGCGTGGCCAGCATGCTGCTCTGGTGGGCCCGTGAGCCCGCCGTGCACGCGCTGATCTGGCGCGCCGACACCTGGACCGATCACCCCTGGACCTTGTGGAGCAGCGCCTGGGTGCACCTGAACACCGCGCACCTGGTGGGCAACCAACTGGCCTTGGGTGCGCTGGCGGCCTTTGGCTGGATGGTGCGGCCCTCGCGCGGGGCCACGGTGGCCTGGCTGCTGTGCTGGCCACTCATCCAGGCCGGGCTGACCTGGTGGCCGCACATTGGCTATGCGGTGGGGCTCTCGGGCCTGCTGCACGCGGGCGCCATGGTGCTGGCGGTGCAACTGCTGGGCCAATGCATCCCCATTCCCAAGGCCCGCCGCTGGGGCGGCCTGCTGGCCCTGGGGCTGCTGGTCAAGATCGGCCTGGAACGGGGTTGGTCCCAACCCGTGGTGTGGGACCCGGGCAATGACATGTCGGTGATCCAGGCCGCCCACCTGCTGGGCGTGGTCTGGGGGGCGTTGTTTGGCGCGGCTGTCTGCGCCTGGACACGCCATCGCGCCGCACCAGGCGCCTGAGGCCGGGCGCAAAAAAGCCCGCCGAGGCGGCGGGCTGCTGGCGCGGGCCGATGGCCTTCAGGCCGTCGCCGGTTGGGCCACCGTGAGCGACTTGCGAAAGCGGTTGAGCTCTTGCACGGTCTTGAAGCTGTTGTCCATCAGCAGGCTCAGGTTGTGCAGGATACGATCGACCACCTTGGTCTCCCAGGTGGCGTCGAAGGCGATCTGCTTGTCCAGCCAGTGCTCCAGCCACTCGGGGTCGGGCAGGCGGCTCTGGATGGTGTCGTTGGGGAACAGCGCCTTGTTGACGTGCAGGTTGGTGGGGTGCAGGGCCTGCGCGGTGCGGCGGGCGCTGGCCATGAGCACGCCCACCTTGGCAAAGGCCGACTTAGCCTCGTCGCCGAACTTGGCGATGGCGCGCTTCATGTAGCGCAGGTAGGCGCCGCCGTGGCGGGCTTCGTCCTGGCTGAGGGTCTGGTAGATGTGCTTGATCACCGGCTCGGTGTGCCATTCGCTGGCACGGCGGTACCAGTGGTTCAGGCGAATCTCGCCGCAGAAGTGCAGCATGAGCGTCTCCAGCGCGGGGGCAGGGTCGAACTCAAAGCGGATCTGGTGCAGCTCTTCTTCGGTGGGCACCAGGTCGGGCCGGAAGCGGCGCAGGTATTCCATGAGCACCAGCGAGTGCTTCTGCTCTTCGAAGAACCAGATCGACATGAAGGCCGAGAAATCGGAATCGTCGCGGTTGTCGCGCAGGAACATCTCGGTGGCCGGCAGCGCCGCCCACTCGGTGATGGCATTCATCTTGATGGTCTGCGCCTGCTCGTCACTCAATTTCGAGCCATCGAATTGCGCCCAGGGAATGTCCTTGTCCATGTCCCAACGGACGGATTCGAGTTGCTTGAAGAGTTCGGGGTACAGCATGGTCATCCTTGCGAAACGCGCGACATTGTAGGCGGGCCGGGGATTTGGCGGGCATTTCCCCGACAAAGCCCGCTCAAAGGCCATCCAGGTTCGACAGTGTCTGCCGCGCCTGTTCGCGCACCGCCTCTCGGGCCTGTGGGTCCATGCGCTGCAGGTTCTTCACCATCAGCGCGGTGCGGGGGTTGCCCGCCAGTTGGGCCTCAAAGCGGTCCAGAAAGTTCCAGTAAAGCGTGGTGATGGGACAGGCGTGCGTGCCGGTCGGCTGCGCGGGGCGGTAGCGGCAGCCCTGGCAGTGGTTGCTCATGCGGGAGACGTACTGGCCGCTGGCCACATAGGGTTTGCTGGTGAAACGCCCGCCATTGGCGTACAGCGCCATGCCGGCCACGTTGGGCAGTTCCACCCATTCCACCGCGTCCACGTAGATGGCCAGGAACCAGTCGGCCACCTGCCGAGGATCGATCTCGGCCAGCAGGGCGAACTGGCCCACGAGCATGAGGCGCTGGATGTGGTGCGCGTAACCCAGCGCCAGGGTCTGGCCGATGGCGTCGCGCAGGCAGGCCATGTGGGTCTGGCCCGTCCAGTACCAGGCGGGCAGGGCGCGGGTGTGGTTGAAGTGGTTGGCCTCGCGCAGGCCGGGCATGTCTTCCCAGTACACGCCGCGAATGAACTCGCGCCAGCCCAGCACCTGGCGAATGAAGCCCTCCACGCTGGCCAGGGGCAGGCCCTGCTCGTGGTGGGCCCGCTCGGCCGCGGCGATCACGGTGCGCGGGTGAATCAGGTGCAGGTTCAGGGCCACCGACAGCAGCGAATGCCAGCCAAACGGCGTGTCGTTCCACATGGCGTCTTGGTAGCGACCGAAGTTCGGCAGGCGCTCGGCCACGAATCGGTCCAAGGCCTCTTGCGCTTGCTCGGGCGTGACAGGCCAGGCGAAACGCGCCAGGGAACCTGGGTGCTGCGGGTAGAGCCGCTCCACCAGGGCCATGACCTCGCGGGTGAGGGCGTCGGGCTCGAAGCCGGCGGGCGGCGGGATGTCGCCCGGGCCGCTGCGCGGGTAGGCGCTGCGGTTGTCGGCGTCGAAGTTCCACTGGCCGCCCAGCGGGCCGCCGCCGTCCATGAGCACACCGTGCTCGCGCCGCATCTCCCGGTAGAAATATTCCATGCGCCACTCGCGCCGGCCTTTGGCCCAGCGCGCGAAGCGGGCGCGGCTGCACAGGAAGTGGGTGTCCTCAAAAGAGCGCAGCGGCACGCCCGCGTCGGCGGCGGTGGCCGCCAGGCTTTGTTGCAGGCGCCACTCGCCGGGCTCACACACCCAGAGCGACTGCGGGCGGTGGGTGGCCAGGCAACGGGCCAAGCGCTGGGTGAGGTCGGGCGCGTCGTCCCAAGCCGGCTCGTCCAGGCGCAGGTATTGCAGGGGCCAGCCTCGCGCCTGCACCCGCTGGGCGAAGTGGCGCATGGCCGACAAGAACACCACCAGGCGGGCCTTGTGGCTCCACACCAGCGAGGCCTCGCCAGGCGCTTCGATCATGAGCAGCAGGTCTTGGGCCGGGTCAAAGCCGGCCAGCGCCGGGTTGTCGAACCAGAGCTGATCGCCCAGCACCAGCACCAGGTGGCGCACCGGCCGATCGAACGATGCGGCAGGGCTCATGGCGTGGCCCCTTTGTCGCCCTGGCGGCGGCAACGCTCGCTGCAGTACTTCACCTCGTCCCACGTGCGCGCCCAGCGGCGACGCCAGGTCATGGGCAGGCCACACACCACGCAAGGCTTCTGCGGCAGGGCCGATTTGTTGCCCCGAAAGCCACCCGATTCACGCTTCATGAACACCCTTTCGCCAGATCGACACGCCATCGGCGGCGCGCGGGCCGAGCCCCCAGTACGCAGCCCATGGCCCAAAGGATTCGGAACCCTGGCGCCGCGCCCGGGCATCGCACGCGGGAAGGCTGGAGCGGTCATCATCAACGACCACCGCAGGAGAGACCCCATGAGCCCGAACCCCTTGCATCACCCCACCCCAAGCCCGCGCCGCCAGCTGCTGCTGGCCGGACTGGCGCTGGCCTGCTCGCCCTCCTGGGCCCAGACCGCCACCAAGTCCGCCAACACGGCCTGCCCGGCCTTTTTGCAGCACCGCTTTGACCGGCTGCAAGACGAAAAGCCCCAAGACCTGTGCCAGTACGCCGGCCGGGTGCTGCTGGTGGTGAACACCGCCAGCTTCTGCGGCTTCACCAGTCAGTACAAAGACTTGGAAGCGCTGCATGCCCGCTACCGCGACCAAGGCTTGGTGGTGCTGGGCTTTCCGTCGAACGACTTTGGTCAGCAAGAGCCGGGCAGCAACCAGGCCATCGCCGACTTTTGCGAGAACACCTTCGGGGTGCGTTTCCCGATGTTTGTGAAGAGCCATGTGGTGGGCGAAGACGCCAATCCTCTGTTCAAACAACTGGCCAGCGCCACCGGCGAGCGCCCGCGCTGGAACTTCCACAAGTACTTGATTTCGCGCGACGGCCGCGAGGTGAAAAGCCACGGCAGCGCCACCCAACCGAATAACCCCAAGTTTTTGAAGGATTTGGACAGATTTCTATCGACTAAATCATGACCGAACAGTCACAATCATACCAAACAGTTCAAACTGTCACCACATCGCCCACCAACGCCATGATGTTCACCCTGTTGCGGAACTTCTGCACCCAGCGCCTGCTCCCACGCACCGTGAGGCCCGGGTGGACACCGGCCTCCCCGTTTTTGATCCTGCGAAGCCTGTTTGCTCCCGCTGGAGCGACTGAAATCCCGGAGCGCTTCTCCTCCTCCTCCCTCCCTCCCTCCTTCGTTTCGGGGCGCTTCGCAGGGCTTTCTTATTCGTCGGCCGTGGTGGTCGGGTGAGCGCGCACATGGACCTCACCCCCCCCACTGCCCGGCCCATGCCCCGGGTGGCCATCGTCGGTGCCGGCATTTCCGGCCTGGCCGCCGCCCACACCCTGCAGGGCCTGGCCGACATCACCCTGTTCGAGGCCAACGACTACTTCGGTGGCCACACCCACACGGTGGACATGACGCTGCCCAACCCGCAGGGCATTCCCACCACCTTCGGCGTGGACACGGGTTTTCTGGTGCTCAACGAACGCACCTACCCCAACCTGCTGGCCTTGCTGGCCCAGTTGGAGGTGCCCACGGCACCGTCGGACATGTCGTTTTCGGTGCAGGTGCCGGGCGCTGGCGCCAAGGGCGGCCCGCTGGAGTGGAACGGCTCTGACCTGAGCACGGTGTTCGCCCAGCGCCGCAACCTGGGCAACCCGCGCTTCTGGCGCATGTTGGCCGACATCGTGCGTTTCAACCGCCTGTGCACCCGCCTGGCCGAGCAGCAAGAAGACCTGCGCCCCAACAGCCCGCTGCTGCAGCCGCTGGGCGACTTCCTGCGCGAACACGGCTTTTCTGCCGAGTTCCGCGACTGGTATTTCCTGCCCATGATGGGCTGCATCTGGAGTTGCCCCACCGACCAGATGCTGGCCTTCCCCGTGGCCACCATGGTGCGCTTCTGCCACAACCACGGCCTGATCCAGATCACCAACCGCCCGCAGTGGCACACCGTGGCCGGTGGCGCGCGCCAGTACGTGCAGAAGATCGTGCGCCAGATCCCCGACGCCCGCGTGGCCACGCCGGTGCAGCAGATCCTGCGCGACGCCGAGGGCGTGCGCATCGTCAGCAAAGGCCAGGTGGAGCGCTTCGATGCCGTGGTGCTGGCCTGCCACTCCGACCAGGCCCTGCGCCTGCTGGGGCAGGGGGCCACGATGGATGAGCGCGAGGTGCTGGGCGCCATCCGCTACCAGCCCAACCGCGCCGTGCTGCACACCGACACCTCGGTGCTGCCCCGCGAGCACCGCGCCTGGGCCGCCTGGAACTACGAGCGTGCGCCGAGTGCGCCGGCCGAGTCCACCCAGGTGTGCCTGCACTACCTGATCAACAAGCTGCAGCCGCTGCCGGTGGAGCAGCCGGTGGTGGTGTCGCTCAACCCGCGCCGGCCCATTGCCTCGGGCTGCATCGTGGGCGAATACGAGTACGACCACCCCGTGTTTGACCTAGCGGCCATCCGCGCGCAGGCCAAGGTGCCCGCGCTGCAAGGGCAACACCACACCTTCCTGGCCGGTGCGTGGTGCGGCTATGGCTTCCACGAGGACGGGCTGAAAGCCGGCTTGCACGCCGCGCGCGCCCTGATCGACGCCTTTGAACTGGTGCCTCACGCCTCGGCCGCCGCCCAGCGCCGCGCCGCACTGCCAGGGGTGTTTGCGTGAACACCCCGACCGCACCCCACCAGGCCCTCATCGGTTTCGGCCAGGTGCGGCACACGCGGCTGCGCCCACAGCGCAACGCCTTCGCCTACCCCACCTACTTCCTGATGTTGCCCATGCGCGCGCTGCGCGCCCAGGGCCCTGGCCACCTGGCCCGCAACCGCCCCGCCGCGCTGGCCTTTCATGACCGCGACCACGGTGACGGCCGCGCCGACAGCCTGGCCTGGCTCGACGAGGTGCTGCGGGCCCACGGCGTGATGGACGCCACCGGCGAGGTGTGGCTGCACACCTACCCGCGTGTGCTGGGCTATGCCTTCAAACCCGTGAGCTTCTGGTACTGCCACCGCCCGGACGGCTCCTTGCGCGCCGTGCTGGTGGAGGTGAACAACACCTTCGGCGAGCGCCACTGCTACCTGCTGGACGAGCCGCGCTACGGCGTGCCCTGCGAGGCCAGCAAGGTGTTCCATGTGTCGCCCTTCTGCCCTGTGCGCGGGCGTTATCGCTTTGTCTTCATGCGAACCGAGCGCGCCGAGCAGGCCCCGCGCACGGTGGTTCGCATCGACTACTTCGACGACGAAGCCCCCGGCACCCCGGCCCTGTTGAACACCAGCGTCAGCGGCGAGTTGCAAGCCCTCACGCCCGCCACGCTGCGCCGGGCGCTGTGGTCGCACCCCGCCATGACGCTGGGCGTGATCGCGCGCATCCATTGGCAGGCCCTGCGCCTGTGGCTGCGCCGCACCCCCTTCTTCCGCCAACCACCGGCCCCGGCGCAGCTCGTCACCCCTGGCGCGCCCACGGCCGCTGCCGCGAAAAGCCCCCACCCATGAACAGCACCACCGCCACCCGCCGCTCTGGAACCCTGTCCCTGCCCAAGCACGCCCCGTCAGCCGCGCGCCGAACGCTGGGCCTGCTGCAGCGCCTCTCGGTGGGCAGCCTCACCGTGATGCTGCCCGACGGCACCACCCACCGCTTCGGCCAGGCAGACGGCCCGCACGCCAGCCTGCGGCTGCACCGCTGGAACGTGTTCGGCGCGGTGCTGAAGTCAGGCGACATCGGCTTTGCCGAGGGTTACATCGCCGGCGACTGGACGACCCCGAACCTCACGCAGTTGCTGGAACTGCTGGTGGCCAACCGCCGCGAGGTGGAAGACGCCATCTACGGCTCGTGGCTGGGCCGCCTGGCCTACCGCGTGCGCCACCTGCTCAACCGCAACAGCAAGGCCAACAGCCGGCGCAACATCCACGCACACTACGACCTGGGCAACGCCTTCTACCGCCTGTGGCTGGACGAGACGATGAACTACTCGTCGGCCCACTTCGAGCACCCCGGCCAAGACCTGGTGGCCGCCCAACACGCCAAGGTGGCGCGCGCCCTGCGAATGGCCGGCGTGCAGCCGGGCCATCGCGTGCTGGAAATTGGCTGCGGCTGGGGCGCCCTGGCCGAGAAGGCCACCACCGAGTTCGGTGCCCACCTCACCGGCGTGACGCTGTCCACCGAGCAGCTCGCCTTCGCCCGCGACCGCCTGCAGGCCCTGGGCGCCGCCGAGCGCGCCGACCTGCGCCTGCAGGACTACCGCGACATCGCCGACGCGCCCTTCGACGCCATCTGCTCCATCGAAATGGTGGAAGCGGTGGGCCGCGAGTATTGGCCCACCTACTTTCAGGCGGTGGGCCGGCTGCTCAAGCCGGGCGGCCGCGCCTGCATCCAGAGCATCGTGATCGACGACGCCCTGTTCGAGCGCTACATCCAGGGCACCGACTTCATTCAGCAGTACATCTTCCCCGGCGGCTGCCTGCCCTGCCCGCGCGAGTTCAAGGCGCAGGCGCGCGCCGCGGGCCTGGAGGTGGTGGACGAGTTCGCCTTCGGCCCCGACTACGCCGAGACGCTGCGCCAATGGCGCGAGCGTTTCCTGCACGAACAAGAGCGCGTGCTGGCACAGGGCTTCGACGCGCGCTTCCTGCGCACCTGGGAGTTCTACCTCGCCTACTGCGAGGCCGGCTTCGCGCAGCGCAACATCGACGTGGTGCAGTACACGCTGCGCAAGCCCGAGTGAGCAGCCACCAGGCGAAGCACACCATGCGACGGCGCCCCCTTCTCATCAGCACGGCCCTGGCCCTGTCGGCACCCGTGTGGGCCAACAACCCCCAGGCCGATTCGCCGCTGACCTCGGCACTGCAGGGCTTGCGCCCGGTGGGCAAGACCCGGTTGCGGGTGTGGGGCTTCGAGGTGTACGACGCCACGCTCTTTGCCGCCGCAGGCTTTGAGCCTGAGCGTTACGCCGACCACCGTTTCGCGCTGGAGCTGGCCTACCTGCGCGCCTTCGATGGCCCCGACATCGCCCAGCGCTCGATTGATGAGATGCGCGAACAAAGCCCGCTGGACGACGCCCAGGCCCAGCGCTGGCTGGCCGACATGGCGCGCCTCTTCCCCAACGTGCAGCGCGGTGACCGCATCACCGGCCTGCACCAACCGGGCGTTGGCGCGCGCTTCTTCCTCAACGGTCAATCGCTGGGCGAACTGCCTGACGACGCCTTCTCGCGCCGCTTCTTCGGCATCTGGCTCTCGCCCAAGTCCTCGCAACCGCGCATGCGCGCCAGCCTGCTGCAATCGGTGGCCAGCGCCGCGCCGCGCACGCCATGACACCGCTCACCACGGTCGACCCTGCCGCGCGCTTCACGGGCACGGGCGCCTGGCGCCAAGGCACCGCCTACGGCTTGCTGGGCCTGCCACTGGCCTTCGTGGCGCTGCCGCTGTACGTGCTGCTGCCCAACCACTACGCCCGCGAGTTCGCCACGCCGCTGGGCGCCCTCGGTGCCGTGTTGCTGGCCACCCGCCTGGTGGACGCCCTGCTGGACCCGGCCATCGGCCGCTGGTGCGACCGCCTGGCCGCACGCGCGGCGCGCGCCGTGCTCGCCGTGGGTGCCTTGGCCGCCGTGGTGTTGGCACTGGGGCTATGGGGCCTGCTGTTTCCGCCAGCCGCCCTGCGCACCACGACCGAGGCCCTGCTGGCCTGGGCCGCCGGGGCGCTGGTGCTGACCTACATCGCCTACAGCGTGCTCTCGGTGGCGCACCAGGCCTGGGGTGCCCGGCTCGGCGGCAACGAGGCGCAACGCAGCCGCGTGGTGGCCTGGCGCGAAGGCTTTGCCCTGGTGGGCGTGCTGGTGGCCTCGGTGCTGCCCTCGCTGGCGGGCTTGCAAGGCGTGGTCATCGTGTTCGCCGCGGCCCTGGCCCTGGCCTGGTGGGCGTGGTCGGTGAGCGTGCCTCCACTGGCCGGCCACGACCGCGCAACCACGGCCCCCTCGGCATCGCCGTGGCGGCACAGCGCCTTCCGCCGGCTGATGGCGGTGTTCGTGCTCAACGGCACCGCCAGCGCGCTGCCCGCCACGCTGGTGCTGTTCTTCGTGCAAGACCGCCTGCAAGCCCCCGCGCACGCCGAACCCGTGGTGCTGGCCACTTATTTCGCCTGCGGGGCTTTGTCCATTCCCGTGTGGGTTCGCGCCGTGGCCCGCTGGGGCTTGTCCCGCTCATGGCTGCTGGGCATGGCGCTGGCCGTGGCCACCTTTGCCTGGGCGGCCACGCTGGGCAGCGGCGACTGGCCCTGGTTCGTGGCGGTGTGCGCGCTGTCCGGCCTGGCCCTGGGGGCCGACCTGGCCTTGCCCGGCGCGATGCTGGCCGGCGTGATCGGCCAGCTCGGCGAACGCGGCCGCAGCGAAGGCGCCTTCTTCGGCTGGTGGAACCTGGCCGCCAAGCTCAACCTGGCCCTGGCCGCCGGCGTGGCGCTGCCCTTGCTCGCGCTGTTCGGCTACGCGCCTGGTGCACGCGACCCACAGGCACTGCAAGCCCTCACCGCCGCCTACTGCCTGCTGCCCTGCCTGCTCAAGGGGCTGGCCGCGGCGGCGCTTTACCTCGGCGTGATCCGGCCAGCGGCCGCGCACGCCCCCACCCCGATTCACACCTGACCGATCAGGAGACCCCACCATGCAACGACGCCTTCTGCTCACCGCCGGCCTGGCCGCCTCCGCCGCCTTGGCCGGTTGCGCTGGCCCCCAGGTCGAGCGCTACGCCAGCGAAAAGCCCGCGCTGGACCTGCGCCAGTACTTCAACGGCACCCTCGACGCCTACGGCATCTTCACCGACCGCTCGGGCGAGGTGGTCAAGCGCTTCACCGTGGTGATGCGCTGCCAGTGGGATGGCGACAACGGCGTGCTCGACGAAGACTTCGTCTACTCCGACGGCACAAAACAAAAACGCATCTGGCGACTCAAGCACCTGGGCAATGGCGAGTACACCGGCGAGGCCGACGACGTGGTCGGCCAGGCCCGTGGGCGCACCAGCGGCAACGCCTTCCGCTGGGGCTACACCCTGGCCCTGCCCGTGGACGGCCGGGTGATCGAGGTGCAGTTCGACGACTGGATGTACCTGATGGACGAGCGCGTGATGCTCAACAAAGCCACCATGAGCAAGTTCGGCGTGCGCCTGGGCGAGGTCACGCTGTCATTTGTCAAACGCGGATCATGACCACCGCCACGTTCGCCGCACCCCGCCCCTGGCTCGCCCCACTGAACCCGCCGCTGCGCCACTGGCGTGGCAAACGCGTGTGGTTGATCGGAGCCTCCAGTGGCATTGGCCTGGCCACGGCCGAGGCCCTCATCGCCCAAGGCGCCCGCGTCATCGTGTCGGCGCGCAGTGCCTCCGCGCTGGACGCCTTCGTGCAGCGGCACGCCAACGCAGGCCAGGCCACCGCCCAGTCCTGGCCCCTGGACGTGACCGATGCCGACGAAGTGGCCGAGGTGGCCCGCGCCATCCTGGCCGAAGGCCCGCTGGACATGGTGCTTTACTGCGCCGGCCACTACCGCGCACTGCGCGCCACCGCCTTCGACCTGGCCGAGATGAAGCGCCACCTGGACATCAACTACACCGGCGCGCTGCACGTGCTCGACGCGGTACTGCCCTCTCTGCTGGCGCAGGGCCACGGCCACATCAGCCTCATCAGCAGCGTGGCGGGTTTTCGCGGCCTGCCGCAAAGCCTGGCCTATGGCCCCACCAAGGCCGCGCTCACCAACTTGGCCGAGACGCTGTACCTTGACCTCTCGCCCCTGGGACTGGGCGTGAGCGTGGTGCACCCCGGCTTTGTGAAAACGCCGCTCACCGCGCAGAACGAGTTCAACATGCCGGCGCTGGTGTCGCCCGAACAAGCCGCCCAGGCCATGCTCGACGCCTGGGCCGATGGGGCCTTTGACATCCACTACCCCAAGCGCTTCACGCGCTGGATGAAACTCTTGCGCCAACTGCCCTACCGGCTCTATTTCCCGGTGGTGCGGCGCTTCACCGGCCTGTGACCATGCACCTAGACAGCCGCGAGGCCGTGGCCCGCCTGTGCGACTTCTTTGAACACCTCACGCGTGAGCGCCTGGGCGAACTGGGCAGCCTCTACACCGAACAGGCGTGCTTCAAAGACCCGTTCAACGAGGTGGTGGGCGTGGCCGCCATTCGCGCCATCTTCGAGCACATGTACGAGCGCCTGGACGAGCCGCGCTTCGTGGTGACGCAGCGCCTGGTGGACGGTGACCAGGCCTTTCTGGTGTGGGATTTCCGCTTTCGCTTCAAGGGCGCCGGCCCGCAGCCCGAGCAGACCATTCGCGGCGGCAGTCACCTGCGCCTGGCACCCGACGGGCGGGTGCTCGACCACCGCGACTACTGGGACGCGGCCGAAGAGCTGTACGAAAAATTGCCCGTGCTCGGCGCCCTGATGCGCTGGCTCAAGCGCCGCGCCAGCCAGTGATCAGGCCGGCTGGGGCGCGGCTGGTGCCGGGGGCACGCGGTCCGGCTGGGTGTCAATGAAGCTCTGGCGCTGGTTGAGCTTCTCGCTCAGGCGAGCCAGGTTGGCGTAGTCGGCGCGCCAATCGACCTCGGGGAATCGGAAATCCAGGTAGCCCAGGGCGCAGCCCGTCGCCACATCCGACAGGCTGAAGTGAATGCCCGAGCAGAAGGGCTTGTCGCCCAGGCCCTGGCTGAGCGCCTTCAGGCTGGCGCGAATCTTGGCCGTCTGCCGATCGATCCAAGCCTGGCTGCGCTCGCCCTCGCGACGCCCTGCCCAGGTGGCTTCCAGGCGCGCCAGCACCGCCGCGTCCAGCAGGCCATCGGCCAGCGCCTCCCAAGTCTTGACCTCGGCACGCTCGCGGCCCGAGGGCGGAATGAGCTTGCCCACGGGCGAGAGGGTGTCCAGGTACTCGACGATGACACGCGAATCGAACACCGCCTCGCCCCCCTCCATCACCAGGCAAGGCACTTTGCCCAGCGGGTTGGACGCCATGATGTGCGTCTCGTCCGACCACACATCCTCCAGGTGGAGCTTGTAGTCGAGCTTCTTTTCCGCCATGACGATGCGCACTTTTCGCACGTAAGGGCTAGTGATGGCACCAATGAGCTTCATGGATGGATGTGGGGGAATCGGGGGACCGCAATTTTACCGAGCCAGCCCTCGCGACGCTGACACCTACGGTGATACTTGGGTGGGCTCCTACAATTAGGGGATGCGTCCCACAGCCTCCTCCCCCACCGCCAGCCCGGCTCCCTTGGCCCTGAGCCCCATCACCGCGCTCTCGCCGCTTGACGGGCGTTATGCCGCGCGCCTCGCGCCCTTGCGCCCCTTCATGAGCGAACTGGGCTACATGCACCGTCGCGTGCAGGTCGAGATCGCCTGGTTCATCGCCCTGTCTGACGCCGGCTTTGAAGAGTTCAAGCCCTTGTCACCCGGCGCCCGCACCTACCTCATGGGCCTGGTGAAAAACTTCAACGAAGAAGACGGCGAGGCCATCAAGGCAATCGAGAAAACCACTAACCACGACGTGAAGGCCGTGGAGTACTGGATCAAGTCCAAGTTCGAGGCCCGTCCCGAGTTGGAGAAGGCCGCCGAGTTCGTGCACTTCGCCTGCACCAGCGAAGACATCAACAACACCAGCCACGCCCTGCAACTCAAGGGCGGGCGCGACCAGGTGCTGCTGCCCGCGCTAGACGCAGTCATCACCAAGCTGCGCGACATGGCCCACGCCTACGCCAGCATCCCCATGCTCAGCCGCACCCACGGCCAGACCGCCAGCCCCACCACCGTGGGCAAAGAGCTGGCCAACGTGGTGGTGCGCCTGGCGGCGGCGCGCGAGCGCATTGCCAGCGTGAAGCTCATGGGCAAGATGAACGGCGCCGTGGGCAACTACAACGCCCACCTCAGCGCCTGGCCCGACTTCGACTGGGAAGCCTTCAGCCGCAAGGTCGTGGAGACGCCCGAGCCGCTGGGCCTGGGCCTGACCTTCCAGCCCTACAGCATCCAGATCGAGCCGCACGACTACATGGCCGAGCTGTTCGACGCCGTGGCGCGCGCCAACACCATCCTGATCGACCTCTCGCGCGACGTGTGGGGCTACGTCAGCCTGGGCTACTTCAAGCAGAAGCTCAAGGCCGGCGAAATCGGCTCCTCGACCATGCCGCACAAGGTCAACCCGATCGACTTCGAAAACGCCGAAGGCAACCTGGGCCTGGCCAACGCCCTGTTGCGCCACCTCTCCGAGAAGCTGCCCATCAGCCGCTGGCAGCGCGACCTCACCGACTCCACCGTGCTGCGCAACATGGGCGTGGCCCTGGGCTACGCCGTGCTGGCCTACCACGCGCTCGGCGTGGGCCTGGGCAAGCTGGAGCTGAACGAAGAAGCCCTGGCCGCCGACCTCGACGCCTCGTGGGAAGTGCTGGCCGAGCCCATCCAGACGGTGATGCGCCGCTTTGGCGTGCAAGGCGCTTACGAGAAGCTCAAGGAGGTGACCCGCGGCAAGACCGTGACGGCCGAGGCGCTGCACACGCTGATCCGCAGCCTGGACATTCCCGAGGCCGAGAAAGACCGCCTGCTGGCCCTCACGCCGGCCAGCTACATCGGCAAGGCCGTGGAACTGGCCCGCCGCTCCTGACCGCTGGCGCGCGGCACACCACCGACCATCGCGCAATTGAATTGGACGCCATGTATCGGGCAAGCCTGCCCGATACATTTCCACCATGGCGATTGAACTCTTCAACGAAGGCGGGCACGTGTGCCTGATGTTTGCCCACCTCAGCGACGAGGGCGGCGAAGCGGTGCAGGCCAACCAGTTCCTGGTGATCGACGGCGACTCGGGCGCCATCATCGACCCAGGCGGCAACATGGCCTACAACGAGCTGCTGCTCACGGTGGGGCGCTACTTTCCGCCGCAGCGGCTGTCCAAGATCCTGGCTTCCCACGCCGACCCGGACATCATCGCCTCGCTCGACCGCTGGATGACCAGCACCCAGGCCACGCTCTACATCTCGCGCTTGTGGGAGCGTTTCGCCCCGCACTTCTGCAAGCCCGGCAAGACCCAGGGCCGCATCGTCGGCATCCCCGACCCAGGCATGCGCATCCCCCTGGGGCGGGGCGAGATCTTGGCCCTACCCGGGCACTTCATGCACTCGGAAGGCAACTTCCAGTTCTGGGACCCGGCCAGCCGCATCCTGTTCTCGGGCGACCTGGGCGTGTCCATCGGCACGTCGAAGCAAGCCACCCAACCGGTGTTCGACCTGGCACCGCACATCCCGCGCATGGAGGCCTTCCACCGGCGCTACATGGTGTCGGGCAAGGTGTTGCGCCTGTGGGCCAACATGGTTCGGCAGCTGCCTATTCGCATGATCGTGCCGCAGCACGGCGCACCGCTGGTCGGCGAGGCCGTGCCCCAGTTCATCGAGTGGGTGGGCGACCTGAGCTGCGGCGTTGACCAGCTCACCCAGGCCAACTACGCCATCCCCGCCTGAGCGCGCTCGGCGTGGTCAGCGCGCGCGTTCTGCGTAGCGGTTGAAGCGCCAGGCATCGCCCTCGATGGTGATGCGGCGCCATGTGGCCCGCTTCTGCACGGGCGTCATCTCCGTCCAGCGCTGCACCTCTTCAAAGCTGCGACCACAGCCTTTGCAGCGCTCATCACCCTGGCTGGTGGAACAGATGGCGATGCACGGCGTGTCGGGCGTGGTGTCGTACCAGGTCAGCCAGGCCGCCAAGGCATCGGCCGACATGGCCGCCTCGTCCACCTCGCTCTCGCCAGCGTAGACCATCTGCGCGTACACCTCGGCCAGGGCCTGCACCTCGGGCGAAAGCCGCACGCCATCGGGCGAGGGACAGCGCTGGCGCCAGTGGTTGATGGCCGATTCGATGTCGGTGATGTGGATGCCGGGCATGGGGTGCGCATCATAGCCAGCCCAAGGTGGCCGAGGCGCGCTGTGGGAATTGCGTACACACGCCATGCAACAGCACGGGTGCGGGCCGATACAATCCACGGCTCGAAGGGGAGTAGCCCTCCGCTCGCTGGCCTTTCATGTGGGGCCATCCGGAGCGTCTGATGTGTCGTCAGCACGAAGCCCATGTGGCTTCCGGCACGTTGGGCCTGTTGCGTGCAACAGGTTGGGCAAGACCTTTGATGGGCCCCAGCGGGGCCGGTCAGACCGCATCCTCCCTCAGCCTGCGCCCCATCGCGCCGTCTCCGGGCGTGCCTGCGCGATGGCCATTGCCCGCGACCCAACACGATTCAATCGACGACGAGGAGCATATGGACTTTCTGACTTCACCCGCCTTCTGGGTGGCACTCGGGCAAATCATCATCATCGACATCCTGCTCGGTGGTGACAACGCGGTGGTGATCGCGCTGGCCTGCCGCAAACTGCCGCCCGCCCAACGCACCAAGGGCATCATCTGGGGCACCGCTGGCGCCATCGTGCTGCGGGTGATCCTCATCGCCTTCGCGATGACGCTGCTCAACGTGCCTTTCCTGAAGTTCGTGGGTGCCCTGCTGCTGGTGTGGATCGGCGTGAAGCTGATCGCGCCCGACGAAGACGGCCACGGCGACATTCAGGGCAGCGACAAGCTGTTCGCCGCCATCAAGACCATCATCGTGGCCGACCTGGTGATGAGCGTGGACAATGTGATCGCCATCGCTGGTGCCGCTCAACACGCTGGCGAGCACTCCCTGCTGCTGGTGGTGCTGGGTCTGCTGATCTCCATCCCCATCATCGTCTGGGGCAGCCAGTTGGTCATCAAGCTCATGGCCCGCTTCCCCATCATCATCGTGGCCGGCGGCATGCTGCTGGGCTGGATCGCCGGTGGCATGCTGGTCACCGACCCGGCCCTGGCCGACCCCGAGAAGTGGTCCTGGATGCTCAAGCTGCCCCAGACCCCGGTCGTGAAGTACGGCGCTGCTGTGGCTGGTGCGCTGCTGGTGCTGGCACTGGGCAAGTACATTGCTTCGCGCCGTCCGGTGCAACAAGAAGCCTGATCTGGGCCTCGGCCCTGAGCCGCAAGGCGGCACCCTTAGGGGTGCCGCCTTTTTTGTGCCCGGTGCTATGCTGGCCGCATGAAACTGATCATCCGTTGGCTGCTGGCGGCCTGTGCCCTTCTGGTGGTGGCCGCTCTTTACTCCGGCGTGCAGATCGAGGGCTACGCGGCCGCCCTCATCGCTGCGGCTGTCATTGGCCTGTTCAACATCTTTCTTCGCCCCTTGCTGGTCTTGCTCACCCTGCCGGTCACGGTGGTCACCCTGGGCTTGTTCCTCTTCGTGATCAACGCCTTGCTCTTCTGGGCCGCCGCCAGCGTGCTGGACGGCTTTGTGGTCACCGGCTTCTGGGCCGCCATGCTGGGCTCGGTGCTGTACTCGCTGCTGTTGCTGGTGGTGGACAGCGCCATGCAGGCGGTGTTCAGGCGCTGAGCGCGCCGCTCACTCCTCGCGCGCCTCGCGCATTTGCTCTTTCAGCAGCAGTTCCACGTCGCGCCGTCGGCTGTCCACGATCGCGAGTTCGATCGGGTCAGCGTTGCGCACGGCTGGTGGCAAAGCCTGCGCGGCCTTCAGGCGCTCCAGAGCGCCTGCGTAGTCCCGCTGCGCCACATGGGCCTCGGCATCGGCCCGCACCGCGTGCAAGGTCTGCCCTTGCTGGGAACGCGCACGTGACAGCAGTTGCCACGCCTGAGCATCCCGCGGGTGTTGCACTGCCCACTCCTGCAAACGGCTGACCGCCCGCCCGGGCTGGCCGGTGGCCAAGGCCGCCTGAGCCCCCAGCAACACCATCGCACGCGATGAGGACGCGAGAGCCGAGTCGCGAAGCGAGGCCAGCAAAACATCTTGCCCAGTCGCCAAGGCACCGGGCGACAACAGCAGTTCCATCAGCAGGGCGTCCACCGTGGGCCGCGAAGCAGACCCCACTTGTCCTCGAAGGGTTTGCGCCAAGGCAATGGCCTGCGCGCGTTGACCCAGGCGCTGCGCCGACAAGGCCGCCGCATACCGGTCACCCGCCGTGGCCTTGTCAGCGGAACCCGTCGACAGCCAGGTGCGCCAGCGGTCCGGGCTTTTTTCCGCCATCACCCGGGCGCGCGCCGAGATCAGGACATGCTGCTCCGCGGTGGGCAGACCTGGGCGAGGGCTGCTCGCCGCCAGCGGCCCCACCGGCAAACGCGCCTTCATGTCGGCGATGCGATCACCGGTCAGCGGGTGGCTGCGCAGGTAAGGAAAGGCCCCGTCGTCATTGAGCTTGGAAGCCTGTTGCAGCTTATCGAACATGGTGACGAAACCCAGACCATCAAAGCCGGCCCCCGTGAGCACCCCAAAGCCCACGCGATCGGCTTCGCGCTCCATGTCGCGCGAGAAATTCAAAGACTGCTGCGCCGCCACGGCCGAGCTGCCCACGATGGCCGCGCCCGCCGCATTGGCGTTGGAGCCTGCCGCCAGCGCCCCCAGCACCATGGCCCCCATCACCCAGGGCGCCATTTTTTCTTCGCGGCTGATCAAGCGGGCAATGTGCCGCTGCGACACGTGGCTGAGCTCGTGTGCCAGCACCGACGCCACCTCTTCGGGGCGCTCTGTCACCGCCAGCAAGCCCAGGTTCACACCCAGATAGCCCCCCGGCATGGCAAAGGCGTTGACGGCACGGTCACGCGAGACCATCAACTCCCAAGCCAAGCGCTCGGCCAAATCGGGGGGCACTTCGCCACGTTCCCGCGCGGCAGCCAAAAGCGGTTGCCAAAGCTGTTGCAAGTAGTCACCAATGACCGGGTCGTCCAGGTACATCGGGTCTCGGTAAATGTCCCGCGCCAAGCGGTCGCCCAGTCGGCGCTCGGCCGAAACGGACATGCCATCGCCATCGCCCAAGCTCGGCAGTGCGTGAGCAGGGAGGGCGCTTGTGTCGGCGGCACCAACCGGCGCCGCCACCGCAGACAAACCCAGCGCGGCCATCAAGGCCAGGGAGACCAATTGGTGTTCCAGCATCCCCGTATGATGCCCGCAAGCACCCGACGGTTCAGTGAACCCGATGTAAACGCACCATGGCAAACACCAGCACCCCCACCTCCCACCTCACCCATTTCGACGCCCAAGGCCAGGCCCACATGGTCGACGTGGGCGACAAGGCCCACACCCAGCGCATCGCCGTGGCCGAAGGCCGCATCACCATGCAGCCCGACACCCTGACCCTCATCCAGTCAGGCACCGCCAAAAAGGGCGATGTGCTCGGCATTGCCCGAATCGCCGGCATCCAGGCCTCCAAAAAAACCAGCGACCTCATCCCCCTCTGCCACCCCATCGCGCTCACCCGCGTGACCGTCGATTTCGACATCGAGCCCGACAGCAACAGCGTCCGCTGCACCACTCGGGCCGAATGCACCGGCCAGACCGGCGTCGAGATGGAAGCCCTGACGGCCTGCAGCGTGGCCCTGCTCACCATCTACGACATGTGCAAGGCCGTGGACAGGGGGATGGTGGTGGAGGGGGTAAGGCTGATGGAGAAGCGAGGGGGGAAGAGTGGGGTGTTTGTGGCGGGGTGATGCAAGCAATCTTCCAGTGAAGATGCAATGGGGGTCGCAACCTTACTCTGACGGCCAATCGACCGCGGCCACCTCGTGATCCATCCTCTGCCACACTGCCCATTGCGCAGCCATGTCACGGTTGGTTTCTTTGGAGGTGAGCAGGCGCGCCACTTCCACACTTTCTTTAGCGCCACTAGCGTCACCACTCTTCGCCTGCAGAAGCACAAGACGCTGAAGCGCATATGGCGAGGGAAACGACAAGACGGCTGAGCGAAAACGCGCCATGTCAAAACTCTGCGCTTGTGAGGGATCTGCATCCAGTCCTTCAATTAGCACGGAAAAATGATCCAAGACCATAAACTTGGCTTCGATTTTGTCGGGAATCGCACCAATTCGAGCCACCTTGAATCGCCAGGCGTTGAAAGCCGTCTCCACGCGCATGTAGTCAACAAAGATAGTTGCCAAGGCGATTGACAGTCCAATCAAAAATGCACCAGACAAGGGAATAGGCAAACGAATCGAGGGAATAGCCGCTCGACCAAGCAACGCCCCGATCAGCAAACAAAGGGGCAACAAATAGTAGGCATATGTAAGTGGCAACTCAACCATGCCGTGCATCAGAAGAACGATCACACACGCGATACTGGCTGCGGCTGTTGAATCGACAGAGAGATGGCGCAATTGATAAACGGACCAGCCGCCCACGGCAATTCCTAGCAAGGCAATCGGCCAGCCAAACCACACAGCGATGTCGAGTACGAAATTGTGCGTCCACCCAAAGAGACCTGGTAGCTTGTGTCCAAGCTGGCCAGCGAACAGCTGAGCTTTGACAGCTTGATCAAATCCAAAGCCCGTCAGAGGTCCACTAACGATAGCCTCACCGAATGCTGAGTACGCTGCCATGCGGATGCCTGCAAGGTCTCGCCGCAATGGATTCGAGTTCTCCGCCGCCTCTCCCCAGCCATACTGCTGTGCAAGGAAAATCGAAGCAAACACCAGAAACAAAATGAGAGGAAACCAACGGTAGCCTCTGAACCTGGGCAGACGCCAAGTCAACATCTGCGCCACCACCAGTAAGCCCACAAAGGACAGGAAGCTGATTCGGGATGCGGTCAACACAAGAGCGCCAATCACGAAGACCCCGGCCATCAGGAACACGCGTGCGCGCAGCTTCGACGTCAGCATTAACCAGGCAAGGGAAATCAAGCTCAACAACAACAAGGAGCCCGCATTGTTGGCTTGGTTCAGATTGCCGTACGGCCGCTCGCCAGGTGGCAGATAGTTGAACCAGACCGGATGCATGTCAATCTGTGCCCACTGGCCATACATCATCCCAGCCGTTGCGATTCCCGCAGCGACGAAAGCCGAAAACAGAAAACGCTCCACATGGCCAAGGCTGCTAGCCGTCCACAGGCGCCCTGCGTACATGGCAAAGCCTGCTGCAAAGAAGTACAGCCAGCCGACAAACGCTTGCCCAAGAAAGTCCACCTTCCCCATCCACCAATGAGACAACGCCAGCAGGGCGAGTCCCATCAGATAACAGGACAGCCAATCCAAATGAGATTCGGCACGGAGCTTCCAGGCTCGCAGGACCATTGGAAAGCATGCCAAGGTCAACACCAACGCCAAAAAGGCGTCCTTATGAAAGGCTGCCCATGGCGGCTGCGCATTTGGCAGAAGCCAAGATAACGCGAGGGCAATGGATGCCAGGGGGGTCCAGAGAGGCTTGTTGACAATGTGCATAAAAAAAGGCCCCTCAGGGCCTTGCTTGCTTCGTTTGGTTTAACGGCAAGAAGCAGGACGGTATTTAGCTTGGATCGAACCACCGCAAACCCAATCAACCTGGCCGTTGCTCGAAACCGTACCGGACAAAACAATACTCCCGCCGGAAATTCGAGTGTCACCAGTTGCCAGCGCAGTGACAACCCCAACGGAGGCAGAAGAGCGAGCATAGCTAACGCTGCTGACAAACTTGGATGCCTGCGAATCGAAAGCAATGCTAGCGAGTTCTGGCATCTCACCAATGGTCTGCGCAGCTTCCGCAACAGCCGTACGAGCCGACGAAGCGGCCAGGATCACTTCCGACACCTTGGCGCGGGTGGTGTAGTCCTGATAGGCCGGCAGGGCCACAGCGGCCAGAATACCAATGATGGCCACCACGATCATCAGTTCGATCAGGGTGAAACCTTTTTGCAGGGTACGCTTCATGAAAACTCCTCAAAGGGTTGTGACAGGGACGTAGGCTTGTCAGCATGGACCATGCCAGGGCTATCGCCTCCTGAAATCTGGCCGGAACACATACTTTTGGATTTATTTTCGGCAAAAAGTAGCGGAGTTCGCCCCATAAGGGCAGACGATTTTTGTCAGCCCTAACCAAGGTGACAAAAATCGTCACACCTCAAAGACATCACCGGTGGTCAGCCACCGGATGTCATGGCGTGGCTCGCCGTCGAAGCGTCGAATTTCATCGACGATGAGACCCGTCTCGGCGGGTTTGGTATGGGTGATGTAGATGGGGTATTGGCAGCCAATGGCGATCTGGGCCAGTTCTTGGGCCAAGGTGGCGGGTGCGAGGTGCAGGCTGCGTTGAGCGATGGCCTGTTCGCGATCGCTGAAGGCAGTTTCGATCACCAGGTGGCTGACCGCCAGTTCGTTGATGCGCGCCCAAAACGCAGGGTTGCGCTCGGTATCCCCACTGAAGACCCAATGGCCGGCCCCCGCGCTCACGGCATAGCCCACTGCCGGCACAGTATGAACCGCAGGCAGCGCCTCAATCTGTTTGCCCGCCAAAAACAGGCGCTGACCAACTTGCAAGGCCACGAAGACGATGAGGGGGGCATCTGCCCGGGGAATGGCAGAGAAGTCGGGCCAGATAACACCATTGAAAACGTGAGCCTTCAAGGCAGCAATGGTTTCCGGCAGGGCGTGTACCCGAATCGGACCCAGGCCCTGTGCCATGCGGCGGGCGGCCACTGCATCCAGCATGAGGGGCAGGGCCGCCACGTGGTCAAGATGGGAATGGGTGAGCAGCACATCGCCCACGCGCGCCATCTCATCCAGCGTGAGATCGCCCACGCCAGTACCAGCGTCTATCAAGACGTCGTCGTCAATCAGGAAAGAGGTGGTGCGGCATCCTTGGGCGATGGCGCCAGAACACCCCAGGACGCGAATCCTCATGTGGGCTAACCGAGCAAGTCAGAACTCGCGAAGCCTACCCTGCAGCAATGAGGTGGTATAGGACTTTTTTGGCACTTTGGGGGCACTTGTATACCCCCGAGGCAGGAGTTAGGGTTTGAACAGGAACTGCATGCGAGTTCCAGCCAATTCCAAGATGTCGCCATTGCGCAGCTCGATGGGTTCGCTGCCGATCGGCTGCCCATTGAGGGTGGGCGCATGCGTGCCATCGACGACGGCCACCACGTAAGCGTTGGGCTGCTTGGTGATGGCTGCCACGGCGACACCTGGCTTGCCGATGGTGGTGACCACCTTGACCAGGGGCACCTCGCGCCCGGTGGCGTTGCCGGACAAGACCTTGATCACGGCCGACCCCAGCGCATTGGCGGAACCATCTTCACTCGCCACCACCGTCCCGGCATTGATGACCGTGGTCTTCTCGCGCTGGCCTGCGGCGCCGTCCAGCACGAACTTGATCTTGTACTTGCCGATCTCGATGGTGTCGCCATTGCTCAGCGCCTGCTTCTTGACGGTCTGACCGTTGACGTAGGTGCCGTTGGTGCTGTTGAGGTCTTCGATGACGAAGCGATCGCCCTCCATCTGCAGCACCGCGTGCTCACCGCTGACCGCCAGGTTGTCGATGACGATGTCGTTATAGGGCCGCCGTCCGAGTGTGGTGCGGTCTTTGGTGAGCTGCACTTCTTTGATGACGACGCCATCAATGGAAACGATCATTTTCGGCATGGCCGACTCCTCTGGATCCGGTGATCTGTTCTTAAGTGATTGGGACTATTTTCCGAGCATTCGCGACAGCAAGCCTTTGCGCATCGGCCTAGCACGTGCATGCGCCAGTATTACCGAAATATTGTCGCGTCCGCCGCCATCATTGGCGGCATCCACCAAGGACCGGGCTTTTTCCCTCAAACTGGTCTCGACCTGCAACAGAGCACGTAAGCGATTGTCGGGCACCATGTCGCTAAGGCCATCCGAGCAGAACAGGTAGAGATCACCATCTTCCGCCCGGTACTCGGACACCTCAAGAAGTACGGTGTCTTCTACGCCCAGGGCGCGAGTGACTAGGTTCTTGTGCGTGGCGAACTGAGCTTGCTCCAGCGAGATGAGCCCTGCGTCAATTTGCTCCTGAAGCAATGAATGGTCACGCGTGATCTGGGCTAGCTCTCCACGGCGAAGGCGATAGCAACGGGAATCACCCACGTGCCCAATCATGGCCTTGCCGTCGAGAAACACCCCCATCACCAGAGTTGTGCCCATACCGGCATACTGCGGATTGGAATTGGCCGCATTGAAGATGGAGCGGTTGGCGTTGTCGATACACACCTCCATGGCCCGCTTCAGTTCTCGCGAACTTGACTCGTGTCCGCCATCGGCAATCCACCGACCGAGCTCAGCTTTGATAAAGGTGGTTGCCATAGCGGCGGCAACTTCGCCTGCGTTGTAGCCACCCATGCCATCGGCCAGCACCACGAGGCGGTTGTCGGCATCGATGGACACGGAATCTTCATTGTTATCCCTGACCAGTCCCGTGTCCGACAGGCTGAAAAACTCAAAGTTCATGTTGGGCGCATCTAAGCCATGGCTGCGGCACAAGGCAGGGAAACAGGTGACCCTGCCCTGCTCTTAGCAGCTGAGGTATCGCCAGAATGTGCCACCAAATCGCTCGACCAAATGAGGAGGCTGCCTGTCCGGTTGCTCGACGGAGATCGAAGGTTGCCCGAACGAATCTGGACCATTTCCCTTGCGAAGCACTCGTCGCCACCGGCCCGAGCACCGTCGACACTCCGGCCTCCGGACGGGACTTGGCGCGTCGCCAAATGGCGCGATGTGAAGGGCTGCATTTTGTTTCAGCCGCCTCAGACCGCGCAAGCCAAACGGCCGCAAAGCGTGATTGAGCACAAAAAAGGCAACGCAAGCGTTGCCTTTTTCATGGTTGGGGTCAACCCGTGTGAGCGTCAGCCCTTGAGCAGGCCCTTGAGCAGGCGGCCCATTTCGGAGGGGTTGCGGGTCACCGTGAAGCCGCACTCTTCCATGATGGCGAGCTTGGCGTCGGCCGTGTCGGCACCACCCGAGATCAGCGCGCCGGCGTGGCCCATGCGCTTGCCGGGAGGGGCGGTGACACCAGCGATGAAGCCGACCACCGGCTTCTTCATGTTGTCCTTGCACCAACGAGCGGCTTCGGCTTCGTCCGGGCCACCGATCTCGCCGATCATGATCACGGCGTCGGTGTCGGGATCATCGTTGAAGGCCTTCATCACATCGATGTGCTTCAGACCGTTGATGGGGTCACCACCAATGCCCACGGCCGACGATTGGCCAATGCCCAGTTCGGACAACTGCGCCACGGCTTCGTAGGTCAGGGTGCCAGAACGGGACACCACGCCAACGCGACCCTTCTTGTGGATGTGGCCGGGCATGATGCCGATCTTGATTTCCTCGGGGGTGATCAGACCGGGGCAGTTGGGGCCCAGCAGCAGGGTCTTCTTGCCGCCAGCGGCTTCCTTGGCCTTCATCTTGTTGCGCACCATCAGCATGTCGCGCACGGGGATGCCTTCGGTGATGCAGATCACCAGTTCCAGATCGGCCTCAACGGCTTCCCAGATGGCGTCGGCGGCGCCGGCGGGCGGCACGTAGATCACGGACACGGTGGCGCCGGTCTGGCCGGCGGCTTCCTTGACGGAGGCGTAAATGGGGATGTCCGAGAACTTCTCGCCTGCCTTCTTGGGGTTCACGCCGGCGACGAAGGCATTCTTGCCGTTCGCGTAGGCCTGGCAGCCCAGGGTGTGGAATTGACCGGTCTTGCCCGTGATGCCCTGGGTAATGACCTTGGTGTCCTTGTTGATGTAAATGCTCATGATCGGATTCCTTGGCTGGGCGATTACTTGACGGCGGCCACGATCTTCGTGGCGGCCTCGGCCATGGTGTCGGCGGAGATGATGGGCAGACCGGATTCGGCCAGCATCTTCTTGCCCAGCTCTTCGTTGGTGCCCTTCATGCGCACCACCAGCGGCACGGACAGGTTCACGGCCTTGCAGGCGGTGATCACGCCGGTGGCGATGGTGTCGCACTTCATGATGCCGCCGAAGATGTTGACCAGGATGCCCTTGACCTTGGGGTTCTTGAGCATGATCTTGAAGGCTTCGGTGACCTTCTCGGGGGTGGCGCCGCCGCCCACGTCCAGGAAGTTGGCCGGCTCGCCGCCGAACAGCTTGATGGTGTCCATGGTGGCCATGGCCAGGCCGGCACCGTTGACCAGACAGCCGATGTTGCCGTCCAGGGAGATGTAGGCCAGATCGAACTTGGAAGCCTCGACTTCGGCCGGGTCTTCTTCGTCCAGGTCGCGCAGGGCCACGATTTCGGGGTGGCGGAACAGGGCGTTGGCGTCAAAGTTGAACTTGGAGTCCAGGGCGATGATGTTGCCCTTGCTGTCGCAGTTCAGGGGGTTGATTTCCACCAGCGACGCGTCGGTGTCCATGTAGCACTTGTAGAGCTTGGCGAACAGATCCACGGCCTGGTCCACCGAGCCGCCGGTCAGGCCGATGGCCGCAGCGATTTTCTTGGACTGGTCGGCGGTGATGCCGGTCAGCGGGTCGATCATCTCGGTGATGATCTTCTCGGGCGTGGAGTGGGCCACTTCCTCGATGTCCATGCCGCCTTCGCTGGAGGCAATGAGGGCGACCTTCTGCGTTGCACGGTCAGTGACCAGCGAGACGTACAGCTCGTTCTTGATGTCGGCGCCGTCTTCGATGTAGAGGCGGCGAACCTTCTGGCCTTCCGGGCCGGTCTGGTGCGTGACGAGCTGCATGCCCAGGATCTTGCCGGCGAGCTCCTTGAGCTCGTCAATGCTCTTGGCGACCTTGACGCCGCCGCCCTTGCCGCGGCCACCCGCGTGAATCTGGGCCTTGACCACCCAAACCGGGCCGCCGAGCTTCTGTGCGGCCTCAACCGCTTCTTGCACCGTAAACGCCGGGATGCCACGGGGCACCGGCACACCAAACTGGCGCAAGATTTCCTTGCCTTGGTATTCGTGAATCTTCATGAGGGTTCTCTCAGGAATGGAACGGGGGGAGAGCTCGCTTCGGACGCGCACGACGCCCACGGTCGGGCGTCCTGAACACACTTTGGGCAGAACTGCGGGAATGTATCATGGTGCGACGCACCAAAAAGCGACGCCTTTGTCGCCCGAGAGGCCTGCCGATGACCGGCCGCCTCGTGCTTCTCCCCTGATCCTGAGGAAACCACCACGCCATGGCCAAGCAATTCAAGGTATTCATCGACGGCGAAGCGGGCACCACCGGCCTGCAGATTCGCGAGCGCCTGCAGCTGATGCCCGAGATCGAGCTGGTCAGCATCGACCCACAGCGCCGCAAAGACCCGCAGGCCAAACGCGAGATCGTGGGCAGCGTGGACCTTGTCATCTTGTGCCTGCACGACGACGCGGCCATTGAGTCGGTGGCCTTGGTCGACAGCCTGGAAGGGCGCAAGCCGCGCATCATCGATGCGTCCACCGCCCATCGCTGCGCACCGGGTTGGGTGTACGGCTTCCCCGAGCTGTGCGACGGCCAGCGCGAGGCGGTGATGGCGGCCGATCGGGTGGCCAACCCCGGTTGCTACGCCACGGGCGCCATCGCGCTGTTGCGCCCCTTGGTGCAGGCCGGTGTGCTGCCGGCGGAATTCCCCGTGGCCCTGCCTTCGGTCAGCGGCTACTCGGGCGGCGGTCGCACCATGATCGAGGCCTATGAGGCCGGCACGGCGCCGCTGTTCGAGGCCTATGCGCTTGGCCTCTCGCACAAGCACTTGCCGGAGATCCAGCGCTACACCGGCATGACCCGTCGCCCCATCTTCGTTCCCGCGGTGGGCAACTTCCGCCAGGGCATGCTGGTGCAACTGCCCTTGCACCTGGACGAACTGCCGGGGAAGCCGAAGGCGGCCGATCTGCACGACGTGCTGGCGCGGCACTACGCCGGCAGCGCTGCCGCAGGTGGCTGGGTGAGCGTGGAGCCGGCCACCGAGAGCGGCAAGCTCGACGCCACCGCGCTGAACGACACCAACAAGCTGGAGCTGCGTGTGTTCGCCAACGAGGCGCACCGCCACGCGGTGCTGATCGCCCGCCTGGACAACCTGGGCAAAGGCGCCAGCGGGGCTGCGGTGCAGAACCTGCGCCTGATGCTGGGGCTGTGATCAGTCGTCTTCGCCGCGCACCACGCGGCGAATGGCCTCGGGGCTGAAGCCCCGGGAGGCCAGAAACCGCATCTGCTTGGCCCGACCAGCCGCGTCGCTGGCGGGTTCCGCAAACTTCTTGCGCCAGACCTCGCGCGCGCGCTCCAGTTCGGTGGCCTGCAAGCCGGCCACCGCTTGGGCCACGGCCTCGGCCGGCAGGCCCTTGGCCTGCAACTCTTGCTTCACCCGGGATGCGCCCAGGCGCGAGGCGCGCCGGTAAAGCACCGACTCCACCACGCGCTGCTCGTTGATGAAGCCCTTGGCCTGCAACTCATCCAGCGCGCGGGCCAACTCGCCGGGCTCGGTCTCGTGAGCGACCAGTTTGCGCTCCAGTTCGGCCCGTGAATGTTCACGACCGGCCAGCAGGCGCAGGGCCCGGCCCTTGAGGGAAAGCGCCTGGAAACCCACTGCGCTTATTCGGCGCTGGCCACGTCGGCCTTGGCCTTTTTGCCCTTGGCCGCCGGCGCCGCTTCGTCGGCACCGTCCACCGGCAGCAGCGGCACGCCCAGGGCCTCACGCACCTTGTTCTCGATTTCCACGCGCAGGTCGGGGTTCTCTTTCAGGAACTCGCGGGCGTTGTCGCGGCCCTGGCCGATCTTCTCGCCGCCATAGGCGTACCAGGCACCCGATTTTTCGATGATGCGGTGCACGACGCCCAGGTCGAGAATTTCGCCTTCGCGGCTGATGCCCTCGCCAAACAAAATGTCGAACTCGGCCGTCTTGAACGGGGGCGAGACCTTGTTCTTCACCACCTTGACCTTGGTCTCGTTGCCAATGGCTTCTTCGCCCTTCTTGATGGTGCCGGTACGGCGAATGTCCAGGCGCACCGAGGCGTAGAACTTCAGCGCGTTGCCGCCGGTGGTGGTTTCGGGGCTGCCGAACATCACGCCGATCTTCATGCGGATCTGGTTGATGAAGATGACGGTGCAGTTGGTCTTCTTGATGGTGGCGGTGAGCTTGCGCAGCGCCTGGCTCATCAGGCGGGCCTGCAGACCGGGCAGCTGGTCGCCCATCTCGCCTTCGATTTCGGCCTTGGGCGTGAGCGCGGCCACCGAGTCCACCACCACCAGGTCCACGGCACCCGAGCGCACCAGCGAGTCCACGATCTCCAGTGCCTGCTCACCGGTGTCGGGCTGGCTGATGAGCAGGTCGGACAGGTTCACGCCGAGCTTCTGGGCGTACTGCACGTCCAGCGCGTGCTCGGCGTCCACGAAAGCGCAAGTGCCGTTCAGGCGCTGCATCTCGGCGATGACCTGCAGGGTGAGCGTGGTCTTGCCCGAGGATTCCGGGCCGTAGATCTCGATGACGCGGCCACGCGGCAGGCCACCAACGCCCAGGGCGATGTCCAGGCCCAGCGAGCCGGTGGACACCACCTGGATGTCCTCGATCTGCTCGCCCTCGCCCAGCCGCATGATGGTGCCCTTGCCGAATTGCTTTTCGATTTGGGCCAGCGCCGCTTGCAGGGCCTTGGCTTTTTCGCTGTTGACGGAAGAGGTCTGGACGGCGGTGTTCATGCGGTGCTCCGGTTTGAGGGTGGAATTGCATCCAGCACTGGATGCATGGCCAGCACTTTAACAGCCAATACATTGCAAAAATTCGATAATTTGGTCAGTTTGCCTTACCATCTGGTGCATGCATTCACCAGATGACCGCTGGCGCGGTGGCCACTTGGGGCGCCTACTCGGCGAGGCCATGCGACGCTTCGACGCGCGCGTGCTGGAACTCATGGCCAGCAACCCCGAGGTGCCACTGGCGCTGTCCAACCTGGCCTCGCGCGCGCAAATTGGGGCAGCGCACGTGCACATCACGCGGCACCTGTCATTGCGAGGCGCACGCCTGACCGAGCTGGCGGCCAGCGCCGGGATGAGCAAGCAGGCCATGGGCGACTTGGTCACGCAGTGCGAGGCCTGGGGCCTGGTGCGCCGCGAGGCCGACCCACTGGACGCCCGCGCCAGGCGCATCGTGTTCACAGCGGACGGGCTGCTCTGGCTGGAGGCCTTCCGCCAAGCCGTGGCCACCGCCGAGGCCGAGTTCCACGCACAGGTGGGACATGACGTGGCCACCGTGGTGACGCTGGGCCTGGAGGCCTACGTCCAAAACTGAGCCCCTAAAATCAATTGCGTACAACGAGGAGACACCGCCATGCGCATCCTGATAGCGGAAGACGACCAGGTCCTCGCCGACGGCTTGCTGCGCAGTTTGCGGGCAGCCGGTGCGGCGGTGGACCACGTGAGCAACGGCACCGAAGCCGACGCCGCGCTCATGACGAACAACGAGTTCGACCTGCTGATTCTTGACCTGGGCCTGCCCAAGCTGCACGGGCTGGAAGTGCTCAAGCGCATGCGCTCGCGCGGCTCCAATCTGCCGGTGCTCATCCTCACCGCCGCCGACAGCGTGGAAGAGCGCGTCAAGGGCTTGGACTATGGCGCGGACGACTACATGGCCAAGCCCTTTTCGCTGCAAGAGCTGGAAGCCCGCGTGCGGGCACTCACGCGCCGGGGCATGGGCGGCACCAGCGCCACCATCAAGCACGGGCCATTGGTGTACGACCAGGCTGGGCGCGTGGCCACCATCGACGGCAAGATGGTGGAACTCTCAGCGCGCGAGCTGGGCCTGCTGGAGGTGCTGCTGCAGCGCGCGGGTCGTCTGGTGAGCAAAGACCAGTTGGTGGAGCACCTGTGCGAATGGGGCGAAGAGGTCAGCAACAACGCCATCGAGGTCTACATCCACCGCCTGCGCAAGAAGATCGAGAAGGGACCGATCCGCATCGCCACCGTGCGCGGCCTGGGCTACTGCCTTGAAAAAATCCCCGGCTGACGACAAGCCCGCGCCGCCCTCGGCCAAGCCGGCCGACGCACGCGCCAGCGCCACCGCCTTCGGCCTGTTCCAGCGCGAACAGCGAAGCCTGTTCGGCGAGATCCTGGACTGGATGCTCACGCCACTGCTGCTGCTGTGGCCGCTCTCGCTGGCGCTCACGTGGTACGTGGCCCAGGGCATTGCCAGCAAGCCCTTCGATCGCGCCCTGGAGTTCAACCTGCAGGCGCTCACCCAGATCGTGCAGCAAGACAACGGCCGGGTGCGCTTCGAGCTGGGCAAGCAGGCCCGAGACCTGCTGCGCGCCGACGACAGCGATATCGTGTACCACCAGGTGCTCGACAGCCGGGGCCAGCTGGTCAGCGGCGACAGTGACCTGCCGCCACCGGGCGCGCAAGAGCTGGTGGAGACCGGCCGCATCCGCCTGCGCGATGACGTGGTGCGCGGTGACGAAGTGCGCGTGGCCTACACCTGGCTCATGGCCAAGGGCGATTCGGCCCCAGTGCTGCTGCAACTGGCTGAAACCAAGGGCAAACGCTCCACCTTGGCCAACGAAATCATCAAGGGCGTGATGGTGCCGCAGTTCGTGATCCTGCCGGTGGCGGTGCTGCTGGTGTGGCTGGCGCTGGTGCGGGGCATTCGGCCGCTGTCTGATCTGGAGCAGCGCATCCGGGCGCGCCGCCCGGACGACCTGAGCCCGATTGAGGAATCGTTCATTCCGCAGGAGGTGGCGCCGCTGGTGTCGTCCATCAACGACTTGCTCACGCGGCTGAAGGCCTCGCTCTCCACCCAGCGCCGCTTTCTGGCCGACGCCGCGCACCAGCTCAAGACACCGCTGGCCGGGCTGCGCATGCAGGCCGAGCTGGCGCAGCGCGAGACCGACCCCAACGAAACCCGCAAGTCGCTGCAGCAGATCGCCCGCGCCAGCGCGCGCGCCACGCACACAGTGAACCAGTTGCTGGCGCTGGCCCGGGCCGAGTCCACCGGGCGTGCACTGCCCAGCGCGCGCGTGGACCTGGCGCGGCTGGTGCCCGGCGTGGTGCAAGACTCGGTGCCACGTGCGCTGGAGGCCGGCGTTGACCTGGGCTACGAGGGCCCCGAGGCGCTGCCCGAGGCGGCCCACCACGTGGGCAATCCCATCTTGTTGCAAGAGATGGTGCGCAACCTGCTGGACAACGCCATCGCCTACAGCGGGCGTGGCGGCGTGGTGACGGCGCGCGTGCTGTTCGACCGCTTCAGCGGCGTGCAGGTGATTCAGGTGGAAGACAACGGCCCCGGCGTGCCCGAAAACGAACGCGAACTGGTGATGCAGCCCTTCTACCGCGCGCTGGGCACCAACGTGGACGGCTCGGGCCTTGGCCTGGCCATCGTGCAGGAGATCGCCCAGCAACACGGGGCCACGGTCCACATGGAAGACGCCCACCCCGAGCGCGCGCAGCGCGGGCTGCGCGTGTCGATCAAATTCCCGCCCACACCGGAAACGCAGCCCGAGTAGCGCCCCGGCCGCGCGCGAGCATCAGGCCAGGTGCGGGCCCAGCAAACCGGCGATCTCGAACATGGTGACCTGCGGCTTGCCAAACACCGCCGCAAGCTTGGCGTCGGCGTTGATCTTGCGCTTGTCGGCCGCGTCTTGAAGGCCGTTGGCCTTGATGTAGTCCCACAGCTTCTTGGTGGCCTCGGGGCGCGAGACCGGCGCGTCACCAATCACCGCGGCCAGTGCGGCGCTGGGCGCCTTGCCGGAAGCGGCCGTGGTCTTGCGCGGGGCCTTGGTGGCAGCCGCCTTCTTGGCGGGTGCGGCCTTCTTGGCCGGGGCGGCGGCGCGCGCCGCCGTCTTGCGCGGCGGGAACTTGCTCTCGCGCGGCTCGAACTCGAAGTTCACCTTGCCGGCCTCTTTGTCCCAGGCGAGAAAGGCCTTGAACGAGCGGCGCGTGCGCATGGACACGAACTTGTCGAGCAGATCGGTCTTGCCGGTGCTCAGCAGCTTGCGCATCTGCTCGGGCGACACCGGCTGCTGCAAGATGACCTTGCCGCTCTTGAAGTCGCAACTCGGCGTGGGCTGGGCGGCGGTGGGCACCGACTTCTCGCACACGTAGTTGGCACCGTGCTCGTGCACCGGGCTGCCGCACTTGGGGCAAGCCCCCAGCGTTTCACCGGCGGCGAACTCGACCAGCTCGCCGGTTTCCTCGGCGTTTTTGTCGTCGCCGAAGTCGAATTCGAGCTTCCAGTTCTTGTCGTCTTCGCTGTACTTGAGCGCCATCTCTGCCACAAAGGGCCAGCCAGCCTTGGAGCGGAAGCCCTCCAGCGGACCGATGTGGCGGTCGCGCAGGAATGCCTCGGCCTCGTCCACCTCGAAGGTGCGGCCCGCCGGCGACTTGGTGAACGAGAAGCCGCAGCCTTCGCTGTGGCCATCGGCACCGGTGCAGGCGTAGCGACGGTAGTTTTCCTTCACCACGCCGCCGCAGTTGGGGCAGGGCGTGCCCAGGGTGGCGTAGTTGCCAGGCACGGTGTCGCGGTCGTATTCCTTGGCCTTCTTCACCAGGCGCTCGGTCATGGCCGCGATCTCGGCCATGAAAGCATCGCGCGAGAGCTTGCCGTGCTCCATCTGCGAGAGCTTGTATTCCCACTCGCCAGTGAGCTCGGGCTTGGAGAGTTCCTCCACCTCCAGGCCGCGCAGCAGCGTCATGAGCTGGAAGGCCTTGGCCGTGGGGATGAGCTCGCGGCCCTCGCGCAGCATGTACTTTTCCGTCAACAGGCCTTCGATGATGGCCGCGCGCGTGGCTGGGGTGCCCAGGCCTTTTTCCTGCATGGCGGAGCGCAGCTCTTCGTCATCCACCAGCTTGCCCGCGCCTTCCATGGCGCCCAGCAGCGTGGCTTCGGAGTAGCGCGCCGGCGGCTTGGTCTTCAGGCCCTTGGCCTCCACCGCCTCGGTGCGCACCGTCTCGCCTTCGCGCACCGGCACCAGGTTCTGGCCCTTGTCACCGGCCTGCGCGCCTTCCACGTCTTCGGCGGCTTCTTTGCCGTACACGGCCATCCAGCCCGGCTTGACCAGCACCTTGCCTTCGGTCTTGAAGTGGTGGTTCAGCACCGACGTGATGCGCGTGGTCACCATGAACTCGGCGCTGGGGAAGAACACCGCCAGGAAGCGGCGCACCACCAGGTCGTAGAGCTTCTGCTCGGCGTCGCTCAGGCCGCTGGGCGCCTGCAGCGTGGGGATGATGGCGAAGTGGTCCGACACCTTGCTGTTGTCGAAGACGCGCTTGGTGGGCCGGATGTAGCCGTTGTTCAGCGCCGTCAGGGCGTGCGGTGCCAGGTGCTTCATGCCGCTGTCGGCCAGCATCTCGAAGGTTTGCTTGACCGTGCCCAGATAGTCTTCAGGCAGGGCGCGCGAATCGGTACGCGGGTAGGTGAGGGCCTTGTGGCGCTCGTACAGGCTTTGCGCCAGTTGAAGCGTGGTCTTGGCCGAAAAACCGAAGCGGCCGTTGGCCTCTCGCTGTAGGCTGGTGAGGTCGTACAGCAAGCCGCTGGCCTGGGTGGTGGGCTTGCTCTCTTCCTTGACGCTGCCGGTCTTGCCGCGCACCGCCTCCACGATGGCCAAGGCCTGGCGGTGGTCCCAGAGCCGGTCGGCGCGCTGGTCGGCGTCGGCGTCGTCGCCGGTGGGCTTCTTGAAATTGGGATCGAACCACTTGCCCGGGTACTCGCCGGCCTCGGCCAGGAAGCTGGCGTGGATTTCCCAATAGTCGCGGCTCTTGTGGGCGCGGATCTTTTCTTCGCGCTCCACCACAATGGACAGCGTGGGCGTCTGCACCCGGCCCACGGTGGTGAGGAAGAAGCCGCCGTCGCGAGAGTTGAACGCCGTCATGGCGCGGGTGCCGTTGATGCCCACCAGCCAGTCGGCCTCGGAACGGCTGCGCGCCGCGTCGGCCAGGCCGCGCATCTGCTCGTCGCTGCGCAGGCGCTCGAAACCTTCGCGAATGGCCGCCGGCGTCATGGACTGCAGCCACAGGCGCCGCACCGGCTTGCCCAGGCCCTGGTACTGGCCGCCCTTGAGGCCGCCGGCGTACTGCTCGATCAAGCGAAAGATCAGCTCACCCTCGCGGCCCGCGTCACAGGCGTTGACGAGCCGCGCCACGTCTTTGCGCTTGGCCAGCTTGACCACCGCGTTGAGCCGCGATTTCGTCTTGTCGATGGGCTTGAGCTCGAAGTAGGGCGGCAGCACCGGCAGGTGGGCGAAGCTCCACTTGCCGCGCTTCACATCGAACTGCTCGGGTGCGGCAATCTCGACCAGGTGACCCACGGCCGAGGTGACGACGTACTGCTCGTTCTCGAAGTGGTCGTCGTGCTTGTCGAACTTGCCCGCCACTGGCGTGAGCGCGCGCACGATGTCCTGGGCCACGGACGGCTTCTCGGCAATGACCAGCGTTTTGGCGGAACCTTCGGTTTTCATCTCTACAATCGCTTTTCCTCGCGCGCAGGCACGCGCGCTCCCGTGGGTGCGCACACACGCGCGCACCTGCATGAACAAACCTTACCAAAAGAATTCGGCCGTGACGAAAAGCCCCGGAAAGCCTGCCGCGCCCGCCAAAACCCGCGCCCCCGCTCCCGTGCGGCGCATCCAGGTGCGGCGCTCTGGCGTTCACGGCCGTGGCGTTTACGCCCTGGTCGATCTGGCCGAAGGCGAAACGCTCATCGAGTACGTGGGCGAGGTCATCACCTGGGACGAAGCGCTGCGCCGCCACCCGCACGACCCGAACGACCCCAACCACACCTTCTACTTCCACATTGACGAAGAGCACGTCATTGACGCGAAGTTCGGTGGCAATTCCTCGCGCTGGATCAACCACAGTTGCAACCCGAACTGCGAAGCCGAGGTGGAAGACGGGCGCGTGTTCATCCGCGCCAAGCGCAACATCCCCGCGGGCGAAGAGCTGTTCTACGACTACGGCCTGGTCATCGACGAACCGCTCACCCCGGCCCTGAAGAAGCAATACCCCTGCTGGTGCGGCGCGCCCAAGTGCCGCGGCACGCTGCTGGCCCCCAAGCGCGGCGGCCGCGCCACCCACCTCGGTTGAGCCGCGCCATGAGCCTGCTGCTGCCCCACGCCGAAAACGTCTGGCAGGCCGTGGTGCCGCACCTGCCGGGCTTCAGTGTCGAGGTGCTGCCCACCATCGACTCCACCAACACCGAACTCATGCGCCGCGCCCGCGCTGGCCAACTGGAGCCCGTGCTGCTGGCGGCCGATGAACAGACGGCCGGCCGAGGCCGGCTGGGCAAGGGTTGGCACAGCCAGCCCGGCCAGTCGCTCACCTTCTCGATCGGCCTGCCCATGGCCCCAGTGGACTGGTCGGGCCTGTCGCTGGCGGTGGGGGTGAGCCTGGCCGAGAGCCTGCACCCCGACGTTCGCCTGAAATGGCCCAACGACCTGTGGCTGCACGGCCGCAAGCTCGGCGGCATCCTGGTGGAAACCGCCAGCCCAGGCGACGGCAGCCAGGCGCGACGCCAGGTGGTGGTGGGCGTGGGCATCAACATTGCTCGCCCGGCCGATCAGGTGGCCGTGGCCCCCGCCGGCACGGCCCTGCCGCCGGTGCCGCCGGCCGGCCTGGCGGAGGCCATCATGGGCATCACGGCGGGCGAGACCCTGGAGCGGGTCGTGCCCGCCCTGGTGCGCGATCTGCTCGCCTTCGAGACACAGGGTTTTCGCGCCTTCGCCCAGCGCTTCGCGCAGCGCGACGCGCTGCGCGGCCTGCCCGTGGTCTTGTCCGACGGCACGCGCGGCACCGCGCAAGGCGTCGCTGCCGATGGCGGTCTGCAGGTGCTGACCGACAGCGGCCTGCGCGCCGTCACCAGTGCTGAAGTGAGCGTGCGCCCATGCTGAGGGCACTGGTCGCCCTGCTGCTGGTGGCCAACCTGGCCTATTTCGCCTGGACGCAAGGCCACCTTGGGAACCTCGGCCTGCAACCGCAACAAACTGGGGAGCCTCAGCGGCTGGCGCAGCAGGTCAAGCCTGAGGCCATCCGCCTGCTCAACGGGCCCAAGGCCGAGGCGCCTGCGCCGGAACAGACCCCTGTCGCGGCTGATACTCAGGCCGCTGCCGCCCTCAGCCCTGCCGCCGAACCCACTGCCTGCTACGAGGCCACCGGCTTCACGCCAGCACAGGCCGAGCTGCTGCGCGCCGAGCTGCGCCTGCTCAATTGGGGTGCCGAGGCCTGGCAACTGACCGAGCAGCGCAGCGCGGGCCGCTGGATCGTCTACATGGGCCGATACGAGAGCGCCGAACAAGCCACCCGCAAGAAGGCCGAGCTCAGGGCTCTGGGCGTGGAGTACCGCGACGTGAACACCCCCGGCCTGACACCGGGCCTGGCCTTGGGCACTTACTCCAGCGAGGAGGCGGCACGCACCGCCTTGCGTCAGGTCGAAGGCGCGGGTGTTCGCACCGCCCGCGTGGTGCAGGAGCGCCCCGACAGCTTGAGCCATCAGCTGCGCCTGCCAGCCATCACCGAGGCGCAACGCGAGCAGTTGACGGGGCTGCGTGAGGCCATGGCGGGCAAGGCGCTGCAGCGCTGCCCTTGACACCTGAACCGGTTCAGCTCCTCGCTCGCCGAGCCCACCCCAGCGCCAACACCCACGCCCACAGGGCCAGGCCCCAGGCCCAGCCCATGCCGCCACCGCCACCACCGCTGGGCGCTGCCGGCGGATAGGCCGCTGTCACGGAAACAATGTCCGCACCCGTCAGGGCGGTGGGCGTGGTGTTGTCGGTCACCTGCAACTGGAACTCGTACCGGGCCTCGACCTGGGGCAGCGTCACGCCGGCCACCGCCTGGTTGGCGTTGACGATGGTCACGGCCGGGCCGCTGAGCTGCGTCCATTGGTAACTGGCGATGCCGCCAGAGAGCGCCACGCTGGCACTGCCGTCCAAGGCGACGGTGGCGCCAGGCGTGACGCTGCCGATGCGCTGGATGATGGCCGCCGGACCGCTGGCCAGTTGGACCGAGGCAGCGGCGTCCAGTAGCCCCGTGCCACAGGTGTCGGCGGTGCAAGTGCAGGTGGCGGGGTTGGACACGCTACAAACGGCATTGGGCGTGACCTCATGCGGTCGCGACGCCCGTTTCATGCGGTCAATGAGATCGGCGGGCGTGAGGCTGGCGTTGATGCCCAGCATCAAGGTCGCCACACCGGCGGCCAAGGGAGCAGAGAAACTGGTGCCCTGCTTTCGGCCGTAATAGCCGTTGGCGTCGTAGGGAGCAGGGCCCTGAAGGCCGCTGTTGTCAGTGGACAGCAGCATGGCCGTTTGGCCAAAGACGTCCGACCCTCCCGGAGCCGACAGCGCCACCTGGGGACCAAAGCTCGAATACCACGCCTTGGCGCCGTTCGGCGCCACCGCCGCCACGGGCATGACACCACGGCAATCGGCCGGGCGGGTGAGCGGGCCAGCATTATTGCCGGCGGCCACCACCAACAAGGCACCTGCATTGGTCACGTCGTCCACCATGCGCTGGTAGTCGGGCGAGCAGGCAGCGCCCCCGCCAAAACTGAGGTTGATCACGCGCGCCGGGTTGGGGTTGGCCGGAACACCCGCAACGGGCAGCCCAGCAGCCCAACGGGCGCCGTCCAGCAGGTCGGACACTAAGGCACCGCACTTGCCCGCCACGCGAACCGGCAACACGCGCGTGGCCGGGGTGCGGTTCACACCCGCCACGCCCAGGCCGTTGTTGGTAAGCGCCGCCAGCTGCCCGGCAATGAAGGTGCCGTGCCAGGAGCTGTCGGCCACCTCACACTCTTGGAACAGCGGATCGCTCAGGTCCGCCTGGGTGACCCAATCGCCCGGATCGCTGGGATCGGGGTCTCGGCCGCTGCCATCGTTGGCAATGTGGATCTCACTCACGAAGTCGTACCCGACCAGCAATCGCCCGGCGAGGTCGGGGTGATCAAAGCGCACGCCGGTGTCCACCACCGCTATCACCGACGCAGCCCCCGCCGTGATGGCCCAGGCGGACGGCAGGTTGATGCCTGACTCGTACCCGAAGGATGGGGCCTGCAGGTGCCACTGCTGGGCAAAGAGCGGGTCGTTGGGCGTGGTGGGCAGCGCCTGGGCACGGCGCTCGATCACGTTGGGCTGCACCCAGGCCACGTCGGGGTGTAGCCGAAGGCGGCGCATGGCGTCGGCCAGGGCCTGCCCGCGCATCGGTGCCTCAAAGCGCAGCAAAGCCGCACTGCCTGCCTCGCCCACCTCTTTGACGCGAACCCCAGCCTCTTTCGCCACCCGCTGGCTGCGGTCTCGCCCCTGGGCAACGGCTTCCTGCCATCGATCTCGTACATGGGCTGAGTTGGCTTTCCAGGGGCCTCTGTCGCGGGTGGCGGCCTGCAGGGTGTCCACCTCTGCCCGATAGCCGACGATGAGGCCATAAGCGGGCGGCCCTACCGGCTGGCCGGCCTGGGCGGACAGGGCAATCACGGCCAGCAAGCCGGCCAGAAGACGAGAGACAGGTCGCGCAAACATGCCAATGTTGTAGCACGCAGCGTCCGCTCGCAAGGGCAACAGAAACGAGGCTTTTGGCGACATTTCGGCGGAAGGTCGCGGCCAATGCATCGGCGGCAGGCAAAAAAAGAGCGCCCGAAGGCGCTCTTGGCGAAACGGTAGGCCGATGCGCTTACTTGGCCACCACGCGCACCATTTCCAGGCACTTGTTGGAGTAGCCCCACTCGTTGTCGTACCAGGCCACGACCTTGACGAAGGTCTTGTCCAGGGCGATGCCGGCATCGGCGTCGAACACGCTGGTGCAGGTCTCGCCACGGAAGTCGGTGGCCACGACCTTGTCGGTGGTGTAGCCCAGCACGCCCTTGAGAGCGCCTTCGCTCTGGGCCTTCATTTCGGCGCAGATCTCGTCGTAGCTGGCTTCCTTGTTCAGTTCCACCGTCAGGTCCACCACCGACACGTCGGAGGTGGGCACGCGGAAGGACATGCCGGTGAGCTTCTTGTTCAGCTCAGGAATCACTACGCCCACGGCCTTGGCGGCACCGGTGCTGCTGGGGATGATGTTTTCCAGAATGCCGCGGCCACCGCGCCAGTCTTTGTTGGACGGGCCGTCCACGGTCTTTTGCGTGGCGGTGGCGGCGTGCACGGTGGTCATCAGGCCGCGCTTGATGCCCCACTTGTCGTTCAGCACCTTGGCCACCGGGGCCAGGCAGTTGGTGGTGCACGAGGCGTTGGAGATGATGGCCTGGCCGGCGTAGGTGTCGTGGTTGACGCCATACACGAACATGGGGGTGTCGTCCTTGGAGGGCGCGGACATGATGACCTTCTTGGCGCCAGCGGCCAGGTGCTTCTCGGCGGTGACCTTGTCCAGGAACAGGCCGGTGGACTCGATGACCACGTCGGCGCCCACTTCGTTCCACTTCAGGTTGGCGGGGTCGCGCTCCTGGGTCAGGCGAATGGTCTTGCCGTTCACCACGATGTTGCTGCCCTCGACCTTGACAGTGCCCTTGAAGCGGCCGTGCACGCTGTCGTACTGCAGCATGTAGGCCAGGTAGTCGGGCTCGAGCAGGTCGTTGATGGCAACGACTTCGATGTCCGAGAAGTTCTGGATGGCGCTGCGCAGCACGTTGCGGCCGATGCGACCGAAGCCGTTGATGCCGATCTTGATGGTCATGTCTCTACTCCAAAGGTTGGTTGAATCGGGAAAGGCTTACTTGGCCAGCACGGCGCGCACCGTGTCGACCACGTTCTCGGGCGTGAAGCCGAAGTGCTTGAACAGCACCGGCGCGGGGGCGGACTCGCCGTAGGTGTCAATGCCGACCACGGCCGACACGCCGTACTTCCACCAGCCATCGGTGGAGCCCATTTCCACGGCGATGCGCGGCAGGCCGGCGGGCAGCACGGCTTTCTTGTAGGCCACGGTCTGGCGGTCAAAGGTGGTGGTGCTGGGCATGGAGACCACGCGCACCGCGATCTTGTGTTCACGCGCCAGGATTTCTTGCGCCTTCATGGCCAGCTGCACCTCGGAGCCGGTGGCAATGATCACGGCTTGCGCCTTCTTCTTCAGGCCCACTTCGGCGGGCTCGGCCAGCACATAGGCGCCCTTGTTGATGTCGCTGAGGTCTTTCTTCGGCGCGTAGGGCAGGTTCTGGCGCGACAGCAGCAGCGCCGTGGGCTTGTTGGCGTTTTGCAGGGCCACGGCCCAGGCCACGGCGGTCTCGGCCGTGTCGGCGGGGCGCCACACGTCCAGACCCGGGATCAGGCGCAGGCTGGCCCCGTGCTCGATGGACTGGTGGGTCGGGCCGTCTTCGCCCAGGCCGATGGAGTCGTGCGTGAACACATGGATCACGCGCTGCTTCATCAGCGCGGCCATGCGGATGGCGTTGCGCGAGTAGT
>NZ_JAYSFD010000007.1:0-203634 GCF_041913525.1 Hydrogenophaga sp. | reverse complement strand
GTTTCAGGCCCAGCTGCTCGGGCAGGCCGCCCACGTTGTGGTGGCTCTTGATGGTCACGGCCTTTTTGCTCTTGGCGCCGCCGGACTCGATCACGTCGGGGTAGATGGTGCCCTGGGCCAGCCACTTGGCGCCCTTGGCGCCGTCGCCCTTGAGCTTGGCGGCCTCGGCCTTGAACACGTCCACGAACAGGCCGCCGATGATCTTGCGCTTCTTCTCGGGGTCGGTCACGCCGGCCAGTTGGCCCAGGAACAGCTCGCTGGCGTCCACGCGAATCACCTTGGCGTGCAGCTTGCCGGCGAACATGTCCATGACCATGTCGCCTTCGTTCAGGCGCAGCAGGCCGTGGTCCACGAACACGCAGGTGAGCTGGTCGCCAATGGCGCGGTGGATGAGCGCGGCGGCCACGGACGAGTCCACGCCGCCCGAGAGGCCCAGGATCACCTCTTCGTCGCCCACTTGTTCGCGGATCTTCTGCACCGCCTCTTCGATGTGGTCGCGCATGATCCAGTCGGCGTTGGCGCCGCAGATGTCCAGCACAAAGCGCTCGAGCATGGCGCGGCCCTGCACGGTGTGCGTCACCTCGGGGTGGAACTGCACGGCGTAGAAGCGGCGGGCTTCGTCGGCCATGCCGGCGATGGGGCAGCTGGGCGTGCTGGCCATGAGCTTGAAGCCCGGCGGCATGTCGGTGACCTTGTCGCCGTGGCTCATCCACACCTTGAGCATGCCGTGGCCCTCGGGGGTGGTGAAGTCGGCAATGTCTTTGAGCAGCGCGGTATGGCCATGGGCGCGCACCTCGGCGTAGCCGAATTCGCGCGTGTGGCCGGCTTCCACCTTGCCGCCCAGTTGCTGGGCCATGGTCTGCATGCCGTAGCAGATGCCCAGCACGGGAATGCCCATCTCGAACACCACGGCAGGCGCCTTGTCGTCCACCTCGTAGACGCTGGCGTGGCTGCCCGAGAGGATGACGCCCTTGAGGCGGCCATCGGCGGCGAAGGCACGCACCTGCTCGTCCGTCATGTCGCAGGGGTGCACCTCGCAGTACACATGGGCCTCGCGCACGCGGCGGGCGATGAGCTGGGTGACTTGGGAGCCGAAGTCGAGGATGAGGATCTTGTCGTGTTGCATGGGGGCCTCAAGGGGTTTCAGAAAGGGTCGCAAGTGATGCCGCAGGCGCGCGCGGCCTGCAGCAGGGCGTTGTCTCGTGACACCAGGGTGCCGTTGAGCCGCACCACCAGTTCCAGGTAGGCGGCGTCGAAGTAACTGAGCTGGTGGGCATCGGCCAGGCGCAGCACCTGGCTGCGCCGGTGCAGGCTGGGCGCGGCGTCGATGTCCACCTGGGCTTGCGCCACCAGTTCCAGCCCGCGTTCGTAATGGGCGCGGGGCAAGCGGTGGCGGCGGCAGGCCAGCAGCAACTCGTTGCCCACCTGCCAAGGCCACAAATTGGGCGCGTGGTACAGGCCGCTGTCGGCGCGGGCCTGGGCGTAGTGGCGGTCGGCCACCGGGTGCTGCTGTTCGGGAATGAGCCAGGCGGCGGCCACGCTGGCGTCGATCACCAGGGGCTTCATGCCTGCCCTTTCGGCGCAGGCCAGGCCGCGCGAAAGGCGTGCAAGTCGTCCAGCGCCTGCTGGGCCACCCGGTCGCGCTCGGTGGCGGCCAGGTCTTGCACCTCGGCCACCAGCCGCACCACCGGCTTGCCGTGGCGGGTCAGCACCACCTGCTCGCCCTGCTCGGCCGCGCGAATCAGCTCGGACAGCTGGCCTTTGGCCTGGTGGATGGGAACAGAGAGCATGGGGCGGTGGCGGAAAAACCCGACATTGTGCCAGAGCAAGTGAATATGGACCAGAGATTTATGGACCAACTTTTGCCTTGAGGGCGAACCGCCTACCGGCGGCACGGCCCGTGCTTGAGCGGGTGGACTGTCTTGCGATTGCCACTGCCCATGCTGCACCCTCCCCGCGCTTACCAATACCTCGACGCCGTGGCCCGCGCCGGCTCCATCCGCCAGGCGGCCGAGAAGCTGCACGTGGCTTCCACCGCCCTGAACCGCATGATTCTGGAGCTGGAGGAACAGGCTGGCACGCCGCTGTTCGAGCGCCTGCCGCGCGGCGTGCGCCTCACCGCCGCGGGTGAGGTACTGGTGCACACGGTGCGCCGATCGTTGGCCGATCTGCGCTCGGCGCAATCGCAGATCGAGCAATTGCGCGGGCTGGTGCGCGGCACCGTGCGCCTGGGCTGCGCCGAATCGGTGGCCACCGATCTGGCGCCCAGCGCGGTGGTGCAGTACCAGGCGCAGCACCCAGGCGTGCAGTTCCAGGTGGTCTCAGGCGTGACGAACCAGTTGCTGGGCCTGCTGGCGCAAGACGAAATCGAGCTGGTGCTGGTGCACGACCCGGCCCCCAGCGACGACCTGCGCGTCATCACCCGCCTGCCCCAGCCCCTGTGCGCCATGGTGCGCCCCGACCACCCCCTGGCCGGGCGCACGCGCCTGCGCCTGGCCGATTGCCAGAAGTACCCGGTGGCCCTGGGCGACCAGTCGTTTGGCAGCCGGCGCCTGCTCGACGCGGTGATGGCGCGCTCGCGCATGGCGCTGCGCCCCCTGATCGAGGCCAGCACGGTGCAACTGCTCAAGGAGTTCACGCGCCAGACCGGGGCCATCAGCTTTCAGTTCCAGATCGGCACCTTGCAGGAGGCGCGGCGCGGCGAACTCGTGTCCATTCCCCTGAGCGACCCGGCCCTGGGCCGCAGCGAACTGGTGCTGGCGGTGCGCGAAGGGCGGCGCCTGCCCATTGCCACCATGAGCTTCATTGAGCTGCTGGTGTCGCGCCTGGCCGAGCTGACGCCCTGAGCGCACACATTTTTCGCTCACCCCGAGCGAAACATTGAGCTTCTAAGCAGCGCTGTGCGTCCAGATACTGGGCCACATGAACCGCGACAACGCCCCCCAACTTCAGGTCTTTCGCCTGGGCATGGCCCACCCGGGAGACCTCAGCGAACTGGCCGCCCTGCTGGACGACGGCACCCTGCGCGCCGACCAGGTGCAGGCCGTGATCGGCAAGACCGAAGGCAATGGCGGCGTGAACGACTTCACCCGCGGTTACTTCACCCAGTCGCTCATGCACCTGCTGGGCCAGCGCCTGGGCCGCGACCCCTTGTTGCTGCAGCACGAACTGCCTTGCATCCTCTCCGGCGGCACCGAGGGCGTGCTCTCGCCCCACTACACCGTGTTCGCCCGCACCGACGCCGCGCCCGGCGCCCCTGCCGGCCCGGCCCTGGCCATGGGGCGCGCCTTCAGCCCGCCCATGGTGGCCACGGTGGTGGGCCGCTGGGCCCAGGTGCGGGCCGTGGCCAAAGCCGTGCGCGCGGCCATGGCCGATGCCCTCATCGACGACCCGGCGGACGTGCGCTTCGTGCAGGTCAAAGGCCCTTGCGTCACCGCCGCCCGCGCCGCCGCCGCGCTGGCCGCCGGCCAGAGCGTGGCCAGCGCCGACCCCAACCGCTCCATGGCCCTGTCGCGCGCGGCCGGCGCCTTTGGCGTGGCCCTGGCGCTGGGCGAGATCGACGACAACCCCGCGCTGGAGGCCGCCCTGCTCTCGCGCTTTGACCTCTGGTGTGGCCGCGCCAGCGTGTCCAGCGGCGTGGAAGTGCAGGCCAACGAGGTGGTGCTGCTGGGCCACAGCCGCCATTGGCGCGGGCCACTGCGCATGGCCTGTGAGCCCATGAGCGATGCGCTTGACCTGCCCGCCGTCACCCGCGCCCTGGCCCAGCTCGGGCTGCCGGCCAACCCGCAACTCAGCCCCGCCGACAGCCGCCGCGTGGCCGCCGCGCTGGTGAAGTGCGAGCCCGACCGGCGAGGCCGTGTGCGCGGTGCGCGCCACACCATGCTGGACGACACCGACATCAACGCCCAGCGCCACGTGCGCGGCGCCGTGGGCGGGCTGGTGGCCGGCGCGCTGGGCGACGGCCGCGTGTTTGTGTCGGGTGGCGCCGAGCACCAGGGCCCCGACGGCGGCGGCCTGATCGCCGTGATCGCGGAGACCGCATGAGCACCGCCACCCTGCACGATTGGCCGGTGTGGCAGTTGGGCGCGCACGACCTGCACCAGGCCTACCAAGAAGGCCGCACCAACCCGGTGCGTGCACTGCAGGCGCACCTGGATCGCCTTGAAACGGTGCAGCCCATCGTGAACGCCATGGCCTGGGTCGACGAGCCCGGTGCCCGCGCCGCAGCGAAGGCCAGCGCCGAGCGCTGGCGCCGGGGCCAGCCGCTTTCCGCCCTGGACGGCGTGCCCATCACCGTGAAAGACAACATCCCCGTGGCCGGCATGCCCTGCCGCTGGGGCAGCCGCGTGTACGCCGACCACTGGCCCCTGCGCGACGAAAGCCCGGTGGCGCGGTTGCGCGAGGCCGGCGCGGTGGTCCTGGGCAAGACCACCGTGCCCGAATTCACCCTGTTGGGCCACACCGACAGCCCGCTCACCGGCCTCACCCGCAACCCCTGGAACCCGTCGCTCACGCCCGGCGGCTCCAGCGGTGGGGCGGTGGCCGCGCTGGCGGCGGGCGTGGGCGCGCTGGCCATTGGCACAGACGGCGGCGGCTCGATTCGCCGCCCCGCCGGCTTCACCGGGCTCTGTGGCCTCAAGCCCGGCTGGGGCACGGTGCCCCGGCGCGATGGCTTGCCCGACACCTTGCCCGAGATGGAAGTGGTGGGCCCCATGGGGCGCCGCGTGCTGGACCTGGTGCACGCTCTGGAAGCCATGGCAGGCGAGCGCCCCGGCGCCTGGCGCGGCCCGCGCCACGCCCTGGCAGCGCCCCAGCGCATCGCCTACTGGCGCCACATCGCCGGCCGGCCGATCGACCCGCGGGTGCTGGCCGTCTGCGACGCCGCCGCCCAGCAACTGCGCGAACTGGGCCACACCGTGGTGGAGGCCGACGCACCGCCCGAGGTGGACGCGTTCAACCAGTCGGCCTGGCCCGTCATCAGCGCCACCGGGCTGGCCCACGCCCTGAGCGACCGCCCCGACGCCGCGGCCCAGATGGGCCCGGCCATGGCCGCCCTGCTGGCGCGCGGCCAGGCCCTGCGCGCCACCGACCTGGCCACGGCCCAGGCCCAGGTGCGCCAGCTCAAGGCCGCCACCCAGGGCCTGTGGGCCACGCACGACCTGCTGCTCACCCCCACCTCGGCCGCCCTGCCCTGGCCAGCGGCCGACACCCACCCCGCCGAGATCGACGGCCAGCCGGTGGACGGCCGCGGCCACGCCGTGTTCACCGCCTTCGCCAACGCCACCGGCCTGCCCGCCCTCGCCCTGCCGGCCGGCCGCACCCATGGCCTGCCCGTGGGCATGCAACTGGTGGGTCGCCCCGGTGCCGAGGCCTTGCTGCTGGCATTGGGCTTGCAATGGGAAAGCACCTGCGGCCCCTGCCCTGCGTGGCCTTTGTGGCCCTGACCGATTTTTCTGGAGAACCGCCGCATGTCTGAACCCATCCGCCACATCGCCATCCTGGGCGCCGGTGTCGCCGGTGCCATCCTGGCCCGTCGCCTGTCTGCCCTGCCTGGCCTGAAAGTCACCTGCCTGGAGCGCGTGGCCCCCGACGACCACAGCGAGGCCGGCACCGGCCTGAACGTGGGCCCCAACGCCATCAAGGCCCTGCGCGCCTGCGACCCGGCCCTGGCCGACGCGGTGGTGGCCCAGAGCCTGCCCTGGGCCAACTGGCGCGTCTCGCTGGCCGACGGCTCGCTGCTGTTTGACCTGCCCCTGGCGCGCGTGGCCGACAACGCCGGCATCCGCATTCGCTGGTCAGAGCTGTACCGCATCCTGCGCGAAGGCGCCGGCCCGGCCATTCACTATGGCTGCGAGATCACCCACATCGGCCCCAGCCAGCGCGACGACACCCGCACCCGCGTGGCCTGGACGCAAAACGGCGTGGCCCACGAACTGGACGGCATTGACCTGCTGATCGGCACCGACGGCCGCTACTCCACCACCCGCGCCGCCTTCTCGGGCCTGCCCACCCCGCGCCACGTGGGCGTGGCCATCCTGCGCGTGCTGGTGGAAGACCGCAGCGGCGGCCTGGTGGACGACTACGAGCAGTGGTTCAACCGCCACCACCGCCTGCTGGCCTTCCGCGTGCCGCCGAACCACATCTACATCGCCGGCACCTTCCCGGTGGCCGCGGGCGCGCCCATTCCCGCCAGCTGGAAAACCCCCGAGGCCATGCGCCACGCCTTCCTGCCCGAAGGCCGGCCCGCCTCGCCCGCTGTGCAATGGCTGGTGGACGCCATGTGCGAACAGGTGGCCGACGCGCACTGGGCCCGCATGCAAGAGTCCGACGTGCTCTTTGCCGAGCCGGTGCGCCAAGTGCTCTACCTGGGCGACAGCGCGCACGGCATGGCGCCCACGCTGGGCCAGGGCGCCACGCAGGCCATGGAAGACGCCAGTTGCGCCGCTCGCCTGATCGAGCAGGCCGTGGCCGCAGGCAACCTGAACGTGCGCCATTGGATGGACGCCATCGACGCCGCGCGGCATGAGCGCATCCGCTTCGCCATGGAACTCTCGGTGCGCGCCACCGACACCATGCTGCAAGGCGCCGACCCGGTGGCCGGGGCGCGCTGGAAAACCGAGCCGCCCTTTCTGGACGACCTCTCGCGCCTGTTCCGCGACATCGCCATGGGGCAAGGCGCGTGATGAACACCCCTGTCGCCCCTGCCGGCCCCGCGCACGACGGCGCGCTGACCCTGGGCCTGTTCCACCTGGCCATCAAGACCGATGACCTGGCCCTCACCCGCGCCTTCTGGTGCGGCGTGATCGGCCTGCGCGAGGTGGCCCGGCCCGACTTCGGCTACCCCGGTGCCTGGCTGGCCTGCCCCCAGCCCGGCGGGCAAGCCATCGTGCACATCTACGCCGGTGGCCCGGCCCTCGGCGGCGCCGCCCGCGTGGCCAGCGGCACCGCGGCCATCGACCACGTCTCGCTGGCCTGCGCGGGCTACCACGCCTACCGCGCCCGCTTCCAGGCAGCCGGCCTGGATTGGCGCGAGTTCCTCGTGCCCGGCACCAGCCTGTGGCAGCTCTTTGTGTACGACCCCAGCGGCGTGCAACTGGAACTCACATTCGAGGGCAGCGCCGAAGCCGGCGCCCCGCCCGACAGGCGCGACGGCCGCGTTTACCGCGCCGGCCAGTCGTTCTTCACCGCGTCGGCTTACCCCCGGCAGACCCTTTTGTCACTTCACGGAGAAACCCACCATGCAACGCGCTGACTTCCTCGCCCTCGCCACCAAAGGCCTTGCCGCCCTGGCCCTGTCCACCGCGCTGCTGCCCGCCGCCCATGCCGCCGACAAGGTGCGCATCGGCGTGTTCCCCTCCAGCGCCGCGCTGCCCTTCTACATTGCCCAGAACCGGGGTTACTTCAAAGAGCTGGGCCTGGAGGTGGAAGAAGTGCCCATGACCAGCCACCCCCTCACAGTGCAGGCCATCGTGGCCGGCAACATCGACGGCGCGGTGAACCTGGTGACGCTGGAAGGCGCCAACATGGAAGCGCGCCGCCCCAAGACGCTGAAGTACCTCTCGCTCAACGGCCAGAACGCCGAGCACATGATCGAGCAGTTCGTGGTGAAGGCCGGCCACAAGGCGCAGTCGCTCAAAGACTTCAAGGGCGGCATCAAGCTGTTCTCGGCCCCCGGCCCGGCCAACATCGGCGCCGCCCGCGCCGTGCTCAAGAAGGTGGGGCTGACCGAAGGCACCGACTTCACCATCCAGGAACAGCCCGTGAACATGCACGCCAGCGTGCTGCAGGCCGGCACCTTCGACGGCGGCTACACCCTTGAGCCCGCCGCCACCATCCTGGTAGGCCAAAAAATTGGCAAGCGAGTGGAGGCCGGCGTGATCGCCACCCACCTGCTGGGCAACAAGAAAGCCAGCGCGTTCGCCGCTGGCGCGGTGCTGGCCGACAAGTTCTCGACCGAGCGCCCCGACGTGGCCAAGCGCTTCGCCGAGGCCTGGGCGCGCGGCGTGAAAGAGGCCCAGCGCGACAGCAGCACGCGCGGCTACCTGATCGCCGGCATGAAGGTGCCGCCAGAACTGGCCGCCGTGGTGCCGCTGCCGCGCATCGTGATGGCCAAAGACCTCAGCGCCGCCGACGTGACCGACTTCCAGAAATTCCTGGACCTGGGCGTGGAACTGGGCGTGGTGAAAGAAAAGCTCGACGGCCGCGCCCTGGTGCGCGCGTTCTGACGGCCGGCACGATGAAGGAGCCCGACATGCGAGTCTTTGCCCACAGCCAGCCACCGGCGGCGCCCGCCGCTGCGCAGGCGGCTGCCACCCCAGGCGTTGCCCCCCACCGCTGGTACCCGCCCGGCACCCACATCACCGTGCGCGGCCTGGTCAAGCGCTTTGATGGCGTCACCGTCTACGACCACTTCGACCTCGACATCCCCAAGGGCAAGATCACCTCGGTCTTCGGCCCCAACGGCTGCGGCAAGAGCACGCTCATCAACATGATCTCGGGCATCCTGCCCTACGACAGCGGGCAGATTCTGTTCGAGGGCAAAGAGGCGCGCGAGACCCGCATCGGCTACGTCTTCCAGAACTACCGCGAAGCCGTGTTCCCCTGGATGAAGGCCATCGACAACATCCGCTACCCGCTGCAGTTTCTCGACCTCACCAAGGCCGAGCGGCAAGAGCGGCTGGACCGCATCGTCAGCGCCTTCGACGTGCCCTTCGACCTGAACCGCTACCCCTACCAGATGTCGGGCGGCCAGCAACAACTCGTGTCCATCATGCGGGCGCTGGTGGTCGAGCCCGAGGTGCTGTTCCTGGACGAGCCCTTCTCCGCGCTCGACTACGAGATGGTCATGTTCCTGCGCGGCATCTTGCAAAAGGTGCTGAAGGAACGCGAGGTCACCACCCTGCTCGTCTCGCACGACCTCGACGAGGCCGTGCTGCTGGCCGACGAGGTGCTGCTGCTCACCAAGCGCCCCACCCAGGTGGCCGAGCGCCTGGTGTTCGACGCGCCGCGCCCGCGCAGCGCCGACACCACCGTCACCCCGGCCTTCGTGCAAACCAAGACCCGGGCCCTGGAGATTTTTCAACGGGAGGTTCGCGCATGAACACCACGCTGTGGCTTCGCCGCCTGCGCCCCCTGCTGGGCGCCTTCATCCTCATCGCGGGCTGGGCCATCCTGCACGCCATTGGCGCGGTCGACCCGGTGCTGCTGCCTTCGCCCAGCGAGGCAGCCCGCGCCTTCTGGCACGGCATGAACGAAGGCACCCTGGGCGCCGACTTCTACAAGACCATCGTGCGCACGCTCAGCTCCTTCGCCATTGCCCTGGTGGTGGCCGTGCCGCTGGGCATCGTGCTGGGCGCCTCACAGCGCCTGTACGAGTCCATCGAGTTCGCCATCGACTTCTTCCGCTCCACGCCGGCCTCGGCCCTGTTCCCGCTGTTCCTGGTGATCTTTGGCGCCGGCGAGCAGACCAAGATCGCCGTGGCGGCCTTCGGCGCGGCCCTGGTGATTCTCTTCAACGTGGCCTACGGCGTGATGGGTGCGCGCAAGCAGCGCCAGCTCGCCGCCCGCGTGATGCGCGCGCCGCGCTGGCGCGTGCTGACCGACGTGACCCTGCTGGAGTCCATGCCCCAGGTCTTCGTGGGCATGCGCTCGGGCGTGTCGCTGGCGCTGGTCATCGTGATCGTGGCCGAAATGTTCATCGGCTCCACCGATGGCCTGGGCCAGCGCGTGATGAACGCCCAGATGGTGTTCGACATGCCAGAGATGTACGCGGCCATCTTCGCGGCCGGTGCACTGGGCTATGTGATGAACCTGGTCTTCATCGTGGCCGAGCGCCGCTTCGTGCACTGGGGCGGCAAATGAACCGAGCCATGCCAACCACCGACATCAACCGCCCCGAGGTGCTGGCCGAGGTGAACGCCGTGTTCGACGCCTACGAGCAAGCCCTGGTCAGCAACGACATCGAGGTGCTGGACACCCTGTTCTGGCACTCGCCGCTCACCTTACGCTACGGCGCAGGCGAAAACCTGTACGGCTTCGACGCCATCCAGGCCTTCCGCCAGGGCCGCCCCACCGGCAACCTGGCGCGCACCGTCACGGCCCGGCAAGTCACCACCTTTGGCGACCACACCGCCGTGGCCAACATCGAGTTCGTGCGCGCCGGCAGCGAGCGCATCGGCCGCCAGAGCCAGACCTGGGTGCGCATGCCCGAGGGCTGGCGCGTGGTGGCCGCCCACGTCAGCCTGATGCTCTGAGCCCGCGAGCGCCCAAAAAAAAACGCCCCGGAAGGGGCGTTTCTCTTGAGGGATTGGATCACGGCATCAGTCGGCGCGGTAGTTCGGCGCTTCCTTGGTGATCTGCACGTCGTGCACGTGGCTCTCGCGAATGCCGGCCGAGGTGATCTCCACGAACTCGGCCTTCTCGCGCATCTCTTCCACCGTGGCGCAACCGCAGTAGCCCATGGCCGCGCGCAGACCGCCCGCCATCTGGAAAATGATCGACACCACCGAGCCCTTGTAGGGCACGCGGCCTTCAATGCCTTCGGGCACCAGCTTGTCGGCGTTGGGGTTGCCGGTGCTGCTTTCCTGGAAGTAGCGGTCGGCGCTGCCCTGCTGCATGGCGCCAATCGAGCCCATGCCACGGTAGCTCTTGTAGCTGCGGCCCTGGAACAGCACGATCTCGCCCGGCGCCTCTTCGGTGCCGGCGAACATGCCGCCCATCATCACGGTGCTGGCGCCTGCCGCAATGGCCTTGGCGATGTCACCGCTGTAGCGAATGCCACCGTCGCCAATCAGCGGCACGCCCGTACCCTTGAGGGCCGTGGCCACGCTGTCAATGGCCATGATCTGGGGCACACCCACGCCCGCCACGATGCGGGTGGTGCAGATGGAGCCGGGGCCAATGCCCACCTTCACGCCATCGGCACCGGCTTCCACCAGGGCCAGGGCGGCCGCGCCGGTGGCGATGTTGCCGCCGATCACGTCCACCTGCGGGTAGTTCTGCTTCACCCAGCGCACACGGTCGATCACGCCCTTGCTGTGGCCGTGCGCCGTGTCCACCACGATGGCGTCCACGCCCGCCTTCACCAGGGCTTCCACGCGCTCTTCGGTGCCAGCGCCCACGCCCACCGCCGCGCCCACGCGCAGGCGGCCGGCGGCGTCGCGCGCGGCGTTGGGGAAATTGAGTTGCTTGGTGATGTCCTTCACCGTGATGAGACCCTTGAGCTCAAAGGCCTCGTTCACCACCAGCAGGCGCTCGAGCTTGTGCTTGTTCAGCAGCGCCTTCGCCTCGGCCGGCGTGGTGCCGTCGGGCACCGTGACCAGGCGCTCGCGCGGGGTCATGATCTCGCTCACCGGCAGTTCGTAGCGGGTCTCAAAGCGCAGGTCACGGCCCGTGACGATGCCGACCACCCGGCCAGCGTCCACCACCGGGAAGCCCGAGACGCCCAGCTCTTCGGAGAGCTGCATCACCTGGCGCACCGTGGTTTGCGGGGAGATGACCACGGGGTCGCGCAGCAAGCCCGACTCATAGCGCTTGACCTTGGCCACGTGAGCGGCCTGCTCCTGCGCGGTGAGGTTCTTGTGAACGATGCCGATGCCGCCTTCTTGCGCGATCGCGATGGCCAGACGGGCCTCGGTCACGGTGTCCATGGCCGCGGAGACCAGGGGCAGATTCAGGCGGATGTTTCGGGTGAACTGGGTGGCGAGCGAAGTGTCCTTGGGCAGGACCTGGGAGTACGCTGGCACCAGCAAGACGTCGTCGAAGGTGAGCGCTTTGCCGAGGAGGCGCATGGGTCAATCTCCAAAAACACGATTGTACCTGCGGCCCCAAGCCCAGCCGGCTGGCCGCTCCACTCAACCGGTCAGGCGCCACGTGGCATTGCGGCCCAAAAGCTCGGCGATACACTGCCGCGCATGAGCTTCCTGCGCCGCCCCCCCTTCCCCGCCCGCAGCGCCTTGGTGCTGCTTGCCTTGTTCTCCAGCCTGAGCGTGCAGGCCCAATGGCAGTGGATGGACAGCACCGGGCGCAAGGTGTTCAGCGACACGGCACCTCCCGCCAGCGTGCCCGAGAAAAGCATCCTCAAGCGACCCGGCGCCGCGCCTGTGGCCGCGGCCTCTCCCGCTGCGGCAACAGATGCCGCCAAACCTGAACCGGCCAAGGCAGACGCCCAACTGGAAGCCCGCAAGAAAGAGGCAGAGAACGCCGAAGCCGCCAAGAAGAAGGCAGAGGCGGATCGCCTGGCCAAGGCACGCGCCGAGGTCTGCACCAGGGCCCAGCAGAACCGCGCAGCCCTGCAATCGGGCCAGCGCATCGCCACCGTGAACGCCCAGGGCGAGCGCGAATTCATGAGCGACGATCGCCGCGCCAGCGAATTGCGCCGTCTGGAAGGCATCATCCGCACCGACTGCGCACCGGCCGCGCAGTAAGTCGCCCTGCCCGCTGGCGCCTTAGTAGCCGGCTTTGGAGCCGGGCCTGCGCTTGGCAAACAAACCGGCGCCACGCGCTCCCTGGCCCTGGAAACGCTCGCGCCGCGCCACCTTCGGGTCAACGCGCAAGGCGCGCACCGCCTCAACTCGGTCGCCATCGCGCAGCGCCTGCTCGCCAGTGCACCGGCGGCCCCACACCCCCAGCGTCACCTCAGCCGCCAGCAAACTCGGGAAGCGCTGCGCCCAGCCAGACACGGCCAGGGCCTGTGCCACGGTGGCGCCATCCGCCAGCTCCACCTGCGCCTCATGCACCGTGCGGGGCGCCTCGGCGTACAGCAGGCTCACGCGCATGGCGCTCATGTGCCGTACACCTGATCGGCGCGCTTCACAAACGCGTCCACCAGGCTGCCGGCGATGCGCTCGAACACAGGCCCCACCACCGCGGCCAGCGCATTGCTGGAAAAGCCGTAACGCAGCGTGAACTCGACCTTGCAGGCCGACTGATCGCCATTGCCCAGCGGGGTGAAGGTCCAGTGGCCATCAAGCTGGGAAAACGGGCCGTCCACCAGGGCCATGTGCACCTCGCGGTCATTGACGTGGGTGTTGCGGGTGGTGAAGGCCTGGCGCAGGCCGCCGATGGACATGCCCACCCGAGCGAGCATGCCGTCGTCCGTCTGCTCCAACACCTCGCCCCGGTCACACCAGGGCAGGAATTCGGGATAGCGGGCAACATCGGTGACCAGCGCAAACATCTCGGGCGCGCTGTGCCACAGCAAAACAGACTTGTGAATGGTTTTCATACAATCAGCGCCCGGTCGACGCCTGTCGGCCCTCGCCGGGCGACGAGCAACCCGCGATTTTAGGCGGGCTTGCACCTTGCCCCGCCGCCCCCAATTGAAAGCCCATGGCCAGCAACCCCAAAGGCGCTCCGCGCAAGACCACCGACAGCCGCATCGCCGACAACAAGAAGGCGCTGTTCAACTACCACATCGAAGAGCGCTTCGAGGCGGGCATGGTGCTGCAAGGCTGGGAAGTCAAGGCCCTGCGCGAAGGCAAGGTCCAGCTCACCGACGGCTACGTTGTCATCCGCGAGGGTGAGCTTTACCTGATCGGTTGCCAGATCAACCCACTGCGCACCGCCAGCACCCACGTCACGGCCGAAGCCGCCCGCACCAAGAAGCTGCTGCTGCACAAAGACCAGATCCGCCGCCTCATCGGCAAGGTCGAACAAAAAGGCCATACCCTGGTGCCGCTGAACCTGCACTGGAAAAACGGCAAGGTGAAGTGCGAAATTGCGCTGGCCAAGGGCAAGGCCGAACACGACAAGCGCGACACCATCAAAGACCGCGAAGGCAAGCGCGAAGTGGAGCGCGCCATGAAGAGCCGCAATCGCTGACTTTTTCGTGGGCGGTGGAATAAACCGCCCCACCATGGCGTTAATGCCGGTGCAGAACCCCTCTGCGCCCTCTTCCCTTCTGGAGAACACGCCATGAAATTGCTGATGCCCCTGGTTCTTTCCGCCGCCTTGCTGGGCGGCTGCGCGTCGATGTATGCCTCCGCCTCTCCGGCCAAGACCGCCGATGGCGTGCTGGTGGGGCCCAATCAGATGACGCTCTACACCTTTGACCGCGACGTGGCCGGCAGTGGCAAGTCGGTCTGCAACGGCCCCTGCGCCACCAACTGGCCGCCCTTCATGGCGGGTGCGAGCGACAAGGCCTCGGGCGACTACAGCATCATCACCCGTGACGACGGTGGCAAGCAGTGGGCCTTCAAAGGCAAGCCGCTCTACTACTGGGCCAAGGACAGCAAGCCGGGCGACAAGACCGGTGATGGCTTCAACAACGTCTGGCGCGTGGTCAAGCCCTGATTGAGGTTCATGAGCCCCACCGAACTCACGGCCCACATCCCCAGCCTGCGCCGCTACGCGCGGGCCTTGACGGGGGATGCATGGGCGGCCGATGACTTGGTGCAGGACACGCTGGAGCGGGCCTGCAGCAAGTGGCGGCTGTGGACGGTGGGCACCAACCTGCGCGCCTGGCTCTTCACGCTGATGCACCACCTGCACGCCAGCCAGGCGCGACAAGACTCGCGGCGCTCGGCCATGCTGCCCTTGGTGAACGTGGACGATGTCGAGGCCGAGCTGGTGGCGCCAGTCGCCGCCGATGGCCTGGCCCTTGACCTGCAGCGCTGCCTGCTGCAACTGCCCGAAGAGCAGCGGGCCGTGCTGCTGCTGGTGAGCCTGGAAGACATGAGCTACGCGCAAGTGGCCCGCATCACGGGTGCGCCGATCGGTACGGTGATGTCGCGCCTGTCGCGCGCTCGCAGCCGTTTGCTTGCTCTCCTGAACGCCCCTGGCAGCGCCGAGCACGTGGACGCCGGTGCTGGTGCACCCCGACTGAAGCGGCTCAAGTGAGCCCCATGCCGCCATGAAGCCATCCCTCCACACCCCACTGAGCGACGCCGAAATCGACGCCTGGATCGACGGCCAGGTGCCGCCCGCCGATCAACCCGCTTTGCAGGAACGCCTGAACCACGACGCACAGGCCCGCGAACGCATTGCGCAAGGACTGGCCTTGCGGGATCGCCTGCGCGCCCTGCACCGGGACGCGCTGGGCGAACCCGTGCCCACCGCGTTGCTGGCGGCGGCACAAGGCGCACAGGCGGCAAGTGCCCGGGCGCTGCGCTGGCAACGCTGGGGCGGCATGGCCGCAGGAGTGGTGGTGGCCTTCGGGGCAGGATGGATGGGGCGATCGCATTGGCCCTTGCCCACTGAGCAGCAGGCGGCGACCACCGCCAACGGCCTGCCTGGCTTTGCCCGCGATGCCGTGCTGGCCCACGTGGTCTACTCCCCGGAAAAGCGGCACCCGGTGGAGGTGGGGGCCAGCGAACAGGAGCACTTGGTGCAGTGGCTGTCGCGCCGCACGGGCAAGGCCTTGAAGGTGCCCGACCTTGCCCGCCAGGGCTACCAGCTGGTGGGCGGGCGCCTGCTGCCGGGGGCCGCGGGGGCCAGGGCCTTGTTCATGTTCCAGAACGCCGACGGTGTGCGATTGACGCTGTACCTGGGGGCGCTGGCAGGCCCAGGCGCAGCACCGGCCGGTGACGACCAGCCTTCGCGCGAGGACACCGCCTTTCGCTTCACCCAGGACGGCCCGGTGCCCGCGTTTTACTGGGTCGACCAAGGCTTTGGTTATGCACTCAGCGGCCCCTTGAGCCAGCGCGAGCTGATGGCGCTGGCCACCACCGTGTACCAGCAGCTCTGAGCCGCTGGGTCGGCGCTCAGTTCAGGTGGGCCAGAGGATGGCCCGAGACCGGCCAGGGGTTCTCGAAGAAGGCCTCGACCTCGGCGTCTTGCACGTCTTCGATGCGCGCCGGGTTCCATTTGGGCTGCTTGTCCTTGTCCACGGCCAGGGCGCGAATGCCCTCCACCGTCTCACTGGCGGTGCCAGGGCGCAGGTGGAAGCAGCGGCGCACCAGGCCACGCTCCATGCGCAGGTCTTGGGCCAGGGTCATGGGGCGGGCGCGGCGGATTTGCTCCAGCACCACGTGCAGCATCAGCGGCGAGCGTTGGCGCAGCACTTTCGCGGTCTGGCGCGCCCAGTCGCTGTCGCTGCCCTCCAGCGCCGCGATGATGGCCTTGATGCTGTCCAGGCCGAAGACGCGGTCCACCTCGGCGCGCGGCCAGGGCGCCGGGGCCGGCGTGTCGTCGAGTTGCTCGCGCACCCAGCGCTGCACGTCCTCGCCGCTGAGAAAGGCGGCCTCATCGGCCAGGCCGCTCCAGATGGCGGGCAGTCGGTCAGACGCCACCAGGCCATCGGCCAAGCCAGCGGTGATGGCCTGCGCCCCGTGCAGCACCTGGCCGGTGAGGCCCAGGTACTCCCCCAGGCGACCGGCGCAACGGCTCAGGAAATAGCCGCCGCCCACGTCAGGGAACAGGCCGATGTTGGTCTCGGGCATGGCCAGTTGGCTGCGCTCGGTCACCACGCGCAGGCTCGCGCCCTTGCTGATGCCCATGCCACCGCCCATGCAGATGCCGTCCATGAAGGCCATGTAGGGCTTGGGGTAGCTGAAGATCAGGTGGTTGAGCGCGTACTCTTCGGTGAAGAAGTCTTCCAGCTCGGGATTGCCGGCCAGCGCGGCCTGGTGAAAGAAGCGGATGTCGCCGCCTGCGCAGAAGGCCCCGAACGGCCCTTCTTTGTTGACGCCACGGATCACCACCGCCAGCACCTGCGGGTCTTCTCGCCAGGCCAGCAGTGCCGCCGTGATGCCGCGGATCATGCCCAGCGACAGCGCGTTGATGGCCTTGGGGCGGTTGAGGGTGAGGCAGCCCACGCGGCCGCGCACTTCTGCGATCAGGTGTTGTTCGTTGTCCGACATGTTGTCTCCAGTCGTGAGACCGGCGCGATCAGGCGCGGTCAATGGTTTGAATGCGTGGCGTGCCGGCACGCGACTGCCAGCCCAGCAGCTCGTTCACCACCAGTGCGCCGATCACCACGCTGCCCCCGACCAGCACCTCTCGGCCCGGCGCCTCACCAGCGCCCAGCCAAGCCAGCAAAATGCCGAAGATCACTTCCAGCAAGGCCAGGAGCGAGACCTCGGGGGCCTTGAGGGATCGGGCGCAGACCACGGCCAGCGCACACGGGATGGCCAATTGAACCAGACCCAGCAGGGCCAACCACGTCACATCGGCGGCAGTGGCCTGAAATGGCCAGGCCATGGGCAGGGTGACGAGGGCCGACAAGGTGCCGCCCACCAGCACCGAAGGCACCAGGTCAATCTTCTCGCCATGGGTCTGGCTGCGCTGCACCACCGTCCAGTTGATGGCGCCCGCCATGGGCACGCACAGCGACACCAGCGAGCCCACCACCAAGCCGCTGGCGGCCGTGTCGGGGGACGACAAGGCCGCCAGGAACTGGCTGCCGTACATGTAGACAATGCCCGCGCCGGCCACCACGATGGCGGCCCAGGTGCGCCAGGCCAGGCGCTGCCCCAGCGCCACGCGGGCCACCAGAGCGGTCAGCAGCGGCCCCACCGCCATGATCACCAGCACATTGGCCACAGTGGTGAGCGTGAGCGCCAGCATGAAGGCGGTGAACATCACGCTCCAGCACACCCCACTCAGCCAGAACGCACCAGAGGTCGGCAGCAGGCCCCAGTGCCTGTGCAAAAAGGCCATCCGCCCCGCGCCAGGCTCGTCGGGAATGGTGCCGTTCTGCCGGTCTGCCGAGCGCCACAGGGGCAGGATCACCAGCAGTGACAGCGCCGTGAAGGCGCTGCGCCAGAAGGTCACTTCGAACCGCGCAGCCGACTCCAGCTGCCGAGACACCACACCAGCGATCGCCCACATCAGGGTGACCGCCACCATGAGGAAGACCGCCTGGGTATGCGTCAGGCGGCTGAGGGCCCGAAATGGCATGGCTGGGTGGGATCAGGCCTCGCGGCTGGCGCGCTTGCGCTCGTGCTCCTTCAGGAAGCGCTTGCGCAGGCGAATGCTCTTGGGCGTGATTTCGACCAGTTCGTCGTCTTCGATGAAATCGACGCCGTATTCCAGCGTGAGGTCGATCGGCGGGGTGATCTTGATCGCGTCTTCCTTGCCACTGACGCGGAAGTTGGTCAGCTGCTTGGTGCGGGTGGCGTTCACCACCAGGTCGTTGTCGCGGCTGTGGATGCCCACGATCATGCCCTCGTACACCGGGTCGTTGGGCTTGACGAACATGCGGCCACGATCGTCGAGCTTGCCCAGGGCATAGGTGAAGATTTCACCGTCGTCCATGGAGATCAGCACACCATTCTTGCGGCCGCCAATGTCGCCCTTGTGCGGCTCGTAGCCGTCAAAGATGGAGGCGATCAGGCCCGAGCCGCGGGTCAGGTTCAGGAACTCGTTGGAGAAACCGATCAGGCCACGGGCCGGGATGCGGTACTCCAGGCGCACACGGCCACGGCCGTCCGGCTCCATGTTGATCATTTCGCCCTTGCGCAGGCCCAGCGCCTGCATCACGCCACCCTGGTGCTGTTCTTCCACGTCAGCGGTGACCAGCTCCATCGGCTCGCACTTCACGCCGTCAATTTCCTTGAACATCACGCGCGGCTTCGACACGGCCAGCTCATAGCCTTCGCGGCGCATGTTTTCGATCAGGATGGTCAGGTGCAGTTCGCCGCGGCCGGACACCTCGAAAATGCCGTCTTCACCGGTTTCCTTCACGCGCAGGGCCACGTTGTGCTGCAGCTCTTTCTGCAGGCGGTCCCAGATCTGGCGGCTGGTGACGAACTTGCCTTCACGACCAGCCAGCGGGCTGGTGTTCACGCAGAAGTTCATGGTCAGGGTGGGCTCGTCCACCTTGAGCATGGGCAGCGGCATGGGGTTGTTCGGGTCGGTCAGGGTGACGCCGATGCCAATCTCTTCAATGCCGTTGATCAGCACGATGTCGCCAGGGCCCGCCTCGGTGACCTGCGTGCGGTCCAGGCCCTGGAAGGTCAGCACCTGGTTGACGCGGCCCTTGACGCTCTTGCCGTCCGGCCCTTCCATCACCAGCACGTCCATGCTGGGCTTGATGGTGCCCTGGCTGATGCGGCCCACGCCGATGCGGCCGACGAAGCTGTTGTAGTCCAGCGCGGAAATCTGCAGCTGCAGGGGCGCAGACGGGTCGCCCTGGTGGGCCGGCACATGCTTCAGGATGGTGTTGAACAGGGCCGACATATCGGGGCCCCATTGCTCGCCCGGCGCGCCCTCTTCCAGCGACGACCAGCCGTTGATGCCCGAGGCGTAGACCACGGGGAAGTCGAGCTGCTCGTCGGTGGCGCCCAGCTTGTCGAACAGGTCAAAAGCGGCGTTGACCACCTTGTCGCAGTTGGCGCCGGGCTTGTCCACCTTGTTGACCACCACGATGGGGCGCAGGCCCAGGGCCAGGGCCTTCTTGGTCACGAAGCGGGTCTGAGGCATCGGGCCTTCCTGGGCGTCGATCAGCAGCACCACGCCGTCCACCATCGACAGTGCGCGCTCCACCTCGCCACCGAAGTCCGCGTGGCCGGGGGTGTCGACGATGTTGATGTGGGTGCCTTCCCAGCTCACGGCGCAGTTCTTGGCCAGGATGGTGATGCCACGCTCGCGTTCGATGGCGTTGTTGTCCATCACCGTGTCCACGACTTTCTCGTGTTCGGCGAAGGTGCCAGACTGGCGCAGGAGTTGGTCGACCATGGTGGTTTTGCCATGGTCGACGTGGGCAATGATGGCGATGTTGCGGATTTGCTTGCTCATGATTGGGCTTCCAAGATTTGCTGAATGTCGTTGGGGCTCAGCAAGCGCCCCGGTATGAGTTCTCCGCCCTGCACGTGGGCGGTGCCCAGCAACACAGGTTGGGTGGCGCCCTGTGTGGGCGGGCCGTACACCGCCACATGGCTGGCGTTGGGCCATGGGCCGCGACGCCGCATGCCGCTGAGAAAGCGAGCCGCATTCTCCGCGTCCAGCGTGACGGTCTGGTGATCGCCCAGCAGCACGTCAACCGGCTGCAAGGCTTGTTGACGCTCGGCCTCGGGCAGGGCTTCCAGGGCCTCGAGCGTGACGCACTGCGATTGCTCGAACGGCCCGGTGGCCACGCGGCGCAGGAAGCGCAGGTGTCCGCCACAGCCCAGCGCCTGGCCAATGTCTTCGCCCAGCGTGCGGATGTAGGTGCCCTTGCTGCAGCGCACGCGCAGACGCAAAAAGGGCTCCTCTCCCGCCAGTTGCATGTCGAGCAGTTCCAGCTCGTGAATGACCACCTGCCGGGGCTCGCGCTCGACTGTCTGACCGTCACGCGCGTACTCATAGAGCGGCTTGCCGTCTTTCTTGAGTGCGCTGTGCATGGGCGGCACCTGGGTGATGGGGCCGGTGAAGCGGTCGAGCACCTCGACCACCTGTCCCGGCGTGCAAGCGACGGCGGCGGTGGCCAGAACATCGCCTTCGGCATCGCCCGTGCTGGTGACCACGCCCAGGCGCACCACCGTCTCGTAGGTCTTGTCAGCGTCCAAGTGGAGCTGGCTGAACTTCGTGGCCGCGCCAAAACACAAGGGCAGCACGCCGCTGGCCAGAGGATCCAGCGTGCCGGTGTGGCCCGCTTTCTCGGCGCGCAGCAACCACTTGGCCCTTTGCAAGGCCTGATTGCTGGAGAGACCCAGCGGTTTGTCGAGCAACAACACCCCGTGCACAGGGCGCCGTTGCACCCTTGTGCGCGGCGCGTTCACGGTCAGTCTTCCTTTGCGCGCGAGGAGACCGCCTTGGCAATCAAGGCGTTCATGTCGGCCGCACGCTCGGTGGTGCGGTCAAACACGAAGTGCAGCGTGGGCACGGTGTGGATGTGCAGGCGCTTGAACAGCGCGTTGCGCAGGAAACCAGCGGCGGCGTTCAGGCCTTCCGTGGTTTCCTCGGGGTTGCCGGTGAGCAGGCTGAAGAACACCTTGGCGTGGGCGTAGTCGGGCGTGACCTCCACGGCATTGAGCGTGACCATGCCCACCCGCGGGTCCTTCAACTCGCGGGCGATCAGCTCCGCCAGATCGCGCTGGATCTGGTCGGCCACGCGAAAGCCGCGGTTGGGTACGGAAGAAGCCTTGCGGGGCATGGTGCTCGCTCCTTACAGGGTACGGGCCACTTCCTTGACTTCAAAGAACTCGAGCTGGTCGCCCTCTTTGATGTCGTTGAAGTTCTTGAGCTTGATACCGCACTCGAAGCCTTCCTTGACCTCGCGCACATCGTCCTTGAGGCGCTTGAGCGACTCGAGTTCGCCGGTGTAGACCACCACGTTGTCGCGCAACAGGCGGAAGTGGGCGCTGCGGGTGACCATGCCTTGCGTGATCATGCAACCAGCCACCGTCCCGATCTTCGACGCCACGAACACGGTGCGGATCTCGGCCATGCCGATGACCTCTTCGCGCTTCTCCGGCGCCAGCATGCCCGACATGGCCGCCTTCAGCTCGTCCACCGCGTCGTAGATGATGTTGTAGTAGCGCAGGTCAACGTCGTTGCCCTCGGCCAGCTTGCGGGCGCCGGCATCGGCGCGCACGTTGAAGCCTATCACCACCGCACCGGAGGCAATGGCCAGGTTGACGTCGCTCTCGCTGATGCCGCCAACGCCCGCGTACACCAACTGCACGCGCACCTCGTCGGTGGAGAGCTTGAGCAGCGACGCCGACAGCGCCTCCTGCGAGCCCTGCACGTCGGCCTTGATGATGATGGGCAGGGTCTTGACCTCGCCCGCCGACATGTCGGCAAACATGTTTTCCAGCTTGGCGGCTTGCTGCTTGGCCAGCTTGGTGTTGCGGAACTTGCCAGCGCGATAGGTGGCGATCTCGCGGGCACGGCGCTCGTCGGCCATCACCATGAACTCGTCACCAGCCTGCGGCACCTCGGCCAGGCCCTGAATTTCCACCGGAATGGAGGGGCCGGCTTCCTTGGCGGGTTTGCCGTTTTCGTCCAGCATGGCACGCACGCGGCCAGAGGTCTGGCCAGCCAGCACCACATCGCCCACGCGCAGGGTGCCCGATTGCACCAGCACAGTGGCCACAGCACCACGCCCCTTGTCCAGGCGGGCTTCGATCACCAGGCCCTTGGCCATGGCGTCCACCGGGGCCTTGAGTTCCAGCACTTCGGCCTGCAGCAGCACCTGCTCCAGCAGGTCATCAATGCCCATGCCGGTCTTGGCCGACACGGCCACGAAGGGCGAATCGCCACCGAATTCTTCCGGCACCACCTCTTCTGCCACCAGCTCGGCCTTCACCTTCTCGATGTTGGCATCGGGCTTGTCGGCCTTGGTCATGGCGACCACGATGGGAACGCCAGCCGCCTTGGCGTGCTTGATGGCTTCCTTGGTCTGCGGCATGACGCCGTCGTCGGAGGCACAGACCAGAATCACGATGTCGGTGGCCTGGGCACCGCGGGCACGCATGGCCGTGAAGGCCTCGTGACCCGGGGTGTCGAGGAAAGTGACCATGCCGCGGGGCGTGTTCACGTGGTAGGCGCCAATGTGCTGGGTGATGCCACCGGCTTCGCCAGCGGCCACCTTGGCGCGGCGGATGTAGTCGAGCAGCGAGGTCTTGCCGTGGTCCACGTGGCCCATGACAGTGACCACCGGCGCGCGCGACATGGCCTCGGCCTGCTGGCCCTGCACTTCTTCTTCGGTGAAGGCCTCGGGGTCGTCCAGCGCGGCCTGAATGGCCTTGTGGCCCAGCTCTTCCACCAAGATCATGGCGGTGTCCTGGTCCAGCGACTGGTTGATGGTGACCATCTGGCCCAGCTTCATGAGCTGCTTGATCAGCTCGGACGACTTCACCGACATCTTGTGCGCCAGCTCGGCCACCGTGATGGTCTCGGGCACGTGCACTTCGATTTGCTTGAACTCGGCGGGGGCCTGGAAGTTGCTGGCGCCCTGATCGCGGGAATCGCGGTCGTTGCGACGGCCCTTTGGACCACTGCGCCAGTTGGAACGACCAGCAGAGGTGTCGCCGCGGGTCTTGATCTCTTTCTTCTTGGCCGCGTCGTCCTTCCAGGTGGAGGACAGGTTCTCCGACTTAACTTCCTTCTTGCCTGCCGCACCCGCAGCGGCGCCGGCCGTGGGCGTGGCCGGCGCAGTGGTCGTGCCCTTGGCCGCTGGCGTGCCTGCAGGCTTGTGCAGCGTGCCCTTGAGGCCTGCGGCCGGTTCGGGCTTCTTGGCCACGAGTGTGCGGGCCGGCGCCGACATCATGGCGCGAATGCTGGCTGCCTCGGCTTCGGCCTTGCGGCGTCGCTCCAGCAACTCGGCAGCGCGCTGCTCTTCAGCGCGCTTGAGCTCGGCCGCCTTGGCAGCTTCCGAATCGGCCTTGGCCTTCGCGGCCGCATCGGCCTGTGCCTTGGCGGCGACGTCCACGGCGGGCGCGGGTGCCGGGGCAGGAGCGGCGGCAACGGGGGACGATGCCTGTGCCTTGGCGGCTGCGGCCTTGGCGGCTTCGGCCTCTGCCTGAGCCTTGGCTTCGGCTTGCGCCTTCGCGCGCGCCTCGGCCTCTGCGGCGCGGGCTTCTTCCTCTTCGCGCAGGCGGCGCTTTTCGGCCAGTTCTTCTTCCTGGCGGCGCAGCAACTCGGCCTGGCGGCGGGCTTCTTCCTCGCGGCGGGCCAGTTCTTCCTGGGCGATCACGTCAGCAGCAGGGGCTGCCGGCGCTTCAGCGGCCTCAGGCACGGCGACCTCGTCGTCGCGCTTGATGAAGGTGCGCTTCTTGCGGACTTCCACCTGAATGGTGCGGGCGCGCCCGGTGGCGTCGGCCTGTTTGATCTCTGAGGTCGACTTCTTCACCAGGGTGATCTTCTTGCGCTCGCCGCCAGCCGTTCCGTGGCTGGCCTTGAGGTAACCGAGCAGCTTTTGCTTGTCGGTTTCGGTAATCGGGTCAGACCCGGCGTTCTTGGGCACCCCGGCTGCGGAGAGTTGCTCCAGCAGGACGGAAGTGGGTTTGCTCAGCTCGGCGGCCAATTCTGCGACGGTGGTACTGGTCATAGGTTCTGTGCTCCGTGGGCCTCCGGTGATCAAGACTGGGACGAGGCGTCATCACCGGAGAACCAGTGAGCGCGGGCCTGCATGATCAAGGCGGTGGCCTCTTCCGGCGTCTGGCCGGTGATGTCGGTGAGCTCGTCGGTCGCCAGATCGGCAAGCTCGTCGCGGGTGTGGATGCCGGCTTCTGCCAGCTTGGCGATCAGCTCGGGGGTGATGCCTTCCAGGTCTCGCAGGTTCTGCGACACCTCTTCCACACTCTCCTCACGGGCGATTTCCATGGTCAGCAGCGCGTCCTTGGCTCGGGTGCGCAACTCGTTGACCGTCTCTTCATCGAAGGACTCAATCTCCAGCATTTCCTGCAGCGGAACATAGGCCACTTCTTCCAGGCTGGTAAACCCCTCTTCGATGAGGATGTCGGCGATTTCCTGATCGACGTCGAGCTTGGCCATGAAGAGCTTGCGGATGCCGTCGGCTTCCTCTGCCTGCTTCTGGGCCGACTCGTCGGCGGTCATGATGTTGATGCGCCAGCCGGTGAGCTCGGAGGCCAGCCGCACGTTCTGGCCACCACGGCCGATGGCGATGGCCAGGTTTTCCTCGTCCACCACCACGTCCATGGCGTGGCGCTCTTCGTCCACCACGATGGACTGCACGTTGGCCGGGGCCAGCGCACCGATGACGAACTGGGCCGGGTCTTCCGACCACAGCACGATGTCCACGCGCTCGCCAGCCAGCTCGTTGGTGACGCCGTTCACACGCGAGCCGCGCACACCCACGCAGGTGCCGATGGGGTCGATGCGCTTGTCGTGGCTGAGCACGGCGATCTTGGCGCGCGAACCCGGGTCACGGGCGCACTTCTTGATCTCCAGCAGGCCTTGCTCAATTTCGGGCACCTCCTGGCGGAAGAGTTCGATCATGAACTCGGGCGCCGAGCGCGACAGCAGGATGGGGGCGCCACGCAGGGTGAGGTCCACGTCCATGATCATGGCGCGCACGCGGTCACCGGTGCGGAAGTTTTCCTTCGGGATCATCTCGCTGCGCTTGAGGCGGCCTTCGACGCGGCCGCTCTCCACAATGAGGTCACCCTTGTCCATGCGCTTGACGGTGCCCACGAAAACCTTGTCGCCACGCGACATGAAATCGTTGAGCAACATCTCGCGCTCGGCGTCGCGGATGCGCTGCAGGATCACCTGCTTGGCGGCCATCGCGCCGATGCGGCCGATCGGCACGCTTTCCACCGGCTTCTCGATGTAGTCACCCTCTTCGATGTCGGGGATGTCCTCACGGGCATCGCTCAGCAGCTCTTCTGCATCGGGGTTCTGCAGGCCGGCCGAATCGGGCACCACCAGCCAGCGCCGGAAGGTCTCGTAGGCGCCGGTGTCCGGGTCCATTGCGACACGGATGTCCACCTCGCCGCTGTAGAGTTTCTTGGTGGCCGAGGCCAGGGCCTGCTCAACAGCACCCAGCACGATATCGCGCTCGACGTTTTTCTCGCGAGAGATCGCATCGATCAGCATCAACATTTCGCGGTTCATTTCACTCGCCCACCTTTCCGGATGACTCTTTTCTGGTTCATGTGCTGGGTTCACTCGCTGGCATCGGCCGCCGGCGCTCCCTTGGCCTGACGGCCTTTGAAATTCACGATCGGGGCCAGGCGCGCCTGCTGCACGTCGGCCAGCGCGAAGGTCAGCGCTTGCAGAGGCGCGGCCGCGCGCTTCTTGCTCACCCGCTGCCCAGGTTTGCGCTCAGGCTCGTCGCTCCAGACGATCTGCCACTGCACCCCATCGGCGGCACGCTCCAGCGTGCCGCGAAACTTCTTGCGATTGGCCGCCACCGCGCCGCCCGTGGCGCCAATGGGCGCCTTGAGGGTGACGTCAATCACCTCGCCCTCGAAGCGCTGGAGATCGGCCTCGTGTCGCAGGGGCCGGTCAATGCCCGGCGAGCCGACTTCCAGGCGGCGGTAGTCCACGTTTTCCACTTCCAGCAGGTACTGCAACTGGCGGGTCACGCGCTCACAGTCTTCCACCGTGACAAAGCGATCTTCGACAGTCGCCTCACCGGGAACCGGCGGCTGCCAGGGCCAGTCGATCGTGACACGCAACAAGCCGCCGGCAGAGCGTTCGAGGTCCACCAGGTCAAAACCCAGTCCGGTGACGGTTTGCGCGACGATGTCTTGCCAAGCCATTGAGTGCGTGTTCGTGGTCGAAAGTAAGGAAAACGTTAGGCCAAAAAAAAAGGGCCGGTAGTTACCCGCCCATTTGGTCGTGAAGCGCGCATTGTAACGCGCAAGACAGCGGTTTGCCAAGCCGCCCTGCGGGATTACATGCCCAATATCCACTGAATCAGGTTCTTGGCCAGAAACCCGAGCATGCCAAAGGACAGCACCATGAACAAGACAAAGGTGCCGAACTTGCCCGCCTTCGATTCGCGCGCGAGATTGAAGACGATGAACAGCATGTACAGGATGAAGGCGCCCACCCCGAAGGTAAGACCGAACTGGGCGATCTGGCCTTCTGTGTAACCAAAAAGCGTTCCCTCCATGTCAGCTCTCCTGCCCGCTGATGTCGCGGTAGGCGTGCCAACTGGCGTGGGCGACCACGGGAATCGCCACGATCAGACCAGCCAAGGCCAACGCCATGCCCAGCACCACCAGCAAGCCAATCACCACCGCCCAAAGCACCAGAGGCGCCGGATAGGTGGCCACTGCGCGCCAACTGGCGCCAACGGCCACGTGCACGGGCACTTTCTTGTCCACCAGCATGGGCAAGGCCACCACGGTGGAGGCATAGACCGGCGCGGCGAGCAAGGCGCCCTGCAGCAGCCACACCTCAAACAGGCCCACGTCCGGGCGCAACACCACGTGCCGCAGGAAATCCACTGGCTTCAAGATGGGGACGTCAGACGCCACCGTGATCAACCCCGCCGAGGTCAACACCCACCCGGTACCCGCCAAGCCCAGCAGTAGGCCGAAGCGCACCAGTCGCCCATCGCCCGACCGCCACAGCGCCACCACCTCGGGCATGCCAATGCAGCGCCCTGCCTCGCAGGCACGGCTGACGGCATATAGCCCCGTGGCCACGATGGGGGCCACGATCAGAAAGCCCGAGAAGGCCCCCGCCAACAGCCAGAACCGCTCGTGCGCCAGCATCAGCAGCAGACCGCCGAAGGCGGTGACCAGCAGCCCGTGCACCAGGCCAGGAATGGGGTTGCGGCGCAGGTCAGCCCAACCCAGGGCCAGCCAGCGCAGCGGTGAAAACAAGGTAATGGGAGGGCGCGTGCTCATCGGGCGATTGTCTCACCCGCGACTGCGCCCACACCTTCACGCCACGGTGGTCTCAGGCCGCCGCCTGCACCAGCAACTGGGTGTAGGGATGCTGTGGCCGCTCCAGGATGGACAGCACAGGCCCGGCCTCCACCACCTCGCCGTCTTTCATCACGATCACGTCGTGGGCCATGGCGGCGATCACCGCCACGTCGTGCGTGATCAGCAGGTAGGCCAAACCGCGCTCGCGCTGCAGGCGCTGCAACAGTCCCAGCACCTGCTTCTGCACTGTCACGTCCAAGGCGCTGGTGGGCTCGTCCAGCACCAGCAGCTCAGGGTCCACCACCAAGGCGCGTGCAATGGCCAGGCGCTGGCGTTGGCCGCCAGAGAACTCGTGCGGGTAACGCGACAGCCAGGGCGCAGCGTCCTCGGGCTGCGCAGCCAGGCCAACGTCCACCAGGGACTGCAACACGCGCTGGCGTCGCTGTTCGGCATTGAGCCCCGGGTGGTGAATGCCCAGGCCCTCGCCCACGATCTGCTCAATGGTCATGCGTGGCGACAAGGACGAGAACGGGTCTTGAAACACCACCTGAACGCGTTGGCGAAGCGCGCGGGTGCCGCCGCCTCGCTCTGCCGAGGCCCAGTCGGTGCCCGCCACTTGCAGTTCGCCGCCGTGCGGCAGCAGACCCAGCGCAGCCAAGGCCAAGGTGGACTTGCCCGAACCTGATTCGCCCACCACGCCCAGGGTGCGCCCCTTGCCCAGGCGCAGATCGGCGCCCTTCACCGCCACGAACTCGCCACGGCGGAACCAGCCGCGCAAACCAGGCAGAGGCACCGGATAGGCCACGCGCAGTTTTTGCGCCGCCAGCACCGGCGTTGAAGCCACAGGCAGTGGCGACTCGTCCACCAGGCGCTCGGGGCGGCTGCTGAGCAGCATCTGGGTGTAAGGATGCTGAGGAGCCGCAAACACCTGCGCCACCGGGCCAGCCTCCACCAAGTGGCCCCTCTCCATCACGGCCACCCGGTCGGCGAAGCGCCGTACCAGCGGCAAGTCGTGCGTGATGAGCAGCACCGCCATGCCATGCTGGCGCTGCAGGTCGGACAGCAGGTCCAGCATCTGCAGGCGCAGGCTCACGTCGAGCGCGGTGGTGGGCTCGTCGGCGATCAGCAGCTTGGGCTGCGACGCCAGCGCCATGGCGATCATGGCCCGCTGGCGTTGCCCGCCACTGAGCTGGTGCGCATAGGCCCTGGCGCGGCGGGCCGGCTCGGGAATGCCGGTGGCGGCCAGCCATTCCACCGCCCCCGCCCAGGCCTGCTTGGCCGTGAGGCCACGCTTGAGCTGCAGCACCTCGGCCACCTGCTGGCCCACGGTGTACAGCGGGTTCAGCGAGGTCATGGGCTCTTGAAAGATCACCGACACCTCGTCGCCACGCACAGCGCGCAGGCCGCGCTCGCTCAGGCTCAGCAAGTCCTGGCCATTCAGCAGCGCCCTGCCCTGCACCTGGGCATCGGGCACGAGTTTCAGGAGCGACAGGGCCGACACAGTCTTGCCCGAGCCGGACTCGCCCACGAGTGCCAGCTTTTCGCCTTCGGCAATGGTGAAGCTCACCCCATGCACCACAGGCTGGCCATTGAAGGCGACGGTGAGGTTCTGAACGTCGAGCAGGCTCATGGGGTGTCAGGCGTCTTGCTTGCGGGGGTCCAGCGCGTCTCGCAGGGCATCGCCCATGAAGGTGAGCAGCAACAACGTGACCACCAAGACGGCGAAAGTGGAAATGGAGATCCACCAGGCGTCGATGTTGTTCTTGCCCTGGCTGAGCAATTCGCCCAGCGACGGGGTGCCGGGCGGCACGCCCAGGCCGAGAAAATCCAGTGAGGTGAGCGCCAGGATGGCCGCGCTCATGCGAAACGGCAGAAAAGTGACCACCGGGGTGAGGCTGTTGGGCAGCACGTGCCGCCAGATGATCTGCCAGCGGCTCAGGCCCATGGCACGGGCAGCGCGCACGTAGTCGAGTTGCCGGTTGCGCAGGAACTCTGCGCGCACGTAATCGGACAGGCCCATCCAGCCAAACAGACTCAGCAGCACCAGCAACAGGCCGACACTGGGGGCGAACACGGCGGAAAAAATGATCAGCAGGTACAGCTCGGGCATGGAGCCCCAGATCTCGATGAAGCGCTGGAAGGCCAGGTCGGTCTTGCCGCCAAAGAAGCCCTGAATGGCGCCGGTGATCACGCCCAGCACCACGCCGATGGCCGTGAGCGCCAGGCCAAACAGCACGCTCACCCGAAAGCCGTACACCAGCTGCGCCAGCAGATCGCGACCGCGGTCATCGGTGCCCAGCCAGTTGGCCGCACTCGGTGGCGAGGGGTTGGGCTTCTCGGCGAAGTAGTTGATGGTCTTCGCGCCATAGGGATTGAGCGCATAGAGCGCCCAGTTGTCCCCCCGGGTGATCTGCTCGCGGATGAAGGGATCGAGGTAGTCGGTGGGGGTGTCGAAGTCACCGCCGAACACCGTCTCGGGGAAATCTTGCACCAGCGGGAAATAGGTCTTCCCGTCGTAGCGCACCACCAGCGGCCGGTCGTTGGACCACAGCTCGGCCGCGAGACTACCCAGCACCAGGGCCACGAACAGCACCAGGCTCCAGAAGCCCAGGCGGTTGCGCCGAAAGCGCAACCAGGCGCGGCGCGAGGGTGAGAGCGATGCGGAGCTGGCCATCAGTCGAACTTCACGCGTGGGTCGACCCACACGTAGCAAAGGTCAGAGATCAGCTTGGTCACCAAGCCGATCAGGGTGAAGAGAAACAGCGTGCCCAGTACCACGGGGTAGTCGCGGCGAATCACGCTCTCGTAGCTGAGCAAGCCCAGGCCATCGAGCGAAAACAGCGTTTCAATGAGCAGCGAACCGGCGAAAAACGCGCCGATGAAAGCCGCCGGAAAACCCGTGACGATGGGGATGAGCGCGTTGCGAAACACGTGCTTCCACAGCACCTGCCGCTCACTCAAGCCCTTGGCGCGGGCGGTCATCACGTATTGCTTGCGAATCTCCTCCAGAAAAGCATTTTTCGTGAGCATGGCGGTAACGGCGAAGCTCCCCAGCACCATGGCCGTGACGGGCAAGGTGATGTGCCAGAGGTAGTCCACGATGCGCGCGCCCCAAGACAGCTCTTCCCAGTTGGATGAGGTCAGGCCGCGCAAGGGAAACCACTGCAACTGCCCGCCAAAGATCACCAGCAGCGCCACGCCCAACACGAAACCCGGGATGGCGTAGCCCACCAGAATGATGAGGGTGGTGAGCAGGTCAAAGCGGCTACCGGCGCGAACCGCTTTGGCCACGCCCAGTGGCACTGCCACGCCGTAGCTGATGAAGAAGGTCCACAGCCCCAGGGTGATGGACACCGGCAGTTTCTCCACGATCAGGTCGGACACCGCCTTGTTCTGGAAAAAGCTGGTCCCCAGGTCAAAACGGGCGAACTGTCCCAGCATCTGCCAAAAGCGCTCGTGCGCCGGCTTGTCAAAGCCGTAGAGCGCCTTGATCTGCTCCAGCCGCTTCGGGTCCACGCCCTGCCCGCCCCGGTACACCGCTCCGCCCTCGGCGCCCGCAGCGCCGCCTGCGGCCCGCGCCTCGGCCAGGTATTGCTCCACGGGGCCACCTGGCACGAACTGGATCACCACAAAGGTGAGCAGCAGCACGCCCAGCAGCGTGGGGATCATGAGCAGCAAGCGCTTGAGGATGTAGACCCACATGGCGATTCACCCCCTCCAGAAGAATGGATGCCAGGCCTGACGCGCTGCTGCCGGCGCGGGGGATCCAGCCAAGGGCACCCGAAGAACGGGCTCCGCCCGGCCAAAGGGTGCGTCCCCCCATAGGGGGGAAGACGCGAAGCGGCGCAGGGAGGAATTCATTTCATCGACCACCAGGTATCAATGGCCCAGGTTTCGCCGCTGGCGTAAGGCGGCATCTGGGCCGGGCGCGCCAAGCGCCAGGCGTTGTAAGCGATGCGGTGCGTGGAAGCCGACCACTGCGGAATGAGCACGTGGCTGTGGCTCACCGCGCGGTCGAGCGCGCGGCAGGCGGCAAGAAAGTCAGTCCGCTGGTCGGCGCTGCTCATGCGCCGGATCAGGTCGTCCACCGCCGGGTTGGCCAGGCCGCTGAAGTTGCCCGAGTCCGGCATCTTGGCCGCTTGCGAGCCAAACAAATCGGCGTACTCGGCGCCGGGGTTGTGCGTGCCACCAAAGGCGAGAGAAACGATGTCGAAATCAAACGTGCGCAGGCGTTGCTGGTAAAGGGCAAAGTCCACCGGGCGAAACCGCAGCCGCACGCCCAGTTTTTCCAGGTTGCGCGTCCAAGGCGACACCACGCGCACCCCGGTCTCGGCGCTGTCCAGGTATTCCAGTTCCAGCGCCTTTCCCTGCGCGTTGCGCAGCACGCCGTCCTGCACCGTCCAGCCCGCCTCACGAAGCAAGGCCTGGGCGCGGCGCAGGTTCTGCCGCAATGAACTGTCGCCATCGGTTCGAGGGGCTTTGTAGGCCGGGCCAAACACGGCCGGGGGCAGTTGGGCACGCCAGGGCGTGAGCAATGCCAGTTCGTCCGGGCCGGGTTCGCCCTTGGCCTGGCAGTCGGTGTTGCCAAACAGGCCCTCCACCCGTTGGTAGGCGCCGTAGAACATCTGGCGGTTCATCCACTCGTAGTCCAGTGCCAGCCCAAGGGCCTCGCGCACGCGGATGTCGTCCAGCGGCGGGCGGCGCGTGTTGAGCACGTAGCTCTGAAAGCCCGTGGGCAGGCGGTGCTGGAACTCGCCCTTCACCAGCTCACCGGTGTCGAACCGCTTGCCGTTGACCCGTCGCGCCCAGTCACCGGCCGAGAAGAAGCGCATCAGGTCAAACTCGCCGGCCTTCAAGGCTTCCAGCCGCGCGGTGCTGTCCTTGTAGATCTTGACCGTGATGCGATCGAAGTTGGCCGTGCCCCGGCGCACGGGCAAATCGCGCGCCCAGTAGCCCGGGTCTCGCACATAGGTGATGTCTTTGCCAAACACCACCGGGCCGATCGTGTAGGGGCCGCTGCCAATGGGGATGTCGGTCACCACCTGGTCAAAGGTCTTGCGCTGGCCGGTCTTCGGGTCAATCTGGTTGCCCCAGTCGCGGCTGAACACCGGCAGCCCGCCCACCGTGAGGGGCAGTTCGCGGTTGGGCTTCTTGAAACGGTAGCGCACCACCCGCTCACCCAACACGTCCAGACCCGCCACGTCTTGCAGAATGGTCTTGAAGGCCGGCGAGGTGTGTGGGCCCATCAGCGTGTCGTAGCTGTGCTTCACATCAGCGGCCAGCACCGGCGCGCCATTGTGAAAGCGCGCGGTGTCGCGCAGCTTGAAGGTGGCCGAGAGCCGATCGGGCGCCACCTGCACGTCTTCGGCCAGCAGCCCGTAGGCCGCGCCGGTCTCGTCCAGGGCGCCGGTCAGCAGCGAGTCGAACATCAAGTCCGACAGGTAGGCCGGTGCGCTGCCGCGCAGGGTGAAGGGGTTGTACTTGTCGAAGGTGCTGGTGCGCAGGTTGCTGACCAGGCGCAGCTCGCCCCCCTTGGGCGCCTGCGGGTTCACGTAGTCGAAATGCGTGAATCCAGCGGGGTACTTCAATTCACCCCACAGGGCGTAACCATGCGCCGCCCACACGGTCGGCGCCAGCGCCGCCACACAAAGGGCCATAAGTCGCGCGGGCAGTCGGGGGCGGGGAAGCTGCATGCGACAATTCTCACGCAATTTTTTCTGGAGATTCAAAGATGGGTTTTCTCGCGGGCAAGAAGCTGCTGATCACTGGCGTGCTGTCCAACCGTTCCATTGCCTATGGCATTGCCAAGGCCTGTCACGAGCAAGGCGCCGAGTTGGCCTTCAGCTATGTGGGCGAGCGTTTCAAGGACCGCATCACCGAGTTTGCAGCCGACTTCGGCTCTAACCTGGTGTTCGACTGCGACGTGGGCGATGACGCCCAGATCGAGCGTCTGTTCGCCGACCTGTCCAAGACCTGGCCCAAGTTCGACGGCTTTGTGCACGCCATCGGCTTTGCGCCGCGCGAGGCCATCGCCGGCGATTTCCTCGATGGCCTGTCGCGTGAAGCCTTCAAGGTGGCGCACGACATCAGCGCCTACAGCTTCCCGGCCATGGCCAAGGCCGCCCTGCCCTACCTGAACGACAGGTCGGCGCTGCTGACCCTCTCCTACCTGGGCGCGCTGCGCTCCATTCCCAACTACAACACCATGGGCCTGGCCAAGGCCAGCCTGGAGGCCTCGGTGCGCTACCTGGCCGAATCGCTGGGCCCCAAGGGCATGCGCGTCAACGGCATCAGCGCCGGCCCCATCAAGACCCTGGCTGCCAGCGGCATCAAGGGCTTCGGCAAGATCCTGTCGGTGGTGGCCGAGACCTCGCCGATTCGCCGCAACGTCACCATCGAAGACGTGGGCAACGTGGCCGCCTTCCTGCTGTCTGACCTGTCGGCCGGCATGAGCGCCGAAATCGTCTACGTGGACGGTGGCTTCAACAACGTGGTGGGCGGCATCGCCGAAGCACCCCAGGCCTGATACCCAGCAGACGCCACCAAAACAAAGGCCCCGCATGCGGGGCCTTTGTTGTTGGGAACGGAGCGCGGGCTCAGCCCTTCTTCACACAATCGGCGAAGTAGGCCTTGCGGCCATCGGCGCCCACCACCTCCACCAGACCGTGGATGTCGGTCTCGAAGCCAGGGCACTGCTGGTTGAACTCGCGGGCGAACTTCAAGTAATCGACGATCTTCTTGTTGAACACCTCGCCCGGGATGAGCAGCGGAATGCCAGGCGGGTATGGCGTGACCAGGCTCGTGGTGATGCGGCCTTCCAGTTCGTCGATGGGCACGCGCTCGGTGGTGCGCTGGGCGATGTGCGCAAACGCGTCGCTGGGCTTCATGGCCGGCGTGAGGTCGCTCAGGTACATCTCGGTGGTCAGGCGCGCGATGTCGTAGCGGGCGTACAGCTCGTGCACGTGCTGGCACAGGTCGCGCAGGCCCATGTGCTCGTAGCGCGGCTGCTTGGCGCAGAACTCCGGCATGATGCGCCACATCGGCTGGTTCTTGGCGTAGTCGTCCTTGAACTGCTGCAGCGCGGTCAGCAGCGTGTTCCAGCGGCCCTTGGTGATGCCGATGGTGAACATGATGAAGAAGCTGTAGAGGCCGGTCTTCTCCACCACCACGCCGTGCTCAGCCAGGAACTTGGTGACGATGGACGCCGGAATGCCGGTTTCACCAAAGCTGCCGTCCAGGTTCAGACCGGGGGTGACGATGGTGGCCTTGATCGGGTCTAGCATGTTGAAGCCCGGCGCCATGTCGCCGAAGCCGTGCCAATCGCGCTCGGTGGCCACCTCGTCGTTCTTGCGGTTGAGCACCCAGTCTTTGGCTTGGCCAATGCCCTCGTCGGCCAGCTGGTCGGGGCCCCACACCTGGAACCACCAGTCGTCGGCGCCGAATTCGGCCTCCACCTTGCGCATGGCGCGGCGGAAATCAAGCGCCTCCAGAATGCTCTCCTCCACCAGTGCGCGCCCACCGGGCGGCTCCATCATGGCCGCGGCCACGTCGCAGCTGGCGATGATGGCGTACTGCGGGCTGGTGCTGGTGTGCATCAGGTACGACTCGTTGAACAGATGCCGGTCGAGCTTGACGTTCTGCGAGTCTTGCACCAGCACGTGGCTGGCCTGGCTGATGCCAGCCAGCAGCTTGTGGATGGACTGCGTGGAATACACCACCGACTCTTTCGGCCGCGCCCGCTTCTTGCCCATGGCGTGGTAGTTGCCGTAGAAGGGGTGGAAGGCCGCGTGCGGCAGCCAGGCCTCATCGAAATGCAGGTTGGCGATGTAGCCGTCAAGCATCTCCTTGATGGCCTCGGTGTTGTAAAGCACGCCGTCGTAGGTGGACTGCGTGAGCGTCAACACCCGGGGCTTCACGGCCGCGGCGTCCACACCGGCCAGCAGCGGGTTGGCGCGGATCTTGTCCTGGATGGCCTCGATCTCGAACTCGCTCTGCGGGATCGGTCCGATGATGCCGTAGTGGTTGCGCGTGGGCTTGAGGAAGACCGGGATCGCGCCCGTCATGATGATCGAGTGCAGGATGGACTTGTGGCAGTTGCGGTCCACCACCACCACGTCGCCCGGCGCCACCGTGTGGTGCCACACCATCTTGTTGGAGGTGCTGGTGCCGTTGGTGACGAAGAAGCAATGGTCGGCGTTGAAGATGCGCGCCGCGTTGCGCTCAGACGCGCCAATGGCGCCGTTGTGGTCGAGCAGCTGGCCCAGTTCTTCCACCGCGTTGCACACGTCGGCGCGCAGCATGTTCTCGCCAAAGAACTGGTGGAACATTTGCCCCACGGGCGTCTTCAGAAAGGCCACGCCACCCGAATGCCCTGGGCAGTGCCAGGAATACGAACCGTCTTCGGCGTAATCGAGCAGCGCCTTGAAGAACGGTGGCTGAATGCCCTCCAGGTAGCTCTTGGCTTCGCGGATGATGTGGCGCGCCACGAACTCCGGCGTGTCCTCAAACATGTGGATGAAGCCGTGCAGTTCGCGCAGGATGTCGTTGGGCAGGTGTCGGCTGGTCTTGGTCTCGCCGTAGATGTAGATGGGCACATCGGCGTTCTTGCGGCGCACCTCTTCGATGAAGCTGCGCAGGTTCAGCACCGCCGGGTCCAGTTCGGGGCCCGGGGTGAACTCCTCGTCGTCAATGGACAGGATGAAAGCGCTGGCCCGGCTTTGCTGCTGGGCGAACTGCGACAGGTCGCCATAGCTGGTCACGCCCACCACCTCGAAGCCCTCGGTCTCGATGGCCTGCGCCAGGGCGCGAATGCCCAAGCCCGAGGTGTTCTCGGAGCGGAAGTCCTCATCGATGATCACGATGGGAAAACGAAATTTCATGGCAGCCTCCTGTCGCGCCGGCCCATTGCAAAAAAGAAAAGGCCCGGCGACGCGGTGCCGCCAGGCTCGGGCCGAAGTGTACGGAAATCCGCGCCGCTGTGGTCCAGACGTGCCATCTTTTTGTCGCAGAATGTCCCGCCAGGGCGACAGCCGTCGCCCATCAAAGGGAAGGACACATGACAGACACAACCTGGTGGTGGCTGCTGGCCGGATCGGCCGTGGCCCTGGAGCTTTTCACCGGCACTTTTTACCTGCTGATGGTGGCCATTGGCCTGGCCGCAGGCGCCGTGGCCGCCCACCTGGGGCTGGCCCTGGCCTGGCAGCTGGTCAGCGCCGCGGTGGTGGGATCGGCCGCCGTGGTGGGCTGGACGCTGGTGCAGCGGCGGCGGCCCCAGCGCACGGCCCGCGCCGAGCGCAGCGTGAACCTGGACATCGGTGAGCAGGTGCACGTTGATGCCTGGCAGGCCGATGGCACCGCCACCGTGAAATACCGTGGCACCCAGTGGACGGCCGTGCTTCGTTCGGGTGAACCGCCCCAACCGGGTCTCCACCGTGTCACCGAACTGGTGGGCAACCGCCTGATCGTCGAAAAAACCCCTTCATCCAACTGAATTGCACGCCATGGAAATCGCCATTCTTCTGCTCGTCATCGCCGCCATCTTCATTACCCGGTCCGTGAAGGTGGTGCCCCAGCAGCACGCCTGGGTGGTGGAACGCTTGGGCAAGTACCACACCTCGATGGCGCCGGGCCTGAACTTCATCGTGCCCTTCATCGACAAAGTGGCCTACCAACACAGCCTGAAGGAAATTCCGCTGGATGTGCCCAGCCAGGTGTGCATCACCCGCGACAACACCCAACTGCAGGTGGACGGCATCCTGTATTTCCAGGTCACCGACCCCATGCGCGCCAGCTACGGCTCGTCCAACTACATCGTGGCCGTGACCCAGCTGGCACAAACCTCGCTGCGCTCGGTGATCGGCAAGCTGGAACTCGACAAGACCTTTGAAGAGCGCGACATGATCAACGCCCAGGTGGTGGCCGCCATCGACGAGGCCGCGCTGAACTGGGGCGTGAAGGTGCTGCGCTACGAGATCAAGGACCTGACGCCGCCGAAGGAAATCCTGCACGCCATGCAGCAGCAGATCACGGCGGAGCGCGAAAAACGCGCCCTGATTGCCGCCTCGGAAGGCCGCCGCCAAGAGCAGATCAACATCGCCACCGGCGAGCGCGAAGCCTTCATCGCCCGCTCCGAGGGCGAGAAGCAGGCGGCCATCAACAACGCGCAAGGCGAAGCCGCGGCCATCACCGCTGTGGCCGAGGCCACGGCCCAGGCCATCGAGAGAGTGGCCGCCGCCATCCGCCAGCCCGGCGGCGAACAGGCGGTTCAACTCAAGGTGGCCGAGCGCGCGGTGGACGCCTACGCCAAGGTGGCCGCTGACGCCACCACCACGCTCATCGTGCCCAGCAACATGACCGAGGTGTCCACCCTCATCGGCTCGGCCATGAAGATGGTGGGCGCCACGGGTAAAGGTTCCTGATGGAAACCGGCGCCTACAACGTGCTGGGCGAGCCGCTGGTGCCCTGCTCGTACGACCCGCTCACCGGCTACTTTCGCGACGGCTGTTGCCGCACCGATGAGTCCGATCACGGTACTCACGTGGTGTGCGCCCGCGTGACCGAGGCGTTTCTGTCGTTCTCGCTGGCGCGGGGCAATGACCTCATCACCCCGCGTCCCGAGTGGCGCTTTGCCGGGCTGCGTCCCGGCGACCGTTGGTGCCTGTGCGTCAACCGGTGGTTGGAAGCCCTGCAAGCCGGTGTGGCGCCACCGGTGGTGCTGCAAAGCACTCACGACAGCGCATTGGCCTATGTGTCGCTGGACGTGTTGCGCCAGCACGCCTGGGCGCCACCAAGTTCTTCGCAGCGAACCGGCTGAACCGAGCAAATCCCCTGCTACAATGTCGAGCTTCGCGGAGAGGTGGATGAGCGGTTTAAGTCGCACGCCTGGAAAGCGTGTGTGGGCTAATCCCCACCGCGGGTTCGAATCCCGCCCTCTCCGCCAACAAACACACCCAACAACAAACCCTCTCAGGTGCAATACCTGAGAGGGTTTTGTTTTGGTGTCTTGGTGTTTTGGGCATTCGAGCGGCTGGCGGGACCAGTCGCTCGAACACGTCACTCAGCGCACCTTGCCCAGGGCGCGCAACACCTTCTGCGGCGTGATGGGTTGTGAGAACACGTGCGCGCTGAAAGGGGCGATGGCGTCGTTGACGGCGTTCATCACTGCCGCCGGCGCACCGGCCGTGCCGGCCTCGCCCGCGCCCTTGGCGCCCAGCTTGGAGCTGGCGGTGGGCGTCTGCACGTGGGCCACCTCGATGTCGGGCATCTCCGATGACATGGGCACCAGGTAGTCGGCCATGCTGGCGTTGACCATCAGGCCCTGGTCGTCGTAGAGGCATTCTTCGAACAGCGCACCGCCAATGCCCTGCACGATGGCACCGCGCATCTGCTCGTCCACCAGCATGGGGTTGAGCACGCGGCCGCAGTCTTCCACCGCCCAGTGCTTGAGCAGCTTCACGAAGCCGGTGTCGGGGTCCACCTCCACATACGAGGCCTGAACGCCGTTGGTGAAGATGAAGGGGTAGTCGCGCTGCGCGTAGTGGCGCGTCACCATCAGCTCAGGCGTGAAGTCGGCCGGCAGCGTGTCGGAGCGGAAGTAGGCGATGCGGCCCAGTTCGGCCAGCGGCAACAGTTCTTCGCCGGTGGCAGCGTCCACGATGCGACCACGGCGCACGGCCAAACCACTGCCCTCGCGCTTGAGGATGACCGCCGCCACCTTGACGATGTTCTCGCGCAGCGCCTGGCCAGCCAGCAGCACCGCCTCGCCGCCCACACCGGCCCCGCGCGATGCCCAGGTGCCGCCACCGTAGGGCGTGACATCGGTGTCGCCGGTGACGATGCGCACCTTCTGGATGTCCACGCCCACCGCGTCGGCCGCGATCTGGCGGTAGATGCCTTCGGTGCCCTGCCCTTGTTCGCCCACCCCCACCAGCACGGTGATGTCGCCCTCGGGGTCAAGCCGCATGGTGGCGCCGTCTTGCGAGGCGATGCGCGCACCGCCCACGCCGTAGAACGCGGCGCTGGGGTTGGTGAGTTCGATCACGGTGGCAAAGCCAATGCCGCGGTAGATGCCCTGTTTGCGCAGCGCGGCCTGCTCGGCGCGCAAGGCGTCGTAGTTCATCAGCTCGCGCAGCTTCTTCAGGCTGGCCTGGTGCGACAGGATTTCCAGCTTGATGCCCGAGGCACCCGCCGTGGGGTAGGCGTCGTCGGGAATGACGTTGAGCTCGCGAATCGTCAGCGGGTCCATGCCGATCTTCTGGGCGGCCAGGTCCACCAGGGCCTCGGTCACCGCGCAGGCAATCGGGTGGCCCACGCCGCGGTACTGGCAAGTGGGCGTTTTGTTCTGGAACACCACGTTGAGCTTGGCGCGGTAGTGCTTGTGCTTGTAGGGGCCACCCACCAGGTTGACCACCTGGTTGCCTTCGATGGCGCTGGTGCGCGGGAACATGGAATACGGCCCGATGCCGGTGAGGTCAACCATGTCGAAGCCCAGAATCTCGCCGTCGCGGTTCACCGCAATGCGGGCCTTGACCTCGTGGTGGCGGGCGTGGATGTCGCTGGTGAAGCTCTCCAGCCGGTCGGCCACGAACTTCACCGGGCGGCCCAGCATGATCGACAGGGCCACGGTGGCGAAGTCGTCCGGGTAGGCGTGCACCTTGATGCCAAAGGAGCCGCCCACGTCTTTGCAGACCACGCGAATGGCGTTGGCCGGCAGGTCAAACTGGCGGCCGTAGAGGTCTTGCATCATGTGCGGCGCCTGGAACGAGTGGTAGACCGTCAGGCGCTGCTCGGCCGGGTTCCAGTGGGCGATCTGGGCACGTGGCTCCAGCGTCACGCCGGTGTGGCGGCCGAACTCGAAATCGATTTCGGCGACTTCGTCGGCCTCGGCAAACACGCGGTCCACCTCGCCCACGTCCAGGCTGCGGGTGAAGCACAGGTTGTCACCCAGCTCGGGGTGAATCAGTGGGGTGGTGGCATCCAGCGCGGTGGACATCTCGGTGGCCGCCGGCAGCTCTTCCCAGTCCACCGTGATCAGGGCCAGCGCGTCTTCGGCCTGGGCGCGGGTTTCGGCCACCACGGCCACCACCGGCTCGCCCTGCCAGCAGGCGCGCTCCACCGCCAGCGGGTACTGCGGGGCCGATTTCATGCCGGCCAGGTGGCCCAGCACCGCCACCCAGGGCTTGCAGACCTTGGCGATGTCGTGGCCGTCTGCCACCATCAGCACGCCCGGCATGCCTCGGGCTTCGTCGGCGTGGATCTTCTTGATGCGCATGTGCGCCACCGGGCTGCGCCAGAAGGCCACGTGGGCCATGCGCGGCAGCTCGATGTCGTCCACGTACTGACCCAGGCCTTGCGTCAGGCGCTCGATGCCGCCGCGCGGCACGGTGGCGCCGATGTAGCGCGGGTCTTCGGTCACCGGGGTCAGCGGGCGGGGCTGTTCCACACCCGGCTCCAGGTTCAGGATGTCGCGTTTCATGCCTTGGCCTCCTGGCGTTGTTGCAGCACCTCGCAGATGGCGTCCACGATGGCGTGGTAGCCGGTGCAGCGGCAGTAGTTGCCCGAAATCCATTCGCGCACCTCGGCGCGGGTGGCTTGCGGTTGCGTCTCGACCAGTTCCTTGGCCGCCATCAACATGCCCGAGGTGCAGAAGCCGCACTGCAGCGCGTTGCGGCGCACAAAGGCTTCCTGCAGGTCGCGGATCACGCCGCTGCGGCTCACGCCTTCAATCGTCTGCACTTCGCCGCCGTCGGCCTGCACGGCCAAGGTCAGGCAGCCGCGCACGATGTGGCCATTGAGTTCCACCGTGCAGGCACCGCACACGCCGTGTTCGCAGCCCAGGTGGCTGCCCTTGAGGCCGAGGTCTTCGCGCAGAAAGTCCACCAGGTGGGTGCGGGGCTGCACGCTGCACTGGCGGCGTTCACCGTTGACGGTGACTTGGATGGGATAGAGGTCTGCCATGGGAATGTCCTTCGGGTGGCTCAGGCGGCAAGGGCGCCGTGGGTGGCGCCGTTCATGAGGCGCTGCAGCAGCACGCCAGCCAGGTGGCGCTTGGTGTCCGGGCTGTTGGTCAGGTCGGGCAGCGGGTCGATCGAGTCGCGCAGCGCCTGCACCGCCTGGGCGATCAGCGCCGCATCGGGCGTGCGCCCCTCCAGCACGGCCTCGGCGGCGGGAACACGCAGGGGCGTGGCGTCCACGCCCAGCAGCACCACGCGCACATCGCGCAGCACGCCCGCTTGCCGTTTCGCGGTGGCGGCCAAACCGACGATGGCGTAGTCGCCATGGCGGCGGGCCAGTTCCTGAAAACCGAACCAATGGTCAGGGCCCGCCACGGGCAGTTCACTGGCCACCAACACCTCATCGGGTTCCAGTGCGGTGGCGTAGAGGCCCTGGAAAAAGTCATCAGCGGCGATGCGACGCTCGCCCTTCGGGCCACGCGCCACCACCGTGCCACCAAGGGCCAGCAGGCAGGTGGGCCACTCGGCCGCCGGATCGGCATAGGCAATCGAGCCACCCCAGGTGCCACTGTTGCGAATGGCGCGGTGCGCAATGTGCGGCGCGGCGGCCTTCAGCAGCGGCGCGTGCTGCGCCACCAGCGGGCTGTGCTCGATGTCGCTGTGGGTGGCCAGCGCGCCGATGCGCAACACATTGCCCTGCAGGCCGATGCCGCGCAGGGCATCGATGCCGGTGATGTCGATCACCAGGCGCGGCTCGGACAGCCGCATGTTGAGCGTGGCCATGAGGGTCTGGCCACCCGCCAGCAGGCGGGCGTCGTCGCCATGCGCTTGCAGCAGCGACAGCACCTCATCAAGCGAGCGCGGTTTGATGTAATCGAAGGCAGCGGCTTTCATGGGCGGTCCTCAGGAATGCAACAGGGAAGCGATCCACACGCCGAAGCCAGTGGACAGGGCGCCCAGGGCGAACCACAGCACGCGCAGGCTTTCGGGCGTGGGGGCCGGCGCGGGGGCAGCCGGGCGGGTGGCCACCGTCGGGGTGAAGGAGGGGGTGGCCGGGGCGACCGCCGGCGAAGACGCGCCCGCCTCTGGTGCCGCCGGGGTTGGTGCCTCGACCGCTGCGGGGGCTTCGGGCTCGGCTGCCGCTGCGCCCGCCGGCTCGGCCATGAGGCCATTGAAGGCGGAGAAGAACTGGTCGGCCATCTGCTTGGCCGCGGCATCAATCATGCGGCCGCCCACCTGCCCCAGCTTGCCACCCACCGAGGCCTGGGTGGTGTAGCTCAGGCGCGTGCCGCCAGCCTCGTCGGCCAGCACCACATTGCTGTGGCCCTTGGCCATGCCGGCCGCACCGCCTGAGCCCTCGAAGTTCAGCGTGCAGCCCTCGTTCGCGCGCACGTCCTCCATGCGAATGTGGCCAACAAAGCGCGCCCGCACCGGACCCACTTTCACGGCCACACGGGCGGTGCGTTCGGTGGGGCTGGTGGCCTCCATGGCCTCGCAGCCCGGGATGCAGCGCACCAGCACCTCTGGGTCATTGAGTCCTGCCCACACCTTCTCACGCGGTGCGGCGATCAGGATGTCTCCTGTCAATTCCATGTCTTGGATCCTCGGGTTTTCACGGGTGTTTTTGTTTACCAGGCGGTTAACAATGGTACGAATCATTGACCACTGGGTAAATAGTGTGCGCATCCAGACAAACCCTGAGCAGGTCGCCCAACCCGAATCCGTGACCCCTGAAACCCCTGCTCGCCGGCGCATGGGCGTGGCCGAACGCGAGCGACACATCCTCGACGGCGCCATTGCCTTCTTCGCCGAACACGGTTTCGGCGGCCAGTTGCGCGACTTGGCGCGCAGCATTGGCGTGACCCACGCCCTGCTCTACCACTACTTCCCCACCAAGCAGGCGCTGGTGGACCGCGTGTACCTTGAGGTGTTCGAGGGCCGCTGGCGCGCCGAGTGGGACAACCTGCTCGATGACCCCGACATCAGCGTGGAAGACAAGCTCACCGCCTTCTACGCCGAGTACGTGAACATCACACTCTCCAAAGAGTTCGTGCGCATCCTGGTGTTCTCGGGCCTGAGCGACCACACCATCACCGACCGCTTCTTCGCCATGCTGCGGGTGCGCCTGTTTCCGCGCCTCATCCGCGAGACGCGCCGTTTCCGCAACCTGGTCAGCCGCGCACGCCCCACCGAGCGCGAGATGGAGCTGCTCATGGGCCTGCACGGTGGCTTCTTCTACATCACCATGCGGCGCTGGATCTACGCACAAGACGTCTACAGCGAAGCCCAGCACGAGGGCTACGACGAGGCCCTGGTGCGCGACCGCGTGCGCGCCTACCTGATCGCCAGCCGCGAGTTGTTCGCCCCCACCGCCGAAGCGCCGGCCGCGGCCCGCAAGAAGGCCGCCCGCAAGCCATGAGGCAGTCACCCACCCTGTTCGATAAGGCCGGTGCGGGAACACCGGCATCACGCCAACCCGGCTGAACCCACAGCCACAGCCATAACCACCCACCGAGGAGACAACATGAAGATCACGAAATTCGCCATGGCCAGCCTGGTCGCGCTCGGGGCCACGGTCACCGTCGGTTCGGCCTTCGCGCAGCAGCGCGTCACCGTCAACATCGGCTCCAGCCACCCCACCACCAACATCTGGGCCTTCGCCATGAAGGAGGTGTTCCAGCCCGAGGTGGACCGCATCCTCAAGGAAGGCGGCGGCAAATACGAGGTGCGCTGGCGCGAAAACTACGGTGGCACCCTCTACAAGTTCACCGACACCCGCGCCGCCGTGCGAGACGGCATCGTGGACGTGGGCATGGTGGGCACGGTGTGGGAAAACTCCGCCATGCCGCTGCAGAACGTGACCTACTTCACCCCGTTCGCCACCACCAACCATGAGCAGCTCATCGAAATCTTCGACAAGCTCAACGCCACGGTGCCCGCCCTGAAAGACAGCTGGGCCGCGCAGAACATGGTGCCGCTGTCGTCGCTGATCACCGACAGCTACGACATCTACGCCAACTTCCCCGTCACCAACATGGAGGCGCTGAAAAACAAGCGCATCAACGCGCCCGGCACCTCGGCCAACTGGCTGCGCGACACCGGCGCCACCCCGGTGGACGGCGCGCTCACTACCTACTACACCAACATCCAGACCGGCGTGACCCAGGGCGCCCTGTCGTTTGCCAGCGGCATCGGCCCGGCCCGCGTGTACGAAGTGGCCAAGCACCTCACCCGCATCGACATTGGCGCCATGTACTTCGGCAGCGTGGCGGTGAACAAGAAGTTCTTCGACAAGTTGCCCAAAGAGGTGCAAGACGCCATGCTCCAAGCCGGCAAGGCCACCTCCAAGGCCCACGGCCAGCACGTCACCAAAACCGCCAATGCCGCGCTCGACACCATGAAGGCCGCCGGCCTGCAGATCACCGAGCTGCCGCAGGCCGAGAAGGCCAAGTGGGTCAACAGCCTGCCCAACCTGGTGGCGCCCTGGCTGCAAACCACCGGCGACAGCGGCAAGCAAGTGCTCAAGGCCTACTTCGACGAGCTGCGCGCCCGTGGCGTGAAGCCGCTGCGCGACTGGGAAGCCCAGAACCGCTGAAGCCCTGATACGCCCCAACCACAACATTTCTCAGGGACAGCCCTCCGCCGCTTGGCCCACGCGCCAGCGGCGGATTTTTTGACCCACCTCCTGCGGGTGAACCGTGCACAACGAACCTGACTTCGCCAGCGAAACCCCCGCGGTCGCCGGCCTGACCAATCCCCTGCAAGGGCTGGCCAACGTGCTGGCCGCCATCGGCACCGTCTGGATCTTCGCCATGATGTTGCTGGTGGTGGCCGACGTGTTGGGCCGCAACTTCTTCGACGCCCCCATCACCGGCGTGGCCGAATTCGCCGCCCGCTCGGTGGCCTCCATCGTCTTCCTGCAGTTGGCGTCCGCCGTCTGTTCAGGCCGCATGACGCGCAGCGACTTCCTGCTGCAGTTCATCGCCAAGCGCTCCACGTCGGCGGTGAAGGCGCTCGACGTGTTCAACGTGGTGGTCGGTGCGCTGCTCTTCGCGGCCCTCGCCGCCATTGCCTGGCCCGAGCTGGCCGAGGCCTACCAGACAAAGGAATACATGGGCGTGCAAGGCGTGTTCACCGTGGTGACCTGGCCCTTTCGCGCGCTGATCGTGCTGGGCTCAGCCGTGGCCGCCGTGGCCTACCTCGGCTGCATCCCGTCTTTGCTGCGCCAACCCACCGTTCAAGGAGCTTCCGCATGAGCGAACTCGCCCTGGGCGGGCTCCTGATTGGAGCCCTGGTCTTTCTGGTGCTCATTGGCCTGCACATCGCGGTGGCCCTCACCGCCGTGGGCTTCGCCGGCATCTGGCTGATGCGCGAAGACCTGGAAATGGCCATGCGCCTGCTGTACCTGTCGGCCTACAACGGCGTGGCCGATTACATCTTCGCCACCATCCCGCTCTTCGTGCTCATGGGATTGCTGGTGTCCATTGCCAACGTAGGCAAGGACACGTTTGACGTGGCCGAGGCCATGCTGCGCCGCATCCGGGGCGGCCTGGGCGTGGCCACGGTGGCCGCCAACACGGTGTTCGCCGCCGTGACCGGCGTGTCCATCGCCTCGGCGGCGGTGTTCACCCGCGTGGCCGTGCCCGAAATGGCGCGCCACGGCTACCGCACCAGCTTCGCCGCCGGCACGGTGGCCGGCAGCTCGGTGCTGGGCATGATGATCCCGCCCAGCCTGCTGATGATCATCTACGGCGTGCTGGCCGAGCAGTCCATCGGCACCTTGTTCGTGGCCGGCGTCATCCCGGGCTTTCTGCTGGCGGTGGCCTTTGCCGTGATGATCATGCTCATGGCCCGCTTCACCCCGCACCTGGTGTTTGACCTCAAGCGCCAGGCCGCGATTGCGGCCGAACGCAGCACCGTGCGCATGCTGAGCACCGGCGAGATGCTGGGCAAACTGGTGCCGATTGCCGCCCTGGTGGCCCTGGTGCTGGGTGGCCTCTACACCGGCTTCTTCACGCCCACCGAAGCGGGCGGCGTGGGCGCCTTCGGTGCTTTCGTGATCGCCATCCTGCGGCGCAAGCTGGGCGGCGGCAACCTGTGGCGCGTGCTCACCGAAACCGGCGCGGTGTCGGTGGGCATCTTGATCCTGCTGGTGGCCGCAGGCTTCTACAGCCGCATGCTCTCCGTGGCCGGCGTGCCAGTGGCCATCAGCGACCTGGTGCAAGACAGCGGCTTCGGGCCCTACGGCTTCCTGCTGGTCTATGTGCTGATCCTGCTGCTGCTGGGCATGATCCTGGACAGCAGCTCCATCCTGCTGATCATGACGCCCGTGGCAGTGCCGATCGCGGCCGACCTCGGCTTCAACCTCATCCAGTTCGGCGTGCTCACCGTGCTGGCGGTGGAAATTGGTCTGCTCACGCCGCCCTTTGGCATCTCGGTGTTCACCGTCAAGTCCACCCTCAACGACCCCAAGGTCTCGGTGGAAAGCATCTTCGCCGGCTCGCTCCCCTTCGTGGGTGTGATGCTGCTGGTGCTGCTGCTGGTGGCCATCTTCCCCTGGATGTCGCTGGCGCTCACCTGAACCAGCGCCCCTCAGGCTTGCCCCTGCCACCGGCTGGCAGGGGCCGCCAGCCGCCGGTGAGCCAACCGGCGCCCTCACCCCAGACCTAGCCCAACTTGGTGTGCGCTCCGGGCACCGAGTGCCTACCTCGGCCATCAACGCGCACTCCCCCGGCGGCTCGGCCTGCGCCATCCCGGGCTGGCACCGGTCGGTCCTAAGGCATTTTCAAGACTGCCAATAAAAAAAGGCTGCCCGGGGGCAGCCTTTCTCTTGCGCGAAGCGGATCAGCGAATGACCGCGATCGTGGTGCGGGCACCAGCTTTGTAGGTCATCAGGGTCAGGGCGCCGTTCTTGATGTCGCCCTTTTCGTCAAAGGCGATGTTGCCGGTCACGCCCTTGTAGTTCGTGGCCTTCAGCGCCGGCAGGTACACCTTCGGGTCGGCCGAGCCAGCGGTGACCATGGCGTTGGCCATCACCTTCACAGCGTCGTACACGTACGGGGCGTACACCTGCACGTCAGCACCGAACTTGGCCTTGAAGTCGGCGCGGAACTTGTCCATGCCCGCCTTCTCTTCGCCTTCCACGCCACCGGCTTCTGCGCAGAACACCTGGTCGTCGCCGATGCCGTCGCCAGCCAGCTTGGGCAGTTCGGTGGTGCAGATGCCGTCGCCGCCCATGAACTTGGCGTTGATGCCCAGTTGCTTCATTTGCTTGAGCATCGGGCCGGCCACGGCGTCCATGCCGCCGAAGAACACCACGTCGGGCTTCTTGGCCTTCAAGGTGGTCAGGATGGCGTTGAAGTCGGTGGCCTTGTCGTTGGTGAACTCACGGCCCACCACCTTGCCGCCCGCGGCGATCACGCCCTTCTCGAACTCATCGGCCACACCCTGGCCATAAGCGGTGCGATCGTCGATCACGGCCACGTTCTTGGCCTTGAGGGTCTCGATGGCGTATTTGCCCAGCGTGCCGCCCAGGTGCACGTCATCGGCCACCACGCGGAAAGCACCGGCGAAGCCCTGACGGGTGTACTTGGGGTTGGTGGCAGACGGGGAGATTTGCGGGATGCCGGCGTCGTTGTAGATCTGCGAAGCCGGGATGGTGGTGCCAGAGTTCAGGTGGCCGATCACACCCGCCACCTTGGCGTCCACCAGCTTGGTGGCGGCGGCGGTGCCTTGCTTGGGATCGGCGCCGTCGTCTTCGGCCAGCAGTTCGAACTTCACGGGCTTGCCGCCCATCGACAGGCCAGCGGCGTTCAGCTCCTCAATGGCCATTCGCGCACCGTTTTCGTTGTCCTTGCCAAGGTGGGCAATCGGGCCGCTGGTGGGACCGACGTGACCAATCTTGACGACCTGAGCTTCAACCGCAGGGGCTGCGGCAGGCGCGGGAGCAGCTTCCTCTTTTTTGCCGCAAGCGGCAAGCACAACGGCCGCGGAGATGACGGCCAGTTTGAGTTTCAGTTGCATAGGTTCCTCGGGAAGGATGAATGAATTGCGCGGAGCGTATATTGTTTCTCCACGGCACAAAGATACTCCAATTCCCGCGCCCAATTGGCCATTTCAGGGCTGGAATCCCGCACAACAAGGGTTTTCCAGCGGGCAATCATCGCGCGAATGCCACATTAGCCAAGAGCATGCAGGCACCCAGCCCGCGCCCATCTCAAGACGACAGCTTGAGATCGTGGCGCAAGGGCTCGACGCCATTGGCTTTGTAATGCCGCCACCGTTGACGGGCGGCCTCCCGATCGGCCTCAGACAGGGTGACCACCTCGATCACCCGCTGATAGGCGTCCGCATTGGGTGGCAGGTCGCTGCACAGGTTCACCAATACCTCGCGCGACGCATCCGCATGCACTTCGGTGTCCAGGTGAATGGGCGATCGCTCTCGCACCGCCTGCGCATCGCCAGGGCGGCTGTGCGGAATGAATTCACCTGGAATTTGCGTCCACAGCGCGGTGTCGAGGGGGCCCAGCAGATCAGCTGGTGCCCTCACCCACAGGCGCGCCCCACTGCGATAGGCCTTGCGAAGCAGGCGGCAGGCGTAGCCCACCTTGTCGGGCGCGTTGAAGTGAAAAGCGACCTCGCGCGTCATGCCTTCGCCTTGACCCGGGCGCGGGGCTTGGCGCTTGCTGGCGCACCAGCGTCGCGCTGGGCCTCGTCCAGCAGGTATTGCACCAACAGTGGCACGGGGCGGCCGGTGGCGCCCTTGGCGGCACCACTCTTCCAGGCCGTGCCGGCGATGTCCAGGTGCGCCCAGGGCAGATCGGCGGTGAACTTCTGCAGGAACTTGGCAGCGGTGATGGACCCACCGGCCCTGCCCGCCACATTGCCCATGTCGGCAAAGTTGGACTTGAGGCCCTCGGCGTACTCGTCATCCAGTGGCATGCGCCAGCACAGGTCGCCCGATTTGTCGCCCGCTTGCTGCAGCGCCTGCGCCAGCTCGTCGCGGGGGCTGAACAGGCCACTGCGCACCGCCCCCAGGGCGATCACGCAGGCACCCGTGAGGGTGGCAATGTCCACCACGCTGCGGGGCTTGAAGCGCGCCGCGTAGGTGAGCGCATCACAGAGGATCAGCCGGCCCTCAGCGTCGGTGTTGAGGATTTCGATGGTCTGACCGCTCATGCTGCGCACCACGTCACCGGGCTTGATGGCGCGACCGTCGGGCATGTTCTCGCAACTGGGAATGAGGCCCACCACGTTGATGGCGGGTTTGAGTTCGGCCAGGGCCGCGAAGGTACCCAACACGCTGGCGGCGCCCCCCATGTCGAACTTCATCTCGTCCATCTCGGCGCCGGGCTTGAGCGAAATGCCACCGGTGTCGAAGGTGATGCCTTTGCCCACCAGCACCACGGGCGCCTGGGATTTGGCTGCCCCCTGGTAGTGCATCACGATGAAGCGCAGAGGCTCCTCTGAGCCCTGGGCCACCGCCAGAAATGCCCCCATGCCAAGGGCCGCCACCTGCTTGGGGCCCAGCACGTCTACGCGAATGCCGGGCTTCTTGGCGAGTTGTTTGGCGGCATCGGCCAGGTGCGTCGGCGTGGCGTGGTTGCCGGGGCGATTGGCCCACTCTTTGGCGAATTCAACACCGGCCACGGTGGCCCGCCCGGCCTCGAAACCGGCGCGCACAGCGCCCGCATCGGCCACGCCCACCACCACCTTGCCGAGGTGGCGCGGCTTGGCGCTGGGTTTGGTGGTGGTGTAGCTGTAAGAAGCATCGGCCAGGGCCACCATGGCGGCGCGCACGGCGTCTTCGCTCAGGGTCAGCAGGCTGGTGACCAACGCGAGCTTCTGCACGCTCGGGTGTTTCAAGCTGGCAATGGCACCCGACACGGCCTTTCGCACCGCGCTGGCATTGCCATCACCGGCGCGCACCAACACCAGGCGGGCAGCCTTGATGCCCGCCGGGCGATAGGCGCTGACCAACTGGCCCGGGCCATTGTCGAGGTCTTTGTGGGCAATGGCCTGCGAGATCAACTGCCCCAGCGCACCTTCTGCCTTGGGATCGGATTCGGGCACCAGCACCACCAAGGCATCGACCGCGAGCGTGGCGGCCTGCGCCACGGAAAGGGATTTCAGTTCAAAGTCCATAATCGTGTTTTCCTTCTCGATCAATGTTATTCCATTCCTCTATTCGCAAAGAGTTGGCGCGCAGCTTCGGGGCGACGCTGGTGGTGCTGTTCACCATCGTGCTGACCATGCTGCTGATTCGCACGCTCGGTGCCGCCTCGCAAGGCCAGGTGAACCCGCAGGAGATCATGCTGGTGCTGGGTTACACCGTGATCGGCCGCATGCCCACCATCCTCACGCTGGCGCTGTTCATCTCCATCGTCTTCTCGCTCTCGCGCATGTACCGCGACAGCGAAATGATCATCTGGTTGTCCAGCGGGCGCTCGCTGGGGGGATTTTTGTCGCCCATCTTGCGATTTGCCTGGCCCATCCTGGTGGTGATCACGCTGATGGTGTTCTTTGTCTGGCCATGGGCCAACGCGCAGGTGGATGACCTGCGTGACCGCTTCGAGCGCCGGGGCGACCTGGAGCGTGTCGCGCCCGGGCAGTTCCAGGAATCGTCCAGCGGACGCCGGGTGTTTTTCATTGACAAAGACACCGCCGATGGCACCGAGGGCCGCAACATCTTCATCTCCAGTGTCGAAGACGATGGCCGTGAGACCGTCACGTCAGCCCGATCTGGGCGCATCGAGTGGCTGGGTGAGCGCCAGTTCCTGATGCTGAACAACGGGCAGCGACTGGAAACCTCGGTGGAAGACACGCAGAAGGTCAGTGAGTTTGAGGAATACGGCACGCAGATCGGCAACGCGCCCCTCAGCCCACGTGGTGCTCAGGCCTTGAAGTCGCGCCCATCGTGGACGTTGCTGCGAGAGCCCGATGCCGCCAACCTGGGCGAATTCGGCTGGCGCCTGGGCATGTCGCTCACGGCGGTGAACTTTGTGCTCATTGCCTTGGCCACCACCACCGGCAACCCGCGCGCCGGCCGTGGCGGCAACCTGTTCTTCACGCTGTTTGCGTTCGTCTTCTATTACAACCTGCTCAACCTGGGCCAAAGCTGGGTGTCCAGCGGGCTGGTGGGGTTGGTGCCCTTCATGTTGATGCTGCATGGCGGAGTGTTCGCGCTGTCACTGGCCTGGTTGTACAAGCGCCACCACGGCTGGAGCCTGCGAGGCTGGCTGGCTGCCCAGCGCCAAGCGAGGAGCGCAGCATGAAGACGATCCGCCGCCTGGTGTACGGCGAGGTGTTCGCCGCAGTGGCCTTCGTGCTGCTGGCGTTTCTCTCCTTGTTCTTCTTCTTTGACTTCGTGGACGAGTTGCCCTCGCTGGGCCGCGCCTCTGCGCTTGACCCGTCGCTCGTGTACGGCTTGCCTCACGCCCTGTTGTACGTGGGCCTGCTGGTGCCGGGGCGCATTTACGAGCTGATGCCGATTGCGGTGCTGATCGGTTCGGTGTTCGTGCTCGCCCGCATGGCCCAGCACTCGGAATACACCATCCTGCGCACCAGCGGCCTGGGCCCATGGAAGGCACTGCGCACGCTGTTGGGCCTGGGGGTGATCTTTGTGCTGATCACCTTTGCCTTTGGTGACTACCTCGCCCCGCTGGCCGACAAAAGCGCCCAGCTGCTGAAGGCCCGGTACAGAGGCAACATCAGCGTGGGCCAGACCGGGGCCTGGCTGAAGGAAAGACAGGACTACGCCAACTTCTCGGTCAACGTGGGCGCCATGACGCCGCAGGGCGAACTGAGCAACGTGCGGCTGTTTGAGTTCAACAACCAGGGTTTCCTGGTGTCCACGCTGCACGCCAGAAGCGGCCAGATCGAGGCCGACGACAGCTGGACGCTGCGCGACGTGCAGCGCCGCGAGTTCGACACCGCCGGGCAGGCATCAGCGCGCATTGCGCGATCAGAGCTGGAGACCTTCCGTTGGCCCACCAGCCTGAACGCTGAAATGGTGTCGGTGGCCCTGCTCAAACCCGAGAGCATGCGCACCACCGATCTGTTTGCCTACATCCGGCACCTGGAGGCCAACAACCAGACCGCGCAGCGTTACCAGATCGAGTTCTGGCGCAAGGTGTTCTACCCCCTGTCGTGCCTGGTGATGGTGGTACTGGCCCTGCCCTTTGCCTACCTGCACTTCCGGTCGGGCAGCATCACCGGCTACGTGTTTGGCGGCGTGATGATCGGCATCAGCTTCTTCCTGCTCAACAACGTGTTTGGCTACATCGGCAACCTCAACCAATGGCAACCCTGGCTGGCCGCGGCCTCACCCGCGCTGATCTATTCCCTGGTCTCTCTCGGGGCCTTCGGCTGGCTGGTTTTGAAGAGGTGACGCAATGCTCGGTGTGATGGTGTTTGCCCATGGGTCCAGAGACCCGCTGTGGCGCGAGCCGGTGGAGGCGGTGGCACGGGCGATCGCCGCCCGCGACCCGCAGGCGTTGGTGGCCTGCGCCTACCTGGAACTCAGCGAACCCGACATGCCCACGGCAGCGGCTGGGCTGATCGACCGCGGGGCCACTCACGTTCGGGTGCTGCCGCTGTTCTTTGGCATGGGAAAACACGCACGAGAAGACCTGCCGGTGCTGCTGACCGAACTTCGGTCCCGGCACCCCGGCGTGGCGTTCGAGCAATTGCCCACCGCTGGCGAAAACCCCCGCCTTACGGCCTTGCTGGCCGAAATGGCACTGGAGAACGCCCCATGAACCTGCACCAGTTCAAGTTCGTGCAGGAAGCGGTGCGCCGCAACCTGAACCTCACCGAAGCCGCCAAGGCGTTGCACACCTCGCAGCCCGGCGTGTCCAAGGCCATCATTGAGCTGGAGGACGAGCTGGGCATTGAAATCTTTGCCCGGCACGGCAAGCGCATCAAGCGCGTCACCGAGCCCGGGCAGCAGGTGCTCAAGAGCATCGACATCATCCTGCGCGAGGTGAACAACCTCAAGCGCATTGGCGAGCAGTACTCGGCCCAGGACAGCGGCACGCTGAGCATTGCCACCACGCACACCCAGGCGCGCTACGTGCTGCCCGGGCCGGTGGCCGCGCTGCGGCAGGCCTACCCCAAGGTGGGCATCAGCCTGCACCAGGGCTCGCCCGATCAGGTGGCGCGCATGCTGATGGACGAGGTGGCCGAGATCGGCATGGCCACCGAGTCGCTGGTGAACTACCCCGAGCTGGTCACCCTGCCCTGCTACGAGTGGCAGCACGTGCTGGTGCTGCCGTTCGATCACCCGCTGGTGGAGCGCGAGCGCATCACCCTGGAAGACCTGGCCCAGCAGCCGCTGATCACCTACCACCCCAGCTTCACCGGCCGCACCCGCATCGACCAGGCATTTGCCTTGCGCCACCTGCAGCCCAACATCGTGCTGGAGGCCATCGACTCTGACGTGATCAAGACCTACGTGAAGCTGGGCATGGGCGTGGGCATCGTGGCCGAGATGGCCATGCAGGGCGAGAACCTGACGCCCGGCCTGGTGGCGCGCCCAGCGGCCCAGCTCTTCGGGCACAACCTGGCGCGCGTGGCCTTCAAGCGCGGCACCTACCTGCGCCACTTCGTGCTGCGCTTCGCCGAATTGCTGAGTGACCGCCTGAACCGCGCCTTGATCATGCGAGCCATGGCCGGCTCGCCCGACGAATACGACATTTGATCCCCTGCCATTCATGCGCCCTGCTGACCGAACCCCTGCCCTTGTCTCGCGCCTGCCCCAGGTGGGCACCACCATCTTCACCGTCATGTCGGCCTTGGCCACCGAGCACCAGGCGGTGAACCTGGGCCAAGGTTTCCCCGATTTCGCCTGTGACCCGCGCCTGCTGGACGCCGTGGACGCCGCCATGCGCGCCGGCCACAACCAGTACCCCCCCATGCCGGGCGTGCCGGCCTTGCGCCAGGCCATGGCCGACAAGGTGCGGGCCCTGTACGGGCTGGAGATCGACGCCAACACCGAGATCACCGTCACCGCCGGAGCCACCCAGGCCATCCTCACGGCCATTCTGGCCGTGGTGCACCCGGGCGACGAGGTGATCGTGCTGGAGCCTTGCTACGACAGCTATGTGCCCAACATTGAACTGGCCGGGGGCGTGGTGGTGCGCGTGCCGCTCACGCCCGGCACCTTCCGGCCCAACTTCGACGCCATCTCGGCGGCCATCACCCCACGCACCCGAGCGATCCTCATCAACAGCCCGCACAATCCCAGCGGCATGGTCTGGAGCGAGGCGGAGATGCGCCGACTCGAAGAGATCCTGGCGCCCACCGACGTGCTGCTGATCAGCGACGAGGTGTACGAGCACATGGTGTTCGACGGCCAGCAGCACCAGAGCGCCGCGCGCTTTCCCGGCCTGGCGGGCCGGGCCTTCATCGTCAGCAGCTTCGGCAAGACCTACCACGTGACGGGCTGGAAGATTGGCACCGTGGTGGCGCCGGCACCGCTGATGGCCGAGTTCCGCAAGGTGCACCAGTTCAATGTGTTCACCGTGAACACGCCCATGCAGCACGCGCTGGCCGCTTACATGGCCGACCCGGCGCCCTATTTGCAGCTCAGCGACTTTTACGCCGCCAAGCGCGATCGTTTCCGTGCCGGGCTGGCGAAAACCCGCTTTCGCCTGCTGCCCAGCCAAGGCACCTACTTCCAGTGCGTGGACATTTCCACTCTGGCCGTGCCCGAGCGCGACCTGCCCGAGGCCGATTTCTGCCAATGGCTCACGCGCGAGATCGGCGTGGCCGCCATCCCCCTGTCGGCCTTCTACGGCGATGGTTTTGACCAGAAAGTGGTGCGTTTCTGCTTTGCCAAGAAAGACGAAACGCTGGACGAGGGCATTCGCCGGCTGGCCAGGCTCTGAGCGCCAGGGGAACCCTTGCCAAAGCCGGACAGTCGCAAGACTGTTCGGCTTTTTTCTTGCGCTGACGGGTCGGCCGCCGCCGCGCCATGGTTTTGTCCTATCGTGGCGATGAAGATTGATGGCGGCCCTGACAACCGCGCATCGCATTTAACTGGATATATTAACCGTCACCGATGCATTGATGGTTTCTATTGAAACTTGGCAAGCCAGCATCCGGGGCCGCAAGGCCATTTCAGTCAACCTCGCAAGCTAAGGAGCGCAACATGGACAAGAACACGGCAACTTCCACGGGCAAGTGCCCGGTGGTGCACGGCGGGGCCACCTCGGCCAGCCAGACCAATGCGAATTGGTGGCCCAACGCGCTGAACCTGGACATCCTGCACCAGCACGACAGCAAGACCAACCCGCTGGACGCGGGCTTCAACTACCGGGAAGAGCTGAAGAAACTCGACGTGGACTCGCTCAAGAAAGACCTCAAGGCGCTCATGACCGAGAGCCAAGAGTGGTGGCCAGCCGACTGGGGCCACTATGGCGGCCTGATGATCCGCATGGCCTGGCACTCGGCGGGCACCTACCGCATCGCCGACGGCCGCGGCGGCGCCGGCACCGGCAACCAGCGCTTCGCCCCGCTGAATTCCTGGCCTGACAACGGCAACCTCGACAAGGCCCGTCGCCTGCTGTGGCCCATCAAGAAAAAGTATGGCAACAAGATCAGTTGGGCCGACCTGATGATCCTGGCCGGCAACATGGCCTACGAGTCCATGGGCTTCAAGACCTTCGGCTTCGCCTTCGGCCGCGAAGACATCTGGCACCCCGAGAAGGACATCTACTGGGGCTCCGAAAAAGAGTGGCTGGCCAAGTCGGGCAGCGAGGGCAGCCGCTACAGCGGTGAACGCGACCTGGAAAACCCCCTGGCCGCCGTGATGATGGGCCTGATCTACGTGAACCCCGAGGGCGTGGACGGCCAGCCAGACCCACTGAAGACCGCGCGCGACATGCGCGTGACCTTCGCCCGCATGGCCATGAACGACGAGGAAACCGTGGCCCTGACCGCCGGTGGCCACACCGTGGGCAAGGCGCACGGCAATGGCAACGCCGCCAAGCTGGGCCCGGCCCCAGAAGGGGCCGATGTGGAGGAACAAGGCCTGGGGTGGATGAACCACCAGGGCCGTGGCATCGGCCGCGACACCGTCACCAGCGGCATCGAAGGCGCCTGGACCACCAACCCGACGAAGTGGGACAACGGCTACTTCCAGATGCTGCTCAAGCACGAGTGGGAACTCACCAAGAGCCCGGCCGGTGCCTGGCAGTACAAGCCGGTGAACATCAAGCCCGAAGACATGCCGGTGGACGTGGAAGACCCGAGCATCCGCCACATGCCGATGATGACCGACGCCGACATGGCCCTGAAGGTGGACCCCGAATACCGCAAGATCTCCGAGCGCTTCGCTGCCGACCAAGCCTATTTTGAAGACGTCTTCGCCCGTGCCTGGTTCAAGCTGACCCACCGCGACATGGGCCCGAAGGCGCGCTACTTTGGCCCGGACGTGCCGGCCGAAGACCTGATCTGGCAAGACCCGGTGCCCGCTGGCCGCAAGGACTACGACGTGGCCACCGTGAAGGCCAAGATCGCCGCCAGCGGCCTGAGCATCGCCGACATGGTCAGCACCGCCTGGGACAGCGCCCGCACCTTCCGGGGTTCGGACAAGCGCGGCGGCGCCAACGGTGCCCGCATTCGCCTGGCCCCGCAGAAAGACTGGGAAGGCAACGAGCCGGCGCGCCTGGCCAAGGTGCTCGCCGTGCTGGAGAAGATCGCGGCCGACACCGGCGCCAGCGTGGCCGACTTGATCGTGCTGGCCGGCAATGTGGGCATTGAGCAGGCCGCCAAGGCCGCAGGCTTTGAGGTGATGGTGCCCTTCGCCCCGGGCCGTGGCGACGCCACGCAAGAGCAGACCGACGTGGAGTCCTTCGAGGTGTTGGAGCCGCTGCACGATGGCTTCCGCAACTGGCAAAAGCAGCACTACACCGTGCAGCCGGAAGAAATGCTGCTCGACCGCGCTCAGTTGATGGGCCTGACCGCCGCAGAGATGACGGTGCTGGTGGGTGGCCTGCGGGTGCTGGGCACCAACCATGGCGGCAGCCAGCACGGCGTGTTCACCGAGCGCGTGGGCGCCCTGAGCAACGACTTCTTCGTCAACCTGACGGACATGGCCTATACCTGGAAGCCCACCGGCCGCAACAGCTACGCCATCGTGGACCGCAAGAGCGGTGCCACCAAGTGGACGGCCACCCGGGTGGACCTGGTGTTCGGCTCGAACTCGGTGCTGCGCAGCTACGCCGAGGTCTATGCCCAGGACGACAACCGCGAGAAGTTCGTTCGCGACTTCGTGGCCGCCTGGACCAAGGTGATGAACGCCGACCGCTTCGACCTGGCCTGATGCCACGCCACCTGGCGCAGACAGGCGCCAGGCCCCAAAGCCCGAGCCGCTTTCAGCCGCTCGGGCTTTTTCACGGGGCCATCACTGGTTGATCTGGGCCCAGGCCTTGTCGATGCGCTTCACGCTCACGGGTTGCGGCGTGCGCAACTCTTGGGCGAAGAAGCTCACCCGCAGCTCTTCCAGCAGCCAGCGCATCTCTTGCAGGCGGCTGTCTTGCACGCCCTTGCGCTCGGCCACCAGGCGCCAGAAACGCTGGTCCAGCGGCCGCAGCTCGGCCAGCCGGGCAGCGTCTCGGGCCGGGTCACCGCGCAGCTTGTCCAGCCGCAATTGCACCGCCTTGAGGTAACGCGGCAGGTGCTGCAACTGGGCATAGGGCGTCTGCACCAGAAAGCGCTTGGGCATGAGCCGGGCCAGTTGCTGGGCGATGTCACTGGCCACGTCGGCCGGTGGCTTGGCGTCTTTGAGCTTGCGCTGGGCCGCGCTGAACTCGGTGAGGATGGCGCCCGCGCTGCGCGCGATCTCGGCGGCGATCAGGTTCAAGCGCCCTCGCCCTTCGTCCACCCGGCGCTTGAAGCTGGCGGCATCCGCCGGCAACGGGTCCACCAGAAAGGCACGGTCCAGCGACAGCTCGATGAGCTGCGCGCGCAGCTCTTCCAGCGTGCCACCGCCCGCGTCTTTGCCCACTTGCATGTAGGCGGTGCCCATGGCCTGCAGGCCCGGGATGTTTTTCTCCAGGTACTTCAGCGCGTCGCGAATCTGCAGGGCAAACAGGCGGCGCAGCCCCTCGCGGTGCTTGGCCTGGGCCACATCGGGCTCGTCAAACACCTCCAGGCGCACGGCATCGCCGTCGTCAATGAGCGCCGGAAAGCCGATCAGCGTCTGGTTGCCGCGGCGAATTTCCATCAGCTCGGGCAGTTCGCCAAAGTCCCAGCCGGTGTGGCGCTGGGCGGCCTGCACAGCAGGGGCCGGCGGTGGCGCCGCCTTGGCCGACTTGGCCGCCTGGGCCGGCACCCTGTCGGGCCCCGCGTCGGCGGTGGGGGCCGCCGGCTTGACGGTCTGCACCTTCAGCGCGGCCAGTGCCTGAAAGGCGCCTCGCGCCTGCGAGCCCAACTCGGCCTTCAATGCCCCCAGGCTGCGCCCCTGCCCCAGTTGTCGCCCGTTTTCGTCGATCACCCGAAGGTGCATGAAATGGTGCACCGGCAGTTGGTCGAGCTTGATGTCGGCCCGCTGGATGTCGAGCTGCGTAGCAGCGCGCACCTTCTTCAGCACCGCGTCGGTCAGGCTGCCGTGGCCAAACACCTCGGGCTCGCACAGCTCGGCGGCGAACTTCTCGGCAGTGGCCGGTAGCGGCACCAGGCGCGAGCGCGGGCGTTGGTGCAACGTCTTGAGCAAGGCCAGCACCTTGTCCTTGAGCATGCCGGGCACCAGCCACTCGCAGCGCTCTTCACTGGCCTGGTTCAGGGCAAACAGCGGCAGGGCCACCGACAGGCCATCCCGGGCATCGCCCGGCTCGTGCAGGTAGCTGCAGGCACAGTCCACGCCCCCCAGGCGCAAGGTCTTGGGAAAGGCCTGGGCGGTGATGCCGGCGGCCTCGTGGCGCATCAACTCTTCGCGCGTGAGGAACAGGAGCTTGGGGCTCTCGCGCAAGGCCTGGCCGTACCAACGCTCAAAGCCCACGCCGCTGCACACATCGGCCGGAATGTGCTGGTCGTAGTAGGCGTAAATCACTTCGTCGTCCACCAGCACGTCTTGCCGGCGCGACTTGTGCTCCATCTCCATCACCTGCTTCACCAGGCGCTGGTTGGCCGCCAGGAACGGCAGGCGGGTGTCCCAGTCGCCGCCCACCAGGGCCTCGCGAATGAACAGCTCGCGCGCACCGGCCGGGTCCACCCGGCTGTAGTCGGTGCGGCGGTTGGCGTACACCACCAGGCCGTAGAGCGTGGCCCGCTCCAGGGCCGACACCCGGGCTGCCTTCTTCTCCCAATGCGGGTCCAGCACCTGCTTCTTCAGCAGGTGGCCGCCCACCTGCTCCAGCCACTGCGGCTCGATGGCGGCAATGCCGCGACCGAACAGGCGGGCGGTTTCCACCAGTTCGGCGCAGACGATCCAGCGCCCGGGCTTCTTGCTCAGGTTGGCGCCCGGGTGGCGGTGGAACTTGATGCCGCGTGCACCCAGGTACCAGTCTTCGGTGTCGCTCTTGCAGCCCACGTTGCCCAGCAGGCCGGCCAGCATCGACAGGTGCAGCTGCTCGTAGGTGGCGGGCTGGGTGTTGGCCTTCCAGCCGTGTTCGGCCACCACGGTGAGCAACTGGCTGTGCGTGTCGCGCCACTCGCGCACGCGGCGCACGTTGATGAAGTGCTCGCGCAGCAGGTTTTCGTACTGGCGGTGGCTGAGCTTGTAGTCTTTGCCGTGGCCACCTTTGCCGTCCTCCAGCCACTTCCAGAGCTTGAGGGTGCCGGTGAACTCGCTTTTCTCGTCATCGAACTTGGCGTGGGCCTGGTCGGCCTGGGCCTGCTTGTCGATGGGGCGGTCGCGCACGTCTTGCACGCTCAGGGCCGAGGCGATCACCAGCACCTCGTCGAGCGCACCGCGGTCGCGGGCCTCCAGAATCATGCGGCCCACGCGAGGGTCCAGCGGCAGGCGCGAGAGGTGCTGGCCGATGGGGGTGAGCTCATTGGCCTCGTCCACCGCGCCCAGCTCGGCCAGCAGTTGGTAGCCATCGGCAATGGCGCGGCGCTGCGGCATGTCCACGAAGGCGAAATCTTCCACCGCGCCCAGGCGCAGCGCCTTCATGCGCAGAATCACGCCGGCCAGCGAGCTGCGCAGAATCTCGGGGTCGGTGAAGCGCGGGCGCTGGTTGAAATCGGACTCGTCGTACAGCCGAATGCAGATGCCATCGGCCACGCGGCCGCAGCGCCCGGCGCGTTGGTTGGCCGCGGCCTGGCTGATGGGCTCCACCAGCAGTTGCTCCACCTTCTGGCGAAAGCTGTAGCGCTTGACGCGAGCGGTGCCGGCGTCGATCACAAACCGGATGCCCGGCACCGTGAGCGAGGTTTCGGCCACGTTAGTGGACAGCACGATGCGCCGCCCGCCATGGGGCTGGAAGATGCGGTCTTGTTCGGCCTGGCTCAGGCGAGCGAACAGCGGCAAGACCTCGGCATTGCGGTTCAGCGGCTGGTGGCTGAGGTGCTTGCGCAGGTGGTCGGCGGCTTCGCGAATCTCGCGCTCACCCGGCAGAAAGACCAGGATGTCGCCACCGCCCGGCCCGCGCCACAGCTCGTCCACGGCATCGGCCATGGCGTTGTTCAGGTCGTAGTCGCGGCTTTCCTCGAATGGGCGGTAGCGCACCTCCACCGGGTAGGTGCGGCCCGACACCATGAGCACCGGCGCCTTGCCTTTGGCCGATGCAAAGTAGTCGGCAAAACGGCCGGCGTCGATGGTGGCCGAGGTGACGATCAGCTTCAGGTCGGGCCGGCGTGGCAGCAATTGCCGCAGGTAGCCGAGCAGGAAGTCGATGTTGAGGCTGCGCTCGTGCGCCTCGTCAATGATGATGGTGTCGTAGGCGCGCAGGTCGGGGTCGGTCTGCGTCTCGGCCAGCAAGATGCCATCGGTCATCAGCTTGACCGAGGCGTCCTTGCTCAGGCGGTCTTGAAAGCGCACCTTGTAGCCCACCACCTCGCCCAGCGGCGTCTTCAGTTCGTCGGCAATGCGCTTGGCCACCGAGCTGGCCGCAATGCGCCGAGGCTGCGTGTGGCCGATGAGCTGCCCGCGCTGCCCCGGCTTGGCGTTCAGGCGGCCGCGCCCCATGGCCAGGGCGATCTTGGGCAACTGCGTGGTCTTGCCCGAGCCGGTTTCACCGCAGACGATCACCACCTGGTGGTCGCGGATGGCGGCCTCAATCTCGTGGCGCCGCGCGGAAACGGGCAGAGACTCGGGAAACTCAATGGACAAAGCGGCAGCGGTCAAGGTGGGAACTTCGGTCAAAATCGGGCAACCCGGCATTATCCCGCGCGGGCCTTGCCCCTTATCCCCCCACTCATGTCCAACGTCTTCAACTTCACCTTTGTCCCGTGGTTCCGCTCGGTTGCGCCTTACATCCACAAGCACCGAGGCAACACGCTGGTGGTGGGCATTGCGGGTGAGGCGATTGCGGCGGGCAAGCTGCCCAACATCGTGCAAGACCTGGCCCTGATCCAGAGCATGGGCGTGAAGATCGTGCTCGTGCACGGCTTTCGGCCGCAGGTGAACGAACAACTGCGCTTGAAGGGCCACGAGGCCCGCTATTCGCATGGCATGCGCATCACCGACTCGGTGGCATTGGATTGCGCACAAGAAGCCGCCGGGCAATTGCGTTACGAAATCGAGGCCGCGTTCAGCCAAGGCTTGCCCAACACGCCCATGGCCGGCGCCACGGTGCGGGTGATTTCAGGCAACTTCATCACCGCCCGCCCCGTGGGCCTGATCGACGGCGTGGACTTCCTCAGCTCTGGCCTGGTGCGCAAGGTGGACACCGAGGGCATCCAGCGCACGCTGGACATGGGTGCGCTGGTGCTGCTCTCGCCCTTTGGCTTCTCGCCCACGGGCGAGGCCTTCAACCTCACCATGGAAGACGTGGCCACGTCCGTGGCCATTGCGCTGCAGGCCGACAAGCTGATGTTCTTGACGGAAGTGCCCGGCATCCGCGTTGACCCAAGCGACCCGGAAAGCGCCATCGACACCGAGCTGCCCCTGGCCGACGCCAAGAAACTGATCGCCGCACTGCCGCCAGCGGCGGAACCCACCGACACGGCCTTCTACCTCAAGCACTGCATCAAGGCCTGCGAGGGTGGCGTGGAGCGCAGCCACATCCTGCCCTTCGCGGTGGACGGCGCGCCGCTGCTGGAGATCTACACCCACGATGGCATCGGCACCATGGTGGTGGACGAAAAGCTGGAAAGCCTGCGCGAGGCCACCATCGACGACGTGAGCGGCATCGTGGCGCTGATCGAGCCCTTCGAGCGCGACGGCACGCTGGTCAAGCGCGACCGCACCGAGATCGAGCGCGACGCGGCCAACTACACCATCATCGAACACGACGGCGTGATCTTCGGTTGTGCCGCGCTGTACCCCTACCCCGAGGAGCGCACGGGCGAAATGGCCGCGGTGACGGTGTCGCCGCAGTCACAGGGCCAGGGCGACGGCGACCGCTTGCTCAAGCGCATTGAGGCGCGCGCCAAGGCGCAGGGCCTGCAGAGCATCTTCGTGCTCACCACCCGCACCATGCACTGGTTCATCAAGCGCGGTTTTGTTCAGGTGAACGCCGATTGGCTGCCCGAGGCCCGCAAGCGCAAGTACAACTGGGACCGTCGCAGCCAGGTGCTGGTGAAGAAGCTCAGCTGAATCAGTGGCGCGAGCGGCTCAGCAGCAGGGCAAGGGCCGCCAGCGCGATCGCGCTGAAACACAGGAAAGACCAGTTGGCGATCGACAGGCCAAGGAAGGTCCAGTCGATGGCCGAGCAATCGCCGCTGCCGCGAAAGATCATGGGCACGGCGCGCTTGAGCGGAAACGATTCGATCATTCCGTAGAAATCGCGGCCACAGGTCAGCACCTCGGGCGGGTTCCACTGCAGCCAGCTCTGCCGCGCAGCCACGAAGGCACCGAACACGGCCAGGGCACCCACCGCCACCAACCCCACCCGCCGCCAGCCCGCATGGCCCGCCAGCGCCGTGGCACCCGCCAGCACGGCCACCAACACCAGGGCGTAGCGCTGCACGATGCACATCGGGCAGGGCTCAAGGCCCACCACGTGCTGCAGGTAAAGGCCAAAGCCCAGCAAGGCCACGCACACCAGCGCAATGCCCCCCATCACGCGACGGGGGTGTTGGCCCAACTGGGCGAGGGAGAAGGTCATGGGGTTCAGCTCACGAAAGCGCGTTCGATCACGAAGTCGCCGGGCGTGGTGGTGTTGCCTTCCTTGAAGCCGAGCTTTTCGCACAGGCCCTTCAGGTCGCGCAGCATCTCTGGACTGCCACAGATCATCACGCGGTCTTCCGCCGGGTTCAGCAAGGGCACGCCCAAGTCTTTGGCGATGACGCCATCGGACAGCAGTTGGGGAATGCGACCTTGGTGAACGAAGGGCTCGCGGGTGACGGTCGGGTAGTACAGCAGCTTCTGCTGAACCATCTCACCCAGGAATTCATCCTGTTTCAGTTGTTCACTGATCAACTCGCGGTAGGCAAGTTCCTTGACCTGCCGCACGCCGTGCACCAACACCACCTGCTCGAAGCGTTCGTAGGTCTCGGGGTCACGGATGATGCTCATGAACGGCGCCAGGCCAGTGCCGGTGCCCAGCAGGTACAGGCGCTTGCCAGGCAGCAGGTAATCAATGAGCAGCGTGCCGGTGGGCTTGCGGCCCACGATGATGGTGTCGCCGGGCTGGATGTGCTGCAGGCGCGAGGTGAGCGGGCCGTCTTGCACCTTGATGCTCAGGAACTCCAGGTGCTCGGCCCAGTTGGGGCTGACGATGCTGTAGGCGCGCAGCAGCGGCTTGCCGTCCACCTTCAGGCCGATCATGGTGAAGTGGCCATTGGAGAAGCGCAGCGAGGTATCGCGGGTGGTGGTGAAGCTGAAGAGGCGATCGGTCCAGTGGTGAACGCTCAGGACACGCTCTTCCAGAAATGCACTCATGGGAAATTCCAGTCAGGGGAAACGCGTATTGTAAAAACCCGGGCTGCCCTGCGGTCGGCTGGGCCCGGTTGCCACTGACGGCAGCGGGCTTGATACAGTGCGGGCTCGCTGGCGCAAGCCGGTCGCCGCCGGACAAGGGCGCGATATTGCCCGTTTGCGCCGCTCAAGGGAACGAATCAGTTCTTTTGAGCCTTATAACCAAAACATCTGATCCACACGAGGAACCCCTATGGCTCGCACTGTTCAATGCATCAAGCTCGGCAAAGAAGCCGAAGGTCTGGACTTCCCCCCCTACCCCGGTGAACTGGGCAAGCGCATCTATGAAAACGTGAGCAAAGAAGCCTGGGCCGGCTGGCTGAAGCACCAGACCATGCTGCTCAACGAGAACCGCCTGAACCTGGCCGACGCCCGCGCGCGTCAGTACCTGGCCCGCCAGATGGAGAAGCACTTCTTTGGTGAAGGTGCCGACGCCGCCGCCGGGTACGTCCCCCCCAGCGAAGGCAATTGATTTCACGCAACGCCTCAACTGCGCCTGGAAGGGCCCTGGTCATGGGCGCAGGGCTTGCCGGGGCCGCGCTGAGCGCGGCACTCACCCGGCAAGGCTGGCAAGTCCATTTGCTGGATCAGGCCAGCGGCCCCGCTCAGGGCGCCTCCGCCCTGCCGGTGGGCATGCTGAGCCCGCACGTCACCCGCGCCCCAACGCCCTTGTCGCGCCTGTCTGCCCTGGGCGTGGCCGACACCCGACACGAGCTGGAACGCCTGATCGCTCCAGGTCAGGGCTGGCAACCCACCGAAGTGGACAACCGCGGCCATGACCCAGGCCGCTGGCCAGCAGCGCTGGTGCGGCCAGCCGCACTGGTACAGGCCTGGCTGGGCGAGGCCGAGGCTTCTCAGCGCCTGAGCACCACCTTGGGGGCAAACGTCCAACGGTTGCGGCGCGACCCCATCACCCAGCAATGGCAAGCACTTGGCGCAAGCGGCGAGTTGCTGGCGCAAGCGCCCGTGGCGGTGGTGGCATGCGCCTGGGGCAGCCACGAATTGTTGGGACAGAGCGTGGCGGGCCTGGACGCGATGTCCCTGCCCTTGCGTCCGGTGCAAGGGCAAATGAGCCTTGGCCCCTGCCAGGGTGAACCGCTGGCAGACCGGCCACAACGCGACAACGGCGTGTTCGTGCCCGTGTACGAAGACAGCGGCCTGCCACCTCAATGGCCCGGCCGCATCTGGGCCATGGGCTCCACCTACGAACGCGGCGCCACCCACACCGACGTTCGCGAAACCGCCCACGAGCGCAACGCACAGAGCCTGGAGGCGCTGGCGCCAGCCGCAGCGCGGCGGCTGCGCGAGGACTTGGCGCAAGGGCGACTGCTGGGCTGGGCCCAAGTGCGTTGCGCCTCGCTGGACCGCTTGCCCCTGGCGGGCCCAGTGCCGGACGTGCAGGCTTGGCAAGAGCACCGGCAACAAGCCCCCAAAGCCCGTCGCCCTGCTTTGGGCGATTTCCCTCGCGTGCGGGGCCTTTACACGCTCACGGCTTTGGGCTCGCGGGGACTGACCTTGGCGCATTGGTGCGCGCAACGGGTGGCAGAACACATCACCGGGCACACCCCCGCCGGCGAGGCCGATTTGCTCGCGGCCATTGACCCGGCCCGGTTTGTCTGGCGCGCCGCCAAGCGCCAAGCCTGAAGGGCTACAGGAGTTCCATCCAGGGCGCCAGGGCGGCCACCGTAAGCGGCCGAGGCAACAGCGCCCCGGTGCCCACCTGTTCGGCACTGCGACGCATGCGGCGACGGGTCCACCAGTTGGCCACCGGCCCCGCCCATTGGCTGGCCGCCAGGGTCATGGCCTGGGGTTGGCGCTCCACGAAAAAACGCATCAGCGCCCAGCCATCGACCTGGTGGTTGTCCAGGTTGAAAACACCGCACACATACCGGTGGCGCGCCATCAGTTCCAGGGCGGTTTCGGTGGTGGCGGCCTCGTCCACCCGGCGCACGGCGGCCAGGGCCAGGCATTCGCGCAAGCAAGCCGCCTCGGACGACTCGGGCGCCACGATCAAAGCCCGCCGATCGCCGCCGGGCAATGCCTGCTCTTCGGCCGCCGTCAATCCGGCGGGAAGGCTGATGTCCAGATCTAGCAGGCCGGAGTCGACCTGGTGAGCAGCAAACACCGCATCCAAGTCCATCAGGGCCTCGGCCCAGTCAATGGGCCGCTTCCACACCCGCCAGGCGTGCGCGGGCGGATCGTCCCCCACCCAGATCAGCCTCGGGCCTTCAGGGGGGCGCACGTGAAAGAGCACAGCCTCGGCGCAGTCGCCATCGACCAAGATGACCTGGGCCTCGTTGATGGGCGGGTTGGCCGACGGCATGTTGGGCGGCACCCAAGGCTCGTAGGCCAACTCTCGCTCTTGGGACAAACGGAACACTGTGTTGAGCGCGTGTCGCTCCACGTCGGTAAATCCGACCGCGCTCACCAGGATCCGTTGTTTGTGCATGCCGAAATGTTACCGATGGTTAACACCCTCGCTGGTCGCGAGCATGCAATTGTGTGACCGCCCGTGCTCAATTGCACACCATCGATCGGACGCAAGTCATCGCCCCTTTATATTCATTCGTTATGCCGGCATGAATAAAAAATAGTTTGGAGAATAAAGAGGCGCTCGTAGAGTGCCGCCCATGCCTGAAGTCGCCATCGTCATCGCCGGATTCGCCGTGGGCCTCATCGTGGGGCTCACCGGGGTGGGCGGTGGCTCGCTCATGACGCCGATCCTGATCTTCTTTTTCGGGATCAAGCCCTATCTGGCCGTGGGCACTGACCTGCTGTTCGCCGCCGTCACCAAGTCGGGCGGCACGCTCAACCTGGCGCGCCAGCGCCTGGTGCCCTGGCGCATCGTGGGGCAGTTGTGCCTGGGCAGCCTGCCAGCCGCCGCCATCACGCTGGTGGTGCTTCACCGCCTTGGCCCCGCCAGTCCCAGCGTGCAGTCGCTGATGACCAGCACTTTGGGCGTGGCACTGCTGCTGACGGCTCTGGCCATGTTCTACAAGGCGGCGCGTGGCCGGGTAACGCAGCGCGCTGACGTTGAGGCCGACCTCGGCGCTGCCACCCGCGCCCGCCACTGGGCCCTGCCTGTGCTGTTTGGTGCGGCCATCGGCACCCTGGTCACGCTCACCTCTGTGGGTGCCGGCGCCATTGGCGTGTCGGTGCTCATGCTGCTGTTTCCCCTGCTGCCGCTGCCACGCGTCGTGGCCGCCGACATCGCCTACGCCGTTCCCCTCACCTTGCTGGCCGGTCTGGGCCACGCCACCCTGGGCTCGGTTGACTGGACCTTGCTGGGCCAGCTGCTCATGGGCTCGCTGCCAGGCATCTGGCTGGGCACCCGGCTGATGCGCCACACGCCCGAGCGCCTGGTGCGCTCGCTGCTGTCGGTCTTGTTGGCCTATGCCGGCGTCAAGTTGATCGCTTTCTGATTTCCCACCCACTCCACGAACATGTACCAGTACTCCGAGTTCGACCGCCAGTTCCTGCAACGCCGCGCCGACCAGTTCCGCGACCAGTTGCAGCGCTGGCAAGCTGGCACCCTCTCCGGCGACGCCTTCAAACCCCTGCGACTGCAGAACGGCTGGTACGTCCAGCGTTTCGCGCCGATGCTGCGGGTGGCCGTGCCCTACGGCGAGATCAACAGCGCCCAGTTGCGCGTGCTGGCCAAGGTGGCGCGGGACTTTGACCACAAGGAAGCCCACGACACGTCCAAGGCCAACGCGGGCCTGAGCGAAGTGCCGACCCTGCCCGACCGCACGGCCCACTTCACCACGCGCCAAAACGTGCAGTTCAACTGGATTCCGCTGGACAAGGCCGCCGACGTGATGGACCTGCTGGCCAGCGCCAATCTGCACGGCATCCAGACCAGCGGCAACTGCATTCGCAACATCACCACCGATGCCCTGGCTGGCATCGCGGTGGACGAGGTGGCCGACCCGCGTCCCTTCGCGGAAATCATGCGCCAGTGGAGCACGCTGCACCCCGAGTTCGCCTTCCTGCCGCGCAAGTTCAAGGTGGCCATCACCGGCGCCCGCGAAGACCGCGCCGCCACCCCGTGGCACGACGTGGGCCTGCGCCTGCTGCGCAACGTAGACGGTGACCTGGGCTTCCAGGTGCGCGTGGGCGGCGGCATGGGCCGCACCCCGATCATTGGCACCGTGATCCGCGAGTTCCTGCCCTGGCACCAGATCCTCAACTACCTGGAAGCCGTGGTGCGGGCGTACAACCGCTTTGGCCGCCGCGACAACGCCTACAAGGCCCGCATCAAGATTCTGGTGAAGGCCGAAGGCCAGGCCTTTGTCGATCAGGTCGAGGCCGAGTACCGCGACATCATCGAGAAAGACGGCGCCCCGCACACCATTACCCAGGACGAACTGAACCGGGTGAGCGCCTATTTCGTGACGCCCCTGCTCAACTGCGACCGCAAGAGCGCCGACGCGAAGATCGCCCACATCCTGAAGGCCGCTGCGGAAGATGACGTGGAATTCAGCCGCTGGCTGACCCGCAACGTGCAGCCCCACCAGAACGGTGACCTGCGCGCGGTGACCCTGTCGTTCAAGCGCATTGGCCAAGCCCCTGGCGATGCCACGGCCGAGCAACTCGAACGCGCCGCCGAACTGGCCGACCGCTTCTCCGCTGGCGAGGCCCGTGTGACCCACGAGCAAAACCTGCTGCTGCCCTGGGTGCGCTGCGACCAACTGCCCGAGCTGTGGCGCGAAGCCCGCCGGCTGGGCTTGGCCAAGCCCAACATCGGCTTGCTCACCGACATGATCAGCTGCCCCGGCGGCGACTTCTGCGACCTGGCCAACGCCCGCTCGCTGCCGCTGGCCCAGGCCATCCTGTCGCGCTACAAAGACCTGGACGAACTGCACGACCTGGGCGAGATTGACCTGCACATCAGCGGCTGCATCAACAGCTGCGGCCACCACCACAGCGGCCACATCGGCATCCTGGGCGTCGACAAGGACGGGCAAGAGTGGTACCAGATCACGCTGGGCGGGTCTGACGGCACGCGCCTGTCGGGCGAGGCCCAACCGGGCAAGGTGATCGGCCCGTCGTTTGCCGCCAACGAAGTGCCGGAAGTGATCGAGGCCATTCTGGACACCTACCGCGCCCAGCGCCAGGCTGGCGAAACCTTCGTGGCCACGCTGCGCCGCGTGGGCGCCGAGCCCTTCAAGGTCGCGGCCAACGCGGTGCGCACCTCCACCGCCCGTGTTTCCACCCCCGCTTGAGAGCCCACCATGAGCCTTGACCTTTTCCTGGCCGATGCCTTCCAGCCCACCGAAGCCGAGCACGAGCGCCTGACGCTGTCCAACGACGCCGACCCGCGCGAGCACGACCTGAGCGGCATTCGCGTGGTGGAACTGCACTTCCCCAAGTTCGTCGACGGCCGGGCCTTCAGCCAAGCCTTTCTGCTGCGCCGCCGCCTGGGCTTCACCGGCCACATTCGCGCCACCGGCGAGGTGCTGATCGACCAGTTGCTGCAAATGCAACGCAGTGGCTTCACCCAGGCGGTGCTGGCCACGGGCCAAGACCTGGAACACGGCCGGCGCCTGCTGGCGCACTTCCCGGCCTTCTACCAAGGCGACGCGGTGCACGCCCAGCCCCACTTTGCCGAGGCCTGAAAGAGCACGCCATGAGCGCCATTGACCTTTACAACAAGCCTTCCGCCACTTTTGACGCCAAGGTGGCGCAAGCCCTGGCGCTGCTGCGCGCCCAGGCGGCCCAGCACCCCAAGCTCACCCAGGCCTCCAGCCTGGGCGCCGAAGACATGGTGGTCACCCACCTCATTTACCTGGCGGGCATTCAGAGCGACGTGTTCGTGCTCGACACCGGCAAGCTGCACCCTGAGACCCTGGCCCTGGTGCCCAAGATCGAGAAGCGCTACACGCGCTCGGTGCAGGTGTACCGCCCCCAGCAGGAAGCCGTGGTGCGCTTCGTGCGGCACAACGGCGAAGACGCCATGTACCGCAGCGTCGAGCTGCGCAAAGGCTGCTGCGACATCCGCAAGATGGAGCCGCTGGCCCGTGCGCTGGCTGGCCACGATGGCTGGATCACCGGCCTGCGCCGCGAGCAGTCCAACGCCCGCGCCGAGGTGGCCGAGGTGGTGCAAGAGCCCGGCCGCGTCAAGATCAGCCCGCTGGTGGACTGGACCTGGGGCGATGTGTGGCACTTCATCGCCCAGCACGCCCTTGACTACAACGAACTGCACGACCAGTTCTTCCCCAGCATCGGCTGCGCCCCCTGCACGCGCGCCATCAGCGTCGGCGAAGACTTTCGCGCCGGCCGCTGGTGGTGGGAACAGGAAAGCGCCAAGGAATGCGGGCTGCACGTGCAGCCCGCCGCCGAACCCCTCGTGTCGTCAATCGAACGGAACCCCGCATGAACGCCCGCACCGACAACGCCGTGATCCAGACCGCCCTTCAGCGCGCCGGTGACCACCACCTCAGCAACGCCCACCTCGACGCGCTGGAAGAAGAAACCATCTTCGTGCTGCGCGAAGTGGCCGGCGCCTTCGAGCGCCCCGCCCTGCTGTTCTCGGGCGGCAAAGATTCGCTGGTGATGCTCAAGTGCGCCGAGAAGGCCTTTGGCGCGGGCCGCCTGCCCTACCCGCTGCTGATGATCGACACCGGCCACAACTTCCCCGAAGTGACCGAGTTCCGCGACCGCCGGGCCAAGGAACTGGGTGCCGAGCTGATCGTGCGCAGCGTGGAAGACTCCATGCAGCGCGGCACCGTGCGCCTGGCCCACCCGGGCGAGAGCCGCAACGTGCACCAGTCGGTCACGCTGCTGGAGGCCATTGAAGAGTTCCGCTTTGACGCCCTCATCGGCGGCGCGCGGCGCGACGAAGAAAAGGCCCGCGCCAAAGAGCGCATCTTTTCGCACCGCGACAGCTTCGGCCAGTGGCAACCCAAGGCCCAGCGCCCCGAGCTGTGGACACTGTTCAACACCAAGCTGCACATGGGCGAGCACTTCCGCGTCTTCCCCATCAGCAACTGGACCGAGCTGGACGTGTGGCAATACATCGCCCGTGAAAACATCGAGTTGCCCTCTATCTACTACACGCACAAGCGTGAGGTGGTGGACCGCCGCGGCCTGCTGGTGCCGGTGACCGAACTCACCCCGCCGCGCGACGGCGAAACCGTGGAAGTGCGCGACGTGCGCTTCCGCACCGTGGGCGACATCACCTGCACCTGCCCCGTGGAAAGCACGGCGGCCAGCCCCGAAGACATCGTGATCGAGACCCTGGCGGCCGAGGTCAGTGAACGTGGCGCCACCCGCATGGACGACAAGACCAGCGACGCCTCGATGGAAAAACGCAAGAAAGACGGGTACTTCTGATGAACGCCACCACCACCCCCGCCGTGGACACCTCGGCTGCCCTGCGCCTGATCACCTGCGGCAGCGTCGATGACGGCAAAAGCACCCTGATCGGCCGCCTGCTGGTGGACAGCAAGGCCGTGCTGCAAGACCACCTGGCCGGCGTGCAGCGCCAGGGCCAGACCGACCTGGCCCTGCTCACCGACGGCCTGCAGGCCGAACGCGAGCAAGGCATCACCATTGACGTGGCCTACCGCTACTTCAGCACCGAAGAGCGCAAGTTCATCATCGGCGACGCCCCGGGCCACGAGCAGTACACCCGCAACATGGTCACCGCCGCGTCCAGCGCCGACGCCGCCGTGGTGCTGGTGGACGCCACCAAGCTGCCGTGGCAAGACGCCGGCCTGGCGCTGCTGCCGCAAACGCGCCGCCACAGCCTGCTGCTCAAGCTGCTGCGCGTGCCCTCGGTGATCTTCGCCGTCAACAAGCTCGACGCCGTGGAAGACAGCACCTTGGCCTTCCAGCACATTGGTGATGCGCTGGCCGCCTTTGCCGAGCAAGCCGGCATTCCCGTGACCGCCACCGTACCGGTGTCAGCCCTCAAGGGCTGGAACGTGGTGGACGCCGCCGACACCGACGGCTGGTGCGGCTACCAAGGGCCCACGCTGCTGCAGATTCTGGAGCGCCTGCCCGTCACCAAGGCAGATGCGCACCTGCCCCTGGCCTTCCCGGTTCAGTGGGTGGAAAAGTTCAGTAGCTCGGCCGACACCTCGCAAGGCCGTCGCATCTTCTGGGGCCGCGTGGCCTCCGGCGAAGTGAAGCCTGGTGACCAGGTGCGCATCGCGCCCAACGGCCAGACCGCCACCGTGGCCCAGGTGCTGAACCACGTGCGCCAGCCCCAAGCGGTGAGCGCTGGCCACAGCGCCGGCATCGTGCTCGACCGCGAGGTGGACGTGTCGCGAGGCGACTGGCTGCTGGCCGCCGAGGCGGGGCTGGAAGCCCAGCGCGAAGTTCAGGCCACCGTGGCCTGGCTGGACGACGAGGCCCTGGTGCCGGGTCGGGTCTACTGGACCTTGCATGGCCACCGCTGGATCAAGGCCAAGGTCAAGCGCATCGTGCACAAGCTCGACATTCACACCCTGGCCGAAGAAGACGCCAGCGCGCTGGAGCCCAACGCCATTGGCCACATCGAACTGGCCCTGCAGGAACCTGTGGCGGCGCTGCCCTTCGATCGCGCCCGGGCCCTGGGCTCGATGGTGCTGGTGGACACGGCCAGCCACCGCACCGCCGGCGCCGTGCTGGTTCGCTGAGCGCCAAGCGTCCAACCGGGCTGCCCGCAGGGGCATGCCCGGTTTTTTCATCACCGAAAACTTTAAAATCCCGGGTTTCCCCCGACCACCCGCACCACCATGACCCACGTTGTCACCGAAGCCTGCATCCGCTGCAAATACACCGACTGCGTCGATGTCTGCCCCGTGGACTGCTTCCGCGAAGGCCCCAACTTCCTGACCATCGACCCCGACGAGTGCATCGATTGCGCGGTCTGCATCCCCGAGTGCCCGGTCAGCGCCATCTACGCCGAGGAAGACGTGCCCAAAGACCAGGTGCACATGATCAAGATCAACGCCGAGCTGGCACAGCTGCCCAGCTGGAAGAGCATCACCAAGCGCAAAGAGCCGCTGCCCGACGCCGAAGACTGGAAAGACAAGACGGGCAAGCTCGACCAGCTCATCCGCTGACGCCATGGCCACCCTCCCCATCGAAACCGATGCCCTGGTGATCGGCGCGGGGCCGGTGGGGCTGTGGCAAGTCTTTCAGCTCGGCCTACAAGACATCCGCTGCCACGTCGTCGACGCCCTGCCTCACACCGGCGGGCAGCCGTCCGAGCTGTATCCCGACAAGCCCATCTACGACATCCCGGGTATCCCGGTCTGCAGTGGGCAAGAACTCATTGAGCGACTGCAGCAGCAGGTCCGCCCCTTCGCGCCCGCGTTCCATGCCGGGCACACCATTGACACCGTGCAGCGCCAGCCCGATGGTCGGCTGCTCGTGGGCTCGCGCCAAGGTCAGTCCTGGCTGACCCGCTGCCTGTTCGTCGCTGCTGGTGTGGGGGCCTTCACCCCCCGCCCGCTCAACCTGGAAGGCGTGGCCGCCTTTGAAGGCCGTCAACTGCACTATCACCGCCCCGCAGACGCGACGCTGGCGGGTCGTGACGTGGTGGTTCACGGAGGCGAAGACGAGGCCTTGCGCACAGCCCTCGATCTGGTGGCCTCCGGCCTGTCCCGCCGCGTGACCCTGGTTCACCGCCGCGACGTGTTTCAGGCCGATGAGGCACTTGTGCTTGCCGTGCGTGAGCGCGTGGCCACCGGGCAGTTGCACCTGGTGATCGGCCAGCCAGTGGGCTTCGAGCAAACCGAAGACCACCTGACTGCCCTGAACCTGGCCATGCCTGACGGCCAGACACAGTCCCTTCCCGTTGACCAGTTGCTCGTGTTTCTGGGCATATCCCCCCGCCTCGGCCCCCTTAGCCAATGGGGCCTGGCCATGGAGCGCAAACAACTGGTGGTGAGCACCGACACCTTCCAGACCAACGAGCCCGGTATCTACGCCGTGGGTGACATCAACACCTACCCCGGCAAAAAGAAGCTCATCCTCTGCGGCTTCCACGAGGCCACCCTGGCCGCCTTTGCTGCTGCCGCCCAACTGCGGCCCGATGAGCGCCAGATGCTGCAGTACACCACCACCAGCCCACGGCTGCACCAACTCTTGGGCGTAAGCCCGAATTGACCCATGGGCGTGGGGGCGCTGGCCCCTGCTCTACAATCCGCCCGCGCTTGAAAAAGCGCATCCGCTAGGGGTGTTGCGGCCGACAGGCCGCGACTGAGAAAGTCCCTTCGAACCTGATTGAGGTAATCCTCGCGCAGGGAAGCAGAAACGGCGCGTTCACCGTGCACTGGCACGGCGTCGAACGCCACCGCTCGAGCCCACCTGCCATTCCGTCCCAACGACACATGGCACCCATTCGTCCCACCACCTTCGCCGTCGCCACCCTGTTGGCCACCCTGGCCCACGCCCAGACCGCACCCACGCTGCCGGCGGTCACCATCACCACCAGCGGCGCTGCCCCGGTGGCCGATGTCACCGGCTTCGACGCCCCTCTGCGTGACACCCCGGCCAGCGTCACCGTGATCGACAGCGCACGCATCGCCGAGGCAGGCGCTCGCACCTTGAGCGACCTCTACCGCTTCGACTCGTCGGTGAGCGACGCCTACAACGCCGCCGGCTACTACGACTACGCCAGCGTGCGCGGCTTCGTGATCGACAACACCTACAACTACCGCCGCGAGGGCCTGCCCATCAGCGGCGAAACCAGCCTGCCGCTGGACCACCTGGAACGCGTCGAACTGCTCAAGGGCACCAGCGGCATCCAGGCCGGCACCAGCGCGCCCGGCGGTCTGTTCAACCTGGTCGTCAAGCGCCCCACCGCCACGCCACAACGCGTGTTCCGCACCGAGGTCAACAGCAACGGCAATGCCCTGGCCCATGTGGACATCAGCGGTCGTGTGGCCGAAGGCGACATGGGCTGGCGCCTGAATGTGCTGGGCGAGCGCCTGAATGGCGAAGCACCTGGCACCGAAGGCAAGCGCGGACTGCTGGCCTTGGCCATGGACGCGCGCCTCTCACGAGACAGCCTGCTCGAGGGTGAGTTCGAGCTGTCGCGCCGCGCCCAGCGCAGCGTGCCCGGCCTGAGCTTGCTTGGCCCCAACTTGCCGCCGGCCGACCCCAAGCTCAACATCAACCACCAGCCCTGGAGCCAGCCCGTGGACTTCCGCAACTTCAGCGGCAGCCTGCGTTTCACCCAGGCCATCAACAGCCAGTGGAACTGGCAGGCACAGGTGGGCACGCAGGTGCTCAAGACCGACGACTTCCTGGCATACCCGTTTGGCTGCGAAGCCGAAGGTACCTACCAACGCTATTGCAGCAACGGCGATTTCGATCTCTACGACTTCCGCAGCCTCAACGAATGGCGGCGCACCACCAGTGCGCAGTGGCGCATCAACGGTGAACTTCAGGCGGGCGGGGTCCAGCACAAGGTGTCCGCCGGCGTGCTGCTCAGCCGATTCGCCCTGCGTGGCCAAGACCAAGCCGACAACAACTATCCACCGATGACGGGCAACCTATACACCCTGCCGGCGGTGGCGCCGTTCCCGGTGTTCAGCGATCCGTTTACCAATCGCACCGAGCGAACCACAGAGTTCTTTGCGACCGACGTGATCCGCTGGAACGAGGCACTTCACACCTGGCTGGGCTTGCGCCACACCCGCCTTGAGCGGCAAACGATCCGCACCAGCGGCGACCCGCGCGCCACTGACTACTCGCAGAGCTTCACCACGCCCTGGATGGCAGCCACCTGGCGCCTGGCCCCTACCCTAACTGCATACGCAAGCTGGGGCCAAGGCGTAGAGTCCGAGGTCGCACCCGGCCGCTCCCGTTACACCAACCAGGGCGAACCACTGCCGGCCCTCAAAAGCCGCCAATGGGAACTCGGTCTCAAGTCAGAGACAGATCGCGCGCAATGGAACGTCAACTACTTTCACATCACCCGGCCCGTGGCAGGCGACCTAGGCACCTGCGGCGGCGCAGGCACCTGCACGCGGCTCATCGACGGTGACGCGCAACACCATGGCATGGAACTGGGTGGTGGACGACGCATCGGCGCCTGGGCCTACGACGCCAGCCTCACGTGGCTAGGCGCCGAACGGCGAGGCTCAATCGTCAACTCCGCCATCAATGGCCTGCGCCCCACCAACGTGCCGCGCTGGATCCTGCGCGCCAACCTCAGCCACCGCCTGGCCAGCCTGCCAGGTGTGACCCTGGGCGCCCATCTGTCCCACGAAGGCACACGCGCCGTGCTGCCCGACCAAAGCCTCGTGCTGCCGTCGTGGACCCGCGTGGACGCCTCGGTGCGCTACGACACGCGCCTGGGCGGTCAGCCCACCACCTGGACCCTGGCCATCGACAACCTGTTCGACCGCCGCTACTTCCAGGAAGCGCCCTATCAGTACGAGCACATCTACCTGTTCCCCGGCGCCGGCCGAACGCTTCGCGTCGCGCTCGACACCCGCTTCTGAGCCGATGCTGGCCAACCCCGGGAATTTGACGCTATAATTTGAGTCTGTTCCCTGATAGCTCAGTCGGTAGAGCGACGGACTGTTAATCCGCAGGTCCCTGGTTCGAGTCCAGGTCGGGGAGCCAAAAATTTGAAACGCCTTGGAGAAATCCAAGGCGTTTTTGTTTGGGGCCACCGCACCAGCCCCAACGCTTCGGCCCATTCCTGACTTCAGGAACCGTCCATGACCGCAACCACCTTATCCCGGCTTGTTTTCGGCATCAGCTTCACGGCCTTGACGGTGGCATCGCTCACGCCAGTCGATCAGCTTCCCCCGCAAGTGATGAACGTGTGGGACAAGGCCCAGCACGCCCTGGGTTTTGGCTGGCTGACCCTCTGGGGCCTGCTCGGTTTTCCAGACCACCAGAGGCGTGTCGCCATTGGCGTGTTGCTCTGGGGCGGTGTGATCGAGCTACTGCAGATCGCCACCGGCTGGCGCTACGGAGAATGGCTTGACTGGATCGCCGACGGCTTGGGCATTCTGCTGGTCTACCTTCCCTTCCGGCTCTGGCGGCGCGCAAAATAAGCGCATGTCGCAATCCCCCCCGACCCGACCGCTCACCTGGCTGGAACCTGGTGAACCCTTCCCTCCGGTCGAGACGGCTTGGGGCCCGCAAGACCCAGCACCCGGGCTGCTGGCAGCCGGTGGTGTACTGGACGTGCCCACCCTGGTCAACGCGTACTCCCGAGGCATATTTCCCTGGTACAGCGCAGGCCAGCCCATTCTCTGGTGGAGCACCGACCCACGCATGGTGCTGGAGCCCCAATCTTTCAAGCTTCACCACTCCTTGCGAAAATCGCTCAAGAAGCTCTTGCGCGAAGGTCGCCTGGACATTCGCTTCGACCACGACTTTGACCGCGTCATTCGCGCCTGCGCCCAAACTCCCAGACGCGGCCAGGACGGCACATGGATCCTGCCAGCCATGGTGCAAGCCTACACAAAGCTTCACCAGGCAGGCATTGCGCACAGCGTCGAAACATGGATCGACGGCGAACTGGTCGGTGGCCTTTACGCCGTGAACCTTGGTGCCATGGTCTTCGGTGAATCGATGTTTGCCCGCCGTACCGATGCATCAAAGATGGCGCTCGCGGCGCTGGTGGCGTTTTGCCGGCACAACGGCCTGCCTCTCATCGACTGCCAGCAAGAAACCAGCCACTTGGCATCCATGGGTGGCCACCCCATTCCCCGTGCCGAGTTTCAAGAGCACGTGCGCAGGGCCACTCGGCACGCCGCACCCTCGTGGCGGTTTGCGCCTCTATACTGGCGCACAGTCCTCGAAGACGGTGCCACCACGTGACACGCCTCAAAGAATTGCCACTGCACGCCTTGCAGTTCTACGCAACGGCGCCTTACCCCTGCAGCTATCTCCCTGAGCGAATGGCCCGCTCGCAGGTCGCCACGCCAAGCCACCTCATTCACAACGACGCCTACTCCGACCTGGTGACGCTGGGCTTTCGCCGCAGCGGCATGTTCACCTACCGCCCCTATTGCGACGGCTGTCAAGCCTGCATCCCACTGCGCATCCCCGTCGACCTGTTTCGCCCCAACCGAAGCCAGCGCCGAAGCGCGAATCAACACCAACACTTGGGCACCCGCGTGCTCAAGCTGGGTTTCGTGCCCGCCCACTACCACCTCTACCTGCGCTACCAAAGCGCGCGGCATCCTGGCGGTGGCATGGATCAAGACAGCATCGACCAATACACGCAGTTCTTGCTTCAAAGCCGCGTCAACTCGCGGCTTGTCGAGTTCTTCGAGCCCGGCATTGACGGCAAGCCTGAGGTGCTCAAGATGGTGTCCGTCATTGACGTACTGAACGACGGACTGTCCGCCGTCTACACGTTCTACGAGCCAGAGGAGCACAGCAGCTATGGCACCTACGGCGTGCTGTGGCAGATTGAGCAGGCACGGCGCCTGGAACTCCCGTACGTCTACCTGGGCTACTGGATTCCCCAAAGCCCCAAGATGGCCTACAAGGCGCGCTTCCTCCCCCACGAACTGCGAGTCAACGACGACTGGGTGCTGCAGAACTGAGAGCAAGCCCTGTCGCACTTGGCGACCACCGGAATTGATTTTCATCTTGTAAAATCACCACCGGACCATGAGCAAACGAAACGACACTCTCCCCAGCGCGCCGACCGTTCAGGTGATCGAGCGCATGTTCAACCTGCTGGAAGTGCTGGCCGCTCGTGAAGAGCCGGTGTCGCTGAAGGAGATCAGTGAGAAGACTGGACTTCACCCATCCACCGCACACCGCATCCTCAACGACCTCACCATCGGGCGCTTTGTGGATCGGCCGGAGGCCGGCAGCTACCGGCTGGGCATGCGCCTGCTGGAGCTGGGCAACCTGGTCAAGGCAAGGCTGAACGTGCGAGACGCCGCCCTGGTGCCCATGCGCGAACTGCACAAGCTGATCCAGCAACCCGTGAACCTGAGCGTTCGCCAGGGCGATGAAATCGTGTATGTCGAGCGCGCCTACAGTGAGCGCTCAGGCATGCAAGTGGTTCGCGCCATTGGCGGGCGCGCGCCCCTTCACCTCACGTCGGTTGGCAAACTGTTCTTGGCCAATGACGAACCCCAGAAGGTGCGCGCCTACGCCACCCGCACCGGTCTGGCCGGCAACACCCGAAACAGCCTCACCCAACTCCCTGCCCTCGAGCGTGAACTGGCGCAATGCCGAATGGCCGGCATGGCCAGGGACAACGAGGAGCTGGAGATGGGCGTTCGCTGCATGGCCGCAGGCATTTACGACGACCAAAACAAGTTGGTGGCCGGTTTGTCAATTTCGGCCCCCGCAGATCGCATCGACGAAGGCTGGGCACCCAAATTGCGCGCCACCGCCGCCGAGATTTCAGCGGCGCTTGGTTGCCCCAATCCCCCCGGCGCTGGCCGCTGACCACAACAAAAAAACGGCCCCTCAAGGGCCGTTTTTTATGGGAATCCGCCAGGCCTTAGCCCTGAGGGCGGTGAGAAGCCGTGACGCGATCGGAGTGCAGTTCTACCCAACGGCGCACCCGCTCGGCATCCTGAATACGCCCCAGCTTGCCCGTCGCATCCAAGAACACCATGATGAGCTGGCGACCTGCAATCTTGGCCTGCATCACCAGGCAGCGGCCCGCTTCCGAGATGTAACCCGTCTTCTGCAAGCCGATGTCCCAATCCGGGCTCTTCACCAAGCGATTGGAGTTGTTGTACTGCAAGGTGCGGCGGCCCAGATCAACCTCGTAGCCCGGTGACGTGGAGAGGTCGCGCAAGATCGGACGTTGATAAGCAGCGCTCACCAGCAACGCCAGGTCGCGGGCACTCGAACGGTTGTCGCTCGACAGACCCGTCGGTTCAACATAACGGGTATCCCGCATGCCGAGTTCGGTTGCCTTGCGATTCATCAGTCGCACAAATTCGTTCAGACCACCCGGGTAGGTGCGGCCGAGCGCGTGCGCGGCGCGGTTTTCACTGGACATCAGAGCCAAGTGCATCAGCTCTCCGCGCGTGAGCGTCGTGCCCACCATCAGGCGCGAACGACTGCCCTTGAGGGTGTCAACGTCGTCCTGGGTGATCGTGATCATCTCGTTCATGTCGAGGTGGGCATCCGCCACCACGAGACCGGTCATCAACTTGGTCAGCGAGGCCACAGGCAGAACCGCGGAGTCGTTCTTGCTGAGCAGCACTTCATTGGTCTGCTGGTCGACCACCAGTGCAACGCTGGAATTCAGGTCAAGCGGATCGTCTGCCTTGTGAAGCCCGAGCTGAGCGCCGACAGAACCGTGGTCGATCACAGGGGTCGCCACTCTCACCACAGAATCCGACACTCGGCGTTTGGCACTCACGGTGGTGAGCTCGGTGGCCTTCTTGCGCGCCACTGCGGTGGTCTTGCGAGGCGACACCCTAGCCGCTTGACGTTGGGCCTTCTTAGTGGGAGTTGCCTTTTGGGCGCTGCGTTGCGCCACCGCCTTCTTGGCCACTGCCTTCTTGGACGTGGAGCGATGCTTCTCGGTGGCGGCTGCGGCGTCGACAGGTGCCATCGAAAGCACCACACCGGCCGCCAGAATGGCTCCCCACAAGACACGAGACCAGCGGGTAACGCTCACGACCATGACTGCACTCCAGCAAATTTCACAACGCACCTAATAGGAGCGCAGTATAGGCCTTTGAAAAAAATCCATCAATATCAAAAACTTGCAGTCATGTCTTCAGTGTTCGATGGAACAAATGCTACTTTCTGCATCTGTTTTCACACCTCGACATCAGAATGACTGCAAGTGATTGATAAATAAGGCTTTTATCCCTGAGCCAGCACCCTGTCCGCCTTGCTGGCCAGTTTGTTCAGCGCACTGAGGTAAGCCTTGGCCGATGCCACGACGATGTCCGGGTCGGCGCCAACGCCGTTCACCACCCGACCACCGTGTTGCAATCGCACCGTCACTTCACCCTGGCTTTCGGTTGACCCGCTGGTGATGGCATTCACCGAATACAGCACCATTTCGGCGCCGCTCTGCACTTTCTTCTCGATGGCTTTCAGCGAGGCGTCCACCGGACCGTTGCCATCCGATTCGCTCTGCACCTCCTTACCATCCACCGTGAAGACGACGTTGGCATGGGGACGCTCACCCGTCTCGCTGCGCTGCGACAAGGACACCAGGCCGTACTGCTCTTTCTCCGCCGTGACGCTCTCGTCGCTCACCAGGGCCAAGATATCCTCATCGAAGATCTCAGCCTTGCGGTCGGCCAGTTCCTTGAACTTGGCGAAAGCGGTGTTGATTTCGCTCTCAGACTCCATCTCGATGCCCAGCTCTTGCAAGCGCTGCTTGAAGGCGTTGCGGCCGCTGAGCTTGCCCAGCACGATCTTGTTGGCGCTCCAGCCCACGTCTTCGGCTCGCATGATCTCGTAGGTGTCGCGCGCCTTGAGCACACCGTCCTGGTGGATGCCTGAGGCGTGGGCAAAGGCGTTGGCCCCCACCACGGCCTTGTTGGGCTGCACCACGAAACCGGTGGTCTGACTCACCATTCGGCTGGCCGGCACGATCTGGGTGGTATCGATGCCCACCGTCAGGCCGAAATAATCGCGACGGGTCTTCACCGCCATCACGATCTCTTCGAGCGAACAATTGCCCGCGCGCTCGCCCAGACCATTGATCGTGCATTCCACTTGGCGCGCGCCACCGATCTTCACCCCGGCCAGAGAGTTGGCCACGGCCATGCCCAGGTCGTTGTGGCAATGCACCGACCAAACCGCCTTGTCTGAGTTCGGAATGCGTTCACGCAAAGTTTTGATGAAGTTGCCATAGAGCTCGGGCACCGCGTAGCCCACGGTGTCGGGCACGTTGATGGTGGTGGCGCCTTCGGCAATCACGGCTTCAAGCACGCGGCAAAGGAAATCCACGTCGCTGCGGTAACCATCTTCGGGGCTGAATTCGATGTCGGCGCACAGATTGCGCGCAAACCTGACCGACTGCTTCGCCTGCTCCAGCACCTGGTCCGGCGTCATGCGCAACTTCTTCTCCATGTGCAGCGCACTGGTGGCAATGAAGGTGTGGATGCGCGCCCGATTAGCGCCCTTGAGGGCTTCTGCGGCTCGACCGATGTCGCGATCATTGGCGCGGGCCAGCGAGCAAATGGTGGAATCCTTGATGGCATTGGCAATGGCCTGCACGCATTCGAAATCGCCGTTGGAGCTGGCGGCGAAACCGGCCTCGATCACGTCCACCTTCAGGCGCTCCAGTTGGCGGGCAATGCGCAGCTTTTCGTCCTTGGTCATGGACGCGCCGGGCGATTGTTCGCCGTCGCGCAAGGTGGTGTCGAAAATGATCAGTTGGTCGCTCATCGAGATGCTCCGGTTCGGCGCTATGGCCAGGACTCAAAACCCACAGTTCCAAAACAAACGGCCCGCTGCGGGTGCATACGGGCCGTTGGTGTTGATTGCGCGTGCGCTACCGATTCTGCCCGTGACAGACATCCAGTAGTAGCAGTGCAACAGCTTGGAACATGCTGGTCAATGTATCACAAAGACACGGCGCGCCTGATAGAGATCTTCCATTAGGGCAATGCGCCTTCCACCTTCAATCGTGAAGGCCTCGCTCGTCAGGCTCGTCGGTGGACGTGCTGATGACGCTCACCGGCTTGCCCTTGGCCTTGCGCCAGATATAGACCGCATAGCCAGACAGCCCGTACAGCACAAACAGCCCGAACAACACGGTGGGTGGATCGATATTGATCACGGCAATTCCCAGTGCAACCAGGACGATGGACGCAAAGGGCACGCTCTTCTTCAGGCTGAGGTCCTTGAAGCTGTAGAACGGCACATTGGTCACCATGGTCAGACCTGCGTAGAGGGTCAGCGCGAACATGGCCCAAGTCAGACTGGTCGGGTCAACCTTGGCTTCGGTCATCAACCAAATAAAACCGGCCACCAGCGCAGCGGCCGCTGGAGAGGGCAAGCCCTGGAAGTAACGCTTGTCCACCACGGCAGTGTTGACGTTGAAACGCGCCAACCTCAAGGCTGCGCACGCGCAGTACACGAAGGCGGCGATCCATCCCCAGCGCCCCAGGTCTCGGAGGGCCCATTCGTAGGCGATCAGCGCCGGCGCCGCACCAAAGGACACCATGTCGGACAGCGAGTCCATCTGCTCGCCAAACGCGCTTTGGGTGTTCGTCAGGCGCGCAACGCGACCGTCGAGGCTGTCCAGCACCATGGCCACGAACACGCCCACGGTGGCCAGGTCGTAACGGTCGTTCATGGCCATCACCACCGCATAGAAACCGCCGAACAAAGCGGCCAGGGTGATCATGTTGGGCAACATGTAGATGCCCTTGGGCCGCTTGTGGGCCTCGGGAATCGCGGAATCGGAAAGGTCTTGACCGTCGTGCATGGCTATTAGGGCAAGCGTCCACAAGGACGCGGGTCGGACAGTGTACCGAAGCCCCTTGGGCGCAGGAAAAAAGAAAGGCCACCGAAGTGGCCTTTGTCTGAGCGGGCATGGACCCGCGTCAATCAGTTGCGGGTCTGGTCAACCAGCTTGTTCTTGGCGATCCACGGCATCATGGCGCGAAGCTGAGCACCCACCACTTCGATCTGGTGATCGGCGGTGTTGCGGCGGCGAGCCGTCATGCTGGGGTAGTTCAGGCGACCTTCTTGGATGAACATCTTGGCGTAGTCACCGTTCTGGATGCGCTTGAGCGCATTGCGCATGGCCTTGCGCGACTCTTCGTTGATGACCTCAGGGCCGGTCACGTACTCACCGAACTCGGCATTGTTCGAGATCGAGTAGTTCATGTTGGCGATGCCACCTTCGTAGATCAGGTCAACGATCAGCTTGAGTTCGTGCAGGCACTCGAAGTAGGCCATCTCGGGGGCATAGCCGGCTTCCACCAGGGTCTCGTAGCCCATCTTGATCAGCTCAACAGCGCCACCGCACAGCACGGCCTGCTCGCCGAACAGGTCGGTCTCGGTCTCTTCCTTGAAGTTGGTCTCGATGATGCCGGCCTTGCCACCACCGTTGGCCATGGCGTAGCTCAGCGCCAGGTCACGGGCCTTGCCGGACTTGTCCTGGTGCACGGCCACCAGGTGGGGCACGCCGCCACCCTGGGTGTAGGTGTTGCGCACGGTGTGGCCAGGCGCCTTGGGGGCCACCATCCACACGTCCAGGTCAGCGCGGGGCACCACCTGGTTGTAGTGCACGTTGAAGCCGTGAGCGAAGGCCAGCGAAGCGCCTTGCTTGATGTTGGGCTCGACGTTGTTCTTGTAAACCTCGGCTATCTGCTCGTCGGGCAACAGGATCATGACCACGTCAGCGGCCTTCACGGCATCGTTGACTTCCATCACGGTCAGGCCAGCCTTGCCGACCTTGTCCCAGGAGGCACCACCTTTGCGCAGACCGACCACGACCTTCACGCCGCTGTCGTTCAGGTTCTGGGCGTGAGCGTGGCCTTGGCTGCCATAGCCGATGATGGCCACGGTCTTGCCCTTGATCAGGCTCAGGTCACAGTCTTTGTCGTAGAAAACTTTCATGTCGTTGGCTCCGATAAATAAAAAATTGGATTTGGCCGTTCGCCCTGAGCCTGTCGAAGGGCTCTGGGAGTCCCTGTGATGCCGTGGCTGCACAGGGCTTCGACAAGCTCAGCCAGAACGGGCCGTATGGCTGAGCCCTGAGATGGCGGTCGTGTCAGACGCGCAAGATTCTCTCACCTCGGCCGATGCCGCTGGCGCCGGTGCGCACCGTCTCCAGAATGGCACCGCGATCGATGGCCTCCAGGAAGGCGTCGTTCTTGCCTTGGTCACCCGTGAGCTCGATGGTGTAGCTCTTCTCGGTCACATCGATGATGCGGCCGCGGAAGATGTCGGCCATGCGCTTCATTTCTTCGCGCTCCTTGCCCACGGCGCGCACCTTCACCATCATGAGCTCACGCTCGGTGTAGGCGCCTTCGGTGAGGTCCACCACCTTCACGACCTCAATCAGGCGGTTCAGGTGCTTGGTGATCTGCTCGATGATGTCATCCGACCCGGTGGTCTGGATGGTCATGCGCGAGAGGCTGGGGTCTTCGGTGGGCGCCACCGTCAGCGACTCAATGTTGTAGCCACGGGCAGAAAACAGGCCCACCACGCGGGACAGGGCACCCGGCTCGTTTTCGAGCAGCACGGCAATGATGTGTTTCATGTGCGATTCCTCTTTTCGCCGCCCTCCCCCGCGCACGGTAATGCGCGGGCTCGACGGACAATAGATTCGTCTAAGGGGCCAGGCCGGCGCTGCCAGCCTGGAGGGAAGGATCAGAGGTCTTCAGACCCCAGCAGCATTTCGGTGATGCCCTTGCCGGCCTGAACCATGGGGAACACGTTCTCCGTGGGGTCGGTTCGGAAGTCAAGGAACACGGTGCGGTCCTTGAGCTTGCGTGCCTCACGCAGCGCGGGCTCAACGTCTTGAGGACGCTCGATCAGCATGCCCACGTGACCATAGGCCTCGGCCAGTTTCACGAAGTTGGGCAGCGCGTCCATGTAGCTGTGGCTGTAGCGGCCGGAGTACTCGATCTCCTGCCACTGGCGCACCATGCCCAGGTAGCGGTTGTTGAGCGACAGGATCTTGATCGGGGTGTTGTACTGCAAGCAGGTGGACAGCTCTTGAATGCACATCTGCACCGAGCCTTCGCCCGTGACACAGAACACCTCGCTCTCGGGCTTGGCCAGCTTGATGCCCATGGCGTAGGGAATGCCCACGCCCATGGTGCCCAGACCGCCGGAGTTGATCCAACGGCGCGGCTCGTTGAAGCGGTAGTACTGGGCCGCCCACATCTGGTGCTGACCCACGTCGGAGGTGATGTAGGCGTCGGCGTCCTTGGTCATGTCCCACAGGGTCTCAATGACCTTCTGCGGTTTGATGACGTCTGTGTTGTCGCGGTCGTACTTCAGGCAGTCGCGGTCGCGCCAGGTCTCGATGGTCTTCCACCATTCGCCCAGGGCCTTCTCATCGGCTCTCGCCGTGCTTTCGCGCACCATGTGGATGAGTTCGGTCAGCACGTCTTTCACGTCGCCGACGATGGGCACGTCCACCTTCACCCGCTTGGAGATGCTCGACGGGTCGATGTCGATGTGGATGATCTTGCGGTCCACCGACGCGAAGTGCTTGGGGTTGCCGATCACGCGGTCATCGAAACGGGCGCCCACCGCCAACAGAACGTCGCAGTTCTGCATGGCGTTGTTGGCCTCGATCGTGCCGTGCATGCCCAGCATGCCCAGGAAGCGGCGATCGGTGGCGGGGAAGGCGCCCAGCCCCATCAGCGTGTTCGTGACGGGGTAGTTCAGCAGGTCGACCAAGGTGCGCAGCTCACCCGTGGCGTTGCCCAGCAGCACACCACCACCGGTGTAAATGTAGGGACGCTTGGCGTTCAGCAACAGCTGCAGGGCCTTGCGAATCTGTCCGCCGTGGCCCTTGCGCACCGGGTTGTACGAGCGCATCTCGATGGACTCGGGGTATCCGTGGTAGGCCGTCTTGTTGAAAGACACGTCCTTCGGAATGTCCACCACCACCGGGCCCGGACGACCGCTGCGCGCAATGTGGAAGGCCTTCTTCATCACGGTGGCCATGTCGCGCACGTCCTTCACCAGGAAGTTGTGCTTGACGATGGGGCGCGTGATGCCAACGGTGTCGCACTCCTGGAAGGCGTCCAGGCCGATGGCGGCCGTGGGCACCTGGCCACTGATGACCACCATGGGAATGCTGTCCATGTAGGCGGTGGCGATACCGGTGACGGCGTTGGTCAGACCAGGACCGGAGGTGACCAGTGCCACGCCCACCTCGCCGGTGGCGCGTGCGTACCCGTCGGCCGCGTGCACGGCCGCCTGCTCGTGACGCACCAGCACGTGCTGAATGGTGTCTTGCTTGTAGAAAGCGTCGTAGATGTGCAGAACAGCGCCACCGGGGTAGCCCCAGATGTACTTCACGCCCTCGGCCTGAAGGGCCTTGACGAGGATTTCTGCTCCGCGGAGTTCTTGGCCGGCAGCCTGTGCAGCAGCGGCGGAGGCCATTTCGGCCTTGGTGACTTCCATGATCAACCTTTCGAGAATTTCTCTGACGAAAAACCTTGGGTGCCCCTTGGCCCACCCTTGTGAGGCGACGTCGGGACTTAAGACCAGTGGCCATGAGCGGACACATACCCCGCCGAACCCTGATCCGTTTGCCTTGTGATGAATTGCAAGCGGGCATTATCGCACTGCAACAAGGCTTGCCAAGCACCCGGCGCCGCACCGACCCCTGCCTAAGCGATGAAAAAAGCAGGAATGCGACAATGCGCGCGCATTTTTTGCGTAACTCCATGACACAGGCTCCCGCCCCATCCCCCCTCGCGCCCGACCTCACGGCGCCGTCCCTCAAGCGTCGCATGGCCTGCTGGCTCTACGAAGGCATGCTGCTCTTCGGCGTGGTCTTCATCGCCGGCTATCTCTTCTCCACGCTCACCCAGACGCGCCATGCTCTGGACAACCGCCATGCCCAACAGGCCTTCTTGTTCGTGGTGTTCGGCATCTACTTCACTTGGTTCTGGGCCAAGGGGCAGACGCTGGCCATGAAGACGTGGCACATCCGCGTGGTTGACGCCCAAGGTCGCCCGCTCACCCAGGCGCGGGCATTGGCCCGCTATGTGCTCTCATGGCTCTGGTTGCTGCCACCGCTGGGATTGACCTACGCCTTGGGCCTGAGCGGGCGTGACCTGGCGGTGCTCTTCCCCGGTTGGGTGATCTTCTACGCCCTGCTCTCGCGACTGCACAAACAACGCCAATTCCTGCACGACGCGCTCGCGGGTACACGTCTGGTGCAGCAACTGCCACCTGTCCGACCCAAAAAATAAATCGATGAGCCCCATGCCCCAAGAAAAACAAGAGTCGCCCCTGGCTCAAAAGCAGCGCAGAGGCCTTTCCCGGGTCTGGCATGCCTTTGGCTATTCGATGGCGGGTCTGCGTGCGGGCTGGGGCGAAACCGCCTTCCGCCAGGAAGCTACTCTCGCCCTGCTCATGCTGCCACTGGCCTTCTGGGTCGGCCGGACGTGGATTGAGGTGGCGGCCCTGGCGGGCAGCGTGGTGCTGGTGATGGTGGTGGAGCTGCTGAACACCGGCATCGAGACCGCGGTGGACCGCATCGGCCCCGAATGGCACGCCCTCTCCAAGCGCGCCAAGGACATGGGAAGTGCAGCCGTGCTGCTCAGCCTGCTGCTGTGCGCCGGCATCTGGGGCGCCGCCTTGTGGCACCACTTTCACGCCTGACATGAGCAAGTCGCCGTCCTTTTCGCTTTGTGTGTACTGCGGCTCCCGCCTGGGGGAAGACGCCTCCTTTGCGGCCACTGCCGCGCTGGTGGGGCAGTGGATCGGTCGCCGCGGCGGTCAGTTGGTCTATGGCGGCGGGCGCAATGGCCTGATGGGCGTGGTGGCCGACGCCACCCTGGCGGCAGGCGGCCGGGTGGTGGGCATCATCCCCAAGGCCCTGGTCGAGAAAGAATGGGCGCACACGGCCTGCACCGAGCTGCACGTGGTGGACACTATGCACGAGCGCAAGCGCATGATGGCCGAGCGGGCCGACGCCTTCCTGGCCCTGCCGGGTGGCATCGGCACCTTTGAAGAGTTCTTCGAGGTGTGGACTTGGCGACAACTGGGCTATCACGACAAACCCGTTGGCCTGCTGAACCAAGGCGGCTATTACGATGGCCTGCTCGCGTTCCTGAAAACGGGCGTCGACCAGGGTTTCATGAATCCGTGGCAAATGGACCTGATTCGCAGCGACTCAGACCACGCAGCGCTGCTGCCTGCTCTGGTTCAAGAGGCCGGGCTGGCGCCCGCCCCGATGCTGGACACCATCTGACAGCAGGGGCGCAGTGCGCCCCTGCAACCTCGTTCAAATTGCGCCTTCGTCCTGCTCACCGGTGCGGATGCGAACCACACGTTCCACCGGCGTGACGAAAATCTTGCCGTCACCGATCTTGCCGGTGCGGGCGGCGCGGATGATGGCGTCCACACAGCGGTCCACGTCGTCGGTCTTCACGACCACTTCCACCTTCACCTTGGGCAGAAAGTCCACCACGTACTCGGCACCGCGATAGAGCTCGGTGTGGCCCTTCTGGCGGCCAAAGCCCTTGACCTCGGTCACGGTCAACCCCGTCACGCCCTGCTCGGCCAAGGCCTCGCGCACCTCTTCCAGCTTGAAGGGTTTGATGACGGCGGTGATCTGCTTCATTCGAGGGGCTCCTGGGTGGGGTATGGCAAACGCAAAAATGTATCACGCGGTGCGAAGCCGCGCCGACGGTCGGACAGCACTGTTCAGGCGCGGTAGCGGCTGGTGATGGGGTAGCGCCAGTCCTTGCCGAAGCTGCGGTGGGTGACGCGAATGCCCACCGGCGCCTGGCGGCGCTTGTACTCGTTGATGCGAATCAGGCGCACCACTTTGTCCACCGCCTGGGCGTCGAAGCCCTGAGCTTTGATCTCGGCAGGGCTCAGGTCATTTTCCATGTAGCGCTCGATGATGGCGTCCAGCACCTCGTAGGGCGGCAGGCTGTCCTGGTCCACCTGGTCGGGGCGCAGCTCGGCACTGGGCGGGCGGGTGATGATGCGCTCGGGAATGGGGTTGGCGCCCGTGCGGTAAGGGTCATGCGCGTTGCGCCAGCGGGCCAGACGGAACACGGTGGTCTTGGCCACGTCCTTGATGACCGCAAAGCCGCCGGCCATGTCGCCGTACAAAGTGCAATAGCCCGTGGCCATCTCGCTCTTGTTGCCGGTGGTCAGCACCACGCTGCCGAATTTGTTGGACAAGGCCATCAGCAAGGTGCCGCGAATGCGGGCCTGCAGGTTTTCTTCGGTGGTGTCCTCGGGGCGCCCCTCGAACAAGGGCTTGAGCGAGGCCTTGAAGGCCTCGAACTCAGGCGCAATGGCGATCTCGTCGTATCGCACGCCCAGGCGCTCGGCCATGTCGCGGGCATCGATCCAGGAAATGTCAGCGGTGTAGGGCGAGGGCATCATCACCGTGCGCACCCGGTCTTTGCCCAAAGCGTCCACGGCGATGGCCAGCACCAGGGCGGAATCGATGCCGCCAGACAGCCCCAGCAACACGCCCGGGAAACCGTTCTTGCCCACGTAGTCGCGCACACCCAGCACCAGGGCATGCCAAAGGTCGGCCTCGGCGCTGTGGGCACGGTCAATCGGGGCCTGCACCGTCCAGTTGGTGCCCTCTCTGGTCAATCGAACGTCAAACGCGGCTTCTTCAAAACTGACCGCACGGCCGGCCAGCTCGCCTTGCGCATCCAGCGCAAAACTGCGGCCTTCGAACACGATCTCGTCCTGCCCGCCCACCAGGTGGGCGTAGATCAGCGGCAGGCCGGTGGCGCGCACCCGCTCGCGCATGGTGGCTTCTCGCTCGCCGCCCTTGCCCTGGTGAAATGGCGAGGCGTTGATGACGGCCAGCACCTCCGCCCCTGCCGCGCGGGCATCTGCAGCGGGTGCGTCGAACCAGGCGTCTTCGCAGATGAGCAGACCCACTTTGACTGACAGGCCATCATCGCCCGCCAGCTCAAACACACAGGGGCGGTCACCGGGCACGAAATAGCGGCGTTCATCGAACACCTGGTAGTTGGGCAATTGCCGTTTGGCGTAGCTGTGGGTCAGCTCCCCCTCAAACACCACCGTGGCGACGTTGCAAAGGCTGGCGGTGGAGACACTGCGCTCACGCCGCCCTTGGTGCATGCGAGCGGGATGTCCCACCACAATGCCAAGGCCTTTGAGGTGGGCCGTCTCGGTGGCAATCCGGTTCAAGGCATCATCGCAGGCGTCGATGAACGCCGGGCGCAGAAACAGGTCTTCCGCGGCGTACCCGCAAAGGGCCAGTTCTGGCGTGAGCAGCAAGCGAACCCCGCGCGCATGGGCCTGAACGGCGGCATCGATGATGCGCTGGGCGTTGCCCGTCATGTCGCCCACCACGAAATTGAGCTGGGCCACGGAAACAGAAATGGTCATGAAAACAACGAGTCCATCAAGGGTGAGTGCGTGACGCCGAACGATTATGTCACCCGGGTTTTTGCCGATCCGGGGCAGATTGACGCCACCCAATGGGACGCGCTGCTCGCCCTGGACGAAGACCCCAGCCCCTTCATGGGCCATGCCTACCTGAGCGCCCTGCACGCCAGTGGCTGCGCCGTGCCCGACACCGGATGGACACCCGCTTTCCTGACGCTGTGGCAAGGCGACGCTCTATTGGCCGCCTGCCCGCTGTACCTGAAGGCGCATTCCTATGGCGAGTACGTGTTTGACTGGGCTTGGGCCGACGCCCACGAGCGCCACGGCATTCGCTACTACCCCAAGGCCCTGGTGGCCGTGCCGTTCACACCCGTGCCAGGCACGCGCCTGCTGGCGCGAAACGACGACGCCCGCCGGGCGCTGCTGGCTGCGGTGGTGGACTGGTGCCAAGAACAAGGGCTGTCGTCGCTGCACTTGCTCTTCGCCCGCGAGCGCGACCTGGCCGTGTGCCAAGACACGGGCCTGCTGCTGCGCCACACGGTGCAGTTCCACTGGCACAACGATGCCTCGCAACCGTATGCCGACTTCGACGCTTTCCTGACCCGCTTGCAGCAGGACAAGCGCAAGAAGATTCGGCAGGAGCGCCGCAAGGTGAACGAGGCCGGCGTGAGCTTCCGCTGGGCGCGAGGACGAGACATCACCAACACCGATTGGGATTTTTTCTACCGCTGCTACGAGCGCACCTACCTTGAGCACCGCAACGCGCCCTACCTCAATCGCGAGTTCTTTCAGCACATGGCGCAGACCATGCCCGACCACTGGCTGCTGTTCGTGGCAGAGCGCGACGGCCGCCCGATCGCCAGCAGCCTCATCGCGCTGGACCCACAGCGCGGCGTGGCCTATGGGCGCTATTGGGGCGCCTTGGAAAGGGTGGACTGCCTGCACTTCGAGGCCTGTTACTACCAGCCGATTGCCTGGTGCATTGCCCACGGCTTCAAGCGCTTCGAGGGCGGCGCGCAAGGCGAACACAAGATGGCGCGTGCGCTGCTGCCCGTGAAGACCAGCAGCGCCCACTGGCTGGCCCACCCGGCGTTTGCAGACGCCGTGGAGCGCTACCTCGAGCGCGAGGCCGAGGGCGTCAGCCACTACCTGGATGACCTGCGCCAGCGCCTGCCGCTTCGGCGCGATTGGCCGGGCGCACCCAGTTAAACTGCCTCGCCATGACGGAGCAAGACGCCTTCTTCACCCACACCATCGTGGGCGCCCCCCTGTCGGTGGTGCTGGGCCGTCGCGCGCCCGGTGGCAGCACCCAGGGCCTGGAAGTTCAAGCGCACACGGGTGATGCCCGGCTCTCACCGGCCTGGCAACCCTGGGCGATTCAGCGGTTATCGGAATGGCCGGTGGGTGTGCCCATGCAGCGCCCTGGCCGCTGGCGCCGGGCCCTGGAGCGCCATGCGCTGCTGATCGCCGGCCTGGGCCTGATGGCCCTGCTCGCTGGGGTGGTGTTGGTGGTGCTGGCGGGGAGCCGCTTGTGGTGACCCCCTCTTCCACCGACACACTCACCATCGACCCGGTGGCGATGAACATCGTCAACCGCGTGGCACAAGGCAGCGAACTGAGCGGCGAGTTGAGTTTTGAAGGCGGCTTGCTGGTTCAGGGCACGGTGGCGGGCCATGTGCGCGTGAAAGGCCGTCTGGTGATCTGGACCGGCGCCGAGGTACGGGGCCGCATCCGGGTGCAGGGCGACGTGTACCTGTTTGGCCAGTTGGGCGCCGAGAACGGCGGCCCTGCCGACACCCACCTGGAATGCCAGGGCATGGTCTATGTGTCCAAGACCGGGGTGTCCACCGGTACGCTGCTGGCGCGCCGGGTGCAGGTGTATGAAGGCGGCCAGCTCAAGGGCCCATTGCGAACCCTGGTGGCCGCCGACACGCTGCCTGTGCTGCGCGACATCGTGGTGGTCGCGCCCGGGGGGCAAGCGCCCCCCTCTGCCGATCAGGCCTGAGCCTTTTCCTGGTTGTAGGCGGCGATGCCGTCGAGGATTTCCTTGTGGGCGGCATCCTTGTTGTCCCAGCCCAGCACCTTCACCCACTTGCCCGGGTCCAGGTCTTTGTAGTGCTCGAAGAAGTGCTCGATGGCCTTCAGGCGCACCGGGTTCAGGTCTTCCAGAGATTTCCACTGCGAGTACAGGGGCAGGATCTTTTCGGTGGGCACGGCCAGCACCTTGCCGTCCACGCCGCCTTCGTCTTCCATCTTCAGAATGCCCAGCGCGCGGCAAGGCACCACCACGCCCGGGGGCAGCGGCACGGGGGTGATCACCAGCACGTCCACCGGGTCACCGTCACCCGCGATGGTCTTGGGCACGTACCCGTAGTTCGTGGGGTAGTGCATGGCGGTGTTCATGAAGCGGTCAACGAAGATGCAGCCCGATGCCTTGTCCACTTCGTATTTGATCGGGTCGCCGTTCATCGAGATTTCGATGATGACGTTGAACGACTCGGGGACTTTGCTGCCAGGGGTGACGTGGTCGAGAGACATGTTGCTCCGTTGCTAGGGTGGTTGGAAAAGGGAAGCTGTGCACCCCGGCCCATCGCGGCGAACCGACGCGGATGACCGAGGCTGGCGGTCGGGATTTACCCTGATTTTACTGATCCCAGCCTGACACACCCGATGGCACGAAGGGACATAGCCGCTACATTGAGGCGGTTGGCCAATCGCCCTGCAGGGCGCCGCGCAAGGCGGCGCCATGACGAGCGAGGAAGCAACGCAGCGGGGGCAGCCCCGGAGGCGTTGCCCCCTCCAAGTCGAACTTTGCAGGAGAGCTTCATGGTTGGACAAAACGCGCTCGTGTTTGCGCTGGTATGCGGCCTGGTCGCCGTGGTCTACGGCTTCTGGTCGCGCAGTTGGATCTTGGCCCAGGATGCGGGCAATGCCCGCATGCAGGAAATTGCCGGCGCCATCCAGACCGGCGCCGCCGCCTACCTGGCGCGGCAATACAAAACGATTGGGCTGGTGGGGCTGGTGCTGGCGGTGCTGATCGGGGTGTTCCTCGACGGCAAAACCGCCGTGGGCTTTGTACTGGGGGCGGTGCTCTCGGGCGCCTGCGGCTTCATTGGCATGAACATCTCGGTGCGCGCCAACGTGCGCACCGCCCAGGCCGCCACGCGCGGCATCGGCCCGGCGCTGGACGTGGCCTTCCGAGGCGGCGCCATCACCGGCATGCTGGTGGTGGGCCTGGGGTTGCTGGGGGTCACGGCCTTCTTTTGGTTTCTGGTCGGCAACGGCAACCTGAACCCGGCGTCCAACCTGGCGAATCTGCTCAACCCGCTGATCGGGCTGGCCTTTGGCTCATCGCTCATCTCGATCTTTGCTCGCCTGGGCGGTGGCATCTTCACCAAAGGCGCTGACGTGGGTGCCGACCTGGTGGGCAAGGTGGAGGCCGGCATCCCGGAGGACGACCCGCGCAACCCAGCGGTGATCGCCGACAACGTGGGCGACAACGTGGGCGATTGCGCCGGCATGGCGGCCGATCTGTTCGAGACCTACGCCGTGACACTGATCGCCACCATGGTGCTGGGCGCCCTGATGGTGAGCGCCGCGCCCATGCAGGCGGCGCTGTACCCGCTGGTGCTGGGGGCTGTGTCGATCCTGGCGTCCATCGTCGGCTGCTTCTTCGTGAAGGCCAGCCCGGGCATGAAGAACGTGATGCCAGCGCTCTACAAGGGCTTGGTGGTGGCCGGCGCCCTGTCGCTGGTGGCCTTCTGGTTCGTGACGGCCTGGATCGTGCCTGACAACGCCATTGCCGCCAGCGGCAGCCAATGGCGCCTGTTCGGCGCCTGCGTGGTGGGCCTGGCGCTCACCGGCCTGCTGGTCTGGATCACCGAGTTCTACACCGGCACGCAATACAGCCCGGTGCGCCACATTGCGCAGGCGTCCACCACCGGCCACGGCACCAACATCATTGCGGGCCTGGGCGTGTCCATGCGCTCCACCGCCTGGCCGGTGTTGTTCGTGTGCGCGGCCATCGTGGCGGCTTACACCCTGGCGGGGCTGTACGGCATCGCCGTGGCGGCCATGGCCATGCTGAGCATGGCCGGCATCGTGGTGGCGCTGGACGCTTACGGCCCCATCACCGACAACGCGGGCGGCATCGCCGAGATGGCCGAACTGCCCGCCAGCGTGCGCGACATCACCGACCCGCTGGACGCGGTGGGCAACACCACCAAGGCCGTGACCAAGGGCTACGCCATTGGCTCGGCTGGCCTGGCCTCACTGGTGCTGTTCGCCGACTACACCCACAAGCTGGAGGCCTACGGCCAGTCCATCCGCTTTGACCTGAGCGACCCGATGGTGATCATTGGCCTGTTCATCGGCGGCCTGATCCCCTATCTGTTCGGCGCCATGGCCATGGAGGCGGTGGGGCGTGCCGCAGGGGCGGTGGTGGTGGAGGTGCGCCGCCAGTTCAAGGAGATCCCCGGCATCATGGAAGGCACCGCCAAGCCCGAGTACGGCCGGGCGGTGGACATGCTGACCAGCGCGGCCATCAAGGAAATGATCGTGCCCAGCCTGTTGCCCGTGGTGGCACCGATTCTGGTGGGCGTGTTTCTGGGGCCGAAGGCGATGGGCGGCCTGCTGATGGGCACCATCGTCACCGGCCTCTTCGTGGCCATTTCCATGTGCACCGGCGGCGGCGCCTGGGACAACGCCAAGAAATACATCGAAGACGGCCACCACGGCGGCAAGGGCAGCGAGGCCCACAAGGCCGCCGTCACCGGCGATACCGTGGGCGACCCCTACAAGGACACGGCCGGACCGGCAGTGAACCCGCTGATCAAGATCATCAACATCGTGGCCTTGCTCATCGTGCCGCTGCTGCCGCTCGCCTGATTCAACCTTATCTCTAAAGAAGCCCGTCACCTGAACTGACCCCCAATATCTGGCCCGATGAAACGAGCAGTTTGGCCCCAAGGGCTGAGTCCTGTATCGAAAGGGGCTCAGCCCTTTTAACTTGGTCTTGACACGCTCTTGGGTGAAATGCTGGTTGTATCGTTGCGAACCCGCCTGCAACGCCAGTTCGGTGATCCTGGCTACCGCCGCAGGCTCACTGAACTCGAGCGGCACGGCACCCAACATCCGCAATTGACTGTCTAGCGCATGAAGGCCGCGAGCTCGTCCATCGCCTCGCGCAGCGCCAAAGCACCAGCCTCGCCTAGGTGTTTAACTGCGAGGGACGGCAAACGCAACAACCGTGTGTGTGGGGCCAGGTACGCTTAGCAGGCCTGCAGCGCAGTCTCCGCCTGCGCCTACGGGGGGCGCACTGACTGCGCCACCTTGCGCACGGTGACCAAGGCCTAGGCACCTACCACCCGTTGGGTCGAGAGGAAGCATGCCTACTTATCGCTGAAGTGGTCACAGAAGGTCTGCTCGGACACTCAGGCCACGCGCACCACGTCTACCACTGTGACCGCGAGCCAGGCTCTTGTCTGCCGCTGCCTCAACCAAGACCTGCTGCAGGCAGGTGTCGAGAGGGCTAGCGGTGTAGGCACACGAACCAGAGATTCTGGGCTCGGCATGCGAGTGTGTTATCTCGTGCCCCTTCGCCGGGGTCGAGGAAGTCGGCAGGAAGCGTACACAGCACATGCGACGTACCGAGAGATGAAAAGCCACGGCTGCACGCTTGTCATCTCCCCACACTCCAACATATCCCCTCCAATCTTCATTGTCGTCATGATGTATACTTTAGGGTTATTAAAATGCATATAAGTTAAACACAATGCAGCTTAGATATCTATTCACTGATGTTCGAGGCTTCCTCATGCAGGTCGTCCGTCAAGAACACGTGCAAAGCCTGCAAAACCGGGTCCCGGTATCAGGTGCCTTAGTCCCCGGATGGCAGTCCAACGCCGAGTCGGACCTACAGCTCATCGCGGATGAAACAACCTACATTACTGACCCTATTGACGCCCGTCGTCTGGTGTTCTCTCAACCCGTCCAACCAGGAGGCGAACGCGGGTCATATCCCATGGATGTCCGAGGCGTGGCACATCGCGCGCAAGACCTGCTTCGAACCCTTCGGATAGCAGACGATATTCAGGTCGGAACTGAACTCGAATTCAACCTGTTCAAGGGCGTTCGCTTCGCCACCACCGCCGAACTCAACCTGGTGGAGATTGCCGAAGAGGATGGATGGGCCTGCAATGCAGCGGCGCTAGGCAACGGGTATCGCATCGGACATCGCACGCTGCACTTATTAGCTGGTCCTGCAGATCAACACGCCAAAATTCGCAGCGAGATCTGCGAATACCTGCAGGCGGCTGGTGTTGCCGCGATCCATCACGCTCATGAGGCAGGGCCGAGTCAACACGAGATCGCCGTGGGGCACACGGAGCTTTGCAGTGCCGCCGACCATGTCCAGTTGGTCAAGCACATCACGCGGACTGTTGCGCTGCGCTATGAGCGCACCGCAACATTTATGCCGCGCCCCATCCCCTATGCCGAATCCAACGGCATGCACGTCAATTTTTCCCTTTGGAGAAACGGGCGGAACATCTTCTACCCGCCTGACGGTCAACCAGGTCAACTCAGCAGAGAGGGTATGGCCTTTGTGGCCGGCATCCTGGAACACTTACAGGCGCTTAACGCCATCACCAATCCCACGGTCAACAGCTACAAGCGACTGAACCACTTCTATTCGCTGATGCACCCGCCGGGGTGGGGCTACCGCAACAGAACCACGGCCATACGCATACCGCATTTCACAAGTGAAAATGACTGTCGAGTTGAAGTGCGATTCCCCGATTCTTCTGCCAACCCGTACTTGGCATTTGCGGCTCTGGCTTGTGCTGGCGCTGACGGCATCCAGCGTGAGCTTGAACCTCCGGCAGAGGAGCGCGGATCACCCAAATGGTATGAGCAGCCATTCAATGCCGCTCAATGCGTGGAAGCAATGGCACCGGATCTACGGATCGCGCTGACCGCTTTGACGAGGGACACCCCCTTCCTGACAAGGCACGGTGTTTTCTCTGACGCTCTCATCGAGGCCATCGTACGGGATGGGAGCTTCTTCTGGCACTGGGCAGCAACTACTCCTGCTCCTGTGGAGTACCAGGTCTTCTTCGGGCACTAGCACCCACCAGCAGATGAATCCACCTCGTAGCTCCCCTGTCAAGCAGACAGGTGATTCCTAGAGTCAGCGGCGGTTGTGTTGATCAGTCGGGGCATGAACTGTTTGGGCGGCACGCCACCCAGCGCGTCATGCGGTCGGTACTCGTTGTATTGGGTCAGCCAGTCATCGGCGATAGCCTGCACTTGCTCGATTGAGTTGAACAGGTAGGCGTCGAGAACCTCGGTTCGGAACGTCCTGTTGAACCGCTCGATGTAGGCGTTTTGATTGGGCTCGCCGGGTTCGATGTAGTTCAGCGCGATCCCCCGGCGCTGGGCCCATTCGACGAAGTCATGGCTGGTCATCTCCGGCCCGTTGTCCATGCGGATCGACAGCGGCGGGCCGTACCACTCCACCAGGCGGTCCATGGTGCGGATCAGCATGGATGCCGGCAGCGACTGGGCCACCTGGATCGCCAGCGCCTCGCGGTTGGCCTCGTCGATGACGTTGAGCGTTCGGAACCGGCGGCCGTCATAGAGCACGTCGTGCATGAAGTCCAAAGCCCAGCCCTGGTTGACGAACGAGCCTGCAGCCAATGGCACCGGCTCGCGCTTGGGGACGCGGCGCTTGGTTCGGCGGGGGATGTTCAGGCCCAGCTCGCAGTACACGCGCCAGACCCGTTTGTGGTTCCACGGTCGGCCATCCAGGCGCAGCCGGTCGAAGCATTTCCAGAAGCCCCAGCGGCCATTGCGCTCGACGACGCCGTTGAGCGCGTCAATGATCTCGGCATCCTTCTCCTGCGGCAGCGGCGGCACCTTGTAGTACGCCGCCCGCGACAAGCCTGCTGCCCCGCAGGCTCGCGTGATCGACAGGCGGTGCTCGGTCGCCATGACCTCGACCACCTGCCGCTTCGCGGACGGCGTCAGAATTTTTTTGTCAGCACGTCCTTGATCGCTGCGTTCTCCAACGCCAAGTCGGCATACATGCGCTTGAGCCGCGCGTTCTCCACTTCCAGCTCGCGCATGCGTGTCAGGTCCGACACCGTCGCGCCTGCGTACTTGCTCTTCCAGGCGTAGTACGTCGGCGAGCTGATGCCGTGCTTGCGACAGACCTCCGCTACCGGCACGCCGGCCTCGCCCTCCTTGAGAATCGCCACGATCTGGCTCTCCGTGAACTTGCTCTTCCTCATCGGCCTCTTCCTTCTCGGTTGAGCCGCATTCTCTGATTTCAACTGTCTACTTGGTGGGGGAGCTTACGGGTTCATGACCGGTTAATGCTACACATCACACACTCCGCTGTAGTCCAGGCCGAGGCCCGTTTCTGGCAGATCCTGGGCGCAGCACCCTTCATCGAACTTGAACGCCTCAACCAGGACGACGGCCTCGCACGCTTCCTGAGCATAGGTACCGACATCCGCTTTCGCGCAGACTGGGCAGTGTGCGTAGCGTCCATTCCTTTGTCCCTGTCAATTGTCTTGGCGGCTCTGAGCTTCGTGAGTATGACCATCGCAATTTTGCTCGCACTCTCCGCGGCGGTCTTCACAATTGCGCATGTGCTGATGACACGGAAAAAACGTTTCGCAGAAAGGGATATCCAGCAAGCACGTGAGCGCGAACTTTCGTATGCGGACGAACTGCTTCGGGGCGTGCTCAGCCTGAAAGCTCATCGCGCGTTTGACTTCGGCCTGCAACGACTGCATACCAGCAAGCAAGCCTGCGAAGTCGCACTGTATCGGTGGAGCACAGCATTGATACGTCAAAACCTAACGGGCTTGTCCTTCGATCGCCTGTCGCTGGGCATTATTCTTGGCATCGGCTCGTATGAAGTCATGGCCGGGAGGCTCTCCGTGGGGCAGTTGGTGATGGCCAACATGCTTCTGCGCCAAGTGTCAACACAGGTTCGGCAGATTGCACCTCTTTTGCAGCGATATTCCGCCTTCGGAGTCTCGCAGGAGCAGATGGAAGCTTTTCTGTCGCGCAAGAAACTCATGACGGAGCCCGTCTCCATGCCGCAGTCGTCGACAGACGCCTCCGTGGTAGCTAACGGCATCTCATTCCGCTCCGAAGACGGTCGGCTCATTCTGGACGACATTAACTTCAAACTGCCAAGAGGGAAGTCTCTGGCAATCCTCGGCGCGTCCGGCAGCGGGAAGTCGACACTTTTGAAAATTCTTAGCGGACTTTACCCGCCATCTTCAGGAACTGTTCTGGTGCACGGCTTACCGCCGACTGCGCAATCGGACCTCGTGTACCTATCGCAGCAGGAGCATCTGTTTCGCGATGGTGTCGCCGAGAACGTGATGCTGGGCCGTCTAGCGCCGCAAGAACTCGCAGAAATCCTACATCGCCTGGACTTGGGCTGGGTGGCCTCTGATAAGGCCAGATACGGCGAAGCGTTGTCGGGGGGCGAGCGTCAGCGGATCTTCGTAGCGCGAGCGATCACGCCATCGAGCGCAGGCCTGCTCTTGGACGAACCGACCACTGCTCTCGATGAGGTACGGCGTGCTGCAATGGTGGAATTGCTTCGCTCTACAACTCGAGAGCGGCCATTGCTTGTCTTTGCCACCCATGACCGCATGCTGGCGGAGGTCGCAGACTACACCTTGCACTTGGTGAATGGCCGCGTGAGCCACTTTTCAGCACGTGCACACAGTACGCCCTCCACTTAGGACTGCGGCAAGGACCACCAGCACACCGAAGTGCAAGGTGTGGGCTGCTGCCGGTTTCAAAGACACCTTATTAAGGTGGATGGAATTCTAGTATCCCGTCAAAAGATTGGCTGCTCGATAACACTGCGTAATACGCCCCCGATGCTCGGCCATGCCGCCCCTTTTAGCAGATGGGTCAGCACGGCCCGCGCATGCATGCTCCTGGGGAGCATTGGCGATAATCCGGCCATGTCCGAACGCGTGATTCCCCTGATCGACCAGCGCTTGCGCTCGCGCCCCGTGGCGGTGCCAAGCCAGCCCATTCCCGCCAGTGGCTTGCTGGGCGACACACTCGGCCGCCCTTTGCGTGACCTGCGCATCAGCGTGACCGACCGCTGCAACTTCCGCTGCAGCTACTGCATGCCGAAAGAAGTCTTCGACAAGGACTACCAGTACCTGCCCCACAGCGCGCTGCTGACCTTTGAAGAAATCACCCGGGTCGCGCAGCAGTTCGTGGCGCACGGGGTGCAAAAGATTCGCCTCACGGGCGGCGAGCCCCTGCTGCGCAAGAACCTGGAAATCCTGATCGCGCAACTGGCCGTCCTGCGCACCGCCGACGGACAGCCGCTGGACCTGACCCTCACCACCAATGGTTCACTGCTGGCGCGCAAGGCACAGGCCTTGAAAGATGCCGGCCTGCAGCGCGTTACCGTCAGCCTGGACGGGCTGGACGACGCCACCTTCCGCGCCATGAACGACGTGGACTTTCCCGTGGCCGACGTGCTGGCCGGCATCGAAGCCGCGCAGCGCGTGGGCCTGGGGCCGATCAAGGTGAACATGGTGGTCAAGCGCGGCACCAACGACGACCAGATCCTGCCCATGGCACGCCACTTCAAGGGCACGGGCATCGTCTTGCGCTTCATCGAGTACATGGACGTGGGCGCCACCAACGGCTGGCGCATGGACGAGGTGCTGCCCAGCGCCGAGGTGGTGGCCCGCCTGAGCGCCGAACTGCCCCTGGTGCCCTTGAGCCCGGCTGCGCCCGGCGAGACCGCCGAGCGCTGGGGCTACGCCGATGGCTCGGGCGAGATCGGCGTGATCAGCAGCGTGACGCACGCCTTCTGCCGCGACTGTAACCGCGCCCGCCTGTCCACCGAGGGTCAGCTTTACCTGTGCCTGTTCGCCACCCATGGCCACGACCTGCGCCCGCTGATCCGCAGTGGCGCCAGCGACGAGGAACTGGCCAGTGCCATTGCCGCCATCTGGCAGCAGCGCGATGACCGCTATTCCGAACTGCGGGCCTCCCTGCCCCCTGACACTGCCGTCGGCGGACGTCGCATCGAAATGTCGTACATCGGTGGTTGAGCGCCCTCCCCGCGCTAAGCCCCACAACCCACAGCTTTCATGATTCAACCCCACGAGATCACCGCGATGGTGCTGGCCGGTGGACGCGGCTCCCGCATGGGCGGCGCCGACAAAGGCCTGCAAAACTTCAACGGCATCCCCCTGGCCCTGCACACCCTCATGCGCCTGCAAATGCAGGAAGGCCAGCGCGTGGGCGACTTCATGATCAACGCCAACCGCAACCTGGGTGCCTACGAGGCCTTCGGCGTGCCGGTGTGGCCCGACAACCTGGCCGACTTTCCGGGGCCGCTGGGTGGTTTCCTCACCGGGTTGGAGCGCTGCGAGACGCCCTTCCTGCTCACCGTGCCCTGCGACACGCCGCGCCTGCCGCTGGATTTGGCCGAGCGCCTGGCCACCGCCTTCGATGACCCGACCACCGAAATCGCCATGGCCGCTGCCCCCGAAGACGACGGGCAGCTGCGCACCCAGCCGGTGTTCTGCCTGATGCCCGTTGGGCTGCTGGAGAGCCTGACGCAGTTCACGCAGGAAGGCGGCCGCAAGATCGACGCCTGGACGGCGCGCCACCGCACGGTGGTGGTGCCCTTTGACCGCCCCGAGGACGACCCTAAGGCCTTCTTCAACGCCAACACCCTGGCCGAGTTGCACGCCCTTGAAAAGAACTGAAGCCCGATGAAGACCATCGAACAGATCGCCGCCGAGCTGCAAGGCTATGACCCGCAAGCGCTGAGTGCGGGCCAGGTGAACGAATTCCTGGCTCGCCTGGTGACCCCGGTGGACGCCACCGAGCGCGTCAGTCCCTTCGGGGCCCTGGGCCGCGTGCTGGCCGAAGACGTGATTTCCCCCATCAGCGTGCCGCCGCACGACAACTCGGCCATGGACGGGTTCGCCTTCGACGGGGCCCAGCTCGGGCTCGACGCGCTGGCCCTTGACGTGGTGGGCACGGCCTACGCCGGCAAGGCCTGGCAAGGCACGGTCAAACCGGGCCAGTGCGTGAAGATCATGACCGGGGCCATCATGCCCGCGGGCCTGGACACGGTGGTGCCGCTCGAATTCGTGAAGGCCAGCGCTGAGCGCATTGAGGTGCCGGCCGGCGTGGTCAAGCCCGGCGACAACCGCCGCCTGCTCGGCGAAGACCTGATGGCGGGCCACCCTGCCCTGCACCGGGGCCAGACGCTGGGGCCGGCCGCGCTGGGCCTGGTGGCCAGCCTGGGCTTGCCCTCGGTGGCGGTGTATCGGCGCGTCAAGGTGGCGTACTTCTCCACCGGCGACGAGATCCTGAGCCTGGGCGAAGCACCTCGTGAAGGCGCCGTGTACGACAGCAACCGCTACACCGTCTTTGGCCTGCTCACCCGCTTGGGGGTGGAGGTGATCGACATGGGCGTGGTGAAAGACGAGCCCGCCGAACTGGAGGCCGCTTTCCGCAGCGCCGCCGCCCAGGCCGACGCCATCATCACCAGCGGCGGCGTGAGCATGGGCGAGGCCGACCACACCAAGGCCATGATGAAGCAACTGGGCGACGTGGCCTTCTGGCGCATCGCCATGCGCCCGGGCCGCCCCATGGCGGTGGGCCGCATCGAACAGGCGGGCCGCTCGGCCGTGCTGTTCGGCCTGCCGGGCAACCCGGTGGCCGTGATGGTGACTTTCCTGGCCTTCGTGCGCCCTGCCCTGCAGCGCCTGATGGGCGCCACGCCCACCGAGCCCGTGCTGCTGCAGGCGCACAGTGGCGAAGCCATGCGCAAGAAGCCGGGGCGCACCGAGTACCAGCGCGGCATCGTCACCCGCGATGCCGATGGCCGCCTGAGCGTTCGCACCACCGGCAACCAAGGCTCTGGCGTGCTGCGCTCAATGGTGGAGGCCAACGGCCTCATCGTGCTGCACCACGGCCAGGGCAATGTGGCACCGGGCGATTTGGTGGACGTGATGATGTTCGACGGGGCGATCTAATCCCCCGGTGACCGCCAAACAAACAGGGCCCGTGAGGGCCCTGTTTGTTGGTTCGTCTGAACCAGGCTCAGCCCGGCACACCCCGGTTGGCCAGCGCGTCGGCGCGCTCGTTGCCCGGGTCGCCCGCATGGCCCTTCACCCAGTGCCACTCGATCTGGTGCACGCCACCGTGCACCAGGGAATCGAGTTGCTGCCAGAGCTCAGCGTTCTTCACCGGCTGCTTGGCCGCGGTGACCCAGCCCTTCTTCTTCCAGCCGTGAATCCACTCGGTAATGCCCTTGCGCACGTACTCGCTGTCCAGGTACAGCGACACGCGGCACGGCCGCTTCAAGGCCATGAGGGCCTGGATCACGGCCGTGAGTTCCATGCGGTTGTTGGTGGTGACGCGCTCCCCGCCCCACAGTTCCTTTTCGTGCGCGCCGGCCTTCAGATACACGCCCCAGCCCCCCGGGCCCGGGTTGCCTTTGCAGGCGCCGTCGGTGTAGATCACCACATGGTCCAAAACTCAATCTCCAGTTAAAGGCCTGCCACCATGGCAAGGCCTGTCTTCTCAAGCAACAAAAATGGGAAAGGTGGCCACCGGCTCAGTGCCGGTTGGCCACCGAAGCCGGCGACGCAGCCCGCACACGCCGCGGCTTCCAGGCCGGCCCGAGCAGGCGCATGCCCCGCACGCGCTTGACGGCCACCACGAAGTAGACCGCACCGAACGGTGGCCACCAGCGGGCGCCGGCACGGTCCATCCAGGCCGTGCGCTGCAACCACTTCTCGGTGCGCACCGCCGGGCGGTAACAACCATAACGATCAGCGTCCAGGTCAAAGCTCAGCAGTCTCAGCCAGTCTCGCAAGCGCCAAGGCCCGATGAAGTCACCCGCCTCGGGCAAATACAGGCGAGACGCGCCCAGGCCATGCAGGCCCAGCCGCCCGAACAGCTTGCCACGTGACTGGCACATGCCCCACCAGCTCGCCGGGTTAAACCCGCTGATCACCACCCGCCCTTCGGGCACCAGCACCCGCTCCACCTCGCGCAGCACGTGGTGCGGGTCGGCGCTCAGCTCCAGCGTGTGCGGCAACACCACCAGGTCCAGGCTGGCCGCCGGGAACGGCAGGGCCGCGGCATCGGTGACCAGGGCCACGCGCGGCGCGGCCAGAGGCAGACTCGCCAGCTCCTCGGGCAGCGCCAGCCAGCGGTGCGGCATGCGGTTGGCGCGCAAGGTGTCCAGCTCGGGCAGGCCAAGCTGCAGGGCATTGAAGCCAAAGACGTCGGCCACCGCGAGGTCGAACTGCATTTGCTCCCAATCGAGCAAATACCGACCAGGGGCGGTGGCGAACCACTCGGTCAACCCTATAATTTTTTCGGTCATGGCGGGTGTACTGCTGGCCATGCCGGTACGCAGCTGGCGCCCATGCCAGCCCCGCGCGGCGGCCAGCCCGCACTCTACACGCCCAGCGCCCTTTCCCGCATGACCCTGCACCCCCTGCCCGCCTTTGACGACAACTACATCTGGCTGCTGCACGAAGGTGCACGAGCCCTGGTGGTCGACCCGGGCGAGCCCGAAGTGGTGCTGAACTGGCTGGTGCAACACAACGTGGCGCTCGACACCATCCTCATCACCCACCACCACGCTGACCACACCGGCGGCGTGGCCGCTCTGCGCCAGGCCACTGGCGCCCGCGTGATCGGCCCGGCTTTTGAATCCATGCCCGAGCCGCTGGACCGCGTTGGCGGTGGCGAATCGGTCACGGCGCTGGGCTTGCGCTTTGAGGTGATCGACGTGCCGGGCCACACGGCGGGTCACATCGCCTTCTTCGCACCCGATGCGCCTGGCGGGCCATTGCTGTTCTGCGGCGACACCTTGTTCAGTGCCGGTTGTGGCCGCCTGTTCGAAGGCACTGCTGCCCAGATGCACGAATCGCTCACCCGCCTGGCCGCCTTGCCTGGTGGCACGCGTGTGTGCTGCGCGCACGAGTACACCTTGTCCAACATCAAATTTGCCCAGGCGGTGGAGCCCGACAATGCGGCTTTGGCCGATTACGCGGCACGCTGCATGGCGCTGCGGGCCGGGAACCTCCCGACGCTGCCCAGCTCCATCGCCCTCGAACGACAGATCAACCCCTTTCTGCGCACTGACGAAGCCAGCGTGGCCCAGGCGGCCCGCACGCAAAACCCCGCCCTGGCCGATGACCCCGTGGCGGTGCTGGCCACCCTGCGCGAATGGAAAAACGGATTCCGATGACCGATCACCACCCATCCTTGCGCTCCCTGAGCCGCCGCCTGATGCCCCTGCTGGCGGGGCTCAGCCTTCTGATCACCGGTTGTGCGACCGTGGCACCCGACGCCAGCAGTCCCACGCTGGACAGCCACCGCAGCGGCGCGCACGCCCCCAGCAGCACCAGAATCACCCCCAGCGGCCCCCTCAGCACGCTCGGGGTAGCCAACCCCTCCGTGGCCCCCGTGGCGTCTCTGGCTGCCCCCGCCGATCTGTGGGAGCGCATTCGCCGCGGCTTCTCCATGCCCGACCTGGAAAGCGACTTGGTCCGCGACCGCGAGCAGTGGTACGCCTCCCGCCCCGACTACATCCAGCGCATGACCGAGCGCTCCAGCCGCTACCTCTTCCACATCGTCGAGGAGATTGAGCGCCGCAACATCCCGATGGAGCTGGCCCTGCTGCCCTTCATTGAAAGCGCCTTCAATCCGCAGGCGGTGTCCAGCGCCCGTGCCGCCGGCATGTGGCAGTTCATGCCCGCCACTGGCGCCTCCTTCGACCTGAAACAAAACATCTTTCGCGACGACCGCCGCGATGTCCTGGCCTCGACCCGCGCCGCGCTGGACTACCTGGAGCAGCTGCACGCCCGCTTTGGTGACTGGCACCTGGCGCTGGCCGCCTACAACTGGGGCCAAGGCAACGTGAACCGGGCCATCACCAAAAACCAGAAGGCTGGCCTGCCCACCGGCTACACCGACCTGACCATGCCGATGGAAACACGCATGTACGTGCCCAAGCTGCAGGCGGTGAAGAACATCATCGCCCGGCCGCAGGCCTATGGCGCCACCCTGCCCACCATCGGCAACCACCCGTTCTTCGACACCATCACCGTCGAGCGCGACATGGACGTGGCCGTGATTGCCCGCCTCTCGGGCGTGAGCGAGGCCGACTTCCGAGCGCTCAACCCCTCACTCAAGCACCCCATCGTGATGGCGGCCGGCACCCCCACCATCCTGCTGCCATGGGACAACGCCATCGTCTTCCAGCGCAACCTGGCCGCGCACACTGGCCCCCTGGCCTCGTGGACGGCCTGGGTGGTGCCGTCCACCATGTCGGTGGCGCAGGCCGCGCAGCGCGTGGGCATGAGCGAGAGCGAACTGCGCGCCGTCAACAACATCCCACCGCGCATGCAGGTGAAGGCTGGCTCCAGCCTGCTGGTGCACCGAAACGACCAGCGCGACCGCGACGTGCCCGAGCACGTGGCCGACAACGCCACCCTGAGCTTCCAACCCGAGGTGATCTTGCGCCGCACGGTGGTGAAGGCCCGCAAGGGCGAGACCGTGGCCCGCCTGGCCAGCCGTTATGGCGTGAGCCCTGCCAGCGTGGCCGAGTGGAACAAGCTGGCCGCGACTGCTGCCCTCAAGCCCGGCCAGAAAGTGGCCCTGATGCTGCCGCAGCGGGTGGCCGTGGCGGCCGTTGACCGGACGAGCACGACCCGCACTGGCGCCAAGGCATCCGCCAAGACAGGCTCGAAGACCACAGCGGCCGCGCCGACCACCAAGACCAAGAAGGTGGCCAGCAGTCGCACCAAGACCGAGCGCAGCAGCAAAACCCGCGTGGCCGCTCGCAAGTAAAGGGCCCTGAGGTCGTCATGGCACGGCCTCAGACCCGCCAGCGCTGCTTGGCGCGCAAGGCCAGTTCGTTGGTGTAGGCGTCGTCCAGCATGGCCTTGCTCACACCAGCGGCATCGCCGGCTTCAAACACGTCTCGAACCACCGCCACTCCGCTGGTGGGCATGACGCCGTCGCCGGACCAGGCGTCTCGCGTGCGCACGAACGCTTGCAGATAGAGGTAGCGGTCGCCCAGGAAATAAGGCTCCGGCACCACCTTGATCACATCCGCCGGTTCGGCGCTCTGCAACCACTTCAAGGCCCGCACCACCGCATCGGCCACGGCCTGTGACGAGCGAGGGTACTGGCTGAGGAAGCTGGCGGGTGCGCCGAGGCATGCCGAGGGCAGCGGGCCGCCAAAAACGTCAATGCAGCCCCGCAGGCTTCGGGTATCGACCACGGCCCGCAGCTCGCCCAGTTGCTCCAGTTGACGAATGGCCGGATCGCTGTAGCAGAGCGCATCGACTTGCCCGTTACGAAAGGCCTGCACCGCGGCAAAGGGGTGGGCCAGCGGCACCCACTCCAGGTCTTCAGGCGCCACGAAGGCCCGCCGCAACAAGGCGCGTCCCGTTCGATCGGCCATGGACCCGATGGCTGGCACACCGATGCGGCGGCCCCTCAAGGCCACGAGTTCCGCGTCCTGCGGCAGGGTTTTGATCGAGAGACCCAGCACCAGTTGCGGGGTGCGGGAGAGCAGCACAAAAGAACGCAAGAGCGCCTGGTTCGCCTGGTCGCGTGCCAGCCCAAACTGCCCGAGCGGAGCGCACAGAAGATGGGCCTCCCGGCGAAGCACGGCTTGCGCGGCATTCGAGGGGCTACCGAACTCGCGTAGCTCCACGCTCACGCCCTCTGCCTCAAAGTAGCCCAGTCGCTCCGCGATGGTGAGGGGCAAATGCAAGAGCGAGGCGCGCTGGTCGAGCGCCACCACGAGGCGCGTGCTCGTTACCCGATCAGCAGCGGCGGCAACGGCCGAGGAAGCCCACCATGCGCAGGCCCCCAGCCCGGCCGCCATAAAGTGACGCCGACTCCCCATGGCTGCCTTCCCTCTCATGGTGCCACTGGCACCTTGCCAATGGCTTCAGGCTAGGGGGGAAGCGATGTTGCCGCATCGGGGCGATTCCCGAGCGGGTTTACACGGGGCTTTGGCCCCGCTCAGAGAAAGAGAATGCCGACGTTGACACCAAGGGCCAGCACCCACACCACGCTGCGCATGGTAGCCATGTCGGCCAGGTACATCAGGATGTAGAGCATGCGCAGCACCACCCAGGTGAAGGCCAGTACGTCCAGGCGCATCTGCGGCGCATGCAGCTGGTGAGCAATGATCACCGCGCCGATGAAAAACGGCATGGCTTCAAAGCTGTTGGCCTGTGCGGCGTTGGCCCTGGCACGCCAATCGCTCTGCTTGGCCAGCCAGGCGCGGGGATTGTGGTTGTCGTAGCCGCCCTCGCGCCTCGACTTGCCCACGGCGCCCCATTTCGCCACACCCGCGCACACGATGGGCAGCAAAGCGGCAATCAACACCGTCCAATAAGCCACGGTCAGGCTGGTCTGGGTCATCGCCAGGCTCCGTCAAAAAAATGCTTGGCCGTCACCGGCGATCGACCAGGGCATGCGCAATCGTGCCAAGGTCCACGTATTCCAGTTCGCTGCCCACCGGCACGCCACGCGACAAGCGCGTGACCTGAATGCCTCGGCCCTTCAGGGCCTGGGCGATCACATGGGCCGTGGTCTCGCCTTCGGCCGTGAAGTTGGTGGCCAGGATCACCTCGCGCACCGGAGGGTCTTGCTCTGGGCCCACCCGATCGAACAGCTTTTCCAAGCCGATGTCGCGCGGCCCCACCCCATCCAGCGGGCTTAACTTGCCCATCAGCACGAAGTACAGGCCCTTGTACGCACCGGTGCGCTCCATCGCTGCCTGATCGGCTGGCGTCTCCACCACGCAAAGTTGCGTGCGGTCGCGGCGCGGGTCATCGCAGGTGGCGCAAACCTGGGCTTCGGTGAAGGTGTGACAGAGCTCGCAGTGGCGCACCGAGCGCACCGATTGCTCCAAGGCCTGCGACAGGCGCATGGCCCCCTCGCGGTCGTGCTGCAACAGGTGAAACGCCATGCGCTGGGCCGACTTCACCCCCACGCCGGGCAAGCAACGCAGCGCTTGCACCAAGTGCTCGATAGAGAGGTTGTCGGCCACGGCTCGCGATCAGAAGGGGAATTTCATGCCACCGGGCAAGCCAGGCATGCCCGCGGTGATCTTGCCCATCTTCTCGTTGGAGGTCTCTTCTGCCTTGCGCACCGCCGCGTTGAAGGCAGCGGCCACCAGGTCTTCCAGCATGTCCTTGTCGTCGGCCAGCAGGCTGGGATCGATCGTGACGCGCTTGACGTCGTGCTTGCAGGTCATCACCACCTTCACCAAGCCCGCGCCCGACTCGCCCGTCACTTCGATGTTGGCCAGTTCGTCCTGGGCCTTCTTGAGGTTGTCTTGCATGGCCTGGGCTTGCTTCATCAGGCCGGCCAGTTGTCCTTTGTTGAACATGTCTATCCTTGAATATCAAAAAACAAAGCTCAGGCGGGGGTCGCCTTGAGCGTGCCGGGCACGATTCTGCCCCCAAAGTCGCGCATCACTTCCTGAACGAAAGGATCGCCCAGAATGACCTCTTCCGCCTGGGCCTGTCGGCGTTGCGCCAGCGCCTGCAGGCGCTTGGCAGGCGAATCGGTCACGGGCCCCTGCTCCACCGAGAGCCGCACCGTGTGCCCGATGGTGGCCAGGGCGGCCACCAGGCGATCCCGGGCGCTGGGTTGATTGAGCGAGGCCATCTCCACGTGCAGGCGCCAATGGTCGGCTTCGCGCGCCACCAACTGCGATTGCAGGCCCAATTCGCGCACGAGCGCGGTGATGGCCTCGGCCTCGATCAGGGCTTGGACCGTGGCGTGCCAGAAATCGCCCTCGGGCGTGGTCTGAAGGTTCAGCGCGGCCCTGGGCTCAGGCGCGGGATGGGCCTCCACCTTCTTGGGCGCCAAGGCCTCACGCACCGGCACGGCCACCACCTGGCGCGGTGCGGGCGCGGCAGGCTCCGCCATCGGCTCATCCCAAGGCGGCGAGTACTCGTCTTCGGGATCGGGCCATGGCGCATCGTCCATGGGTGGCTCGCCTGAAGCGACGGGGGCTTGCATGGGAGGCGCTGCGGGCGCTGGCTCAGGCCTGTGCGCCGCCGACGTGGTGGCCGTGGGGGGCACCGGCGCGGGGGCCGGGGCAGGCACTGGTGCGAACGTGGGGGGCGCTGCCGCCGGCGTAAGCGACGGGGCCATCACCGGCAGGTTTTGCGGGCTTTTCGGGCTATGCGATGGCGCCGGGCCCTCCGGCGCGGTGGCTTCAGGCCTTGGCCTGGGAATGTTCAGGCTTTTTTTTTCAGCCGAGGCGCCAGGCTTGAACGCCAGCAAGCGCAACAGCACCATCGTCAAGGCGGCGTATTCGTCAGGCGCCAGGCCCAACTCGCCACGGCCATGCAGGCACAGGCTGTAAAGCAACTGCGTCTCATCTGGCGGCATCACCGAGGCCAAACGGGCCATTTCTTGCTCTTCTGCGTCGGCCTGAGCCGCCACGCGCTCGGAAACGGCCTGCATCACGGCCATGCGTTGCAGCACCTCCGCCATGTCCTCCAAGGTCGAGGCAGCGTTCAGGCCATTGAGGCGCAAGGTGTCCACCGTGTCCACCACGGCAGCCCCGTCGCCTTCGGCCAAGGCCAAGATCAGGCGCAGCACATGGCCGCGGTCCACCGCGCCCAGCATCTGGCGCACTGGTGCCTCGAGCAACTGGCCGGCCCCGAAAGCGATGGCCTGATCGGTCAAGGACAGCGCGTCGCGCATCGACCCACGGGCCGCCCGGGCCAGCAGCCGCAGGGCACCCGCGTCGGCGTTCACGCCCTCGGCCTGCAGCACGGATGCCAGGTGTTCCTGCACCGTCTCAGGCGCCATGGGACGCAGGTTGAACTGCAGACAGCGCGAGAGCACCGTGACCGGTACCTTCTGCGGGTCGGTCGTGGCCAGCACGAACTTGAGGTACTCGGGCGGCTCTTCCAAGGTCTTCAACATCGCGTTGAAGGCAGTGTTGGTGAGCATGTGCACCTCGTCGATCATGAAGACCTTGAAGCGCCCCTGAACGGGCTTGTAGACCGCCTGCTCCAGCAGGCTTTGCACCTCGTCCACGCCGCGGTTGGAGGCTGCGTCAAGCTCGGTGTAGTCAACAAAACGGCCGCTGTCGATGTCCCGGCAGGCCTGGCACACGCCGCATGGAGTGGCCGTTACACCACCTTGCCCATCGGCGCCGACGCAGTTCAGGGACTTGGCCAGAATGCGCGAGACCGTGGTTTTGCCCACTCCCCGGGTGCCGGTGAAAAGATAGGCGTGGTGAAGGCGCTGGGAGGTCAGGGCGTTGGTCAGCGCCTGGACCACATGGCCCTGCCCGACCATCTCGCTGAAGGTGCGGGGGCGGTACTTTCGGGCCAGAACGACGTATGACATGGCCGGCATTCTACGGCCCGGGTCGGGTGTCTCTTCGGCAGGCTCGCCGCGGATCGCCTACAATCGCCGCTGACGGGCCTTCCCGCATGGTGAAGGGGCCAACCGGGTCAGGTGGGGAACCAAGCAGCCCTAACCTTGGAGCCAGTGCCGGGGTCAAGGCTCGTCACCCAAACAAACCAAAGGCGCCTCTTTCGAGGCGCCTTTTTTGTTGGCTCCGTCACCGATTGCCGGATCGTCCGGCGAGGTGCTCAGCCAAGGCGAAACCGGGTCAGCATGGAAGACAGCGTCTGGGCCTGGGCCTTGAGCGAATCGGCCGCGGCGCTTGCCTGTTCCACCAAGGCGGCGTTTTGCTGGGTGTTGCGGTCCATGTCGGCCACGGCTGCGCTGACTTGGGCAATCCCGTCGGCTTGCTCAAGAGCCGACACCGAGATGTCCTTGACCCGCGACGCCACCGACTCGACCGATTCCACGATGCGGACCATCGTTCGGCCGGCGAGTTGCACCTTTTGCGTTCCCCCATCGATCTGCTCAACGGATGACCCGATGAGTTCACGAATCTCCTTGGCCGCGTCGGCGCTTCGGCTGGCCAGAGTCCGAACTTCGGCGGCCACCACGCTGAAACCTCGGCCCTGCTCGCCTGCCCTGGCGGCCTCGACGGCGGCGTTGAGGGCCAGGATGTTGGTCTGAAAGGCGATGGCATCGATGACCGCGATGATTTCGCCGATCTTGCGTGCCTGGACGTTGATGGCCTCCATGGTGCTCACCACGTCCTTCACGACCGCGCCCCCCTCGCTGGCAACCGCCGTTGCCTGATCGGCAAGCTTGGCAGCCTCGGTGGCGCTGACGGCGCTGCCACGAACCGTCTCTGACAAATGTTCGATGGAGGCGGCAGTCTGCTGCAAAGCCGCCGCGGTGTTCTCGGTTCGAGACGACAAGTCGGCATTGCCGGTGGCGATTTCGGCTGAGGCAAGCGAGACTTGGTCGGCCGTTTCTCGGATGTCTCGAACCAGACCGGACAGCCGGGTCGTCACCTCGTCGAGCGACTGGATCACCTGGCCGGTGGCGTCCTGGCTGGCGGCCTCTTGCGGCCGAACACTCAGGTCACCAGCCGCAACGGCCAGGGCAACGCGGGAGGCATCCAGGAGCGGTTTCACGATGAGGCGGGCCATAAACACCGAGATGGCGGTGGACAGCGTCAGCGCCAGGCCCAGGCAGACCAGCATCACCCACTGATTCCCCTGCGATATCTCGCGTCCAGCCTGAACGGAGGCATGCGCCAATTTCGTTTGTGCCTTCACCACGTTGTCCAACCGGGCCGTGAGGTTGTTGAAGCTGTCTTCGATCAAGGTCAGGAAGGTAGCCGCGTTGGCCAGCATCCCGGTCTTGATGTCCAGGGCGGCCATCGCGTTCTCACGGTACTTGGCAAACTCTTTGGAGGCGGCTTGGAGGCTCTCTCGCTCGGCCCCCGTCAGGGTAGTGTCGGCCGCTGCCGCGTCAAGTTCCCTAGCGTAAGCCGCCATCCGCTCACCAAGCTGCTTGTCATGGGCCACTATGGTGTCGGCCTTGAAGCCAGCGCCTTCCCACGCCAGGCTCTGGTTGATGCCTGCGTGAATGCCCAACAGCTCAGCGGAAAGCGCACCTGCCCCGGCAATGCGGGGCACACGCACATCGCCGACATCGACCAAGGATTCGCTCAGCCGGGCATTTGAGACGAGGGCCACGGCGCCCAGCAATAGCAGACAAAGCACGGCAAATGCGGGGGCCAGCCCAACCTTCACGGTCACTGAACTGTCTTGCAGTTTTTTGTACATGACGACTCCACTGGTTGGTCGTGTGAAAGATGGCCCGCTGGAACAGCGAGCCATCAGCCCGTTTAGCGGTAGACACCCACGCCGACGAAGGCGTCGATATTGGAAAAACGGATCACGTAGGAAGTCTTGGCTTCGACCTTCTTCGTCTGCGGGTGAGGCCAGTCGTAGTCCACCCAGCCTCCGCCTTTGGTGGCGATATCGCGGAACTCCTGGATCATCAGTTTTCCGCCGGGGTCCTTGGTATCGATCACGTTCTTGCCAATCAGTTTCCCATTGATGCCATGCGCCAGCACGTCGCCGGCCATGGTGACGGCAAAGACATACAGGTCTTTTTTGTGCCACTCGGCACTGGCGGGATCGTTGAAGTCCGCCATGGCTTTGTCTTTGCCGTGCTTCGCGGCATGGGCAACCGCTGCCTTGGCCATCGCTATCGCCTCTTCTTTGCTGGCTCTTTCTTGGGCCAGGACGGCACCATGGACACACAGACCTGCCGTGGCGGCGATGAGGAATTTGAGGTGAGAACGTCTCTTCATTGTTTGCTCCGTTTGGATGGATGGGCCCTGAGAGCCTTCCTGCTGGGCAGGCACCCAACTATCGACCGGCAAACAATAATTCTTTAGTGCTCATTCCATCAAAACAAGCCACTGGCTCCACTTGGCAAATTGGCACGCATTGGCTGTGTGGCGACATCAAGCCAAGTACGCCGCCACGCCCTGGCCCGACACCCTTCCACTTGCCATGGTGGCGGTCAACAAATAGCCGCCCGTTGGGGCTTCCCAATCCAGCATCTCACCGGCCACGAAAAGACCGGGCCGTTGGTGCACCATGAGGTGGTCGTCCAGGGCCTCCAGCCGCACACCACCCGCCGTGCTGATGGCCTCTGCCACGGGACGGGGGCGCAGCAAGGTGATCGGCAAGGCCTGAATCGCGCAGGCCAGTTCGACGGGGTTCTCCAGCGTGGCCTTGTCCAGGCACTCGTACAGCAAAGCGAGCTTGATGCCGTCAATGCCGAGCCGGCTCTTGAGGTGGCTGGACAGGCTGCGCGAGCCCCGAGGGTGTGCCACCTGGGCCAACACATTGGCCGGTGAGCGGTCTGGCAACAGATTGAGGTGAAAGGTGGCCTGGCCGCTGCGTGCGATTTCATCGCGCAGCAAGGCCGAGGCGGCGTAGATCAGGCTGCCCTCCACGCCGGTCTGCGTGGCCACGAACTCGCCTTTGCGCTCGAAGCGTCGGCCCAGGCCGTCGGTGAAGGTCAGCGCCACCGACTTGAAGGGCTGCCCTGCCCACCGCTGAGCGAACACCTCGCTCCAGCCCTCTTGAATGCCATGCACCGCAGAGCCGGCCACATCGAAGCCGCAGTTGGCGGGCACCAGTGGCGCCACCGCAATGCCCACCTCGCTCAGGGGCGTCTGCCATGCCCCATCGGAACCGAGCCTGGGCCAGCTTGCGCCGCCGAGGGCCAGCACGGTGGCCTTCGCGTGCCGAGCCACAGGGCCACTGGGCGAGTCAAAACACAGCGCACCGTCAGCGTTCCACCCCAGCCAGCGGTGCCGCATGTGAAAGCGCACCGGCACGCCGGGCGGCGCGGGGTGGCGCAAGCGGTACAACCAGGCGCGCAGCAAGGGGGCCGCCTTCATCTCCGATGGAAACACCCGCTGCGAAGTGCCCACGAAGGTGTCAATGCCCAGACCTGCCGCCCAGGCGCGCAAGGCATCAGGACCAAAGGCCTCCAGCCAGGGCGCCACTGCCGATGCGCGCTCACCGTAGCGGCCGATGAATGCCGGCAGGGGTTCGGCGTGGGTCAGGTTCAGGCCACCTTTGCCCGCCAGCAAAAACTTGCGGCCCACCGAGGGCATGGCGTCGAACAAGTCCACGGTGTGCCCAGCCTGGCTCAACACCTCGGCCGCCATCAGGCCGGCAGGACCACCGCCCACGACCACCACCTCCAGCGTGTCGTGATCGGGCATCAAAGAAACAGAAGACTCAGCGGACATCGAGGGAATCCAGCGCCGGCTCGATCAGCCGGCCTTTAGCGTTGATGAAAGCCAGGCGCAGCGGCTGCCCAGGGTGGGCGGCCTGCAGGGCCTCGCGGTAGCGCCGAAGCTGGGCCAGCAGCTCGGGCTTGTGTTGGGGGGTCTCGGTGCTCTTGAAATCGAGCACCCACCAGCAGCCGGTGGCCCGCTCGCGCACCAGGCGGTCCAGGCGCAAGCGCTCGCCCTGGTGCCAGAGTTCCACCTCGTTGCCCCAGTGGTCCAGGTGCTGCGAATCCCAGGCCCAGGCGGCTTCGCCATCCAGCACACTGCGCGCGGCCAGCAGGGCCTGGTTCAGCTGTTCCCGATCCAGCGAAAACTCCTTGGCCACCGCCTGTGCGTGCACGTCCGCCCAGCGGAAATCGCGCAGCGGGGTGGGCAGCCACTGCAGCAGGCGGTGCATGGCCTTGCCGATGCGGGTGGCGTCGTCTTCGGCGACCGCAGGTGCCACCTGAGTTGGCGCAGGCGGCCGCCAGGCCGGCAACTCGGGCAGCACGATCGCTGGCTCTTGCTGCGAAGCCGCCTCGACCGCCTCAGGGGCAGCGAGTGGTTCGGCCAATGGCCGCAGGCGCTGCGCCCACGACCGTGCCTGGCCCCGGCTGTAAGGGTCGAAGCTGGACACCACCACCTGATGTTCGGCCCGGGTGAGGGCCACGTAGAGGGCATTGAGCTCTTCCAGGGCGCGGGCTTGCTGCTCAAGGGCCAGTGCGTCGCGAGCGCAAGCCGGCGGCTGTTTTTCGCTGGCCAGGAACACAAAACGCCTCGGGTGCGGCATCTCGCCGGGCCAGTCCACGAGCACACCCATGGTGTCGGCGCGCGCGGCGGCGCTGTCGGTGTCCAGCAGCAGCACGGTGTGGGCCTCCAAGCCTTTGGCGCCGTGGATGGTGAGCAGGCGCACGGCGTCGTCCGCGATGCAGGGCGTGGCCGCGATGCCCCCTGCCTTCAGGGCGCGAACCCAACGGTAAGCCGTGAGGAAGCGACCACCGTCCTGCGCCAGGGACTGGGCCAGCAGATCGCGCAAGGCAGACAAGGTGGAGGCCCGCATGCGCGACGGCACCGCTTGCGCGTACCGGGCCAAGATGTCGGCTTCGCGATAGACCTGCGCGAGGGCATCGTGCGGGGGCACCGACAAGAAGGCCTTCTGCCAGGTGCGCAGCCGCTCGGCGCAGGCCACCCATTCGGGCGGCGCGATCGACTCGTTGGCCGCCGTCTGAAGCACGTCCCACCAGCGGGCCTGCCCGCTCGCCTTGCTCTGCTTGGCCAATTCGGCCAACTGGGCATCCCCCCAGCCGAACACCGGGGACCGCAGGGCACGGGCGAGGCTGAGATCGTGGTGGGGAGAGACCAGGGCATCCACCAAGGCCACGATGTCTTGCACCGCCGGGTGGTCGCCAAGGTCAAGCTTTTCGGGTTGTTCGCTGGCGATGCCGCGCTCGCGCAAGGCCTCGTGCATCCAGGCCAGGCGCTCGCGCTTGCGCGCCAGCACCATCACTTCGCCGGGGGCAAGGCGCCCGGCGGCGATCTCGGCGCACAGCCAGTCCGCCGCCTGGCGGGCCTCACGGGCCGACATGGTGTCTTCGGGCGTGTGGCGTGGCGTGGTGAGGCTGTCGCGCCATTCGTCCTGGGCCTGCGCCGACTTCTCGGGGCGAGGCACGGGCGGCAGGGCCAGCACCGCCCCCTCGGCCTGACTGGCGGTGGTGTGCGCGCGGTAGGCGCTGCCTTCGGGGGTGCCGTATTCGCCGGCCTGCACGGCCTCAAGCATGGCGGCGTTGAACGCGCTCACCACGGCAGGCGCGCAGCGGCGGGTGTGGTCGCAACTGAGCAGCGCTCCCCCCAGGCCCTGCACCACAAAGGCTTGCGCGGCCTTGAACACCTGCGGCTCGGCACGGCGGAAGCGGTAGATCGACTGCTTGGGGTCGCCCACCAGAAACACCACCGGCGCATCGGCACTGCCCGCGCCTGCATAGGCGCTGAGCCAGCCGTACAGGGCTTGCCATTGCAGGGGGTTGGTGTCTTGAAACTCGTCGATCAGCAACTGGCGAATGCGCGCGTCCAGGCGTTGCTGCATCCAGCCCGACAACTCGGCATTGCCCAGCAGGTGGCGGGCCGCGCCTTCCACGTCGTTCATGTCCACCCAGCCCCGCTCGCGCTTGAGATCGGCGTAGCAGCGCAGCAGCACCCGGGTCAGCCGGGCCAGTCGCTGGTGATGTGCCCAGGCCTTGTGCTGGCGCACGGCCAGGCACACCTCAGCGAGTTCGGCCTCGGCCTCCTGGGCGGCGGCGAACTTGGTGAGATTCTTGGTGAGGCGATCTTCGTCGGCCACGAAAAAGGCCTTGCGCAGAATGGCCAGGCGCTGAGCGGCGCTGTCCGGCCCATCGGGCAACTCAAAGGCGTCAATCACGCGGGCAGCCGCGTCTCGCGGCGTCTTGTTGGCCTCTTGGCCCAAGGCCTGGGCCCGGGCATGCCACCGGGCGCGAGCACCGGGCACTCCCAATGCATGCACCGGGTCTGCAAAGGCCGCCAGCGCCGGCACGATCTGCGCGAAGGGCTCGACGGACGCGTCCACCACGCCCACCTCGTCCGCCAAGACAAACTCCACCCGCTTGGCCAGGGCATTGGTCAAGGCCTTCAGGGTCTGCGAGCGACCGAACTCGCGCACCGCATCGAAGAAGTCGGCCTGGTCTTCCGCGTTGGCCGCCAGGGCCGCGTAAAACCGGGGCCACACGCGCTCGACCGCCTGCGAATCGTCTTCCAGCAGCTCGTAGCTGGGCGGCAGCCCCAGGTCTTGCAACACCGACAGCGGGGCATTGCGCAGGATGGCCGCGAACCAACTGTGAAAAGTGCGAACCTGCACCGCGCGGCCAGTGGCCAGCACGCGCGCGTGCAGACCCCGCAGCTCAGGGGCCTGGGCGCGGGCCTGCTCGGGCGGCACACCACGCAGTCGCAACTCTTGCAGCAGGGCCTCTTCGTCCATCGACGCCCACTGGCGCAGCACTTGGCTTAGCCGGTCGCGCATCTCCCCTGCGGCTTTTTTGGTGAAGGTAATGGCCAGGATGTCTTGCGGCGCGCAGCCGTCGGCCAGCGCACGCAGCATCCGCGACACCAGCATCCAGGTTTTGCCGGCGCCAGCGCAGGCCTCCACCGCCACGCTGCGTCGCGGGTCACAGGCCACGGCGTAGAAAGCCTCGGGCGATGCCGGGCGGCCATCAATCTGATAAGCAGCGGCCTGGGCGTTCATGCGCGGAAGTCCTTCCTGCACAGCCCACGGGCGGCGCAATGCTCACACGAACGGCCCTCGCCCAGGGCAGGCAGTTTGGCGCCAGCGGCGAGGCGCTCCAGGTCGTGCCGAATGGCGTCCAGCAAGCGCTCACGGGCCTCCATCACGTCGGGCAATTCAAAGAAATGGGTGGCCGGGTCGCGGTCATTGCGCTGGTCGGTGATGCTGAGGTAGCCAGCGCGCAGGCGCTCGTCGGGCAGGAGGGCAGCATAGAAAGCGAGTTGGGTGTCCTCCAGCGGATTGGCCACTCGATCTCGCGTGGTCTGCCGGCTTTCGGTCTTGTAGTCCATCACGATGCGAATGGGACCATTGGGGCCGTCCTGCCGATCGATTCGGTCAAGCTGGCCACGCAGTTTCCAGGGGCCGAGAGGCACTTGCTTGGACACTTCGGCGGCCTCAAACACGGGCGCAGCGCCATCCGCCACCGCCTCATGGCGGCGCAGCCAGTCAAGGTAGCCGTCACGCAAGCCCGGCCAGACCGCCAAGAAGGGCAGGAAGGGCGCGCCATCGGCCTGGGCCAGCAGGCCGCGCTGTCGTGCCGTGTCTTGCGCCAGAGCGTCGAGACGCTCGCGATCCCTCTCTGGCGAGGCGCCAGCGTCTGCCCTGCCCTCATGGAACTGGCGCAACACCTCATGCAGCCAGTTGCCCAAATCGCGCTGGTCAACCTCGGCATCCAGCTCGTCGGCCTCGCCCAGTTGCAGCATCCTCAACGCAAAAAACTTGTAAGGGCAGGTTCGCAGGTCTTGATAAGCACTCGCCGACAGCGCATGGGGCACGAGGGTCGGGGCATCGGGTGCCTCTGCCGAGGGCGGTGCCGCCGCCAGGCCGCGGGCCACTCGGGGGTCTGGGCTGGCTTGCGCCTGCAGGGCCAGCACCCAGGGGCTCGCGCTGGCGGCCTCGCCACGGTGAGAAGTTCGCCACAGCAGGTCCACCATCGGCTCACCCTGCAACCAGCCCCAAGCGCGGCGCAGCGCCTGGGCCAGGGCTTCCCGGTCTGGCAGACCGAGCGCCTGGCGCTGGGCAGGCGTCCACTGCCCTGAAGGCTCGGGGTTGGGGCTGAGATGCACCTCATCGCAGCCCGGCACCACCACCGCCCCCACCTCGCGGCAGAGCAGCTGGGCCAGCGGCAGCACCACCACATCGGCTTGCGCCGACACGGGCGGCTGAAAGCCACTGCCCTCCAGCACGTCGCGCACCCAGGCGGTGAACATCGACAGGCTCCAGCGCCGGGCCGGTCGCCGCTCGGCGTCGCTCCAACCCTCCAGCGATGCCAGCTCGATGCCAGCCTCGCCCAGCCGCAAGGCCTGCACCAACTGGCGCCCTGCTGCATCGGCTTCGAGTTCGGCCCATTGCCCACAAGCGCCCAGCGCGGCACCCACGTCCTTCAGCCAGACAGGCAACGGGCGCGACGCGCCCAGGTCGCCGAGCACATCCGCGACGCCTTCAGGAATGTGATCGGCCAAGCCCGCCTGCACCTGGCGCCATTGCGACAGCCCGGCCCGTCGGGCCTGAGCCTCCAGGGCCGACACGGCGGCGGCGTCATAGGCCGGCGAGTGCTTGAGCCAGTCGATCACGTCATCGGTGCTGGCCCTGGGGTCCACCGCGCGCAACAGGCCAACCACGCGAGCGGCGGCCTGCGTGGTGGACAGCTTCCAACCCGTCTCATCGCGAACAGCCACGCCCACACCATGCAACCACGCGGCGATTCGCCGCGTCAGCAAGCGGTCATTCGCCACCAAGGCCACGGGCACACGGCCGGCCGCCAGGTGCGCCAACACACAAGCGGCCGCCCGCTGGGCCTCGTCTTCCGCATCGGACGAGGGATGAAAACCCCAGGAACCCGTGTCTTGCTCAGGCTCTGGGGGCAACTCCAGCGTACAAGCCGCGTCGCCCCAACGGCGGGTCAACGCCTGAGCCAGGAGATCGGGCTGATATCCCTGCAGCACCAGCAACCCGTCAGCGACCTCGCCCGGCGCGGCCAGCTCACCCCACAAGACATCGGTCGGGTAAGACGAGGCCGCAGCCCACGTGAGCGCCAGGCGCGCGATCAGCGCCTCCCAGCGCAAATTGACCCAGGGCCCCACCACCTCTTCCTCCAGGCCCTGCGCCCACTGCGCGCGCTCGGCGGGCGGCTGGGCCGCCGCCACCGGCGCCAGTTGGCGCGCAGCCTCGACCAGCCGCTCGGTGAGTTCCCGCCGCAGGGCGGCCTCGTCCCGAGGCACCCAACGCTCCAGCATCGAACTGGCCATCAGCGTGTCACGCGCTGCGTCCATCGACAAATCGGTGGGCGCAGGGTCAAAAGGCTGCAAGCCCGACGCCCAGTTGCGGGTGGTCTCAAAGCGCGGGGACATGGCACTGGGGTGGCGCAACGCCCAGGCACGCCGCGCTGGCTCCATGAGCTGGGCATAAGGCACCAGCACAGTCAGCCGCGCGGGGTGGCAGTTGCGCACCGTGAGGAAGTGTTCGATTTGCGCCATCGCGCCGGACCAGGCACGCGAGGCGGGAGAAGCCTGCAAGGAGGCACGCGGGTCAGGCGCTGGGCTCAGGCTGGCTGGCGTCATGGAATTAGCGTTTCTGTCACAATCGAAAGCCCTGAGCGAGATGCCGGCTTCACGGGGTGTTACCCCGCTCACCGCAGCATCCAACTGTAACCTGCACCCACTACCCAATTCAGAGGAATCCCATGGCCAGCGACCTGATCAAACACGTTTCCGACGCGAGCTTCGAAGCCGATGTGCTCAAAGCCCAGGCGCCGGTGCTCGTGGATTTCTGGGCGGAATGGTGCGGCCCCTGCAAGATGATCGCCCCCATCCTGGACGAAGTGGCCGGCGCCTACAACGGCAAGCTGCTAGTGGCCAAGATGAACGTGGACGAAAACCGCGACGTGCCCGCCAAGTTCGGCATTCGCGGCATTCCCACCCTGATGCTGTTCAAGGACGGCCAGTTGGCCGCCACCAAGGTCGGCGCCCTGAGCAAGGCCCAGCTGACCGCCTTCATTGACGCCAGCATCGGCTGATGCCCCTCTCGCGTCCCGGGTGCAACGCCCGGGGCGCAGGTTCCGCGCCCCAGACTGACAGACGGCAAATGCTGTCATAATCAAGCGCGGTAAGCCCTTTCTCGGCTACCCCCCATCTTGCGCAGCGGCCGCCTCCGGACCCGAGCGCCACCTCCCCCGGTTACCAGCCCGAACTCCTCGACGGAGTGATTTCCATGCACCTTAACGAACTCAAGGCACTGCACGTGTCCGAAGTCTTCAAGCAGGCCGAAGCGCTTGAGATCGAGAACACCGGCCGCATGCGCAAGCAAGAGCTGATGTTCGCCATCATCAAGAAGCGCGCCAAGGCCGGCGAACAGATCTTTGCGGATGGCGTCCTCGAAGTGCTGCCCGACGGTTTCGGCTTCCTGCGCGCGCCGGACACCAGCTACACGGCCAGCACCGACGACATCTACATCTCGCCCAGCCAGATCCGCCGCTTCAACCTGCACACCGGCGACATGATCGAAGGCGAAGTTCGCATCCCCAAGGATGGCGAGCGCTACTTTGCCCTCAACAAGCTCGACAAGATCAACGGCCTGCCTCCCGAGGAGAACAAGCACAAGATCATGTTCGAGAACCTCACGCCGCTGTTCCCCAAGGAACAGATGCGCCTCGAACGCGACAACCTCAAGGGCGACGAGAACATCACCGGCCGCATCATCGACATCATTGCCCCGATCGGCCGCGGCCAGCGCGCCCTGATCGTGGCGCCGCCCAAGAGCGGCAAGACGGTGATGATGCAGCACATCTGCCACGCCATCACCACCAACCACCCCGACGTGGAACTCATGGTGCTGCTGGTGGATGAGCGCCCCGAGGAAGTGACCGAAATGCAGCGCACCGTGCGCGGCGAGGTGATTGCCTCCACGTTCGACGAACCTGCCGCCCGCCACGTTCACGTGGCCGAAATGGTGATCGAGCGCGCCAAGCGCCTGGTCGAACTGAAAAAAGACGTGGTGATCATGCTCGACTCGATCACCCGCCTGGCCCGCGCCTACAACAACGTGCTGCCGTCCAGTGGCAAGGTGCTCACCGGCGGTGTGGACGCTAACGCCCTGCAGCGGCCAAAGCGCTTCTTCGGCGCCGCCCGCAAGGTGGAAGAAGGCGGCTCGCTCACCATCATCGCCACTGCCCTGGTGGACACGGGTTCGCGCATGGACGAGGTGATCTTTGAAGAATTCAAGGGCACCGGCAACTGCGAAATTCATCTGGATCGCCGCCTCTACGAGAAGCGCGTGTTCCCCTCGATCCAACTCAATCGCAGCGGTACCCGACGCGAGGAGTTGCTGCTGCAGCCTGAAATCCTGCAGAAGACCCGAATCCTGCGCCAGTTCATGTACAACATGGACGAGATTGAGGCCATGGAAATGGTGCTCAAGAGCATGAAGGCCACGAAGAACAACTCTGAGTTCTTCGACATGATGCGCCGCGGCGGCTGACGCCTCGGCCCATGGGTATAATCGCAAGCTTTGCTTTTGCGGCAAGTACGGTGGAATGGTTCCGCCGCGGCTGTCGCTACTGACACAAGGAAACGCCATGAAAGAAGGCATTCACCCCAACTACCGCGAAGTCTGCTTCGTGGACCTGTCCAACAACTTCAAGTTCGTGACCCGTTCCTGCGTGAACACCAAGGAAATGATCAAGCTGGACGACGGTCGCGAGCTGCCGCTGTTCAAGCTGGATACGTCCAGCGAATCGCATCCTTTCTACACCGGCACGCAGAAGACCGTGGACAACATGGGCGGCCGCGTGGAGCGTTTCCGCAACCGCTACGCCAAGACCGCGGCCAAGTAATCGGGCTTCGTTCTTCGCCAAAAAGCAGCTGCTTCGCAGCTGCTTTTTTTTCGTCGCCGCGGTGGCACCGCCGCCCTGTATATTTTTCTTCGTGAACCAACCTACCCCCGCCATTGTGAGCCAAGCGGCTGTGCGGCGCTTGCCGCGGCTTGCTCTCCTGCTGTTCTGCATCGCCTACGTGCTGCCGGGCTTCATTGGCCGCGAACCCTGGAAGGTGGCAGACGTCGCTGCCTTCGGCGCCATGCATGAGCTGGCGTTGGGCAATTCAAGTTGGTGGAGTCCCGTGGTGTTGGGACTGCCGGTGGAAGACGCGGGCGCCCTTCCCTACTGGCTGGGCGCCCTCTGCATTCGCTTGCTGCCGTTTCTGCCAGCCGACTGGGCGGCCCGGCTCCCCTTTATCGGGCTGCTGGCACTGACGCTGGCCCTCACTTGGTACACGGTGTACCACCTCGCCCGACAACCGGGCGCCCAGCCCGTCGCCTTTGCCTTCGGTGGTGAAGCCAACCCCACCGATTACGCCAGGGCCATGGCCGACGCAGGCCTGCTCGCCTTGATGGCCTGTCTGGGCTTGGCACAACTCTCCCACGAAGCCACACCCGACTTGGTGCGGCTGGCCTGCATGGCGGCCATGCTGCTAGGGGTGGCCCGCCTTGCCCACACCAACGACCCCCACCCTTTGAGGGCCTTGCTACCCTGGTCTTTGGGTTGTCTGGGCCTGGTGCTGAGTGGTTCACCCTGGCTGGCCTTCTTCATGGGCCTGGGCTGCTTGTTGTGGTTGGTGCTGCACCCGGCATCCGTTTGGCGCCGCCTGACCCTTGGGGCATCGCTGGCCTGGTTGACCTCTCTTCTGGTGGGCCTGGCAACGGGGCCTTGGCCAGACCTGCTGCCCAGCATGGTGTGGACCCAGGAAGACTGGGACAGTTGGGGTCGGCTGCTCGTGTGGTTCACCTGGCCGGCCTGGCCACTGGCCCTGTGGACACTGTGGCGCTGGCGCCGGCAATGGATGGAGCCCCATGTGGCGCTGCCCGCCTGGGCGGCAGTGGTGGGCATGGTGGCCAGCACCTTGGCCGACGACAGAGACAGGGCTCTCTTGGTGGCCCTGCCTGCCTTGGCCACCCTGGCGGCCTTTGCCTTGCCCACTTTGCGCCGTAGCGTGGCCGCGCTCATCGATTGGTTCACGCTGCTCTTCTTCTCGGGTTGCGCCCTCGTGATCTGGGTGATCTGGGTGGCCATGATGACTGGCGTGCCGGCCAAGCCGGCGGCGAACGTGGCCAAGCTGGCCCCCGGTTTCCAAGCGGAATTTGGCTTGCTGGCATTCGTCCTCGCCTTGGCTGCCACCTTGGCCTGGCTCTGGCTGGTGTCGTGGCGCGTGGGCGCGCATCGGCAAGCGCTCTGGAAGAGCTTGGTGCTACCCGCGGCAGGGGCCATCCTGTGCTGGCTGCTTCTCATGACACTCTGGCTGCCCCTGCTCGATTTCGGCAGAAGTTACGGCCCCATCTCCCGGCGCATTGCCTCGCTCGTGCCACCAAGCACCTCTTGCGTGGTCGTGGATGGGCTGACCCAGGCGCAGATCAGCGCCCTGCGGTACCACGGCAAGCTCACGCTGCTGCGCAGCACGGACACGAAATCGACGCTGGAGAACTGCAGGGCACTGGTAGTGTCACCTGACACGCAGGGCACGCTCGATCAGCGCATCGACCTGACGCAGTGGGCCTTCCGGGCCACGGTGAGGCGCCTTACCGACAACAAAGAGAGTCTGCTGCTGTACCAGCGTGTCAGTCGATGACGCGGTCGCGAATGCGTGACGGCGGCAACGCGATGACGAACTCGGAGCCCTCGCCCACCACGCTCGTCACGTCGATGCGGCCGCCGTGGCGCTGCGCCACGTGCTTGACGATGGCCAATCCCAGGCCTGTGCCGCCTGTCTCACGCGAGCGGCTGCGGTCCACCCGGTAAAAGCGCTCGGTCAGACGCGGAATGTGTTCTGCGGCAATGCCCGGACCGGTGTCGCGCACGAAGTACTCGCCCCAGCCGTCTTGGCGCAGACGCCAACCGGTCTCTATCTTGCCGCCGCCCGGGGTGTAGCGCACCGCGTTGCTCAGCAGGTTGGACATGGCGCTGAGCAGTTCCGACTTGGCACCGGACACCAGGAGGGCCGGGCCCGGCAGGCGGCGGATGTCGTGGGGTGGCTTGGCAATGGCCTGGCTCAAGCCCATGGATTCCTGCAGCACGTGACCGATGAGTTCCTCGCCGTCAATCCAGTCCGACGTCCCGGGCACGGGGCTGCCTTCCAGTCGGGAAAGGGTCAACAGGTCGCTCACCAAGGTCTGCATGCGCTGGGCCTGCTGACTCATCATCTCCAGGTAGCGTGAGCGATCGGCCTCTTCGAGCGGGATGCTTTGCATGGTTTCCACGAAACCGCTCAACACCGTCAGGGGGGTGCGAATCTCATGCGAGACGTTGGCCACAAAGTCGCGACGCATGGCCTCAGCCAGTTGCACCGCGGTGATGTCGCGCGACAGCATGAGCTTGCGCTTCTTGCCATACGGGTGAATCTGCAACGATATTTTGCTGGGCTGGGAAGGCCGGGGCCCGACACCGTCCACTTGAATCTCGTGGCCAAAATCGCCCGAGGCAAGGTAGGCAGCAAAGGTTGGACTGCGCACGATGTTGCGCACGTATTGCCCCAGGTCACGCTGGGGGTCAAAGCCCAGGTGGTTCGCCGCCGTCAGGTTGGACCACTCGATGCGGCCCGCCGCATCCAGCAGCATCACGCCATTGGGTGAGGCCTGGATGGCCGCCAGAAAATCTTCCAGCCGGGCGTCGCTGTTCTGGGCCTTCTTCTCCAGCTTTTTGACCAGCTTGCGACAGCGTTCGATCACCTCGCCCCAGGCACCGCTCAGGTTGGGCGTGCGCGTGACATCGGCCTTGTTGAGCCAGCGCAGCACTTGGCGAGCGCGCAAGCCATCCCAGAGGGACCACACCACGGCGCCGCCGAGGGCGCCCACCACCGTCAGGCCAGATGACGACTTGACCAAGCCCCACAACGCTCCCAGCAAGACCAGGAGCAGCAGTTCAATGGCGCGGCGGGTCATGCCGCCGAAACGGAGGAACCCGCAGAAGGACGGGCCGGGCTTCCTTGTGCCGTGAGACGGTAACCCGCGCCGCGCACGGTTTCGATCATGAACGACGCCGCACCCAGACTTTCACGCAAGCGCTTCACATGCACGTCCACCGTTCTCTCCTCAATGAAGACATGGTCACCCCAGACCTTGTCGAGCAGAGTACCACGGGTGTGCACGCGCTCGGCGTGCTTCATGAGGTAGTGCAGCAGCTTGAACTCGGTGGGCCCCACCTTGAGCTCTTGGCCTTGATAGCTCACGCGGTAGGTGGCGGCATCGAGCGTCAGGTTGCCCACCTGCACCGAGTCGTTCACGATCTCGGGCGCTCGGCGGCGCAACACCGCCCGAATGCGGGCCAACAGTTCCTGCGTAGAGAACGGCTTGGTGATGTAGTCGTCGGCACCGGCATCAAGGCCTTGCACCTTGTCTGACTCGTCGCTGCGGGCCGTGAGCATCAGGATGGGGACGCTCTTGGTCCGCTCCTGCTTGCGCCATTGGCGCGCCAGCGTTGCCCCGCTTTCGCCGGGCAACATCCAGTCCAGCAGGATGACGTCGGGCAGCACCGCGTCCACCTCGCGCTGGGCCGCCACGCCGTCGAACACGACGGTCGGGGCAAAGCCGTTGTGGCGCAGGTTCACGGCAATCAGTTCGGCGATGGAGGGCTCGTCCTCCACCACCAGGACACGAGGCAGTTTTCTCATCCGATCACCGATGCGACTTTGTCGACCGAGGCGTGGCGCACGTCCTCACCCTTGACGATGAAAATGATCTGCTCCGCGATGTTCTTGGCGTGATCGCCCACTCGCTCAATGGACTTGGCCAGGAACAGCAGGTCCAGGCTAGGCGAAATGGTGCGCGGGTCTTCCATCATGTAAGTGATGAGCTTGCGCAGGAAGCCGTCGTACTCAGCATCGATTTCGTCGTCGCCCTTGATGATGCTCAGCGCACTCACCGTGTCCAGGCGAGCAAACGCATCCAGCGTCTTGCGCAGCAGCGCAGCGGCCAGGTCGGCGGCCATGCGAAGCTCGGAGATGGGCAGGTTGCGCGGCGTGCCGCTCTCGATGATGGACTTCACCATGCGCGCGATGCGGGCCACCTCATCACCGGCTCGCTCCAGGTTCTGGGTGGTGCGGGAAATGGCCATCAGGAAGCGCAGGTCGCGGGCCGTGGGCTGGCGCCGACCGATCGTCGAGATGATCTCGTGGTCGATGTGCAGCTCCATCTGGTTGATGCGGTTTTCGGTCTCGATGACCTGCCCCGCCGTTTCCAGGCTCATGTGCACCAGGGCGTACACGGCCTGGTGGAGTTGCGATTCGACGAGTCCGCCCATTTCCAACACGTTGCTGGAGATGGAGTTGAGTTCGGCGTCGAACTGGCTGGAGAGATGCTTGTCGCTCATGGAATGGCTCCCCTTGATCAACCGAAGCGACCGGTGATGTAGTCCTCGGTCTCGGTTTTGGTCGGTTTGAAGAAGATCTGCTCGGTGGAGCCGAACTCCACCAGCTCGCCCAGGTACATGTAAGCCGTGAAGTCGCTGCAGCGGGCGGCTTGCTGCATGTTGTGGGTGACGATGGCGATGGTGTAGTCCTGCTTGAGCTCGTGCACCAGCTCTTCCACCTTGCCGGTGGAGATCGGGTCAAGTGCGGACGTGGGCTCATCCAGCAGCAGCACCGACGGCTTGACCGCCACGCTTCGTGCGATGCAAAGGCGCTGCTGTTGACCGCCAGACAGCGACAAGCCACTCTGCTTGAGCTTGTCCTTCACCTCTTTCCACAGCGCGGCCTTGGTCAGTGCCCACTCCACGCGGTCGTCCATCTCGCTCTTGGACAGGTCTTCGTAGAGCTTCACGCCAAAAGCGATGTTGTCGTAGATCGACATGGGGAACGGCGTGGGCTTCTGGAACACCATGCCGATGCGCGCGCGCAGCAGGTTGATGTCTTGCTTGGGGTCCAGAATGTTCTGACCGTAAAAATTGATGGAGCCCTCGGCACGCTGGCCCGGGTACAGGCTGTACATGCGGTTCAAGGTGCGCAACAGGGTGGACTTGCCACAGCCCGATGGGCCGATGAAAGCCGTGACCTTGCGCTCCTGGATATCGAGGTTGACGTTCTTCAGGCCCTGGAAGTTGCCATAGAAGAAGTTCAGGTTGCGCAGCTCCAGGGCATTGCGGGTGGCGGTAGCGGTATCGCTCATGGTGATTCCGGAGGGTTGCTTATTTCGGAGACTTGTCGCGCAGGAAGACGCGCGCCACGATGTTGAGCAGCAGCACAGACAGGGTGATCAGCAGTGCGCCACCCCAGGCCAGGCGAATCCAGTTGTCGTAGGGGCTCATGGCGAACTGGAAAATCACCACTGGCAGGTTGGCCATGGGCGCGCCCATGTCCAGGCTGAAGAACTGGTTGTTTAGCGCGGTGAACAGCAGCGGCGCGGTCTCGCCACTGATGCGGGCCACGGCCAGCAGCAGGCCGGTGAGCACACCACTGCGTGCGGCGCGCAGCGTCACCATCAAGGCCACCTTCCAGCGCGGGGCACCCAGGGCAAATGCGGCTTCACGCAGGCTGCCCGGCACCAGGCGAAGCATGTTCTCGGTGGTGCGGACCACCACCGGGATGGCGATCAGGGACAGCGCCAGGCTACCGGCCCAGCCCGAGAAGTTACCCATGGTGGCCACGGCAATCGCGTAGACGAACAGGCCGAGCACGATAGACGGGGCCGACAGCATGATGTCGGTGACGAAACGGGTGAGTTCGGCCGTCTTGCTGCGGTCGCCGTACTCGGCCAGGTAGATGCCCGCCAGGATGCCCACGGGCGTGGACACCAGCACGGTCACCGCGACCATCATGAGGCTGCCGACGATGGCGTTGGCCAAGCCACCGCCTTCGCTGCCGGGGGCCGGGGTGGACTGGGTGAACATGTTCCAGTCCAGGGCGGCAAAGCCGTTGCGGAACAACACCGACAGAATCCACAAGAGCACGAAGAGGCCCAGCACCATGGCGCCCATGGAGAGGGTCAGGCCAATGGCGTTGGCGCGCTGACGAGCCTTGTAGCGCTTGAGGTTGAACGACGCGTTGGATGCGGTATCGGTGGACATCACAGGCCTTTCGCTTTCTCGGCGCGCATGATCATGATCTTGGCGGCCGCCAGCACCACAAAGGTGATGACGAACAACAGCAGACCCAGTGCAAACAGCGTCGAGAGGTGGAAGTCAGCTGCCTCGCCAAACTCGTTGGCCAGGGTCGAGGCAATCGAGGTGCCAGGCGAGAAGAGCGAGGTGGGCAGACGGTTGGCGTTGCCGATGACAAAGGTCACGGCCATGGTCTCGCCCAAGGCACGGCCCAGGCCCAGCATGATGCCGCCGACCACGCCTTTTTGCGTGTAAGGCAACACCACGCGGCGCACCACCTCCCAGGTGGTGCAGCCCAGCCCGTAAGCGGACTCGCGCAGGATGGGCGGGACGATCTCGAACACGTCACGCATCACCGCCGCAATGAAGGGCAGCACCATGAAGGCCAGCACGATGCCCGCCGCCAGGATGCCAATGCCGTTGGTGGCGCCGCCAAACAAGGGGCCGATCAGGGGCATGGTGCCCAGTAGTCCTTGTAGGCCGGGCTGCACGTGGTCGGCGAACAAGGGCGCGAACACAAAGAGGCCGAACATGCCGTAAATGATGGACGGCACGGCGGCCAGCAGTTCCACCGCGGTGCCCAGCGGACGGCGCAGCCAGACAGGGCAGGTTTCGGTGAGGAACAGCGCAATGCCAAAGGCCAGGGGCACGGCGATCACCAGTGCGATGCTGGCGCTGGCCAGGGTGCCCACGATGGCAATCGCAGCACCGAATTCCTCGTTGATGATGTCCCACTCGACACGCCAGACGAACTGCAGGCCGAACTTCTGGAAAGCGGGCCATGCGTTGATGACGAGCGACACGATGATGCCCATCAGGGCAATCAGCACCAGCAGCGAGAAACTCTGGGTGACGCGGTGAAAGAACACGTCCTGGAGCCGCTGCCGCTCGGCAATCGACGCCATGCGCTGTTGTTGCGCCGTTGGCACGGGCACAGGTTGAGAAGTCATGGTGGTATCCACGCTCATGATGAACCCCGATCAGGCGGCATGGGGCATTCCGCAAACCGAAAGCCGCCGACAGACAGCGCTGTCAGGCGGCGTTCGGATTGTCGCCCCCGCCGGCTTACTTGGCGATCTGGCTCCAGACCTTAGAACGAATCTGGGTGGTCAGGCTGTCGGGCAGCGGCACGTAGTCCAGATCAGCCGCCATCTGCTTGCCGTTCTTGAACGACCAGTCAAAGAACTTCAGCACTTCAGCCGACTGAGCCTTGTCTTGCGGCTGCTTGTACATCAGGATGAAGGAAGCGGTCGAGATGGGCCAGCTGTCGGCGCCCTTGGCGTTCACCATGGACACGCCCATGCCAGGCACACTGAACCAGTCCACGCCGGCGGCGGCAGCGGCGAAGGTCTTGTCGTCCGGGCTGACGTACTTGCCATCGGCGTTCTGCAGCTGCAGGAAGGGCATGTTGTTCTTCTTGGTGTAGGCGTATTCCACATAGCCCAGCGCACCCTTCACGCGGTTCACGTTGGCGGCCACGCCTTCGTTGCCCTTGCCACCCACCGAGGTAGGTGCCGGCCACTTCACCGCGGCTCCCTTGCCTACGCTGTCGGCCCAGGGCTTGCTCACGGCGCTCAGGTAGTCGGTGAAGTTGAAGGTCGTGCCAGAGCCGTCGGCGCGGTGCACCACGGTGATGGTCTGGTCAGGCAGGGTCTTGCCGGGGTTCAGCGCGGCGATCTTGGGGTCATTCCACTTGGAAATGGAGCCCATGAACATCTCAGCCAGCACCGGGCCGGTCACGCGCAGTTCGCCGGGCTTGAAACCGTCGAGGTTGAACACAGGCACGGTTCCGCCAATGATGGCCGGGAACTGCACCATGCCGTCCTTGTCCAGGTCAGCGCCCGACACCGGGGCATCGCTGGCACCAAAGGCCACGGTCTTGGCGCGGATCTGGCGCAGGCCGCCGGACGAACCGATCGATTGATAGTTCAGGCCAACACCGGTTTCCTTCTTGTAAGCCTCGGCCCACTTGGCATAGATCGGGAACGGGAAAGTCGCACCGGCGCCGGTGATGTCGGCGGCGTGCGCAGCGCCAATGGCCAGGGTGGCCAGGGCAGCGGCGGCCACGGACTTCAGAAGGGTTCGCTTGGTGTTCATGTGGGTCCTTTCAGACTGTTTGGGAAGGGATGCCGTGAACTTTAGGGAAGCAATGTGACAAACACGTGACGAAAACAGGTCTGTCACACGCCAGGGCAATGGCACCGACGATGCGTCACAATCCGGGTTTACCCAAATCGGCTTCCCGCACGATGGCCAACTCTCGAACGGCCGTCCTGTGTCTCCCATCCATGCAAAACGGTACCCTCCTCGCCGCCATTGACCTTGGCTCGAACAGCTTCCGCCTGGAAATTGGCCGATACCACTCAGGGCACATCGAGCGCATCGAGTACATCAAGGAAACCGTTCGCCAGGGCAACGGGCTGGACGAAAACAAAGTGCTGAGCCAGGCCGCCATGGAGCGTGGCTGGGACTGCCTGGCCCGTTTTGCCGAACGCCTGCACGGCTTCAAGAAGCAGCAGGTTCGAGCCGTGGCCACCCAAACCCTGCGCGAGGCACGAAATCGCGAGGACTTTCTTCGCAATGCCCAGGCGATTTTGGGCTTTCCCATTGAAGTGGTGTCAGGACACGAAGAGGCGCGCCTGATCTACCAAGGCGTCTCCCACCTGCTGCCCCAGTCGGACGAGCGACGCCTGGTGGTGGACATTGGCGGGCGATCCACCGAAATGATCCTGGGCGAGGGCTACAACGCCCATGCCATGGAGTCGTACCGCCTGGGCAGCGTGGCCTGGTCCCAGCGGTATTTCCCGCGCGGCCAGGTCAGCCTGACCGCCTTCAAGACCGCCGAAGTGGCCGCCAAGGCGGTGCTGGAAGAGGCACTGGACAAGTTCCCGCCTACCGACTGGAACGTGGCCTATGGCTCGTCAGGCACGGTGTCTGCCGTGGCCGACATCCTGGCCGCGCACGGCTGGGCCAGCGGTCTGGTCACGCGCACCGGCCTCGATTGGCTGATCGACAAACTCGTACGGGCCGGCAACACCGAGACCGTGCGACTGGAAGCCCTCAAGGACGACCGCCGGCCCGTGATTGCGGGTGGCGTGGCCGTGCTCCGCGCCATCTTCGACCTGTTCGACATCCAGCAAATGCTGCCCGCGCAGGGCGCCCTGCGCCATGGCGCCCTGTACGACCTGATCGACCGCGACACCGACGGCGGCGATGTGCGCGAGCGCACTGTGCAATGGCTCACGCAGCGATTTTCGGTGGACACCGGCCAGGCCCAGCGCGTGAGCACCGTGGCCACCACGCTGTTTTCTCAGGTGGCGGCCCAAGACGACCAGAACCAGCGCTATTCCCAGAAACTCGTGTGGGCCGCCCGGCTGCATGAGCTGGGCACACACATCTCGCACGATCGATCGCACCACCACGGCGCCTACATCCTGGACAACGTCGACGCTCCCGGCTTCTCCCTGCCCGAGCTGCACCGCATGAGCCAGCTGGTGCTGGGACAGCGCGGCAAGCTCAAGAAGCTGGAAGAGTCGCTGCAAGACGAGTTGTTCGCCAAACAGCTGATGGCGCTGCGCATCGCCGTGTTGCTGTGCCACGCGCGCCAGATGCCCGAGCACGAGGTGCTCAAGCTCAGCTACAAGAACCGGGCGTTCCGGCTGGTGACGCCTGCGGGATGGGCACGTCGGTACCCCCAGTCGGCCTGGTTGCTGACGGAGGAAGTGGCCGCTTGGCAAAAAACCACCTGGAAATTCAGCGCGGACATTCGCTGACGGCAGCCTGCGGCGCGCCCTTTCATTACCAGGGGCCAAAACCGTATAAACCGTATATACGGTTTATACTCTTCGCTTTCAATCCAGCGGAGAATTGCCATGGCCAATGCCGATAAAAACACCCCCAAGAAGCCCAAGCTCGTGCGGGACAGCTTCACCATCCCCAAGAACGAATTCGCCGCCATCGAGACCATGAAGACGCGGGCCATCGCACTGGGCACCAGCGTGAAGAAAAGCGAGCTGCTGCGAGCCGGCCTGATGGCCCTTCAGTCGCTAAGCGATGCCGATTTCAAAGCCGCTCTCGCCGCTGTGCCCACGCTCAAGACCGGCAGGCCGCAGGCCCAAGAAGCCGAGACCGAGAACACCAAGCAGGTGAAGGCTGAGGCCGCCCCCGCCAAGGCCGCAGCGAAAACGCCGGTGAAGGCACCAGCCAAGGCTGTAGCAAAAGCACCAGCCCAAACAACCCGCGCGGCCAAGCCCGCCACCGCCACCCCGGCCGTAGCCCCTCAGACCAAGCCCGCGCGCACCCGCCCAACCAACGCCAAAAAGGCCGCCTAAGTCAGAGCAGCTCGGGCGTCTGCACGGTCACGATGACCGTTTGTGGCACGCCCGCGCGTTCGCGCTGGCGCAGCCACCAGACCGCGCCCTTCTTGACCGAACAGTCGGCGGCCTGCAAACCCAGCAACTGCGCCACCACCTGCCCCAGGGTGGGCTGGTGCCCCACCACCAGAACCGGCGAGCGCCCGCCAGGCCATTGCACCAGCTCCAGCAGAGCGGCGGGCGTCGCCCCAGGCAACAGGGCCTCGCTGAGGCGGTATTTGCGCCCCAGCGCCTGAGCGGCCTGTGCCGTCTGCTCGGCGCGGGCAGCAGGACTCGACCAGATGCGCGTGCCCTCAGGCAGTTGACGGTCCAGCCAGGCCGCCATGCGAGCGGCCTGCTTTTCCCCGCGCGGCGTCAGGCGCCTGGCCAGGTCGAGGGCATCGCCCTGCTCCCCCTGTTCGCCACCTGGGTGCTCTTGTGCCTCAGCGTGCCGCCACAGAATCAGGTCCATTGCCGCCCTTTCCTCAGCCCTTGGTGCCGTAGCGGGCCATCAAGGTTGACTGGGCCGATTGCAGGACAGCCCTCGCCCTGGGGGGCAAGGTCTGGTGCGCCGGGCGGTACTGACCATCGGCTTGCAGCAACCAGGCGTCTCGCGTGTCCTGCAGGTACACCAGCAGGCATTCGTCAATGATGCGCTGGCGAAGCTGGGCATCTGTTACCGGCCAGGCCAGCTCCACCCGGCGCAGCATGTTGCGGTTCATCCAGTCGGCACTGGAGAGCCACAGCTCCTCGTCGTCACCCACGCGGAAATAGAACACCCGTGAGTGCTCCAGCAGGCGGCCGATGACCGAGCGAACGCGCACGTTATCGGTATAGCCTGGCACCTGGGCTGGCAGCACGCAAGCCCCGCGCACGATCAAGTCCACCTTCACCCCGCGCTGTGACGCCTCGGCCAAGGCCCGGGCCAGCGGCTCGTCGGTGAGGGCGTTCATCTTCAACACGATGCGCACCTCTTTACCGGCTGCGGCCGCCTTGCCCGCCGCGTCCAAGCGGTCGAGCAAGGCGCGGTGCAAATGGAAGGGCGCGATCACCGCCTTGTTCAAGCGCCCAAGCCGGTTCTGGCTGGCCAAGTGCAGGAAGATCTGGTCCAGGTCGGCCGTGAGCTGCGGGTCGGCCGTGAGGTAGCTCAGGTCGGTGTAGAGCCGGGCTGTTCCAGGGTTGTAGTTGCCCGTGGACAGGTGGGCGTAACGCCGCAGCCCCCCGGCCTCACGCCGGGTGATGAGCATCATCTTGGCGTGGGTCTTGAGGCCCACCACACCGTACACCACCTGCGCGCCCACCGACTCCAGGCGTTCGGCGTAGTTGATGTTGGCCTCTTCGTCGAAGCGGGCCTTGAGCTCCACCACCGCTGTGACTTCTTTGCCGCGCCGCACAGCCTCGCGCAGCAGATCCATCAGCTCGCTCTTGGAACCGGTTCGGTAGATGGTTTGTTTGATGGCCACGACGTCCGGGTCCAGCACGGCCTCGCGCAAAAAACCCAGCACGGCATCGAAGCTCTCGTAAGGCTGGTGGATGAGCACGTCGCCCTGTCGCAGCCGCTCAAAGTACGACTGCCCGGGCGTGAGCTGCACAGGCCAGCCGGGGTGGTAAGGCTCGAAGCGCAGGGCCGGGGCATCGATCATGTCCACCAGCTGGTTCAGCCGCACCAGGTTCACCGGCCCCGCCACCCGGTACAGCGCGTTGGCCGGCAAACCGAATTGCGCCAGCAGAAAGCCCGAGAGGAACTCCGAGCAGCCGGCCGACACCTCCAGGCGAAGCGCCTGTCCGAAATGCCGCTGCTGCAGCCCCTTGCGCAAGGCGGTTCGCAGGTTCTTCACCTCTTCCTCGTCCACCGCCAGGTCAGAGTGGCGCGTGACGCGGAACTGCGAGAACTCGGTGACCTGGCGCCCTGGGAACAGATCGCCCAGGTGCGAGCGAATCATGCTGGAGATGGACACGAAGTGCATTTGCTTCGAGCCCTTGACAGCCGGCATGCGCAGAAAGCGCGGCAGGATGCGCGGCACCTTGACGATGGCGACCTCGTTCTCGCGTCCGAACGCGTCTTTGCCCGCCAGGCGAACAATGAAGTTGAGTGACTTGTTCGCCACCTGCGGGAAAGGATGGGCCGGGTCCAGGCCGACGGGCATCAGCAGGGGCTGCACCTCGTTGACGAAAAACTCTTTCACCCAACGCCGCTGTCTGGGGTTGCGCTCGCTGTGGGGCACGATCTTGATGCCCTTCTTCTCCAGCAGGGGCATGAGTTCGTCGTTGTAGATGGCGTACTGCTGGGCCACCAGGGCGTGCACCTGGTCTGACAGGCGCTCAAAGGTCTGGGTGGTGTACAGGCCACGCTGCTCGTTGGCCTGAGCCGCCGTGAGGTGGGGCGCCATCCTCACCTCGAAAAACTCATCCAGGTTGCTCGACACAATGGCGAGATAACGCATGCGCTCCAGCAGGGGGACATCCCGGCGCCGGGCCCAGTCCATGACCCGCTCGTTAAAGGCCAGGATGCTTTGGTCGCGATCGAGCAATGGGGTTTTGTTCAAGTTATTGGTGCCACTCATGAGATTCGGAAAAGGGTCGCATGGACTAAGGCGACCCAAGCACGTGCCATGCCCATTATTCAACGAGCGGGCCGTGTTTTGGCGTTCCTGCGGCACTGCGCCCTGTCATGTCTGCCATGCGGGTGCGCCGAATGCGCGGGCGCAACGCCAGCGCGGCCAGAAACCCTTCAACAGCCTGTGCCCAACCGTAGGCCAGCGCGTGTTCGCGCACCTGCCGCCTGGACAGGCGCAGGGCCTTGTGCCAAGCCTCTTCCAGGCTGTCGGCCACGCAACCACCCTGCCCTGGGCCCAGCCACTGCATGGGCCCGTCCGCAGGCAAGGCTGCCACGGGCGTCCCGCAGGCCATGGCCTCCAGCACCACGCGCCCGGCGCCGTCGTGCCGCCCGGGGTAGACCAGCACGTCGGCGTTGGCGTACACGGCGGCAAGCTCATGGCGCGGCAACACCCCGACCCAGTGAACCGTGGGATAACGCCCCACCAAGGCCTTGGCTTGAGGGCCATCACCGCACACCACTTTGCTGCCCGGCACGTCAAGGCCGAGAAAGTCTTCCACATCGCGCTCGTGCGCCACGGGGCCGACATACAAGCTGACCGGCCGGGCCAAAGGCCCCAACACGCCACATGACGGAGAACGCAAGGCCGGTGTGAACAGGCGCGTGTCCACCCCGGCCGACCAATCGCCCACTCGCGCGATGCCGGCCCTCCGGAGCTTCTCTCGCAGGGCCGGGCTGGACGCCAGCACCTTGGAACTGGGCTGGTGAAACACCCGCATGGCCGCCACGGTGATGGCACGTGGCACACGCAGCATGGCGTTCAGGCGTGTGGCCCAGCTCACGTGCGCGCCCGTGGAAAACGGCCAATCGCGCGCCAGACAGTGCCGGCGTGCGGCCCAGCCCAGCGGGCCTTCGGTGGCGATGTGAATGGCGTCGGCATCGGCCGCGTCCATGCGTTGGCGCAAGCGCTGGCCAGCCCACAGCGACCAGCGCACACCCGCCACCTTGGGCCAGGGCAGGCTGCGAAACCCAGACGGCTCGATCACCGACACCACGTGCCCCTCGCGCTGCAGCTCGCGGGACAGCTCCACCAGCCAGGTGCCCAGACCATGGCCCTGCGGCTCCCAGGCATCGGTGACGATCAGGATCCGCATGGCGTGGCGGCTCAGGTGCCCAGGAAATGCTTGCGGTAGCGAGCGGGCAAATCAGCCAGGCGCATGAGCATGGGCAGATCGGCCGCGTTGAAATCGGGGTCCCACGCTGGTGGGCCCAGCACCTTGGCGCCCAGGCGCAGATAGCCCTTGATCAGGGCGGGCGGCTCCACGTCCAGCGTGTCGTCGAGCAACTCCACCGGCAGCGGCAGGCGCGGGCGCACGTGCCAGTCAATCGGGGCCAAATGGGTGTCGCGCACCTGGCGCCAGATGCTGGCCGCCGCATGACCACCGCCCACGCGGCCGTGCGGGCCTTCGTGGTGCATGGGAATGCTGGCGCAGCCGATCATGGTGTCGAGCTGGTTGCGCACCATGAAGTCGGCCAAGGCCCCCCACAGCGCCATGATCACGCCGCCGTGGCGGTGGTCCGGGTGCACGCAACTGCGGCCCAGTTCCACCATGCGTTCGCGCACCTGGCGCAGGCGGGTGAGATCGAACTCGGTGTCGCTGTAGGTACTGCCCACGCGCTTGGCCTGGGCCGGCGTCAGCACCCGATAGGTGCCGATGACCTGCTGCGTCTGGCGATCGCGCACCAGCAGGTGCTCACAGAAGTCATCGAACAGATCGACGTCGTGACCGGGCACCGTCTTGGGCAGACGAGCGCCCATCTCACCCGCAAACACCTGGTAGCGCAGGCGCTGGGCCTCGCGCACCTCGTCCTGGTGGCGGGCCCAGGTGACGTCGATGCCCGCGTCGCCCTTGGCGCGCGCCATCAGACCCGCCAGGGGTAGGGCATGGTTGACCAGCGCCGGCTGATCGGGTTTGAGGTGAGGGATGTCGTTCAAATGGGTCTCCGTGGCGTTTGTGCGATGGTGCGCAGCCTCGGTGACCTGTTCGTTTCAGTCACATGAACACTTCATGACAAGGCCCGCCTGTATGGGCTGGGCCTGCCACGGGCGCTGACACAATAGGGCCCGTGATCCAACGCCCCTTGTCCCTACTGCCCCATCCGGCCTCACCCCTGTGGCCTGGCGTGACCCTTGAGGCCCACGTGCAGCGAACAGGGCATGGCCTGAGCATCCGCTACTCATTGGCAGCACCACCACACCTGCTGCAATTGCCCGCCCCTGCTCTGCCGGGCTTCGCCGACCAGCTCTGGCAGCACACTTGCCTGGAGGCCTTTGTGGCGCCTGCCGACAACCCGACTTACCGCGAGTTCAACTTCTCGCCCTCGGGCCAGTACGCCGAGTACCACTTCCGCGACGAGCGGGCCAGAGTCGACGCGTCGCCCAGCCCCTCTGCGCCCCGGTTGCAATGGTCAAGCACCACCAAAGGCATCGAACTGCTGGCCGAGGTGGCATTGAGCGGCATCCCGCACACGCAAGACCTGCTCGTGGGCCTGACCGCGGTGCTGGAGGATCGCGAGGGACAGTTGAGCCATTGGGCCCTGCACCACCCTAAAGACCACCCCGATTTCCACGACCGCAGGGGTTGGACCCTGCGCCTGCCGCCCTACCACCCAAGCCACTCATGTTGATCGGCCTCGAACGCTTTCTTCAAGACCCTGCCCTGCGCGCACCCTTGGCCGGCCGCCGCGTGGCGCTGCTCGCCCACCCCGCCTCTGTCACGCGCGACCTCACCCACGCGCTGGACGCCCTGGCGGCCCTGCCCGACGTGAAGCTAAGCGCCGCTTTTGGCCCGCAGCACGGCCTGCGCGGTGACAAGCAAGACAACATGGTCGAGTCGCCCGACTACCTCGACCCGCGCCTGGGCATTCCCGTGTTCAGCCTGTACGGCACCGTGCGGCGCCCCACCGACGCCATGATGGACAGCTTCGACGTGCTGCTCGTCGATCTGCAAGACCTGGGCTGCCGCATCTACACCTTCATCACCACGCTGCGTTACGTGCTCGAGGCCGCAGCTCAGCACGACAAGGCCGTGTGGGTGCTGGATCGCCCCAACCCCGCCGGCCGCCCGGTGGAGGGCCTGACGCTGCGCGCGGGCTGGGAGAGCTTCGTGGGCGCAGGCCCGATGCCCATGCGCCACGGCATGACCATGGGCGAACTGGGCCACTGGTTCATCGCCACGCTGGGGCTGTCACTGGAGTACCGGGTCATCACCATGGAGGGCTGGGCACCCGATGCAGCGCCCGGTTTCGGCTGGCCCACGGGAGAGCGCACATGGGTGAACCCCAGCCCGAACGCGCCCAACCTGTCCATGGCGCGGGCCTACGCTGGCACCGTCATGCTGGAGGGCACCACGCTGAGCGAAGGCCGCGGCACCACGCGGCCGCTGGAACTGTTCGGCGCGCCCGATCTGGACACCACCCGCCTGGTGCGCGACATGCGCGAACTGGCACCGCAATGGCTGCAAGGCTGTGTGCTGCGCGAGTGCTGGTTCGAGCCGACCTTCCACAAGCACGCGGGGAAGCTGTGCGCTGGCGTGCAGATCCACGTGGAAGACCCGCAGCACTACGGGCACCAAGTCTTCCAGCCTTGGCGCCTGCAGGCCCTGGCCTTCCGCGCCATCCGACTGCAGCAGCCCGACTACCCGCTGTGGCGCGACTTTCCCTACGAATACGAGCACGACCGCCTGGCCATTGACCTCATCAACGGCAGCCCGCTACTGCGCGAGTGGGTGGACGATGTGAGCGCAGCGCCCGCCGCGCTGGACGCCTTGGCCGTACCAGATGAGCAGGCCTGGCTGAGCGCCCGAGCGCCCTATCTGTTGTACTGATTAGCCAAGGCTCGGGCGTCAGAGCCACTTCTGCATGAACTCGGCCGTGCCCATGGCCGGGTCCAGCTGATAGCCCTCAAAGCCCATGCGGAGGTAGGCCTTGCGCGCCGCCTGGTTGCCTGACAGCACTTCCAGCGTGAGCTTCACGGCGCCTCGACGTTGAGCCTCTTGTTCGACCACCTCAAACATCCGCTCGGCGATGCGGCGACCGCGGTGACTGGCCAACACCGACACGTCGTGGATGTTCACCAGCGGCTTGCACTTGAAGGTGGAAAAGCCCTCGATGCAGTTCACCAGGCCCACCGGCGTCTGGCCATCAAACGCCAGCACACTGAAAGCCTGCGGGCGCTTGGCCAGCTCAGGGACAAGCGCCGCTTTCACCACCTCTGACAAGCCCTCGCCACCACCGGCCGGGTCTTGCGCGTAAGCGTCGAGCAATTGAACGACGGCCAAGGCGTCCCCGGCATCGCCGTAGTCCGCCAGACGCACCGTGATCGCACCTGCGCTCATGCACCCTCCTTCGCGGCCTGGGCCAGGCGCTCGGCGCAGGCCTGAGCGGTATGGGCATCGCGCGCCTCCACCATCACCCGCAACAGGGGCTCGGTACCGCTTGCGCGAATGAGCACGCGGCCTGCATCGCCCAGTTCGGCCTCAACCGCCTGGGTCTCGCTGGCCAGTTTCGCGTTGGTCTTCCAGTCTTGGCCCGGCTGAAGGCGAACGTTGAGCAAGGTCTGGGGAAACAACACCACCTCCGACAGCAACTGCGCCATGGTCTGGCCACTGCCCACGCAGGCGTGAAGCACTTGCAAGGCCGACACCAGGCCGTCGCCAGTGGTGTGGCGGTCCAACACCAGCAGGTGGCCGGAACCCTCACCGCCCAGCACCCAACCATGCTTCTCCAGTGCTTCCAGCACGTACCGGTCACCCACCTTGGCGCGCACGAAGCGCACGCCGCGCCGCTTGAAGGCCAACTCCACCGCCATGTTGGTCATCAGGGTGCCCACCACGCCGGGCACATCTTCATCGCGGGCAATGCGATCGGACGCAATCAGATAGAGCAGTTCATCACCGTTGTACAAGCGCCCCGCGCTGTCCACCATTTGCAGGCGGTCGGCGTCGCCGTCCAGGGCCACGCCATAGTCGGCGCGGTGGTGGCGAACGGCCTCCACCAGGGCCTGCGGGTGCGTCGCGCCGACGCCGTCGTTGATGTTCAGCCCATCAGGCGAGCAGCCAATCTTCACCACCTCGGCGCCCAGCTCATGGAACACCGCGGGGGCAATGTGGTACGCCGCACCGTGCGCGCCGTCGACCACGATCTTCAGGCCTTTGAGGCTCAGGTTGTGCGAGCAGGTGCTCTTGCAGAACTCGATGTAACGGCCGGCCGCGTCGTCCAGGCGACGCGACTTGCCCAACTCGGCCGCGGCCACCCACACCGGCGGCTCGTTCATGGCCGCCTCCACCGCCAGCTCCCAGTCGTCGGGCAGCTTGGTACCCTGGGCACTGAAGAACTTGATGCCGTTGTCGGCAAAGGGGTTGTGGCTGGCGCTGATCACCACGCCCAGGCTGGCGCGCTGCGCCCGCGTAAGGTAGGCCACGGCAGGTGTGGGCACTGGGCCCAACAGCACCACGTCCACGCCGGCCGAGTTGAAGCCGGACTCAAGTGCCGCCTCCAGCATGTAGCCAGAGATGCGCGTGTCTTTGCCAATCAGCACCGTGGGATGGCGCTCGCTGCGCTTGAGCACGCGGCCCACCGCATGGGCCAGGCGAAGCACGAAATCGGGGGTAATGGGGGCTTGCCCAACGGTGCCACGAATGCCGTCGGTGCCGAAGTACTGGCGCGTCATGTGTTGTCCTTCTGATTACTCGCGTGTGCGCCGCATTATCGCGGTCGCACAAGACAACTCAGGCACTGGCGCGCATAGCGTCCCACACCTTGATGGCGTCCACCGTGGCCAGAACGTCGTGCACGCGCACCACGTGCGCGCCACGCTCCACCGCCAGCAAGGCCGCCGCGACGCTGCCCGCCACACGGTCCAACGGCTGCTGGTGGCCAGTGACTGCACCGATCGACGACTTGCGCGACCAGCCGGTGAGGAAGGCAAAACCGGTCGACAAAAACACGTCCTGGCGCGCCAGAAGGCTGAAGTTCTGGGCCACGGTCTTGCCAAAGCCAACACCCGGGTCCAGTGCAATGCGGGCAGGGTCGGCGCCAAGCGAGGTGAGTGCCTCGGCTCGCGCCAGCAGGAAGGCGCGCACCTCATCGAGAATATCGCCCTCCATCGGGGCCGCCTGCATGGTCTGCGGGTCTCGGTGCATGTGCATCAGGCACACGCCCGCCCTGGGATGGGCCGCGACCACCTCCAGGGCACCCGGCTGCTGCAAGGCCCAGATGTCGTTCACGATGTCGGCCCCCAAGTCGAGCACGGCGCGCATCACCTCGGGCTTGTAGGTGTCCACCGAAACCGGAACCCCGAGCTTCACCACCTCACGCACCACCGGCAGCACGCGGCGCAGCTCCTCGTCCAGCGGCACGGCGGGGCTGCCCGGCCGGGTGGACTCTCCGCCCACGTCCAGGATGTGCGCCCCCTCACTGAGCAGGCGCTCGGCGTGGGCCAGGGCCGCGCTGGTGCTGGCGTGCCGCCCCCCATCCGAGAAAGAGTCGGGCGTGACGTTGACGATGCCCATGACTTTGGGCGTGCTCAGGTCGATGTCAAAGCGGGCAGTGATCCAGCGCATGTGTGAAGGCTTCCGAAACAAAAACGGGGCCCGAAGGCCCCGCGAAGGATGGTGACCGATCAGGCCGCGGTCGGCGAAGGATCGGTGGACACAGCGGGGGTGCCGCCATCGGAACCACCGCCACCCACCGGGTTGCGCGGCGTCCAGTCCTTGGGCGGGCGCGGCGGCTTGCCGGCCATAATGTCGTCCAATTGCTCACCGTCGATGGTTTCCCATTCGAGCAGGGCCTTGGCCATGGCGTGCATCTTGTCGCTGTGCTCTTCAATCAGGTCGCGGGCCAGCTTGTACTGCTCGTCGATGATGCGCCGCACCTCGGCGTCCACCTTCTGCATGGTCTGCTCGCTCATGTTGGTGGTCTTGGTCACCGAGCGCCCCAGGAAGACCTCGCCTTCGTTCTCGGCGTACACCATCGGGCCCAGGGCCGTGGTCATGCCGTAGCGCATCACCATGTCGCGGGCAATTTGGGTGGCACGCTCAAAGTCGTTGCTGGCGCCGGTGGTCATCTGGTTCATGAAGACCTCTTCGGCGATGCGACCACCGAACAGCATGCTGATCTGGTTCAGCATGTAGTCCTTGTCGTAGCTGTAGCGGTCTTTTTCGGGCAGGCTCATGGTCACGCCGAGGGCGCGACCACGCGGGATGATGGTGACCTTGTGCACCGGGTCACACTTGGGCAGCAGCTTGCCAATCAAGGCGTGTCCGGCCTCGTGATAAGCGGTGTTGCGGCGCTCTTCCTCGGGCATGACCATGGTCTTGCGCTCGGGGCCCATGATGATCTTGTCCTTGGCCTTCTCGAAATCCTGCATTTCGACCAGTCGGGCGTTGCGACGCGCGGCCATCAATGCGGCTTCGTTACAAAGGTTGGCCAGGTCGGCGCCGCTCATGCCAGGCGTGCCACGGGCGATCACAGCGGCGTTCACGTCAGTGCCCAGCGGGATCTTGCGCATGTGCACATTGAGAATCTGCTCGCGGCCGCGGATGTCGGGCAGGGTCACGTAGACCTGGCGGTCAAAACGGCCCGGGCGCAACAGGGCAGCGTCGAGGATGTCGGGGCGGTTGGTGGCAGCCACCACGATCACACCCAGGTTGGTCTCGAAGCCGTCCATCTCAACCAGCATCTGGTTGAGGGTCTGCTCGCGTTCGTCGTTGCCACCGCCCAGGCCAGCGCCACGTTGGCGGCCCACGGCGTCGATTTCGTCAATGAAGATGATGCAAGGCGCGTTCTTCTTGGCGTTTTCGAACATGTCGCGCACACGGGCCGCGCCCACGCCGACGAACATCTCCACGAAGTCAGAGCCCGAGATCGAGAAGAAGGGCACCTTGGCTTCACCCGCAATGGACTTGGCCAGCAGCGTCTTGCCGGTGCCCGGGGGGCCGACCAGCAGCAAACCGCGAGGAATGCGACCACCCAGCTTCTGGAATTTCTGCGGGTCTTTGAGGAAGTCCACCACCTCCTTGACCTCTTCCTTGGCTTCGTCGCAACCAGCAACGTCAGCGAAAGTCACGGAGTTGTTGTTCTCATCAAGCATGCGCGCCTTGCTCTTGCCGAAGCTGAAGGCACCGCCTTTGCCGCCGCCCTGCATCTGGCGCATGAAGTAGATCCACACGCCGATCAGCAGCAGCATCGGGCCCCAGCTCACCAGCAGAGTCATCAGCAGCGAGCCCTCTTCGCGAGGGCGCACGTCGAACTTCACGTTGTTGTTGATGAGGTCGCCCACCAAGCCACGGTCAAGGTAGGTGGCGGTGGTGCGCACGCGGCGGTCATCTTGCGTGACGGCCACGATCTCGGTGCCGCCCTGGCCTTCTTGAATGGTGGCACTCTTGATGCGCTGGGCCTTCACCTCATCGAGGAATTCGGAGTAGCCGATGTAGCCGGCACCCGCCGCACTGCGGCTGTCGAACTGCTTGAAGACAGTGAAAAGCACCATGGCGATGACCATCCACACGGCGATTTTCGAAAACCATTGGTTATTCAAGTGCAGCTCCTGGAAACTCGGTGGCGTATGCGCCCATATGCACCCCATTCTAGGACTTTCAAGGCATCGCCATCGATGCCCATCCCCTGGGAATGCCTATCAAAGACTTGGCTATTTTCTATTTCGGTTCAACCGACTCACCGGCTGACGCTTTTTTCAGACCAAGGCCCACCAAAAAGGTTTCCGACGATTTGTCGCGGCTGGCCTTGGGTTTGATGGCCTTGACCACCCGGAACGTCTGGCGAAACAGACTCACCATCGGGTCATAGGCTGCACCGTGGAAGAGCTTGACCACCAGAGCACCATCGCGCTTGAGGTGATGAACGGCGAAATCAACCGCCAGCGAGATCAGGTCTTCAATGCGCGCGGCATCGGCCGAGGCGATACCGGAAAGGTTGGGCGCCATGTCCGACACCACCACGTTCACCTTGTGCTGCAAGCCGCGGTCGGCCAGGGCCTGTTCCAGTTGCGCCAGCACGCTTTCTTCGCGGAAATCGCCCTGGATGAAATAAACGTCTTCGACGGCCTCCATGGGCAGCAGGTCCAGCGCGATGATCGTGCCTTGAAGCGCGCCAGCGGCAGCACCTTGTGGGCTTAGGCGCCGACGCAGGTACTGGCTCCAGGCGCCGGGCGCGCTGCCCAGGTCGACGACCACGTCACCCGGGTGGATGAGGTCCAGCGTCTCGTCGATTTCTTTGAGCTTGTACGCCGCCCGAGCGCGGTACCCCTCTTTTTGGGCCAGCTTCACGTAAGGGTCGTTGACGTGCTGGTTCAGCCAGGCCTTGTTGACCTTTTTGCTTTGGGTTTTGACTTTGATGCCCATGAAACGCAATACCGCCGTGTAAACGATAATTGTCCCATGCCCCAGATTATTCTCACTCCCGCCCAGCGCAAGGTGCACCGCGCCGAAGCCCACCACCTAGACCCCGTCGTCCACATCGGAGGCGACGGTCTGACGCCGGCGGTCAAAAAGGAAGCCGATGCGGCCCTGAACGCCCATGGCCTCATCAAGATCCGGGTGCTCAGCGACGACCGGGTCGCCCGCGACAGCATGCTGGAAACCCTGGCCGACGAGCTGAACGCCGCACCCATCCAGCACATCGGCAAGTTGCTGGTGCTGTGGCGCCCCATTCCCGAGAAGACCAAGCCGGTCGATGAAAACCGCATGCCCGGCCCAAAGGAAGTGAAGGTGCTGAAGTTCAGCAAACGCGGTGGCCAAAAACCCGAAGTGAAGGTGGTGAAGGTGCTGGGCAACCAGCGGCTGACCCCCGGAGGGCAGGTCAAGCGAGCCAAGGTGCGCAAGAAGAGCATCAAAAAGGGCGCCGCCTGAGCGGTTCAGCGCCCAGCGGCTTGAACTTTGTTGGCCTTGACCCCACCCTGATGGCATGAACGATCGCACCGCCCCCGCCCAGCCCCTGCTCGATTTCTCCGATCTCCCCCGGTTCGATGCCATCACCCCCGAGGGGGTGGGCCCTGCCATCGACCAACTGCTGCGCCAGGCCGATGCCGCGCTTGAGCAGGTGACCGCCCCCGACTTCCCCGCCGATTGGAAAGCCATCGCCAGCACACTGGACGTGGCCACTGAGCGCCTGGGCCGAGCCTGGGGGGCGGTGAGCCACCTCAACAGCGTGGCCGACACCCCCGAACTCCGGGCCGCCTACAACGAAGCGCTGCCCAAGGTCACCGACTTCTGGACCCGCCTGGGCGCCGACGAGCGCTTGTACGCCAAGTACAAGTCCATGGACCCCGCCACGCTCTCGCCCGAGCAGGCCCGCGCCCACCACAACGCGCTGCAGGGCTTTGTGCTGGGCGGTGCCGAGCTGCAGGGCGAGGCCAAGGAACGCTTTGCGGCCATTCAAGAGCGATCGGCCGAACTGGCTCAGAAGTTCAGCGAGAACACGCTCGACGCCACCGACGCCTACGCCCTCTACGTGGGCACAGACGAATTGGCCGGTGTTCCCGACGACGTGGTTCAAGCCACCGCGGCGGCGGCCAAGGCCGATGGCCGCGAAGGCCACAAGCTGACCCTGAAGATGCCGGTGTACCTGCCGGTGATGCAGTTCGCGCACAGCAGCGCGCTGCGCGAGAAGCTGTACCGCGCTTACGTCACCCGGGCGAGCGACCAGGCCGAAGGCGATGGCGCCAAGTTTGACAACAGCGCCATCATGGGCGAGTTGCTGGCGCTGCGCCACGAAGAGGCCCAATTGCTGGGCCACCGCCACTTCGCCGATGTGTCGCTGGTGCCCAAGATGGCGCAGTCGCCCGAGCAGGTGATCGGCTTCCTGCGCGACCTGGCCACCAAGGCCCGCCCCTTCGCGGAGCGAGACCTGGCCGACATGCGCGAATTTGCCCAGTCGGAGCTGGGCTTGAACGACCCGCAAGCCTGGGACTGGCCTTATGTGGGCGAGAAGCTCAAGGAGGCCCGTTACGCGTTTAGTGAGCAGGAGGTCAAGCCCTACTTCACTGCACCCAAGGTGCTGGGCGGCTTGTTCCAGATTGTGGAGACGCTGTTCGAGGTGGCCATTCGCCCCGATCAGGCGCCGGTGTGGCACCCCGGTGTGCAGTTCTTCCGCATCGAGCGCGAGGGCATGCTCGTGGGTCAGTTCTACCTGGACCCGGGCGCCCGCAACGGCAAGCGAGGTGGCGCCTGGATGGACGATGTGCGCGCCCGCTGGCTGCGCCCGGACACCGGCGCGCTGCAGACCCCGGTGGCGCACCTGGTGTGCAACTTCGCTGAAGGGGTGAACGGCAAGCCGCCGCTGCTCACGCACGACGATGTGATCACCCTCTTCCATGAGTTCGGCCACGGCCTGCACCACTTGCTCACCCAGGTGAACGAGCGCGATGTGTCGGGCATCAGCGGCGTGGAGTGGGACGCGGTGGAACTGCCCAGCCAGTTCATGGAGAACTTCTGCTGGGAATGGGACGTGCTCAAGCACATGACCGCCCATGTGGACACCGGCGAGCCGCTGCCGCGCGCCCTGTTCGACAAGATGCTGGCGGCCAAGAATTTCCAGAGCGGCCTGCAAACGCTTCGCCAGGTGGAATTCGCCCTTTTTGACATGCTGCTGCACAGCCAACCGCAGCCGCCCGCCACGGGTGAGGCCATTCTGGCCCTGCTCAAGTCGGTGCGCGACGAGGTGGCCGTGCTGCAGGCGCCGGCCTACAGCCGCACGCCGCACACCTTCAGCCACATCTTTGCGGGCGGTTACTCGGCGGGCTACTACAGCTACAAGTGGGCCGAGGTGCTCAGCGCCGACGCCTATGCCGCCTTTGAGGAGGCGGCGCAGCGCCTGGGCAACAGCACGGTCGACGTTCAGACGGGCCGACGCTACCGTCAGGCGATTCTGGAGGCCGGCGGCAGCCGACCCGCGATGGAATCGTTCAAAGTGTTCCGGGGTCGCGAGCCGAGCATTGATGCCTTGCTGCGACACCAGGGCATGGCCTGAGGCCAGGCCCGACCCTGGAGCCCCTTGACACCCATCGAACGGAGAACCCCATGAGCCTGCGCCGCCCGATTGCCACCGCCCTGACCCTGGCCTTATTGAGCCTGGCGGGCCAAGCCTCGGCGCAGGGGGTGTACCGCATCGTGGGGCCTGATGGTCGGGTGTCGTTCTCCGACCAGCCACCCGCAACGCAAGCGCCCGCCGCGGCGCCCGCAGGCAGCGGCCGGGGCTCGGCCGGGTCGGCCCTGCCCTACGAACTGCGGCAAACCAGCAGCCGCTACCCCGTCACCTTTTACAGCGCTGCCGATTGCGCGCCCTGCAACGCGGGCCGCAACCTGCTGAACAGCCGCGGCATCCCGTACACCGAAAAAACCGTGTCCAGCCAGGACGACGCCGAGGCGCTCAAGCGCCTGGCCGGGGAGGCCGCCCTGCCCTTGCTGACCATCGGCTCGCAGCGCCTCAAGGGCTTTTCCGAGCCCGAGTGGACGCAGTACCTGGACGCGGCCGGCTACCCGAAGCAGTCGATGCTGCCCGGCGGCTACCGCCGCCCGGCGCCGTCACCGCTGGTGACCGTGCAGGCACCCGTGGCCAAGCCGCCCACCGACAACGCCTCGCCCGCGCCGCGGGCGCCGGCCGAGGTACCGGTGGCTCCGCCCGTGAACAACCCGGCGGGCATTCGTTTCTGAGTCTGCCGGCGCGAGCCGGCGCCGCCTCAGAACGTCAGCGTCTTCACGCCGCTGGACGTGCCCAACAGGCAGACCTGGGCCTTCTGGTGGGCGAACACCCCCACCGTCACCACGCCCGGCCACTGGTTGACTTCGCTCTCGAAGGCCAGCGGGTCGGTGATGCGCAGGCCGGTCACATCCAGGATGTGCTGGCCGTTATCGGTGACCAGGGGCACGCCGTCTTTCAGGCGCACACGGGCCTCGCCGCCCAGCGTGGCGAACTGGCGAGCGATGCGGGCAGCGGCCATGGGAATCACCTCCACCGGCAGCGGGAAGGCACCCAGGGCCTGCACCAGCTTGCTCTCGTCGGCGATGCAGACAAAGCGGCGCGATTGGGCGGCCACGATCTTCTCGCGCGTGAGCGCGGCGCCACCACCCTTCACCATGTAACCCTGGGCATCAATCTCGTCGGCCCCGTCGATGTACACCGACAGCTCGGCCACGTCATTGGCTTCCAGCACCGGAATGCCCAAGGCTTTCAGGCGCGCGGTGGACGCCTCGGAGCTGGAGACCGCCCCGGGGATCTGGTCTTTCATGGTGGCCAGCGCGTCGATGAACTTGTTCACCGTCGAGCCCGTGCCCACGCCCACGATTTCGCCAGGCACCACGTATTGCAGGGCGGCCTGGCCCACCAGGGCTTTGAGTTCGTCTTGGGTCATTTGCGACAATCCCGGGTTCGTCAAAAACCCCGGATTATCCGATGTCCCTCATCCCCTACGGCCTGGCGCGCGCCCTCCTCTTCAAGATGGACCCCGAGGCGGCCCACGAGCTCACGCTCGACTCGATTGCCCGGGTGCAGCACTCCCCGCTCACCTGCCTGTACGGCGAATCGCGCGTGGACGACCCCTACACCCTGGCCGGCCTGAAGCTGCCCAACCGGGTGGGCCTGGCCGCCGGGCTGGACAAAAACGCCCGCTGCATTGATGGCCTGGCCGCCATGGGTTTCGGCTTTGTCGAGGTGGGCACGGTCACGCCCAAGGGCCAGCCCGGCAACCCGAAGCCGCGCATGTTCCGCATTCCCGAGCGGCAGGCGCTGATCAACCGCCTGGGCTTCAACAACGAGGGCCTGGACGCCTTCATCGCCAACGTGAAGCGCGCCCGCTTCCGCCAGGGCGGCGGCGGTGCGCCCATGCTGCTGGGCCTGAACATTGGCAAGAACGCCAGCACGCCCATTGAGCGCGCCACCGACGACTACCTCACCTGCCTGGCCGGCGTGTACCCGCACGCCGACTACGTGACGGTGAACATCTCCAGCCCCAACACGCAAAACCTGCGCAGCCTGCAGAGCGACGAGGCACTTGACGCCCTGCTGGGTGCGGTGATGGCCCGCCGCGCCGACCTGGCGGCCGAGCACGGCAAGTCGATTCCGGTGTTCGTGAAGATCGCCCCCGATCTGGACGACGACCAGATCGCCGTGATCGCGGCCACCCTGCGCCGCCACGGCTGTGGCGCCGATGGCCAGCCCACGAACCTGCTGGGCGTGATCGCCACCAACACCACGCTCAGCCGCGACGCGGTGGCCGGCCTGCCGCACGCCACCGAAACCGGCGGCCTCTCGGGTGCGCCGGTGCTGCAGGCCAGCAACCGGGTGATTGCCCAGTTGCGCCAGGCCCTGGGCGCGGGCTTCCCCATCGTGGGCGTGGGCGGCGTGCTCAGTGGCGCCGACGCGGTGAGCAAGATCGAAGCGGGTGCCGACGTGGTGCAGATCTACACCGGCCTGATTTACCGCGGCCCGGCCCTGGTGAGCGAGGCCGCACGGGCCATCCAGGCACTCAGGCGCTAAGGCCCTAACGCGCTACCGCGCTATGGCCTGCTGAGGCGGGCCAGCACCTCTTCTGCCACGGCCAGGCAACTGGTCAGGCCGGGCGATTCGATGCCCAGCAGGTTCACCAGGCCCGGCACGCCGTGCTGGCTCTCGGTCTGAATGAGGAAGTCGGCGGCCGGCTCGTGCGGGCCGCTGATCTTGGGGCGGATGCCGGCGTAGCCCGGCAGCAGCGCGCCATCGGGCAGGCCGGGCCAGTAGCGGCGGATGGCGGCGTAGAAGGCGTCGCCCCGGCTGGCGTCCACCACCAGGTCATCGGGCGAATCCACCCACTGCACGTCGGGGCCGAACTTGGCCTGCCCACCCAGGTCCAGCGTGAGGTGCACGCCCAGGCCGGCCAGGTGCGCGTCGGGCTCGGGCGCGGGGTAGATCAGGCGCTGAAAGGGCGCTCGCCCGCTCAGGGTGAAGTAGTTGCCCTTGGCGAACCAGGGCTTGGGCACAGATCCCGGCGTGGCGCTGGGCACCAGGGCCGCCAGCGCACAAGCCGACAAACCCGCCGCGTTCACCACGGTGCGGGCCTGCAGGCGGGTGCCATCGGCCGTTTCCACCAGCAGGCCACCCGGCACCACCTGCAGGGCCGACACGGCGGCGTGGCAGGCCACCAGGCCACCGGCGTTCTCCAGGTCGCCTTGCAGGGCCAGCATCAGGCCATGGCTGTCCACGATGCCGGTGGACGGCGACCACACCGCGGCCAGGCAGTCCAACTCGGGCTCCATCGCGCGGGCCTCCTCACGCGAGATCAGGCGCAGGTCGTGCACGCCGCAGGCCTGGGCGCGCTGCACGAAGGCCGGCAAGGCGTCGCGTTGGGACGCGGTAGTGGCCACGATGAGCTTGCCGCAGCGCTGGTGCGGCACGGCGCGCTCTTGGGCGTAGGCGTACAGCAGGTCGCGCCCGCGCAGACACAGCCGTGCTTTCAGCGAGCCGGGCGGGTAATACAGGCCGGCGTGGATGACCTCGCTGTTGCGCGAGCTCACGCCGGTGCCGATGGCGGCCTCGCGCTCCAGCACCATCACCTCGCGGCCGGCCAGGGCCAAGGCGCGGGCCACGGCCAGGCCGACCACGCCAGCCCCAATCACCAGCGCATCCACCGCTTCGGCGCCCTGGGTCATTTGGCGCGCTCCATGAGCTTTTTCACGTGCACCGAGGGAATGGCATAGGAGATGCCGGAGGGCGCGCTCAGCGCCGCCTCGCGCGTGCCCTTGACCAGCACCATGTTGATCACGCCCATCACCTCGCCGGTCTGGGGATGGAACAAAGGCCCGCCGCTGTTGCCCGGGTAAGCGGTGGCGTCGAGTTGGAAGATGGTGAACGAGCCATCGCGCAGGCTGCGGATGGCCTGGGGTTGCAGGCGGTCGGCGCTGGGGCTGGGCAGCACGGCCTCGGTGATGCTGGCCACCAGGGCACGGTGCGTCACGGGCGAGAAACCCAGCACGCCGCCAATGGGAAAGCCAGTGAAGGCCAGTTCCTGGCCCTCGCGCACGGTGGCCGAATCGCCCACCGCCAGCGCCGGCCCTGGCTGACCGGCCATGCGCAGCAGGGCCAGGTCGCGCGGGTTGTCGCGCGCCAGCAAGGTGGCTTCGCGCATCTGCCACTGGCCGGTGGCCGTTCGCACCTGCACCACCAGCGCGGGGTCATTGGCGGTGGCCTCGGCGGGCAGCACATGGGCGTTGGTCACCACCTCGTTGCCCTGCCCCACCAGAAAACCGGTGCCGCGCAGGCGAAAGCGGGGGCTGTCGGTGGCGAGATAGGTGCCCACCAGCACCACCGATGGCTTGACCTTGGCCACGGTGTCGGCCAGGTCGGCCCGGGCGGGGCTGGCAACCATCAGCAAGAGGGCCGTGCCGCACAGGGCACGGCGGATGGAATCAGGCATCGGCATGGGGCTTGGCGGGCGATAGGAGTTTGCGGGCCAGGTGCGGCAGCAGCAGGTGTGGCGGCATGCGCAGCGCATGGGCCCGAAGATACAAGAGCAGGCGCGCCAGCGGTGTCCACCGGTCGTCGGCGCTGGGGTGTGGCGGGCGCAATGCGCGCAGGTAGAGGGCGTCCAGCAGCCAATGACCCGAGGGCTGGGCCGGGTCGGCGCCGGGCAGGCCTTCGCGCAGCGGGGCCGGCACCGGCGTGCCCATCAGGGCCTGGGTGTAGCGCAGGGCCAGGGCGAGCGGGCCACTGAGTTGCAGGGCCTGGGCGCGGGCCAGCAGCGCCTGGGCGGCGGCGGCGTCGGGCACGCACTCGCGCAACAGGGCATCCAGGTCGAGCAGGCCGCGCAGGCCCATTTCCAGCTCGCCTTCGTGGAACAGGTGCGCCGCGCTGTGCAGCAGCAGGTCAAGCGGCGCCAGCGTGTGCACGCCCTCTTCGCCCGGCACTGGCTGGGCAGCGGCCAGCAGCAGCGCCGAATCGGGTTTCAAGCGATTGGTGAGCGGCAGGATGGCGTGGTGCACGTCCAGCACCGAGCCCCGGTGCACGTGCCGCAGCGGGGGCAGCTCGTGCATCCACTGGCGGTAGTAGCGCTGGTCGTAGGCGCTGTGCTGGGTGGACACCCAGCCACCCATCATCAGCGCCGACTCGACATCGGCCAGGCGCTCGCGCGGCACCAGGATGTCCACGTCAGACACCAGCCGGCCCCGCGCGGCGCGCAGCCCCGCCATGCGGTAAGCCGCGCCCTTGAGCAAGACCACGGGCACGCCGATGCGGGCCAGGGCTCGCGCGATGGCGCGCACCTCGTGGGCCAACTCGGTGTGCTGGCGGTCGGCCAGTTTGCAGGCGGCCTCCAGGTGGTAACGGGCGGCCTGGGGAATCTGCTCCCACACGCCCGCCTCTTGCGCGGCCACGCCCAGGCGGGCCAGTACGTCGGCGTGGCGGCCCTGGCGCAGGCACAGGTCCCAGGTGGCGGGGCGCCAGCGCAGCAGTTCCCGCCCGTCGTGCAACGCGGCCACCAAGGGCGCGATGGAAGGCAGGCTCATTGGAGCGCCTCCAGCGAACGGGCCCAGGCCAGGGCCTCGTCCAGGCGGCTGTAGCGCAGGTCCAGGCAGTCGCTTTGCTCCACCAGCGTGGCCAGTGCCTCTAAGCCGGCGCGGCCGTGCACGTGGTGGTTGAAGCTGTGGCTGGCGATTTCCACCAGGGCACGGGCCTTGCCTCGTGGGGTGAGGGTCAGGTCGGCGCCGGCCTCGTAACGCGGGAACACCAGCCAGGCCGGCCGTGCGGTGTCGCTCGCCCGGGCCAGGCTGTCGGGGGTGACGCGCAGGTGCCCCACCGTGCCCTTGAGGGTGTTGCGCGCCACCGGGCCGATCACGGCCTCAGGGTGGCGCTGGCGAATGATGTCGATGGACGCGTTCTTCAAACTCACCGGGCGTGGCGAGGCGGTGAGTTGGCCAGTGGCCGGGTCGAGCAAGGCCATCTCGTCCGAGAGCAGCCGCCAGCCGTTGAGCATGAGCGCCGCGCACAAGGTGCTCTTGCCCGAGCCAGGTGGTGCGGGCAGCACCAGTGCCCGGCCTTGCTTTTCCAGCACCGCCGCGTGCACGGCCACCCAGTGGTGGGCGTGGCCAGTCACGCACCAGTTCAGGCCCCACTCCAGGAAGGCGAAGGCCTCGTCACGGCCCAGGGGCGTGAAGGGGCGAAGGCCGTCCATCTCGAACACGCACAGGGGCCGCAGCGGCCGCCAGCGCGGGGTGACGGCCACGTGGAAATCGGCCATCGAATCGGCGGGGTCGAGGCACTCGTTCGTGGGGTACAGGGCGCTGAGCCCTTCGGCCACCACCGCAATGGGGCTGCGGATGTGCACCACGAAAGGCGGCAGGCGCAAGCGAATGCCCTGGCCAGCCAAGGCGCGGCGCAGGTCGGCAGGGGCCCAGTCTTGCAGGCGGCGCGGGGTGCTCATGCTGGCACCCAGGCCACCCAGCCTCGGGCGGCGAATTGCTGCAAGGCCTCGTCCACCTGCGCTTGCTCGTCGGCGCTGGCGCTACCGCCCACCAGCAGGTCGGCCAATTCGGGCACGGTGGGTGGCGGGCCTTGCATCAGGCGAAGCAAGGCCTCGCCCGCCCAGGGCTCAAGGGCGTGCAGGCTGGCGTCCGCCTCGTCGTAGACAACGCAACCGTCGGGGTATTCGCGAACCACCAAGCCCTGCGTGCGCAGGCAGGTGCATCGGAGCATGGGCAAGAAAGGCTCAGAGGCTGAGCCAGCCGTACACCGCCTCGAAGTAGTTCATGGTGTCGTCGTAGGTCCAGTTGGCACCGGCGAACGGTGACCAGAAGCCCTGACCGTTCCAGATCTGGGCGCACTGCGACTTCGACAGCATCACGCGGTCGGGGTCGTTGCCCACGGCCACCGCAGACAGGAAGGCGGCCGTGACGTGACGGGCCAGCGCGGTGTTGTTCTGGTTGCCCGGCATGTCGAGCACCTGTTGCAGCGACTTGCCCGTGAAGAAGCCGTTGGGGTTTTGGGTGAACCCCGTGACGCCACCGATGAAGGCCGTCTTGGTCTTGAAGTTCTTCGGCAGGCCATCGTCGCGATTCTTCCAGAAGCCGTGGGAGGCGCAGGAATAGTCGTCTTTGATGATGCGGCCACGGCTCACCTGCATCTGCGCGGCGGTGAGCGACGAGAAGGACGAGGGACGCACGCAGCTGTGGCCACTGCCACCGGCCAGCACGGTGTTGCTCTTGAGGGCGGCCATCACCGGCGCGGCGCTCAGGCCGGCGCGCACCAGCCGGCGGCGGCTCAGGCCGTGTTGGGCGACGGGCTCATCCGAGGGCATTGAATTCTGGCGTTCGGTTTCGTTCATGGCTGTTCTCCTGCGCTTGGCACTGCCTCCACAGGACGTTCACAAATCAGAAGCAAGAAACTTGCCCAGACTGAAAACACCCTTGCAAGCGATTGATTTTCAATGGCTTTCTTTTACCCAATCGGATTGCGTACCACCTAGCTTGCTGCGGTTGTCAAATTCTTCGACACCGGCCTCACAAGCCCTTGCGCAACTCGGCCACCTCGGCCTGCTGCCCAAACTTGTCGCCCATGGCGGCCAGTTCGTCGAGCAGCGACTTGGCGCCCGACTTGTCGCCGGCTTTGATCATGATTTTGGCCAGGTTGAGCTTGAAGATGGGCACCGCCGGGCGCTGGGCCACGACTTTTTTCTGGATTTCCAGGGCTTTCTCGTGCTCGCCGCGGTCAGACAACACCACGGCCAAGGTGTCCTGGAAGGCGGGCTCGTTGGGTGCCGCGGCCACGGCCCGCTCGGCCATCTCCACCGCCTGCGGCTGCTTGGCCTGGCCCAGCAGCCAGGCCAGGTTGTTCAGGGCCACCGGGTTGCGGGGTTGCAAGGCCACCACGCGCTCGTAATGCGCCCGGGCTTCCACCGTGCGCTTGGCCGCCAGCGCCCGGTCGCCCAGGTACTGCGACACGGCCGCGTCTTTGGGGTTGGCCTTGATCCACTCCGAGGCCGCGCGCTCGGCCTCGGCGCCTTTGCCGTCCAGCGTGAGCGCGGTGTGCAGCTTGATGGCCAGCTCGGCGGTGGGCTGCTGCTTCAGGCCATTGCGGTAGGCCTGGGCGGCGGCGCCGAAGGCCTTGTTGAAGGAGTGCACGTCGCCCTCCATCACGTAGCCAGCCGCCGACTTGGGCCGCTGCTGCTGCACGGTTTTGGCCACGGCCAGGGCATCGCTGGCCTTGCCATTGCGCAGGGCCAGCTCGGCCAGGGCGCGCTGGGCCAGCAGCAGGTCGGGCTGCAGCTCCAGGGCCTTGCGCAGGCTTTGCATGGCCGCGTTCGGGTCTTTGTGGCGGGCCTGGGCATCGGCCATGCGCAAGTGCGGCAGGGGCGAGTTGGGCAACATGCCCTGCAACTTGCCGAAGGTGCTCATGGCCTGGTTGAACTCGCCCGCCGCGCTGTGCGCGCGGCCCAGGGCATCCAGCACCTCGGGCACGTCTGGCTGGGCCACGGCCGCGGCTTGCGCGGCCGACAGCGCACCCTTGGCGTCGTTCTGGCGCAGCAGGTGTTCCACCAGGGCGATACGGGGTGCCTTGTCGGTGGGGGAGGCCTCCACGGCTTTCTGCAGCAGTTCGGTGATCTCTTGCGGGGTGCCGCCCGAGGCCACCCTCACGTCGGCCAGCAGCAACCATGCGGGGGCGTTGGCGGGCTTGCGCTTCAAGGCCTCGCGCAGGCGCTGCTCGGCCGCACTGGCCTTGCCTTCGCGCACGTCCACCGCCGACAAGGCGGCCAGCGCTTCGTGGTAGTCGGCGTCCAGCGCCAGTGCCTGCTCGAAGGCGGCGCGGGCACCCGCCAAATCCCCCTTCTGCAGCAGAACGCGACCGCGCAGCTGCAGCGGCAGCGGTTCCTTGGGCTGCTTCTTGGCCAGGGCATCAATGGCGGCGAGTGCCTTGTCGAACTCGCGGCGCTGCAGGTGGGCGTTGATCAGGGCCAGGTCGGCCACGGTGCCTTCGTCCTTGGCGGCAATCGATTCCAGCGCCTCGAAGGCGGTGCCGGTCTGGCCGGCGGCCAGCTGGCTCAGGGCCAGGGTCGTGCGCTTGGCCGGATCGTTGGGGTCAAGCTTCACGGCGCGGGCGAAGTAGCGCTGCGCCTGCTCAGCATCGCCTTTCACCAACCAGGCCTGGCCAGCGGCGCCCAGCATGGCGGCGTCCACATCGGGACGGTTCAGGTCGGCCGGCAGCGTGGCGATGGCTCGGTCGGTCTGGCCGGTGCGCAGGTAGGTCATGACCAGCAGGCGCCGCGCCATGGGCAGGCTGGGGGCCAGTTGAATGGCGCGGGCCAGGTGGGTCTCGGCTTGCACCCATGCGCCGCTCTGGAACTCCACCGCACCGGCCAGCTCTTGCGCGGCGGGGTAGTTGGGCAAGGCCTTCAGCAAGGCCTGCGTGAGCTCGCGCGCCTTGGGCAGCTCGTTGCGCATCAGCGCGAGCTGTGCCCCCAGGTACACCGTTTGCGGGCGCCCGGGCGCCGCCTTCTCCAGCGCCTGCAGCGCGGTGGCGGCCTCGTCGAGCTGGCGGTTGAGCAGGTGCGCGCGCACCACGCCGGCCAGCGCATCGGCGCTGTTGGGGTTGCTCTTGGCGCCTGCCTGGAAGGCCGCCAAGGCATCGGGGGCGGCGCGGCGGGTGAGGAAGATGTCGCCGCGCAGCACCTGGGCGTCCGCGTCGTTGGGGTGCTTGGCCAGCAAAGCGTCCAGCTGGCCCAGGGCCCCGTCCAGGTCGCGCCCGATGGCTTTCTGCCGGGCCAGTTCAACCACCGCGGGCGGATGGTCGGGCTGCAGCTTCAGGGCCTGCTCAAGCGCGGCTTGCGCTTCTTTGGCCTGGCCTTGCTGGCGCCACGCGGTGGCCAGCAGGGTCTGCAGGGTGGCCTGGGCAGCGGCATCGTCCAACCGGGTGCTGGCGTACTGTGTGGTCACTTCCTTGGCCTGCCCTTGCGCCAAGCGGCTGCGCACCAGCCAGGGCAGCGCCTCGTTGGGCGAGGCGCCCAGGTCAAGCGCCTTCTGCAACTCGGTCTGAGCGCCCACGGCGTCGCCAGTGGCCAGCAAGGCGCGGCCCAGCAGCAAGCGGGCCTCGGCCAGGTTGGGGTCTTGCTGCAGGGCGTTCTTGAGCTGGATGACGGCAGCGGCGTTGTCGTTCTTGGCCAGGTAGTCGCGGGCAGAGCCCAGCATGGCGGCGGGGTCGCCCTTGCCGCAGGCGCTGAGTGTGAGGGCCAGGGCCAGGGCCACTGGGGCCAGGCGATGTGGGGCGAGCGAGGGTTTCATGGCGTCTCCTACGGACAGAGCTCACTTCATGCCGAAGCGGTGCATGAGGTCGTACAGGGTGGGCCGGCTCACGCCCAGCAATTCGGCCGCGCGCAAGACGTTGCCGTTGGAACGCGCCAGTGCTGCGATGACGGCTTTTTTCTCGGCCTCGTCGCGCACGGTGCGCAGGTCCAGCGAGGCGTCGCTTTCGGCCTCGGGAGCGGTCAGGCCCAGGTCGTCGGCGGTGATCTGGTTGCCGTCGGCCATGATCACCGCGCGCTTGATGCAGTTCTCCAGCTCGCGGATGTTGCCCGGCCAGGGGTGCGCCTCCACGGCGCGCACGGCGTCTTCGGCCAGGGTGAGGCTGCGGCGGCTGTGCTCGCTGGCGAAGCGCTTCACAAAGGCGTGCGCGAGCAGGGCCGCGTCGCCCACGCGCTCGCGAAGCGGCGGGATGTTCACCACGATCTCGGCCAGGCGGTAGTACAGGTCTTCGCGAAAGCGCCCTTCGGTGGTGAGCTGCTTGAGGTCTTGGTGGGTGGCGCAGACGATGCGTACGTCCACCGGAATCTCTTGGCGCCCACCCACGCGCTCGATCACGCGCTCTTGCAGAAACCGCAGCAGCTTGGCCTGCAGCGGCATGGGCAGGTCGCCGATTTCGTCCAGCATGAGCGTGCCGCGGTTGGCCGTCTCGATCTTGCCCACGGTGGTCTTGGCCGCCCCGGTGAAGGCGCCCTTTTCGTAGCCGAACAGCTCGCTTTCCAGCAGGTTCTCGGGAATGGCCGCGCAGTTGATGGCCACGAAACGCTCGTTGCGACGCGGTGAAGCCTGGTGCAGCCCCCGGGCCAGCACCTCTTTGCCGGTGCCGCTCTCGCCCAGCAGCATCACCGTGGCGTTGGCCGAAGCCACCTTCTCGATGGTGCGGCACACCTTGAGCATGGCCGGGTCGCGCGTGATGAGGCCACCCAGGCTGTCGGGCTGGCGCATGGCGTGCAGCCGGTTGTTCTCGGCCTGCAGCTCGGCCAGGCGCAGGGCGCGCTCCACCGTGAGGCCCAGCACCTCGGGCTCGAAGGGCTTGGCCAGAAAGTCGTAAGCCCCCATGGCCACGGCGCGCAGGGCATTGGCCTGGCCGTTCTGGCCGGTGAGCACGATGACCTTGGTGTCGGGCGCCTGCAGCAGGATTTGCTCCAGCAGCTTGAAGCCTTCGTCGGTACCGTCGGCGTCGGGTGGCAGGCCCAGGTCCATGGTGACCACGGGCGGCGCGAAGCGCCGCAGTTGCACCAGGGCGCTGTCGCGGTCATCGGCCGTGACGGCGCTGAACTGGTCCAGCGACCACTTGATCTGTTTCTGCAGCGCCAGGTCGTCTTCCACGATCAAGAGCTGCGTGCCTTTGTCTGAACTCATACCTCTCCCAAGGGGTGCAGGTCGCTGGTGGCGTAGGTCTCGATCAGGGGCAGCAGCAGGGTCACCACGGTGCCCCTGCCCTCTTCGCTGTCCACCTGCACCTTGCCACCCAGCTCCTGCACGTACTGAAAACTCTCGTAGGCGCCAATGCCCATGCCCGCGCTCTTGGTGGTCTGGAAGGGCTTGAACAGCCGCTCCTGCACAAAGGCCTTGGACATGCCCACGCCCTGGTCACCCACTTCCACGCGGGCGTGGCTGCCATAGCGCTCGACCTTGAGCCACACCCGCTGATCGGGTTGCGTGGCATCGAGCGCGTTGTTCACCAGGTGGCCCATCACGCGCTCAAGCCGCTCTTCATGACCGCGCGTGCTCACGTGGGGCTGCAGGTCCAGCTCGATGTGGCGCCCGCGCCGGTGCACGGCATCGGCCAGTCCGCGGGCAATGCGCTCCAGGTCAACCCCCACCGCCGAGCCCGAGGGCGACGCGCCTTCGCGCAGCTGCAACATGAGCTGGCGCATGCGCTCCAGCGAGTTCTCCACCGTCATGAGCATGTCGGCCTGGAACTCGGGGTTGTGGGCCAGGCGCTTGGCGTTCTTCATCATCAGTGAGAGCTGCGTGACGATGTTCTTCAGGTCGTGCACCACAAAGGCCGACATGCGGCTAAAGGCCTCGAACTTGCGCGCGTCCAGCAAGGCCTCGGTGGCCTGCATCTGGCCCAGGAAGCTGGCCGCCTGGCGCCCGGCGGTCTTGAGCAGATCGGTCACTTCCCAGTTCAGGTCAAGCGAGGTGCGCGGGCGGCCCAGCACCACAAAGCCCAGGAGGTCTTGCCCCAGCCACAGCGGCACCACCACCCAGGCCGCCGGCGTGGCCTTGAGCCAGTCGGGCAAGGGCAGGTGGTCGTAGCGCTGAGGCCAGCGCTCCAGTTCGGGCAGGCTCACCACCCAGCTCGTGCGCTGGATGAAGGCCAGCAGCGGCGAATCGTGCGGCTCGGTCTCGGCGTTGTGCGGCATGTTCCAGCACGCCACCTGGCGGTAGCTGGTCTCGCCGGGGCGGTGCAGCCACAGCGCACCCGAAGGGCTTTCCACCATGTCGGCCAGGCCGCGCACCACGTTGATGCCCAGGGCCTGCGGCTCGGTCTGGGCCGACAGCGTGCGGGTGAACTTGAGCCACTCTTCCCGGTAGTCGTAGCGGTAGCTGAAGAAGTGTTTGCCCAGCAGCACCCGCAAGCGCGCGCGCAACGAGCGCGACAGCACCACCGCCGCCAGCGCCAGCAAGGCCACGAACATCAGCGCCAACTGCAGTGCACGGCCCCAGTCGCTGCCGAAATAGCGCACGTAATAGCCCACGCCAGCCATGAACAGCAGGTAGCCGCCCACCAGCAAAAGGGCGGCCGAGTGGAACACCACCTGGCGCGAGACGCGGATCTTGGCGATCCAGTCGCGGTGGCGCGCGCTGGTGAGCATCAGCAAGGGCGTCACGGCCGCATGCGCCAGCCCGCGCACGCTCACCACGTCGGCGTCCAGCCCCTGGAACAGGGTGGATTGGGAAAACAGAAACACGTCAAACGCAAACGTGCCCACCAGGGCCAGGCCAATGGGCTTGGCGCTCCACAGCGCGTCTTCGGGCAGGTTGCGCAGCACCTGCTCCACCAGCACCAGGCCCACCACGGGCAGCAGCATCAGGCTCACGAACCAGGGCACGGGCGTCATGGGCACCGCGAACAGCGCCACCAGCGACAGCACCGGCAGCGCAAAGGCCAGGCGCCGCAGCCACACCGGCGCGGCCGCGCCGCTGGCCCGGAACAGGCCCACCAGAAACAAGAACCAGCCCGCGTAGCGGGCCACATCGGCCAGGTAGGCGATCAGGTGCATGCTGCCGCCTGCGGCCACCGACAAGGCCCACACCGCCGTGGCCACGGTGGCCAGCAACAGCCCGCGCCCGGCAATACCGGGCAAACCACGGCGCCACCACACCACCGCCAGGCCGGCGTACAGCACGGCGGCCAGCAGGTGCCCCCACACCAGGAGGGGTGTTGAGGTGTCCGTCATGGAGAAAGGGTGCGCAAGTGCGTCACCTTACTGAGCGCCCTTGCCGGTGAGCACCACGCCCACGGTCTCGAACAGCACCACCAGGTCAAGGAACAGGGAGTGGTTTTTCACGTAGTACAGGTCGTACTGCAGCTTCTCGATGGTGTCCTCGCGCGAGGCGCCGTACTGGTAGCTCACCTGGGCCCAGCCGGTCACGCCGGGCTTCACGCTGTGGCGCACCGCGTAGAAGGGAATGTCCTGCACGAGCTGCTCGACGAAGTAAGGCCGCTCGGGGCGCGGGCCCACCAGGCTCATGTCACCCGAGAGCACGCTGAAGAGCTGCGGCAGCTCGTCGATGCGCAACTTGCGGATGATGCGGCCCACCCGGGTGACGCGGCTGTCGCCGGCCGTGGCCCAGCGCGGCACGCCGTCTTTCTCGGCGTCGGTGCGCATGCTGCGAAACTTCACCACGTTGAAGGTCTTGCCATTCAGGCCCACGCGCTCCTGGCGGTACAGGATGGGGCCCGGGCTCTCCAGCTTCACGGCAAGGGCGGCCAGCAGCATCAGCGGCGAGCTGATGATGATGAGCACCAGGGCACCCACGATGTCGAACAGGCGCTTGACCGTGGTGCGGAAAAAGCCCTGGTTGAAGCCCTCGCCAAAAATCAGCCAGCCGGCCGAGGCCGACTCCAGCCGGATCTGGCCCAGGTTCTGCTCGAAATAGGTGGCCACGTCGGACACGCGCACGCCCTGCAGCTTGCAATCCAGCAGCTCGCGCATGGGCATGGCGCCGCCACGGCGCTCGGTGAGCGCCACCACCACCTCGTCCACCCCCTGGCGGCGCACCAGGTCGTCCAGCTTCTCACCGGCCTCCAGCTTGGCCCAGGTGGTGACCTGGTGGTCGGTCTCGTTGGGGCTGGCGTAGTAACCCACCAGTTCCACATTGGAGCTCGCGTGCGTGAGCGACTTGCCCACCGTCACGGCGCGCGGCCCGGTGCCGTACACCAGCACCTTGCGCCGCGTGAGCGACTTGGGCAGCAACTCGCCCACCAGCACGCGGTGCGTGAGCATGAAACCCGTGGTGCCCAGCACCACCAGGGCCACCCAGCGCATGTCGTACGACGGCTCCAGCGGCAGCAGCCACAGCACCCCCAGGGCGATCACCGCCGACACCACAAAAGAGAGCACCGCGCGCGCGCGCATCTGGGCAGAGGTTTTGCTGCGCCCGCGTTCGTAGAAGCCCAGCGCCGAGTTCACCAACAGCATGCCCAGGGCCATCAGCACGCCGCGGCTCAGGCCTTCAGAGATGAGGCGCCAGTCCAGATCAGACGAGGTGGACTGCACGAACAAGGCCACCATCAAGGCCCCCACCACCAAGCCCATGTCCAGCATGACCTGCAGCACCGTTCGGCGGTGGAAATAGTGGTTGAAGATCTTGATCAAAACGAATTCCCTGGTGTAGTGGGGTGTCGGCTGGCCTGACACCTTTGGTTGCGCCGGAAGAATAGCGCTTACTCCTAAGGGTAACAATCTTACGTGGCACTGCTTTTTGCCAATTTGTTCATGAAAAGCCCAATTGCGAGCAACTGAATCGCCCACAAAAGCATTACCCGCTGGAATTCCGTGACGCTGATCACAAAAGACAAGGCACCACACGCCACCACGCAGCCACCCAGCGCCCAGGCAATCGGGTCGCGCCGCCGCAGGCCGCGCCCCAGCGCAGCCGCCACCCAGACCCCCACACACAACAGGCCCAACACCCCCAACCACCCGCGCTCGGCCTTCAACTCCACCCACACACTGTCGGCGTGCCAAGGCTGGTAATAGCCGGTGGCCACCGGCACCCAGTGCGCCAGGCCTTGCGCAAAAGCCGGGTTGGCCAGGCGCTGCTGCCCGCCTGCGTCCCACAGCTCCACGGACTCAATGTCCACTTGCTGGCCAGTGTGCGCCGGGTACAGCGCCAGCCAATGAGCGCGCTCAATGCCCGGGTGCCTGGGTGACGGCAAACGACCGATGCGCACCGTGTGCCAGCCCGGCGCGTCCTCTCCCACACCGTCCAGCCGCAGCGATCGCCAGCGGCAATGCAGGTCGTGCAGCAGGTGGCGCTCGCACAGGCTCACCATCAGCCCCGCGCCCTCGCCGCTGGCCCGCACGCGCAAACGCCAGGGGCCCGGCCCCGGGTCGCCAAGCCGCTGCATCAGGGCCCAGCGGCTCAGCAGATCGGGGCGGGTGGGTGGCCCTTGCAGCCGCACCCGCGCCTGCCCCTGCTCGTCGGTCCATTGCGCAGCACCCGGCCATTCGCCACCGGCCACCTGCTGCCGGTAGCGGTCGGGCAAGCGCCCGGCGCCCATGCCCAACACCTGCTCGGCCAAGCCCTGCGGCAGCGCCAACACCGCGCCCCAGTGCGCCCAGCGCGCCAGCAAGTCGGCCTGGCCCCGGCCCATTCGCTCGGCCAGCGCCTGCCCACTCAGCCAGACCAGCCCCACCTGCAATGCAAGTGCCAGCCCCATGCACCACGCCGTCAGCGCCCCGCGCGTTGGTCGCCAGCGCCACGCCCAGGCCACGGCCGCCATGGTCAGCACGGCAATGAGCGTGGCCAGCACCACGCCACGCGAATACGTGACGAGCACGGCGTACATCGCCCCCCACCACAAGGCCAGGGCGACCCACCAGCGCCAGCCGCGCGGCGCCACCCACAAGGCCCAAGCGGCCAGGGGCACGGTGAGCGCCAGGTAAGCGTCGATGGCGCCGCCGCCCAGGTGCATGTCCCAGAAGGTGCCCACGCTGCGGTACGGGCGGGTGAAATCAAGCAGGCCGGTATACGCGGCGCGCTCCAGCAGCACGCCACCCACCACCCACACCAGGCCCGCCAGCAGACCCAGCAGCCAAGGCCTCAGCGCGTCCGGGCCCAGGCGCACCAGCCAGGGCGCCAGCACCCACAAGGCCAGCCAGCCCTTGGACTGGCGCAGCGCGTGCCAAGGGCTGCTGGCGTCGGCGTGCCAGGGGTCGCCGAGCCCGGCCAGTGCCGAGGCGTCCAGCCAGCCACGCACCAGCCCCACCCAGGCCAGCAGACCCAGCAGCCACCACAGGCCGTGAGCCACCCCCCCGGCGCGCATCTGGCGCGGCGGCGGGCGCAGCCAGGCACCAGCGGCCACGGCCAGCAGCAAGAGGTCTGCCTCGTTGACGAGGGTGTCGCCCGTCCAGGGCAGGAAGTCGAGCACCGGCAGCAAGGCGCCAAGCGCCGCCACGGCCCACAAGGGGCGGCGAGCCGCCATGGCCGCCATGGCCAACACGCTTAAAGTCGCGAGCCACGGCGCCACCGGGTGGCGCCAGGCCAGCGCCAGCCCGCCCAACAGGCACAGAAGACCCAGCAGGCCCTGCGCGCGCTGGGCCGTCAGCGTCAGACCAGCACTTCCGCGCACGGGGGGTGCCCCAGGAAGGCCTGCGGGCTGGCGCTTGCCCCATAGGCCCCCGACTGGAACACCACCACCAGGTCGCCCTCGTGGGCCGGCGCCAGGTCCACGCGCTCACCCAGCACATCCAGCGGTGTGCACAGCGGCCCCACCACAGACACGGTTTCGGTTTGCGTGGGGTTCACCTGCCGGCCCAGTGCCAGCGGGTAATTGCGCCGGATCACCTGGCCAAAGTTGCCCGAGGCCGCCAGGTGGTGGTGCAGGCCACCATCGGTGACCAGAAACACCTGCCCGCGCGATTCTTTGCGGTCGGTGACGCGGGCCACATAAACACCCGCCTCGCCCACCAGGTAGCGCCCCAGCTCCAGCGCCAGGCGGGCGCCGGGCCAGTCGCGCTGGCGCTCGGCCTCGATGCCCGCCAGCGCGGCCGTCACGGGCTCAAGGTCGAGCGCCTGTTCGTTGGGGAAATACGGAATGCCCCAGCCACCGCCCAGGTTCACGTGGCGAATGGGCGCGGGCACATCGGCGGCCAGGCGCTGCACCATGGCCCACGACTCGCGCAGGGCCTGGGCGATCAGGGCGCCCTTGAGGTTCTGCGAACCCGCGTACACATGAAAGCCCTCGAAGGCCAGGCCCGCGTGGCCGATGTCGCGCAGCAGTTGCGGCACGGCCTCGGCGTCCACCCCGAAGGGCTTGGCGCCACCGCCCATGCGCATGCCCGCGCCGCGCAGCTCAAAGTCGGGGTTCACGCGCACGGCCACGCGCGCGGGCAGGCCCAGGCGCTGGCTGGCCTCGGCCAGCACGGCCACCTCGCGGGCCGATTCCAGGTTCACCAGCACGCCGGCCGCCACGGCCTGCTGCAGCTCGGCGTCGCGCTTGCCAGGGCCGGCAAAGCTCACGTGGCTGGGGTCGGCGCCCGCGTCCAGCGCCACGGCCATCTCGCCGGCCGAGGCCACGTCCAGGCCGTCCACCAGCGGGCGGATGAAGCCCACCAGCGCGGGCATGGGGTTGGCCTTCACCGCGTAGTGCAAGCGCACGCCGGGCGGCAACGCGGCCCTGGCCTGGGCCACGCGCTGGCGCACACGCTCGCGGTCGATGGCATAGAAGGGGGTTTGCCCCACGCGGGCGGCCAGGCGCCGCAGGGGGAGCCCACCCACCATGAGTTCGCCCTCGGGCGTGGCGTCGAATCCGTTGATGGCTGCGTTCATTGGGGGGCCTTGCTCTGGTCGCTCTCGGCCTTCCAGCGCGGCCGGTCGAGTTTTCCGTTGGGGTTGCGCGGCAGCGGGCTGCGCTGCCAGTGCACGGCGGCCGGCACCATGTAGGCGGGCAGTTGCGCGCGGCAGTGCTGCTGCAGGGCGGCGGTGAGCTCGGCGTCGCTGCGCGCCGGTTCGGCCGGCACCGCGCCCACGTGGATCACCTGGCCCAGCACCTCGTGCTCAATGCCCACCGCCAGCACCTCGTGCACGAGGCCGCTGGCGTGAATGGCCTCTTCCACCTCGGTGGGGCTGACCCGGTAGCCCGAGGTCTTGATCATCTCGTCGCGCCGGCCCACGAAGTACAGGTAGCCCTCGGCGTCGCGTCGCACCGTGTCGCCCGAAAACACCGCCACCTCGGGCAAGGGGACGCCTTCGCGCCCCGGCACCAGCGCGGCAGGCAAGGGCCGAAAGCGCAAGGCGGTGTCGTCGGGCCGGTTCCAGTAGCCCTGCGCCACCAGCGGGCCGCGGTGCACCAGCTCGCCAGGCTCGTCAGGCGCGCACTCGGTGCCGTCTTCGCGCAGCACCAGAATCTGCGCGTTCGGGATGGCGCGGCCGATCGAATCGGGTCGGCGGTCCACCTCGGCCGGTGGCAGGTAGGTGGAGCGAAAGGCCTCGGTTAGGCCATACATGAGGTAAGGCAAGGCCTTGGGCGCGCGCTGGCGCAGGCGCTGCAGCGTGGCCCCGGGCATGCGCCCGCCCGTGTTGGCCCAGTAGCGCAAGCGGGCGGTGGCCTCGGGTGGCCAGTCGAGCGCCGCCAACTGGCCGTAGAGCGGCGGCACCGCCGTGAGGCCGGTGACGCCCTCGCGCGCCATGGCGGTGAGCACGTCGCGCGGCATCAGGTAATTGAGCAGCACCACCCGCGCGCCCACCAGTGCCGCCGTGGTGAGTTGGCTGAAGCCGGCATCGAACGACAGCGGCAGGGCCGCCAGCAATGTGTCCTCGGTCGTGTTGTGCAAATAGCTGGCCACGCTGGCGGCACCGGCCACCAGGTTGCGGTGCGAGAGCACCACGCCCTTGGGCCGGCCGGTGCTGCCCGAGGTGTAGAAGATGGCGGCGATGTCGGTGTCCAGCCGATCGGGCAATGGCTCGGGCTCGGCGGCTAGCAGCTCGCGCCAAGGCAACAAGGGCACCGGCGCCGCGACCACGCCCTCATCGCACAGCACCGCCTGGCGCAGCGTGGGGCACTGCGGCAACCATTCGTCCAGCGAAGCCAGGCGTTGGGCGGTGGTGATGAGCAGGCAAGCGCCCGCGTCTTGCACGATGTGGGCCACCTGAGCGGGCTTGAGCACGGGGTTGGCGGGCACCAGCACGCCGCCGGCGGCGGGCACACCATAGCTGGCCACCACGGTGGCGGGGCGCTTGTCGAGCCACACCACCACGCGATCACCAGCGCGCAGCCCTTGCTGGCGAAGGCCGGCGGCCAGGGCTTGAATGTCGCGGCCGAGGTCGGCGTAGGTGATGTGCTCAGACCCCGAGGTCAGGGCCCTGTGCTGAGGCCAGCAGTGTGCGGCGCGCAAGGGCAAATGGTGCAGCAGCGCAGGCAAATGCCCGGCCGCGAAATCGGGCGTGGGTGACATGCGCGGCATGTTACGCGACCTAGAATCCATCAACCATTGAGCCACCCTGCCCCATTGCCTGTGTATGAATGACCTTCTGCCCGATGTCTTGCGCGTGATCGATCAGGCGCTTCACCTCAACGGCCGCGCCGCCGATTTCACCGCCGACACGGCCCTGCTGGGCGCCCTGCCCGAGCTCGATTCCATGGCCGTGCTGGCCCTGATCACCGGGCTGGAAGGCCACTTCGGCATTGCCTTCGCCGACGACGACCTGCGCGGCGAGATGTTCGCCACCGTGGGCTCGGTGTGCGAAGGCGTGGCCCAGGCCATGGCCAGCAGCGGCACCTGAGGCCATGGCCGAGGCCCTGCCCCAGGTGTTTTTTCTGCCCATGGGGGACGGCCAGCGGCTGTGCATTTTTCACCCCGCACAGGGCGGCACGGCGCGGGGGCACGTGCTCTACCTGCACCCCTTTGCCGAAGAAATGAACGCCTCGCGCCGCATGGCCGCCGCCACGGCGCGGGCCATGGCGGCCGACGGCTGGGCCGTGCTGCAAATTGACCTGCTGGGCTGCGGCGACAGCAGCGGCATGCTGGAAGACGCCACCTGGAAGGCCTGGGTGCAAGACGGCGTGGCGGCTGCGCAGTGGCTGGGCCAGCAGGCCAGCGGCCCGCTGTGGCTGTGGGGCTTGCGCACCGGCGCTTTGCTGGCCGCCCACGTGGCCGAGCAGTTGCCAACGCCCGCCAACCTGCTGCTGTGGCAAGGCGCCACCAACGGTCAAACCCTGCTGCAGCCTTGGCTGCGCCTGGCCACCGTGGCGCAGATGATGGGCCAGGCCCCGGGCCAGCGCAGCGCCGCGCAGCGCCTGGCCGAGGGCGAGACCGTGCACCTGGGTGGCTACCCTGTCACCCCCGTGCTGGCCGAAGGCCTGGGCCGGGCGCACCTGCACCCCCCCGGCCACGGGCCAGCAGGCCGCCTGGTGTGGCTGGAAGTGGGCGACGCCCCCAGCCCGGCGGCGGCCCGCGCGGTGCAGCCGTTTGAAGCGGCCGGCTGGCGCGTCCACACACAGGCCGTGCCGGGCCCTCAGTTCTGGCAAGTGGTCACCGGCGAGGTGGCACCGGCCTTGGTCGAGGCATCGGTGCAAGCCCTGCGCGAGGCCACCCCATGCTGAACGTGACCGAGCGCGCCCTCTGGATCGACGGCCCCCAAGGCGCCATGCTGGGCGTGCTGAGCGAATGCGCCGACGCCAGCCTGCGCCAGGGCGTGGGCCTGGTGATCGTGAGCGGTGGCGCCCAGTACCGGGCGGGCGCGCACCGGCAGTTCGCGCTGCTGGCCCGCACCCTGGCCGACCAAGGCTTTGCCGTGCTGCGCTATGACTTGCCCGGCGTGGGCGACAGCCCCGGCGAGCCCCTGCCCTTTGAGGCCTGCGCCCCGTCGGTAGGGGTGGCCATTGACGCGTTGCAGGCCCAGGCCCCTTACGCCACGCACACCGCGCTGTGGGGGCTGTGCGATGGCGCTTCTGCCTGCCTGCTCTACCAGGACGAGCGCGCCGACCCGCGCGTGGCTGGGCTGGCCTTGCTCAACCCCTGGGTGCGCTCCGAGCAAACCTTGGCCGTCGCCCACCTGAAGCTCTACTACCGCGACCGCCTGCGCCAGCGCGACTTCTGGCGCAAGCTGGCACACGGCGGCGTGGGCCTACGGGCCCTGCGCGAGCTGGCGCAGACCGTGCGCCAGCGCCTCTCGCCACCCGCTGCCCCCTTGCCGTTTCAGGCGCGCATGGGAAGGGCCTGGCAAGCGTGTGAGCGGCCGGTGCTGTTGCTGCTGAGCGAGAAAGACATCACCGCCCGCGAGTTCAACGAGGCGCTGGCCGACCGCGCCGTGTGGGGCGATGGCGCGCAGCGGCCCAACGTGCAACGCGTGCGGCTTGATGGCGCTGACCACACCTTGTCGGACCCAATCGTCTCGCAGGCGATGCAATTGCACACGCTTCGTTGGCTGATGCAACTGGGGCAGCAAGGCTGACGCTGCGGGTCGCGGCAGCCGCTTACGCTGTCGCCTGGCTTTACAGCCGCCACCCAAAAGATCGCTAAGTGCTTGATTTTTAAAGCTGGCACGGTAGCTGCTTAGTTTGGCCGCGTCGCCTCCCGGCGGCCCCACAAACCCCAAGGAGTGAAGTCATGAAATTGAAGCAACTCGCGGCGACCCTGGCTCTGGCCGCTGCTGCGTCTTCGTCGTTTGCAACCGAAGTGCTGCCCGGCAACGAGACCAGCCTGCAGACCATCATCAACGGCCTGTACAGCTGCGCCACCTGCTCGGGCACGGCGGCTGCGCCGGACGTGAACGCCAACCAAGCCAACGAGAGCGGCATTTTCCAGATCGAAGCTTCGGGCGGCTCCATCGCCACCATGATCATCGAAGTGGCCGGCAACGCCAGCACCAACACCTTCGGTATCTATGACCCGTACAACACCGCCAACCGCCTCGAGCTGTTCAGCGGTGCGGCCACCGGCGGCGCCAAATCCCTGCTGACGATCGACGACAACAACAACTTCGTCGTCAACTTCAACACCGCAGGCGCTGTGCAGTTCTCGACCAGCCTCTTCGGCTACTACCTGCGCACGGCCACCGGCCTGACCTTCTTCTCGCAAGCCGAGAAGAACGCCAATGGCGACGACAACATGGTCGCGTTCCGTGGCGATGGCGACACCATCGACCTGCCTGGCGCTGCGCCTGGCGTCTGGGGCTCTTCGAGCTACATCCTCGCCTGGGAAGACCAGGCCCTGTCGAACTCCGACAAGGACTACAACGACATGGTCGTGTACGTGGAATCGGTGACCGCCGTGCCGGAACCCGCTTCGCTGGCCCTGCTGGGCCTGGGCCTGGCCGGCATCGCTGCCGCCTCGCGCCGCAAGCAAAAGAAGGCCTAAGAGCCAAGCCGATTGCCCCCTGGGCAATCAGCGCAACAAGGGGAGCTTCGGCTCCCCTTTTTGTTTTGGGTGCGGCAGGAATCGAAGGAACGCTCAGCGGCCACCGCGCCAGCGCGCGCGCAAGCGCCCCAGGCCATGGCGCGCGGCCTGCACCCAGCCCATGGGGTGGCGCTGGTCAAAGGCCAGCAGGCCCACGCGCTCGCGGCGCTGGGCCATCCAGTCGGCCTTGTAGGCGTCGTCGCCGCTGAGGTAGTCCACCTCTTGCACGCGGTCCACGTCCATGGCGTGGCGCATCAGGGCCGCCGTCAGCACCGAGCCCGGCGAGAGCTTTTGCGCGCCCTCCACATAGGCCAGCTTGAAGATGCAGGCGCTGCCGCCGTGCACCAGCCAGAGCTGCGCGGCCAGCGGACGGCCATCGAGCCACAGCACCCCCAGGCGCAACCAGCCTTGCTGGGCGGCCCGCTGAATGAGGGCGGGCACAAAACCCGCGGGCTGCTCGGCCTGCTTCCAGCTCTGGGCGTACACCTCGGCATAGGCCCGTGCGGCTTCGTCCAGGGCCGGGCCGGGAGCGGTGTGAATGTCAATGCGCCAGGCGCCTGCGCGCTGCAGGCGGCGCTGGCCGCGCTCCACGCTGTGGCGCAAGGGCGAAGGCCGCTGGGCCCAATAGGCCTCAAAGCCACCGGCCGGCACTGGCTGGTACCAGTTGGCGAAGGCAAAGAAACGGCTGGTCCACCACCCGCTGGCGCGCAGGTCGCTCTCCAGCGAGGCCAGCCAGGGCGCATCGGCGTCCAGCGGCTGCAGGCGCAGCAACCCGCCCGGGCGAAGGCCGCGCAAGGCGTTTGAGAAATCGGCAGGCGGTGCCGGGGTCGCCGCCAGCATTGGCCCGTACAGGCCCGAGTAATAGTTGGCCAGCGCCTGCAGCCCGTGCCCACCGGGCAAGCGCATCAAGGGCAGCACGCCGCCATTGGGCAGCGGGCACCGCAGCACCTGCGGCGGTGCCACGAAGCCGTGATCGCGCAGCAGTTCAAACCACGCGGCGCTTTGAAACAGGCCACCGCCGCTCATGCTGGTGGCTCAGCGTTCGTCAACGGCCAATGGCCAGGTACTCGATGCCCAGGCCGCGCACAAAGGCCGGGTCATACAGGTTGCGGCCATCGACCACCACGGGCTGCTTCAGCCGCTCTTTGATGAGGTCAAAGTCAGGGCTGCGGAACTCTTTCCACTCGGTCACGATGACCAGCGCATCGGCGCCGTGCAGCGCCTCGTTGGGCGTCTCGGCATAGCGCAACTGATCGCGCTCGCCCAGCACGCGGCGGGCCTCGTGCGTGGCCACCGGGTCGTAGGCGGTGACGGTGGCGCCAGCGGCCAGCAGGTCATCGATCAGCGCCAGGCTGGGGGCCTCGCGCATGTCGTCGGTGTTGGGCTTGAAGGCCAGGCCCCAGAGCGCAAAGTGCCGGCCCGCCAGGTTGGCCCCGAAGCGGCGGGTGATCTTGCCGCTGAGCACGCGCTTCTGCGCGTCGTTGGCGGCCTCTACCGCCTTGAGCACCTGCAGCTCGACACCTGCCTTGTCAGACGCGGTCTTGATGAGCGCCTTCACGTCCTTGGGGAAGCACGAGCCACCGTAGCCGCAACCGGGGTAGAGGAAGTGGTAACCAATGCGCGGATCAGAGCCAATGCCCTGGCGCACCATTTCAATGTCGGCGCCCAGCTTCTCGGCCAGGTTGGCCAGCTCGTTCATGAAGCTGATGCGCGTGGCCAGCATGGCGTTGGCTGCGTACTTGATGAGCTCGGCGCTGCGCGTGTCGGTGACCACCAGGCGCTCGTGGTTGCGCTGGAAGGGCGAGTACAGCGCGCGCATGAGGTGGATGGCCTGCTCGTCGCTGGCGCCCACCACGATGCGGTCAGGCCGCATGAAGTCGTCCACCGCCGCGCCCTCTTTCAGGAACTCGGGGTTGGACACCACCGCAAACGGCGTGTTCACGCCGCGCTGGCGAAGCTCGTCTTCAATGGCGGCCTTCACCTCGTCGGCCGTGCCCACCGGCACGGTGCTCTTGTCCACCACCACCTTGTAGTCGGTCATGAGGCGGCCAATGTTGCGGGCCGCGGCCAGCACGTATTGCATGTCGGCCGAGCCGTCTTCGTCGGGCGGGGTGCCAACGGCAATGAACTGGATGGTGCCGTGGTTCACAGCGCGGGCCACGTCGGTGGTGAAGTGCAGGCGGCCGGCGGCCACGTTGCGCTTGACCATCTCTTCCAGGCCGGGCTCGTAGATCGGAATGCCGCCAGACTCGAGAATGCGGATCTTCTCGGGGTTCACGTCCAGACACAACACGTCGTTGCCCACATCGGCCAGGCAAGCCCCGCTCACCAGCCCCACATAGCCCGTCCCTATCACCGTGACTTTCATGCGTTCTTTCGATTGAGGTGTATCACCTTGATAAACAACCGCCTGATGATAGCGGCCCAAAATGACGACTTTGATTGCACGCAATATGTCTCGTGTGACGCGCATCACCCTTATGGGCATCTTGGTGGCCGCGGTGGCGCTGGCCCTGCTGGCCACGGCCTGGCCGCCGGGGCGCGATGCGTTGGCCGCGGCCCAAGAGCGCTCGGCACAAGAGTGGATTCGCTACCTGCTGCGCCGCCTGGAAGGACACCCTAAGCTGGAAGCCGTGCTGGTGCCGCCCCTGCACGCCGCGCGGCGCCACATTGAGCGAGAGCCGCCCGCCGGGCCTCTGCCCTCGCTGGGCAAGGGGCAGCAAGCGCAAAGCCTGCTGCCCAGCGTGAGCGGCTTCACCCAGACATTACGTGTGGACTCGCCACAGGCCATTCGCGAGGCGCTCTTGAACGCCCAGTCGGGCACGCAGATCGTGGTGGCGCCTGGGCTCTATCCCTTTTCCACCAAGCTGCGCCTGGGGCACGACGGCCAGCCCGGCGCCCCCATTGCCTTGCGCGCCGCCCAGCCCGGCACCGTGTGGTTCACCTTTGAACAAGTGGAAGGCGTGCTGGTGGACAAGCCCCACTGGGTGTTTGAGAACCTGGACATTCGCGGCACCTGCCAGCGCCATGAAGACTGCGAGCACGCCTTTCACGTGGTGGGCCGCGCCTCGCACGTGCTGATCCGCAACAACCGCCTGAGCGACTTCAACGCCCACATCAAGGTGAACGGCTGGGACGGCCACTGGCCCGACCACGGACAACTGCTGCACAACACCCTGACCAACAACGCCCCGCGCGAAACCATCAAGTCGGTGACCCCGTTTGACCTGGTGGGCGCCAGCCACTGGCGCGTGGAAGACAACTGGGTGACGAATTTCGTGAAAGCCTGGGGCAACGGCGTGGCCTTCGGCCTGTTCATGAAAGGCGGTGGCGAAGGCGGAAAAATTGAGCGCAATCTGGTGGTGTGCACGCCAAGCGGCATCTCGCGGCCCGGTGTGCGCGTGGGCATCTCGTTTGGCGGCGGCGGCACCGACCCTGCCCTTTGCCGCACCAAAGACTGCGAGGCCTACGAACACAGCCAAGGCCTGGCGGCCAACAACATCGTGGCCCACTGCAACGACGTGGGGCTGGACGTGAACCACAGCAGCGACATCACGCTGGCCCACAACACGCTCATCAACACGGCCGGTGTGTCAGTGCGGCGCCCGCCCAGCCTGGCGCGGCTGCAAAACAACCTGATCGAGGGCCACCTGGGCGCCCGCGGCGGCAGCGAGCTGACGGCGCAAGACACCCTCACCCTGGCCCCCAGCGGCCTGCTGGCCAATGCCGATGCCCTGCAACTGGACTGGGTGCACCGCCCAGCCGACGCCCCCCGCCTGCAGGCCGTGCCGCTGGACTTCTTGCGCCGCCCACGCGACGTGGTCAACGCCCCCGGTGCCCTGCGCTGAGCGCTGCCGGCGAATACCGGCGAATTAATCCGATTGGGTTCAATGTAATTAATTGAATCCCGCCTTTCGCTGTAAATGCAGGGGCGTGGAATTTCAAATGGTTACGCCGTGTATCCCGGTTTCAGGGGACAAGCCTAGGACAATTCCGACACCGGCGGTGAGCGCTTGCCACCGGTCACCCCTCTTGCCTGCCCACCAGGCACTGTCTGCCACCCCGTTTTGCCTCTCAGGAGCCCCTGTTTTGCCCAAAAACAGGACAAATGAATGCTTTTGTTTACTTGATTGCCACCTATCGCCGGTGAACTGCCGCTTGGCTATGTGACTTTCCGCACATCCGTCGCGAAGAACAGCCCGTCAGACACCCCCTATTTCGGAACTTTGTCACACCTAAAGTCCGCTCGCAGGACGCCGAGACAGAGGGCATCCCAAGCGAATTTCGTGAATTACCTCACGCTTCGCAAGGGCCCCGAAGCAGACTTCTGAATACTTTTCGATTCGATTCCCAAAGCACCAGAAGCCTATTGAATGGTTTCATTGAATTTAGCCAACTGCCATGAACATCGAATTGATTAACCGAGCCAAACTCATCTCGGCACGCCCCTGGATGCTGGGCGCCCTGGCCCTGGCGGTGCTGACCGCCTGTGGCGGCGGAGGAGGCGGCGCCTCCCCTGCCGACATGGACGCCGCTGCCGCCAAAGGCACCAACAACGGCAAGGGCAAGGGCAGCACCACCACATCGGGTGGCACCACCACCACCACCGACCCCACCACCACCACGGGCGGCACCACGACGACCACCGATCCGACCACCACGACGGGCGGTACCACCACGACCACCGATCCGACGACCACCACGGGCGGCACCACCACATCGGGTGGCACCACTACCATCGTGCCCGTGGGACCCTTTGCCTGCGCCACCGACGCCATCACCTGCGTGGAAGTGACCGGCACCGCCACCGTCACCCAGGCCAGCGTGCCCGTGACCTTCGGCCAGCCCTTCCGTGCCGGCGACTGGCAGCACACCACCCAAGGCCTCGTGGCCAAGGTGGACGGTGTGGCCGTGCCCCTGCAGACCGACGAAATCTCGTCGCACCGCGACGGCTCTGCCCGCTTCGCCGTGCTGAGCGCCCAGCTCAACAACCTGCAGCCCGGCCAGAGCAAGATCATCAACCTCTACACCGGCACCAAGACCAGCAGCTCCCCCAACGTGCCGGCTAACCCCGACTGGAACCTGGAACTCGAAGCCCAGGTGTTTGACGCCAACGGCAATGTGGTGGCCACCCTGGTGGCCCAGCCCCAAGCCCAACTGGCGGCCCAAATCGCCAGCGGCAGCGGCCGCCGCCTGGCCGGCGCCGTGGCCACCGAGTACACCGTGGCCCTGCCCTTCAAAGACAAGGCCACCGGCACCCAACACCCCCACCTCACCGCCCGGCTGCACACCCGCCTGGTGGACGGTGGCCAGCGCATCCGCACCGACGTGGTGATGGAAAACACCCGCACCTGGACGGCCAACCCCGGCAACATCACCTACTCGTTTGCCGTGAAGCGCAACGGCAGCACGATCTACACCCAGCCCAAGTTCACCCACTACCACCACGCCCGCTGGCACAAGGTGCTGTGGACGGGCGCTTCGGCCGAGCCGCAGGCGCGCGTGCGCCACAACATGCCTTACTTCATGGCTAGTAAGGCGGTATGGAACTACAACTTGAATTTGCAGGTGCCGGAGACGGTACTGGCCGGTCAATACGCCCTTCTGGCACAAAAACGCCAGGATCAGGCCGCACTTGGCCCGATGGGAAATGCGTTCCTCACGCCCTATTTCCCCACCACGGGCGGTCGCCAAGAAATTGGCCCGCTTCCCCGATGGACTGCGCAGTATCTGGTGTCACAAGATCCCCGCATGTTGGAGGTGATGCTGGCCAACGCCGACGCCGCTGCCTCAGTGCCGGTTCACTACCGCGATGACTCAACCGCATTGCCACTTGACTTGGACCGATATCCAAAGGTCGCGGTACGGATTGGCACCTCCAGCCCAGCACTTCCAGCCGTCGTCGATGGAGCGACCATTTGGTCTGTTGATATCGCTCACCAGGGATCTTTTGCCTTTGTTCCCTATCTCGTGACTGGAGACGCCTTTTATCAGGAGGAAGCCGCATTTTGGGCAGCCTGGAACATGGCCGCGAACAACCCGAGCTACCGAGGGTATGGAGCAGGCCTCATTCACCCTGAGCAACTGCGTGGTCAGGCTTGGGCACTAAGATCGATTCGCGATGCAGCTCTTTTTCTCCCCGACACTCACCCTCACAAATCATATTTTCAGAATCGTCTAAATAACAATTTGAACTGGTACATCGATACTTTTGTAAACAATCCCGACGCAACAGCACAATCGCCGCTAGGGGCTATCCAAAAGCCCGATGACAAGTCAGTAACCGGCCCTTGGCAAAACGATTTTATGGGAATTATCTTCGCGCAGATGGTGGAGGATGGAGAGCCGCTAGCAAAACCAACGCTCGACTGGTTTGGGAAGTTCAATGTTGGCCGTTTTCTCAATGAACCTGCTGGATTCTGCACAGCAAATGCCGCCGGCTATTACTGGAAGATTCGGGACATCAACGGCAACTTCATAACCACCTGGAAGGCCCTCTACGAGGCAAACTATCCGGGTCAGAGTTGCACATCAACCACTGCAATTGATGGATACCCTGATGGAGCCGTTGGATATGCAGCCGGAGCACGAGCAAGCCTTGCGACCGCGATTGATGCCGGCGTTGCAAACGCATCCACCGCATATGCTCGGTGGTTAACCTTCACGCCCAAAATCGATAACGCCTTCAACTCAGACCCAACTTGGGCTATTGTTCCACGCAAGTAAGAAAAAATCTCATTCAAATATCCAGATAGATAAAAGAGTCATCGGCCATCAAATAGACATTTCACCAAATTGGTCAACGACTTGACTAAGCCCCTTGAACCTGTAGGATCAAGGGGCTTTTCTACATACCCGCACGCAAAAATTAATACTATATAGCTCAAAATATAGACAAGACTAGCGTCAAGATTTCCATCCATACGTCGGCGCCACCGATCACAACAACTCCATCGCGCGGAGCAGTTAATAACATATCCGATCGAGTTGTGATCTAACCTAGCATCTACTCTAAGTGTCTTCCGTTCGCAAGAAGGTCGCCCTTCAGTTCCTCGTGAGCAACCTAGCTCTGTTAGCAAACTTTTTGCTAACGATCATTTTGGCACGCTTGCTCAGTCCGCAGGATATTGGCATCTTCTCGATGGCTGCAGTCCTAATGGCAGTCGCACACGTTTTCCGCGATTTCGGAGTCACAACTTATATAAAACGCGAGAAAGAACTGACTGCGACGAACCTACGCAACGCTCTTGGCGTACTTCTCGCTACGTCATGGTCTGTTGCCATTGGGATGTATCTTAGTGCACCCTACTGGGCCAACTTCTTCCATGAGGACGGAGTGACCGACGTGGTTCGGGTTCTGGCACTCGGCTTTGTCTTCATCCCATTCGGAGCCATCCCAACAGCAATACTTTCAAGAGAAATGGCTGTGGAAAAGTCTGCTCAAGTGACCGCAGTGAGCACGTCCGTTTATTTCATTGCCTCGATTGCCTTCGCTGCAAACGGATTCGGCCCAATGACTATGGCATGGGCAAATCTTATTAATATTCTTGCATCCGGCCTAATGGCTAGGTATGTACTTTCTCGCCCGCTACCCGTACTTCCATCATTCAGCGAAATCAAAGCAATAATTCATTTCGGAGCTGGAAATTTGATTACAGCCCTACTCAAGGCCGCCGACAATGCTCTACCCGATGTGCTACTTGGGAGATACATGAACGCGTCTGCGGTGGGCCTTTTTAGTCGAGCGAACTCTACTGTGAACATGGTGGGCACGGCGTTGCATCCTACTGTCAACTATTTCGCCCTTCCATACCTAGCCAAACTGCATCACGCCAACGGCCCGATCGCTAGTGAGTACCTTCGGGCAACCTCGCTAATCAATTCCCTGATGCTGCCTAGTCTTGCAGTTATAGCAGTGCTAGCCCATGACGTCGTGAGCGTCCTGTACGGAAACGCATGGTTGGGAGCGGTTTCTTCGATTTCTTGGCTCTGCTTGGCATATGCCATAAGCAGTGTTTTCACATTAAGCGCACCTGCGTTGGCTGGCGTCGGCAAGCCTTACGCATCAATTGCGCCACAGTCTCTAGTACTACTCGGGAAAATTTTATCTGCAGCTATCCTATTCGATGGCACCCTTGCAAGCTTCGCAAAAGCAATAGCTATAGGCCAAATGTCCAGCATTCCACTTTATTTATGGATTCACCACCGCCATCTGGGTCTAAATTGGATAGACTGGGCCAGATGGACGATGCCCTTGGTAGTTCATGCAGCCATTGTTGGATTGGTAGGCCTGGGCGTACGAATTTCACTACCACCGAATATTTCTACATGGTCTGCAGTAGTAGCGACTAGCACCTTTGCAGCGGCAGCCGCTATCACTGCCTACTTCATATTGCGACTACCAATAAGTAAGGAACTGGTTGGACTAACCATTACACTGATAAATAGCCGCAAACGATAGTGACGGCTCCAGTTTTAGTCGCGAACTCTAGAAAAGAATGAATCAAGCCGATCCCTGACCTGATTGAGCCTAGACTGGTGCACCAGTTCAGAACTCAGAAATACGGCTTCTTGCTTGGCGAGCTTACTCAACTCGAGTACAGTTTTATCGAAATATATGCCTCTATTGTTCCTGTTTAATGGTGGAGTCCAGCCATTACCCGAAGCCCCAATAGAAATTAAAAATCTTTTGATATCGCTCTTCCTGACGTCGCTGGGCGTATGAAACTTCTCACTATCCCATAGCTCGGGCAAGATCACTGGGCGATACTCCAGCCCCATTGAATTACACCAGTCGATCCATTTGAAATCCAATATGTGCTTGTAGGCCTTCACTGGGATCCATGGCACGCCCAACGCGTCAGCAACAATTGCGCCGTGCATAGCTTCTGCAATCACGAGTTTCGAGTTGCGAATTAAATGGATCGTCTCGATCACGTCAGAAGACGGATCCAAATATTGCAGACCAGCGGCCTCAACAACCTCTCGCCAGTCTGCGTTAGTACAACTTGCGTGATGGGGCATATATGACACCCTTAACGAATCTCCCTGACTATTCCGTCGCGGAAATAGCTCGGAAATCAGTATGGCTGGATCGGTAATTGCAGCAGAATTCGACAGACCTAAAGATTTTGCCGACAATGGACCGCGAACAAAAACAAAATCCCACTCAGATCCAACTTTAGCCGATCCATGATACCCAACACCTGAGCCAAGTACGTATATTTTTTTTGCCTTGGGAGCTCTATCATTTATCAACGTCCCGATGCCCAATGCAATCTCATCTTGATCGCCGACAGAGAACTCATCAGGAAAGAGAGAATACCAAATCAGCGGATTCAGATCATCGCCAAAATTGCCGACAGGATCTTTATAGTAGAACAACTTCACAAATCACCTCACTGCATACATTTACGCCAACCAGAATAAATAGATTCACCCATAAATCCCACCATGCGATCCAAAACAATCAAAAGGCAAGTGTCAAAATACATCACTTGAAGCACGATTCCATCAACCAGAAAGTAATAACTGGTGATCGGGCTATGGTTCTTTGCATAAGCAGCAAATCAACCAGAAATGGAGCGAAGATTATTTCATCGCAATTTAAGCATCCAATCCTACGAAAGCAGCTTCATGGACGGCAACAACCCTCGCCGCATGAGTTGCCATGTCGACCTCAATCGGAAGATTCTTGGCAGCATCCCTTGTGTTGGCATCAGTGAACGAGCGATAGTTGATCGCAACCTCAAGCGCCTCGGCCAGCGCTTGGGCGGAGCCAGACTTGAACAAGACGCCCCTGTCCCTTGAGTCGATAAATTCAGCTGTAGCTCCGTGATCGGGCCCTACGAAATAGCAGCCTTCCCTCATTGCCTCAATCATTACAAGACCAAGCGGCTCCGGGTCGATTGATGCTGATACCACGACATCAAATTGAGACATCTTTTGAGCTACGTCTTCTATTTGCCCCGTAAACGTAATAATTCCCTCCAAGCCAAGATTTTGGACTTTTTTAATCAACCTATCTTTGTATTCTCCGTTCATATATGCTGGTGGAGCCCCAACGATTAGGAACTTTACATGAGGGAGGGAGCGGAAAATGATCCCTACAGCATCTATAAACAGTTCTTGCCCCTTCCACGGAACGAGCATCCCCACCATAGCAACAATCGGAGAACCACATCCCTGCACATCTGCCCCGTCCCCCTGACTCCCGCACAACTCAGGGCGCTTATTGCCATGACGCTTGGATGACTTCGGCACTCCATCGTATATATGCATCAACCTAGATACACTAACTCCGGCCTCAATACATGAAAAATATAGCCATCTAGAAACAGGCAAGAAAATACTTGGGCCATTCAATAGATAACCCAGTCTTGTATCTTTTGGAAATGGCCCACGAACATGTTGAACATAGGGAATCCGCATGCATCGCGCCACCAGCATGGCCTCTCGGTTGGATACGATTTCATTATTTCCATGAATCACATGTGGACGAAATCTAACCACAATTGAAAGCAGTTTTAAAAAGTACGGCAATCTAAGAAAGAGGTCATCCAATCTTCCCACCAAACCCTTTCCGACCAAGCGAGGCAACTTTCTAGCGACTCCCGACAAAAACAAGAAAACCGAATTGTTTTCGCCCGAGTGAGTTGATGCACTGTACACGCTCTCAACACAAGATGCTTCTTTGAAATTGCAGTCAAGCCCAGCAACAACCCCCACAGATAACGATTGATCTGGAATTGACTGAATCAAAGATTGCAAGGCCACTACCGCACCCCCAAACCCCGAACCATTTTCAACAAATAGAATGCGCAGCCTTTCTCCAGACTGCTGCTCAACTGACTTAGACCTAAAGAGCGAGTTGATGAAAACCTGTCGTCTCTTGCTAAACCAAGTCCTTCCCCACGGGGAGAACCTTGGTATCTCCCATACGCTTGTACTCGATAGCAATCCACCTCGAGCGGTAGCAACCGCGCTTTCATAGCCTGCTTTTCGAACCATCTCGACATGCTTGGCCAGGTAGTCTAGCCCCGGCTTCCCATTCGGGTACGAAAACGAGCAAATCTTCTGCCCCAACAAGTCACTCAATATTTCCTTAGATTCGAAGATCTCATTTTCCGCAAAACTATCTGAACAATGCGTTAGGATGGGGTGAGATTTTGTATGCGATCCTATTTCATGGCCATCACTTACCAAGGCTCTTAGATCTAACACGGAAAGTCCCGATGATTCGCAACGACCTCCTACGAATTCCTCCAACTTGCACAGCATTCGCTCCCGCACTTCCGGCGCCTGATACTTCATCAATCTTGCGAGAGAATCAGCAGCCTTAAGCTTCTCGTTAACCGATGCATATGGCAAATTTCGAGTTCCCAACCACGGTAAATCGATTTTTGATCCTCGAATAGCGTTTAGACAAAATCTCAGGCGATCATGCCAGATTGGGCGATCAAAAATTTGATTAGTCGCCACATAAAATGTCGCCCTTAAATCTCTATCTGCCAGTTCACTGCGAACAAGCCCCATCCATGATGGATCACCATCGTCAAATGTAATGCAGGCAAGCGGCTTACCCTTTCGAGGCCTATTCCTTAAATTGATCACATCCGAGACTGTCGCAACTTGGAAATTCTCTGCGATAAAGTCAAGCTGATCCTGAAATAGTGACTCTGATGTGGACCATGAACCTCCACCCGTTTGCCCTTTGGCTTCAACGGAATGGAACACGAACAAGTTAACGCTACGCGGCTGAACCCAAGGAATCATTTTCCAACCTCCACCTGCCTTGATATCCTCATTTCCAATCATTACCAAAATTTTGGTTTTGCACACCCTGGCAAGCCCAATAAAATCCTCCAACCTGCGTCGCCAAGATTAAGATCTACGTCAATTAGTCTATTTTGATCACAAAAATTAGTTACTGCCATTTTGCAGTTAGCATCCTACTAAGGATTTCCCATAGAACGAATGAGGTGCAAGCGCAATAACTCCATGATCATTACGATCACGTATATAAGTTCGAGATAGGCGATGCTGACTGAGGCGCCTCCAACCATGTACGCTAGGATCGACAGCATGAGCATGTCCCCCATGTCGCGCGCCCACTGAAACGAAGGCCCCAACTGAGCGGCCATGCGCTTGATGTTTAACCCGCTCCAAATGGCACGCAACATGATGAACAGAAACAAACCCAAGCCCACAAAGCCCAGGTCGCCCATAACTTCAAAGTAAATACTGTGTGCCGCCTTGGCCGAAAACACGGGCACGGGAAGATTCAAAAGGTCCAGCAAGCTGGGTGCCGTCTTGAAGGTGTCCCAAATTGTTTGCACCTGCACTGCGTGGAAGCCACCGCCAAACACCGGGTTGGCCAAGGCGATAGCCGAACTGATCTTCCACGCAATCACCCGGCCCATGAACGAGCTATCTTCGTCCGCCTCTTTGATGGTGGACAAACGGCTGGTGATGTCTTCGGGCGCGAACGCAAAGAAACCCACCACGGCGGCCATCACCAGTGCCAGCGCCAGCCCTTTGCGCCGCGTGGTAAGCACTAGCCACAGGCCCACCACCGACACGGCGATGAAGCCGGCGCGTGACCCCCCACCTAGGATGGCTAAAACCAATAGACAGAAGCCGCCCAAATAGGCAATGCGCAGCAGCCTATTCGCTGCGTAAGTCTGCAGGTAGAACAGTATCGGCAAGGCTAGGGCCAACGCGGTTGAGAGGTGGTTGCGGTCCTCCAGCATGGTGCCTGCAGGGCCCAGCATGTTGTGACCGCCAGCCGAAGCCACAGACTTCAAACCATTCAACACGCCGTGAATGCCCAGGCCAAGCGCAATGACGATGAACATGGCATGAAAGTGCATGCGCTCCCGCACGAAGAAGGGCATCGCCAGCGCGAATAGCAGCCCCTTGATGAGGATCTCGTAGTACTGAGCGTTGTAGGGGTTGTTGCCGTAGGCAAACAAGAAAGCCAGCGTGGCGTGCAAGGCCCATAGCAGGTAGAGCCAGGTGACGCGGTTGGGCTGGTAATCGCGCCATTTCACCTTGCCCAGCACGATCAGCCCCAAGGTCAACATAGCAAACGTCAGATTCACCCGGGCGTCGGTCATGAAGCCGTAGAAGTAGGCCGTGGGCACCAGCAGGCCCGTCCAGCCCCAGAGCAGGTAGGCATTGAAAGGCCGCGCGATGGCCAGCGGCAACACGCAAAGCACCATCAAGGCAAAAACGGCATCACGCATGCTTCACTCCGACACCTGAAGGCGAGTGCCCTTTACGAACGACCATCTTTGTCGTCCCGATAAGAAAGCATGCCTAGGTCATCAGGCTTGCTATTGCCCGAGCCTGCTTTGAACACGCGCCAGCAGAGGTAGGTCATGACCGCCATGTCGGCCACCAGAATCAAGGCTTCCATCAGGCAGCTCCTTTTGCTTGACCCATCACCTCAGCGAACAAGCTCAGCTGCCCTTGCGTGGTGGCGTCCCACGAGAAGGTCTCGGCGTGGGCGCGGGTGTCTTCCCGGTTGGGCAGCTGGGTGTGCAGGTGCACCCAGGCGGCGGCCAGGGCGGGGGCGTCGCGGCGGGCCAGCAGCAGGCCGGCGGCGGGGGTGCTCACCACTTCGGGTGTGCCCCAGATGTTGGTGGCCAGCACTGGCGTGCCACAGGCCATGGCCTCCAGCAGCACATTGGCCCAGCCTTCTCGGCTGCTGCACAGGGCCAGCACGTCGGCCGCGCTGTACCACCACTTCAGATCGGTCTGGGGCACCACGCCCACCCAGCGCACGCGATCGGCCACGCCCAGGCGCTTAGCCAGGGCTTTCAGGGCGCCCTCTTCCGGGCCACCGCCAGCGATGAGCAGCGTCACCCCGGGCAGGTGAGACAAGGCCTCGATGGCGATGTGGTGGCCTTTGCGTTCCACCAGATGGCCCACCGAGAGCAGGTAGCGCCTGTCCACCGGCAGGCCCAGGCGCTGGCGGGCCTGGGCGCGGTCTTCGGGCACGAAGCGCTCCAGGTCCACGCCGTTGCGCAGGGTGTGCAGCTTGCTGCGCTCAGCGCCCAGCTCGCCCAGGGTGTCCATCAGGGCCTGGCACACGCCAATGGAGGCGCTGGCCTGCGCGGCGGTTTCCAGAATGAGCTTGCGCGGCAGGGGGTATTGGGGAATCAGGTTCAGGTCGGTGCCGCGGGCGGTGACCACGAAGGGCTTGCCCAGCCACTTGGCCAACAGGCCGGCGGCCACGCCGTCGGGGTAGTAGTAGTGGGCGTCGATGAGGTCGGGGTCAAAGCCTTCGCGCTGCAGGCGGCGCACGGTGCGCAGCGCGCCCAGGGCCATGGCGTAGGGGGCCAGGTTCATGCCCACCTTGGGCAGCAGCAGGTAGCGCGGGTGGTGCACCTCCACGCCATTGCGCGTCTCAAAGCGCGGCGTGGCGGCGAACTGGGCGTACTCGCCGAAGCGCTTGGCCTTGAAGGGGAACCAGGGCACGGGCGCGACCACCTTGGCCTGCACCTGGCCGGTTTTCAGCAGCTCGCGCAGGCGCGTCTCCACGAAGATGCCGTGGATGGGCCGCACCGCGCTGGGGTAGAGGCTGGAGAACAGCAAGACCTTCATATGCTCTAAGGAGCCTTATGCACCAACAAAATATCGGCTTCTTTTGCCGAGAACTCGCTGACAAATCCAGATTGAAAGTAGCGAAGCGCCGAGCACCGTCAGCGTGTAAATCAGCAACGTGAGCCAAGAGCCCGGAAGAAGAAATGCGTCTACCCCAGAATAATGGCTTCCGCGCATCCAATATGTCGCAACAGACTTAAAAAAGGAGATGAAATAGGCATGAATGAAAAAGATACCGAAGCTGACCTCTGCGATATAGTCCAATCGACGCCCAAATATCGGATATATACGAAAGAGAATGACAGTCAACAAAAGAGCCAAAGGGGCCTTCATCATCATGAGGTAATACGGCGGCTCGCTCAAGTTCAGCACAAACCCCGCAAAGCCCGCCAAAGAAACAGCTAACAGCACGACCCAATATCTTTTAATTAAACACTGCGCTTGCAATCGATAGCTTGACACGAGCATTCCCAACAAATAAACCGGCAACAAATAAACAGCTTTTTCAAGCGGCCCGATCGGACCGTTGCGCCCGGTGTACATCGCCAGAATCCAAAGTGGCAAAATAATCCAATACAGCTTAGGCACTTTGCGATCTGCATATATAAATACAGGAGCCAGCAAATAAATCAAGGTGATGGTTGGTACAAACCATAGTGGCGCAAGGTGCTTACCCGTCAACAAAAACAAAGCAACCTGCTGCCAAACAGGAATTTCGTAGAACCAAATCCACATACCTTCCCGTTCCACCACCATCGTAAACAGATACAAAGCCGGAAGCGAAACAAATAAATAAGGAACGATGACGGTTTTTATCTTTTGGATCAAGTAAGCCCGATAGGAGAAATTCTTACTCAGATGCTGAAAAAGGTAGCCTGCAATAAAAAAGAAGAAGATTGACGCTTCGTTGGCTAAGCCATCAAAGAATCGAGCCCAAAAAGGATTTTGGGCCCAATCCAGCGAGGGAATAGAATGTGCACATACTATAAGAATTATTGCTATAGCACGAAACACATGAATGTGCTGCTGAAATTCGGATCTAGGCTGCTTGACCATAAGAATTCTTTAGAAGTTTTTATAGTGTGGGCCTGAGGCCAGATTGATAACCCGCCTGGCGTTGCCCAACCAGGTGAGTTCCAGCCGGTCGATGGTGTCGGCCGCGCCTTGGGCCAGACGCTCGCGCAAGGCGGTGTCGTGGCACAGGCGGCCCAGGGTGCGCTCCAGCGCGCCGGCCTCGGTTTCGTTGAACAGCAGGGCGTTCACGTTGTCGGTGAGCACTTCTTGCAGGTTGGGCGTGGCCGGGGCGATGACGGCCTTGCCCAGCACCAGGTATTCCATGAGCTTCAGGGGCGAGGCGTAGGGGGTGACGGCGGGTTGCAGGGCCACGTCGAAGGCGGCCACGTGGGCGGGCACCTGGTCGCGGTGGATGACGCCGGTGAAGGTGACGCGCTCGGCCAGGCCCAGGCGGCGGGCCTGGGCTTCCAGTTCGGCGCGCACGGGGCCGTCGCCCACCACGAGCAGGTGGGTGTTGGCGGGGGCGCCGGGGCTGGCCATCCAGTTGACGATGCGGTCCACGCCGTGCCAGTCGCGCACGAAGCCGGTGAAGCCCAGCACCACCCTGCCCTGCAGGCCCAGGCGGGCCTTGGCCTCAGTGGGGCTGGGGGCGTGGGCGAAGTGGGCGCGGTTGATGCCGTTGGGGATGACGTGGATGCGCTCGGCGGGCACGCCGTAGGCGCGCACGTGCTCGGCCAGCACGGCGGTGACGGGCAGCACGGCGTCGGCCCCGCGCCAGGCTTTGCCTTCGGCCCAGCGGGCCAGGGCCTTGAGGGCCAGGCCGCCGCTGTGCTGCGAGCGCTCAAACACGAGCGGGGCGTTCACCTCCAGCAGCAGGGGCAGGCCCAGGCGGCGCTTGGCCATGAGGCCGGCCAGCAGGAAAAGGTTGTAGCGCTCGTAGATGGCGTCGGGCTGGAACTCGCGGGCGGCGGCCATGAGCTTGCGGTAGGCCACCAGGCTGTAGGCCAGTTCCATAAGCTCGTACACGGCCTTGGGCAGCATGGCTTTGAGGCGGTGCACCCAGCCCACGCCGCCGCCCATCTGGCCTTCGCCCTGGTCGGCCAGGGGGGCCACCACGCGCACCTCATGACCGAGCGCGCGCATGGCGTCGATCATTTCTTCGATGTGCACGGCCTGCCCGTCTTTGGAGGCCGTTCGGTGGTGGTAGAGGATGCGCATGTCAGGCGTTGATGGGGTCTGCGAACGGGTCGAAGAGTTGTTGGTACTGTCTCAGCATGCCGCGCATGCCGAAGCGCTGCACGGCTTGGTCACGGGCGGCCAGGCCTTGGCGGGCCACCACGTCGGGCTGGTCGAAGGCTTGGGCCAGGGCCTGGGCCAGGGCGGCTTCGTCGTCGGGCGGCACCAGGTGGCCGGTGACGCCTTCGTTCACCAGGTCGGGCGTGCCGCCCACGGCGGTGGCCACCACGGGCAGGCCGCAGGCCATGGCCTCTTGCAGGGTGCACGAGGTGCCTTCGGCTTGTGAGGGCAGCACGAACAGGTCAAGCGAGCGCAGCACGTCGGCCACGTCGTGGCGGGCGCCGGGCAGCCAGGCGAGGTCGGCCATGCCGGCCTCGGCCAAGACCTGTTCCACCTCGGCGCGCAGCGGGCCTTCGCCCACGATGACCAGGCGCGCGGTGTCGCGCATGGCGGGGTTCTCGCGCAGGGCGCGCACAAAGGCGCGGGCCAGCAGGGGCTGGTTTTTCACGGTCTGCAGGCGGCCCACGGTACCCACCAGCCAGTGCCAGCCGGGCTGGAAGGGGCAGCCGGGCACGGCCTGGCGCGCGCCGTGGGCGGGGGCAAAGGTGTCGGTGTCCACGCCGTTGGCAATGAGGCTGCGGCGGGTGGCGGGCACGCCGATGGCGCGGCCGAGGTAGTCGTCCAGGTCGCGCGAGACGGCCACGTACTGGCTGACGAAGGGCTTGTACAAGCGGCGCAGGCGCTGGTAGCGGGGGTTGCGGCCGTTGGGGTCGTGTGCGTCCCAGCCGTGTTCGGCGTGCACGCGCAGGGGCACGCGGGCAAGCCAGGCCAGGGGCACCACCTCCAGCGCGGCCAGGTTGCAGGTGTGCAGCACATCAGGCCGCAGCTCGCGCAGCAGGCGGTAAATGCGCGGGTAAAGGCCCACGGCGTGGCCGGGTGGTTTGTTGAGGGCGATGAAGCGCACGTCGGGGCGGTTCACGCGCTGCTGAAAGTCGCTCACGGTGGAGAGGGCCAGCACGGTGTGCTCGAAGCGATCGGCGGGCAGGCGGTTGATGAGCTGCACGATCACGTTTTCCAGCCCGCCCACGCCGAAGCTGTAGACCACGTGCACGATCTTCACGGGGCTGGCGTGGCGCCGGGTGTCAGCCATGGGCCACGCCCCCATCGCTTACGCGCAAAAACGCCTCGAACATCAGCAGCGACCACAGGGCGGTGGCGTGGTCGCGCAGGCCGCTGTTGTGTTCGTCGATCAGGCGGCGCACGGTGCTGGGGTTGAAGTAGCCGCTGTCGCGCATGCGCTCGCCCAGCAGGGCCTGGCGCACGCGGTCTTTCAGGGGTTCGCGCAGCCAGGTGGCCAATGGCACCGAGAAGCCCATCTTGGGGCGGTGGAGCACGTCGTGCGGCAGCAGGGGCTCGAAGGCCTGTTTGAAGATGGCCTTGCCTTCGCCGCCGCGAATCTTGTAGCTGCTGGGCAAGGTGGCGATCCACTGCACCAGCTCGTGGTCCATGAGGGGCTCGCGCACCTCCAGCGAATGGGCCATGCCGGCGCGGTCGACCTTGGTGTTGATGTCGCTGACCAGCCAGGTTTTGTAGTCGAGGTATTGCACCAGGGCCAGCGGGTCGTCGGTGTGGGCGTTGGCGGCGTGGCGGCGGAAGACGTCGAGCGCGCGGTAGCCGCCCAGGCTGCGCTGGAACTCGGGCGTGAACAGGGCGCGGCGCTCGTCGTCGCGCAGCTTGGACATGGTGTGGCAGTAGGCCTGCACGCTGTCCATGGCCAGGGCCTGGAAGGTGGTCTTGGCGCGCAAGGGGCGCGGCGCCCAGTCGGCCTTGGGGTACCAGTGGCCCAGCGGGCCGAACAGGCCGCGGCGCAGGCCCAGGGGCAGGCGACCGCGCACGGCCTCTTCGCCCAGGTGCAGGCGGTGGCGGCGGTAGCCGCCGAAGGCCTCGTCGCCGCCGTCGCCCGAGAGCGCCACCGTCACGTGCTTGCGGGCCATCTGACACACGCGGTAGGTGGGCAGGGCCGAGCTGTCGGCGTAGGGCTCGTCGTAAAGCCAGGCCAGGGTGTCGATCAGGTCAAAGTCGCTGCCGCCGCTGACGATTTCCAGCCGGTGGTCGGTGTGGTAACGCTCGGCCACCTGGCGGGCGAAGTCGGACTCGTTGAATTTCGGGTCGTCAAAGCCGATGGCGCAGGTGTGCACCGGTGTGTCAGACAGGCCAGCCATGGTGGCGACCACGGCGCTGGAATCGACCCCGCCCGACAGAAAGGCGCCCAGGGGCACGTCGGCCACCAGGCGCAGGCGCACGGCTTCTTTCACGCGCGCCAGCAGTTCGGCCTGGGCATCGGCGTAGGAGAGGCGGCTGTCGTTGGTGAAGTGCAGGTCCCAATAGGGTTTGGGTTCGGGGCGATTGCCCTGCCCTCGCCTGAGCGTGAGGGTGTGGCCGGCCGGCAGTTTGTGGGCGCCCTGGTAGATGCAGCGCGGGTCTTGCACGTAGCCGAAGGCGAAGTATTCCTCCACCGCCAGGGGGTCGATCTCGTGCTGGAAGGCCGGGTGGGCGGTGACCACCTTGAGCTCGGAGCCGAACACAAAGCTGCCATCGGGCAGCCAGGCGTAGTGCATGGGCTTGACGCCCAGGCGGTCGCGCGCCAGGAACAGGGTTTGCTGGCGGCGGTCCCACAGGGCGAAGGCGAACATGCCGCGCAGGCGGTGCACGCAGGCCTCGCCCCAGGCCTGCCAGGCGTGCACGATCACCTCGGTGTCGCTGCGGGTGCGAAAGCGGTAGCCCAGGGCCTGCAGCTCGGGCACGAGCTCACGGAAGTTGTAGATCTCGCCGTTGAAGACGATGGCCACGCTGCCGTCTTCGTTGAACAGCGGCTGCTGGCCGGTGCTCAGGTCAATGACGGACAGGCGCCGGTGCCCCAGGCCCAGGCCGGGCTCGAGGTGCAGGCCGTCTTCGTCGGGGCCGCGGTGGCTCTGGATGTTGTTGATGCGAGAGAGCAGCGCGCGGTCAAAGTCGCGCGTGCCTTGGGGATCGAATAGGCCGGAAATGCCGCACATGGTCGGGTCAGTGGCCGGCGCGCGTGCGGCGCAGGCTGTCTAGCAGGGCCGCGCCGTTGGCCTGGACGAAGGCGCGCAGGGTGGCCTGGGCGCGCTCTTGCGCCTGGGCCTCGGTGAGTTGGGGATCGAGCGGGGTGTAGACCACCACGATGGCGCCGTCGTCGCCCCAGCCGCGCACGCGGCCCCAGGCGCCCAGCAGCTTGGCGGCGGCGTCGCTGGCGGTGAAGCGGTCGTCCACCCAGTACCAGCGCCAGGCCAGCAGGCGCTCGGTGCCCGAGGTGGTGAGGCCGCCACTGGTGCGGCGCAGCGTGGCGCTGGCCACGGGCAATTGCGCGCCGGGCCATTGGGCCTGGGCGGTGCCGGCCTGGGCACGGGCCCAGGTGGCGTCGTTGTGGCGCACCAGCATGTTCTCGGAACTCACCAGCTTGCGCTCGTAGTCTTGCTGGCGGTAGTAGTGCAGGTGCACACCCACGCGCTGGCCCTCGGGGCCGGTGTAGCCCTGGTGCACCTGGGCCGAGGCGTTGGCGAAAGCGGGGGCCCAGTCGATGGGCGGGGTGGCGGCGCCGGCCCAGGGCGCCTGGGGCGCCACGCTGGCCAGGCTCACGGGCGCGGTGATGTTGCTCAGGGCGATGGCCTTCACCGCCGCATGCGGCAGCAGCGCAATGAGCAGGGCCACCACGGCGCCACGCCAGGCGGGCGAGGCGGTGGTGGCCGGGGGCAGCGTCAGGCGGCGGGGCGCGGTGGTGCCGGGCGCGGGGGCATCGGCCCAGCGGGCGCCGATGAACAGCATCAGCGCGATCACCACACCAAAGAACAGCCAGCCATAGATGAGGTGGTCCACGCCGGTGGCGAGTTCGTTGCCCGAGAGGTGGCCGAGCATCACGATCATGTAGGCGCGCAGCCAGTTGGCCACCAGCGGCACGGCGATGGACACGCCCACGAACAGCAGCTTTTTCTTCCAGCCCTGGTAGCTCAGGTGGGCAAACAGGCAGCCCACGGTGACCGAGGCGATCAGGTAACGAATGCCGCTACAGGCCTCCACCACCGACCAGGTGCCCGAGGGAATGACGAACTGCAGCCCCTCGCGGTACACCGGCACGCCGCTGGCGCGCAGGGCCAGCACGGTGAAGTCGGCCGTCCATTCCATGAGGCGGGGCAGCATGAAGTCGCCAATGGGCACGGCAAAGAACAAAAAGCCCAAGGGGAACATCAGGCGCCGGGCCACGGCCCAGCCCATGACGGCGGGCACGGTGAGCACCAGCAGGCTCACAAAGGCGAGCTGGGTGGCGGCGTTCACGGCCACCAGGTCACCGGCCAGCCAGAGCGCGGCGGCGCCGGCCATGAGCAGCCAGGCCAGGGGCGCTGGCCGGGGCGTGAGCACGCGCACCTCGGCGCACAGGCGCCACACCAGCCAGGCCGAGATGAGCGGCACCACAAAGCCGTGGGCATAGGTTTCCGAGCGCGCCCAGATGCCGGCCATGCCCAGCAAGGTGGGGGCATACAGCGCGCCCACCGCCAGCACCAGCAGCGCCCAGGCGATGAGGTAAGGCCGCCAGCGGGCGGCGTCCATTGACTCAGGCATGGCGCTTCTCCGGCTGCAGCACGGCGTTGAGGCTGGCGTCCATGGCGGCGAGCTGGGCCTGCCAGCTGAAGTGGTTCAGCACGAAACGGCGGGCCATTTCGCCGCGCAGGGCCGCGCCCAGGGGGTCGCGCAAGAGCTGGTCCACCGCGTCCACGGTGGCCGCCGGGTCGCTGGCGCGCAGCAGGCCGTCGTCGGCGCTGGCGCCGATCACCTCGGCGCAGGCGGGCACGGTCACCACCGGGCGGCCCATGGCCATGGCTTCCAGAATTTTGTTTTGAATGCCGCGCGCCACGCGCAGCGGCGCCACCACGGCGCTGGCGTGCTGCAGGTAGGGCCGCACGTCGGCCACGGTGCCGGTGACCACCACGCCCTCCCCCGCCAAGGCCTGCACGGCCGGCGTGGGGCTGCGGCCCACGATGTAGAAGCGCAGCCCGGGGTGGCGCTGGCGCAGGGCGGGCAGCATGTCGGCCACGAACCAGCTCACGGCGTCCACATTGGGCCAGTAGTCCATGGCGCCGGTGAACACCACGGCGGTTTCGCCCGGGGCGAAGGGCCGGGGCGTGCTGGGCTGGGGGCGGAAGAAATCGGCGTCCACGCCGTTGCCCACGGCCTGCACGCGGCCTTGGGCCTCGGGGGCCAGGCGCAGGAACAGGTCGGTCTCTTGGGGCGTGACAAAAAACGAGCGCTGCGCGCGCTGGGCGGCCATGCGCTCATAGGCCAGCAGTTCGCGGCCTTCGCGGGCGTAGACCCACGACAGCGGCCAGCGGCGCTGCTGGGCGTACTGGCTCCATTTGGCGGAGTCCACGTCCACAAAATCGACCAGCATGGGCACGCGCGGCACCAGGGGCATGGCGTAGGGCACCATGGCCGAGGAGAACACCACGCTGGCGCTGATGCCGTGCATGGCGGCCGTCTGGCGCACCCACTCGTGCAGGGCGGCGTTGCGGTAGTAGGCCAAGGTGAGCGGGCCGTGCTGGATGAGGCCGCCCAGGCTGCGCAGGCGCGCCCACAGGGGGTGCAGGCGGGCCACGTGCAGATCGGGGCACATGGCCTTGAGGGCGGGCAGGTGTTCTTCGTCGGCCGGGTCGTCGATGAAGGTGCCCAGGAACACACGGTGTTCCTTCTGCAGGTGGCGCAGCAGGTGGTACGAGCGCACCTTGTCGCCCTTGTTGGGCGGGTACGGCAGGCGGTGCACCAGGTACAGCAGGTTGGCCATGGCGTGCTTCAGCCCAGGTGGCGCACGATGTGCGGGCCCAGCCAGTTGGCCACGGGCAGCGGCAGGCGCTTCCACGCCTCGATCATGAGGCGGTACTTGGCGTTGGACGGGTTGTTCTGTGGCACCGAGTCGCGCTGGTACAGGCGGTACTCGTAGTGCAGCGGCGTGGGCTCGAAGCCCCAGTTTTTCTTGAAGGCGTAGGGGCCGGTGCCCACCTTGCTGCGGCCGTAGTCGAACACCTGCAGACCACGCTCGTAGGCGCGGCGCATCAGTTCCCAGTACTTGAAGTCGTTGGCGGCGGCCTCGCGGGCGGCCCAGTCGTCACCGGCGTAGTACGGCAGCACCTCGTCGCGCCAATAGAAGCTCAACACGCTGGACAGCGGTTTGCTGTCGGGCGAACACACGGTGAGCACTTCCACGTCGGGGCCGAACACCTCGGCCAGCGCCTGGAAGTAGCGGCGCGAGAGCGCGGGCGTGCCGTGGCGGTGCACGTTGTCGGCGTAGAGGGCGAAGAAGCGGTCAACGTCGGGGTCAATGTGCGAGCTGAGCCCGTTCTTGATGCCCTTGCGCACCATGGCGCGCTGCTTGCGCGGAATGGCGAGCATGTTGTCGTCTTCCTTGGGCAGGATGGGCTTGCGGAAGGTGACGTACAGGTCTTGCAGGGGCCAGTCTTCGTGGCGGCGCTCGATGTGGCGCAGCTCAAGGTGGGCCACGCCCAGGCGCTGGGCCAGGCGGTCGGCCTCGGCCTCCAGGGCGGCGGCGGCCTCTGGGCTGGCGCTGGCCACGCCGCCGTACACGGCAAATGGCAGGCTGGTGAGGGCGTTGCCAAACAGGCGGCTGTTCACGTGGGCCAGCGGCAGCACGCCCACCAGCGCCCCGCCCTGCTCGGCCCACAGAAAGTGGGTGTCGTGGCCGAACACCTCACGGGTGATGCGTTCCCAGCCGGCGCGGTGGAAGAAGGTGGCGTTGGGGCACTGGGCGACAAAAGCGTCCCAGGCGGCCACTTGCTCGGGGCGGCGGCCGTCCAGGCGGTGAACCGTGAGGTCAGCGGTCTCAGGCAACGGACACCTCCGGCGCGCGTTCGCGCAAGAAGATCTCGTCCATGCGGCTCCAGGCGAAGTCGCTCAGCAAGCGGTCAAGGCGCTGCTCGGTGCGGTCAATGTTCACGTAGTGGCGGAAACGGGTTTTCAGGCTCACGCCCGGAATGCGCGGCTGCTGGGGGTCAATTTCCCAGGGGTGCATGTAGAAGATGGCCGATTCGCCATCGCGCTGGTTCACCTGGCGCAGCATCCAGCGCGACAAGGCATAGGGGAACAGGCGGAAGTAGCCGCCACCGCTGGAGGGCAGGTTGCGGCTGAACAGGCGCAGCGTGGTGGGGGGCACTTCCATCAGGCCCGGTCGCACCTGGTGCGCGAAGCGCGGCGCGTCGGGCGAGCCGTAGTGGTCGTGGCGCACCGGGTAGATGCTGGAGCTGTAGCGGTAGCCGGCCTCTTGCAGCACGTCCAGCGCCCAGAGGTTGGCGTCGCCGATGGAGAAGCTGGGGGCGCGGTAGCCCCACACGGCCTGGCCGCCAATGTCTTCGAGCAGGGCCTTGGCGCGGGTGACGTCGTCACGGAACTCGTCGCGGCTGAGGTCGCTGGCGCGCTGGTGGCCGTAGCCATGGCTGGCCAGTTCGTGGCCCTCTTCCACGATGCGGCGCACCAACTGGGGGTAGCGCTCGGCGATCCAGCCCAGGGTGAAGAAGGTGGCCTGGGTCTGGTGGCGCGCCAGCAGGCCGAGGATGCGGTCCATGTTGCGCTCGACGCGGCACTCGCGCTGGTCCCACTCGGTGCGGGCGATGTGGGGCGCGAAGGCCGAGACCTGGAAGTAGTCTTCCACGTCGATGGTGAGCGCGTTGATGAGGCGGGTGGCTTGCAGCATGGGGTCAGCGGGCCATCAGGTTTTGGGGGCGTCGGGATGGCCTGCGCCGTTGGGCCGGCCCTTGCGCGAGGCTGCGAGGATCTTCTTGAGCGCGGCCAGAATCTCCAGGCTGATGCGCTCTTGCCGCAGCACGCTGCGCTCCAGGCGCAGCAGGCGCGCGCTGATCTGCTCGGCCGAGGCGCGGGCGATCTGGTCGTTGACGGCGTTGACCATGTCCTCGTCAATGCCAAGCTCGCCCAGGTCAAGGTCATCCGTGTCCAGGCCCACGCCCGGCGCACTGGCGGGCTTGGGCAGGTCGCCCCAGCGGCTGGGCTCATCGCGCGGCGCGGCGGGCAGCACCACGGCGTTTTCGGCTTCGATTTCGGCCTCTACCTCATTGAGCGCGCTCAGGGTGAGGTGGGTGGTTTCCGCCAGGTAGCCTTGCAGCAGCAGGCGGTCGGCCAGGGTGTTGATGCGCCGGGGAATGCCACCGGTGTAGCGGTGCAGCGCGGGGAACACGTCGGCGTCAAAGGTGGGCTTGTCGGTGGCGCCGGCGCACTTCAGGCGGTGCTCCACGTAGGCGCGGGTGTCTTCTTCGTCCAGCGGGCCCAGGTGGCAGCGCGCGGTCACCCGCTGGCGCAGTTGCAGCATGTGCGGGCTTTGCAGAATGTCGCGGAACTCGGGCTGCCCCACCAGAAAGGTCTGCAGCAGGGCCTGGTCGCCAAACTGGAAGTTGGAGAGCATGCGCAGCTCTTCCACGGCCTGGGGGTGCAGGTTCTGCGCCTCGTCCACGATGAGCAGGCAGCGCTTGCCCTGCGTCACCTGGGTGATGAAGAAGGCCTCCAGCGCCATGAGCAGGTCGGCCTTGCCGCCGCGCACGGGCACGCCAAAGGCGGCGCACACCAGCTTGAGTGCGTCTTCCGCGCCGATCTGGGTGCTGACCATGTGGGCGGCCACCACCGAGCCGTTTTCCAGGCTGTCGAGCAGGTCGCGCACGATGGTGGTCTTGCCCGCGCCCACCTCGCCGGTGATGACAATGAAGCCCTCGCCCCGCATCACGCCGTACACCAGGTACGAGCGCGCGCGCCGGTGCGGCTTGCTGCTGTAGTAGAACTTGGGGTCGGGGTTGAGCTGGAAGGGTTTGCTGCTCAACCCAAAGAAGGCTTCGTACATGAATCAGAACCGGTGCGTGACGTAGCCCGCCACCGAGGTGTCGTTGTAGGCACCGAAGCCACCGTTAGAGCGTGTGCGGCGCAGCGTGAGCGTGCCGCTGGTGCGCTCGGCCAGGCGGGTGGTGAGGCCCACGGAGATTTCGGTCAGGCGCGTGTCAAACCCGGCCAGGTTGCTTTCGTTGACTTGGCGCGTGAGGCCGACGCTGAGCGCGGTGAGCTGGGTGAGGCGGTGGCCCAGGCGCACGCTCCACGAGCGCTGCGCGATGGAAGTGAACTGGTCGAAGTCGTCCCCCAGGCCCACGAAGGTGCCCAGGCGCTCGGTGCGGCTGCGGCCCAGGGCAAAGGTCAGCACCGAGCGCGTGCCCACCAGGGCCAGCGACAGTTCTTGGCGGCGCTGCAGGGTGTTGGACGAGGCCAGGAAGTTCTGCAGCAGTTGCGCGTCGGCCGGCAGGCCCAGGCGCAGCAGCTCGGCCTGGATGAGTTGGGCGCGGCGGATCGGGTCGGGCTCCAGGCCTGAGTACAGGTTGTCCAGCAGGTCGTACACCGAGCCCAGCGAGGCCGTGCCTTGCTGCAGCGGGTCGTTGTTGGCGGCTCGGGTGTCGGTGTAGCGCCAAACGGTCAGGCCGGTGCGGTGCTCCAGCAGGATGTTGTGGCCGGTGCCGAAGTAGCGGTCGTCCACCGCCACCAGGGCGCGCGTGCGCGGCGAGGGGCGCCAGTCCACGCTCACGCCGTTGTAGCTGTACGACTCGGTCTGCAGGGTGAGGATGTCGTTTCGCTCGCGCCCCACGCTGGCGGTGAAGCGCAATTGCGGTGTGGGCTGCACCACCAGGCCCACTTGCGCGCTGTCGGAGCGGGTGCGGCGGGCCAGGGAATAGTCGGTGTCTTGCGAGAGCAGCGTGGCCGTCCAGCCCAGGGTCTGGCCGGTCATGTTGCTGTTCAGGCGCAGGGAAACCTGCTGGTCGGTGATGTCGGAGCGGTCGGCTGCGTCAGCGTTGGCCGACTGCCAGGCGTAGCGCAGCTCGGTGTCGATGTCGCCGGGCAGGCGACCGCGCAAATAGGGCGACACCCGAAAGCGCGTGGTCTGGGTGCGGTTCACGTCGGCCAGGCTGCTGCCCAGCGGCGTGCCCAGGGCCGAGCGGGCCTGGTCGTCAATCGCACCGCTCAGTTCCAGAAACGCGCGCTGGTCCCAGGCATTGAGCACGGCCTGGGCCTGCAGGGCATGGCGCAGCTCGTCGCCCGAGGTGTCTTGCAGGTAGCTCAGGCTGTGCAGGCTGTAGTCAAGAAAGCCGCGCACGCGCGGGGTGTCGGCCACCATGCGAACACCTGGGCTGATGTCCAGCGTCTGCTCGCTGCGGCCACCGTTGGAGAGGTTGCCGTTGTTCGACACGGTCACGCCCGCCGAGACGCGCGGCTCGATCCACACCGAGGGCTTGGGGCCGGGCGCGTTCACCGATTCGGCGGTGGCGTCTGGCGTGTCCACCTGGGCATGGGCCGGCGCGGTCAGCACACCCAGCAAAACCAGGCAGGCCAGGGCCACCGGGGCCAGGGGACGGGGCAGAGATCGATGCGTGGTGCTCAAGTGGTGCTCCCTCGGTCTGTCAAGCCGCGGCCGTGGCCTCTGCCTTGCTATAGCCATAGCCGTAGCCATAGCCGTACACGTCTTTGCCAATGCCGCGCGCCTGGTTCAGCAGCATCAGCTTCACCGGGCAGTTCTCGATGGTGGCCAGGGCGTGCTGCAGATCAGACTGCAAGGTGCGCTCGGCCTGCACCACCACCACCACCTGCCCCATGTGGGTGGCCAGCACCCGGGCTTCGGTGGTGGGCAGCAGCGGCGGCGAATCAAAAATGATGATGCGGTCGGGGTAACGCTGCGCCATCTCTTCGAGCAGGCGGGTCATGGCGTCGCTGGCCAGCAGCTCGGTGGCGCGGGCGTGCGGCGTACCGCTCAGCAGCAGGCTGAGCTTGTCGATGTTGGTGCGCAGCAGCACGTCGGACATCTTCACGTCGGGTTTCACCAGCACGTCCATCAGGCCAGGGCCGGCGGGCAGGTCAAACACACGGCGCAGCGAAGGGCGGGCCACGTCGGCGTCCACCAGCAGCACGCGGTAGTCCAGTTCGGTGGCCAGGCTCATGGCCAGATTCACGGCGGTGAAGCTCTTGCCTTCGCCGGGCAAGGCGCTGGTGACCATGATCAGGTTGCCGTTGACCACCGGCACGGCGCCCTTGCCGGTGGCGTTGGCCAGCAGCGGGCGCTTGATCACGCGGTATTGGTCGGCAATGGGGCTGCGTGGCGCATTGGGCGTGACGTAGCCGGCCTGCATCAGGCGGTCCAGGTCAAGAAACACTTCGCGAGACACGGGCTCGGGCTCGGGCTCGGGCACAGCCACCTTGGCCTTGACGGGCGCGGCGGGCGCGACAGGCGCAGCGGCCACAGGTTCTGCGGCCGGGGCCGGCGTGGCGGCGGGCGCGTCGCCCACGGAAACGCCCGCCTGGCGGAGTTGTTCAAGCCGTTGCGCGGCCTTTTCGATCAGACTGGACATGCTGCTTATCTCCCGAGCCCAGGCAGGTAGGACAAGGCCACCATGCCAGCCACAAACACCACCACCAAGGCCCCCAGCGCCAGCAGGAAGCGGCGCAGGCTGCGGGCCTCGCGTCGGCGCACTTCTTCGTTCTTCACCAGCGTGACCACGCCCAGCATGGGCAGGTCAACCGCCGAGCGCAGCGCCTGCGCATCGAAGAACACCGGACGCACCTGGCTCATCAGGAAGGTCACCCCCAGGCCTGCGCCCAAGGCGGCCAGCAGGGCCACCGGCATCAGCAGCACCCGGTTGGGCGCCACCGGCTTGTTCTCGGCACGGGGGGGGTCGATCACGCGGAAGTCGGCCAGGCTGGACGCACCGCCCAGCTCGCCGCTGATGTTGATGGACTCGCGGCGCGCCACCAGGTCTTCGTAGTTCTTGCGGTGGATCTCGTAGTCGCGGTTGAGCTGCGCCAGTTCGGCCTCCATCTGCGGGGCGGCCTTCATCTGCTCACGGGCCCGGGCGGCGCGCGCCTCGTACTCGGCCACGCGAGCGCGCAGCGAAGCCACCTGCACCTCGGCAGACGAGTAGATGCGAGAGAGCTCCATCACCGCCGGGTTACCGTCGGTCACGGGCTGGCCAGGGTTGGCCGCGGCAGCGCGCTGCATCTCGGCGATCTCGCGGGCCTTCTGCGCCTCCAGTTCGGCAATGAGCTTGCGGGTGTTCACCACGTCGGGGTGTTGCTCGGTGTAGCGCTGCAGCAGGGTGTCGAGGTTGCGCTTCTGGGCCTCCAGGCGCGAATCCAGTTCGGGCGTGGCGAAGCCGGCGCCGGCCAGGCCAGGGCTGGTGCGCTGGCCGCTGCGCACGGCATCGAGCTGGCGGCGGGCCGCTTCGCGGGCGCTCTCGGCTTCGCGCAGCTCCAGGCGGGCCTGGCTCAAGGTGTTCTGCAGCTCACCCATGCGGCTGGCCATGTCGCCGCCGTTCTGGCTTTGCATGTCCAGGTTGCGCAGGCGGAAGTCTTTCAGGCGGGCCTCGGCCTCGGTGAGCTTGGCCTCGTAGTTCTTGATCTGCTCTTCCACGAAGCGGCGAGCGCTCTCCGAATCCGACTTGGAGTCGCCCAGGCTGGACTCCACGAAGATGGTCATCAGCGCCTGCACCACGCGCAGGGCCTGGTCGGGGCTGTCACCACGATAGGAAAGCGTGTAGAGGTTGTCGCGGCCAGTGGATCGGATGGCCAGCGACTGCGTCACCTTGTCGATGAGTTCGTCGCGCTGCTCCTTCGTGCGGGCCCCCAGGTCCAGGTCGGCCATGCGAATGAGCTTCTCCACCGTGGGCCGGCTGATCAGCGTGCGGCTGAGCATGGTCACCTGCTGCTCCACGTTGGGCTGCACCGCCAGGCCCGACATCAACGGGCGCAAGATGGTTTGCGTGTCCACGTACACCCGCGCCGAGGCCTCGTAGCGGTTGGGCAGGAACAGCACCGCCGTGGTGGCGATGGCGGCCACCAGCCAGGCCACCAGCACGCCCAGGCGGCGGTACTTCCACATGCCCCTCAAGACGGTGGTGATGTGAGTGATGAGGTCGTGCATGCGGGCAAGTGAGTGAAATCAGCGAACGGGAACACCCGCGCGATCAGGCGATCGCGCAAGGCAACAGACCCAGACCGGGACCGCAGGAAAACAGGTCAGAACCAGCCCTGGGGAATGATCAGCACGTCACCGGGCAGCATGTCGACGTTGGCCGAGATGTCGCCACGCTTGACCAGGTCTTGCAGGCGCACGCTGTAGCGCTTGCCGTTTTCGGCGGAGCGCACCAGGGTGGCCTTGTTGCCGTCCGCGAATTCGGTGAGACCGCCCACGGCAATCATCACGTCCATCGCGGTCATCTTCTGCTTGTAGGGCAGGAACTGCGGCTTGGCCGCCGCCCCCAGCACGCGAATCTGCTCGCTGTACGGGCCCACGAAGTTGGTGACGATGACGGTCACCACCGGGTCGCGCACGTACTTGGCCAGGGCCTTCTCCACGTCGCGGGCAATCTCTTGCGAGGTCTTGCCCTGGGCCACCAGCTCATCGACCAGGGGCGTGGAGACTTTGCCGTCCGGGCGCACCGGCACGGTGGACGACAGTTCAGGGTTGCGCCACACGGTGATCTGCAGCGTGTCGCCCGGGCCCACGATGTAGTTGTAGGCGGGGCTGGCGGCGGTGGCCGGCGCCGCGGGCAGGTTGCCACCCGTGGAAGCACAACCCGAAATCACCAGCGCGGCGGCGGCGCAAACGGCAGCACGGCAAGCAGTGCGGATGAACGCCGAAGTATCGTTTTGCATGGGCAGCAACCTCCTGAAAATAACGGATTTGGTGATACGGGTAATGCCGTTGCACTATAGCGCAGGCCCCATGTCAGCTCTACCCGGTAGGGTGTGAAAGATTGCCCACAAATCGGCCCAACGTGCGCGTTCGGCGGCTCTCCCCGGCTGGCCAGCCTCTGGCGAAGGCCCGATGGCCCGGCGCTAAAATCCGCGGTTGCTTTTTGCACCACCCCCCAAGGAATTCCCCATGTCTCTCTTCACCGCCGTTGAAATGGCCCCGCGCGACCCGATCCTGGGTCTGAACGAACAGTTTGCCGCCGACACCAACCCCAACAAGGTCAACCTCGGCGTGGGTGTGTATTTCGACGACAACGGCAAGCTGCCGCTGCTGCAGTGCGTGCAGGCCGCCGAGAA
>NZ_JAYSFD010000006.1:0-238878 GCF_041913525.1 Hydrogenophaga sp. | reverse complement strand
ACCGCTGACCTCTTGCATGCCATGCAAGCGCTCTCCCAGCTGAGCTATACCCCCACAGGGTTACCAGTTTGGCTCTGAATCTTTCGATTCGTTGCGTGTTCCGGTAAGCCTCGAATTATAGAGAGGTTTTTAGCGTTTTTGCAAGAGGCCCAAAATTTTTTTTCGGTCTTGCAGTTCGAGCACCGCATCAAGGGATGGCGTCTGGGGGGTGCCCATGGTGAGCACCCGCACCGGCATGGCGAGCTGGGGCATCTTCAAGCCGTGCTCGGCCAGCACGGCCTTGATGGCGGCGCCGATGCCGGCCTTGTCCCAGGTGCAGGCGTCGAGCTGGCGCACCAGCGAATCAATGGCGGGCTTCACCGCGTCGGTGACGTGCTGGGCCAGGTCGTCAGCGCTGGGGGCGGCGTCTGTGTAGAACAGCGCGGCCCAATGGGCCAGGGCCACGGTGGTGTCGCAGCGGTCTTTGAACAGGCCGCAGATGCGGGGCAGGCGCTCGTCGGCGTCAATGCCGCGCTTCTTGAGCTGCTCGGCCACCAGCGGGGCCAGGGCGTCGTCGGCCATGGCCTTGAGGTGTTGGGCGTTCACCCAGCGCAGCTTGGCTTCGTCGAACTGCGCGGCGCTGCGGCCAAGGTGGTCCAGATCGAACCACTGCAGGAACTGCTCGCGGCTGAAGATTTCGTCGTCGCCGTGGCTCCAGCCCAGACGGGCGAGGTAATTCACCATGGCGTCGGGCAGGTAGCCTTCGTCGCGGTACTGGGTGACGGGCTTGGCGCCGTTGCGCTTGCTCATCTTCTCGCCCTGCTCGTTCAGCACGGTGGGCAGGTGGGCGTACACCGGCGGCTCTTGGCCGAGGGCGCGGAAGATGTTGATCTGGCGCGGGGTGTTGTTGACGTGGTCGTCGCCGCGGATCACGTGGGTGATGCGCATGTCGATGTCGTCCACCACCACGCAGAAGTTGTAGGTGGGGGTGCCGTCGGGGCGGGCGATGACGAGGTCATCGAGTTCTTCGTTGCGGATCTCGATGCGGCCCTTGACCTTGTCGTCCCAGGCCACCACGCCATCTTGCGGGTTCTTGAAGCGCAGCACGGGCTTCACGCCCTCGGGCACGGGCGGCAGCACCTTGCCGGGCTCGGGGCGCCAGGTGCCGTCGTAACGGGGCTTTTGCTTGGCGGCCATCTGGCGCTCGCGCAGGGCGTCGAGTTCTTCCACGCTCATGTAGCAGGGGTACACATGGCCGCTGGCCTGCAACTGGGCCAGCACTTCCTTGTAGCGGTCCATGCGCTGCATTTGGTAGAAGGGCCCTTCGTCGTGGTCCAGGCCGAGCCACTGCATGCCTTCGATGATCACGTCCACCGCGGCCTGGGTGGAACGCTCCAGGTCGGTGTCTTCGATGCGAAGGATGAAGTCGCCCTTTTGCGAGCGCGCGAAGGCCCAGGGGTAGAGGGCCGAGCGGATGTTGCCCAGGTGGATGAAACCGGTGGGCGACGGAGCGAAGCGGGTGCGGACGTGCTGGGTCATGTCAGAGCGAGGAGAGGCCGCGGTCAAGGTCGGCCTGAATGTCGTTGAGGTGTTCGAGGCCCACGGCCACGCGGATCAGGCCTTGCACCACGCCGGCGTCCTGGCGCTGGGCTTCGGTGAGGCGGCCGTGCGAGGTGCTGGCGGGGTGGGCCATGAGGGTTTTGGTGTCACCCAGGTTGGTGGACAGCGACATCACCTTCAAGGAGTCGAGCACGTGGAAGGCGCGGGCGCGGGCCTGGTCGGCGTCGGCTGCCTTCACCACGAAGGACAGCACGGCGCCGCCGTTGCCCGATTGCTGGGCCAGGGCGAGCTGGTGCTGCGGGTGGCTGGGCAGGCCGGGGTAGTACACGCGCTCGACCGAGGGGTGGGCTTCGAGCCAGCGGGCCAGGCCCAGGGCGCGCTCGGACTGGGCGCGCATGCGGATGTCCAGCGTCTCCAGGCCCTTGAGCACGACCCAGGCGTTGAAGGGCGCCAGCGTCATGCCGGCGCTCTTGAGCACGGGCAGGAAGACCTTGTTGACGCGCTCTTGCGTGGAGCACAGGGCACCGGCCATCACGCGGCCCTGGCCATCCAGGTACTTGGTGCCCGAGTGCATGACGATGTCAGCGCCCAGCGCGATGGGCTGCTGCAGGGCCGGGGTGGCGAAGCAGTTGTCCACGCAGAGCAAGGCGCCGGCGTTGTGGGCCAGGTCGGCCAGGGCGCGGATGTCGCACACCTCGGTGAGGGGGTTGGTGGGCGTTTCGGCGAACAGCAGCCGGGTGTTGGGCTTGATGGCGGCCTTCCAGGCGGCCAGGTCGGTCTGGGGCACGAAGCTCGACTCGACGCCGAACTTGGCCAGGTCGCTGCCGATGAGCTTGATGGTGGAGCCGAACATGGAGCGCGAGCACACCACGTGGTCGCCGGCCTTGAGCAGGCCCATGCACATCATGAGGATGGCCGACATGCCCGAGGCGGTGGAGATGCAGGCCTCGGCGCCTTCGAGCGCGGCCAGGCGCTGCTCGAAGCTGGCCACGGTGGGGTTGCCGTAGCGGCCGTAGGTGAAGCCGTCTTCGTCGCCGGCGAAGCGGCGGGCGGCGGCCTCGGCGCTGGGCTGCACGTAGCCGCTGGTGAGGTAGAGCGCCTCGGAGTTTTCGCCGTACTGGCTGCGCTCGGCGGCGGCGCGCACCGCCAGGGTGTCTCGGTGCAGGGGCTGCTCGCTCATCAAGACTCCTGCGAGTTGGGCAAGGCCAGGCGCGAGGTGTCTTCCTGGCCCTCTTCGGCCTGCGGGCGCGACTGGTTCAGGCGGGCGATGTCGTGGGCGGTGATGTCGCCGGTGACGTACACGCCGTCAAAGCACGAGGCATCAAAGCCGTCGAGCGCGGGGTTGAGCGAGGCCACCGCGTGCTTCATGGCGTCCACGTCCTGGTAGATCAGGGCGTCGCAGCCGATGAGCTCGCGAATCTGATCGACGGTGCGGTCGTGGGCCACCAGCTCTTCGGGCGTGGGCATGTCGATGCCGTACACGTTGGGGAAGCGCACCGGGGGCGCGGCACTGGCCAGGTAGACCTTGGCGGCGCCGGCGTCGCGCGCCATTTGCACGATCTCTTTCGAGGTGGTGCCGCGCACGATGGAGTCGTCCACCAGCAACACGTTGCGGCCCTTGAATTCGCTGCCGATCACATTGAGCTTCTGGCGCACCGACTTCTTGCGCACGCCCTGGCCGGGCATGATGAAGGTGCGGCCGACGTAGCGGTTCTTCACAAAGCCTTCGCGGTAGGGGCGGCCGATGAGCTGGGCCAGCTCCATGGCGCTGGGGCGCGAGGACTCGGGAATGGGGATCACGACGTCGATCTCGTTGGGCGGCACGGTGGAGATCACGCGCTTGGCCAGCGAGGCGCCCAGGTTCAGTCGCGACTGGTACACCGACACGCCGTTGATGACCGAGTCGGGCCGCGCCAGGTACACGTATTCAAAGATGCAGGGCTTGAGCGAGGGGTTCGCGGCGCACTGCTCGAACTGGGCCTTGCCATCGAGCGACACGAACACCGCCTCGCCGGGCGCCACGTCGCGCTCCAGCTCGAAGCCAGTGCCTTCCAGGGTGACCGATTCGCTGGCCACCATCACGCTGTCGCCCTGGCGGCCGATGCACAGGGGGCGGATGCCGAAGGGGTCGCGGAAGGCCAGCAGGCCGTGGCCGGCAATCAGCGCCACCACGGCATATGAGCCCTTCACGCGCTGGTGCACGCCGCGCACGGCGGCGAACACGTCAGCGGGCTTGAGCGAGTTGCCGCGCGAGACCTTTTCCAGTTCGTGCGCCAGCACGTTGAGCAGCACCTCGGAATCGCTCTCGGTGTTGATGTGGCGGTGGTCGGTCTGGAACAGCTCTTGTTTGAGCGCGTGGGCGTTGGTGAGGTTGCCGTTGTGCACCAGCACCAGGCCGAAGGGCGCGTTCACGTAGAAGGGCTGGGCCTCTTCTTCGCTGTAGGCGTTGCCGGCGGTGGGGTAGCGCACCTGACCCAGGCCGCAGTTGCCCGGCAGGGCGCGCATGTTGCGGGTGCGGAACACGTCGCGCACCATGCCCTTGGCCTTGTGCATGAAGAACTTGCGCTCTTGCTGGGTGACGATGCCGGCGGCGTCTTGGCCGCGGTGCTGCAGCAGCAGCAACGCGTCATAGATGAGCTGATTCACCGGTGCCTGGCTGACCACGCCCACGATTCCACACATGTCTGGATCCTTCGAAAAGTCTTACGGTATGTAGCGGGCCACTGCCTCGGGGAGCAGCGGCCGAATGTCATGCAGGGTGGACGACAGCACACCGGCCACGGCCGATTGCTGCCACCAGGGCGCCGATTGCAACTGCAGCACGGTCACCACCAGTGCCGCCGCCAGCAGAATCACCACGCCACGCGCCAGGCCAAAAGCCCCACCCAGCAGGCGGTCCACCGGCCGCAGGCCCACCGAGGCCACCAGCTTCTGCACCGCCCAGGCGATGAGCCCCCCGGAGAAGGCCACCGCGATAAAGATCAACACAAACCCCACCACCAGCCGCACCGCCGGCGACAGGCCGTCGGTGGGCAGCCACTGGCCCACATCGGCCGCATAGGCCTGGGCCAGCACAAAGGCCGCCACCCAACCCGCCACCGACAGCACCTCGTACATGAGGCCGCGCCACAGGCCCAGCGCCACCGACAACAGCAGCACCGCCAGCAGCACCCAATCGGTCGCGACCATGTTCACCCGCCCCGCAACGATCAGAGGGTGAGGATGGCGGCGCTCAGGCCCAGGGCCTTGACGCGAGCAGCAGCCTTTTCGGCCTCGGCTCGACTGTCAAACGGGCCCAGACGAACGCGGATGCGCCGCCCCTCGGCAGTCTGGGCCACATGGGTGTAAGTCTTCAGTCCAGCACGCTCGAGCTTCTGGCGCACCTCGCGGGCGCGGGCCTCTTCGGCGAAGGCACCCACCTGCACCACCACACGCTGCACCTCGGTGGAGGCGGCCGGGGTCTTGCCCTCCAGCAGCGCGGCGGCACGGGCGGCCTCGCTGGGCGCGGCGGGCTTGGGTTCGGACTGGGGTTTGGGTTCTGGCTTGGGCTCGGCCTTGGCCTCGGCTTGCGCGGGTGCCTTGGCCTCGGGCTTTTCCGCCGCCTTATCCGCCACCTTTTCCTCGGTGATCATGGGCAGCGGCGCGGCGCGTGTCGGCTCGGGCGCGGCCTGCTCGGCGGGCTTGGCTTCGGGCGCGGGGGCGGCCTTGGCCGGTGCGGCCGGTGCCTGGCGCGAGGGAATGTCGATGGGAATGTCCACCGCGATGGGGCGCGGCTGGGTGTCAAACAGCAGGGGGAAGCCGATCACGCCCAGCAGCACCAGCACGCTGGCGCCAATGAGGCGGTGGCGGGCCCGCCGCCGCACCGCTTCGACGCTCTGCGGAGGAGCCGGGGGATTGCCCTGGGATGCGGAGCGGGAACTGATCATGCGGTAGGGAAGGCCACGCGGGTGGCCAGTACGGGTTCAGGGGGCCAGGTGCTTGGCGGCCAGTCGGGGCACGCCGTCCTGCAACACGCCGCCGACGGTGTAGAACGATCCGAAGACCACGATTCTATCAGCCGGGTCTGCGGCGGCCACCGCCGCGGCCAGGGCCTGGGCGGGGTTGGCGTGGCAGCCGGCCACCTTGCCCTGGCAGCCTGGCACCTGCTCCATGAGCTCGGCCAGGGCCGGTGCCGCGATGGCGCGCGGCAGGGGCAGATCGGTCAGGTACCAGCGGTCGATGAGCGGGGCCACGCGCCCCACCATGGCGGCCAGGTCTTTGTCGGCCATGGCGCCGAACACCGCGTGGGTGGTGGGGTGGTAGCCCATGGCGTCGAGGTTTTCGGCCAGCGCGGCCACCGAGTGCGGGTTGTGGGCCACGTCCAGCACCAGGGTGGGCGTGCCGGGCACGATCTGGAAACGCCCGGGCAGCTCCACCAGGGCCAGGCCGGCGCGCACCGACTGGGCCGTGACCGGCAGGCGCGGGCGCAGGGCCTCAAGGGCGGCCAGCACACCAGCGGCGTTCACCAACTGGTTGGCGCCGCGCAGGGCCGGGTAGGCCAGGCCGCTGTAGCGGCGCCCGCCGCGCGACGGGTGCGTGGCCCAGCCCCATTGCTGCTTGTCGCCGGCGAAGTGGAAATCGAGGCCGATGCGCCAGAGGTCGGCGTCGATCTCTTTGGCGCGGTCCAGCACGCTTTGCGGCGGCATGGGGTCGCTCAGCACCACCGGGCGGCCGGTGCGCATGATGCCGGCCTTCTCGTAACCAATGGCCTCGCGGTCGGGGCCGAGCAGGGCCATGTGGTCCAGGGCGATGCTGGTGATGACGGCGCAGTCGGGGTCGATGATGTTCACCGCGTCCAGCCGCCCGCCCACGCCCACTTCCAGAATGGCCACGTCCACCCGCGCGCGCCAGATGGCGGCCAGGGCCACCACGGTGTCGATCTCGAACTGGGTGAGGCGGTGGCGCCGCGCGCCGGGCTCGAAGTGCAGGTAAAGCTCGTCGAGCTGCTCGTCGTCGATGAGGTCACCGCCCAGGGCGATGCGCTCATGGAAGCGCACCAGGTGAGGCGAGGTGTACACGCCGGTGCGGTAGCCCGACTGGCTGTAGATGGTGTTGAGCAGGGCCACGGTGGAGCCCTTGCCGTTGGTGCCGGCCACGGTGATGCACACCGGCGCGGGCAGTTGGCTGAAGGGCGACTCGGCCCAGCAGGCGCGCACGCGGTCCAGGCCCAGCTCGATGCCGGCGGCCTCGAACTCGTCGCGGATGCGCTGCCAGGGGCGCGCAAGGGTATCGGGGGATGTGGCGGTCATGGTTCGGTGCGGGAAGACAGGCGTTTCTTGAGCCAGCGCACGATCTTGCGCGTGCGGCTCCATTGGGTGAGCACGCCCCACAGCACGATGCCCGCGCCGATGATGACGGCGAACACCCACCAGAAGATGGGGCGACGCAGCGCATTGTCGGTGGCCTCGTCGTAGAAGGGCTTCATCTGCAGCGCGTTTACCGCCAGGGCCAGGCCCAGGATGGTGCTGACGAAGACGATCATCTCGATGGACTTGATGCGCGCCGAGGTGACGTAGGCGTTCTGCATCTCCAGGGCCTTGGTGGTTTCTTCGGCCTGCTCGGTCAGGTAGCTGAGCTGCATTTCCAGGCGCAGCACCTCCAGGCAGCGGAAGATGTGTTCCAGCAGGGGCGAGCCGGGGAAGGCCCGGTTTTTGAGCAGGGCTGTCTTGCGCGCGGCCACCACCTGCTTTCTCACCAGCAGCAGGCGGCGGAACTCTTCGTCCCAGTCGCCGTTCACGCTGACCGCGAGCAAATTGCGCTCAATTCGCTGGCACACGAGCCAACAGTAGAAGAAGTAGGCGGTGGCGCAGGCCTGGGCCACCAGCTCGCCCGCCGGCGCCTGGGCGTCGGCAGGCCCACCCGGCACCAGGTACATGCCGGGGCGAAAGCGCTCGCTGAAGGGCGTTGCCGTGCGCGGCCAGGCCCATTGCCAGCCGGCCAGGCAATCGTGCAGGGCCTGCTGGGTGGCGAAGCGGCCGTTGATGTGCTGGGTGGGGGCCTCTGCCGTGGGGCGCAGGGCCAGCACCAGCACCAGGTCGTCGCCCTCGACACCGTCCAGGTCGCTGCAGGCGCTGTGCGCCAGCACCGCCGCGGCCACCCGGAAGTGGCCCTGGGTGCGGTCCACGTTGAGGGCGATCACCTCGTCGGGCAGCTCATCGATGACCCGAGCCCGCGAGAACAGGCGCCCGAACTGGGCGTGAAAGATGGCGGTGGAGCGCGCGCCCATCAAGGCGGTGCGGGCGCGCTCGGCCATGGCGGGGGCCTGGCTGGCGGGCAGGCCGCTGGCCACCAGGGCGTCAAACGCGCTCTCGCGGTGGCGCAGGGTGTCCAGGCGGGCGCCGGTGTCGGTGGACACGCGCTCCGAGCCACGGAAGGACAGGCACAGAAAGGTCAGGTGGTCGGTGGACAAGGCTCAGGGCCTCCCAGGTGAATGCCAAAGACAGCCCGCATGGTGCGGGTGAACACCTGCACGCCGATGACATACAGGCCCCGGCGCGAGTCGGCGTGCTGGACCAGCCGCTGGCGGGCGGCGGCCACATCAGGAAACACCACGTCCAGCAGGCCCAGGGGCGCCACGTCGGGGTGCTCGACCAGCCAGTCAGACCGCACATGGCCGACCGGGCTGGTCAAGGTGAAGGCGGCCAGGTCGCGCAGGCCGGCCGCGCGCAGGCGGGCCAGGATGCCGGCCACGGCCTTGTCGTCGGGCAGGCCCAACACCACGGCCGCGCCCTCGCGGGCCAAGCGGTGCAGAAAGGCGTCGTCCAGCGAATCGGGGTGCACCACCGGCTCCAGCCAGGCGGGCACGTCGCCCAGGCGGGTGTCGGTGAACGAGGGCGAGCCGAACCAGCGAAAGGGCAGCCCGGGCGCCAGGGCGGCCAGGGCGTCGGCGGCGATCTGGCGGTCCGTTGCCAGCCAGGCCGGCACGCTGCCGTCGCCCAGCGCGGGCGGCGCGGGCGACACCTGGGCATGGGCCGGCAGGGTGCGCCCCAGGGCCACGGCCTGTTCGGCCACCTGCTGGCCCACCACCAGACGCTGCGCGCGCGGGGCCAGCGAGAGCTTGTCGTCCCAGATGTCGGCCACGGTGGGGCCGATGGCCTTGAGGTGCTCGCCATGCACCGAGGTGACCACGGCCAGGGCGGCGTCAAGCGGGCCGATTTCGTCAAAGCGCACGCCACGCCCGCCTTCGATCACCACCCAGCGCACCCCGCGCTCGCGAAACCAGGCCAGGCCCACCGAGAGGAACCAGCCGGTGGGCGAGAGGTAGCGGCCCTCGCCGGCCTGGGCCGCCATGGCGGGCTGGTGGCGGGCGATGTCTTGCCACAGGCGATCGAAGGTGGCGGCGTCGATGGGCTGGTTGTCGATGCGCAGGCGGTCCAGGTGGCCGCGCTCTTCGGGGCTGAGCACCAGGCCCACCGGGCCCTGGGCCTGCAGGTTCCAGGCCAGGTGGCGGGTGACGGTGCCCTTGCCCTTGCTGCCGGTGACCAGCACGGTGCGGGCCGGGTCGGGCCGCCAGCCGCGCTCGTCCCACAGGCGGGCGAAGGCCCAGGGCGCGCGCGACTCGCGGTCGGGCCGCGCGCCGTGGGCCGCGAAATGGCTCGCGTACGATTCAAAGATCCCGTCAAACTGGTCCATGCTGCTGCGTGTCACGCGCCACCCGGTGGCGGCGCGGCCGCGAGTATGCCGCCTCCCCCTGCCCCCTCCCCGCTTCGAGGTCTTCCCATGATCACCGTTCACGGCATTCCCAACTGCGACACCGTCAAGAAAGCCCGCACCTGGCTCACCGAGCAGGGCCTGGCCTACACCTTCCACGATTTCAAGAAACAGGGCGTGCCCGAGGGCGCGCTGGCCCAGTGGCTGCAGGCCGTGGGCTGGGAAACGCTGGTGAACCGCAAGGGCACCACCTGGCGCGGGCTGGACGAGGCCACGCGCGCCGCCGTGGTGGACGCCGACAGCGCCCGCGCCGCGCTGCTGGCCCACCCCAGCCTGATCAAACGCCCCGTGGTGCAGTGGGGCGACGGCGCCGTCACCGTGGGCTTTGACGCCGCCGCCTGGGCCCAGCGCCGCTGAGCGCGCGTGGGCCCGGCCTAAAATCGCGGTTTCGCCTTCACCAGCCCTATTCCCAAATGAGCACCACCCAATTCAGCGGCGTGACCGTCGCCACCCAGGCCAATGTGTACTTTGACGGCAAGTGCGTGAGCCACGGCATCACCCTGGCCGACGGCACCAAGAAGTCGGTGGGCGTGGTTCTGCCCGCCACGCTGACCTTCAACACCGGCGCGCCCGAGATCATGGAATGCGTGGCCGGCTCGTGCGAGTACCTGCTCAGCGGCGCCACCGAATGGGTCAAGAGCGGCCCTGGCGACAAGTTCAACGTGCCGGGCAACAGCAGCTTCCAGATCCGCGTGACCGAGCCCTACCACTACATCTGCCACTTCGGCTGAACCCACATGGCCACCATCCTGCAACACCTGCCCAAGGGGCAAAAAGTCGGCATCGCCTTCTCTGGCGGCCTGGACACCTCCGCCGCCCTGCTGTGGATGAAGAAGAAGGGCGCCCTGCCCTTTGCCTACACCGCCAACCTCGGCCAGCCCGACGAGAGCGACTACGAAGAGATTCCGCGCAAGGCCATGGCCTATGGCGCCGAGCAGGCCCGCCTGATCGACTGCCGCCTGCAACTGGCGCACGAAGGCATTGCGGCCATCCAGTGCAGCGCGTTTCACATCAGCACCGGCGGCATCACCTACTTCAACACCACCCCGCTGGGCCGCGCCGTGACCGGCACCATGCTGGTGGCGGCCATGAAGGAAGACGACGTCCACATCTGGGGCGACGGCTCGACCTTCAAGGGCAACGACATCGAGCGCTTCTACCGCTACGGCCTGCTCACCAACCCGAGCCTGAAGATCTACAAGCCCTGGCTGGACCAGACCTTCATCGACGAGCTGGGCGGCCGCAAGGAGATGAGCGAGTTCCTCATCGCCAACGGCTTTGACTACAAGATGAGCGTGGAGAAGGCCTACAGCACCGACAGCAACATGCTGGGCGCCACCCACGAGGCCAAAGACCTGGAGCACCTGAACAGCGGCATCCGCATCGTCAACCCCATCATGGGCGTGCCGTTCTGGCGCGAAGACTGCGTGGTAAAGGCCGAAGAAGTGACCGTGCGCTTCGAGGAAGGCCAACCCGTGGCCCTGAACGGCCAGACCTTCGCCAGCCCGGTGGACCTGATCATGAAGGCCAACGAGATCGGCGGGCGCCACGGCCTGGGCATGAGCGACCAGATCGAGAACCGCATCATCGAAGCCAAGAGCCGCGGCATCTACGAAGCCCCCGGCATGGCGCTGCTGCACATCGCCTACGAGCGCCTGGTCACCGGCATCCACAACGAAGACACCATCGAGCAGTACCGCATCAACGGCCTCAAGCTGGGCCGCCTGCTGTACCAGGGCCGCTGGTTCGACCCGCAGGCCATCATGCTGCGCGAAACCGCCCAGCGCTGGGTGGCCCGCGCCGTGACCGGCGAGGTGACGCTGGAGCTGCGCCGTGGCAACGACTACAGCATCCTGAACACCGAGTCGCCCAACCTGACCTACGCGCCCGAGCGCCTGTCGATGGAGAAGGTGGAAGACGCGCCGTTCAGCCCGCTGGACCGCATCGGCCAGCTCACCATGCGCAACCTCGACATCACCGACACCCGCGCCAAGCTGGGCATTTACGCCAAGACCGGCCTGGTGTCGCTGGGCGAAGGCGCCAGCATGCTGCGCCTGGAAGGCGAAAAGGGCAGTGGCAACTGAGCCAGCGCCTGCCGCCTTGAGAAGCCGCCTTCGGGCGGCTTTTTTGTGCCTGCTGGCAGGCGCGCCCCTGGCCCGGCGAATCCTCCAGTCGGCGGTTGACCGCGCTCGGTCGGCGGCGCAAGATCGTTCGGCTCGATCGAGGTGGCAGGAGGCATTCCATGGACAAGACTGGTCCCCGCTGGCCCGTGGCCAGCCCCGCGTTCCTTTCCGGCCCCGGCCATGGGGCAAGGACGCCCCGCCTGGCGGGCGCCGCCTTGGCCCTGGCGCTGCTGCTGAGCGCCTGCGGCGGCGGTGGCGATGCGCCGGCCTCGGCAGACCGCGCCACCCTGGCGGCCAAGCCCTCCACGGGCGCCGTCACCACCTGCCCCGCCTTTCCCGCCACTGCCGCGCCCCTGACCCCTTTGCCCACGGCCGAGCAAGTGCTGGGCTTTGCCTTGGGCAGCCGCGAGGTGACGAACGAAGAGGCCGCCCTGTACATGCAGACGCTGGACGCCGCCAGCCCGCGCGTGGTCACGGGCGTGGCGGCCCGCTCGGTGCAGGGGCGCGACCTGGGCTACGCCATCGTGGGCCGCGAAGACCGCCTCACGCCCGCCGGCCTGGAGGCCATTCGCACCGCCATTGGCCAACTGGCCGACCCGAGCACCCCGCCCGCGGTGGTGGCCAGCCTGGCCGCCAGCACGCCGGCCATTCTGTGGGTGAGCGCCAACGTGCACGGCAATGAGGAAAGCGGGGCCGACGCCGCGCTGCGCGTGCTCTACGAGCTGGCCGCCCGCGAAGACTGCGCCGCCCAGCGAATTCGCGACAACGCCATCGTGGTGGTGCTGCCCATCCAGAACCCCGACGGGCGCGCGGCCAACACGCGGCGCAACGCGTATGGCTTTGACATGAACCGCGACTGGTTCGCGCGCACCCAGCCCGAGACCGAGGGCAAGCTGGAGCTGATGCGCCAGTACCGCCCGGTGCTGCACATCGACGCGCACGAAACCAGCATCAAGGGCTTCTTCTTCCCGCCCACGGCCGACCCCACTTACCACGAGGTACCGCAGACCGCCTTTGGCTGGATCAACGGCCTCTATTCGCCCGCCATTGCCGCCACCTTCGACCAGCGAAAGATTCCCTATTTCCATGGCGCACCGTATGACCTCTACGCCATGATCTACGGCGACTCGGTGCCCACCGTGGGCTTTCACGCCGCGGGCATGACCTTCGAGAAATACAACGGCGCGTCCATCGCCACCCGCACGCAGGAGCACTACCTGGCCATGTGGTCGTCGCTGTGGGCGGCCTCTGGCCAGAAGGCCAGCGTGCTCGCCGCCTGGCACGCCTCGCAGGCCGAGGCGCAGGCGCAGGGCGCGCTGGGCGACCTGCAGCCCAACGCCCTCACCTACGACGGCAAATCGCTCTACCAGCAGTTGCCGGGCAATGGCGCGGGGCTGGTGCGGCACTACTTCCTCACCAACACCGACCCCAGCCGCGCGCGCGACGTGGCCAAGCTCGTGCGCCGCTTGCAGCGCATGGACGTGCAGGTGTGGCAGTTGCAGGAACCGCTGTCGGTGGCGAACTTCCGCCCCTACGGCGGCAGCGAAGGCCCGACCACCCTGCCAGCGGGCACCTACTGGATTCCCATGGCCCAGCCCCAGAAGCACTGGGTGCAGGCCATGCTGCACCACGACCCCTACATCCCGGTGAGCTTCAGCTACGACATCTCGGCCTGGAGCAACCCGCTGCTGATGAACCTCTCAGGCGGCTCTTCGCGCGACGTGCTCTCGGCCCGCGCCCGCCTGGCGCCGCTGCAAGCCGCCCCCGCCCCGCAGCCCCTGCCCAGCACGCTGCCCCGCATCGGCCTGTTCGAGATGGCCGACGCCACGGCCTTTGAATCGGCAGGCTCGGTTCGCCACCTGTTCGAGCAGGTGTGGGGCCTGCCCTACCGCTCGGTGAGCGCCGCGCAAATCGCCGCCGGCCTGAGCGACGTGGACGTGCTGCTGGTGCCTGACGGTTACGCCAACGGCGCGCTCAAGGCCCTGGGCACCAGGGGGCAGAAGGCGCTGCGGGCCTGGGTGGAGCAAGGCGGGCGCTACGTGGGCTACCTGGGCGGCACCGAGCTGGCCGTGAAGACCGGCATCAGCACGGTGGTGCTGTCCACCTCCAAGACCGCCGCGCCCGGCACGCTGATTCGCGTGCAGTTCAGCCCCACCGACCCGCAGCTCAACCCCCTGGCCCAAGACCTGGGCAGCGCCTGGGTGATGTACAACGACGACGCCGTGATGCTCGCCAGCCCCGGCCTGGCGGCGGCCAGCTTCCCCGCCGCCCCGCTGAGCACCTCGGGCCTGGCCATTGGCGTGGACGAGCTGGCCGGCAGCACCGCCGTGGCGGACGAGCCCGTGGGCCTGGGCCGCAGCGTGGTGTTCTCGTTCGACCCCAACTTCCGCGGCTGGACCGACGGCACCCAGCGCCTGCTCTGGAACGCCCTGCTCGGGCCCAACCCGGTGGCCGTGGCGGCCCTCTCGGCCGAACAGCGCTTGCTGGCCACCGACACCGCCATGCAGGCGGCCAAGGCACTGCCCGACAGCGGCAAGGCCATTCGCATCGCCGTGCAGACCACCGACGCCGACCTCGCCCGCGCGGTGCTGAACCGCTACGGCGCCGAGTACAAGGAATCGGGCAAGGCCGGGCGCACGGTGTTCGTGATCGCCAACCGCGAAGGCCTCAGCCGCGAAGAACACCCCTACGCCCTGGCCATGCTGCGCGAGCTGACGCAGCGGCTCACGCCGATCGCGGTGAACCTGCCCTGAGCACCAGGCCGCGCCCAGCGCACCGCACCGCTGCACCGCCACGGTGCCAGCGGCGCGGCACAGGCACCCAAGCGGTGCCTGGCCACCCTGGCGATGCACCGTCTAGGGTTATTCAGGATGTCGGCCGACCAGCGCTGCCGAACAATGTGTATACAAGTTTTGTGCTCACTTGAGGCCATTCAGGCGTGTGGGCGGCTGCTGGCTGGCACCGTCCTTGCTTGGTTGTGCGCAACTGTTCTTGTACGCAATCTTTTCGGCACGTTCAACCCCTAGCGCCTCTGGAGTTCCCATGACCAAACGCCTTTTCCTCAAGACCGTGGCCGCGCTGGCCACCGTGGCCGCCGTCGGCACGGCGCACGCCCAGACGCCGATCAAGTTCCAGCTCGACTGGCGCTTTGAAGGCCCGGCCGCGTTGTTCCTGCAGTCGGCCGCCAAGGGTTACTACAAGGCCGCGGGCCTGGACGTGAGCATTGACGCCGGCAACGGCTCGGGCGGCACCGTCACCCGCGTGGCCTCGGGCACTTACGACATGGGCTTTGCCGACGTGGCCGCGCTCATGGAGTTCCACGCCAACAACCCCGACGCGCCCAACAAGCCGGTGGCGGTGATGATGGTCTACAACAACACGCCGGCCGCCGTGCTGGCGCTGAAGAAAAGCGGCATCAGCAAGCCGGCCGACCTGAATGGCAAGAAGCTGGGCGCCCCGGTGTTTGACGCGGGCCGCAAGGGCTTCCCCATTTTCCAGAAGGCCAACAACGTGAGCAACGTGGCCTGGACCTCGATGGACCCGCCGCTGCGCGAGACCATGCTGGTGCGCGGCGACATTGACGCCATCACCGGCTTCTCCTTCACCTCGCTGCTCAACCTGGAAGCGCGCGGCGTGAAGACCGAAGACGTGGTGATCCTGCCCTACGCCGAACACGGCGTGAAGCTCTATGGCAACGCGGTGATCGCCAGCCCCAAGCTCATCAAGGAGAACCCGGCCGCGGTGAAGGCCTTTCTGAGTGCCTTCGCCAAGGGCGCCAAGGAAGCCATGGCCAACCCGGCCGCCGCCATTGACACGGTGAAGGCGCGCGACGGCATCATCAACGTGGCGCTGGAGACGCGCCGCCTGCAACTGGCGGTGGACTCGGTGGTGGCCAGCGCCGATGCGCGCCGCGAGGGCTTTGGCCAGGTGAACCCGGGCCGCCTGTCGCTGATGGCCTCGCAGGTGTCAGACGCCTATGGCACCAAGACCCGGGTGGACCCGAGCGCCATCTGGAACGGCAGCATGCTGCCGAGCGCGGCCGAGCTGAACGTGCTGCCGCCAGCCAAGAAATAAGGCACCACCCTCGCGCGACACGGCCAGCCCCCCAGCGCGGTGGCTGGCCTTTTTTCAGGATTGCCCATGCAAGACAACGCCCCCTTCGTCGATTTCGACCAGGTCTGGCTGGCCTACAACGACGAGCTGCTGGCCAAAAACCAATTCGCGGTGGAAGACATCAACCTGAAGGTCGGCCGTGGCGAGTTCATCGCCATCGTCGGCCCCTCGGGTTGTGGCAAGTCCACCTTCATGAAGCTGGCCACCGGGCTGAAGATGCCCAGCATGGGCAAGATCCGCATCGACGGCCAGCCCGTGACCGGGCCGCTGAAGATCTCGGGCATGGCGTTTCAGGCGCCCAGCCTGCTGCCCTGGCGCACCACGCTGGACAACGTGCTGCTGCCGCTGGAGATCGTGGAGCCCTTTCGCCACCAGTTCAAAGACCGGCGCAAAGAGTTCGAGGAACGCGCCAAGAAGCTGCTGGCCAGCGTGGGCCTGGGCGGCATGGAGAAGAAGTACCCCTGGGAACTCTCGGGTGGCATGCAGCAGCGCGCCAGCATCTGCCGCGCGCTCATCCACGAGCCCAAGATGCTGCTGCTCGACGAGCCCTTTGGCGCGCTGGACGCCTTCACCCGCGAAGAGCTGTGGTGCACGCTGCGCGACCTGTGGGAAGCGCAGCAGTTCAACGTGATCCTGGTGACGCACGACCTGCGCGAGAGCGTGTTTCTGGCCGACACGGTGTACTGCATGAGCAAGAGCCCGGGGCGCTTCGTGGTGCGCCGCGAGATTCCCATTCCCCGCACGCGCGACCTGGAGGTGACTTACACGAAGGAGTTCACCGACATCGTGCACGAGCTGCGCGGCCACATCGGCGCCATGCGCAAGGCCGGCGCCGTCATCAACCAGTGAGGTCTTCCCCATGAAACGCAAACAGATCGAACGCTGGTCGCCCCTGCTGCTCTTGCTGGCCATCGTCGTGGTGTGGGAGGTGATCACCAGCGGCTTTGGCGTGTCGGAATTCATCTTCCCCAGCCCCTCGCGCATCTGGTCACAGACCATGGAGCACAGCACCGTGATCCTGGGCCACGCCTGGCGCACCTTCTGGGTGACGATGGCGGGCTTTGGCATTGCCATCGTGGTGGGCGTGCTGCTGGGCTTTCTGATTGGCAGCTCGCGCCTGGCCTACGCGGCGGTGTACCCGCTCATGACGGCCTTCAACGCGCTGCCCAAGGCCGCCTTCGTGCCCATTCTGGTGGTGTGGTTCGGCATTGGCGCGGGCCCGGCCATCCTCACGGCCTTTCTCATCAGCTTCTTCCCCATCATGGTCAACATCGCCACCGGCCTGGCCACGCTGGAGCCCGAGCTGGAAGACGTGCTGCGCGTGCTGGGCGCCAAGCGATGGGACGTGCTCGTGAAGGTGGGCCTGCCGCGCTCGCTGCCCTACTTCTACGGCTCGCTCAAGGTGGCCATCACCCTGGCCTTCGTGGGCACCACCGTGTCGGAAATGACGGCCGCCAACGAAGGCATCGGCTACCTGCTGATCTCGGCCGGCAGCTCCATGCAGATGGGCCTGGCCTTCAGCGGCCTGCTGGTGGTGGGCCTGATGGCGATGCTGATGTATGAGCTGTTCAGCTTTGTGGAGAAGCACACCACGGCCTGGGCGCATAGGCGGTGAGCCAGAACTAAGCCCCCCCTGCGCGCCTGACGGCGCTTCCCCCCTGCTGCGCGGGGGGGGGACGGCACCAGCGGCCCGGCGAAGCCGGTTCCGCGGTGCCCCTGGACAACTCCCCCTCACTCCACGATGTTGGCGAACGCCATGAGCCCTGACCAGATCACCCGCCACCTGCGCCGCGCCAACGAGGTGGCTTTGCGCGCCCAACGCATGGGCCGCCACCCGTTTGGGGCGCTGCTGGTGGCGCCCGATGGCGAGACGGTGCTGGCCGAGCAGGGCAACATTGACACGGTGCACCACGCCGAGGCCACGCTGGCGCGCACCGCCTCGCTGAACTACCCGGCCGATTACCTGTGGGGCTGCACCCTGGTCACCACCTTTGAGCCCTGCGCCATGTGCGCCGCCACCGCTTACTGGGCCCACATCGGCCGCGTGGTGTACGGCGCCAGCGAAGAGGCGCTGCTGGCCCTCACCGGCCACCACCCCGAAAACCCCACCCTGGCCCTGCCCTGCCGCGAGGTGTTCGCGCGCGGGCAAAAGGCCATTGAGGTGATCGGCCCGGTGGCCGAGCTGCAGGCCGAGCTGCTGGCGCCACACAAAAACTTTTGGGCCGCGCGATAACGGCGCCGGCGCGGGGGGCGTCTCAATACCGCTTGTTGAAGTTCGCGCGAATGCGCTCGGCCAGGTAGTCACCGGCCGTGATGGGCGGGTACTTGCCCGCGGGGGATTCGATCAGTGCGTCGGTGTTGGCCTGGCAGAAAAAGGCCAGGCTGTAGCGCGGGCCCATGTGCTCGCCCGGCGCCGGGTTGCGCACGCGGTGGAAGTTGCTGGGCAGGCGGTCGTCGCTCCAGCGCATGAGCATGTCGCCGATGTTGCAGGTGATGAGGTCGTCGCGCGCGGGAATGCTGGTCCATTCCTGCGCCTCGTGTTCCTTGCCCGGGCACACCTGCAGCCCGCCCTGCCCCTCGCGCTGGTACAGCAGGGTGAGGCAGTCAAAGTCGGTGTGGGCGCCGGCGCGCCACAGGCCCAGGTGGTGCTGGTCTTCGGGCGCAATGGCGTAGTAGTGCAGCAGGCGCAGCGTGCTTTGGTAGGTGTCGCGGGCCGGGTCGTGCGCGCGGGTGAAGAAGTCGCGGTCGAAGCCCAGCTTGTCGGCCAAGCACGAGAGCACCTTCATGCCCACGGCCCAGCTCGCCTGCTCAAAGGCCAGCAGGGTGTCGCGAAAGCCGGGCAGCTCGGCCTCGCTGGGGTAGAGCCCGGCCATGCGCGGGCGGGTGATCTGGTAGCTCTCTTTCTGGTCGGCCGTGCCGGTGGAGGGGCGCACCTGGGCGCGGCTTTCCCAGCCGGCGTTGCGCGTGAGCGGGTACTGGGCCTTCACCTCGGTGGGCAGGGCGAAGAAGCGCTGGCTCATGGCGAAGGCCTCGTCGATCTGCTGGCGCGGCACGCCGTGGTGGGCCAGTTGAAAGAAGCCCACGTCCACCGCGGCGCTCCAGAGCTGTTCGGTGATTTCGGCGCGGCGGGCGTCGAAGTCGCTCAGGTCGATCACGCGAATCTCGCGCGCCTGGGTCTCGGTGCCCATGGCACCCATGCGCGATTCTTTCTGCAGCTCGGTGAGGGAATAGGGGGTGGTTTCTGTGGTGATATGGGTGTCGGCGGTGGTCATGAACATCTCCTGAAGACAAGGGGCTTCAAGAGCAATTTCCGGCCGGCCGCACCCGGCCGGTGAACGCTTCTACTCTTGGCCAGGGCCATGCAGGTTTCAGGCCAGGCCGGCTGGCACGCCGCGTGCGTGCCCTGGCGCTGACTTCGCTTCTGACTGGCCCCTACACTCCCCGCCCATGCCCTGGCACGCCCGACTGCAACTTGAATACCGCCGCGACGCCGATCGCACCGTGCTGCACCACGCCCACGAGGGGCCGCTGCGTGTGCTCAAAAGCCTCTACCCCGAGGGGCACGCCATCTGCCACAACGTGCTGGTGCACCCGCCGGCCGGGCTGGTGGGCGGCGACCGGCTGGACATTGACATTCGCCTGCAGAGCGGCACCCACGCCCTGATCAGCACCCCCGGCGCCACCCGCTTCTACCGCAGCGAAGGCGAGCTGGCGCAGCAGCACGTGCGCGTGCAACTGGAGGCCGGCGCGCGACTGGAATGGGTGCCACTGGAGACCATTGCCTACCCCGACTGCATCGCCCACAACCACTGGAGCGCCACCCTCGCCCCCGGCGCCGAGTGCCTGGGCTGGGACGTGTGCGCCCTGGGCCTGCCCGGTGCTGGCCAGCCCTTTGACCGTGGCACGCTCACCCAGCACCTGGGCATACCGGGCCTGTGGCGCGAAGAAGCCACCATCGACGCGGCCGACACCCGCCTGCTGCAATCGCCCCTAGGCCTGGGCGGGCAGCGCTGCATGGGCACCCTGTGGCTGGCCAGCGGCTCGCCCCTGGAGCGCCCCCGCCGCGAGGCCCTGCTGGAGGCCGTGCGCGCCGCCCTGGAAGGCGCGCCCGAGGGGGTGCAGGTGGCCGCCACCTGCCCCAACCCGCAAATGCTGGTCGTGCGTGGCCTGGCCCCCCTGGTGGAGCCCCTGGCCACCGTGTTCCAGCGCGCCTGGGCCGTGCTGCGTGCGCGAGCCTGGGGCCTGCCGGGCACCCCGCCGCGCATTTGGCGCGTGTAATTCGTCACCAAGTTTTCAGTTACATCTTTAGTCCTCCGAAAAAAGGCCGACACAAAGTCAATTCATTGCTTTGTGTTCTTTTTTCGCAGGACGATGCTGCCCCACGCCACCCACAACCCGCTGCACGAGTGCCAGGCCCTGGTGGTCGAGGGCAACCCGCAGTGCCGCGCCATTCTGGTGGCGCAAATGCGGGAACTGGGCATTGCTGGCGTGCACCAGTGCGCCCGCGTGAGCGATGCACGGCGCAAGCTGGAGCACAACCGCTTCGACATCGTCATCTGCGAACAATTTTTCGAGCGCGACAGCCAGACCGGGCAAGAGTTGCTGGACGACCTGCGGCGCAACCAGATCCTGCCCTTCTCCACCGTGTTCGTGATGCTCACCGCCGAGGCCAGCTACAGCCGCGTGGCCGAGGCGGCCGAGTCGGCGCTTGACGCCTACCTGCTCAAGCCCCACACCGGTGCGCGGCTGACCGAGCGCATCCTGCAGGCGCGCCGGCGCAAGGTGGCGCTGCAGGCCATCTTCCAGGCCATCGACGAGCAAGACCACCAGCGCGCCGCCGACCTGTGCCTGACCCGCTTCCAGGCCCGCGCCCCCTACTGGCTTTACGCCGCGCGCATCGGCGCCGAGCTGTTGCTGCGCGCCGGGCGCATCCCCGACGCCCTGGCTCTGTACGAAGCCGTCATCCAGGCCAAGACGGTGCCCTGGGCCCGCCTGGGCGTGGCCCGAGCCCAACTGGAAGACGGGCAGCACGCCAAGGCCCTCACCACCCTGCAAAGCCTGCTGCAGGAAGACAACGCCTACGCCGACGCCTATGACCTGATGGGCCGCGCCCAGTTCGAGCAAGGCCAGTTCGATGCCGCGCTCAACACCTTCGAGATGGCCACGCGCCTCACGCCCAACTCCATCAGCCGCCTGCTCAAGCACGGCATGCTGGCCTATTACAGCGGCGACCGATCCAAAGGCCTGGACCTGCTGGAGAGGGCCACCCGCCTGGGCGTCGATTCCAAGATGTACGACCCCCAGGCCCTGGTGCTGCTGGCCATGGCCGCCCTGGACAACAATGACCAGCGCAAGCTCATGCGCTGCGTGGCCCAGCTCACCCGCATCTACGAGCGCAGCTTTGATCCAGAGCGTCCGCGACGGCTGCTGCTGGTGGTGCAGGCCCTCAACGCTATCCAGCACAAACAAAGCACCCAGGCCCGCGACCACACCGACACCCTCATGGCAGATGTGCGAAGCCCCGAATTCGACGTGGAATCCGCCTGCAACCTGCTGGGCCTCATGGGACGGCTACTGCACCGCGGCAGCCTCACCCAGACGGGCGACAGCATCATCGACACCATCGCCTTGCGCTTTGGCACCAGCCGCGCCCTGAGCGACTGGCTGGCCAAGGCCGCCCCCGAAGAAACTGGCTGGCGCGCGCGCCTGGGCGCAGGCTACGCCGAGATCGTGCAGCGCAGCGCCAGCGCCATGCGCCTGAGCCTCAAGGGCGACCCCAGCGGCACCGTCACCCAACTGCTGCGCGAAGGCCAGGCCACGCTCAACGGCAAGCTCATCGAAACCGCGCTGCAAGTGCTGCTGCGCTACCGCGACCGCATCCCCGATGCCGACACCCTGGAGGCCCAGATTCAGGCCTTGCGCGCCAGCTACGGGCTGCGCCAGCTCAAGCTGGGCGACCCCTCTGGCAATGCCCGCGCCCCTGGCGGCATGGCCCTGCCCACCCCCAGCGTCATGCGCGGCGAAACCGTGATTCCGGCCTGAAGCCCAGGCCCGCTCAGATCGCCACCAACTGGCGAATGCCCTTGGCCGCCATCTCACTGCCCGGGCCGCTGGCCACCACCTCGCCGCGCTCCATCACCGCGTAGCGGTCGGCCAGTGCTTCGGCGAAGTCGTAGTACTGCTCCACCAGCACGATGGCCATGTCGCCCCGGTCGGCCAGCAGGCGAATGACCCGGCCAATGTCTTTGATGACACTGGGCTGAATGCCCTCGGTCGGCTCGTCCAGGATGAGCAGCTTCGGCCCCCCGGCCAGCGCCCGCGCAATGGCCAACTGCTGCTGCTGCCCACCCGACAGATCGCCCCCGCGGCGCCCCAGCATTTGCTTGAGCACCGGGAACAGATCGAACAGCTCAGGCGCAATGGGCGTGCCCCCCGGCTTGGTGGCCAGGCCCATTTGCAGGTTTTCCTGCACCGTGAGCCGCCCAAAGATTTCGCGCCCCTGCGGCACATAGCCCATGCCCAGGCGGGCGCGCTCAAATGGCGTGAGCCCCACCACGCTCTGGCCGCTCAGGGTGACGCTGCCGCTCTTGGCGGGCACCAGGCCCATGAGGGTTTTGAGCAGGGTGGTTTTGCCCACGCCGTTGCGGCCCAGAACGACGGTGACCTCGCCCAGTTCGGCGCTGAGGTTGACGTTGCGCAGGATGTGGCTGCCGCCGTAGTACTGGTTGAGGTCTTTGACTTCTAGGAGGGGCATGTTGTGGTCCTCAATTGGGTTTGGGCGGTGAAGAGGTGTTGTTGCTTTCGAGGCAGGCCGGGTCTCGGCCCGGCGGCCGACCTACTTTCTTTGCTTCGCCAAAGAAAGTAGGCAAAGAAAGGCGACCCCCACTGCCCGTGTCCCGGCGCATGGCGCCGGGCAACCTGCGCTGCTCGCCGAATGCGGGAAGGCCGCAAACTCGCCTTCGGCTCAGACATGCGGCCTTCTTTTTCCGCATTCGCCTGTGCTGCTCGGCACGTGCACAGGGGGTCTTCTCCGGTGGCGTGGCGCATCGAACCCAACACAGGGGCAGCTCTTCGGTGGCCTGAAACGGTGCAGCGCGCCACAAGCCCCTTCTGTCTGTGCCGAGGAGCACAGCGCAGGGCGGAAAAAGGGCCGCGCATGTTTGAGCGAAGCGAGTTTGCGCGGACCCCGCCCGGCGCGAGCACCACAGGTTGCCCGGCGCACAGCGCCGGGACACAGACAGCAGGGGTCGCCTTTCTTTGCCTACTTTCTTTGGCGAAGCAAAGAAAGTAGGTCGGCCGCCGGGCCGAAACCCGGCCTGCCTCGAAAGCAACAACACCCCACAAAAAATCAAACACAAACGTGTTTATCACACCTATCACACCCACCCTCACCGCCCCAAATAAACCTCAATCACCCGCTCATCCGCCTGCACCTCATCCAAGGTGCCCTCAGCCAGCACCGAGCCCTCGCACAGCACCGTCACCTTCTCGGCAATGGCGCGGATGAAGGCCATGTCGTGTTCCACCACCATCAGCGAGTGCCGGCCCTTGAGCGACAAAAACAGCTCCGCCGTGCGGGCCGTTTCTTCGTCGGTCATGCCGGCCACGGGTTCGTCGAGCAGCAGCAGCTTGGGCTCTTGCATCAGCAGCATGCCGATCTCCAGCCACTGCTTCTGGCCGTGGCTGAGCAAGCCGGCGGGGCGGCGCACGTGCTCGGTGAGGTGGATGGTGGCCAGCACCTCGGCGATGCGGTCGCGCTGCTCGCCGTTCAGGGCAAAGCGCATGGAGGGGCCCACGCGTTTGTCGGTGGCCAGGGCGAGTTCGAGGTTCTCGAACACGCTGAGCTGCTCGAACACGGTGGGCTTCTGGAACTTGCGGCCAATGCCCAGGGCGGCGATCTCGGCCTCGCGGTGGCGCAGCAGGTCAATGGTGCTGCCGAAGAAAACGGTGCCGCGGTCGGGCCGGGTTTTGCCGGTGATGATGTCCATCATCGTGGTCTTGCCCGCGCCGTTGGGGCCGATGACGCAGCGCAGCTCGCCGGGGGCGATGTCCAGGCTCAGGCCCTGGATGGCCTTGAAGCCGTCGAAGCTGACGTGCACGTCTTCCAGGTAGAGGATGCGGCCGTGGGTGGTGTCCACCTGCCCGGCCTGGGCGAGGCGGCCGTAGCCGGCGCTGCGGCCACCGGACTCGGTCTGGCCGGTCTGCACCGGGGCGTGGGCTTTCTCGTAGCGCTGCGCGCCGGCTTCCATCAGGTCGGGGGTCATGCCTGGCCTTTCGACTTCAACTTCTTCACCAGCCCCACCACGCCCTGGGGCATCCACAGCGTGACCGCAATGAACAGGGCGCCCAGGAAGTAGAGCCAGAACTCGGGGAAGGCCACGGTGAGCCAGCTCTTGGCGCCGTTCACCAGAAAGGCGCCGACGATGGGGCCCAAGAGCGTGGCGCGCCCGCCCACCGCCGCCCACACGGCGATCTCGATGCTGTTGGCCGGGCTGAGTTCGCTGGGGTTGATGATGCCCACCTGCGGCACGTACAAGGCGCCGGCCACGCCGCACATCACGGCGGAGATGGTCCAGATGGCGAGCTTGTAGGGCAGCGGGTTGTAGCCGCAGAACATCACGCGGCTCTCGGCGTCGCGAATGGCCTGCAGCACGCGGCCAAACTTGCTGCCCACCAGCCAGCGCGCCCACAAATAGAAGCCCAGCAAGGTGAGGCCGGTGATGACGAACAGCGCCATGCGCATGCCCGGCGTGGCCAGGGGCATGCCCAGGATGCGCTTGAAGTCGGTGAAGCCGTTGTTGCCGCCCAGACCGGTTTCGTTGCGGAAGAACAGCAGCAGCGCGGCGTACACCAGGGCCTGCGTGATGATGGAAAAGTACACGCCCTTGATGCGCGAGCGAAAGGCGAAGTAGCCGAACACAAAGGCCACCAGGCCGGGCACCAGCACGATGAGCAGCAGCGTGGCCACGAAGCTGTCACTCAAGGCCCAGTGCCAGGGCAGTTCTTTCCAGTCAAGGAAAACCATGAAGTCGGGCAGCTCGCTTTTGTAGTGCCCGTCGGTGCCGATCTGGCGCATGAGGTACATGCCCATCACGTAGCCACCCAGCGCGAAGAACAGGCCGTGGCCCAGGCTGAGGATGCCGGTGTAGCCCCAGATGAGGTCCATGGCCAGGGCGCAGATGGCAAAGCACATGATCTTGCCCAGCAGGCCCACGAGGTGGTCGCTCAGGTGAAAGGCACTGCCCTCGGGCACCAGCAGGTTAAGCACCGGCGCCAGGGCGCACACCACCAGCAGCGCCACCATGAAGGCGCTCCAGCCGGTGCGGGTGAGCAGTGGGCCGGGGGTGGGCAAGGCCACCGAAACAGAAGAGGTCGTCATGAGCAGCAGCCCTTGCGAGCGAAGTGACTGATCGAGAGCGCCGCGGAACCGGCTTTGCCGGGCCGCTGGCGTTGCCCCTTGAGGGGCGGAGCGAAGCGACGGGGGTGGTTCATGTTTCCGCGCTCCGGCCCTTCATGGCAAAGATGCCCTGCGGTCGCTTCTGGATGAACACGATGATGAACACCAGCACGGCGATCTTGGCCAGCACGGCACCGGCCCAGCCCTCCAGGAACTTGTTGAGCAGGCCAAGGCCCAGCGCGGCGTACACCGTGCCGGCCAACTGACCCACGCCGCCCAGCACCACCACCATGAAGGAATCGACGATGTAGCCCTGGCCCAGGTCGGGGCCGACGTTGCCGATCTGGCTGAGCGCGCAACCGGCCAGGCCGGCGATGCCCGAGCCCAGGGCGAAGGCCCAGGTGTCGATGCGCGCGGTGTTCACGCCCATGCACGAGGCAATGGGCCGGTTTTGCGTGACGCCGCGCACGAACAGGCCCAGGCGGGTGCGGCCAATGAGCAGGGCCACGGCGGCCAGCACGGCCAGGGCGAAGGCGATGATGAACAGGCGGTTCCAGGGCAGGCTCAGGTCGCCCAGCACGGTGAGGCCGCCGCTCATCCAGGCGGGGTTTTCCACGCCCACGTTCTGCGCGCCAAAGAGACTGCGCACGGCCTGCATGAGCACCAGCGAAATGCCCCAGGTGGCCAGCAGGGTTTCCAGCGGGCGGCCATACAGGAAGCGAATCACCGTGCGTTCCATGGCGGCGCCCACCAGGGCCGAGGCGGCAAACGCCACGGGCATGGCGGCCAGCAGGTACCAGTCAAACCCGCCGGGCAGCCAGCGCTGAAACGCCTGCTGCACCAGCCAGGTGGCGTAGGCGCCGATCATGATGAGTTCGCCATGGGCCATGTTGATGACGCCCATGAGGCCGTAGGTGATGGCCAGGCCCAGCGCGGCCAGCAGCAAGATGGACCCGAGGCTGATGCCGGTGAAGGCCTGGCCGATGGCGCTGCTGATGGCGAGCGATCGGTCCAGCGAGGCAAGCGAGGCCTTGATGGCCGCCTTCACCGGGGCGCTGGGTTCCTCATTCAGGCGCTGCTCCAGCAAGGGCCGCACGGCGGCCTGGCGGGCGGCGCCCAGTTGCTCGGCGGCCTGCAGGCGCTGGGCGGGCTCGTCGCTGGCCAGCAGCACGGCGGCGCGGGCCAGTTCAAGCGCGCGGCGGGCGGCGGCGGGCAGCTCGGTGGCCAGGGCGGCGTCGAGCATGGGCAGCTGGGCGGGGTCGGGGTTGTCGAAGGCGCTGCGCTGCAGGGTGCGGGCGGCCTCGGTCTGGCGCGCGGGCGAAGGGTCGGCCAGGTCCAGCGCGGCCAGGGCAGGCTCCAACGCGCCGCGCAGGCGGTTGTTGAGCATGGCGTCCTGCGCCTCGGGCGGCAGGGTGGCGGGCTGGCCGGTGAGGGCGTCGGTGGCGGCGTCGCCATTGACGATGTAGACGCGATCACCAGCGAACTTCACGCGCTCGTCGGCCAGGGCGCGAATCAGCTCGGCCGCGCGCGGGTCGCGCGAGGCGGCCAGGCGCTGCACAGCGGCCACGCGCTCGCTCAGGTCACCGTCGGCCACGGCCAGGGCGTCGGCGGGGGCAAGGGCGTGGGCCGCGCCCAGGCCCATTGCAAGCAGCAGGCCCAGACACAGCCGCCGCAGCCAAAAAGTCTTCATGAACATCCTTAACCAAAGGCGAACGCCAACCCAGCCCAGCCCAGGGACACCGAGGGTCCGGCTCCGCCGGCCCAAGGTGTCGCCCCCCTCCCGCCGCAGGCGAGAGAGGGGGGAGCGCCAACGGCGCGCGGGGGGTGCTTACTTCTTCTCGGGCTCGTCCTTCTTGCCCTTGTTCTCGGGGATGTAGGGGCTCCAGGGCTGGGCCTTCACCGGGCCCGGGGTCTTCCACACCACGCTGAACTGGCCGTCGGCCTTCACCTCGCCAATGAACACCGACTTGTGCAGGTGGTGGTTCTTCTCGTCCATCTTGCTCACGATGCCGCTGGGCGCGGTGAAGGTCTGGCCGGCCATGGCGGCGATCACCTTGTCGGTGTCGGTGCTCTTGGCCTTCTCCACGGCCTGCTTCCACATGTTGATGCCGATGTAGGTGGCCTCCATCGGGTCATTGGTGAGCGGCTTGTCTTTGTGGCCGGCGATGTTCTTGGCCTTGGCGTAGGCGGCCCACTTCTTGGTGAACTCGGTGTTGGCCGGGCTCTTGATGCTCATGAAGTAGTTCCAGGCGGCCAGGTGGCCCACCAGGGGCTTGGTGTCCACGCCGCGCAGCTCTTCTTCGCCCACCGAGAAGGCCACCACCGGCACATCGGTGGCCTTCAGGCCGGCGTTGCCCAGCTCTTTGTAGAAGGGCACGTTGGAGTCGCCGTTGATGGTGGAGATCACCGCGGTCTTCTTGCCGGCCGAGGCGAACTTCTTCACGTTGGCGATGATGGTCTGGTAGTCGCTGTGGCCGAAGGGGGTGTACTCCTCCATGATGTCTTCGTCCTTCACGCCCTTGCTTTTCAGGAAGGAGCGCAGGATCTTGTTGGTGGTGCGCGGGTACACGTAGTCGGTGCCCAGCAGCACGAAGCGCTTGGCCGAGCCGCCGTCTTTGCTCATGAGGTATTCCACCGCGGGAATGGCCTGCTGGTTGGGCGCGGCGCCGGTGTAGAACACGTTTTTGCTGAGCTCTTCGCCCTCGTATTGCACGGGGTAGAACAGCAGGCTGTTGAGTTCCTCGAACACCGGCAGCACGCTCTTGCGGCTCACGCTGGTCCAGCAGCCAAAGACCACGGCCACCTTGTCTTGCGTGATGAGCTGGCGCGCCTTCTCGGCAAACAGCGGCCAGTTGGAGGCCGGGTCCACCACCACGGGCTCGAGCTTCTTGCCCATCACGCCGCCCTTGGCGTTGATCTCGTCAATCGCCATCAGCACCGTGTCCTTGAGCACGGTCTCGGAAATGGCCATGGTGCCCGAGAGGCTGTGCAGCACGCCCACCTTGATGGTGTCGGCGGCGTGGGCGCTCAGGCCGGTGAAGCCGAGCGAGGCCACGGTGGCCGCCACGGACAAGGCTTTAAGGGCAAGGCGGCGGGGCTGCGAGGGGGTGCGATGCATGGCGTTTCTCCGAGGGAAGGGGTGAAGACGAAGGGGGTTTGGCTTCGCCGCCGCCCGGGCCAGCAGACCCAGGTGCAGCGGTGAACCCGATGCTAGGGATCGGCCCCCGAATCGTCTGTACGCCCTACGGCGTACGCGGAGGGCGCGAAGACCCTGTTGGCATCAGGAAGGCCACATGGGTGCGAGCTGCGCCACACACCGAATCGCCCCGAAACCAAGCCTTCGAACCATGATCAACGACACCTTCGACACCCCACCCACCAGCACGAACTCCACGGAGCCGAAGCCCTTGCTGACCTTTCCCGAACTGGACAGCCACTTCTCCACCCTGCCCGCGGGCGCGGCCGACGCCACCCTCACCACCTGCCTGTCGCGTCTGCAGCAATTGCCAGTGGACGAGTCTTCACCCGACTGGGCCACTGGCCTGGGCCTCACCCTGCCCTGGCTGCTGGCGGCCGGGCAAAGCCACAGCCAGGAGGTGCTCGACACCCTGGCCGAGCGCCTGGCGCACTGGACGATCGACCGCTTTCTGCACAGCGACACCATTGCCGCCGAAATCGTGGTAACACTCGCACAGCACCAGCCGCGCACGATGGCGGTGGCCGGGCGCGCCATCGTGAATCGGCTGCTTCAAGGTCTGCAGAAGCAGCAAGCCCTGCCCGCTTGGACCGCCACGCTCATCGGGCAGCTGCGCCAGGTGGCGGATGAGCCCGGCGCCGCCACCCTGGCGCAAGCCACACTGGCGGCACTGCCCGACTGGCAAGTGCTGCTGCGGCGCGACGCCTTCGAGCAAGCGCTGACCAAGAATGACCGCAACGAGCTGCTCATGCTGGTGGGCCACTTCAGCCTGCTGAGCCTGATTGACCTTCGCCAGATGCCCCAACAGCCGTTGGGCGCCGCGCTGGCGAACATCGCGAGCAGGCCACCCATCGCGCCAGACATGCAGGCCGCGGTTGCCAACCGCCTTGAAGACGAGCGCGTGCGACTGCATTGGTTGCTCACCCCCTTGGGTACCCAATCGATTGAGGCGCTCTTGGCCAAAGCCAGCGAAATGTTCCCGACACCAGCGTATGAACGCATTCGGCAAGAGATTGTGCTGAGCCTGGCCCGACATGCGGCCATCCAGCAAAGTGCACTACAGGGGGCAGAGGCCGTGCTGCTGATCTGCCAGCTGCACCACCTGATGGGAGGCAGGCCGGACGCCTGGGGGCCAGTGTGGACCGCCGTGCGCCAACTGGCGCGCCAGGTCAAGCTGCACGGGGGTCTGGCCACGCCAGCCACCGACCGATCGCGCACGGTGAACACCCTGCTGTGCCAGGGGGGCCTGACCGGTGCCCTGGAGACGGTTGGCTGGCGCCTGGCGCTGCTCAAACACAGCGGCCTGAGCCTGCTCGACTGCCTGGGCCAACTCGTGCAACAGGTGCCTTGCAGCCCCAACGGCCAACCCCTGCTGGCCCGGGTGCTTCAGGTCACGCGCGCCAACGCACAAGAGCATCAGCAAGCTCTGCTCGAAATGTGCAGCGCGCAAGGATTGCCAGTGCATGCCGGCGCCCAGGTCTACACACGGCAATTGCTGCTCAGGGCGCGCTTGCTGGCGCTGGCGGCCTCCCAAGAGACAGACCCCCACCAACTGCCCGAGAAGGAAGAAAACATCCTGCTCGAAACGGCCTCCCAATTCACGCCGGGCGTGCTGATGCTGGGCTTGTTGAGACACCTGCATGTCGAGCTGAGGTTCCCCGACTGGTCGCAGGATGGGGCGTTGTGGCTGATGGCCCAGTTGCAGGCCAGCGTGGCGGCACTGCCCACTGGCGTGCCCACGGACTGGGCGCTGCAAATCTGCACCCAGTTTGACGACGACCTGGCTCAGGCCCTGCCGCCAGCGCATTACCAGCAGTGGAGCGCCTGGCTGCGCACGCTCTGAGCGGCCTCAGCCCGCGCCCGTGCCCTCCAGCGCGCGCACCCGGTGAATGGCCATGGCGGCGGCGGCGGTGCGGGTCTCCACGCCCATCTTGGCCAGGATGCGCTCCAGGTGTTTTTTCACCGTGGCGGGGCTGGCGCCCAGGATGTCGGCGATGTCGCGGTTGATCTTGCCCTTGACCACCCAGTACAGCACCTCGGCCTCGCGCGCCGTGAGGGCGAACGCGGCGGCCAGGGCCTCGATGGCGCTGGTGTCGGACGTTTCCTGCATCACGATGAGCCAGTCGCCACCGGGCGCGGCCGGGTCTTCGTCGCTGACGCACTGGTGCAGGCGGAAGGTGAGGCGGCGCGGGCCGCGCTCGATGGTCAGGCGCGGCGGCTCGCGCTGGGCCTGCGCCTCGGGCAGGTGGCGGCGCAGCCACTGGCACACCTCCAGCGGGGCGTGCAAGGCCTCGGGCCCGAAGTACTGGCGCAGCAGCTCGCGCGCCAGCGGGGTCTGCCACACCAGGCGGCCGTCGGCCGCGCGCACGGTGATGGTGGCGTGGCCGAAGGCGTCCAGTGCCTGGCGGGCCTGGCTGCGCTCCAGCGCGCCTTGCGCGGCGTGGCGCGCGGTGCGCAGGTGCACGGCCATGCGCGCCATCACCTCGCGTGGCTTCACGGGTTTGGTCACGTAGTCCACGCCGCCAGCGTCGAGCGCGGCCACCAGGTGCTCGGTCTCGGTAAGGCCGGTCATGAACAGAATGGGCGTGGCGGCGGTCTCGGGCTGAGCCTTCAGGCGGCGCGCGACCTCGAAGCCGTCGAGCCCGGGCATGACGGCATCGAGCAGGATCACGTCGGGCCGTGCCTGGGTGGCGCGGCGGATGGCGCTTTCGCCGTCCAGCGCCACCAGCACGGTGTAGCCGGCGGCGTCCAGCGCGTCGTGCAGGGGCGCGATGTTGTCGGGCACGTCGTCCACGATGAGCACCACGGTGCTGGCCGTGGCCTCGCCCGCTTCAAGCGGCCAGCGCGGCTCAACCATGCTGCCCCCGCAGGTGCGCTTCGATGGCGTCAAAGCGGAACTCGCGCGCCATCTGGCCCAGGGCCTGGGCCAGGGCGGCGCGCTCGGGCTGGCGCTGCACCCAGTCGTCCAGCCAGCGCAGCACGCCGCGCGTGTGGCCCAGGCGGGCGAGTTCGATGAGCGGGGCCACCTCTTGCGCGGTGGGGTGGGCGCTGGCTGGTGGCACGGCCACTGGTGCGGGTTCAGGCGCGGCCTCGCTGCGCCAGCGCAGGCCCAGCTGCTGCCCCAGCCAGGCCAGCAGCTCTTCGCGGCGCACTGGCTTCACCAAGAAGTCTTGCGGGCGCAGGGCGTGTTCGCCCGAGGCCTCGCCTTCCATCTCGCTGTGCAGGCTGCGGTCAAAGGCGTTGGCCGAGACGATGGCCAGCGGAACACCGCCCCAGCCCGCGGCGCGCAGGCGCCGGCGCGTTTCCCAGCCGTCGATGCCGGGCATGGCCAGGTCCAGAAAGATGGCGTGCGGCGCACCGGGGCCACCCGGGGGCAAGGGCTCCAGGCGGGCCAGGGCGTCGTGCCCGCTGGTGGCCAGCAGCACCTCAAAACCCAGGGGGGTGAGCCAGCGCGAAATCAGCTCGCGGTCGGCCTCTTCGTTGTCCACCACCAGCACGCGGCGGCGCTCGCCCTCGTAGCCCACCACGCTGGCCACCACCGGGCGGGCCACGGCCAGGCCCACCTGCTCGGGCAGGAACAGGCGCACGGTGAACACCGAGCCCTGGCCCGGGGTGCTGCGCACGGCCAGCTCGCCGCCCATGAGGTCGGTGAGCATCTTGGTGATGGTCAGGCCCAGGCCGGTGCCGCCCGCGCCGCCCCCCGCGCCGCTTTCGCCATGGCCTCGGGCAAAGGGCTCGAACACGCGCTCCAGCTCGGCCGCGCCCATGCCGGGGCCGGTGTCGTGCACCTCGATCTGCGCCATCTCGCGCAGGAACGACACGCGCAGCCGCACCTCGCCGTGGCGGGTGAACTTCACCGCGTTGCCCAGCAGGTTGATGAGGATCTGCCGCAGGCGCTTTTCGTCGGCCCGCACCGCCTCGGGCAGGCGGCCGGAGGGCTCGTACACAAAGCGCAGGCCCTTGGCGGCGGCCTGCAGCTCGAACAGGCCCGCCACCTCGGCCAGGGTGTCGGCAAAGGCCATGGGCCGCACGTCGAGCGCCAGACGGCCGGCCTCGATTCGCGCCACGTCCAGCGTGCCCTCAATGAGCGAGAGCAGGTGCTCGCCGCCGCGGTTGATGACGCGGATGGCGTGCGCGCGGTGGGGGGCGAGATCGGTGTCTTCCTGCAGCAACTGCGCGTAGCCCAGGATGCTGTTGAGCGGCGTGCGCAGTTCGTGGCTGATGGTGCTGATGTAGCGCGTCTTGGCCTGGTTGGCCTGCTCGGCCGCGCGGCGGGCCTGCTGCAAGGCCTCGTCGGTGCGGCGGTGCGATTCGATCTCTTGCATCAGCAGGCGCGTCTGCCGGTTCGACTCTTCTTGCGCCACCTCGCGGCTTTTGTGCGCCAGCACCAGCCACCAGGCCACGGTGGCGGCAATGAGCAGCAGCACCGCGTACACGCGCCAGAAGCCCGAGCGCAGGGCCGCGTCAAACAGGCTGGCCTGGCTGCCCAGGTCTTGCACCAGGGTCTGCGCCTCTTGCCGGTAGAGCAGGCCCAGCACCGCCGCCAGCAGCGGCGCGATCACCAGCATCAACAAAAGGTAGTGCGCCAGCCCCGCGTCAAGGTAGGGCCACACGGCCTTGGGGCTGAGGCGGCGCAGCGCCTGGCCCCACTGCACCGACAGGCGCGCGTGGGGTTTGCACAAGTCGCCACAGCGGGCGTCAAGCGTGCAGCACAGCGAGCAGATGGCGCCCTGGTAGGCCGGGCAGTGGGCCATGTCGGGGCCTTCGTATTCCCTTTCGCAAATGACGCACTTGAGCACCCCGCCGCGATCGGGGCTGCTTCTGGCCACGTAATACCGGCCATTCGTGGCCCAGGCAATCAGCGGCGAGGTGACCAACGCCGTGACCATGGCGATCACGGCCGAGAAGGCCTCGGCCGTGGGGCCGAGCGCGCCGGTGTGGGCCACGATGGACAGCACCGAGGCCAGGGCCATGGCGCCCACGCCCACGGGGTTCACGTCGTACAGGTGGGCGCGCTTGAACTCAATGCCCGGCGGCGACCAGCCCAGGGGCTTGTTGATGACCAGGTCGGCCACCACCGCCATGATCCAGGCGATGGCGATGTTGGAGTACACGCCCAGCACCTGGCCCAGGGCCTCGAACACGCTCATCTCCATCAGCAAAAAAGCGATAAAGGTGTTGAACACCACCCACACCACCCGCCCGGGGTGGCTGTGGGTGAGGCGCGAGAAGAAGTTGCTCCAGGCAAGCGAGCCGGCGTAGGCGTTGGTGACGTTGATCTTGAGCTGCGACACCACCACGAACAGCGCCGTGGCCGCCACCGCCCAGCCGTGGTGCGAGAACACCAGCTCGTAGGCGGCCAGGTACATCTGGTTGGGGTCCACCGCGCGCTCGGGCGGCACCGCGTGGCGGATGGCCAGGTAGGCCAGCAGCGCGCCGCCCAGCATCTTGGCCACGCCCAGCACCACCCAGCCCGGACCGCCGGCCAGCACGCCGGCCCACCAGCGCGCGCGCTGCCCCGGCTTGGGCGCGGGCATGAAGCGCAGGTAGTCGGCCTGCTCGCCCATTTGGGTAATCAGGGCAATGCCCACGGTGAGGGCTGCACCAAACAAGTGCCAGTCGAAGCCCGCGCCTGCACCATGTTGGCCGCCATAGCGCACCACCTCGGTGAATGTCTCGGGCGCTTCGCGCCACACCACCACAAAGGGCACCACCATCATCACCAGCCACAGCGGCTGGGTCCACACCTGGAAACGGCTGATCACCGACACACCGTGCGTCACCAGCGGAATGACCACCACCGCGCAAATGAGGTAGCCCCAGGCGGGCGGAATGTCCAGCGCCAGTTCCAGCGCATAGGCCATCACCGCCGCCTCCAGCGCGAAGAAGATGAAGGTGAACGAGGCGTAGATGAGCGAGGTGATGGTGGAGCCGATGTAGCCAAAGCCCGCGCCGCGCGTGAGCAGGTCCATGTCCACCCCGTGGCGCGCGGCGTACACGCTGATGGGCAGGCCCGCCAAAAAAATGATGAGCCCCGTGCACAGAATGGCCAGCGCCGCGTTGGTGAAGCCGTACTGCACCAGCAGCGTGGCGCCCACCGCCTCCAGGATCAGAAAAGACGCCGCGCCAAACGCCGTGTTGGCCACCCGCCATTCGCTCCATTGCCGAAAGCGCTGCGGCGTGAAGCGAAGCGCGTAGTCCTCCATCGTCTCGCGCGCCACCCAATTGTTGTAGTCCCTTCGCACCTTGATGATGCGTTGCGGGGCATCTTGGGCGGCGTGGGGCGGGCTGGATGGGGCATTCACGCCCAAGCCGGGTGCAGATTTCGTGCCACCAGGGCCAAGAGCGCAGGCGCGAGGCACGGGTTTTGCTGAACCCCTGGCATGGAACTGACTCCCCGCGAAAAAGACAAGCTGCTCATCTTCACCGCCGCCTTGCTGGCCGAGCGGCGCCGCGCGCGCGGCCTGAAGCTGAACTACCCCGAGGCGGTGGCCCTCATCAGCGCCGCCGTGATGGAGGGCGCGCGCGACGGCAAGTCGGTGGCCGAGCTCATGAGCGAAGGCCGGCGCGTGCTCACGCGAGACGACGTGATGGAGGGCATCGCCGAGATGATTCCCGACATCCAGGTCGAGGCCACTTTCCCCGACGGCACCAAGCTCGTCACCGTGCACCAGCCCATTCCCTGAACACCCCCGGAGCCCCACATGACCCAGCGCAACCTTTCCCTGGCCACTCTGCTGGCCCTCGCCGCCGCCTCGGCCCACGCCCACGAAGGCCACGGCCTGGGCGGCAGCCACTGGCACGCCACCGACACCCTGGGCTTCGTGGGCGTGGTGCTGGCCATTGGCCTGGTGTGGTGGTTCTCGCGAGGCGGCCGATGATTCCCGGCGAACTCATCGTGGACGCGGGCGAGCACCCGCTCAACCCCGGCCGCCGCACGCTCACGCTGGTGGTGCAGAACACGGCCGACCGGCCCATTCAGGTGGGTTCGCACTACCACTTCGCCGAAACCAACGGCGCCCTGGCCTTTGACCGCGCGGCCGCGCGCGGCATGCGCCTGAACATCGCCAGCGGCACCGCGGTGCGCTTCGAGCCCGGCCAGCAGCGCACGGTGGAGCTGGTGGACTACGCCGGCGAGCGCGTGGTGTTTGGCTTTCGCGGGCTCACGCAAGGCCCTGCCTGACACCCGCACCCGATCCCGCGCCTGAACCCCAGAGGACACCCCCCATGGCAAGCATTTCCCGCAGCGCCTACGCCGACATGTTCGGCCCCACCGTGGGCGACCGCGTGCGCCTGGCCGACACCGGCCTGCTGATCGAAATCGAAAAAGACTTCACCCTGGCCGCCGGCGGCCACGGCGAAGAGGTGAAGTTCGGCGGCGGCAAAACCATCCGCGACGGCATGGCGCAAAGCCAGCGCTCGCGCGCCGAGGGCGCGGTGGACACGGTGCTGACCAACGCCGTCATCGTTGACCACAGCGGCATCGTGAAGGCCGACATTGGCCTGAAGGGCGGCTTCATCGTGGCCATCGGCAAGGCCGGCAACCCCGACACCCAGCCCGGGGTGGACATCGTCATCGGCCCGGGCACCGAGATCATCGCGGCCGAGGGCAGCATCGTCACCGCCGGTGGCATCGACAGCCACATCCACTTCATCTGCCCGCAGCAGGTGGACGAGGCCCTGGCCAGCGGCGTGACCACCATGCTCGGCGGCGGCACCGGCCCGGCCACCGGCACCTTCGCCACCACCTGCACGCCCGGCCCCTGGCACATGGAGCGCATGCTGCAAGCCGCCGACGGCCTGCCCATGAACCTGGGCTTTCTGGGCAAGGGCAACGCCAGCCAGCCCGCCGGCCTGCGCGAACAGATCGAGGCTGGTGCCATCGGCCTGAAGCTGCACGAAGACTGGGGCACCACGCCATCGGCCATTGACCAGTGCCTGAGCGTGGCCGACGAGACCGACACGCAGGTGGCCATTCACAGCGACACGCTCAACGAGTCGGGCTTTGTGGAAGACACCATCGCCGCCACGAAGGGGCGCACCCTGTGCGCCTTCCACACCGAAGGCGCTGGCGGCGGGCATGCGCCCGACATCCTGCGCGTGGTGGGCGAGGCCAACTTCCTGCCCAGCTCCACCAACCCCACCATGCCGTACACCGTGAACACGCTGGACGAGCACGTGGACATGCTCATGGTGTGCCACCACCTGGACGCCGCCATCCCCGAAGACCTGGCCTTCGCCGAGAGCCGCATCCGCCGCGAAACGATCGCGGCCGAAGACATCCTGCACGACCTGGGCGCCATCAGCATCATGAGCAGCGACAGCCAGGCCATGGGCCGCGTGGGCGAGGTGATCCTGCGCACCTGGCAGACGGCCGACAGGATGAAGCAGCAGCGCGGCAGCCTGCCGCAAGACAGCAGCCGCCACGACAACTTCCGCGTCAAGCGCTACGTGGCGAAATACACCATCAACCCCGCCATCGCCCACGGCATGTCGCACCTCATCGGCTCGGTGGAAGTGGGCAAGTGGGCCGACCTGGTGGTGTGGAAGCCCGCCTTCTTCGGCGTGAAACCGGCCCTGGTGCTCAAGGGCGGCAGCATCGCCCTGGCCGCCATGGGCGACCCCAACGCCTCCATCCCCACGCCGCAGCCGGTGCACTACCGCCCCATGTTCGGCAGCTTCGGCAGCGCCATCGCCAAAGGCAGCCTCACCTTCGTGTCGCAGGCCGCGCTGGCCGCTGGCGTGGGCGAGCGCTTCGGCCTGCAGAAAACCCTGGCCGCCGTGCAGGGCTGCCGCAGCGCCACCAAGGCCAGCATGGTGCACAACGCCTACCTTCCGCGCATGGAAATTGACCCGCAAACCTACGCCGTGCGCGCCGACGGCCAACTGCTCATCTGCGAGCCCGCGAAGCGCCTGCCCATGGCGCAGCGCTACTTTCTGTTCTAAGCGCCTTCCATGATCCAAGTCTCCAAGCTCATCCCCCAAGGCCAAGGCCTGGCGCCCGCGCTGCTGCGCCGCGCGCCCACCGTCTCGCTCGACTGGGATGTGCGCCAAAAAAGCCGCTTCGACGCCACCGACAGCGAAGGCCGGCGCCTGGGCGTGTTTCTGCCGCGCGGCACCGTGGTGCGCGGCGGCGACGCCCTGCTCACGCAAGACGGCGGCCTGCTGCGCGCCATCGCCGCGCCCCAGCCGGTGCTGCGAATCACCCCCTGCGCCGAACACGGCAGCCCCTTCGACCTGACCCGCGCCGCCTACCACCTGGGCAACCGCCACGTGCCCATCGAGCTGCGCCCCGACCACCTGAAGATCGAGCCCGACCACGTGCTGGCCGACATGCTGCGCGCCATGCACCTGACCGTGGTGGAGGCGCTGGAGCCCTTCGAGCCCGAAAGCGGCGCCTATGGGCAACACGGCCACCACGGCCATGGGCACGTGCATGACCACGGCCATGGGCATGACCACCCACACGACCATGGCCACGGCCACTGACACCACCCCCGAGGCCGCCACCCCCGGCCTGCTGCGCCTGCTCTGGCTGGCCTCGCCCGCCCTGCCGGTGGGCGGCTTCTCCTACTCCGAAGGGCTGGAAGCCGCCATCGAAGCCGGCTGGGTAAACAACGAAGCCACCGCCGCCCAGTGGCTCATCGACCAGCTGCACCTGGGCCAGGCCCGCAGCGACCTGGCCGTGGTGGCCCAGGCCCTGCCCGCCTGGGCCCACGCCGACCACGCCCGCCTGCACCAGCTCAATGACTGGGTGCTGCACACCCGCGAAACCCAGGAACTGCGCCTGCAAGCCGAACAGATGGGCCGCTCGCTGCTGGAATGGGCGCGCAGCCTCGGCCCCCTGGGCGAAGGCCTGCACGACGCCCTGCAGGCCGCCGCCCTGCCCCAGCCCACCTGGCCCGTGGCCTGGGCCGGCGTGGCCGCGCGCAGCGGCGCCAGCCCGCGCGACTGCCTGCACAGCCTGGCCTTCGCCTGGGCCGAAAACGGCGTGCAGGCCGCCATCAAGGCCGTGCCCCTGGGCCAGGGCTCGGGCCAGCGCATGCTGGCCCAGCTCGCCCGCGAGATTCCCGCCGCCGTGGCCCACGCCCTGGGCCTGCGCGACGACCAGCGCCAGGCCTTCACGCCCGGCCTGGCCATCCTCTCGGCCCGCCACGAAACCCAATACTCCCGCTTGTTCAGGTCATGACCGCACTCCACCACATCCCCCACCGCACCAAAACCCTGCCCCCGCTGCGCGTGGGCATTGGCGGCCCCGTTGGCTCGGGCAAAACCACCCTGCTGGAAATGCTCTGCAAGGCCATGCGCGATCAGTACGACCTGATCGCCATCACCAACGACATCTACACCAAGGAAGACCAGCGCCTGCTCACCATCAGCGGCGCGCTGCCGCCCGAACGCATCATGGGCGTGGAGACCGGTGGCTGCCCCCACACCGCCATCCGCGAAGACTGCTCGATCAACCTCGAGGCCATCGACCGCATGCTGCAAGAGCACCCCAACGCCGACATCGTGTTCGTGGAAAGCGGCGGCGACAACCTGGCCGCCACCTTCAGCCCCGAACTCAGCGACCTCACCATCTACGTGATCGACGTGGCCGCCGGCGAAAAAATCCCCCGCAAAGGCGGCCCCGGCATCACCAAGAGCGACCTCTTCGTCATCAACAAAACCGACCTCGCCCCCCACGTGGGCGCCAACCTCGACGTGATGAAGGCCGACACCGCCCGCATGCGCCCCGACCCCGAGCGCCGCCCCTGGGTCATGACCAACCTCAAAACCCTGGCCGGCCTGGACGAGGTGGTGCGCTTCATCGAAACCCGCGGCCTGCTGCGAAGCGCCCAGCCCGGCGCCTGAGCCCCGCCGCCCCGCTACAATCCGGGCCTTCCGGAGACTTGGGTGAGTGGTTTAAACCAGCAGTCTTGAAAACTGCCGACGGGCAACCGTCCGTGAGTTCGAATCTCACAGTCTCCGCCAGACAGCACAAACAAAACGGGCCCCTCGGGGCCCGTTTTTGTTGGTGTCACCGCGGCCCAAACCGCCACAGCCCCGGCCCCGGCGGCGGCGCCACGGTGGCCCCGCATTCAAACGGCCCGCGCGTGTAGGGCCGGCCGTCGTTGGCGCAGGGCTGGCCCACGAGTTCGCGGTAGACGAGGTCGTCGCCATAGCTCACCAGATCCTCGGGCATGGGCCATTCGGTGGGCTGGCGCTCTTGCAGGGCGACCTTCATGTACTGCATCCAGATGGGCAGGGCCAGGGTGCCGCCGGTGGCGCGGCCCAGGCTGCGCGGGGCGTCGTAGCCGGCCCACACCACCGAGACCAGGCCCGAGGAGTAACCGGCGAACCACACGTCGCGCGAGTCGTTGGAGGTGCCGGTTTTGCCGGCCGTGTCGGCGCGGCCCAGGGCCATGGCGCGGCGCGCGGTGCCGGTGCGCACCACGTCGCGCAGCAGGCTGTCCATGAGGTAGGCGTTGCGTGGCTCGAGCACGCGCACGCGCTCGGGCGCGCTGGGCGCGGCGAACAGCACGTCGCCGTCGCGGGTGCGCACCTCGCGAATCAGGGTGGTGGGTGTCCACTCGCCGCCGCTGGCGAACACGCCATAGGCCTGGGCCAGGCCCAGGGGCGTGGTGGCGCCGGCACCCAGGGCCAGGGGCAGGCGGGCGGGGTTGAGGTCGGGGTCAAACCCGAAGCGCCCAATGAAGTTGTGCACATGGGAAACGCCGGCGGCTTCCATCAGGTTCACGGCCACCATGTTTTTGGACCGCGCCAGCGCCCGGCGCAGGCTGATGAAGCCTTCGTAGCGCTCGCCGTAGTTCTTGGGGCTCCAGGCGCGCTGGCCGCGCGCGGCGGGGGTGACTTCGCGCGGGCTGTCGTCCACCAGGGTGCCGGGGAAGTAGCCCTTGTCCAGCGCGGCCGACCACACAAAGGGCTTGAAGGTAGAGCCGGGCTGGCGCTGGGCCTGGGTGGCGTGGTCGAAGCGGTTGAGGGTGTAGTCAAAGCCGCCCACCATCGAGACGACTTCGCCGCTGGCCACGTCAATGGACACCAGCGCGCCTTGCATGCGCGGCAGCTGGCTCAGGCGCCAGCCACGGCCGGGCTCTTGCACCACGCGCACGATGGCGCCGGGGCCGATGGCGCGGCGGTCGGGCGTTTTGGCCTGCATCTGGGCGCGGGCGGAATCGGGCAGGGCCTGGGGCGGCAGGTGCACGGCGGTGCCGTCGCGCAGCAGCACGTCCACGCCGTCGCTGGCCGAGGCGCGTTGCACCCAAGCGGCGCGCAGGGCGCCGCTGTCGGGGTAGGGGCGCAGGGCAGTGCGGATGGCGGCGGCGCCGGGGGGCGCGTCGCTCAGCGGCACACGGGCCTCGGGGCCTTCAAAGCCGCGCGCGGCCTGGGCGTCGATCAGCCCTTGGCGCAGGGCCTCGGCGGCGGCCTGCTGGGCGGGCCAGTCGAGCGTGGTGGTGACGTCAAGACCCAGGGTGTAGGTCTCGTCGCCAAAGCGTTCCACCATTTGCTGGCGCACGCGCTCCACCGCGTAGGCGGCGGCGGGCTCGATGGAACGCGAATCGGCGCGCAGGTTCAGCGGCTCGTCCAGCGCGGCCTGCAGGGCGGCCTGGTCCACCATGCCCAGGGCGTGCATGCGCTGCAGGATGTGGCGCTGGCGCTGCACGGCGCGCTCGCGGTTGGCCACCGGGTTGTAGGCCGAGGGCGCCTTGGGCAGGCCGGCCAGCATGGCGGCCTCGGCCAGGGTGAGCTCGTCCAGGGTCTTGTCGAAGTACACCGAGGCGGCGGCGGCAAAGCCGTAAGCGCGCTCGCCCAGGTAGACCTGGTTCATGTACAGCTCAAGGATGCGGTCTTTGCTGTAGTTGCGCTCCAGCTTGTGGGCCAGCAGCACCTCCAGCAGCTTGCGGCTGTAGGTTTTCTCGCGGCTCAGGAAGAAGGCCCGCGCCACCTGCATGGTGATGGTGCTGGCGCCTTGGCCCGTGCGCCCGGTGAGCAGGTTGCTGACAGCCGCGCGGGCGATACCTTTGAAATCCACGCCCGGGTGTTCGTAGAAGCTGGTGTCTTCAATGGCCAGCAGGGCCTGGCGCATGCGCAGGGGTATCTGCTCGATGGGCACCACCTCGCGGCGCTCTTCGCCGTACTCGGCCAGCAGGGTGCCGTCGCGGGCGTAGATGCGCAGCGGTCGCGCGTGCTCGTAGGTGGCCAGGTGGTCCACCGAGGGCAGGCGCTGCCAGAGTTCGTGCACCAGGTAGGCCGTGCCGAGCGCGCCGCCCAGGGCAAGGCCCAGCAGCAGGCCCAGCGCCGTGCGCCAGAGAGAGAAGGTGGATTCGCGGGTCATGTCAGGTCCATCAAAGCACTGGCGAAGGGCGACTCAGTCCCAGCGCTCGCTGTAAGAGAAAGACGGCAGGCGCCAGCCTTGGCGAATGGCGGCCAGGCGCAGGGCCAGGCCGCCGAAGAAAGCGATGGCGGTGCTGCGCTCTGGCGATAAGCCAGCGGCCAGCAGCCCCAGGTAGAGGGCGCACACCAGCAGCGACACGCTGGCGTACAGCTCGCGTCGAAACACCTCGGGCACCTGGTTGCACAGCACGTCGCGCAAGATGCCCCCGGCAATGCCGGTGAGCATGCCGGCCATGAGCACCACCGCCGCGGGGTAGCCCATGCCCAGGGCCACCTCGCTGCCGATCAGCGAAAAGGCCACCAGGCCCATGGCGTCGAGCACCAGAAAGAGCTGCTTGAGATGCCGCAGGCGCGAGGCGACCAGGGTGGTGAACAGGCCCGCGCCCACGACGATGGCGATGTACTCGGGGTGGCGCGTCCAGCCCACGGGGAAGTGGCCCAGCACCACGTCGCGCACGGTGCCACCGCCCAGGGCGGTGACGAAGGCGATGGCGGCCACGCCAAAAATGTCCATGCGCCGCCGGCCAGCGGCCAGCGCGCCCGACATGGCTTCGGCGGTGATGGCAATGAGGTAGATGGGGGTCAGCATTGGCGGTTCCTGGCGCCGCCATGGGCGCAGGGGCCAACGCGTGGAGGGGCAGCACGCATGGACAGATGAATCGGATTGGGCAGGCAGCCGCACGCACGGTGGGCCATGAACGCCGCTCCCTCTGTCCTTTTACCTGAGAGTTTCGGCCGCCATGTGGCGGCCTGCCCCTTCGGTGGGTGAACACGCCAGTTGCGCTTCACCGCTCTCCAGTCGGCCAAGGTTCACGGCGGTTCGGGGTGCCTGAGCGATCATGGGAGGTTACGCCTTCGGCGGGGCCTGTCGGTGGCCCAGCTCTCCCGCAGTGAACGGGGGCCAGTATACCGAGGGCGTGTGTCCGACCGGGACACGCGGCCAGGCCAGCGCCTGGTAACAGTGCGCAACAAGGCGCCGAGCGCACGCACATCCCCGCGTGGCCAGGGGGGCTAGGCATGTACCGCCTAAAATCGCGAACAATTCTCGATCGCACAATTCAACTTGATGCCCCGCCGCATGGCCCGCTGCCATGGCGCTGAATGGGCCCCGGTCATCACCGGCATCACGCCTACCTGCCAACGGCCTTTGCGGGCCGGCCCGGCACCGGGCCACTACCCCTTTCCGCGACGAGAGCCTTCGCTGTGATTCAACTTCAACAACTGCACAAGACCTACCGCGCCGGGCCGCGCGAGGTGGTGGCCTTGGCCGGCGTTGACCTTTCGGTCGCGCGTGGCGAGGTGTTCGGCATCATTGGCCATTCGGGGGCGGGCAAGTCCACCCTCATTCGCCTGCTCAACCGCCTGGAAGAGCCCGACCGGGGCTCGCTGCACATTGATGGCGTGGACGTGCTGGCCCTGCGCGACGCCGAGCTGCGCGCCTTCCGCCAGCGCGTGGGCATGATCTTTCAGCACTTCAACCTGCTGTCGTCCAAGACGGTGGCCGAGAACGTGGCCTTCCCGCTGCGCATCGCGGGCTGGACATCGGCCAGCGAGATCCAGCAGCGCGTGCAAGAGCTGCTGGCCCTGGTGGGCCTGGCCGACCAGGCCGACAAGTACCCCAGCCAGCTCTCAGGCGGGCAGAAGCAGCGCGTGGGCATTGCCCGCGCCCTGGCCAACCGCCCCACCCTGCTGCTGTGCGACGAGGCCACCAGCGCGCTTGACCCGCAGACCACGCAGTCCATCCTGCAACTGCTGCTGGACATCAACCAGCGCATGGGCCTGACCATCGTGCTCATCACGCACGAGATGGACGTGATCCGCAGCATCTGCGACCGCGTGGCCGTGCTCGACGGCGGGCGCGTGGTGGAGAGCGGGCCGGTAACGCAGGTGTTCCTGCACCCGCAGCACCCCACCACGCAGCGCTTCGTGCAAGAGGCCGAGCACCTGGACGAGAACGCTCAGCTTGACGCACTGGCCCATGTGCCGGGCCACATCGTGCGCCTGACCTTCGTGGGCGAGGCCACGTACGGCGCCGCGCTGAGCGAGGTGGTGCGCGCGCACGGCCTGGGCTTCAACCTGCTGGGCGGGCGCATCGAGCGCATCAAGCACACGCCCTGCGGGCAACTCACGCTGGCCCTGCAGGGTGAAGCGGCGCAGGTGCAGGCCGCCATGGAAGCCCTGCGCGCCCAAGGCACCACGGTAGAGGTGATCCGATGATGGAATGGCTCAATCAGGTGGACTGGCTCGACATCGGCTGGGCCACGGTGGACACGCTGTCCATGCTGGGCGGCTCGCTGCTGTTCACGGTGTTGCTGGGGCTGCCGCTGGGCATCCTGCTGTTTCTCACCGGGCCGCGCCAGTTGCTGGCGCACGGCAAGCTGTATGGCGCGCTGTCGCTGCTGGTGAACCTGCTGCGCTCGGTGCCGTTTGTGATTCTGCTGATCGTGCTGATCCCGTTCACGCTGCTGCTGGTGGGCACTTCGCTGGGCGTGGCCGGCGCCATTCCGCCGCTGGTGGTGGGCGCCACGCCGCTGTTCGCGCGCCTGGTGGAAACCGCCCTGCGCGAGGTGGACCCCGGCATCGTCGAGGCCGCGCAGGCCATGGGCGCCACCACGCGGCAGATCGTGGTGGGCGCGCTGCTGCCCGAGGCCATGCCCGGCATCGTGGCGGCCATCACCATGACGGCGATCACCCTTGTCTCTTACGCCGCCATGTCGGGCGTGGTGGGCGGGGGCGGCCTGGGCGACCTGGCCATTCGATACGGGTATCAACGCTTCCAGACGGAAGTGATGGTCATCACCGTGGTGCTGTTGCTGATCCTGGTGCAGGTGCTGCAGATGATTGGCGACCGGGTCGTGATCCGACTGAGCCGGCGGTGATGGGTTGGGGGCGCCCACCGGCGCCCCTGTTTTGTGTGCAAGTGAACGAGGAAACCAAATGAAGAAGCTACTCACCGTCGCCCTGGCCGCGCTGGCCTTTCAAGTCTCTGCCGCCGACAAGCTGTCGGTCGGCGCCACGGCGGTGCCCCATGCCGAGCTGCTGGAATTCGTGAAGCCCGAGCTGGCCAAGCAAGGCGTTGAACTCGACATCAAGGTGTTCACCGACTACGTGCAACCCAACGTGCAGGTGGCCGAGAAGCGCCTGGACGCCAACTTCTTCCAGCACCTGCCCTACCTGAAGGAATTCAACAAGGGCAAGGGCACCACGCTGGTGAGCGTGGTGGGCGTGCACGTGGAGCCCTTCGGCGCCTACAGCCAGAAGGTCAAGCAACTGGGTGAACTGAAGGAAGGCGCCACCGTGGCCATCCCCAACGACGCCACCAACGGCGGCCGCGCCCTGCTGCTGCTGGCCAAGGCCGGCACCATCACCCTGAAAGACCCGGCCAACATCCTGGCCACCCCGCGCGACGTGACGGGCAACTCCAAGAAGCTGAAGTTCCGCGAACTCGAAGCCGCCACCCTGCCGCGCGTGCTCAACCAGGTGGACCTGGCGCTGATCAACACCAACTACGCGCTGGAAGCCAAGCTCAACCCGGCCAAGGACGCGCTGGTGATCGAAGGCAGCGAGTCGCCCTACGTGAACATTCTGGTGAGCCGTGCCGACAACAAGGACACCCCGGCCATGAAGAAGCTGGCCGCCGCCCTCACCTCGCCCGCGGTGAAGAAGTTCATTCAAGAGAAGTACAAGGGCGCTGTCGTGCCCGCTTTCTGATCCACCGGATCAGCGCCCACGCCACCGCGGCCTCGCGGCTGGCGTGGCGCCCCCGGGGCTGACGGACGCGACCCGCCCACTCGCGCTTGACCTTCACATGAGGTCAAGGTTGACACTGGCCACCTCGAACAGGAGAGCGCCATGACATCGACCCATCAGCCCCCGCCGGCCACCGGGCACGGCCACGATCACCACGATCACCACGATCACCACGATCACCACGATCACCACGATCACCACCACCCGCCGGTCGCCCCGCCCCGGGCGGCGTCGCCGGCGCCGCAGGGCGCGGAATACACCTGCCCCATGCACCCGCAAATCCGGCAGATCGGACCGGGCCACTGCCCCATCTGCGGCATGGCGCTGGAGCCGGTGGTGGCCAGTGCCGACGCGGGCGAGACCCCCGAGTTGCGCGACATGACGCGCCGTTTCTGGATCGCCCTGGCGCTCACGCTGCCCGTGTTCGCGCTGGAGATGGGCGCCCACCTGATCGACCTGCACCACCTGGTCGCGCCCCACACGTCCAACGCCATCCAGTTGGTGCTGGGCACGCCCGTGGTGCTCTGGGCGGGCTGGCCCTTCTTTGCGCGGGCCGCGGCCTCGGTTCGCCACCGCAGCCTCAACATGTTCACGCTGATCGCCCTGGGCACCGGGGCGGCCTGGCTCTACAGCCTGGTGGCCACCCTGGCGCCACACCTGTTTCCACTAGCCATGCGCGGGGCCGACGGCGCCGTGGCGGTGTACTTCGAGGCCGCCGCGGTCATCACCGTGCTGGTGTTGCTGGGCCAGGTGCTGGAACTGCGGGCGCGCGAGAAAACGTCCGGCGCCATCAAGGCCCTGCTGGGCCTGGCGCCCAAGACGGCCATGCGGGTGCGCCCCGACGGCAGCGATGAGACGGTGCCAGTGGACAGCATCCAGGTGGGCGACCTGCTGCGCGTGCGCCCTGGTGAAAAGGTGCCGGTGGACGGCGAGCTGACCGAAGGCCGGGGCCATGTGGACGAATCGATGGTGACAGGCGAACCCATGCCGGTGGCCAAGGCGCCGGGCGCCCCGGTGACCGCTGGCACCATGAACCAGACGGGTGGTTTCGTGATGCGCGCCACCAAGGTGGGGGCCGACACCTTGCTGGCGCAGATCGTGCACATGGTCGCCGCCGCACAACGCAGCCGCGCCCCCATTCAGCGCATGGCCGACCAGGTGGCCGGCTGGTTCGTGCCGGTCGTGATTGGCGTGGCCGCGCTCACCTTTGTGGCCTGGCTGCTCTGGGGGCCAGCGCCGGCGCTGAGCCACGCCCTCATCAACGCGGTGGCGGTGCTCATCATTGCCTGCCCCTGCGCCCTGGGCTTGGCCACGCCCATGTCGATCATGGTGGGCGTGGGCAAGGGGGCGCAGCACGGCGTGCTGATCCGCGACGCCGAAGCCCTGGAAAAGATGGAGCAGGTCAACACCCTGGTGGTGGACAAGACCGGCACGCTGACCGAAGGCCGGCCTCGGGTGGTGCACACCGAGGCCGCGCCCGGCTTCGCCGCCAGCGAGGTGCTGCGCCTGCTGGCCAGCGTGGAGCGCGCCAGTGAGCACCCCCTGGCCATGGCCATCGTGGCCGAGGCGCAGGCACGCGACTTGCCGGCGGCCCCGGTGAGCGATTTCGACTCCCCCGTGGGCAAGGGCGTGATCGGCACGGTTGACCGCCAGCACGTGGTCTCGGGCAGCGCCCGCTTCCTTGCCGACCACGCGATCGACACCCAGGCGCTGCACGCCGCAGCACAAGCCTGGCGCGAGCAGGCCGCGACCGTCATCTTCGTGGGCATCGATGGCCGGCTGGCCGGCTTTGTGTCCATCGCCGACCCCATCAAGCCCACCACACCCACCGCCGTGGCGGCGCTCAAGGCCGAGGGGGTTCGCCTCGTGATGCTCACCGGCGACGGCCAGACCACCGCCGAGGTGGTGGGCCGTCAGCTCGGCATTGACGAGGTCGTGGGCGAGGTGTTGCCCGAAGACAAGGCCGCCGTGGTGCGGCGCCTGCAGGCCGAGGGCCGGGTGGTGGCCATGGCCGGCGACGGCGTGAACGACGCCCCCGCCCTGGCGCAGGCCAGCGTGGGCATTGCCATGGGCACCGGCACCGACGTGGCCATGGAGAGCGCCGGCATCACCCTGCTCAAGGGCGACCTGCTGGGCCTTGTGCGGGCGCGCTCCCTGTCGCGCGCGACGATGCGCAACATCCGCCAGAACCTGTTCCTGAGCTTCGCCTACAACGTGGCCGGCATTCCCTTGGCGGCGGGGCTGCTGTACCCCGCCTTCGGTTGGCTGCTGTCACCGGTGGTGGCGGCCGCGGCCATGGCGCTGTCGTCGGTGAGCGTGATCGCCAACGCGCTTCGCCTGCGTGCCGCACGGGTGAACTGAACCGGCCTCTTCAGCGCAGGTTCAGCCCCCGCTTGATCACCACCGCCTTGCCACCCAGGCGGCTTTTGTTGGCCCAGTGGGCCAGGGCCGAATCGAGGTGCTGGGAGTGCTTGGGGAACCACTCGACCAGGTGGGCCAGCAAATCGCGCGCAATGTCCAGCCGGCCCTCGGCCAGGCGTTCGCGCACCTCGCGCACCGAGGCCAGCACCGCGGCGTGCTCGTCCATGTGGCACTGCCGGGGCGGGAACTCGGTGTCCAGCATCAGTTTGTCTTCTGCGCCGAAGTGTTCTTCCAGGTGCTTCAGCAGTTCGTCGTAGAGCGCAAGCCAGTTCGCGTCGTCGGCCTCTTGCAAGGCCCGCACATGGCCGACGAAGGCCTCGTGGTAGGTGTCAATGGCGCTGTGGCCGAGCAAAAAATCGTCGTGCCAGGTGAGGGTATCGGCGGTCATGGAAACGGGGGGCGAAATCGGTTGGAACAGAGCCAATTGTCTCTTGCGCTGTGCACTCAAACGCCCGCACCGGGGGCGGCATCGGGCAGCAGGGGGTGGTCAGGCACGTGGAGATGCTCGGGCAAAGGAGGCGCGCCCACATGGTGCTCCAGCCCGAAGCGAATCAGCGCTGCCGTGCTGTCCAGGCCTAGCTTTTCCAAGATGTGCGTTTTGTGGGTGCTCACCGTCTTGATCGACAGGTGCAGATCCTCTGCAATGTCGGTGAGCTTCTGGCCCTTCACGATGCGCTGCAAGATGTCCAGTTCGCGGTTGCTCAGCAGGTCCAACTTGGGGCCGGCCTGAGGCGCGTGCAGCTGCTGGATCACGCGTGCGGCCAAGGCGGTGGAGATGTAGACCCCCCCCGCGGCCACCTGGGCCACTGCGTTCAGCAGCTCCTGAGCGGCGCAGTCTTTGGTGACGAAGCCCTGGGCACCGGCCTCAAACGCGCGCACCGCGTACTGCTCTTCGCTGTGCATGGTGAGCACCAGCACGAACACGCCGGGAAAGTCGCGGCGGATGCGGCGCACCAGGTCAAAGCCGTTCATGCGCGGCATGGACAAGTCCAGCACCACCAGGTCAAAGGCAGAGGCGCGCAGCGCGTCCAGTGCCTCGAAGCCGTGGGCGGCCTCCTGAATGGCCCAGTTCTCGTTCGCGCCACTGAGCAGGCGCATCAGCCCCTGGCGCACCACGGCATGGTCGTCCACCAGCAGGATCCGCAAGGTATGTGATGAGGGCGACAGATTCATGACAAACCGTCCCCGCCAGTTGTGCCCGAAAAGCCTGAGAGAGGGCCATCATCACGAACCGGCGCCGGGGCGGCTGCGACCGACCGAACGGGCAAACGCGCCTCCAGGTGCGCCCCACCCCATTCGCCGCGCCCCAACCACACGGTGCCGCCCAGCATCAACGCGCGTTCACGAATGCCGATCAGTCCGAACGAACCGGTCGGTCGCAATGGCGTGACGCCAAACCCCACGCCATCGTCCTGCACCGAGATAACCAACTGCCCATCGCGCACGAACAGCCGCACCTGCACCTGCGTGGCCCGTGCATGACGAGCCACATTGGTGAGCGCCTCTTGCACGATGCGATAGGCCGGCGTGGCCAGCATCGCGGGCAAGCGCTCGGGCAATACATCAATGCGAACCTGAACCTGAAGACCCGTGCGGGCCTGATGCTGGCGACACAACCACTCAATGGCCGCCACAGGCCCCAGGTCGTCCAGCATGGGAGGGCGCAGATCAGCGGCGATGCGCCGCACCGCGGCCACGGTCTCGTCCAGCGTGCGAAACACGGGCTCCGATGTCGTCACCTCGTGTTGCATGGCACAGGCACTCAACTCCAGTTTCAGCGCCGTCAGGCGCTGACCCAGCTCGTCGTGCAGTTCGCGGGCAAAGTGCCGGCGCTCTTCCTCGCGCGCATCCACCAGACTGGCCGACAACTCTCGCAGGGTACGCCGCGATCGCAACAACTGGCGCAACTCGGACGCTCGCAAGGTAACGTCCACAAGCGCCATCTGCACCCATTGGCGTCCCTGCCAGTGAAGGTGGGTGACGGTAACCTCCACGTCGCGCGCCGTGCCGTCGTGCCGATTTAGGCGAAGCGACACGCCAGGCACTGCCCCTCGGGGAGCGTCAGACCGCATGGCCGATTGCAGCGCTTCACTTGCAGCCGGCCCCAGCCATTGGGCCAACGACCGCCCTGCAAACGAATCGGGCGAGGGTGCCCTGAAGAGTTGCGCACACGCGCGGTTGGCCCACAACACCTGATCTTGCTCGATTACCCACATGGCCACCGGCGCAGCTTCCATTGCGTGGCGCCAGGGATATGCGTCCATCGTGCCCTGCACAGCCAAGCCGGGCGACGATGCCGGAAAACGAGGGTCGTGGGTCACGCTTGTCTCCGTCTGGTTGGCACTCATTTTTCTGTGTCGGCCACCCGGCTGCCAGGGTGTGGCAGCGGCTTGCCGTGCGCACCAGTGGACAAGGTTGCAACGAATCCGGCATTTCTACAAGGTGCAACACCCGTCATGCCTTGACACAGATCAAGCTTCGGCAGATCGGATTATTCCTATCGACTTCAATCCATTAGTCCTATGGAATCAAACATACGGCAACAGGCATTCTGATTTCATCTTTATTCATTCACCCGGAGACAGCCTTGAATCCCACGTTCCTCACCCCCGGCAACAGTCACGCGCTCGATTCCGATTTGGCAATCGAGTCCAACCTTCTTGCCTTGCTGGAGCTCCTGGGCATGCCCCCGCACGACCGCGAACACGCTGCCCGTCAGCCGCTGGTGATCAGGCGCATCAAGGCTCGCCACGCCGTGTATCAGTGGGGTGAGCCAGTGCGTGCCCTGGCCGTGATTCGACACGGTAGCTTCAAGCTGTGCCACCTGGACGAATCGGGGTATGAGCAAGTCAGTGGCTTGGCCATGCGAGGGGATGTGCTGGGCATGGAAAGCTTTGATCTCCCACAACACAACAGCGATGCCGTGGCACTGGAGGACGCTTCCGTGTTCCTGCTGCCACGCGATCAACTCACTGCGCTGGCAACGTGCATGCCCCCTCTGGCCCAGGCACTTCAGCAAGCCAGTGGTCGACGCCTTCGCCAGTCTCAGGCGCTGGTGGACGTGCTGGCCGCCGTGGCCTCGGAGGTACGGCTGGCAAGGTTTCTGTTGTGGCACGGTCGCCAAATGGCAGAGGACGGCTGGTCACCTCGCCGTCTGCACCTGCGAATGGGCCGGAGAGACCTCGCCAGCCTGCTGGGTGTGGCGCATGAAACCGTGAGTCGTTCGTTCACCGCGCTGTCCATGGCGGGGCTGATTGCCGTGGAAGACCGCGACATCGAGATCCTCGATCCGTTGCGCCTGCAAACCTTTGCACGCAACACACGCCGCCCACAAGAAGAGTCTCGCGCCTGTGGCAACTTGCGCCCCACATCTGCCGCCAGCCCTGCTGCATCGAGTGGTCGGCGTTCGGCTTACATGGCCTAGCACCTCGGTTTTCCCCCGTCCCTTCACCAACCACCTGGAGATCGCCATGAAAATGCGTGCCAATTCCTGCCTCGTCTTGCTCATGGGCTCTGCTTTGCTGGGCACTGCCTGGGCAGATGGACAGAAGAGCGCCGACTTCGGCAAACGCGAATTCGAAGCCAACTGCGCCAGTTGCCACGGCATGGACGCCAAGGGCAAAGGCCCGCTGGTGCCCTTCCTCACGAAAAGCCCGCCCGACCTCACCCAACTGGCCCGCCAGAACAACGGCGTGCTGCCCATGGCCCGGCTTTACGACGTGATCGATGGCGCCGGCGTGCCCGCCCACGGCTCGCGCGACATGCCGGTGTGGGGGCGCGATTACCGCATCAAGGACGCCGAGTACTACCAAGAAGCGCCCTACAACCCCGAGGCCCAGGTGCGCGCCCGCATCCTGGCCCTGCTGGAATACGTCTCGCGCCTGCAGGCGAAGTGATCAGCCCTCAGTCCGGCAGGAACAGCGCCTGCAGGTCCGACAAAAAGTCAAAGCCGCGCTCGGTCGGCCAGGCGCGGTGGGCGTCGCGTTGCAGCCAGCCCTGGGCAATGCCTTGCTCAAGGGCGGGCGCAATGGCCGAGAGCGGCAGCCCGGTGCGGTCCATGAAGTCTTGCAGCGCAAAGCCGTGGCGCAGGCGCAGCGCGTTGAGCATGTACTCAAACGGCAGGTCGGCCCGCGCCACCTCTTCCAGGCTGGTCACTGGCTCGCCCGCCAGGGCCCGCTCCATGTACAGGCGCGGCTCGCGCCAGCGCACCTGGCGCACCACGCGGTGGGCAAAACTCAGCTTGCCGTGCGCCCCCGCGCCAATGCCCAGGTAGTCGCCAAAACGCCAGTAGTTCAGGTTGTGCCGGCAGGCGTGCCCCTCGCGCGCGTAGGCCGACACCTCGTACCGGTCCATGCCGGCCGCCGCGGTCAGCTCGGTGATGCGGTCGAGCATGGCGTAGGCGTCGTCCTCGGGCGGCAGCTTGGGCGGGAACTTGGCGAAATAGGTGTTGGGCTCCAGCGTCAGGTGGTAGATCGACACATGCGGCGGCGCAAACGACAGCGCCGTGCGGATGTCTTGCTCGCAGGCGGCCAGCGTTTGCCCCGGCAGCGCGTACATCACGTCCAGGTTGAAGGTGTCGAACGACTGCGCCGCCTCTTCCACCGCGGCCAGCGCCTGGGCGCGGTCGTGCACGCGGCCCAGGGCCTTGAGCGCCGCATCGTCAAAGCTCTGCACCCCGATCGACAGGCGCGTGACGCCGGCCTGTCGGAAAGCGCGGAAGCGGTCTTTCTCAAACGTGCCGGGGTTGGCCTCCAGCGTCACCTCGCAATCGGCCTCCAGGCGCAGGCGGGCGCGCACATCGCTGAGCAGGCGGTCAATCGCGTCGGGCGAGAACAGGCTGGGCGTGCCGCCGCCAATGAAGATGCTGTGCACCGTGCGGCCCCAGATCAGGGGCAGCGAGGCCTCAAGATCGGCGCGCAGGGCATCGAGGTAGCGCTGCTCGGGCATCGCGTCGCCGCCCGTGCCGGCCCACTCGTGCGAGTTGAAGTCGCAATAGGGGCACTTCTTCAGGCACCAGGGCAGGTGGATGTAGAGCGACAGCGGCGGCAGGCTGGAGAGCTGCAGCGTGCCCGGGCGCATCCAGTGCCCCGGGTCGTTCCAGCGCTCGGTGCTCATGGCTGGGACGCGAACCAACGCTCGCGCATCAACGCCAGCATCTGCTGCGCGGCCTGGCCGCGGTGGCTGTGCGCGTTCTTCACCTCGGGCGGCAGCTCGGCAAAGGTCTTGCCCAGCGCGGGCAGGTACATCACCGGGTCAAAGCCAAAGCCCTGGGTGCCCACGCGTTCGCGCGTGATCAGCCCTGGCGCGCGGCCCGTGGCCACCAGGGGCTCCGGGTCGTCGGCGTGGCGCAGCGCCACCAGGGTGCTCACCAGCGCGGCGCGGCGGTCGGCCACGTCGTGCATCTGCTCCAGCAGGGCGGTGACGTTGTGGTCATCGCCCTTGGGGTAGCCGCGCGTGGTGGCGTAATAGGCGGTGTCCACGCCTGGCAAGCCCCCAAAGGCCTCCACGCACAGGCCGGCGTCGTCGGCAATGGCGGGCAGGCCGCTCAGGCGCGCGGCGTGGCGGGCCTTGGCCAGCGCGTTTTCAATGAAGGTGCGGTGCGGCTCGGGCGCCTCGGGAATGCCCAGGTCGGCCTGGCGCACCAGCTCCACCCCCAGCGGGGCCAACAGCGCCTGCAACTCGGCCAGCTTGCCCGCGTTGTTCGAGGCCAGCACCAGTTTCGTCGTCATGCCTTCAACGCCGCTTTCTGCAAGGCCACCAGCTCGGCAATGCCCTTCTCGGCCAGCATGAGCAACTCGTCCATCTCGCGGCGGGTGAAGGCCACGCCCTCGGCGGTGCCCTGCACCTCCACGTAGTGCCCGGCGCCGGTCATCACCACGTTCATGTCGGTGTCGCAGGTGGAATCTTCCACGTACTCCAGGTCAAGCAGCGGCGCGCCGTTCAGGATGCCCACCGAGATGGCGGCCACGTGGTCTTTGATGGGGGACTCGCCAATCTTGCCCTCGGCCAGCAGGCGCGTCACCGCGTCGTGCGCGGCCACGAAGGCGCCGGTGATGCTGGCCGTGCGGGTGCCGCCATCGGCCTGCAGCACGTCGCAGTCCAGCGAAATGGTGCGCTCGCCCAGCTTCTGCAGGTCAAACACGGCGCGCAGCGAGCGGCCGATCAGGCGCTGGATCTCTTGCGTGCGCCCGCTCTGCTTGCCCTTGGCCGCCTCGCGGTCGCTGCGGGTGTGGGTGGCGCGCGGCAGCATGCCGTATTCGGCCGTCACCCAGCCCTCGCCCGAGCCGCGCTTGTGGGGCGGCACCTTCTCTTCCACCGAGGCGGTGCACAGCACCTTGGTGTTGCCAAACTCGATCAGCACCGAGCCTTCGGCATGCATGGTGTACCCCCGGGTGATGCGAACGGCGCGCAGCGCATCGGCGGCCCGTTCACCGGGTCGAACAATCTTGCTCATGTTTTCCTTCAGGATTGGCGAGCCGCGGTGCGGCGAATCGCTTCGTTGATTTCGGCAATGGAGCGCTCGATGGCCTCGTCGTCCATGTCTTCCAGCGTGGGGTCTGGCGTGCCGGTCTGGATGGTCGAGGCAAAGCCGCCATCCTCAATGTCATCGGTGGACACGTTCGTGCCATGAAAGGCCTCGACCGTTTCCCACTCCATGGCCAACACGGTCACGTTGTCGCAGCGGGCACCGCCTCGCTGCAGGGCCATCTCCACCAACTCGGGAACCGCCCGGTCCAACGGGGCGGCCGCCAGGTGCTCCACGATCTCGGCGTCACTCACCGTGCCCCACAAGCCATCAGAGCACAGCAACACCCGGTCGCCATGCTCCAGCAACAACGGACCCGACAGGTCAAAGACCGGCTTGGCGGGAGAGCCCAGGCAGGTGAACAGGATGTTGCGGTTGATGTGGTTCGTGGAACGCCCCAGGTGGGCCTGCTGCTCCATGTACGAATGGTCGCGCGTGCGGGTGAGCAGTTGCCCCTTGCGCACGATGTACAGGCGCGAATCGCCGCAGTGCACCCAGTTCACATGGCCACGCTCCATGATGGCCGCCACCAGCGTGGTGCGCGGCGTGTCCAGCATGCCCTTCTCGGCCGCGTAGCGAATGATCTGGTGATGGGCGGCCATCAGGGCGCTCGAGAGAAACTCGGGCACCTCTTTCACCGTGGGGTTGGCCGCCTTCTGGAAATAGGCCGAGAAGGTCTGCAGCGCCAGTTGCGCCGCCATGGCACCTTCAGGGTGCCCACCCATGCCGTCGGCCAGCACAAACAAACCAGACTCGCGGGTGTAGGCATACCCCATGCGGTCTTCATTGCGCTCGCGACCGCCCTGGCGGCTGATCTGGTAGACCGAAAACTTCATCGGAATCGGGTGCCCACGTGCGACGACTTGCGACCGGCCTTCTTCGTGTCAGAGACGATGTTGTCAAACTGCAGGCGCATCTTCTCGGCCACGGTCAGCTTGGTGTAGCTGCGCTCGGTCTCGCGGCTGAGTTCCTTCTGCAGCGCAAACACCGACTGCGGGCGAGAAAGCGGATCGAGCGACATGCACCATTCCACCACCTCGATCAGGTTGTCGGAATACACACCGCGCAAACGGGACAAGGCCAGAGACAGGCGGTCTTTCTCAAGACGCTGCGGGGCGTCGTTGGGCGGATAGCCCTGCATGCTGGCGTAGATGCAAGCACCAATGGCGTAGATATCGGTCCAGGGGCCCATGGACGAGTCGCGGCGGTACATCTCAGGCGCGGCAAAGCCCGGCGTGTACATGGGGCGAATGAAATTGCCCTCTTTGCTCAGCACCTCGCGCGCCGCGCCAAAGTCAATGAGCACCGCCCGGTTGTCGTCGGTGACAAAGATGTTGGCCGGTTTGATGTCCAGGTGCAGCATCTTGTGCTGGTGCACGATGCGAAGGCCGCGCAGCACCTCGTCGTAGAGGGAACGGATGGTGGACTCGCGGAACACCTTCTGCTTCTTCAACTCGCGAGCGGTGATGATGAACTCTTGAAGGGACGCGCCCTCCAGGTAGTTCATCACCATGTAGACGGTTTCGTTCTCGCGAAAGAAGTTCAGCACGCTCACCACCGACTGGTGGGATATCTGCGCCAGGGCTCGGCCCTCTTCAAAAAAGCTCTTGAGGCCCAGGCGGTAAAGCGACAACTTCTCGGGCTGCACCTGCGGCAGCAGCTCGCCGGGGGCGCGCGACGCCAGGGAAGAGGGCAAGTATTCCTTGATGGCGACCTGCTGGCCCTCGGTGTCCACCGCCAGGTAGACCACACCAAACCCGCCCGCCGCCAGCTTGCGCACGATTCGGTAACCACCAATGATGGTGTCGGGCGGCAAGGGGGCGGGTTTGACCTTTGACATAATTCGAAAGGAATCCGGAACGCCCCGTTTCGGAGCACAGCACCAGGTAAGGCCCAGAGCCATGGCAGTTTACAGCATGACCGGTTACGCGACCGCCCAATGGGTTGGTCCCACGAGCCTCTCAAATCCCGAGGCCACCGGCGAAAACCGCCCGGCTCTCGGCATCGAAATCCGCTCGGTCAACAGCCGCTTCCTCGACCTGAGCTTCAAGCTCGCCGACGACCTGCGCGCCACCGAGCCCACCCTGCGCGAAAAGCTCGCTGCCCGTCTGAAGCGCGGCAAGGTTGAAATCCGCGCCTGGATTGAAGGCAAACAAGACGCCCTCGGCCGCACACCTGGCATGGGTGAGTTGCAGCGCCTGGCCGGCGTGCAAGACGCCATCCGCACCTGGTTACCCCAAGCCGCCCCCCTGAGCGTGGCCGAAGTCATCCAGCTCACCGCCCGCCAAGGTGGCGCCCCCGGCCAGTGGCACGACGCCCTGCTCGACCTGGCCGAAGGCGCCATCGAACAATTGCTGCTGGCCCGTGAGCGCGAAGGCGAGCGCCTGTGCGCCATGCTGTTGGACCGCCTGGGCGCCCTGCGCCAGCTCGCCAAGGATGCAGCGCCCCTGATCCCGCAACTTGTCGCCCAGCAGCGTCAGCGCTTCCTGGACCGCTGGAACGAGGCCATGGGCGCCGCGCCGGGCCAATCGGTGACCGCCGAGGCCGCGCAAGACCGCGCCCTCAGCGAGGCCACCGCCTTCGCCATCCGAATCGACGTGGCCGAGGAGCTCACCCGCCTTGACTCCCACCTCACCGAGATCGAGCGCCTCCTGAACAAGGGCGGCGACATCGGCAAACGGCTCGACTTCCTCATCCAGGAACTGCACCGCGAGGCCAACACGCTGGGCTCAAAATCGTCCAGCCTGGACCTGACCCGCATCTCCGTGGACATGAAAGTCCTGATCGAGCAAATGCGCGAGCAGGTGCAGAACATCGAGTGACACCGGCCAGCATCCCTTGGCCCGCCTTCTTTACCCGCCACCCCCTCTCCCCATGGAATACCCCGGCAACCTGTTCGTCGTCGCAGCCCCCAGCGGTGCCGGCAAATCCAGCCTCGTCAAAGCCCTGATGGAACTGGACTCTCGCGTTCAACCATCGGTCTCCCACACCACCCGCCCCCCCCGCGGGCAAGAAGTGCATGGCCGCGAGTACTACTTCGTGAGCCACGAAACCTTCGACCACATGGTGGTGCAAGACGCCTTTCTGGAATGGGCGCTGGTGCATGGCAACCGCTATGGCACCTCCAAACAGGCCATCGAGCAGCGCATGAAGATGGGCGCCGACGTGGTGCTGGAAATCGACTTTCAAGGCGCCCTGCAGGTCAAGCGCATCTTCCCGAACGCCGTGCTGGTGTTCATCCTTCCCCCGAGCTGGGAGGAACTGCGCTCGCGCCTGGAGCGGCGCAACGAAGACAGCGCCGAGACCATCGAACTGCGCCTGAAGAACGCAGCCCAAGAGATGGCCCACGCGAAAGAATTCGACTTCGTTATAATCAATGAGTTATTCGAGCGCGCCTTGTTTGACCTCAAGGCCATCGTCCATGCCCAGCGGCTCAAGTTCGCCGCTCAGCGCAGCGCCCGCAGCGACACCTTCAAAGCGCTCAACATCCACTGATTTACCGGAGCCCCGCATGGCACGTATCACCGTCGAAGATTGCCTGGAAAAAATCCCCAACCGCTTCCAACTGGTGCTGGCCGCCAGCTATCGCGCGCGCATGCTCAGCCAAGGGCACGCCCCGAAGATCGAGAGCAAGAACAAGCCTGGCGTCACCGCCTTGCGTGAAATCGCCGACGGCAAGATCGGCGTCGAGATGCTGAAAAAAGTGCCTCTCTGAAGCCATTGGCTCCTGACCAAAAAACACCGCCACGCGGTGTTTTTTTTCGCCTGAACAGGGCCTGACGAGCCGCTCGCCAAAGGACAAGGCAAAGGGAGTCGCCCGCCCAGCGCAGCAATGGCCTCGTTCTCGCGCTACAGTATCCGGATGACAACCGAGGCCGCCAGCGCCACCCCCTCCGCCGCCCCTGCCGCTGCCAGCGCCGCGGCCGCCAGCTTTGCCGCCCTGCTGGGCAAACTGGACTACCTCTCCCCCGCCGACACCGAAAACGTCAGGCAAGCGTACCGCTTCGCCGACAAAGCCCATCTGGGCCAACTGCGCAAGAACGGTGACCCGTACATCACCCACCCGATTGCAGTGGCGGCTCAATGCGCCGAGTGGAAGCTAGACGCTCAGGCCCTGATGGCCGCGCTCATGCACGACGCCATTGAAGACTGCGGCGTGACCAAACAAGAACTGGTGGAGCAATTCGGGCCCCAGGTGGCAGAACTGGTGGACGGCCTGACCAAACTGGAAAAACTCGAGTTCAACACCCGGGAGCAAAACCAGGCCGAGTCTTTCCGCAAGATGCTGCTGGCCATGGCCAAGGACGTGCGGGTCATCCTGATCAAGCTCGCCGACCGCACCCACAACATGCGCACCATGGGGGACATGCCGCGCAGCAAGTGGCAGCGCATCAGCAGCGAAACGCTCGACATTTACGCCCCCATCGCGCACCGTCTGGGCCTGAACTTCACCTACCGCGAACTGCAAGACCTTTCGTTCCGCTTTCTGCACCCCTGGCGCTACGAGGTGCTGAGCAAAGCACTCAACCGCTCCCGTGGCCGGCGTCGAGACCTCATCGCCAAAGTGCAGGCTGAGGTGGAAGGCGCCTTCCACAAACAAAAGCTGCCCGTGCGGATCATGGGCCGGGAGAAGACCCTGTATTCCGTCTATCACAAGATGGATTCCAAGAACCTCTCGTTCTCGCAGGTCACCGACATTTACGGCTTTCGCATCATCGTGCCCGAACTGGTGGACTGCTACACGGCCCTGGGGATCTTGCACCAGTTGTACAAGCCCGTTCCGGGCAAGTTCCGTGACTATGTGGCCATCCCCAAGCTCAACGGCTACCAGTCGCTGCACACCACGCTCATCGGCCCGGTGGGCACCAACATCGAGTTCCAGGTGCGCACCCATGCCATGGACGTGGTGGCCGAGTCCGGTGTGGCGGCCCACTGGCTCTACAAAGCCAGTGAACCCAATAGTCCCACCTCCCAAAGTCTGGGCACCCAGTGGCTGCAATCGCTGCTGGACATCCAGCAGGAAACGCACGATTCCACCGAGTTCTGGGACCACATCAAGATCGACCTCTTCCCCGATGCGGTCTATGTGTTCACGCCCAAGAGCAAGATCATGGCGTTGCCGCGCGGCGCCACCGTGGTGGACTTCGCCTACGCCATTCACAGCGACATCGGGCACCGCACCGTAGCCGCCCGCATCAACGGCGAACAACGCCCGCTGCGCACCGAACTATCGAACGGCGACGTGGTGGAAATCGTCACCGGTGAAAAGGCCGAGCCCAATCCCGCCTGGCTGTCTTTCGTGAAAACAGGCCGGGCGCGTTCGAAAATTCGCCACCACCTCAAGACAGTGGCCCAAGAAAAGTCGGTTGACCTGGGTGAGCGCATGCTCGGTCAGGCACTGAGATCCGAGGGCATTGCCGAACTGCCCGAGGAACAAGGCACGCACGCCGCCACATGGGACAAGCTGCTTCGCTTCACCGGCAACAAGACCCGAGCCGAGTTGCTGTCAGACATCGGCCTGGGCAAGCGCATCGCCAGCATGGTGGGCAAAAAGCTGGCTCTGCTGTTGACCGAAACCGGCGTGAAGCCAGACACGGTGCTCATCAGCACCGAGCGCTACACCCAGAGCGCCGATGAGCGCGTCTCGCAAGGCGTCATCACGCTGGACGGCAGCGAAGGCCTGTCAGTGCAATACGCGCCCTGCTGCAAACCCATCCCAGGTGACCGCATCGTGGGCTACCTGGGCCGGGGCGAAGGCCTCGTGGTGCACGCCGACGACTGCGCCATCGCCCGCCGCCTGCGCTCCCGCGACGCCGAGCGCTTCCTGGAAGTGGAGTGGGCCGACGAACCCACACGGGCCTTTGACACCACCGTGGTGGTCACCGTGGCCAATGGCAAGGGCGTTCTGGCCAGGGTGGCAGCGGCCATTGCGGCGGCAGAAGCCGACATCACCCACCTCGACATGGGCGACGAGCCCGCGCAGACCGCCACCGACATCCATTTCTCGGTGGCCGTTCGTGACCGCTACCACTTGGCACAAGTGCTGCGCAGCCTCAAGCGCACGCCATCGGTGATCAAGGCACAGCGCTTCAAGCAACCCAAAGCCTGAGCGGCAGCATCGAATCGGCTCAGGCCCGAGTCGGTGGCGGGTACTGCACCGCCACCACCTCCAGCTCCTGGACACCGCCAGGCACCGCCAGGCGAACCACCTCGCCCACCCGCGATTTGAGCAAGGCGCGCGCCACTGGCGATATCCAGCTGATCTGGCCCTGCGCGCTGTCCGCCTCGTCCACGCCCAGGATGGTCACCGTGGTCTCAAGGCCGTCGGCGTCGGCATAGGTCACGGTGGCACCGAAAAACACCTGGTCGCCGCCGTGGTGCACCGAAGGGTCCACGACCTCGGCGATTTCGAGGCGATGGGTGAGGAAGCGGATGCGCCGATCGATCTCGCGCAAACGCTTCTTGCCGTAGAGGTAGTCGCCATTTTCCGAACGATCGCCATTGCTGGCCGCCCAGTGCACGACCTCCACCACCTTGGGCCGCTCGACGTCCATGAGCTGGAACAGCTCGGCACGCAACCTGTCGTAGCCGTCACGGGTGATGTAGTTCTTGCCGCCCGCCACAGGGGGCAGCGGCGGCACTTCGTCGTCGTCTTCCTGGTCGCTCTCGCGGGTGAATGCCTTGCTCATGGGATTCAAGGTTTGACGGACACAAAGAAAAAAGCCTGCAGCTTTTGGCTGCAGGCTTTTTGTGTGGTGCGGCTGGCAGGAATCGAACCCACGACCCCTTGGTTCGTAGCCAAGTACTCTATCCAGCTGAGCTACAGCCGCGAAGCCTTGAATTATAGCCACATTTTTGGCGCTCAGACTTTACTGCCGGAAATTTCTGAAACGCCACCACCAACAAGAGGGTGGTAGGCCGTGTTGGGCTTGAACCAACGACCAAAGGATTATGAGTCCTCTGCTCTAACCAACTGAGCTAACGGCCCGCGAAGCGCGCGATTGTAGGCGCTACGGCTTGCCATGACTTAACGCATTGCTGACGAATTTGGCGGTCACGTCCACGATCTGGATCATGCGATCGTAGGGCATGCGCTGCGGCCCGATAACGCCCAAGGTGCCCACCACCTGCCCATCCACCTCGTAGGGCGCGGTGACCACGGACAGGTCTTCGTAGGGCACCACCTGGCTTTCACCGCCGATGTAGATGCGCACGCCATCGGCCTGGGCCGACACGTCCAACAAGCGAACCAACTGGGTCTTCTGTTCGAACAGGTCGAACAGACGCCGCAGGTTGCCCATGTCTTGCGAGAACTCACTCACCGACAGCAGGTTGCGCTCGCCGGCCACCACCACCTCGTCCTTCTCGGTCGAGCCTTCGCTTCCGATCTCCACCGCTGCCTTCATCAGGTCAGCGATCTCGCCGCGCAAGGCATCCAGCTCGGTCTTCAGGCGCTCGCGCACCTCTTCCATGGCCAAGCCGGCGTAATTGGCGTTCAGGAAGTTGGAAGCCTCCAGCAGTTGCGACTGGCTGAACACGGTCTGGGTGTGAATGATGCGGTTCTGCACCTCGCCGTCGGGCGAGACAATGATGACCAGCACCCGCCGCTCGGACAGACTGAGAAATTCCACGTGCCTGAAGACGGAGGTGCGCCGCGGCGCCACCACCACGCCCACGAAGTGCGAGAGGCTTGAAAGCAATTGAGCAGCGTGATTGATGACCCGGTGAGGCTGAGCCGGCTCGATGGCCGCCGACGAAAAATCTGGCACGCCATTCAATTGCTCACGATTGACCGTGAGCATGGTGTCCACGAAGAGCCGGTAGCCCCGAGCGGTGGGCACTCGCCCAGCCGAGGTGTGCGGGCTGACGATGAGGCCCAGCTCCTCGAGGTCGCTCATCACATTGCGAATCGTGGCTGGCGACAACTCCAGCCCAGTGGCCTTGGCCAGGGTTCTGGAGCCCACGGGTTGCCCATCGGCGATGTATCGCTCCACCAGGGCTTTGAGCAAAAGTTTGGCGCGATCGTCCAGCATGGGTTCATTGTAGGAGTGAGGGCCTCGCCCCGGCATTGGTGACGCTGCCAGCGGGCCTGTTGCGTCATGGGGCTATGTTGTAATTTGCCCATGTCTGCCCCCACCACGCCCCCTCACGCTGCCCTGCGCTTCGCGCACGTGGCCATCGTGGGCAAGTACCAAGCCCCCGGGTCCCGCCACGCGGTCGATGACATCGCTGGCTTTTTGCATGAGGAAGGCTGCCATGTGTCGCTGGAGCGCGAGACGGCACTCAACACAGGGCTTGACCAATACCCGGCGCTGGACGTGCGCGACATTGGCCGGCACTGCAACCTGGCGCTAGTGGTGGGCGGCGACGGCACCATGCTGGGCATTGGCCGACAACTGGCCCGCTATGGCGTGCCGTTGGTGGGCATCAACCAAGGGCGGCTGGGATTCATCACCGACATTCCACTGGACGACTACCGTGCCGCACTGGGCCCCATTCTGCGGGGGCATTTTGAGGAAGGCTCGCGCGCGCTGATGGCCGCCAGCGTCTGGCGCGATGGCGAGTGCGTGTTCGAAGCCACGGCCTTGAACGACGTGGTGGTCAACCGCGGCAGCGTGGCCAGCATGATCGAGCTGCGTGTCGAGGTGGACGGCCACTTCGTGGCCAACCAGCGCGCGGACGGCCTCATCATCGCTTCGCCCACGGGCTCAACGGCTTACGCCCTCTCGGCCGGCGGCCCGCTGTTGCACCCCTCGATTGGCGGCTGGGTGATGGTGCCGATTGCTCCGCACACCTTGTCCAACCGCCCGGTGGTGCTGCCGCACCACAGCGAGATCGCAGTGGAGATCGTGTCGGGCCGCGACGCCAGCGCGCACTTTGACATGCAATCGCTCACCAGCCTCCTGCACGGTGACCGCATCGTCGTGCGGCGCTCGGAACACGCCTTGCGCCTGCTGCACCCGGTGGGCTGGAACTACTTTGACACCCTGCGCAAGAAATTGCACTGGAACGAAGGGGCCTGAACGGCCTGCTATCCACGACGACCTCAACCATTTCCGCCATCCATGAGCCTTCGACGCATCGTCCTGAGAGACTTTGTCATCGTTCAGACCCTGGACCTTGAGCTGCACAGCGGCTTCAGTGTGCTGACCGGCGAGACCGGCGCGGGGAAATCCATCCTGATCGACGCCCTGCAACTGGCCTTGGGCGCCCGCGCCGATGTCGGCGTGGTGCGCGAGGGCGCAGCGCGCTGCGAGGTCGCGGCCGAGTTCGATTGCCCCCTGCCGTTAAAGGCCTGGCTGGATGAGCAAGGCTTTTCCACCGAAGAGGTGCTGCTCCTTCGCCGCACCGTGGACACGGAAGGGCGCAGCCGCGCCTGGATCAACGGCAGCGCGGCCACCATCGCCCAGCTCAAGACCATCGCCGACAGCCTGGTGGACATACACGGACAGCACGCCTGGCAAGGTCTCACACGCCCTGATGCCGTGCGCGAGTTGCTGGACGCCTACGCGGCCATCGACCTGGGTCCGCTCAAGGCACTTTGGGCCGACTGGCGACAGGCCAAACGGGCGCTGGAGGCTGCCCGTGAGCGGCAAGCCAGCCTGCAACAAGACAGCGAGCGGCTTCAGTGGCAGATCGCCGAACTGGACAAGCTGGCCCCGCTGCCGGGTGAATGGGCCGAACTCAACGCCCAACACAGTCGGCTGGCCAATGCACAAGGCCTGCTGGATGCAGCGCAACTGGCCCTGTCTGCGCTCGACGAAGACGACAGCAGCGCCACTGGGCTGTTGAGCCGCTCGCTCGCGGCCTTGCAGACCCATTCGGACATCGAGCCCCGGTTCGCCACCGCGGTGGAGGCGCTTGAGAGTGCCCTGGCGCAGGTGCAAGACACGGTCCACGAACTCAACCAATACAGCCGCCACACCGAGCTTGACCCAGCTTCTTTGCAGGCGCTGGACGAGCGCCTGTCGCTGTGGATGTCATTGGCCCGGCGCTTTCGCCGCCAGCCCGAAGAATTGCCCGATCTGCTGCAGCAATGGCGAGACGAACTGGCGCGCGTGGACCAGGCGCTTGACCTGGCGGCCCTGGAGCGCATTGAGCGCCAGGCGCACAAGGCCTTCGACACGGCTGCCAAGGGCATCACCCGGGCGCGCGAGCAGGCCGCCCCACGCCTGGCCGAAGCCGTGACCGACAGCATGCAGACCTTGGGCATGAAGGGCGGGCGCTTTGAGGTGGCGCTTCAGGCACTTGACGAACCGCAGGCGCATGGGCGCGAGGCCGTGGACTTTCGCGTGGCAGGGCATCCAGGCGCCACGCCCAAATCGGTGGGCAAGGTGGCCTCGGGTGGCGAGCTGTCGCGCATTGCCCTGGCCATCTCGGTGGTGACCAGCAGCCTGGGCCAGGCCCCCACGCTGATCTTTGACGAAGTGGACTCGGGCATCGGCGGGGCTGTGGCCCACACCGTGGGCGAGATGCTGAGCCAGTTGGGGCGGCATCGCCAGGTGTTGGCCGTGACGCACCTGCCACAGGTGGCCGCGTGCGCCAACCACCACCTGCTGGTCAGCAAGCAGACCACCAAGGGTCAGACCGTGAGCCAGGTGATCGCCATCGACAACGACGCCAGGGTGCAGGAACTGGCGCGCATGCTCGGGGGTCACAGTGGCTCGGACATTTCCCTGGCGCACGCCAGAGAAATGCTCAAGATGGCATGACACACCATTGCATCGATCACTAGCCAAGTCCATGACCGCCACCACCACCGAGCCCCCTTCTTTGCACACGCAACTGGTGCTGATCACCGGCATGTCCGGCTCGGGGAAGTCGGTTGCCCTCACGGCCCTGGAAGACGCCGGCTTCTACTGCGTGGACAACCTGCCACCCGAGTTGCTTGAGGCCTTCATCGATCTGGAGCGCAGCCACGAAGCGCGCAAAGTGGCCATCGCCATGGATGTGCGCAGCGCCAAATCATTGCCCATGCTGCCCAAGCGCCTCGCGCAGCTGCAGGCGAGCGACGAGCAGCTTCAGCTCACGACCCTCTTCCTGGATTCGACCACCGACACCCTGGTGCGGCGCTTCTCCGAAACCCGGCGCCTGCACCCCCTGTCGTGGCACGGCGGCAGCGCACAGCGCGCCCTGATCGACGCCATCGAGCACGAGCGCGAGTTGCTGGCCGAACTGCGCGAGAGCGCCATGGTGCTGGACACCAGCCTGATCCGGCCTTCGCAATTGCGCAGCCAGGTGAAAGAGTTGCTGGGCGCCACGCAAGGGTCACTCACCCTGGTGTTCGAGTCCTTCGCGTTCAAGCGCGGCATTCCCATGGACGCAGACTTCGTGTTCGATGCCCGCATGCTGCCCAACCCGCACTACGAGGCCGAGCTCAAGCCCCTCACCGGCCAGGACGCGCCGGTGGCCGCGTTTCTGGCGACCATGCCCGACGTGCAGCGCATGCAGCAGCAGATCGCGGAGTTCCTGGCGCAATGGCTGCCCGCCATGCTGCGAGACCACCGCAGCTACGTGACCGTGGCCATTGGCTGCACCGGCGGCCAGCACCGCTCGGTTTTTCTGGCCGAGCAACTGGCCAAGCAGTTCCAACAACAATGGACCACCCGGCTTCGCCACCGCGAAGCCGATCACTGGCCAGCGAACAACGGCGCCTGAGGCTGCAACAGTTGGCGCACTGGCGCCGGCAAGCCCAGCCCGCCCATGGCCGATATCGCCACCCATTGACCAGCGGGCAACGCCGCTTCGTCCCACGCCGGCAGCACCTGCCGAACGGCGTGCAGCAGAAGCTCGCGGTGCGTCAGCGCGTGGGGCATCGCGGGGAAGAATTCCAGGGTGCCCGGCTCGGTATTGGCAGTCGCGAGCAGGGCCTCTTCGCTGTCAAACACAGGAAGGCAGTAAAGCCCGGCCCAGATACCTCGCTCGGGTCGGCGAACCAGCCACACCTCTCGCTCGCCGCGGGGCGACTCGCGCTCGGCCCACCACAGCCACCAGCGCTCAAATCGGCGCGCCACCCGCTTGGTCTTCACAGGGAAGTCAGTGGTTCGGCCCGTGCAGTGAGCCTCGCACACACTCTGCATGGGGCAAGCCACGCAGCGCGGTTGCCCACGCACGCAGACCGTGGCGCCCAGGTCCATCAGGCCTTGTGTGTAGGCGGCCATGTCTTCGTGGGCAGGGCTTTCGGGCAACAGGGCCTGGGCCATGTCCCACATCTCGCGGTGCACCTTGGGCAGGGCTTGATCGCCCCCGAAGGCCAACAGCCGCGCCAACACACGCCGCACATTGCCATCCAGTATGGACACGCGCTCGCCGTGGCAAAAGGCCGCGATGGCCGCCGCGGTGGATGCCCCAATGCCCGGCAAGGTCTCCAGCGTCTGGGCATCGCGCGGAAACTCGCCGCCGTGCACTGCCACCACCTGCTGCGCGCAGCGGTGCAGGTTGCGCGCCCGGCTGTAGTAACCCAGACCGCTCCACAGCGCCATGACCTCATCGGGCTGGGCGGCCGCCAGGGTCTGCACATCGGGAAAGCGCGCCAGGAAACGCGGGTAGTAGTCCAGCACCGTGCTGACCTGCGTCTGCTGCAACATGATCTCGGAGAGCCACACGCGGTACGGATCGCGGGTGCCCTGCCAGGGCAGCCCGTGGCGGCCGTGCTGGCGCTGCCAGGCGATGAGGGCGGGTGCGAAATGCCGCCGAATCTCCGCCTTCATGCGAAAGCGGCGTCGCGCTCGGCCTCGGGCGCGCCCGCCAGCGACTCGGTCAGCTCAACCAGCTTGGCGTCCACTGCCTGAAGCTGCTGCTGCTGCGACTGCAGTTCACGAATGCGGTCGTCCAGACCGCCGGCGGCCTGTTGAATTCGCGACACGGCCTCGATGCGGCGGGTGAAGTTGCGCCGACGCTCACGCAACTGAGCGTCCAACTGCGCGGCGGCCGATTTGTTCCACAGCTCCACCTCGTTCACGGCGGCTTCGTAGACCGTGCGCAAGCGGCTCATGAGGGCGCGGGCCAAGCGCTCGGCAAATTCGGGTTGCGCCAGGCGCAACGCATTGCCCAGCCCCAGGTATTGCAGGTGGCTCTTCTCGATCAGGGTGAGGTCGCGGGCGTAGCTGGTGAGCTGCGGCGGCGTGGGAGCCTGCAGCGAGAAGCCGTACTCGGCATTGAGGTTCTTGAAGCTGTTTTCCAGCATCGTCTGGATGTCGGCCGTCATGCGGTCGGCGCTGACCAACGCGGCGCGCAGGCGAGTGAAGGTGTCGTCGTAAGCGCGGCGCACACCGAACTTGATGCCAGGCTGCTTAAGGGCCTTGGACAAGACCGACACCTCTGACTTCAGGTGGGTAGTGCCCAGCAGGGCGAACAGGTCTTTGAGCAGGCGCAGGTGCACCGAGCGCACCGCCTGGATCTTGGCGCCGCTGGCGTCGAAATCGGCCTGTTCCTGCTCAATACGCAGGCGCATCTGCTTGATGACGCCGGCGTTCTTGCCGCGCAGGCCTTCCAGCTCTTGAATCTGCTCGACCAAATCACGCGAGCGCGCGTGCACCGTGCGTGCGATCTCGGCTCGCAACACCTGGATGCCTGCGGCCACGGAGGCCCGCAAAATGTCCCGGCGATGGGCCAGCAGGTCGTCGCTCAGGGCGCGCTCCAGTGCCAGCAGGTTGCTGGCCTGGAGCAGCGCATCGTCTCGTTGCACCTTGGCCAGCAGGCCCTTTTGGGCAGACACGGCGATCACCTGGTCGGGCGACAAGCCCAGGGTCTGCGCCGACTCGGTGCGCTGGGCGGTGATCTGCAACTGCACCTGCTCGGGCGAACTCAGTGAGTCCCACAAGGTGTCGATCTTGTTGAGCACCACCAGACGCGATACCCGCGCATCGTCGTCCACCGCCAGGTGTTGGCGCCAGATGCCCAGGTCGGACTTGGTCACGCCGGTGTCCGCCGCCAGGATAAAGATGACGGCGTGCGCCTGTGGCAGCAGGCTAACGGTGAGTTCGGGTTCGGCGCCAATGGCATTGAGGCCGGGGGTGTCCAGAATGACCAGGCCTTGCTTGAGCAGAGGGTGGGCAAGGTTGATGAGCGCGTGGCGCCACTTGGGAATTTCCACCAGCCCATCCGCACCCACCAGGGGGTTCTCGTCGGGCAGCTCGTCGTTCCAGAAACCCAGCGCTCGCGCATCGTCCAGGCTCACCCGGCGCACCTCGGCCACCTTTTGGATGACCTGCGAGAGCTGCTCTGGGTCGTTCATGTCCAGATCGAAGCGCTCCCATTTGTCGGGCACCTGGCGCCAATCCATCAACGACTGGGGCTGCAAGCGGGTCTCGATGGGCAGCAGGCGCAGGCAAGCCGGCACCTCGGGGTCGTACCCCAGCTCGGTGGGGCACATGGTGGTGCGACCCGCGCTGGCCGGCATGATGCGCCGGCCGTAGCCGGCGAAGAACACCGCATTGATCAGTTCGGATTTGCCGCGCGAGAACTCGGCCACGAAGGCCACCATGATCTTGTCGTTCTTGACCCGTGCATGCAGCTGGTCCAGGCGCTCGCGCACCCCTTGGTCCATCAGGTCTTGATCGGCCAGCCACTCAGACAGCGACTTCAGGCGCAGGGCGAACTGCTTGCGCCATGCACCGTGCTGATCAAAATCCTGATTGAAGCTCATGTCCGTTCCCTGTCGATGGGCCAATATAGCATCGGGTTAGCGGCGCCAAGGCTCACGGGCGCTGGCAATGAGGACAGAAGAAGGTGGAGCGCTGGCCTTGGCGAATCGCCTTGATCTCACCACCGCACACCCGACAGGGTTGCCCCTCCCGCCCGTACACCATGGCCTCCATCTGAAAGTAGCCCTGCTGGCCCTGGGCGCTAGAAAAGTCGCGCAGCGTGCTCCCCCCCAGCGCCACCGCCCGGCCCAGCACATCCACGATGGCGGCGTGCAAACGGGTGGCTCGCGGCAGGCCGATGCGATCGGCACGTGTGGTGGGCCTGATGCCGGCCAGGAACAGCGCCTCCGAGGCATAAATATTGCCCACCCCCACCACGATGTCACCCGCCAGCAGCACCTGCTTGATGGGCGCGTGGCGCTGGCGCAAGGCGCGGTGAAAGGCCGCTGGGTCAAACCCTGCCTCCAGCGGCTCCACGCCCAGCTTGCCCAGCAGCTTCGCCGCCACCGGGTCGTCCAGGCCGCTGGCGTGCACCACAGCACCGAAACGGCGCGGGTCATGCAGACGCAACACGCCTTGCGTGGTCACCAACTCGAAGTGGTCGTGCGTGCCTCGGGGTGGCAGGTCAGACGCAAACAACAAGCTGCCGGACATCCCCAGGTGAACGAGCAACAGGCCATGGTCTAGCTCCAGCAGCAGGTACTTGCCTCGGCGCCGAACCCCAAGCACCCCTTGTCCAACCAGGGAAGCCGGCTCGATTCCCAGCGGCCAGCGCAGGGGTTTTCCCAAGCTCACGCCCAGGATTCGCGCGCCCGCGATACGGTCGGCAAAGCTGCGTCGGGTGACTTCAACCTCGGGAAGTTCTGGCATGTTGGCAATAGCAGGGAACACGCGGCGAGGCGCCGAATCCCACGGCGCGAGGCCCAAAAACCATCCATTATCATGACCCGATGAACTGCCTGCCTCGTCTTCACGCGCACTCGGCGATCCCCCGGTTGTCGGCCTGGACCGCCCTGACCCTGGCCCTGATGGGCGCACCGGCGCAGGCACAAGACGCCGCCTCCCTGCCGACCACCACCCAGGAAACGGCGCCGGTGCAGAACTCGGCCCTGACGGCACCCCTGTTCTACCAACTGCTGCTTGGCGAGTTGAACGTGCGCGGTGGCGAGCCGGGAGCTGGCTACTCGCTCATTCTGGACGCCGCGCGGCGCCAGCGCGACCCTCTGCTGTACCGCCGTGCGGTGGAGGTGGCCTTGCAGGCCAGGTCTGGCGAGGCGGCCCTGTCGGCCGCCCGCGCCTGGGCACAAGACATCCCCGGCAGCCTGGAAGCAGACCGTTATGTGCTGCAAATCCTGCTGGCACTCAACCGGATCGCCGAAACCGCGCCGGTGCTGCGCGACCTCTTGCGCGACACCGCCGAGGCAGACCGCAATGACACCCTGAACGCCATCCCCCAGACCTACGCACGGGTGATGGACAAAGCCCTGGCCGCCCAGGTGGTGCGGGAGGCCTTGGCGCCTTCCCTGACCCGACCTGAACACGCCGCCCCCGCCTGGACCACCATCGGGCGCATGGAACTGGCCCAGGGCCGCCTGCCACAGGCCCAGGAAGCGGCGCTGACGGGCCACGCAGCCGACCCGACATCGCCCTACCCTGCCCTGCTGGCGCTGGAATTGCTGGAGCGCGGCGCTACCGAGATGGAACCGATGATCCGGCGCCAGATCCAGGCCAGCCAGAAGGCCTCCGACATGGACACGGCGGTGGCGCTGAATTACGCGCGCATCCTGCTGGACCTGCAGCGCCTGGGCGAGGCCCGCCAACAACTCGAAGGACTGACCGCGCGCCAGCCCCAGCAACCAGAACCCTGGCTCTTGCTGGGCAGCCTGCAGGTGCAAACCAATGACCTGCGCGAAGCCGCTGCGTCGCTGGGCCAGTACATGGCCTTGGTGCGACAGGCACCCGACGAGCGCGGCGCGCGAGGCCTGACGCAGGCCTATCTGCTGCAGGCGCAGATCGCCGAAAAACAAGGCGACTACGCCACCGCCAACGCCTGGCTCGACCGCATTGAAAATGCCGACGAGATCATGGCCGCGCAAATGCGCCGTGCATCGCTGCTGGCCCGCCAGGGCCGCCTGGACCAGGCCCGTGAGTTGCTGCGCCAGCAGCCCGAGCGCCGCCCGGAAGACGCGCGGCTCAAGCTCGTGGCTGAGGCGCAGTTGCTTCGCGACTTCAAGCAATGGGCGCAAGCCTTTGAAGTCTATGGCGAGGCGGTGCGCCGCTTTCCCGACGATGGCGAACTGCTCTACGACCAGGCCATGATGGCCGAGAAGGCCAACCGGCCAGTGGAAATGGAAGCCTTGCTGCGCCGCCTCATGGCCGCCCGGCCGGACCACCAGCACGCCTACAACGCCCTGGGGTACTACCTCGCCGATCGCGGCGAGCGCCTGCAAGAAGCCAAGCAATTGATCGAAAAGGCGGTGTCGCTGGCGCCCGACGATGCCTACATCCAAGACAGCCTGGGGTGGGTCGAGTTCCGGCTGGGCAACACCGACAAGTCCCTCGCCATTCTTCGCGCCGCCTACGCCAAACGCCCCGACGCCGAGATCGCCGCCCACCTGGGCGAAGTCCTGTGGGTCAGCGGCCAGCGCGATCAGGCGCTGAAGATCTGGCGCGAGGGCTTGATTCTGGCGGCCGACAACGAGACCCTGGTGAACACGCTCAAGCGCCTGAAAGTGCAGCCATGATGCGCCGCGCGCTGCTGCTGGCCTGTGCCCTGGCCCTGGCGGGCTGCGCCAGCGCCCCCCGCACCATGACTGGCACCGACCACTTCTGGAGCGGGCGCATGGCCTTGCGGGTGGACAGCACACCGGCACAGTCCTTCGCCGCGTCTTTCGAGTTGCAGGGCAACCCGGAACAAGGGCGGCTCTCCCTCAGCACCGCGCTGGGCACCTCGCTGGCCACGCTCACCTGGACCCCGTCCGGTGCCGAAATGCGCCAGGGCAACACCCTGACGCGTCGCGACAGCGTCGACGCACTGATGGCCGAACTGGTCGGCGCCGCAGTGCCGATGCCCGCGCTGTTCGCCTGGATGCGCGGCGAAGCCCTGAGCGTGCCGGGCTGGCAGACCGACCTGAGCCAACACGCCGAGGGCCGCCTCACCGCCCGCCGTGCCGATCCGCTACCCACCGCCGAATTGCGGCTGATCATCGAGCCATGACCTCACCCGCCTTGCGGCGCCTGCTGGACGTGCCAGCGCCCGCCAAGCTCAATCTGTTGTTACACATCACTGGCCGACGGGACGACGGCTACCACCTGCTGCAGTCGGTGTTCATGCTGATCGATTGGTGCGATCGGCTGGACTTCGAGTGGCGCGGCGATGGGCACGTCAGCCGCGAAGACCTGGGTGGCCCACCCTTGCCCGCCGACGACCTGTGCACCCGCGCCGCGCGCGCCCTGCAAGCCGCCACCGGCTGCACGCAGGGTGTGCACATCACGCTGCGCAAGCACTTGCCCGCCGAGGCCGGACTGGGCGGCGGTTCGTCCGATGCGGCCAGCACCTTGCTGGCGCTCAACCGCCTGTGGGGACTGGGGCTGAAACGGTCGCAGCTCGCGGCCATCGGGCTCAAGCTGGGAGCGGACGTCCCTTTCTTCATTGGCGGACACAACGCCTGGGTAGAAGGCATCGGGGAACAGATGACGCCGCTGTCGCTGCCACCGGGGCGCTTCCTGGTGGTGAAACCCCAGGGCGGCGCCTCCACCCAGAAAATCTTTTCGGCGCCCGGTTTGAAACGCGACACAAAGCCTGCTATACTTCTGGGCTTCGCTGCACACGATACGCAAAACGAATCGTCAAACGCAAAAGAGGGGAAACCCGAATGGCGCGTTGACAGCATCGAAAGGCTTCTGGCCTTCGGTCACAACGATTTGCAGCCGGTCGCGCAAGCGCTCTGCCCCGATGTCGGAAACGCCATTCGGTGGCTAAGCCAACAAGGTTGGTCAGGGCGAATGAGCGGTTCTGGCACAGCGGTGTTTGCGCATGTTCCGCAGGTCTCTGACCTGCCGCCTCTGGCCGAAGTGCCTGCGGGTTGGACAGCGCGGTGGTGCAGCAACATGGATGTTCATCCATTGGCCGACTGGTGTCGCGATTGAATCGCACGCAGCCGGGGCAGTGGTTGAATAACCTGCGACAATATCGGCTTCTTGATTGGCTTGCTTTTCAAGAGACCTGCGTAGGGGAGTCGCCAAGTTGGTTAAGGCACCGGATTTTGATTCCGGCATGCGAGGGTTCGAGTCCTTCCTCCCCTGCCAAACCTTTTAAGTATTGAGAAACACGGCCAGCCGCCCACCTCACGTCGGGCGGCTTTTTCATCGCCGAAGCGAAGCTGGAAACGCCATGCAAGTTCAATCCCCGGATTTCATGATCTTCACCGGCAACGCCAATCCGGTGCTGGCCGCCGAGATTGCTCAGCACCTGAACACCCAGCTGGGCTCGGCCAATGTGGGCCGTTTCTCCGATGGTGAGGTCACCGTCGAAATCACCCAGAACGTGCGCGCCCGCCACGTGTTCGTGATCCAGTCGACCTGCGCCCCCACCAATGAAAACCTGATGGAGCTGCTCATCATGGTCGACGCGCTCAAGCGCGCCTCGGCCGAGCGCATCTCCGCCGTGATCCCCTACTTCGGCTACGCCCGCCAGGACCGTCGCCCGCGCTCCAGCCGCGTGCCGATCAGCGCCAAGGTAGTTGCCAACATGCTGCAGACCGTGGGCGTGAGCCGCGTGCTCACCATGGACCTGCACGCCGACCAGATTCAAGGCTTCTTCGACATCCCGGTCGACAACATCTACGCCTCCCCGGTGCTGCTGGGCGACCTGCGCCAGAAGAACTACGACGATCTGCTGGTGGTCTCGCCCGACGTGGGTGGCGTGGTTCGTGCTCGCGCCCTGGCCAAGCAGCTCGGCTGCGACATGGCCATCATCGACAAGCGCCGCCCCAAGGCCAACGTGTCGGAAGTGATGCACGTGATCGGCGACATTGATGGCCGCAACTGCGTGATCATGGACGACATGATCGACACCGCCGGCACGCTGGTGAAGGCGGCCGAGGTGCTGAAAGAGCGCGGCGCCAAGAACGTGTACGCGTATTGCACGCACCCCATCTTCTCGGGCCCGGCCATCGAGCGCATTGCCAAGGGCAACGCGCTGGACGAAGTGGTCGTGACCAACACCATTCCTCTCTCGCAGGCCGCACAGGCTTGCAAGAAGATTCGCCAACTCTCCGTGGCGCCGCTGATGGCCGAAACCATTGCGCGCATTGCCTCGGGTGAGTCGGTGATGAGTCTGTTTGCCGACCAGGACAACCTGTTCTGAGGCAAACGTTAGTGGGCTGCCACGTTGGCGGCCCTTTTTCAACAGAGACGTTCTGGTCGCGGAACCTCTCAACTGGAGTCAGTCATGCAATTTGTCGCTTTTGAGCGCGCCAAGCAGGGTACGGGTGCGAGCCGCCGTCTGCGCAACAGTGGTCGCGCCCCCGGTATCGTTTTTGGTGGCAGCGCCCCCGCCGTCACCATCGAAATCGATCACAACGCGCTGTGGCACGCCCTGCGCAAGGAAGCCTTCCACGCTTCCATCCTCGACATGGAATTCAACGGCAAGGTCGAGAAGGTTCTGCTGCGCGATGTGCAGTACCACCCCTTCAAGCCCCTGGTCCTGCACGTGGACTTCCAGCGCGTGGACGAGAAGACCCGCCTGCGCAAGAAGGTGCCCCTGCACTTCGTGGGCGCTGAAGAGTCGCCGGCCGTCAAGAACGACAAGTGCCTGGTCAACCACGTGATGACCGAGATCGAAATCGAGTGCCTGGCCGTCCAGCTGCCCGAGTTCATCACCGTAGACCTGAGCAAGGCCGAGAAGGGCGCCACCATCCACACTGGCGACCTGCAACTGCCCAAGGGCACCAAGATCGTGACCCACGGTCGCACCAACATCACCGTGGCCACCATCGTGGAACCGGTGGAAGAAGTGGTGGCCGCTCCGGTCGCCGCTGCTGCCGACGACAAGAAGGGCAAGAAGGGCAAGAAGTAATTCGAGCCCCTGCTCTCGCGAAGGCCCGCCCCGTGCGGGCCTTTTCTTTTGGCGCGTGCCGTTTTGGGACAATCCACCACCATGATCAAGCTCATCGCTGGCCTGGGCAACCCAGGCCCTGACTACGAACAGACGCGCCACAACGCCGGCTTCTGGTGGGTGGACGAAGCCGCCCGGCTGCTGAAGGTGTCGCTGCACCTGGAGCGCAGCCACTTTGGGCTGGTGGCGCGCGCCAATGTGGACGGCCATACCGTCTGGCTGGTGGAGCCACAGACCTTCATGAACCTCTCGGGCAAGTGCGTGGGCTCGATTGCGCGCTTCTACAAGATCAAACCCGAAGAGGTGCTGGTGGTGCACGACGAGCTGGACCTGCCTCCGGGCGAAGCCAAGCTCAAGAAGGGCGGCGGGCACGCAGGCCACAACGGGCTGCGCGACATTCACGCCCAACTGGGCAGCGCCGACTACTGGCGCTTGCGCCTGGGCATTGGCCACCCGGGCAACAAGGCCGAGGTGGCGAACTGGGTGTTGAAAAAGCCGTCACCGGACGACCGCATCGCCATCGCGCAATGCATGGACCGAAGCCTCAAGGCCCTGCCCCACCTGATTCGGGGCGAGATGGACCGCGCCACGGTGCTGATCCACACCAGCAAGCCACCGCGGCCGAAGCCACCACGGCCCGCGCCGGCTCAGGCGCCGGCGGTGGTGGAGCCGCCCGCACCCGACGCGGCTTGAGCCGTCTGCTGCAGGCGCTGGTATTTCTGCCACAGCGTCTCGCGGTTCTCGACGTGCTCGGGGTTGACCGGAATGCAGTTCACCGGACAGACCTGCACGCATTGCGGCTCATCAAAGTGGCCCACGCACTCGGTGCACTTGGCCGGGTCGATCTGGTAGAAGTCGGCGCCCATCGAGATGGCCTGGTTGGGGCACTCGGGCTCGCAGACGTCGCAGTTGATGCACTCGTCGGTGATCATCAGGGCCATGGCGGGCTCCTCAGGCTTGCACGGGCCGCGGCTTGAGCTGCGCGGCCACGGCGGGGCTGACCATCTGGGACACGTCACCGCCCAGCGTGGCGATCTCGCGCACCAGGGTGCTGGAGATGCATTGCAGATCGGCCTGGGGCAGCAGGAACACGGTCTCCACCGCCGGGTGGAGCTTGCGGTTCATGGCGGCCATCTGGGCCTCGTAGTCGAAGTCGGTGATGTTGCGGATGCCGCGCACCACGGCGCAGGCGTGGTGGGCACGGCAGAAGTCCATGATGAGGCCGTCAAACGGCAGGGCGCGCACGCGACCCGGCAGGCCCTCGGCCACGGCCTGCACCATGTCCAGCCGCTCTTGCAGAGAGAAGCGGGTTTTCTTGTGGTGGGCGATGGCCACCGCCACGATGACCTCATCGAACAGGCCGGCGGCGCGGCGCATCACGTCTTCGTGGCCCAGGGTGGGCGGGTCAAAGGTGCCGCTGTAGACGGCCACGCGCGGGGCGGAGGTGGGCTTGGACATGGCCGGGATTATCCCAGCCTGCCGTTCAACCCGCTGGTCGTGGGCACAAGAGGTGAAAGGTCACCGCGCCGGCCTTGCCTTGGCGGTGCACGGCCAGCCCGGCGGCTTGCAGCGCGTCTTCGGTGATGGGCTGGGGCGCTTCCAGGTACACGAAGCCCTGCGGCCCGATGGCGGCGGCGGCGGCGGACAGGGCCGGCGCGAACAAGGCCTCGGCGTCGAAGGGCGGGTCGAGGAACACCACGTCCAGCCCGGCACCGCCGCGTTGGCGCAAGGCGGCGATGCCGTCGCCCCGCTCCACCCGCACCGTGCTGGCCTTGAGCTTGGCGCACAGGGCCTGCAGGCCTTTCACCAGGGCCGGGTCTTGCTCGACCAGCACCACCTCGGCAGCGCCGCGCGAGGCGGCTTCAAGGCCCAGGGCGCCGGTGCCGGCAAAGGCATCGAGGCAGCGCAGGCCGCTGAGGTCTTGGCCCAGCCAGTTGAAAAGGGTCTCGCGCACGCGCGAGGGCGTGGGGCGCAGCCCGGGCTTGTCGGCCACGGGCAACTTGCTGCGTTTCCATTGCCCGCCCAGGATGCGGACTTCGTGCGGCGCGGCCGCGGTGCTTTTGTTCATGGGGTGAGCTTAACCGTGCCGCACCCGGTCAAGGCGCAGCCCCCACCACCACGGTGACCATGCGCTCGGGCTGCAGCACGCGGGCGAAGGCGCGGCGGATGTCGGCGACGGTGACGCGGCGCACCTGGTCCGTCCAGGTGTCGAGGTAGTCGTTGGGCAGGCCGTTCCAGCCGATGTTGGCCACGTTGTCGAGCAGCTTGCGGTTGCTGTCGATGCGCAAGGCAAAGCCGTTCACCAACGACTGTTGGGCCGCCTGCAGCTCGGCCTCGGTGGGGCCTTCTGCCACGAAGCGGCGCAGCACGTCTTGGGCCACCTTCACGGCGTCGTCGGCCTGGTCGGGCCGGGTGGTGAAGCCGATCTGGAAGGCGCCGGCGTGGCGACCGGGCGCGAAGTAGCTGTAGACGCTGTAGCTCAGGCCACGCTTTTCGCGCACCTCGCTGACCAGGCGCGACACGAAGCCACCACCGCCCAGGATATGGTTGCCCACGAACAGGGGGAAGAAGTCGGGGTCGTTGCGCGCCATGCCGGGCTGGCCGATGAAGACCTGGGCCTGGGCCGCCCCGGCGAAAGGCAGGCGCTCCAACCGCGCCTGGGCCAGCGGCTTCACCTCGGGCACGTCGGCCAGGGTGGGGCAACCGTTGGGGGCGACGGCGGCGAGCAGTTCGCTGGCGATGCGCTCGGCGGTGGCGCGGTCGATGGCGCCCACCAGGCTCACCTGCGCGCGGCAGGCGCTGGCGTGGCGGCGGTAGAAGTTGGCCGCGTCGGCCACGCCGATGGCGTTCAGGCTGGCCTCGGTGGTCTGGGCACCGTAGGGGTGATCGCCGTACACGGCGCGGGCGAAGGTGCGGGAAGCCAGGGTGGCGGGGCGGGTGTCGGCCTCGCGCAGCGCGGCGATGGCGCGCTCGCGGTCGCGCCGCCACACGGCCTCGGGCCAGGCGGGGGCGGCGAGTTGCTGCGCCGCCAGGGCCACGGCGCGGCGCAGCAGATCGGGCTCGGTGAGGGTGCGCAGCTGCACCGAGAAGCGGTCGCTGGAGGCGCTGGCGCCGAACTGGGCGCCGATGTCCAGCCAGGCCTCGCTCAGGGCGTTTTCGTCGCGCGCGGGTTGGCCGGCGTGGGCCTTGACGCCCCCCGATAACAAGCCCGCCGTGGCGCTGGCCAGACCGGCCTGCTGGGCGGGGTCGCGGCGGCTGCCGCCGTCAAAGTCGATCTGCACATCGAGCATGGGGATGGACGGGCTGGCCACCAGGGCCACGCTGGCGCCGCTGGCGTGGGTCCAGCGCTCAATGGGAATGGCGGCCTGGGCGCTGAGGGACAGAACGGCGCCAGCCAGGAACAGCGCGGGCTGGCACCAGGGGGCACGAAGGGACAGGGCTTTCATCGGGCGGCAGCGGTGTCGCGGCGCTCGGGCACGAGCACGGCGGTGGTGAGTTGGGTGTCGGCGAAATAGCGGCGGGCCACGTCTTGCACCTGGGCGGGCGTGACCTGGCGCAGGGCCTGGAGCAGGCGCTCGCCGGTGTCGATGGGCAGGCCGTTCACCCAATAAGAACCGAGCTCTTGTGCCTGGGCGAACACCGAGTCGAGCTTGTAGACCTCGCTGGCCGTCCATTGGGTTTTGACGCGCTGCAACTCGGCCTCTTGCACGCCCTCGCGGGCGATGCGCTCGACCTCGGCCTTGAGGGCGGCGGCGGCGTCGTCGGGGCTCACGCCGCGCGCGGGCACGGCGCTGAGGGTGAAAACCTGCGGGCCGCGGCCCATGAGGCCGTAGCCGGCGCTGGCGCTGTCGGCCACGCGCTGGCCACCCTTGCCCTGGCCTTGCACCAGGGCACGGTCCAGGCGGGCACCGCTGTAGCCATCGAGCACGGCGGACAGCATGGTCAGGGCCAGGGCGTCGCGCTCTTCGGGCGTGTCACCGCCGCGCCACTGGGGCGCCCGGTAGGCCAGGGCCACCAGGGCCTGGTCGGCCACGGCGCGGTACTCAATGCGGCGCGGGCCCTGCTGGGGCGGCTCCGTGCGGGGTTTGCGCTCGGGCACGGCGCGCTCAGGCAGGCGGCCGAAGTGGCGCTCGGCCATGTCGCGCACCTGGGCCACGTCCACGTCGCCGGTGATGACGAGCGCGGCATTGGCCGGCACGTACCAGCGGCGGTAGAAGTCGCGGGCGTCCTGCGGGGACATGGCGTCGAGGTCGCTCATCCAGCCGATGATCGGGCGGCGGTAGGGGCTGGCCTGGTAGATGGCGGCGTTGAAGGCCTCGAACATCCGGGCGCGCGGCGAGTCTTCGGTGCGCTGGCGGCGCTCTTCTTTCACCACCTGCAGTTCGCGCTGGAACTCGTCGTCTGACCAGCGGTTGTTGGCGAAGCGATCGGCCTCCAGGCGCATGGCGTCTTCCAGGCGATCGGCCGGCACTTGCTGGTGGTAGGCGGTGGCGTCGCGGCTGGTGAAGGCGTTGTCGCGCCCGCCCAGGGCGGCCACGCGGCGCGAGAACTCGCCGGGTTTGAGGGTGTCGGTGCCCTTGAACATCATGTGTTCGAGCACGTGGGCCACGCCGGAGGTGCCGTCCACCTCGTCGATGGCACCCACCCGCACCCAGACCATGTGGGTGGCGGTGGGCGCGCGGCGGTCGGGCTTGACGATGAGCGTCATGCCGTTGGCCAGGGTGAATTGTTGGGCGGTGGTCGGGCTGGCGGGCGCCTGGGCGTGGGCCATGGGCCAGCACAGCGCCAGGCCGCTGGCGAGGGCGGCCAAGGCAGCGCGCCAGGGGGTGAAGGGTCGTTTCATAGAATGCAAATGATTCCAGAGTTGCCGAAATGTTCTCCTTCTTCCGAAAAAAGACCCCCCCTGCCCCAGCACCCGCGCCTGAAGTGGCCCCTCCGCCCGCACCGGCGGCCGCGCCTTCGGTGATGGCAGCGCCGGCGCCTGCCCCGGCGCCCGGTGCCCCCGTCGCCCCCCCGCCAGCCCCCGCGCCCGCCGCCCGCCAGGGCTGGCTGGACCGCCTGAAGGCTGGGCTGCGCAAGACCGGCAGCAGCATCGCCACGGTGTTCACCGGCACGCAGATTGACGAGGCGCTGTACGAAGAGCTGGAAGCCGCGCTGCTGATGGCCGACACCGGCGTGGCGGCCACCACCCACCTGCTGGCCGACCTGAAGCGCCGGGTGAAAGAGACCAAGACCACCGACCCGGCCGCCGTGAAGGCGCTGCTGGCCGACGCCATTGCCGACCTGCTGGCGCCGCTGCAAAAGCCGCTGGTGATTGGTGAGCACAAGCCCACCGTGATCATGGTGGCGGGCGTGAACGGCGCGGGCAAGACCACGTCCATCGGCAAGCTCACGCGCCACCTGGCCAACGAAGGGGCCAGCGTGCTGCTGGCCGCGGCCGACACCTTCCGCGCCGCCGCGCGCGAACAACTGGCGGTGTGGGCCGACCGGAACACGGTGGAGATCATCACCCAGCAAGGCGGCGACCCGGCCGCCGTGAGCTTTGACGCGGTGAGCGCGGGCAAGGCGCGCGGCAAGGATGTGGTGCTGGTGGACACGGCCGGGCGACTGCCCACCCAGCTTCACCTGATGGAAGAGCTGCGCAAGATCAAGCGCGTGGTGCAGAAGGCCGACCCCAGCGGCCCGCACGAGGTGCTGCTGGTGATCGACGGCAACACCGGCCAGAACGCGCTGGCCCAGGTGAAGGCCTTTGACGACGCCCTCACCCTCACCGGCCTGGTGGTCACCAAGCTGGACGGCACGGCCAAGGGCGGCGTGCTGTGCGCCATTGCGCGCGAGAAGCCGGTGCCGGTGTACTTCATCGGCGTGGGCGAGAAGCTCGAAGACCTGGAAACCTTTGACGCGCGCGAGTTCGCGCAAGCCCTGCTGAGCTGAGGGCCGCAGCGATGACCGGTCAACAGCCCAGTTGATCGGCCAGGTGCCCGAAGTCTCGGGCGTGCCAGGTGTTGGCGGGGTGGGCCTCGGTCACCTTTCGGTCGGCCGCGCCAAATTCCAGCGGGCGCTCCACGTAGGCGGTGGCCAGGCCGCAGGCGCGGGCGGCGTCCAGGTCGTCCTGGTGGGTGGCCACCAGCATCACCTGATCGGGCGCCAGGTCAAACACCTCGGCCACGCCCCGGTAGACGCGCGGGTCGGGCTTGTAGGCGCGGAACACCTCGGCGCTGAGCACGCAATCCCAAGGCAGGCCGGCGCGCTTGGCCATGTGGGTGAGCAGGCCCAGGTTGCCGTTGGACAAGGGCGCGATGGTGAAGCGCGCCTTCAGCCGCGTGAGGCCGGCCACGCTGTCGGGCCAGGCAGCCAGCCGGTGCCACACGCAGTTGAGGTGCTGGCGCTCGGCCTCATTGAGATGCGCCAACCCGAAGCGCGGCAGGATGCCGTCCAGGATTTCGCGGTGCAGGGTGTCGAGCTTCACCCAGCCGCGCCCGCCGGCGCGCACCGCCTGCATGGCGGGCTGGTAGCCCGCGCGCCAGGCCAGGGCAAAGGCGTCGGCGTCCACCTGCGGGTAGCGGGCGCTCACCTCGCGCACGATGCTGCCGTGCCAATCGACCACGGTGCCGAACACGTCGAACACCAACACCGACACCGACACCTCGCTCATGCTGCCCCTTTCCAGGCCGTGACCTCGATTTCGATCTTCATGCGCGGGTCCAGCAGGCCGGCGCTGATCATCATGGCCGCCGGCCGGGCGCGCTCGAAATGGCGGCGCAGCACGGGCCAGCAGGCCTCGAACAAGCTGGGGTCGGGCAGCACGTAGGTGACGCGCACCACCTGGTCCAGCGTGCAGCCGGCCTGGGCCAGGGCGTGCGCGATGTTTCGCAGGCACTGCTCGGTCTGCTCGGCCACGTCCTCAGAGATGGCCATGGTGGCGTAGTCAAAGCCGGTGGTGCCGGAGACCAGCACCCACTCACCCGCCACCACGGCCCGGGAATAGCCGATCTGCGCCTCAAAGGGCGAGCCCGAGCTGATGTGGCGGTGGGCCACCATCACGCCACCTGCAGGCGAATGCCGTCGTGGCGGCCGTCCACGATGTCGCCCACCTCGGCCGCCTGGGCGAAGCCGTGCTGGCGGAATACGGCGAGCACGGCGTCCACCGCTTCGGGGGCGCAGGCCACCAGCAGGCCGCCGCTGGTCTGCGGGTCGGTGAGCAGGGCGCGCTCGGTGCTGCCCAGGTGCTCGGCCAGTTGCACCTCGGTGCCATAGGCGGCCCAGTTGCGGCCGCTGGCGCCGGTGACCAGCCCGGCCGCCGCCAGGGCGTGGGCCTCGGGCAGCAGGGGCACGCGGGCCAGGTCCAGGCGCACGGTGCTGCCCGAGCCGCGCGCCATTTCCAGCGCGTGGCCGGCCAGGCCGAAGCCGGTGACGTCGGTGAGCGCGTGCACGCCATCGAGCGCGGCCAGGTCGGGGCCGGGGGTGTTCAGGCGGGTGGTGTTGGCGATCATCTCGGCGTAGCCCTCGGGGCCGAGCTTGTCTTTCTTGAGCGCGGCGGAGTACACGCCCACGCCCAGCGGTTTGCCCAGGATGAGGCGGTCGCCCACGCGGGCGTCGGCGTTGCGCTTGACGCGCTTGGGGTGCACCAGGCCCAGGGCCACCAAGCCGTAGATGGGTTCGACCGAGTCGATGGTGTGGCCACCCGCGATCGGGATGCCCGCGGCCTGGCACACGCTCTGCCCACCGGCCAGGATCTTGCCAATGGTCTCGGTGGACAGCACGCTGATGGGCATGCCCACCAGGGCCAGGGCCATGATGGGCTTGCCGCCCATGGCGTAAACGTCGCTGATGGCGTTGGTGGCGGCGATGCGGCCAAAGTCGAAGGGGTCATCGACGATGGGCATGAAGAAGTCGGTGGTGGCGATCAGGGCCTGCTCGTCGTTGAGCTGGTACACGGCCGCGTCGTCGGCGGTTTCGATGCCCACCAGCAGTTCCTTCGGAATGGGCATGGCGGCCGTGCCCTTGAGGATGTCGCTGAGCACGCCAGGGGCGATCTTGCAGCCGCAGCCGCCGCCGTGCGAGAGGCTGCTCAGGCGGGGTTCGGTGGCGGTGGGGGTGGTGGGGGCGTTCATGGGGTCTCCAGAGGGCCGGGGCTCAGGGCCAGCCGGCCAGGCAATCGATCAGGCGGGCTTGTTCGGTGTCGGGCCGAAACAGGGCCGCGCGCTCCCCGCATTGTGCTTGCAGTGCCGCCAGGGCGCCGCGCGGGGCGGCCATTTCCTGGCGCAGTTGGCGCAGGCGCGCCACCAGCGCGGGCACGTCACCAGGCGGGAAATAGCCGGCGTAGGCATCGCCCAGCATGCCCACGTTGCCGTCCACCCGCGAGGCCAGCACCGGCGTGCCGCTGAGCACGGCCTCCATCACGGCGTGCGCGCCGCCCTCCATGGCGCTGGGGTGCAGCAGCAGGTGGGCGCGCTGCAGGCGCCGGCGCGCGGCCACGTGCGGCAGGCCGCCCAGCCAGCGGTAGTGCGGGCAGGCGGCGGCGGTGGCCCGGGCGGCCTCGGCCCAGGCGGGCTCCAGCGCGGCGCCGATGTGGTCGATCCGGATGCCCTCGCCGGGCGCAAGGGCGCGCGCGGCCTCGAACACCACCTCGGGTGCTTTTTCGGCGCGCAGGTGGCCCAGCACCACCACGCGCAGGTGGCGGTCGGTCTTGGGCAAGGTGCGCCACGCGGTGCCCGAGGGGAACACCACCCGGCACTTGTCGCGCCATCGCTCGGGCACGGTGAGGGGCGCGCGCTCCTGCAGGACGATGAGCCGGTGCGCCAGGGCCAGCGAGCGCTGCGCGGCGGCGTCGGTGGCGATGTCGCGGTAGAGGTCGGTGCCGGTGAGGGCCAGCAACAGCGGGCGATCGGGGTGGGCCTCGGCCCAGGCCGCCACCGAGGCGGCCGAGCGGCGCGCGTGCAAGGCCAGCAGCGCATCGGCCGGCTCGCCATCGGGCCACTCGCGCGCCAGGCGCACCCGCCAGGCCGGGGCCAGCAGCCGGGCCCAGCGCTGCGCGGTCTGCCAGTTGCCGTTGTTGGCGTCAGCGAAGGCGGGGGTGACAAGGCACAGGCGGGGGCGAGCGTCGGGCGTGGGCATGCGCGGATTGTGGCGACGGCGGGGGCCTGGTTCAGAACATAGGGAAATCCCTCAGAGGAAAAAACCGGTCTTTATGTACATTGCATTTGCAATTGCACATGCAATACCAACTGCAAGAGCAACAAAGGAAAAACCAGCCGCCTGACGCCGAGACCGGAACGGGCACCGCACACCACAGGAGAAGACGATGAGCAACGACGCGATGCAACGAGACAACGAGGAAATGACGCGGGTCGGCCCGGGCACCGTCATGGGCAAGCTGATGCGCCAGTACTGGCTGCCGGCGCTGCAATCGAACGAGTTGGAGGCCGGCGGTGCCCCCGTTCGCCTGCTGCTGCTGGGCGAAAAGCTGATCGCGTACCGCAGCCCGAACGGCTCGGTGGGCGTGATGGACCACCGCTGCTCGCACCGCAACGCTTCGCTCTTCTATGGCCGCAACGAAGAAGGCGGCATGCGCTGCGTGTACCACGGCTGGAAGTTCGACGCCACGGGCCAGTGCATTGACGTGCCCAACATCCCCAACGGCGATGCCTTCCGCCAGAAGGTGAAGAACACCGCCTACGCCACCTTCGAGAAGCACGGCATCGTGTGGGTGTTCATGGGCGACCAGAGCCAGATTCCGGCCACGCCGCGCATCGAGGTGATGGAAGCCGGCGAGGGCGAGATCGAGCTTGAGTTCGCCATGCGCGAGAGCAACTACCTGCAGTGTCTGGAAGGCGACATCGACACCTCGCACCTGGCCTTCCTGCACGTGGGCAACGTGGAGCCCGAGCAGCTGGAAGCCTCTGACCCGATGAAGTACGTGGTGGCCAACCGCCGCCCCGAGCTGGAGGTGAGCGACGCGCCCTGGGGCACCACCTACTGCGCCTTCAAAGACGCCGATGGTGGCGGCAAGTACCTGCGCTTCGCGAACTTCATGTTCCCCTTCTGGACGCAGGCCCCGCAGGGTGAGTTCGACACCAACCTGTTCTCGCGCGCCTGGGTGCCGCTGGACGACACGCACACCATGTCGGTGACCATCACCTGGAAGCGTCGCCCGCCGACCTTCCGCCCCATGAAGAGCGGCGAAGAGCTGCCCGGCGTGGCCCCGCTGGAGCTGCTGCCCAACACCACCGACTGGCTGGGCCGCTACCGCACGGTGCAGAACCTGGCGAACGACTACCTGATCGACCGCGAGGCCCAGCGCACCAACCGAATCTACACCGGCATCGCCAACATCGGCATGCAAGACCAGGCCATGACCGACTCGATGGGCGAGATCACCGATCGCTCCCGCGAGCACCTGTCGCCCAGCGACATCATGATCGCCCGCACCCGCCGCCGCCTGCTGCGCGCTGCCCGTGCCCTGGCCACCGACGGCACCCCGCCTCCCGGCGTGAACGACCCGTTCGTGTACCAGCTTGCCCGCAGCGGCGAGATGCTGGTGGACAAGGTGGATTCCTGGCAGGAGGTCTATGAGGCCCGCCTGAAGGAAGCCGTTCGCATCGCCGGCTGAGCCCCCACAGCAGAAGGACGCCACATGGCCCACTCTCTTCAAGGCAAGGTCGTGGTCATCACCGGTGCCGCGCGCGGCATCGGCGAAAGCCTCAGCCGCGCCTGCCTGGCCCACGGCATGCGCGTGGTTGCACTGGACCGCAGCTGGGACAACACCAGCGCGTTTCGCGACGAGCTGCTGGCCCTGGGCGCCCTGCCCTTGTCGTGCGACATCACGCAAGACAGCGAAATCGACGCCGCCCATGCGCAGGCCATGGCGCGCTTCGGCACGGTGGACGTGCTGATCAACAACGCCGCCATGCGCCAGCGCGACTTCTATCCCGACAGCGGTGCCTGCACCGTGCTGGGCACGCAAGACAGCCACTGGGAGCGCATGTACCAAGTGAACGTGGTGGGCTCACTGAAGGTGATCCGCCGCTTCATCCAGCCCATGCTGGCCCAGCGCAGCGGCAGCGTGATCAACGTGTCGGCCAATGGCAGCCTGACACACGACCTGGGCGGCGGCGTCTCGGCGGGCAACCACCCGCACCTGATGAACCAGCCCTACGACGCTACCAAGGCGGCCTTCACCAGCCTCTCTTTCTACCTGGCAGAAGAGGTGAAGGCGCAGAACGTGGCCGTGAACGTGATCTTCCCCGGCGCCACGCGCACCACCGGCTCGGACGATCTGGCCGAGGGGCGCGCGAAGCTGGGCTTTTTCTCCGACTTGCTGGCGCCTGAGCACGTGGTGCCGGTGTGCCTGTACCTGGCGGCGCAAGACGGCGCCGGCGTCACGGGCCAGGCCTTCGACGTGGTGCCCTGGAACGCTGCCCAAGCCAGGTCCGCCGCCACTGAGCCCCAGGTGGCCTGAGCCCTTCACCGACCTTTCTGAGTTTTCACATCCATGGTTTCGAACAAGCTCAACGTCCGCGTTCAACGCATTGACGACCTCGCCGATGGCGTGCGGGCGTTCGAACTCGTGCCGGTGGAGGGCACCGAGCTGCCCGCCTTCACCGCCGGCGCCCACATTGACCTGCACCTGGCACCTGATCTGGTGCGCTCGTACTCGCTCTACAACAACCAGGACGCCGCCAACGCCTACCAGGTGGCCGTGGCGCTTGACCCCAACAGCCGCGGCGGCTCGCGCTTTCTGTTCGAGCAGGTGAGCGCCGGCCAGACCATCGCCATCTCTCCCCCGGCCAACCACTTCGCGCTGGTGGAAGACGCGCCGCACACCGTGCTGGTGGCCGGTGGCATCGGCATCACGCCACTGTGGGCCATGGCGCAGCGCCTGACGCGCCTGGGCCGCCCCTGGACGCTGCACTACGCCGCGCGACGCGCCGCCACGGCCGCTTTCCGCGAGGAACTGGCCGCCCTGGCGGCCGCCGGCCATGGGCAAGTGCACTTCAGCTTTGGCGACGACCCGCAACGCCGCTACATCGACCTGCAACAGGTGTTTCGCGACGCGCCCGCCGGCACGCACTTCTATTGCTGCGGTCCGCAAAAAATGATCGACGGCTTCCTGGCGGCTGGCCAGCAGCGCCCCAGCGACACCGTGCACGTGGAGTTCTTCGAGGGCGTGGCGCCCACCGGTGCCGATGAGGCCTTCACGGTGGAACTGGCCAAGTCGGGCAAAACGCTGCAAGTGCCCAAGGGCCAGACCATCCTGGAAGTGGTGGAGCAAGCCGGCATTCAGGTGGCCCACGCCTGCAAGGAAGGCGTCTGCGCGGCCTGCGAGGTGCGCGTGATCGACGGCCTGCCCGACCACCGCGATCTGGTGCTCTCGAAACAGGAAAAAGCCGAGAACAAAAGCATGATGATTTGCTGTTCCGGCTCGCTATCATCCAGGCTCATTCTTGACCTCTGACCTGGAATTGAAACCCATGGAAAACACCGCCGATATCGCCACGATCGATACGCAGCAATACGTGCCTTCATTGCTCAACGTATTGAACAATCGATTGACCTCCGGCGCCTCCACCCTCTATTTGCGGAATTACGGCGTCGGCATCAACGAATGGCGCATCATGGTGGTGCTGGCACGCACGCCAGACGCCTCAGCCAAGACGATCAGCCAGCAGTCGGCCATTCACCTCACGGTGATCAGCCGCAGCCTGCGCGACATGGAAAGCAAAGGCCTGGTGGAAATCCAGCCATCAAAATGGGAGCGTGCCATCAAGCTCACGCCCCAGGGAATTGAAACCTACAACCGCATTCTCAAAACCGCGCGCCAGCGAGAAAAACTGCTGCTCACCGGATTTGACGAGAAAGAGCAATCGCAATTGTGCGAATACCTGCGCCGCATGGTGAGCAATATTGCGCTGGTGGACGAATACAAACCGGAATAGAGCCCCGGGAAAGTGAGAAAAGATGGACAAGTCGGAACAAGGCACGTCGTTGGGCCACGCGGGTGTGCTGTGGAATGACGACCGCCTGCTGGGCTACGGCCCCATGGATGAGACCCACCGCGAGTTCTACGAGGTGGTCTTTCGCCTGCTGACCTGCCAGGCCGACACCGCGCTGGACGCACTGGCCGCTGTGGACCGCCATGCCCGTGAGCACTTCGAGCAGGAAAACGGCTGGATGCGCAGCACCGGCTTTCCTTCGGGCCAATGCCACATCGACGAGCACGACGCGGTGCTGCGCTCGCTCACCGAGGTAGAGCAGGCGCTGCGCGAAGGCCGCGCCAATGAAACCCTGGCCCACCAGTTGGCCGAGCACCTGCTGGCCTGGTTCCCGGGCCACGCCGACTACATGGACTCGGCCCTGGCCGCCTGGATGAGCAAACGCCAGTACGGCGGCAAGCCCGTGGTCATCAAGCGCCACCTGGCCGACACCCTGCCCTGAGCACGGCCCGCCGCTTCTTCAACGCCCCCTTTTCCCACCACCGGCATCCGCACCGGGTGCTATTTCTCGCCCCACAAACAGGAGACAACCATGATCGGACGCAGAACCCTCATCCAAGGCGCAGGCGCCGGCTTGCTGGCCGCGCCCTTCTTGAACCTTCGCGCGCAAGAGGTGCACAAGCTGCGCTTCAGCACCTTCATGCCCAACACGTCAAACGTGTACGCCAACATCCACAAGCCGTGGATGGAGAGGATCGAGAAGGAATCGGGTGGCCGCCTGAAGTTCGAGCCCTACCCCTCCATGCAGCTCGGCGGCACGCCCGCGCAGCTCTTTGACCAGGCCCGCGATGGCGTGTCCGACATCAGCTTCGCGCTCTCGGGCTACGCCGCTGGCCGCCTGCCCACCATCGAGCTGTTCGAACTGCCCGGCTTCACCTACGACGGCGAAGGCTCGTCCAAGGCCCTGTGGGAATTCGCCATGCAGCACGCCATGGGCGACTTCAAGGACGTGCACGTGCTCGCTCTGCACAACCACGGCCTGAACGTGGTGCACACCCGCACCAAGGCGCTGAAATCGGTTGCCGATTTCAAGGGCGTGAAGATCCGCGGCGCCTCGCGCACGTCCACCCAGATCCTGAACGCCCTGGGCGCGATTCCGGTGGGCATGCCGCTGCCGCAGGTGCCCGATGCGCTGTCCAAGGGCGTGATTGAAGGCGCCGTGGTGCCCTGGGACACCGTGCCGCCGGCCAAGCTCAACGAGCTCACGTCTTTCCACACCGAGTTCGCCAAGGGACTGCCGGGCTACAACAACAGCACCCAGTTCATGGTGATGAACAAGAAGCGATACCAGGCGCTGCCGGCTGACCTGCAGAAGATCATCGACAAAAACTCCGGCCTGGAGTTCTCCGGCCTGTCGGGCCGCATCATTGCGGGTGGCGACGACCCGGTGCGCAAGATGGTGATCGAGAAGGGCAGCACCGTGACCGCGCTCGACAAGAGCGAGTTCGACCAGTTCATGCGCAAAACCGCTGGCGTCATCGACACCTGGATTCAGGACATGAACAAGCGCGGCCAGGACGGCAAGAAGCTGTACGAAGCCGGTCAGGCACTGATCGAAAAGCACCGCCCCAAGGCCTGACGCCCACTGGCGGCCCTGCCGCCAAAGGCCGCCCACCACACGCGGCCATTCGGCATGGCGGATGATTGCGGGTTTTCCCTGATCACCCGCCATGCCTTTCATCGTCACCGAGCCCTGCATTCAGTGCAAATACACCGACTGCGTGCAGGTGTGCCCGATGGACTGCTTCGTGGAAGGGCCGAACTTCGTGGCGATCGACCCCACGGGCTGCATCGACTGCTCGGTGTGCGTGCCCGAATGCCCGGTGGACGCCATCGTGAACGCCAGCGAAGCCAACGACGCGCAGCGCCCCTACATCGAGCTCAACGCCCGCCTGGCCCGGCACCCGGGCGCCCAGTCCATTCGCCAGCGGCAGGCGCCGCTGCCCGACCACGCCCAGTGGCGCGAGGTGGCGCACAAGGGCGAGCAACTGCGCTGGCCTGACTGAGACGGCGCGCGCGGGCGTGATCGCCGGCCAGGCTTGTGTTGCATCTGTCAGAAAAGGGCCGGCCGCCCGACATGAAGCCGCCACCTGGCGACCGCACACTGGCCAACCCATTGACCCGCCGCACACCCGCCATGCCTGCCCCTCAGCCGTTCGCCCCAACTGCGCCCGCGCGCCGTCGCCCGGCGCTGCGGCACGCCTTGCTGGGCGCTTGCCTGGCCTGGGCCTGCGGCACGGGCATGGCCAGCGCAGCGCCGCCCGCCACCTCGGCCAACGGGGTGGTGCAGGTGACGCCTGGCCCCCTGCCGGGCGAACCAGGCCATGGCAAGGCAGCACCCGACACGGGACGGGCCGTGGCCCACAAGGCGCCCGCCCCCACCCGCACCAGCTTGCGCGCGCACCGGCTGCAGACCTGGTGGCACATCGGCCTGGCCGCGTTGGCGGGTGGTCTGTTCGCCTGGCTGGTGATGGCGCTGGTGCGGCTGGCGCGCCGGCCACGCGGCGCGGGCGCACCGCAGCGCCAAGACGCCAGCGGCCAGGCCCCGGCGGCGGGCGACGATGTCAGTACAAGGTCTCGACGCTCGGGGTGAACAGGTAGCCAGCGCCGCGCTCGGTCACGATGAGCTCGGGCTTGCTGTGGTCGCGCTCGATCTTGCGGCGCAGGCGCAGGATCTGCACGTCGATGGTGCGGTCGTACACCTCGGCGCTGTGCAGGCGCGAGAGGTCAAGCAACTGGTCGCGGCTGAGCACGCGCTGCGGCGCCGAGCAAAAGGCCACCAGCAGGCTGAACTCGTTGTTGCTCAGCTCCAGCTTGCGGCCATCGGGCGCGCCCAGGCGGCGGGTGCGCAGGTTCAACTCCCAGCCGGCGAAGCGAAAAGCGCGGCGCTTGTCGTCGCGCACGGTCTGCTCGGGTGGGCGCTGGTAGCGGCGCAGCACGGCGCGGATGCGCGCCAGCAGCTCGCGCGGGCTGAAGGGCTTGGTGACGTAGTCGTCGGCGCCGAGTTCCAGGCCCATCACGCGGTCGGCCTCTTCGGCCTTGCCGGTGAGCAGCACCAGCGGCACCGAGGCGCGCTCGCGCAGCTTGCGCGCCAGCACCATGCCGTCTTCGCCAGGCAGGCGAAGGTCAAGCACCACCAGGTCAATGGCTTCCTGGTCGAACACCTCGGCCATGCGCCGGCCGCTCTCCACCGCGGTCACGCGCATGTCGGCCTCGCCCAGGTAACCGGTGAGCAGTTCGCGCAGCGCGGGGTCGTCATCGACCACCAGAATGTGGGGCGAATGGGCCGGGGCGGGGGCGTCGTCGAAAGCGGTCATGGTCGGGCTCGGGGCAGGCGCGGCGGCGCTGGCGATCGGGTATGGTCGATGGTAGCGCGCCCCCACCGAGGCTGACATGCCCCAGCCACCCAAGCCCACCGAGATCACCCTGGACGACGGCCTCACCGCCGACTCGCCGCCGCCGCACTGGCGCAGCGTCATGGCCGACCGTGGCGTGCTGGTGCCGGTGTTCATTGCCCTGCTCATGGCCGGCTGGCTGGCCTTCGGCCTCATCACGCTGCGCCAGCAGTCGCTGGAGAGTGAGGGCCGCATGCTGGGCGCCCTGTCGGCCGCGCTGGCCGACCAGGCCGACAGCGCCTTGTCGGCCGCGCAAACCGCCATGCGCGCCACCGCCGAAGAACTGGCCGCCGGCAACTGGGAGGCCGACACCGACGTGGCCGAGGCCCTGCTGCGCGCGCGCGGCTCGGCCGTGCCGGCGCTGCGGCAGATGCTCTTGCTGGACACGCAGGGCGAGGTGATCAGCGCCGCCGACGACCGCATCCCCGACCTGGACTACCGGCAGCTCGACCTGTTTCGCATCGCCCTGGCCGCCGCGCCCGGCACCGCCCACCTGGGCGCGCCGCTGAGCTGGCCCGACCAGCCCAGCCCCTGGATTCCGCTGTCCATGCCCTGGTTCGACGCCAACGGCCGCCTGGGCGGTGTGGTCGTGATGGCCGCCGACACCACCCTGCTCTACGGCGGCTTCGAGCGCACCCGCCCCTCGCCCGACGTGGCCCTGCTGGTGCTTCGCAGCGACGGCAGCCCCCTGGTGGGCGAGCACTCGGCGCGCACCGAGGCCCTGGCCACGGCGCTGGCCCAGGCCGGCGAGCGCACGGGGCAGAGCTGGCGCGAGCTGCCGCTGGCCAGCGACCCGCCCTCGCGCTGGCTGGTGGCCGACCACACCATGCGCCGCGCCCCGCTCACCGTGGTGCTGAGCCGCGACACGCAAGGCGTGCTGCGCGAGTGGCGCACCCAGGCCTGGCTGGTGGGCAGCTTCGCCCTCTCGGCCTTGCTCGTCACCTGGGGCCTGAGCCTGCGCCACGCGCGCGAGCAGCGCTGGCGCGAGAACAGCCAGCGCGACCTGCAGCGCCAGCGCGAACGCGCCACGCGGGCCTTTCTGGCTGCGCGCGAGGGCCTGTGGGAATGGAACCCGGCCACCCGGCGCCACTACCTCTCGCCGCGCATGCGCGCCCTGCTGGGCTTCGAGCCCAACGCCCCCACCGCCGCCGATCAGCCCCTGGGCTGGCCCGAGCGCCTGGCCAGCGCCGAGCGGCAGCGCCTGCAAGAGGCCATCGCCCAGCACCTGCGCGAGCACACCGCCGACTTCAGCGCCACCGTGCTCGTCACCCCGCCCGACCACGCGCCGCGCCACGTGCAAGTGCGCGGCCAGGCCCTGCAAGACGCGTTGGGGCAGATGCAACTGGTGGCCGGCACCGCCTACGACGTGTCCGACGAGGTGGCCGCCGCCGAGAAAACCCGCCTGCTCGATGAGCAGTTGCAGCGCGCGCGCCGCCTGGAGGCGCTGGGCACCCTGGCCGGTGGCGTGGCGCACGACTTCAACAACGTGCTGGCGGCCATCCTGGGCTTTGGCGAGCGCGCCCAGGCCCAGGCCCCGGAGGGCAGCGCGCTGCGCCGCCACCTCGACCAGATCGTGCGCGCGGGCGAGCGCGGCAAGACCCTGGTGGAGCGCGTGATGGCCTTCAGCCGCAGCGGTGCCAGCCAGGCACAGACCTACTGGCCCAAGGCGCTGGTGCAAGAGGCCTGGCAGCTCACCCGCGACAGCAGCCCCCCCGGCGTGGCCCTGGAACTGGCCCCGGGCGCCGACGACCCTGCCCTGCGCGGCGATGGCGTGGCCTTCTTCGAGGCCAGCCTGAACCTCATGCGCAACGCCGTGCAAGCCGTGGGCGAGCAGGGCCATGTGCAGGTGAGCCTGCAAGTGCTCGACGTGACCAAGCCCCAACTGGTGTGGCATGGCAGGCTAACGCCCGGGCGCTGGCTGCGCCTGCGCGTGCAGGACGACGGGCCCGGCATCGCCGCGCCAGACCTGCCGCACCTGCTGGAGCCCTTCTTCACCACCAAGACCGGCAGCGGTGGCACCGGCCTGGGCCTGGCCGTGGTGCACGCCATGGTGCGCGACGCGCAAGGCGCGCTGGACATTCGCACCGCCCCGGGCGAGGGCACCGAGATCGATGTGTACTTGCCCGTGCCACCGGCCGACACCGCTGGCACCGGGCTGCCAACCGGGCCGATTCCCCAAGGCCAGGGGCAGGTGGTGATGGTGGTGGACGACGAGGCCGCGCTGGTGGAGCTGGCCGAGGAATGGCTGGCCGAACTCGGCTTGGAGCCGCGCGGCTTCACCGACCCCGAGAAGGCCTGGGCCACCTTCAGCGCCGACCCCACGGCCTTTGACGTGCTCATCACCGACCAGATGATGCCGGGGCTGGACGGCCTGGCGCTGGTCACGCGTTGCAAGGCGCTGGCCCCTGGCTTGCGCACCGCCGTGGTCACGGGTTTTGGTGGTGACGACTTCAGCCAGCGCGCGCAGGCCGCTGGCGTGGACAAGGTGCTGGCCAAGCCCTTGTCGGCCGCCGCCCTGGCCGAGGCCTTGGGCCCCTTGCTGGCCCCCCGCGCCGACGCTGGCGCCTGATTCCCTGGCGCAACACGCCAGGTTGCAGGTGAAACATGCGCACAGGCGCACGACACAAGCCCGTGCGCCTGCGCCCCGAGCATTGGGTCCGTGGTCGATGACACGCAGCAGAGACCTCAAGACCCCCACCCTGCGATTTGGAGCACAGCATGAAGATCCGCCAACTGATGATCGCCACCACCCTGGCCGCCCTGGGCGCCACCGCCTTTGCCCAGGCCCCCGCCACCCCGGCGACCCCCGCCGCCCCGGCCGCTCCGGCCACCGCCGCCGCGCCCGCCACCCCGGCCAAACCCGCTGCCCAGGCACCGGTGAAGAAGAAGGCCACCAAGAAGGCCCACAAGGCCAAGAAGACCACCAAGAAGGCCGCCGTCAAGCAGCCTGCACAGTAAGCCCATTGCGCGCGTGGCCCTGGCAGGCCCGCGCCTGAGTTGACCTCCGATGTTGGCCACCCCGACCTGATCCGTCGGCGTGGCCTTTTTTCCGCCCTTTGCCAACGCGTTGCGCCATGAATCTCAACGAACAGGCCTTTCTGGCCATCAACCTGGGCAGCCAGGCCTCGGCGCTGTGGGTGTGGCTGGCGCAAGAGGCGGCCACCCAGTTGCTGAACCTCACCGGCGCGGCCATTGTGCTGGGCGGTGTGCTGGGCCGTGGCCGCTGGCGAACCCTGGGCCGCCAGGCCGCCCTGGCCATGGCGGGCGGCTTTGGCGCGGCCCGGCTGATCACCCATCTCGTGTACCTGCCTCGCCCCCAGGTGCTGGGCCTGGGCCACCAGTGGCTGGCCCACGCGGCCACCAGCAGTCTGCCCAGCGCCCACAGCACCGTGGCCGCCGCCTTGGGCGCCGTGTGGTGGTGGGCGCTGCGCGGCAGCGCCTGGCGCTGGGCCGGGCCGGCCCTGGCCCTGCTGGTGGGCTGGGGCCGCGTGGCGGTGGGCGTGCACTTCCCGGCGGACGTGCTGGCCGGCTGGCTGCTGGGCGCGGCCTGTGCCGGCGCGGCCATCGCCGCTTTGCCCTGGCCGCCGCGTGCCCAGCCAGGCACCGAGCCTTTGCCCAAGCCCTGAGCACCGCCTGCCCATGAGCCCGCCACACACGAGCACCACCGCCCCCGGGGCATCGGCCATTGGCGACAACGCCTCGCGGGGCACGCGCTGGCAGCGCCTGCGACAGCGCTGGCAAGCCCTGGGCCCGGGCCTCATCACCGGGGCCGCCGACGACGACCCCAGCGGCATCGCCACCTACACCCAAGCCGGCGCGCAAATGGGCTATGGCCTGCTGTGGACGGTGGTGCTCACCTGGCCGCTGATGGTGGCCATTCAGTCCATCAGTGCGCGCATCGGCCACGTGAGCGGCCAAGGCCTGGCCAGTGCCATGCGCCAGGTGTGGCCGCGCTGGCTGGTGGGCGCCCTGGTGCTGCTGCTGGTGGGCGCCAACACGCTGAACATCGCCGCCGACCTGGCCGCCATGGGCGAGGTGATGCACGGCCTGGGCCTGGGGCCCAGCCAGTTGTGGGCGCTGCTGTTGGGCGGTGTGTGCGTGGTGTGGCCGGTGCTCTTGTCTTACACCCGGGTGGTGCGCTGGCTGAAGTGGCTCACCCTGAGCCTGCTGGCCTATGTGCTGGTGAGCCTGTGGATGAAGGTGGACTGGCGCGCCGCCCTGTGGGCCAGCGTGTGGCCCTCTGGCTTGGGTGGACATGAAACGTCGATGACGGCGGTGATGACGGTGGTGGCCTTGCTGGGCACCACCCTGAGCCCCTATCTGTTTTTCTGGCAAGCCGCGCAAGAGGCCGAGCTGCGGCGCGACCACACCGCGCCCTGGCCCACGCGCCGCGCGCTGCGCCGCATCGCCTGGGACACGCGGGTGGGCATGTTCGTGTCCAACCTGATCGCCTGGTTCGTGGTGGTGTCCGCCGCTGGCACCTTGCACGCCAACGGCATCACCCAGGTGAACACCACCGCCCAGGCCGCACAGGCCCTGCGCCCCCTGGCCGGCGATGCGGCCTATGCGCTGTTCACGCTGGGCATCCTGGGCACCGGCCTGCTGGCCGTGCCGGTGCTGGCGGGCTCGGCCGCCTACGCCGTGGCCGAGTTCGCGGGCTGGCCAGCCTCGCTTTCACTGCGGCTGGAGCGGGGCGAGGGACGCGGCTTCTACGGCGTGCTGGCGCTGGCCTGCCTGGGCGGCGTGGCGCTGTGCTTCACCCCCAGCGACCCGATGCAAGAGCTGTACTGGGCGGCCGTGGCCAACGGCGTGGCCGCCGTGCCGCTGATGGTGGCGGTGATGCTTCTGGCCGCCAAGCCCGAGGTGATGCGCCAGTACACGGTGCGCGGCGCCTTGCGGTGGCTGGGCTGGCTGGCCACGGGGCTGATGGCGGTGGCCGTGGCGCTGTCGTGGTGGCCGCTGTCGGCGCACTGACCCGGCGCCGGTTGCAATCGAAACGCAGAGCGCCAACGCGGTAGCGAACACGCCATGGGCGCGGCGCACCATGGCCCCACCTGCTGCCGTGTCCTGCGCAACGGCGGCCTTGTTCTCGCTTCAGGAAAGGACATTTCATGGCCCACTCACCTGCCCGCCTGGCCCCCTGGATGGGGGCCGCCCTGCTGGCCGGCGCCCTTGGCGGCGCCGTCACGGCCCATGCCCCGCTGGAGCGCTGGTGGCCCGCTCACCCCGCCTCGGCCAGCGCACAGCCCCGCCCCGCCCCGATCGCAGCCGCCCTGCCCGACCTCTCTGCCATCGCGCGCGACCACAGCGCGGCCGTGGTGAACGTGACCGTGGCCGGCACGCGCCGCGTGGCCTGGTCACCCGATGGCCGGCCCCAGCCACGCCGCCGGGGCGCCGACGCCGCCGACGAGGTGGTGCGCGGCGTGGGCTCGGGCTTCATCCTGGACGAGAGCGGCGTGATCCTCACCAACGCGCACGTGGTGGACGGCGCCGACCGCGTGACGGTGAAGCTCAATGACCGGCGCGAGTTCAGCGCCCGGGTGCTGGGCAGCGACCCGCTCACCGACATCGCGGTGCTCAAGATCGACGCCCGCCAACTGCCCGTGGTGCCGCTGGGCAGCGAGCGCGACCTGCGCGTGGGCGAATGGGTGCTGGCCATCGGCTCGCCCTTTGGCTTTCAGAACACCGCCACCGTGGGCGTGGTCAGCGCCAAGGGGCGCACCCTGCCCGACGACAGCCTGGTGCCCTACATCCAGACCGACGCGGCCATCAACCCCGGCAATTCGGGCGGCCCGCTGTTCAGCGCCGAAGGCAAGGTGGTGGGCATCAACGCGCAGATCTTCAGCCACACCGGCGGTTACGAGGGCCTCTCGTTCGCCATTCCCATCGACATCGCACTCAAGGTGAAGGACCAGATCATGAAAACCGGGCACGCGCAGCACGCCCGCCTGGGCGTGGCCGCCCAGGACGTGGACCAGACCCTGGCCGAGTCCTTTGGCTTGAGCTCGCCGCATGGCGCGCTGGTGGCCGAAATCGAACCCGGCAGCCCGGCCGACAAGGCCGGCCTGCGCCCGGGCGACGTGATCCTGCGCCTGGGCGACGAGCCCATCCACGAGGTGGCCGACCTGCCCGCCGCCGTGGGCCAGGCCCAGCCCGGCGACCGCGTGGCGCTGGCGCTGTGGCGCGAGCGGCGCAGCCTGAACGTGACCCTGGAGCTCACCGACGCCCGCGCCCCAGGCCAGCGGCCCACCGACACCGCCCAGACCCGCCAGGACACCCGGCTGGGCCTGCTGATCCGCCCCTTGACGCCGCGCGAGCAGCGCGCCCACGACGGCGCCCACGGCCTGTTGATCGAAGGCGTGAGTGGTGCTGCCGAACTGGCCGGCGTGGAGGTGGGCGACCTGCTGGTGGGCCTCAACGGCCACCCGGTGGACAGCGCCGAGCAGGTGAAGGCCGAGGTGCAGCGCGGCGGCAAGGCCTTTGCCCTGCAACTGCAGCGCGAAGGCGCCACCCTGTTCGTGCCGCTGCGCCTGGGCTGAAGGCGGGCCTCAGGCCGGGCGCCGGGCCCAGGGCCGGTGCAGCCAGGCCAGCCACAGCAAGCCCCCCAGGCCCAGGGCCAGCAACGCGAGCAATTGCGGCCACACATCGGCCAACGAGGCGCCCAGTTGGTTCAGCCGCAGCGAGGCCTGAATACCCGCCGTACTGGGCGCCAGCCAGCGCAGCGCCTGCAGCGGCTCTGGCAGGGCCTCGGCCGGCCAGGAAAAGCCGGCCAGAAACGCCAGGGGCAAGGCGGTGAACAGCAGCACCTGCAGCACCCGCTCGCGGTTGGCCATCCACCAGCCCAACAGGCAGCCCAGCACCACCACGGCCGGCACGTAGCAGGCCAGCAGCACCAGCGCGCCCAGCGGGTTGCCACCGCTGGGGTAGGCGTTCATCAGAAAAATCCAGCCGAAGTAAAACAAGCCGCTGATGCCACCGAGCGTGCAAAACGCCAGCAGGCGCCCGGCCCAGGCCCGCGCGCTGGCGCGCTGGCGGCCCGCCTCGGCCCAGGTGGCCACCCGCATGGCCACGCCCATCAGCAAGGTTTGCTGCAGGATGATGAGCGCCACCGCCGGCACCACGAAGCTGCCGTAACCCTCGATGGGGTTGAACAGCGCCAGCGACTGCAGGCGCACCGGCTCGCGCCCGAGCTGGGCCTGCCACAGGCTCTGGCCACGCGCCTGCAACTGGCGCATCTCCACCCCGGCCGAGGCGGTGCCCACGGCCTCGGCAAACCCCAGTTGCACCGCCTTGCTCACCAGGGGGTAGGCGGCATTGGCCTGCACCGTGGCCGAGACCGCCTGGCCGCGCACCACGTGGCGCTTGAGGTCGGGCGGCAGCAGCAGGTAACCCTCGATCTCGCCGCGCAAGAGCGCGCGCTGCGCGCTGGCCTCGTCGCTGCCCACCCAGCGCAGGTCCAGGCGCGGGCTGGCCTGCACGAAGCGGGTGATCTGGCGCGACAGGCCGCTGCCGTCCTGATCGACCACCGCCACCGCCACGCGCTGCACCACCTCGGGGCCGTAAAACCAGGGGTAGAAAAAGCCGTAGAGAACTGGCGCGCCGGCCAGCAGCAGCAACACGCCCTTGTCGCGCACCACCTCCAGCAGGGCCTGCCACCAGGCCTGCCAGAGGCTGCGCGCGGTGTCGGCGGGGCAAGGCATCTCGTGGGCCATTAGCGCCCTCCCCAGCTGGCCGGCTGGCCGGCCGCCCGGTGCGCGGTGAGCACCGCCACCGCCATCAGCACCGCGGCGGCGCCCCACAGCGCCAGCGCCGTGGGCACGCTCTGCGCCACCGGCGCGCCCAGCAGCCACTGGTCCATCTGCAGGCGGATGTGGTGGGTGTAGGGCATGGCCTCGGCCCAGGCGCGCGCACCGGGCGACATGGCCGCCAGCGGAAAACCCACGCCACTGAAGGCGAAGGCCGGCGCCGAGAAAAAGCCGCAGGCCGACAAGGCGGTGCGCAGCGAGCGCGTGAGGCCCGCCAGGGCCGCGCCGCCGGCCACCGACACCGCCATCAGGGCCGCCATGCTGAGGGCCACCCAGGCGATGCTGCCCGGCGGGTGCCAGCCACGCCCGCCCGACAGCCAGGCCAGCCCCAGCCAGCCCACCAGCGTGAGGCTGGCCCAGGGGATGGCCAGCTTGCCCGCCAGCGCGGCGCCCGCCTGGGCGCGCGAGGCGCCCGCCAGCCAGGGCCCGATGCTGCCGTCGCGCAGCTCGCGCCCCAGCGCCCAGGCGCCCGCCGTCATGGCCAGGATGTGCAGCAGCGCCGGCACCAGGGCCGAGGCCAGAAAGGGCTCGTAGTTGCCCGCCACATTGAACAGGCCCAGCAGGCGCGTGGGCACGGGCGTCATGCTCACGCGCACGCTGCGCGTTGCTTCGCCCCGCTTGTTGCGCGCAGCCATCTCCACGCCGGCCGAGAGCGTGCCCACGGCGGTGCGCACGTCGCGCTGAATCAGGCCCGAATGCGTGGCGAGCTGGGCGTTGTGCAAGAGCGTCACCTCGCCCACCCGGCCCTGCTTCACCTCACGCGCGAAGTCGCGCGGGATGTGCACCACGGCGTACACGCGGGCGGCGCGCAGCGCGCCCTCGGCCTCGGCCAGGTTCAGCGGGCGCTCGTCCACGCTCAGGCCCGGCGTGGCCTGCAACATGCGCACGAGCTGGCGCGAGAGGGCCGAGTGGTCTTCGTCCAGCACGCCAATGGGCAAGTGCCGGGGCAAGCCGGCGGAAAAAATCCAGGCGATCAGGGCCACGGCCAGCAGCGGCACCCAGCTCACCATGGCCAGGTCCCAGGGGCTCTGGCGCAGGCGCCAGGCCTCGCGGCGCAAGCTGCTCAAAAACGCAGACATGGGCGGTGTGCGTCAGGGCACCAGCACGCTCATGCCGGGGCGCATGCCCTCGATGGGCGCCAGCGGGCGGGCCTTCACCTCGAAGGTGCGCGCATCAAAGCCCTGGTCGGCCCGGGTGGCGCGCCAGGTGGCGAAGTCGGGCAAGGCGGCGCTGTGGAACACCTTGAAGCGCACGCTGCGCTGCGCCAGCGCGGGCAGGCGGCCCTCGAACTCGGCGCCCAGGGCAAAGCGCGAGAGCATGTCTTCGCGCACGTTGAGCACCACCCACTGGTCTTGCAGGTTGACCACCGTGACCACCGGCACGCCCTGGGGCGAGAGCTCACCCACGCGGGCCAGCACCTTGGCCACCTCGCCGGCCACCGGGCTCTTGAGTTCGGTCTCGGCCTGCGCGGCCTGCACCTCGGCCAGCACGCCGGCCACCTGGCGCACCTGGGCGCTGGCGGCCGAGCGGTCTTCGGGCCGGGCACCAGCACGGGCCAGGTCGTACTGGGCCTTGGCGGCCAGGGCCTGGTCGCGCGCGGCGCGGTGGTTGGCCTCGGCTTCGTCGCGCTTTTGCGCCGCCACCAGGCCCTCGCGGGCCAGGCCATCGACACGAGCGAACGAGCGCTCGGCCAGTTGCGCGGCGGCCACCGCTCGTTGCCAATTCAATCGCGCCATCTCGATCTCTTGCGGCCGTGCCCCGGCCTGGGCCTTGGCCTCCACCGCGCGCGCCGCTTCCTGGGCGGCCGTGGCCTGCGCCAGCTTGGCCGACACCTCAGGGCTGTCCAGGCGCAGCAGCGGGCTGCCCACGCTCAGGCGGTCGCCCTCTTTCACCAGGATCTCGGCGATGCGCGCCGTCACCTTGGGGGCCACATCGGTTTCCTGGGCCTCCATCTGACCCTGGATCGGCACGGGCACCGGGCGCGAGGCCTGCCAGAAACCCCAGGCGGTGAAACCCACCGCCGCCAGCAACACGGCGCCCAGCGCCACGCCTTGCTTGTTCATCCTCACTCCACTTTGGTGTTGGCCCGCGCCATGTAGCGCTCAAAGGCGTCGCCCTGCCCGCTGGCTTCCAGCAGCTCGGCCAGGGCCTTGATGTACTCGTAGGCCGCCTGCGCCCGCTCGGTCTGCACCTTGGCCTGGTTGAGTTGCGCGTCGATCAGCTCTTGCGTGGTGCTGGTGCCTTCGCGCAGCCCCACCTGGCGCAGGCGCAGCACCTCGTCGGCCACCTCCAGCGCGGGCTGCTGCGACCAGAAGGCCTGGCGCGCCTGCTCCAGCGCCATCCAGCGCTTCTCCACCAGCAGTTCGATGTCGCTGCGCGCCTGCTCATACAGGCTTTGCGCCTGGTCGATGCTGCGCAGGCTCGACTCGGCCAGGGTCTTGCGGTCCAGCGGGTCGAACAGCGTCCAGCGCACGCCCACGCCCGCCACCCAGTCGGCCGAGCGGCCGGTCTTGAGCTCGCGCTGGCCGAAGGCGAACACCTGTGGCTGGCGCAGGGCCTCCTGGGCGGCGTGCAACTGCTCGGCCTGGCCCTTCTTGGCGTTGATCTTGGCCAGCCCCGGGTGGTGGGCGAGCGCGGCGTCCACAAAGTGCGGCAAGGGCTCCACCGGCTCGGTGAGCACGAACAGCGGGCTGGTGGGGCGCACGCGCGCGCTGGCCTTGACGGTGCGCGCCAGGGCGGCGGCGGCCAGCTCGGCCTCGTCGCGCGCCTTGCGGGCCTGGCGGCGGGCGTCTTCCAGCGCGGCGCGCGCCTGCAGGCGCTCGATGCGGGCGATCACGCCAGCGTCGAGCATTTTTTGCGCGGCGCTGTCGTGCTGCTCGATGTTGCGCAGCGCGGCCTCACGCAGCGCGGCGGCCCGCTCGGTGAGCTGGGCGCCGAAGTAACGCTGCACCAGCAGGGTCTGCATCTCTTCGGTGGTCTGCGCGGCGTCGGCCTGTGCCTCGTCGGCCTGGGCGCCCAGCAGGCGGCGCGCGGCTTCGGCGGCGCCACCGGTGTAGAGCGGCCACACGCCCGAGACCGAGGCGGTGCTGTTGGTGTCGCTGCGCTGCAGGGTGTAGCTGGCCGGCAAGCTGGGCAGGCTCCCCAGCACCCCGGCCAGCGGCGGGGGCAGTTGCGCCACGGCACCCCCCACGCTCTGATTGATCGGGTCGAGGTTCAGGTCGAGGCTGGCGTTGTAGGCATAAGCCATGGCCCCCAGGCTGATCACCGGCCCGCCCAGGCCTTGGGCGGCTTCGCGCTTGAGCTGCGCGCCTTGCAGCGCTTGTTGCGAAGCGGCCAGGCGGTCAGAGCGCTGGCGAAGCTTCTGCTGGGCGGTGGCGAAGTCCATGGGCTGGGCCCAGGCAGCGGGCAAACCAAGGGCCAGGCCAAACAGAAGGAGACACAAACGGGCGATCGGGCGCATGGGCATCGCGGCGAAACGGTGGGGAGTAGGCGTGACCCTATCACGGCTGGGCACCCTGCGGCCGGTAGGTGGAGCGGGACGGGTGGCCGTGCACCGTGAAGCAACAACCGGCCCCTGCCTGGTGCGCCGACGGCCCGCTGGTGTGGCGCCGGCGAGTCCGGAGGACAGGCGAGCGCGCCCGAAATGGCCAGATCGCAGGGCCGCGGGGCTGGCATCGTTCATGCTTACTGACTGGCCAATTAATTTAGGGTAAGCCCTAGAACGCTGGTGGCAGCGGTGTTTTAGAGTGCACCCCTAATTTAATTAACTGGTTAATTTATTTTCTTCCTGGCCCGGGGCCGGTCGGCTGACCGGTGCGGGTCCAGGTCTTTTCCCCGCCCACAGGAGATTCGGATGCAACACTGGAAACAAGCCCTTCTCACCGCCGGCCTGGCGTCGCTGTCGTCGATGGCGATGGCACAAGAGACCATCAAGATCGGCGTCATCGAGCCCTTGACCGGCTCGGTGGCCTACAACGGGCTGGCCTCGCTCAACGGTGCGAAGCTGGCGGTGGAACGGCGCAACGCCGCTGGCGGCGTGCTGGGCCGCAAGATCGAACTGGTGGTGGAGGACGGCCAGTGCCGCCCGGCGAACTCGGTCAACGCGGCGGAGAAGTTGATTCAGCGCGACAAGGTGGTGGCGCTTCAGGGCGCGTTCTGCAGCTCGGCCACGGCGGCCGTGATGCCGGTGGCCGAGAAGTACAAGGTGCCGCTGCTCACCGGCGTATCGTCCAAGGCAGACCTCACCGAGAAGGGGCTGCAGTACTTCTTCCGCTCGGCCGAGACCGATCGCCTGATGTCCAAGACCTTCAGCAAGATCCTGGCGGAGAAGCTGCAGCTCAAGAGCGTGGCCTACATCGGCGTGAACGACGACTGGGGCCGCGGTGGGGTGGAAGATTTCTCCAAGGACCTTGAAGCCCTAGGTGTGAAGACCGTGATGAAGGAGTACTTCGACCACGGCGCCACCGACTTCTACACCCTGCTGACCAAGCTGCGCGCCAGCAAGGCCGATGGCGTGTTCGTGGCCGCCGAGACGCAGGACGGCTCGATTCTGGTGAAGCAGTTCAAGGAGATGGGCCTGCAGACCAAGATCTTCGGCGTGGGCTCCTGGGCCACGGCCGATTTCATTGGCCTGACCGGCGCGGCCTCGGAAGGCATCTACGCCGCTGTGCCCTACGCATCGAGCTTGCCGGGCGAGCGCAACAAGGCCTTCGTGGACCTGTACGCCACCGCCTTCAAGGAGAAGCCGGGCAAGTACGGTGCCGCTGGCTACAACGCGATGAACATCCTGATGGACGCCATCGCCCGCGCTGGCAAGACCGAACCGGACGCGATCCGCGACGCACTGCGCAAGACCGACTACCAGGCGCCCAACGGCCGCTACCGCTTCACCGACAAGGGCGAAGGCTATGGCTTTGACGTGGTGCTGGTGCAGATCGCGAACAAGGAGCCGCGCGTGATCACGCAGGCCCAGACGGAAAAGCCCTGATCGGCGGCACGGGAACGGACTGAACACATGGAACTGTTGCCACAGTACCTCGCCAACGGCCTGGTGACGGGTTCGTTCTACGCGCTCTCGGCGCTGGGACTGACCCTGATCCTGGGGCTGATGCGCGTGGTGAACTTTGCCCACGGCGAGCTGTACATGCTCGGTGGGGTCATGGGCTGGTGGGCCACCACCCGCCTGGGTCTGGACTTCTTCACTGGCTTGCTGCTGGTGGCCGTGGTGATGGGCGCGTTCGGCTGGCTGATCGACCGCCTGTTGATCGAGCGCATCCGCGACCAGGGTGAGGAGCCGGGGATTTTGCTCACCATCGGCCTGTCGATCTTTCTGGCCAACACCGCTCTGCTGGCGGTGGGCACTGCGCCGCTGAAGGTGGAGGCCCCGCTGTCTGCCGGGCCAATGATCTTTGGGCCGGTGGTGCTGACCAAGCTGCGCGTGTTCGCGGTGGTGGTCTGCGCGGCGCTGATCCTGGCGGCCTGGCTGGTGATCCACAAAACGCGCCTGGGCCGCGCGATGCGCTCGACTTTCCAGGACCCGATGGCGGCGCAACTGGTGGGCGTTCGCACCGCCAACGTGTACGCGGCCACCTTCGCCATGGGCACGGTGATCGCGTCGATGGCCGGGATGTTGCTGGGCTCGATCTACACCGCGCAGGTGTCCATCGGCGGCCTGGTGAGCATGAAGGCTTTCGTGGTGGTGATCCTGGGCGGCATGGGCTCGTTCGCGGGCGCCATCGTGGGCGGGCTGCTGCTGGGCATCGTGGAGGCCCTGTGGGGCGGCTACGTGGCCACCGGCTGGGTCGACATCATCGGCTTCGCGCTGGTGATCCTCACCCTGCTCTTCCGCCCTTACGGGCTGTTCTCAAAGCGAGCGGAGCGCGCATGACTTTTGAACGACGCATTCTTCTGGCCCTGATGGCGCTGGCGGCCGTGCTGCCGCTGTTCGTGCGGGACCAATACGTGCTGCACATCGCCATCATGGTGCTGTTCTTCGCGGTGCTGGCCAGCAGCCTGAACCTGGTGGTGGGCTACGTGGGCGAGTTTTCGCTGGGCCACACGGCCTTTCTGGGCACGGGGGCGTACACGGCGGCCATTCTGGCCACCCAACATGGCTGGCCGCTGTGGGCCACCATTCCCATGGCGGGCCTGCTGGCCGCGCTGATGGGGGTGGTGATCGGTGCCCTCACGCTGCGGCTGCAGGGCCCGTTCTTCGTGATCGTGACGCTGTCCTTCGCCGAGGTGCTGCGCCTGATCGCCGACAACTGGATCGGGCTGACCAATGGTCCCATGGGCATTGCGGGCGTGCCGCAGCCCGAGTGGCTGGCGCAGGCCAGCAACCTGGCGGCCAAGCAGTTCTATTACGGCATTGCCTGGGTGCTGCTGGCGCTGACGCTGTACCTCTCGTACCGCTTCGTGTACTCCAACGCCGGGCGCGCCGCGGTGGCCGTGCGCGAGAACCGCTATGTGGCCCAGTCCATCGGCATCCGGCCATTGAACTACACCATGCTGGCCCTGGTGCTGGGCGCCCTGCTCTCGGGCATGGCCGGTGGGTTCTACGCGCACTACATCTCCTTCGTGGGGCCAGAGGTGTTTCGCTTCGCCTTCATGGTGAGCATGATCATCATGGTGCTGATAGGCGGCAAAGGCACGCTGGTGGGCCCGCTGATTGGCGCTTTGCTGGTGACCTTTCTGGAGGAGTACTTGCGCGAGGCCAAGGAGCTGCGGCTGTCGATCTTCGGCCTGGCCGTGATCGCCATCGTGCTGTTTCTGCCGCGCGGCCTGATGGGCTTCATCACCCAACGCCGCGAGGCGCGCGGCACGGCCCCTGCGGCCGCCACCGCCAGCGCCCCCACCACCCAACGGAGGCCCGCATGAGCAGCGCCACCCTTTCCCCGCCGCCGCGCACGCTGGAGATCCGCGGGCTGGGCAAGTCTTTTGGCGGCATCCATGCCGTCAAGGACATCAGCTTTGACGTGAAGACCGGCGAGATCGTGGGCCTGATCGGCCCCAACGGCGCCGGCAAAACGACCTGCTTCAACCTCATCACCGGCTTCTACTCGCCCAGCACCGGGCAGGTGCGCCTTGGCGGCGAGGACGTGACGGGCAAGAAGCCTTTCGAAATGGCTCGCATGGGCATCGTGCGCAGCTTCCAGAAGACCAACATCCTGAAGTCGCTCACGGTGTTCGAGAACGTGCTGACTGGCCACTACCTGGAGGCGCGCCAGCCCTTGTGGCGCACCTTCTTCCCTGGCCGCACGGTGCGTGAGGCCGAGCACAGCGTGCGCGAGAGCGCCACGCGCATCGTGCACACCATGGGCCTGGGGCACCGCATCGACACGCCAGCCTCGGCGCTGTCGTGCGGTGAGCTGCGGCTGCTGGAGGTGGCGCTGGCGCTGGCGGCCAAGCCCGAGATCCTGATGCTAGACGAGCCGGCCGCCGGCCTGAACAGCCAAGAGGCGCGCACCTTCGGCGAAATCCTGAAGACGCTGCGCGGCACGCTGGTGCGCTCGATCCTGATCGTGGAACACAACATGAGCCTGGTGATGGGGGTGTCCGACCGCATCGTGGTGATGCACTTCGGTCAGAAGCTGGCCGAAGGCGCACCCGCCGACATCCAGGGCAACAAGCAAGTGATTGATGCCTACCTGGGCGGAGGAAACCAAGCATGAGCGACGCTGTGATCGACGCACCGCAGGCCCGCGTGGCCGGGCAACAGGGCACCGCCCTTCTGGAACTGAGCGACCTGCACGTGAGCTACGGCAAGACCGCCGCGCTGCACGGGGTGAACCTGTCGGTGTACCCCGGCGAGGTGGTGGCCCTGATTGGCGCCAATGGCGCGGGCAAAACCACCACGCTGCGCGCCATCTCGGGCCTGCTCAAGCCCACGAGGGGCGACATCCGCTTCAAGGGTTCGTCCATCGCCGGCCTGTCGGCCGACAAGGTGGTGGCGCTGGGCATTGCCCAGTCGCCCGAAGAGCGCCACGTGTGGCCCACCATGACGGTGGATGAGAACCTTTCGATGGGCGCCTACCTGTGCAAATCGAAGGTCGAGGTGGAGCGCCGCATGGGCATCGTCTACCACCGCTTCCCACGCCTGAAAGAGCGCCATCGTCAGCTCGCCGGCACCCTCAGCGGCGGTGAGCAACAGATGCTGGCCATCGGCCGAGCGCTGATGTCCGAGCCCACGCTGCTGCTGCTGGACGAGCCCAGCCTGGGACTGAGCCCGCGCATGGCCGATGAGGTGTTTGCCTTTGTGCGCGAGATCAACGCACATGGCGTAACGGTGGTGCTGGTGGAGCAGAACGTGCACAACGCACTGAACGTGGCCTCGCGTGCTTATGTGTTCGAGACCGGGCGGGTGGTGGCCGACCGCGACGCCCAGAGCCTGAAACAAGACCCCGAACTGCTGAGCGCCTACCTGGGCGCCTGAACGCCGCCAGGCCACCCCGGGTGGTCTTGCGCTCCAGAAATTAATTTGCCAACCATTTAACAACGGCCCGAACTGGGCCAAGCAACAGGAGCAAGAACATGACGACAAGCATGCGAGTGGGCATCGTCGGCGCGGGCATCGGTGGTGTCGCGCTGGCACGGGCCCTGCACCAGAGGGGCATCGAGGCCCACCTGTTCGAGCGCGCGGCCGCCTTCGGCGAAATCGGGGCCGGGGTGCAGATGACACCCAACGCCGCCAAGGTGCTCAAGGCGCTGGGGGTGGGCGAAGGCCTGGCGCGCATCGGCTTCCTGCCCAACGCCATGGTGGGGCGCAACTGGGAAGACGCGCGCGAGCTGTTCCGCACCCCTTTGCGCGAGGTGTGTCCGCGCCTGTTCGGCGCAGATTTCTGGCACGTGCACCGAGCCGATCTGCACGCCATCCTGTGCGAGGGCCTGCCGGCCGATCGCGTGCGATTCAACGTGAGCTGCACCGGCGTGACACAGCGCGGCGAGCGCGCCGTGGCGCATTTCAGCGACGGCTCCGAGTTCGAGGCCGACCTGATCGTGGGCGCCGATGGCATTCACTCAGTGGTGCGCGACGCCACCTGGGGCCAGTCGGACGCGCGCTTCACCGGCCACATGTGCTGGCGCGCGCTGGTGCCGGTGGAGCAGCACCCCCTGCCCTTCGTGAGCCCCGACGCCTCGTTCTGGATGGGCCCGAAGGCGCACATCGTCACCTACTACGTCAAGGGCGGTGCGGCGGTGAACATCGTGGCGGTGAACGAGAGCCCCACCTGGGTGGCCGAGTCCTGGACCGAGCCCAGCACCCGCGAGGAGCTGCTGAGCGCCTACGAAGGCTGGCACGAGAACATCGTGAAGCTGTTCGAGCGCACCGACAAGCAGCAGATCTTCAAGTGGGGCCTGTTCGACCGCGACCCCATGGACCGCTGGTCCAAGGGTCGGGTCACGCTGCTGGGCGACGCGGCCCACCCCATGCTGCCCTTCCTGTCGCAAGGTGCGGCCATGGCCATTGAAGACGCCTACGTGCTGGCCACCGCGCTGGCGCACTTCGGCGCCGACACCGACGCCGCGCTGGACGCCTACGAAGCCGAACGCCGCCCACGCACCGCACGCGTGCAACTGGAGGCGCGCGAGCGAGGCCGCACCTACCACCTGGCCAGCCCCGAAGAGCAGAAGCAGCGCGACCTGGCCTTCCAGCAGGCGCAGGCCCAGAACCCGAACGCCGTGGGCATCAAGGCCGAGTGGGTGTACGAGTACGACGCCACCCGCTGTGCCGAGCGCTTCGGCACCACCCCGACCCCCGCCCTCGCCTGACCCCGATCAACATGACCCAGAAGACCCATTTCCGCATCGGGCAGATCGTGCCCAGTTCCAACACCACCATGGAGACCGAGATCCCGGCCATGCTGCGCCTGCGCGAGCAGGTACGTCCGGAGCGCTTCACCTTCCACTCCGCGCGCATGCGCATGAAGCACGTGAACAAGGAAGAGCTGGCCGCGATGGACGCCGAGTCCGACCGCTGCGCGCTGGAGCTGAGCGATGCCCGCGTGGACGTGCTCGGCTACGCCTGCCTGGTGGCCATCATGGCCATGGGCCGCGGCTACCACTGCCAGTCCCAGGCCCGCCTGGGCGGCGTGACGCAGAGCAACGGTGGCGCGGCGCCCGTGGTGACCAGCGCCGGCGCCCTGGTGGACGCGCTCAAGGTGATGGGCGCGCGGCGCATTGCGCTGGTGGCGCCCTACATGGTGCCGCTGACGCGGCTGGTGATCGACTACATCGAACACGAAGGCTTCGAGGTGGCCGACTGGCGCGCGCTCGAAATCCCCGACAACCTGGAGGTGGGCCGCCACGACCCGGCCCGCCTGCCGGGCATCGTGGCCGGCATGAAGACCGACGACGTGGACGTGATCGTGCTCTCGGCCTGCGTGCAGATGCCGTCGCTGCCCGCCATCGCGCAGGTGGAGGCCCAGACCGGCAAGCCGGTGATCACCGCCGCCGTGGCCACCACCTACGCCATGCTGGGCGCGCTGGGGCTGGACCAGGTGGTGCCCGGCGCTGGCGCCCTGCTATCCGGGGCCTACTCGCAGAAAGGCCACGCATGAGCGCCAGCCAGTTCCTCTACGGAGCCAACGTACGGGCCAACGGCATTCGCCAGCACTACCTGCGCTACGGCGGCACCGAGGGCGCACGCGCACAGCGCGACGCCGTGGTGCTGGTGCCCGGCATCACCAGCCCGGCCGTCACCTGGGGCTTCGTGGCCGAGCGCCTGGGCCGCCATTTCGACACCTACGTGCTCGACGTGCGCGGCCGCGGCCTGAGCGAGGCTGGCGAGCACCTGGACTACAGCCTGGACGCGCAGTCGCAAGACCTGCTGGCCTTTGGCGCAGCCCTGGGCCTGAAGCGCTTTGCCTACGTGGGCCACTCCATGGGTGGACGCATCGCCTTGCGCGCCGCGGCCCGCCAGCCCACCGGCCTCACCCGTATCGTGGCGGTGGACCCGCCTGTCTCCGGCCCCGGCCGGCGCCCCTACCCGGCCCAACTGCCTTGGTACGTGGACTCGATCCGCCAGGCCCGCCAAGGCATGAGCGCCGAGCAGATGCGCGCCTTCTGCCCCACATGGACCGACGAGCAACTGCGCTTGCGTGCTGAGTGGCTGCACACCTGCGACGAGCGCGCCATCGTCACCAGCTTCGAGGCTTTCCAGACCGATGACGTGCACGCCAACCTACCCGACATCGCCGTGCCCGTGCTGCTGATGACCGCCGAACGCGGCGACGTGGTGCGCCCGGACGACGTGGACGAGATCCGACGCCTGGCGCGCGACTGCCGCAGCGTGCGAGTGCCCGACGCCGGTCACATGATTCCCTGGGACAACGAGCCCGGGTTCTATGCCGCCTTTGGTGATTTCCTCGGCGCCCCCCTGATCTGACCCCACCGGAGCCCGCCATGCCCATTCGTGACACCGACCTCATCCAGGCCTGGACGCAAGTGCTGACCTTGTCGCAACTCAAGCCGGGGCAGTCCGTGACCGTGCTCACCAGCGACAACACCCATCCCCAGACACTGCGCTGCGCCATCACCGCCGCCTCTCTGATGGGAGCCAATGTGTGCCGCCTTGACCTGCCCCCCGTCAACGGCGAAAAGGCCCTTAGCCGAGACCCGCTGGCCTACCTGGGCACCACGCCCCTTACCGGCAACCCGCCGGCGATCGCGGCCCTGAAGGCCAGCGACTTGGTGCTGGACCTCATGACCCTGCTGTTCTCACCCGAGCAGCACGAGATTCTGTCCACCGGCACCAAGATCCTGCTGGCAATGGAACCCCCCGAGATCCTCGCCCGCCTCGTGCCCACTGAGGCCGACTACCGCCGCGTGCAAGCCGGCGTGAAGCTACTGCAGGGCAAGCGGGTGATGCGCGTGACCTCGGCCGCTGGCACCGACCTGCACCTGCCACTGGGCGAGTACCCCATCACGGCCGAGTACGGCTTCGTCGACCAGCCCGGGCGCTGGGACCACTGGCCCAGTGGCTTTGTGTTCACCTGGCCCAACGAAGGCGCCGCCCACGGCCGCATCGTGCTGAACAAGGGCGATGTGCTGCTGCCGCAGAAAAGCATGGTCACCGAGCCGATCACCCTCACGGTGGACAAGGGCTACGTCACCCGCATCGAGGGCGGGCTGGACGCCGAGCTGCTGCGCGAGTACATCGACTCCTTCGCCGACCCCGAGGCCTACGCCATCTCGCACATCGGCTGGGGCCTGCAGAAGCGGGCCTACTGGTCCACGCTGGGCCTGTACGACCGAGAAGCCACCATCGGCATGGACGCGCGCGCCGTGAGCGGCAACTTCCTGTTCTCGCTCGGCCCCAACAACGAAGCTGGCGGCAGCCGCACCACGGCCTGCCACATCGACATCCCCATGCGCCGCTGCAATGTGTTCGTGGACGACCTGCAAGTGGTGGCCGATGGGCAGGTGGTCGAATCGCTGATGCAGGAAGCCGAGGTGACCCATGCACGATGAAGCCGCCGTTTTCCAGCGCCAGGGCTTTGGCGCCGGCCTAGGCCTACGCCCGCCACTGGGGCTGCTCATCATTGACTTCGTCAACGGCTTCGCCGACCCCGCGGTGTTCGGGGGCGGCAACATCCCGCCGGCCATGCGCCAGAGCGAGGACCTGCTCGCCCTGGCTCGCGAGCGCGGTTGGCCGGTGGCGCACAGCCGCATCGTCTATGCCGACGACGACAGCGACGCCAACGTCTTCAGCGCCAAGGTGCCGGGCATGCTGACCCTGAAGGAAAACTCACCGGCCAGCGCCATCGTGGCCGAGTTGGCGCCTCGCCCGGGCGAGCTGGTGGTGCGCAAGAACGTGCCCTCGGCCTTCTTCGGCACCACGCTGGCGCCCTGGCTCACCGCGCGGGGCGTGCAGACCCTGCTGGTGGCCGGCTGCGTCACCAGCGGCTGCGTGCGAGCCAGCGTGGTGGACGCCATGTGCTGGGGCTTCCGCCCAGTGGTGATCGAGGATTGTGTGGGCGACCGCGCCATCGGCCCGCACGAGGCCAGCCTGTTCGACATGCGCCAGAAATACGCCGACGTGATCGACCTGGCGCAGCTTCGCGCCCAGGTCTGACCGTCTGCCCCGGCGCCGCTCAGGGGGCCTCGAAGCCCCCGGTCACGAAGCGCGTGACCTGATCGATCAGCGCCTCGGTGTCCTCAGGGTCGTACAGGCCCTCAGGCGCCATCTCTTCCATGCGGTGCGTGTCGGAGAAGGCGTACAGGTAGGTGCCAATCATCAGCGTCACGCGCCAGTAGGCGTCCAGCTCGCCCAGCCCCGGCAGCGCAAGGCGCATGGCCTCCACGTAGCGCTGGGTGGACGCCCCGTAAGCGTCGGTGCGCAGGCGATACGAGATCTCTGGCGGCTCAGTGTGCAACCGCGCCTGCAGGCGCAGGAACGAGCGCCCCTGCGGCGTGCTGCGCAGCGCCAGCGTGGGCCACAGAAAAGCGTGCACGATCTCTTTCACCGTGGGCCGGCCCTTGGCCAGCAGCTCGTCGAGCAGCTCCATGCGCTGCTGCGAGATCTTCTGGCCGCGGCGCAGGAACATCTCTTCAAACAGGCCGTACTTCGAGCCAAAGTAGTAGTTGATGAGGGCCTGCGTCACGTGGGCCGAATCGGCCACCTCGCGCAAGGTGGTGCCCGCGTAGCCCAGTTCGGCGAAGCGGGCCTCGGCAGCGTCCATGATCTCGTCTCGCAGGGTGCTGGTCCCCTCGGGGCGACCCGGGCCTTTTTGCTTGACGCGGTGCGCTGCCGGTCTTGACTTGTTCGTCATGGTTTAAATTGGCCAAACTTTTAATTCCGGCAGTATAGGGGCTAGCAACCTAGCCCGCGCCTGCGCGGCAGTCTGGCAAAAAAAGAGGGCGGCACTTGCGTGCCGCCCTCGCCAAGGCGCTCTTGTCGGCGCCTGTACCTTCTTCGATCGCCCATCGCCGAAGGAATCGTTGAACCTGTTGGGTGAGGGGCTCAGCGGCCTTTCCACACCGGGGCCCGACGCTCGAAGAACGCGCGGATGCCCTCTTGCAAATCGTCACTGCCCCGAATCTCGGCCAGGGCCTGTTCGGTGGCGGCCCAGCCCAGGGCGTCGTCGGTGCCCAGCCAGCCGTTCATGGCTTTCAGCGAGGCCTGCACCGACAAGGGCGCATTGGTCGCGATGCGTTGGGCCATGGCCAAGGCCTGGGCCAGTGCCTGGCCGGGCTCGACGAGGCGGTTGACCAGGCCGGCCGCGTGGGCGCGCTCGGCGTCCAGCGGCTCGCCGGTCAGCACCAGTTCGCGCGCCACGTTGGGCGGCAAAACCTGCAAGGCCCGAAACAGGGCGCCGCAGGTGGGCAGCACGCCGCGCACCACCTCGGGCAGGCCGAAGCGGGCGTGGCGGGCGGCCACCACCAGGTCGCAGGCCAGCACGATCTCTAGGCCGCCCCCCAGGGCGGCGCCCTCCACGGCGGCGATCAGGGGCTTGGCGCGCCGGCGTCGGATCAGGCCGTACTCGCCCCCGCGCTCGGTCACGTAGTCGCCGCGCGAGGCCAGGTCGCTGCCCGCGCTGAACACCTGCGTGCCCCCGGTGAGCACGCCCGCGCGCAGCTCGGGGCTGTCTTCTAGCTGGTTGAGCGCGACGTCCAGCGCATCGGCCAGCGCGCGGTCGATGGCGTTGCGCTTGGCCTCGCGCTGCAGGGTGATGACGAGCACGTCACCCAGGCGCTGGGTGAGCACGCCACTGCTGGGGCTCATGCCGGGCAGCGCCATGGCTCAGGCCACGCGCTGTTCCAGGTCGCGCGCGATCAGCTCTTTCATGATCTCGTTGGTGCCGGCCAGGATGCGATGGATGCGCACGTTCTGGTACAGGCGCGCGATCGGGTACTCCAGCATGTAGCCGGCGCCGCCGTGCAACTGCACGCACTCGTCCACCACCTGGCCGCAGGCGTCGGTCACCCACCACTTGGCCATGGAGGCCGAGGTGTTGTCCAGCTTGCCTTCCTGCAGCTTGGCCACGCACTGGTCGATGAAGGCACCGGCCAGCGCGGCCTTGGTTTCGCACTCGGCCAGCTTGAAGCGGGTGTTCTGCATCTGCATCAGGCTTTGGCCGAACACCTTGCGGTTGGCGGTGAACTGCAGGGTCTCGTCGATGGCGCGCTCCATGCAGGCCAGCGACATGGCGGCGGTGATGACGCGCTCTCGCCCCAGCTCCTTCATGAGCTGGCGGAAGCCCTGGCCTTCTTGCGGGCCCAGCAGGTTGGCGCAGGGCACGCGCATGTCGTCAAAGAACAGCTCGGCCGTGTCTTGCGAGTGCAGGCCCACCTTGGCCAGGGTGCGGCCGCGGCGGAAGCCTTGCACCTTGTCGGTCTCCACCACCACGATGGAGATGCCGCGCGCGCCCTGCTCGGGGTCGGTCTTGACCACCAGGCAGATCAGGTTGGCGGTGCTGCCGTTGGTGATGTAGGTCTTGGCGCCGTTGATCACGTACTCGTCGCCCTCGCGGCGCGCCGAGGTGCGGATGCTTTGCACGTCAGAGCCGGTGCCCGGCTCGGTGATGGCCAGGCCACCCACCAGTTCGCCGGTGGCCATCTTGGGCAGCCAATCGCGCTTTTGTTCTTCGGTGGCGAAGTTCTGGATGTAGTGGGCCACGATGCCGCTGTGCAGCGAGTTGCCCAGACCCGGGCAGAGCATGCGGCCCTGCTCCGAGAAAATCACCATTTCGTGCGTGAAGTTGCCGCCACCGCCGCCGTACTCCTCGCGGATGCCGGGGCACAGCAGGCCGGCGGCGCCGGCCTTGTACCAGACCTCGCGGTCCACCACCTGCTGGCGGCCCCAGCGTTCTTCGTGGGGCAGCAGCTCGGTTTCGTAAAAGCGGCGGGCGCTGTCGCGCAGGGTTTCCAGTTCGGGGTCCATCCAGGCTGGTTGGCGCATGGGGTCTTGTCTCCGTGTGGGGTGATGTCAATGAAGGGGTTCAGCGCGCGGCGGCGGCGCGGGCGGCCTCTTGCAGGCTGCGCCAGTCGATCTTTCCGGTGCCCGAGCGCGGCAGTCGGTCCACGAACTCGACCTCGCGCGGGCACTTGTAGGTGGCCATCTGGCCCTTGGCCCATTCCATCAGGGCCTCGGCCGTGAGGTCGGCGCCGGGGCGGCGCACCACCACCGCGCGCACCTGCTCGCCGCGCGTGGGATGGGGAATGGCGATGACACAAACCTCTTGCACGCCCGGGTGGCGGTGCAGCAGCGATTCCACCTCGGTGGGCCACACCTTGTAGCCGCCCACGTTGATCATTCGCTTCAGGCGGTCCACCAGGAAGTGGTAACCGTCTTCGTCGCGGGTGACCAGGTCGCCGGTGCGCAGCCAGCGCTTGCCGTCGCGTTGCACAAAGGTCTCGGCGTTGGCCTTGTCGTTGTTCCAGTAGCCGGGCGTGACCTGCTCGCCCGCCACCCACAGCTCACCGCTGTCGGGCGTGGCGCCCTCGGGGTAGGGCTCCAGCGTCACCGGGTCCACCACCATGGCGCTCACGCCGAAGGTGGGAATGCCCAGGCACTGGCGCTTGGTGCGTTGCAGCGGGTTGGCCATGAGCATGGAGGCGGTCTCGGTCATGCCGTAGGCCTCCATGTAGCGAATGCCCAGCTCGCGCGTGAGGCGCTCGTTCACCGCTTCGGGCAAGGCCGAGCCGCCGCCGGTGATCACGGCCACGCTGTCCAGCGCGTCGGGCTTCAGGCCCGGCAGGGCCAGCAGGTCCAGCAGCATGGGCGGGGCCACGCCCCAGCGGCTCACGCGGTGCTCGGCGATGAGCGCGGCCGCCCGCGCGGCGTCCCAACGCGGCAGCAGCACCACCGTGCTGCCCAGGTAGGTCACGGTGTTGACAAGCGCTTGCAGGCCTTGCATGTGGAACATGGGCGAGGCACCCAGGAAGGTGTCTTCGGCCGTTTCGCTGCGCCAGATGGCGGGCGTGAGGGCCGCGGCCATGAGCGAGCGGTGGCTGTGGGTGCAGCCCTTGGGCCGCGCGGTGGTGCCCGAGGTGAAGGCGATCAGGGCCAGGTCGTCCGGGCCGGCGGTGGCCGGCGCGGGCACCAGGCCCTCGGCCAGGGCCTCGGTCCAGCGCGTGACCGCCGCATGGGGTGAGGGCTCAGGCGGGGCCACGAACCAGTCGGGCGTGTCGGCGTCCAGGCCGTCCAGCCCTTCGCTGTAGGCGAACAGCACCACGTGGTCGATCTCGCGGCCCACCAGCGGGGCCAGGCGCGGCCACAGCTCCTGCGCGGCGATCACCACGCGCGCGCCGCTGTCTTGCGCGGCATGGGCGAACTCTTCGCTCAGGTTCATGGGGTTCACCGGCACGGCCGCCGCGTCGGCGCGCTGGATGGCGTGGTAGGCGGTGGCGAACTGCGGCGAGCTTTGCCCGCTGAGCAGCACCCGGTCACCGGGGCGCACGCCCGCGCGCTGCTGCAGCCAGCCGGCCAGGGCCTGCGCGTTGCGCCAGATGCGCCCGAAGGTGGCGCGGTGGCCGTAGACCACATAGGCCGGCTTGTCGGGGTAGCGGCGCGCGGCGATTTCCAGGTTGCTCACCAGCGTGGTCTGCGGCAGGTGCAGCCGGGTGCTCAGGCCCTTGGGCCAGAACGGGGAAGGCAGGGGGGATGTGCTCATGGGTGACGAGGGTTCACGAAAGCCAGGGCTCGGGCTGGGCGCACGGCGCCACCAGCGAACCGCATGCTAACGCCATTTTCACAAAGGTTCAACCTTTGCCTATTTGATTGACAAAAGTTTCAGAATGGATCTAGCATAAAAAGGATCAACCAATAAAAAGGACGTCGATTGGAAACCCTCGCCTCCTCGGGCTTCGCGCCCGACCTGCTCCAGGGCAAGGTCGCCCTGGTGGCTGGCGCCTCCAGTGGCATCAACCTGGCCATTGCGCGCCGGCTGGCCGCTGCCGGGGCGCGGGTGGCGATGCTCAGCCGCAGCGCCGAGCGCATCGAGGCGGCTGGCGCCTTGGTGGCCGCCGAAGGGCAAGAGGTGCTGGCGCGCGCGGCCGACGTGCGCGACTTTGACGCCGTGGCCGCCGTGGCGGCCGAGGCAGCGCAGCGCTTCGGGCCGCTGGACATCGTGGTCTCGGGCGCGGCGGGCAACTTCCACGCGCCGGCCGCGCACCTGTCGGCCAACGGCTTCAAGACCGTGATCGACATTGACCTGATCGGCAACTTCAACGTGCTGCGCGCCAGCTTCGAGCACCTGCGCAAGCCGGGTGCCTCGCTGTTCTCGATCACCGCCCCAGGCGCCGAGGTGCCGGGCCTGTTCCAGGTGCACGCCAACGCGGCCAAGGCCGGCATCAACATGACCGTGCGCTGCCTGGCCATGGAATGGGGCCCGGCCGGCGTGCGGGTGAACGCGCTCTCGCCCGGCCCCATTGCCAACACCCCCGGCATGGCCAAGCTGGCCGCCTCGCCCGAGCGCGAACAGGCCCTGAAAGCGCGCCTGCCGCTGCGCCGCTACGGCGACTTTGACGACATCACCAACGCCGCCCTCTTCCTGGCCAGCGACCTCTCGCGCTACGTGACCGGCACCGTGCTCGATTGCGACGGCGGCATGCGCCTGGGCGACGCCTCGGCCGACGCCCTCTCGCCGCCCGCGCGCGGCTGAGTTCCTTTTCCAGACGATTTCCCGACGAAAGACCCCCGTATGAAAGAAGCTTTCATTTACGACGCGCTGCGCACACCGCGCGGCAAGGGGCGGCCCGATGGCCGCCTGCACGAGGTCAACCCGGTGGACCTGCTGGCCGGCCTGATGCAGGCCCTGCAGCGCCGCACCCAGGTGGACACGGCCCAGATCGAAGACGCCCTGATCGGCTGCGTGATGCCCTATGGCGAACAAAGCGGCTGCATCGCCAAGACCGCCGCGCTGCGCGCCGGCTGGGACTGGCAGGTGCCCGGCGTGCAGCTTGACCGCTACTGCGGCTCGGGCATTGAGGCGGTGAACATCGCCGCGGCCAAGCTGCGCTCGGGCTGGGAGAGCCTGATCGTGGCCGGTGGCGTGGAGTCGATGTCGCGCGTGGCCATGGGCGGCGCCCCGGGGCCGCGCGACACCAAGCCCGAGATGGTGTTCCAGCTCAAGCCGGTGCCCACTGGCGTGGCGGCCGACCTGCTGGCCACGCTGGACGGCCATAGCCGCGAAGACGTGGACGCCTACGCCCTGCGCTCGCAGCAGCGCGCCGCGCACGCCCGCGCCAACGGTCACTTCGCCAAGTCGCTGGTGCCGGTGCAAGACGCCAACGGCCTGACGCTGCTGGCCGAAGACGAACTGATCCGCGCCGATTCGTCCATGGACAAGCTCGGCGCGCTCAAGCCCTCGTTCCAGGCCATGGGCGAGCTGGGTGGCTTTGACGCGCTGGCGCTCATGAAGTACCCGCACCTGGAGCGCATTCGCCACGTGCACACCGGAGGCAACTCGTCCGGCATCGTGGACGGCGCCTCGCTGCTGCTGCTGGGCACCGAAGACAAGGGCCGCGAGCTGGGCCTCACGCCGCGCGCGCGCATCGTGTCGGTGGCGGCCGTGGGCACCGAGCCCACGCTGATGCTGGCCGGCCCGGCGCCGGCCTCGCGCCTGGCCTTGAAGAAGGCCGGCCTGTCGATCGACGACATCGACCTGATCGAGGTGAACGAGGCCTTCTCGTCGGTGGTGCTGCGCTTCATCAGCGAGATGAAGGTGGACCCGGAGAAGGTGAACGTGAACGGTGGCGCCATTGCCATGGGCCACCCCCTGGGCGCCACCGGCGGCATGCTGATCGGCACGCTGCTGGACGAACTCGAACGCCGCCAACTGCGCCGCGGCCTGGTCACGGCCTGCGTGGCCGGCGGCATGGGCATCGCCACCATCATCGAACGGGTCTGACCACCACATGAGCAGCATTCAGTACCAACAAGACGCCGACGGCATCGTCACCCTCACCATCGACATGCCGGGCCAGTCGGCCAACACCATGAACACGGCCTTTCGGGCCGACTACGCCGCCGCTGTCGAGCGGCTGCAAGCCGAGCGCGACCAGATCACCGGGGTGATCATCACCTCGGGCAAAAAGACCTTCTTCGCCGGCGGCGACCTCAACAGCCTGCTGGCCGTGCAGCCCAGCGAAAAGGCCGCGCTGTTCGAGCGCGCCCAGGGCATGAAGGCCACCCTGCGCCAGCTAGAGAAGCTGGGCAAGCCGGTGGTGGCCGCCATCAACGGCACCGCACTGGGCGGTGGCTTCGAGCTGTGCCTGGCCTGCCACGCCCGCTTCGCCCTGGCCGACCCGTCCATTGCCCTGGGCCTGCCCGAAGTGGGCCTGGGCCTGCTGCCGGGCGGCGGCGGCATCGTGCGCCTGGTGCGCCTGCTCGGCCTGGAAGCGGCCATGCCCTACCTGCAGGAAGGCACCACCTTTGCGCCTGAGAAAGCCAAGGCCCTGGGCCTGGTGAACGACACCGCCGCCGACGCCGAAGGCCTGATGCGCCTGGCGCGCGAGTGGATCCAGGCCCACCCCGAGGCCACCCAGCCTTGGGACCGCAAGGGCTGGCGCCTGCCCGGCGCCACCGAGCTGGCCCCGGCCTCGCTCACCTTCCTGCGCACCGCCCCCGTGCAGCTGATGAAGAAAACCCGTGGCTGCTACCCCGCGCCCATGGCCATCTTCTCGGCCGCGGTGGAAGGCGCGGTGGTGGACTTTGACACCGCCAGCACCATCGAGAGCCGCCACTTCGTGGGCCTGGCCACCGGGCCGGTGGCCAAGAACCTGATCACCACGTTCTTCTTCCAGATGAACGAGATCAAGGCCGACAAGGGCCGCCCCGCTGGCGTGCCACCCAAGCGCTTTGCCCGCGTGGGCGTGCTGGGCGCCGGCATGATGGGCGCGGGCATCGCGCACGTGAACGCATTGCGCGGCATCACCACCGTGCTGAAAGACGTGACGCCCGAGCAGGCCGCCAAGGGCAAAGCCCACAGCGAGAAGCTGCTGGCCAAGCGCATCGCCAAGGGCGCCATGACCGAGGCCCGCCGCGACGCGGTGCTGCAGGCCATCGTGCCCACCGCCGACGCGGCCGACCTGGCCGGCTGCGAGCTGATCATCGAGGCGGTGTTCGAGAACCGCGAGCTCAAGGCCCGCGTCACGCAAGAGGCCGAACCGCATCTGGTTCCTGGCGGCATCTTCGCCTCCAACACCTCCACCCTGCCCATCACCGGGCTGGCCAAGGCCAGCGCCCACCCCGAGCGCTTCATCGGCCTGCACTTCTTCTCGCCGGTGGACCGCATGCCGCTGGTGGAGGTGATCAAGGGCCGCGAGACCTCGCCCGAGACCCTGGCCCACGCGCTGGACTACGTGAAGCAGATCGGCAAGACGCCCATCGTGGTGAACGACTCGCGTGGCTTCTTCACCAGCCGCGTGTTCGGCACCTTCACCAAGGAAGGCGCGGCCATGCTGGGCGAGGGCGTGCCCGCCGCGCTGATCGAGAACGCCGCGCTCAGCGTGGGCATGCCGGTGGGTCCGCTGGCGGTGATGGACGAGACCTCCATGGCGCTGAGCCTGTCGGTCAAGCGCCAGACCGAGGCCGACCTGGCCGCCGAGGGCAAGACCCTGCCCGCCCACCCGGGCTGGGCCGTGATCGAGCGCATGGCCGATGGCCTCAAGCGCCCCGGCCGCGCGGGCGGCGGCGGCTACTACGACTACCCCGAGGGCGAGCCCAAGCGCCTGTGGTCGGGCCTGCAGGCCGAGTTCGGCCAGCCGGGCGCGGACGTGCCGTTTGAAGACCTGCGCGACCGCATCTTGTACATCCAGGCGATCGAGGCGATCCGCATCGTGCAAGAGGGCGTGATCGAGTGCGCCCGCGACGCCAACATCGGCTCGGTGCTGGGCATCGGCTTCCCGCGCTGGACGGGCGGCGTGCTGCAGTTCGTGAACATGGTCGGCCTGCCCGCGTTTGCGCAGCGCGCGGCCGAACTCGCACAGCGGTACGGCGAGCGCTTCGCGCCGCCGGCCTTGCTGTTGGACATGGCGCAGCGCGGCGAGCGCTTCGCCTGATCCAGCCCCCCAGGCGCGCGCCCCGCCCTGGCGGGGCCGTGCGCCGGTTTCAGCCCACCCAAAAGGAGACACACACATGATCAACCGCCGACAAGCCCTGGCCCTGGCCGTGGCCAGCACCACCCCCCTGGCCACCGCGCCCACCTGGGCACAAGACAACCCCTGGCCCACCAAGCCCATCACGCTGGTGCTGCCCTTCCCTGCCGGCGGCCAGACCGATGGCGTGGCCCGCCTGCTGGGCAAGAACCTGGAGCCCCTGCTGGGCCAGCCCGTGGTGGTGGACAACCGCCCCGGCGCCAACTCGCTCATCGGCACCAACCTGGTAGCGCGCTCGGCCCCCGATGGCCACACCCTGCTGCTGAACATGACCGCGCTGGTGAGCAACCCGGTGCTGCTGCCCAACGTCAACTACGACCCGCACAAAGACTTCGCCCCGGTGGCCCGCCTGTACGAACTGCCCGCGCTGTGGGCCGTGCCGGGCAATGGCCCCAAGACCCTGGCCGAGTTCGTGGAGAAGGCCAAGGCCGCCAAAGAGCCGCTGAACTTCGCCACCACCGGCCACGCCTCCAGCTCGCACTACTTCGGCGAGGTGTTCGGGCGCAGCGCCAACATCAAGCTCAACCACGTGCCCTACAAGGGCGAGGCGCCCATCCTGCCCGACCTGACCGCCGGCCGCCTGGACGCCGCCGTGATCTCCAGCGCCAGCGCATTGGCCTTCGGTGGTGACGGCCGCGTGCGCGTGCTGGCCGCCAACGGCACCCGCCGCTGGAAGGTGCTGCCCGACGTGCCCACCTTCCTGGAGCTGGGCGTTCCCGGCATCTCCAACGAATCGTTCTGCGGCATCTTCGCGCCCACGCGCACGCCCAAGGCGGTGGTGGACAAGCTGCACAAAGCGATTCAGCAGGTGATGGCCACGCCCGAGTTCCAGAAGCAGATGCTGGCCTACGGCCTGGAAGTGGCACCGGCCATCACGCCCGACCAGTTCGCCGCTGTGATGAAGAAGGCCACGGACGAGTGGGTGGCCATCAAGAAGAACAGCGCGATCCGCGTCGAGTGATGAGCGCCGCCGGCCCCACGGTGCACGCCTGGCGCGTGCACAGCTTTGAGGCGGGCGCACAGCCCACGCTGGACCTGCTGCCCATGCCCGAGCCCGGGCCGGGCGAGGTGCGGGTGCGCGTGCTGGCCAGCGCCATCAGCTTCGTTGACCTGCTGCTGGCCAGCGGCGGCTACCAGTGGAAGCCGCCCACGCCCTTCGTGCCGGGCTCGGAGTTCAGCGGCGTGGTCGATGCGCTGGGCACCGGCGACACGCTGGGCCTGCGCGTGGGCGACCGCGTGTGCGGCGTGCGCCAAGGCGCCTGGACGGAAATGCTCTGCCTGCCCGCCAGTGCCGCGCTGCGCCTGGGCGGTGCCGACGAGGCGCCCACCGCAAGCGACTGGGCCATCGAGGCCGCGGCCCTGATGGCACCCTACGCCACCGCGCTCTATGCCCTGCGCGAGCGGGCCCATCTGCGCGCCGGCGAGACCCTGCTGGTGCTGGGCGCCAGCGGCGGCGTGGGCCATGCGGCGGTGCAACTGGGCCAGGTGCTGGGCGCGCGCGTGATCGCCGCCGCCAGCAACCCGGCCAAGCGCGCCGCCGCCCTGGCCGCCGGTGCCGACGCCGTGATCGACACCAGCGACGACTGGAAAGACGAGGCCAAGGCCCTGGCCGGCAAAGCCGGCGTGGACGTGGTGTTCGACCCCGTGGGCGGCGAGGCCACCGACACCGCCTTTCGCACCCTGGGCTGGCGCGGGCGGCACCTGATGGTGGGATTTGCTGGCGGGCAGATTCCCGCGCTCAAGGCCAACCTGGCCATCGTCAAGGGCGCGGCCCTGCTGGGCGTGGACTACCGCCAGGCCGGCGAGCGCGAGCCCGAGGTCACCCGCCAGGTGCAGCAAGACGTGCTGCGCCTCTACCGCGAAGGCCGCCTGCGCCCGCGCCTGCACAGCAGCCTGGGGCTGGAACGCCTGGCCGAGGCCGCCGCCCTGGTGCGCCAGCGCGACACGCTGGGCCGCGTGTTGCTGGACTTTCGGGCCTGAGGCACGGGCCTGCCACCAGGAGACAAGGCATGAGCGTGTTTGAGGGACTGAAGGTGCTGGACGTGGCCAGCTACGTGGCGGCGCCCGCGGCGGCGACGATCCTGTCGGATTTCGGCGCCGAGGTCATCAAGATCGAACCCCCCGAGGGGGGCGACGGTTACCGCGCCATGGCGGCCCTGCCCAACCTGCCCAAGAGCGAACACAACTACGCCTGGGACCTGGTGTCGCGCAACAAGCTGGGCCTGGCGCTGGACCTGCGCACGCCGGCTGGGCAGGCGGTGCTGCACCGCCTGGTCGGCCAGGCCGATGTGCTCATCACCAACTACCCCATCGCGGTGCGCGCGCGGCTGGGCCTTGACCCGCAGGCCTTGCTGGCCATCAACCCGCGCCTGGTGTTTGGCTCGGTGTCCGGCTACGGCGAAACCGGGCCCGAGGCCGACCGCCTGGGCTTTGACGCCACCGCCTACTTCGCGCGCTCAGGCCTGACCGACATCACCCGCGCCGACGAACACGCCCCGCCCACCGCCCCCGCCATGGCGCAGGGCGACCACCCCACCGCCAGCACGCTGTTTGGCGCCATCGTCATGGCCCTGTACCGGCGCGAACGCACCGGCCTGGGCGGCGTGGTGAGCACGTCCTTGCTGGCCAACGGCATCTGGGCCAACGCGGCCATGGTGCAGGCCGCACTGGCGGGCGCCGAGATTCGCTACCGGCAGGCCCGGCACGCGCCGCGCAGCGCGCTCTCGAACTTCTACCGCTGCGCCGACGAGCGCTGGCTCTCCATCGCCATGGTCTCCGAGACCAAGCTGTGGCCCGTGCTGCTGCAGGTGCTGGGCCTGCCCGAGCTGGCCACCGACGAGCGCTTTGTCACCCTGGAAGGCCGCCGCGCACACGCCCAGGCCCTCACCGCGCTCTTTGACCCCGTGTTCCTGCGCCGCGATGCCGCCGAGTGGCAGCGCCTGTTCGAGGCCGCTGGCGGCTTCACGGTCTCGGTGGTGGCGCGCCTGGCCGATGTGCCCCACGACGTGCAGGCGGTGCACGCCGGCGCCTTCGTCGAGGCCGACGGCATGGGCGGCACCCAGCGCACCGTGGACAGCCCGTTTCGCCTCGATGGGGTCACCAAGGTGCGCCCAAGCGGCGCACCCGCGCTGGGCCAGCACAGCCGCGACGTGTTGCGCGGCCATGGCTTCACCGACGCCGAGGTCGATGCCCTGGTGCAGCAAGGCGTGGTGAAGGAAGGCCAGCGCTGAGGGCGGTGGGCCTGCCGCCGCCGGCTCACAGCCGGTTCATGTCCCACACCACCCGGCCCAGGCGGCGCCAGCGCCAGCCATAGGCCGCCGCCAGCACCACCGCCAGGCCCGCGGCCAGCCAGCCAAAGGCCGCGTTCACCGACCCCCATTGCGCCAGCGCACCGGCCACGAGCTGGGCCAGGGGCATCACGCCGTTGAAGGCCAGCAGCAGCAGCGCGATCAGGCCGCCGCGCGCGGCGGGTGGCACGCGCCGGTGCAAGGTGGCGTTGGTGCCGGTGCCCACGAAGGACGTGCAAAAGCCCAGCAGCGCGAAGCCGGCCAGGGTGGTGGCCACGTGCGCACTGACGGCCAGCAGCACCAGCGCCAGCACCGCCAGCCAGGGCACGGCCATGAGACCCCGGCGCAGGCTGGCCTCGACGTGGCGCGATGACAGCAGCACCGCCGCCACCAGCGCCCCAACGCCGCTGGCCCCGAAGAACCAGCCGGTCCAGGCGCTGGCCGAACCGTAGACGCGATCGGCCAGCACCGGCACCAGGGTCTGGTAGGCCCCGGCGCAAAAGGCCACGCAGGCGGTCATGGGCAGAAACAGGCGACCGAAACCGTCTTGCCACACAAAGCGCAAGGCCGCGCCCAGGCCGCCGCCTTGCGCTGGCGTGGGCGCGGGCGGCACGGGCGACGGGCGGGGCAGGCGCCACACGTTGCGCCACATCACCGCCGTGCCCAGGGCGGCGAGCACAAAGCCCGCGCCAGGCCCCAGGGGCTCGAACATCAGCCCGGCCAGGGCCGGCCCCAGGGTGCGGGCCAGCAGGAACACCACGGTGTTCAGGGCGATGGCACTGGCCAGGCGGGCGCTGTCGTGGGTGAGGCTCATCAGCAGCATCTGGCGCGAAGGCACCTCCATGCCGCCCAGCACGCCGCGCACCAGGGCAGCGCCCAGCAGCACCGGCAGGGTCAGCAGGCCCAGCGCGTGGCCCAGGGTCAGGCCCACGGCCACCGCCATGGCGGCCGCCAGCACCGCCAGCGACAGGCGCCGCGCGTTGTCCACGCGCAAGCGGCCCGAGAGCAGCGGCGTGACCACCAGCGAGGGCAGGTAGATCAGGAAGTTCAGCGCCCCCAGCATCGCGGGCGACTGGGTCAGGCGCCAGACCAGCAGGTTCAGCGTGATGTCCAGCACCCAACTGCCCAGCAGCGAGGCCGCCTGCGCGCTGAGGTAGCGGCGCATGCGCGGCTCGGCCAGCGCGGGGAAGGCGCGGCCCAGGGAAAGCAGCATGGCCATGGGTGCCCGCGCCTCAGGCGTCAGCCCGCATTGGCCAGCGCCAGCCAGAGCTTGCCCACGCTGTGGCGCGTGTGCAGCGCCTGCAGGGCAGCGGGGGCATCGGCGAAGGCATGGGCATGGCCGGGCAGCAGGGGCAACTGGCCCTGGGCATGGGCTTGCATCACCTCATGCGTGAGGCGCTGGGCCAGGGGCAGGTCGCGCTGGCGCACCTCACCCCACAGCACGCCGTGGGCGGTGGCGTTGTGCAGCAGCAGGCGGTTGGCCGGCAAGGCGGTGAGAGTGCCGCTGGCAAAGCCCACAACGAGGTAGCGCGCGCGGTAGGCCAGGCAGCGCAGGCTTTGCACGCCCACCTCGCCGCCCACCGGGTCGAACACCACGTCCACGCCCTGAGGGGCCAGGCGCTTGACCTGGTCCACCCAGTCGGCCTGTCGGTAGTCGATCACCTCGTCGGCGCCCAGGGCCTGCACGGCCGCCACTTTCTCGGGGCCACCGGCGGTGGCAATGACCCGCGCGCCCAGCCAGCGCGCCAGCGACACGGCGGCACTGCCCACGCCACCGGCGGCGGCGTGCACCAGCGCCGTCTCGCCGGGCTGCAGGCGCGCCACCTCGCGCAGGGCGTAGAGCGAGGTGGGAAAGTTGCTGCGCAGGGCCAGCGCCGCGCCGGCCGGCAAGCCCGGTGGCAAGGCCACGGCGTGGCGGGCCGGCACCAGGGCGTACTCGGCCATGCCACCTTGCTGGCACGAACTGGCGATGCGCGTGCCCACAGGCAGCGAACCCTCTGCACCGCCCGGCCCGCCCACGATGGTGCCCACCACCTCGGAGCCCGGGGTGAAGGGCAGCGGCGGCTTGATCTGGTAGCGCCCGCGCACCAGCAGGGTGTCGCCAAAGGCCAGGCCGCTGGCCTCGACGCGAACGAGGTACTGCTGGGCGTCGGGCTCGGGGCGTGCCACCTCGCGCAGGGCCAGGGTGGGCGGCTCGGTGAGGGCCTCGACCCGCCAGGCCCGCATGGTGGCGCCGGTCATCAGGCGGCGATCTTGGCGCGGCCGTTGTTGAGCACCACCACGTCGCGCTCTTTCACGCGCACGCGGAACGCCAGCTCGCCCTCAGCCAGGCGCCAGGCCTCCACCACCAGGGTCTCGCCCGGGTACACGGGCGAGGTCAGGCGCGCCCGGATGCTGCGCAGCCGCGCGGGCTCGTGGTCGGCGAACAGTTGCACCAGGGCGCGCGCGGCGTTGCCCCAGGTGGCCAGGCCATGCAGGATGGGCCGGGGGAAGCCGGCCTTGGCGGCCACGGCCGGGTCGGCGTGCAGGGGATTGGTGTCGCCGCTGAGGCGGTAGATGAGCGCGGCCTCGGGGCGGGTGGGCACTTCCAGCACGGCGTCGGGTGCGGTGTCGGGCACGGCGGGCACGGCGGGCAGGGCCGGGGCCGGGGCATCGCCACCGCTGCCGCCCGAGAAGCCGCCGTCGCCGCGCAGGAACAGCACCTGCTCGGCCGTGGCCAGCAGGGCGCCGCTGTCGGCGTGGGTGAGGGTTTTTTCCACGTGCATCACGGCGCCCTTGCCTTCGCCCTTGTCCACGATGCGGGTGACGCGGCTCTCGCCGATCACGGTGCCCGCGGTGGGCAGCGGCTGGTGAATGGTGACGCCCTGCTCGCCGTGCACCAGCTTCAGAAAGTCGATGCCCAGCTCGGTGCGCTCGCGCATCCACGCGCCGGGCGAGGCCAGCACGGCGGCCATGGTGGGCAGCACCACCAGGTCTTTTTCATAGACGTAGCGCAGTTGCTGCGCGTCCATCGGGTCGCTGCCCAGGCCCAGGCCCAGGGCGTAGAGCATGGTGTCGCGGGTGGTGTAGGTGTGGCGCACAGGGCCCGAGCGCCAGGCCTTGGTTTGGTCGAAATCGATCATGGGGTGGTCTTGGTTTGGGTGGGAAGGGCGGGCCAGCGGAACTGGGCCGGTTCGCGGGCGGCGAAGCGGCGCACCGATTCGCGCGCGTACTCGCTGCCGCCGGCCACGGCCTGGGCGGTGGCCTCCATGTCGAGCATGGTGTTCAGGTCGGTCTGCAGCGAGGCTTGCAGGGCTTGTTTGGACAGGCTCATGGCGGTGGCCGATGCGCCCTCGAAGCTGTGGGCGATCTCCAGCGCGCGCGGCAGCAGGTCCTCGGGCGGGTGCACCTCCAGCGCCAGGTCCATGCGCAGGGCCTCTTGTGCGCCGAATTCGCGGGCGGAGTAGATGAGCTCTTTGGCGCGCTGCAGGCCCACCACGCGGGGCAGCGTGTACCAGGCGCCCACGTCGGGCACCAGGCCGATGCGGTGGAACACCATGGCCAGGCGCACCCGGTCGCTCACCAGCACCAGGTCGGCCCACAGCGCCAGGCTCAGGCCGGCGCCAAAGGCCACGCCGTCCACCGCGGCCACCACGGGCTTGTCCAGCCCGGCCATGGCGGTGGCGAGGTCTCGGTAGCGGGCCATGCCGGCACGGCGCTGCTCGGGGCTGCGGGTGCCGCCATTGCCGCTGCTGGCCATGGCCTTCACGTCGCCACCGGCGCAGAAATCGCCGCCCGCGCCAGTGAGCACCAGGGCGCGCACGGTGTCGTCGTCGCGCAGGGCGCGCAGGTGCGCCACCAGGGCGTCGGTGGTGGCCGGGTCCAGCGCGTTCTTGGCCTGCGGGCGGTTCAGGGTGATGAGGGCCACGCCGCCCTGGCGTTCCAGCACAACGGTGTCGCTCATGCGGCCTCCTGGGCAGACACAGAGATGGGCACGCCGCCTTGCATCACGTCGCAGAACTCGGTCATGCCCAGGGCGGTGTGGCCCTCGCAGGTGTACTCGCTCATGCTCTCGGTGATGCGGGTGTAGCGGGTGGGGTCGGCGCTGCCTTTGCGCTGGTGGCGCAGCGGCACGGTGGCCAGCACGCGGCCTTGCAGCGTGTATTCGCGCTGCGCCGTCTTGACCCAGGCGCTGAAGCGGCGCGGGTACCAGCTGTCGTCGTACTCGGCGTCGATGCGGCCGTCGAGCACCGCCTCGTACACGCCACCGCGCAGCACGTTGCCGCTGATGCGATTGGGCCCGCCCTCGGGGTTGCCCTTGATGGACAGCAGCACACCGAAGTCGCGGCTGAAGGCCACGGGCAGCCACTTGTACCAATAGAAGCTGTGCCAGTGGCGCGGGCCCCACGACTTGTCGCGGTAGCCGGTGCCCTGGGTCATGTCAAAGCGCTGCCCGTCCACGGTGATGTGCCCACTCACCGCCATGTGCTGCTCGGTGTGGCCACGGTAGACGGCGTGCTCGGGGTCCAGCTCGATGGGCTGGCCATTCAGATCGACGATTTCGCCGCCGTGCATGGGCGACACCCCCTCGAACACCAGCGCCAGCGAGGCCGGGCGCTTGGGGTAGGCCTTGAAGGCCGCGCTGGGGTTGGCCATGGCGTGCGGGTCGGTCATGAGCAGCAGCTCGCCGTCATAGGTCACGCGCAGGCGTTTGAAGGGCTCCAGCACCTCGAAGCGCATGCCGCCGGCGGCCATCTCGGCGTTGCCGCTGATGGCCGGGCGCGCGAACATGAAGCCCACGCGCCCGTCGGGCAGATAGACGCAGCAGGTCATCTCGGCATGGCCCTCGTGGGGCCGGTTGCCAATGCGCATCCACGCCCCCACGCCGCTGGCGGTGTCGAAGGCGTTGAAGTACATGCTCTCGTTGTAGTTGGACACGGCCTCGGGCGTGTGCGTGTACTCGTCTTGCGGGTCCAGCCGCAGGCGGGTGTTGGGGGGCATGTACATGGGCTGTCTCCTGCTGTGTGTTGTCGAAACGCGGCGCGGTCAGGCCATGGCCCGCTCGGCCTGCGCCCAGCCGGCCTCGGCGGTGAGGGCCACGCGCTCAGCCACGTCGCGGGCGCGGCTGTTGGCGGCGTTGCCGTCCAGCGCGCGGCGGGCCACGCCCTGCTGGATGGCGGCCATGCGGAACATGTTGAACGCCATGTAGAACGCCCAGTGATCGCGAATGGGGTTGACGTCTCGCCCGCTGTGTTGCGCGTACAGGGCCAGGTAGGCGCCTTCGTCGGGAATGCCCAGTGGCGCCAGGTCAACCCCGGCCAGGGTGCGGTGCGTGCCCAGGGCCAGGTGCCAGGTCATGCAGTGGTAGGCGAAGTCCACCAGCGGGTCGCCCAGGGTGGAGAGTTCCCAGTCGAGCACGGCCACGATGCGCGGCTCGGTGGGGTGCCACACCACGTTGTCCAGCCGGTAGTCGCCGTGCACCAGGGTGGTGGTGTCTTGCGGCGGCTCGCGCTCGCCCAGCCAGGCGATCAGGTTTTCCATGGCCGGAATGGGCGTGGTCTCGCTGGCGCGGTACTGGCGCGTCCAGCGCTCAAGCTGGCGCTGCACGTAGCTGCCTTCGCGCCCGAAGTCGCCCAAGCCGCAGGCGCGGTGGTCAACGGCGTGCAGGCGGGCCAGCACGCGGTTGAGTTCGGTGTAGTGGGCCAGGCGCTGCGCGGGCGACATGCCCGGCAGGGTCTGGTCGCCCAGGATGCGGCCGTCCACGAAGTCCATCACGTAGAAGGCGCTGCCCAGCACCTCGGGGTCTTCGCACAGCAGGCGCACACGCGGCACCGGCACCTCGGTGCCGGCCAGCGCCTTCATGGCGCGGAACTCGCGCTCGATGGCGTGGGCCGAGGGCAGCAGCGGCCCCGAGGGCTTGCGCCGCAGCACGTAGCGGCTGGCGCCGGCATCGACGATGTAGGTGGGGTTGGACTGCCCGCCCTCGATGCGCCGCACCTGCAGCTCTCCGGTGAAGGGTTCGATGCGGGTGCGGATGACGTCGGCCAGCCGGCCGGCGTCCAGGTCGCTGTTCAGGTCGTGCTGGGCGCTGGCCGTCATGGCGCGATCAGAGGCTGATGTGGAAGCCGCCGTTCACGCCCAGGTGCTGGCCGGTGATGTAGCTGGCGCCGTCGGACAGCAGGAAGCACACCGCCTTCACCGCCTCGTCGGGGGTGGACCAGCGGCCCATGGGAATTTGCGCCAGCATGCCGTCGCGGAATTTCTCGCCGCGCACCACTTCCGTCATGGGCGTTTCCACCACGCCGAAGCACACCGAGTTGGCGCGGATGTTGTGGCGGCCCCACTCACGGGCGATGGTCATGCTCATGGCCAGCATGCCGGCCTTGGCGGCGGCGTAGTTGATCTGGCCAATCGAGCCCTTGCGCCCGGCGTCCGACGAAATGTTCACGATGGAGCCGCCGCTCTTGTCACCCCCCTTCACACGCTCGACCATGTGCTGGCCCACGGCGCGCGTCCAGTAGAACGAGCCGGTGAGGTGCACGTCGATCACGTCCTGCCACTGCTGGTCGGTCATCTTCTCGATCATGGCGGGGCGAATGATGCCGGCGTTGTTCACCAGGCCGTGCACCGCGCCAAATTTGGCCACGGCCTCAGCCACGGCGCGGTTGGCCAGGGCCGGGTCGGCCACGCTGCCCTGCACCGCCAGCACGCGGTCGGCCGGCTGGGCCGCCGCCACGGCGTTCAGGGTCTCGGCGTTCAGGTCCACCGCCACGGCGTTGCCGCCCAGGCCGATGACGGTTTCCACCAGTGCCTTGCCAATGCCTTGGCCCGCGCCAGTGACGACGATGGTGCGGCCTTCGAGGGAAACGATGGGGGTCATGTGCTGCTCCTTGTTTGATGGTTGAACCAATGATATTCTACGGTTCGAACACCCGTCAACTGGAGAAGACATGACGATCAAGGGCAAGGCCTGCATCGCAGGCGCATACGAACACCCCACCCGCAAGGCACCAGACAAAACCGTGGCCCAGCTGCACGCCGAATGCGCGCGCGGCGCGCTGCAAGACGCCGGCCTCACCCTGGCCGACGTGGACGGCTACTTCTGCGCTGGCGACGCGCCCGGCCTGGGCGCCAACAGCATGGCCGACTACCTGGGCCTCACGCGCCTGCGCCACATCGACAACACCGACACCGGCGGCTCGGCCTACCTCATTCACGTGGCGCACGCGGCGCAAGCCATTGCCGCCGGCAAGTGCGACGTGGCCCTGATCACCCTGGCCGGGCGCCCGCGCACCGAAGGCGCCAGCGGCGTGGGCGTGGGCCAGCGGCTGGTCACGCCCTCCACCCCCGACGTGCCCTGGGAAATGCCCTACTCGCCCGTCACGGTGAACATGTACGCGCTGGCGGCGGCCCGCCACATGCACGAGTTCGGCACCACGGCCGAGCAACTGGCCTGGATCAAGGTGGCCGCCGCCGCCCACGCCCAGCACAACCCCCACGCCATGCTGCGCGACGCGGTGACCGTGCAAGACGTGCTGAATTCCCCCCTGATCGCCGACCCCCTGCACAAGCTCGACTGCTGCGTGGTGAGCGACGGCGGTGGCGCCCTGGTGGTGGTGCGCCCCGAAATTGCGCGCCAGCTCAAGCGCCCGGTGGTGAAGGTGCTGGGCGGGGCCGAAACCATCAAAGGCCAGCTCGGCGGCCAGGTGGACCTCACCTGGTCGGGCGCGGCCGTCACCGGCCCGGCGGCCTTTGCCGAGGCCGGCGTGAAGCCGTCTGACATCCAGTACGCGTCCATCTACGACAGCTTCACCATCACCGTGCTGATGCAGCTGGAAGACCTGGGCTTCTGCAAGAAGGGCGAAGGTGGCAAGTTCGTGGCCGACGGCAACCTGATCTCGGGCGTGGGCAAGCTGCCCTTCAACACCGACGGCGGCGGCCTGTGCAACAACCACCCCGCCAACCGCGGCGGCATCACCAAGGTGATCGAGGCCGTGCGCCAGTTGCGCGGCGAGGCGCACCCGAAGGTGCAAGTGCCCAACTGCCACCTCGCCCTGGCCCAGGGCACCGGCGGCCTGCTCGGCTCGCGCCACGGCAGCGCCACCCTCATCATGGAACGGGAATAAGACATGAGCACCCCCTACGTTGACCGCCCCCTGAGCGCCCCCCTGGTGGACGCCGCCACCGACGCCTTCTGGGCCGCCACCCGCGAGGGCCGCCTCACCAGCCGGCGCTGCCAGCACTGCGGCAAGCTGCATTGGTACCCGCGCCCCATCTGCCCCTTCTGCCAGGGCGACACCGAGTGGGAAACCCTCAGTGGCCAGGGCAGCATCTACAGCGTGAGCGTCACCCGCCGCGCCGGCCCGCAGGTCTACGCCATCGCCTACGTCACGCTGGACGAAGGCATCACCGTGCTGAGCAACATCGTCGACTGCGACCTGGACACGGTGCACATCGGCCAGCGCGTGAAGGTGGTGTTCAAGCCCACTGATGACGGGCAGATGGTGCCCATGTTCACCCCCGCCTGAGGAGAGCGCCATGAACACCCTGAGCTTCGAGGTGGTGAACCGGGTGGGCTGGATCCGCCTGGCCCGCCCGGAAAAACACAACCCCTTTGACGCCGAGCTGCGCGCCGACCTCATGGCCGTGCTGGAGCAGGTGCGCCAAGACCCCGAGATTCGCGTGCTGGTGCTGGCGGGCACGCCCGGCGCCTTCTGCGCCGGCGGCAACCTGCAGGTGCTGCACGAGCACCTCGACTCGGGCCCGCACTACTGGCAGCAGCGCATCAAGACCGGCCTGCGCTTCATTCAGGACATGCTCAACCTCGGCCGCCCTGTCATCGCCGCGGTGGACGGCCCCGCCATGGGCGCGGGCTTTGCCCTGGCGCTGTGCGCCGACATGGTGGTGGCCACACCGCGCGCGCGCTTTTGCATGGCCTACCTGCGCCTGGGCCTGGTGCCTGACCTGGGCGCGCTCTACCTGCTGCCGCGCGCCGTGGGCCTGCAGCGCGCCAAGGAACTGATGTTCTCCACCCGCGACATCGACGCCGAAGAGGCCCGCCAGTTGGGCCTGGTGATGGAGGTGCACGAGAGCGAGGCGCTGGAAGAGCGCGTGCGCCAGATCGCCGAGAGCCTCACCCACGCCGCGCCCACCGCGCTGGCGCTGACCAAGGCCGCGCTCAACGCCTCGCTCGACGCCGACCAGCAGACCCTGTTCACCCTGGAGGCCGCCAGCCAGGCCGCCGCCTTTGCCGCGCCCGAGCCGCGCGTGGCCATCGAGGCCATGCTGGCCAAGAAGGCACCGCCCTACCGGGGATTTCCAAAGGTGAAAGCATGAGCACGCTCAAGGGAAAGACCCTCTTCATCACCGGCGCCAGCCGGGGCATTGGCCTGGCCATTGCCCTGCGCGCGGCGCGCGACGGCGCCAACATCGCCATCGCGGCCAAGTCGGCCGAGCCACACCCCAAGCTGCCCGGCACCATCTACACGGCGGCCAAGGCCATCGAGGCCGCGGGCGGCCAGGCCCTGCCGCTGGTGGTGGACATCCGCCACGAAGACCAGGTGCTGGCCGCGGTGGAACAGACCGTGGCGCGCTTTGGCGGCATCGACATCTGCGTGAACAACGCCAGCGCCATCAGCAAGACCGGCACCCTGGCCACCGACATGAAGCGCTTTGACCTGCTGCACGGCATCAACGCGCGCGGCACCTACCTGGTCTCGCGCGCCTGCCTGCCACACCTGCTGCAGGCCGAGAACCCGCACGTGCTCATGCTCTCGCCGCCGCTGAACATGGAAGAACGCTGGTTCGCGCCCAACGTGGCCTACACCATGGCCAAGTTCGGCATGAGCATGTGCGTGCTGGGCATGGCCGGCGAGTTCCGCGACCGCGTGGCCTTCAATGCGCTGTGGCCGCGCACCTTCATCGGCACGGCGGCGGTGCAGAACATCCTGGGCGGCGAGGCCACCATGAAGCGCACCCGCCGCCCCGAGATCATGGGCGACGCGGCCCACGCCATCCTCACGCGCGACCGCTCCTTCAGCGGCCACTTCTGCATCGACGAGCAGGTGCTGCGCGAGCAGGGCGTGACCGACCTTTCGATGTACAGCGACTGCCCCGAGAGCGACCTGATTCCCGATTCCTTCATCTGAAGCGAACGGGGGGAGAGAAAGAGAAAGGCCCCGCCTGCCAGGCGGGGCCTTTTCACATCAGAGCTTGATGCGGCCCGAGGCCACCAGCTTGCGCGTGCTGGCCAGCTGTTCTTTCAGGAACTCGTTGGTGCGCGCCCCGTCCCAGCCCACCGCGTCAAAGCCCAGCTCGGACAGCTTGGCCTTCACTTCGGGCAGCAGCACGATGCGGTTGATCTCGCGCGTGAGCAACTGCACCACGGCCGGCGGCGTCTTGGCCGGCGCGAACAGGGCGCCCCAGCCGGGCATGTCCACCTCGGGGTAACCCAGCTCGGCGAAGGTGGGCACGTCGGGGTAGCTGGGCGAGCGCTCTTTGGTGGCCACCGCCAGCGCGCGGATGCGCCCCGGGTAGCGGCGCGCGCCGCCCACCGAGGTGAACGAGGCCTGCACCTGCCCGGCCAGCACGTCCAGCAGCGCCGGCGTCTCGCCCTTGTAGGGCACGTGCACCGTGTTGATGCCGGCCGCCATGTTGAACAGCTCACCCACGAAGTGCCCGCCGCTGCCCGGCCCGTAAGAGGCGTAAGACAACTGACCCGGACGCGTCTTGGCGATGGCCACGTAGTGCTTGAGCGTGGACGCCGCCAGCGACTCGCTGATGCCCAGCGCAATCGGCGTGAGCGCCAGCATGCTCACCGGCACGAAGTCCTCCACCTTGTAGGGCACCTTGTCCAGCAGCACCGTGTTGCTCAGGAAGGCGCTGTAACCCACCATCAGCGTGTGCCCATCGGCCGGGGCCTGCGCCACCGCCGCCGCCGCGATGGCACCGCTGGCGCCGGGGCGCGACTCCACCACGCAAGGCTGGCCCAGGCGCTCGGTGAGCTTCTGGCCAATGAGCCGCATCATGGTGTCGTGCCCGCCGCCGGCAGCGGTGGGAATGACGATGCGAATGGGCGCCGTGGGGTAGGCCGGCGTGGCGGCGGGCGCGGTCTGCGCGTGGGCCGTGGTGGCCGCGCCACCCAGCGTGGCCAGGCCAGCGGCCAGGGCTTGTCGGCGGTTGATTGTCATCGCTTGTCTCCTTTTGTAAATGATTGGTTGAACCTTATAAAACAGCGTGTGCGGTGTCAAGGCTTCTTCAGACGGATGGCCTAGGGATTGCCCTGGCCCAGCTTCATTGACATCCCGCCTTCCGGTTTCGATAATTGGCCCAACCATTGAAAAAGGAGACGCCCCATGAGCTCGCGCCTGCGCCGTTGGGTCTTGCGCTTCGTGACCACCTGGGGCGCCTCGTTTGCCTTTCTGGTCCACGCGCCCGGCGCCATTGCCGCGCCACCTTCAGCCTTCTCCCCCTCGGCCCAGGCCGACGCTCACACACCCCATGGGACCTCTTCACGGAATCAAGATCATTGAAATGGCCGGGCTAGCCCCCGGCCCGTTTGCGGCCATGATGCTGGCCGACATGGGCGCGCAGGTGCTGTGCATCGAGCGCCCTGTCCCGCCCGGCCAGGCACCGGCCAAGCCGGCGGCCAACATCCTCTTTCGCAACCGGCGCTCGATTGCGCTGGACCTGAAAAAGCCCGAGGCGGTGGACACGCTGCGCCAGCTCCTCGACGGCGCCGATGCGCTCATCGAAGGCTTTCGCCCTGGCGTGATGGAGCGCCTTGGCCTGGGCCCCGACACCTGCCTGGCCCGCAACCCGCGCCTGGTCTATGGCCGCATGACCGGCTGGGGGCAAGATGGCCCCATGGCCCAGGCCGCGGGCCACGACGCCAACTACATCGCCCTGGCCGGCGCCCTGCACCCGCTGGGCACGGCCGATGCGCCACCGCCCCTGCCGCTGAACCTGATCGGCGACTTTGGCGGCGGCGGCATGTACCTGGCCTTTGGCATCGTCTGCGCGCTGCTGGAGGCCCGCCAGTCGGGCAAGGGGCAGGTGGTGGACGCCGCCATGGTGGACGGCACTGCCTCGCTCACCACCTACCTGCACGCCAACCGCGCCAAGGGCCGCTGGCGAGATGCGCGCGGGCAAAACGTGCTGGACGGCGCCGCGCCCTGGTACCACGTGTACGAGACGGCCGATGGCCAGTACGTCACCGTGGCCGCGGCCGAGCCGCAGTTTTACGCCGAGCTGATCCGCCGCCTGGGGCTGGAAGGCGAAGACCTGCCGGCCCAGCACGACCGCGCCGGCTGGCCACGCCTGCAGGCGCGCTTTGCCGAGCTGTTCCGCAGCCGCACCCGCGCCGAGTGGTGCGAGGCGATGGAGGGCAGCGACGCGTGTTTTGCACCCGTGCTGTCGCTCTCCGAGGCACCTGAGCACCCGCACCTGAAGGCGCGCGGCACCTTCGTCACGGTGGACGGCGTGGTGCAACCCGCGCCCGCGCCGCGCTTCAGCCGCACGCCAGCGGACGAGCCCAAGGCCTGGGTGCCCCCCGGCGCCGACGATGCCGCCGCCCTGGCCGATTGGGGCCTGGGCGCGCCTGAGCTGCAGCGCCTGCAAGCGGCCGGCGCCTTCGGCGCTGCCTGACACCGCCTGGGGCCACGCCCCGGGGGCCGCCTCAGGTGGCCCCCAGCACCTTCCACACCGAGGCCACGGCCATCACCGGCCGGTCGCCCACGCACAGGGTGCCATCGGTGAACACCACCGACGGCGACACCTGCCGCACCTCGGGCCGGAACTCAGCCCAGGCGCCCGCGGGCACATCGCCCAGGCGGCGCACCTGCATGCTCAGCGTCACGCAGCGCCCTTGCGAGGCCAGCGACGAGGCGCGGCCGGTGAACACGTCGGCCACGAACAGGGCCATGCCGTCGTGCAGCAGCGGCGCGTGCGCGCACAGGCGCGTGGGGTCGGCCTGGAACAGGCATGCCTTGAAGCCACTGGCCAGCGTGCGCTCGTGGGCCAGGCCAATGTGGCGGGCAAACGGCTCGCGCCACACGGCCACGTCCCAACCCACCAGCGAAGGCGCTGGCGCTGGCGGCACCGGTTCGTCAGCCCCGGCCGGCACGATGCGGTACACCGCTGCCGCCGTGGCCAGGCACTCATCGCTTGCGCGCAATTCGATGGTGAGAAACACCATCGTGCGCGTCACGCGCGTGGGCCGCACCTCGGCCTGCACCCGGGCGCCGCCCAGCGTGGCGCTGATGAACTGCACGTCCAGCGACAGCATCTCGGCGCGGGCGCCGGCCTGGGCCTGGGCCGCGGCGTCCAGCGCGGTGGCCTCGGCGGCGGCGCTGATCAGCGTCATCACCATGCCGCCGTGCAGACGCCCGCCGATGTTGAGGTGGTGCGGCGCCAAGTCCAGCGCCAAGGCGTTGGGCGCCACGCGCTCCAGCGGCCCGGTGTGCGCCAGGAACCCCATGGCGTCGGTCGTGGTGTTCATGGCTGCTCCCTCTGGGTGCCCAGCACGCCTTGGTCGATGAGGGCCTGAATGGCCTCGTCGCCCAGCCCCAGCACCTGGCGCAGCACCTCGTCGGTGTGCTGGCCCAGCGTGGGCGCGGCCTGCGGGTCGGCCACGGGGGTGCGGCTCAGGCGGTAGGGCGGTGCCAGGTTGGGCACCTGCCCTGCCGTGGGGTGGGGAATGGCGCTGAGCAGGCCGCGCTCGCGCACGTCGTCGCTGGTGAGCGCCTCGCCGGCCAAGCGCACCGCGCCCACCGGCACGCCGGCCGCGCGCATCACGCGCAGCCAGTGTTCGCGTGGCTGGGCGACGATGGCGTCTTGCAAGGCCTGGCGCAGGGCGTCGCGGTGGCGCGCGCGCTGGCGCGGCTCGGCGTACTCGCCTTCGGCCAGGTCGGGGCGGTTCAGCACGTCGCGCACCAGGCGCTGGTAGCTGCGCTCGTTGGCGCAGCACAGGTACAGCGGCGAGGTGGCGGTGGCGAACATGCCGATGGCCACCACCACCGGGCTGGAGTTGCCCACGCGCGGCGGCTCCTGGCCGGTGACGAGATAGCCCATGGGCCGGTAGCCCGCCATCTGCGCGGCCTGGTCGAGCATGGCCACTTCCACCAGTTGGCCCAGGCCGTCGCGCTGGCGCGCCAGCAGCGCGGCCTGCACGGCGTTGGCGGCCATCATGCCGGTGGTGATGTCGATGATGGGCGAGCCCACCACCACCGGGTCGGCCCCAGGGTGACCGTTGAGCGCCATCAACCCGCTCTCGGCCTGGGCGATGGGATCGAAGCCCACGCGCTGCGCCAGTTCGCCTTCGCGGCCGGCGGCGGAAATCGAGCAATAGATGAGGCGCGGGTGGCGCTTGGAGACGGTCTCGAAATCCAGGCCCAGGCGCTGCATCACGCCGGCCGAGAAGTTCTCCACCAGCACGTCGGCGCGCTCGATCAACTCCCAGGCCAAGGCCCGGCCGGCCTCGCTGTAGAGGTCAATCGTGAGGCCCTTTTTGTTGCGGTTGGTCCAGAGATAGCCCAGCGATTCACCGCCCAGGTCGGGCGGTTTGTGCGAGCGAAAGTCGTCACCGCCATTGGGCTTTTCGATCTTCCACACCTCGGCACCAAAGTCGGCCAGGATCTGGGTGCAATACGGGCCCGACAGAAAGTGGCTGAAGTCCACCACGCGCACACCGGCCAGTGGCAGAGGCGCATCGGCCGGGCGCAGGCGCGGCGGGGGCAAAGAGGCAATGGGCGGTGCGCTCATGGCTGCCGGGTCCATTTGGGGTTGTTGATGGCCAGCGCGTCGCCCAGCGTGGCGTGCAGGTGGGCCGCCAGGCCCGGGGTGTCCAGGGGCAGGCTGCCGTCGTCGAGCTGGCGCACCAGCGCGTCGTTCAGCGCGGGCAGCGCCTCGGTGGACTGCAACAGCTCGCGCAGGCGCGCCCACTCGGCCGCCTCCAGCGCGGCGCCCTGCTCGGCCTGGCGCTGCACGATGCGCAGCACGTTCACGCACACGCGGGTGTGAAAGCGGTGGTAGCCGTCCAGCGTGGGCAGCAGCTCGTGTTCGAGGTGGTCGGCCGTGGCCTGCACCAGCCGGGCCATGTCGGGCACGAAGACGGTCATGCGGCCTCCTGAATCAGTTGCATGAAGTCCCACAAGGGCTCTTCCAGGCGGCGACCCACGGCACTGAGTTCCACGCTGGCCGGGCGCCCGTCGGGCCGGGTGGCCGAGCCTCGGCGCGCGCAGGCAATGGCCCACTTGAGGTTGGAAAACGCTTCCCAGAAGCGCACGCGCGCCCGGTCCACCGGCTGGCCGCTGGCGGCTTCGTAAGCGGCGTACAGGTCTTCGCGTTCGCCAAAGCCGCCCACCTCGCCCGCGCCGCCGAAGCGCCACGAGCGCATGCACAGCACACCCAGGTCTTGCATGGGGTCGCCGATGCGGGCGATTTCCCAGTCGAGCACGCAGCGCACGCCCTCGGGCCCAACGATCAGGTTGCCGGTGCGGAAGTCGGCGTGCACCAGGGCCGGGGCCCAGTCGGTGGGCAGGTGCTCACGCACCCAGCGCTGCGCGAACGACAGCGCCGGGTGGCGCACGCCGCAGGCGGCCAGCAGGTCTGAGTACACCGCCAGCTCGTCAGCCGGCGAGAGGGTTTGCAGGAACCCCAGGCCTTGCAGTGGCAGGCGGTGGATGGCGGCCAGTATCTGCCCGCACTGGGCGGCCATCACGGCCCGCGCGCTGGCGAACGCGTCGTCGCGCACCAGCTTCTTGCCCAGCGTCTCGCCAGGCACGGCCTCGGTCACGTAGCCCTCGCCCAGGCCATCGGCCTCGGTCAGCACTAGGCGCACCACGGGCGCGGGCGCGCCGCCAGCTCGGGCCACGCGCATCACGGCGGCGTCTTCGGCGGCGGTGAGCTTGGGCACGCGGCCACGTGGCCCGGTGAGCGCGGGCGTTTGCTGCAGGATCAGCGCCTGGGTGGCGCCGCCACTCACCCAGTCAAAGGCCCAGGTGGTTTTGGTGGCCCCGCCGGTGAGGCGCCTCAGCCCCTGCACCTCGCCTTGCACCACGCCATCGCCTTGGCGCGAGAGCACGGCCTGCAGGGCCGAGGCCACGGCCTCGGGGTCGCGCGCGGTGGCCATCAGATCTTGCGGCCCGTGGCTTGCCAGAACGGGTCGCGCAGGCGGCGCTTGAAGATCTTGCCGCTGTCTTCGCGCGGCAGGCTGGCGTGAAAGTCCACCCGCTTGGGCACCTTGTACTTGGCCAGCCGCGCTTCCAGGTAGGCCTTGATGTCTTGCGCCGTGAGCTGGGCGCCGGGCATCAGCTCCACCGCCGCGGCCAGCGATTCGCCAAAGTCTTCGTCGGGAATGCCGAACACCGCGCAGTCCTGCACACCGGGGCACTGGGTGAGCACCATCTCGATCTCGGCCGGGTAGATGTTGGTGCCACCGGAAATCACCATGTCCGAGCGGCGGTCGCACAGGTAGAGGCGGCCGTTCTTCAGGTAACCCACGTCGCCCACGCTGATGAGGCCGTCGCGCTCGACGCTCTTTCGCTTCTCGGGGTTGTTGAGGTAGGTGAAGTCGGCGTAGGCCGGCACACGCATGTAGATCTCGCCGGGCTCGCCATCGGGCGCGGGCTGGCCGTCTTCGCCATAGAAGGCGATGCGCGTGCCCGGCGTGGGCACGCCCACCGAGCCCGGGTGTTCCAGCCAGTCTTGCGGGGTGGCCAGGGTGGCGGTGCCCACCTCGGTGCCGCCGTAGGTCTCATAGACCACCGGCCCCCACCAGGCCATCAGCTCTTGCTTGACCTCGCGCGGGCACGGCGCACCGGTGTGGGTGACCCACTTGAGCGAGGACACGTCATAACGCTCGCGCACCTCGCGCGGCAGCTTGAGGATACGCACGAACATGGTGGGCACCATCACCGCGTTGGTGATGCGGTGCTTCTCGATGAGCGCCAGCGTTTCCTCGGGGTCGAACTTGGACTGCATCACCAGCACCTCGGCCAGCCCGAAGGCCTGGCGGCCGTAGGCGTTGGGCGAGGCGTGGTACAGCGGCCCGGTGACCAGCGCACGCACGCCCTGCTCCACGCCGTACACCCGCTTGATGAGGTCGGCGTACACCTGGCTTTGCTCGGGCGAGGCCGGGTCGCGCTTCACGCCCTTGGGGTGGCCGGTGGTACCCGAGGTGTAGATCATGGTGGCGCGGCTGCGCTTGGGCGGCTCGGCCCAGGGCTCGAAACCATCGGCCCACTGCGGCCAGGCCACATCGCCCGGCGCCACCTGGCAGGCGGCGTCGGCAATGCCGTAGCGCTGTTGCACCTCGGGCGGGGTGGGCACCACCAGCAACTCGATGCCGGCCGGGATCTGGTCGCGCAGCGGCGCCAGCAAATCGGCGTGCGCCACCAGCACCTTGGGGCGCGAGTCGTTCAGGATGTAGACGGCCTCATCCGTCTTGCCGTGCCAGTTCAGCGGCACGGCGTAGGCGCCAATGGCGCCCGCGGCCTGCAGCACCTCGAAGAAGGCGAAGTCGTTGCGCAGCAGCAAGGCCACGGTGTCGCCCTCGCCAATGCCCATGCGCGAGAAGCCGGTGGCCGCGCGCAGGCCGCGCTGCACCAGTTCATCGCGCGGCAGGCCGCGTTCGTCCAGGTAAATCATGGCGGTGCTCATGCTCTTGTCTCTCTCTTTCTGTGTATCGGGTGCCAGGGCAGGGCCTCAGGCGGCCGTGCCTTGCGTCAGCAGCGCGGCCAGGCGGGCGGCATGGGCATCGCCGTCGCCCAGCAACTGGTCCAGCACGTGAATGCGCCGCAGGTAATGGCCCACAGCGTATTCCTCGGTCATGCCAATGCCACCGTGCAATTGAATCGCGTGCTGCGCGAGTTGCCGCGCGTGGCGGGCCACCGACAGCTTGGCGCGGTGCAGGTCAAGGTGGGCGCCTTCGCTGCCCGGGTCGTCCACCGCCACCGCAGCGGTGATGGCCATGCTCTTGGCCAACTCCAGGCTCACCAGCATTTCGGCGGCGCGGTGGCGCAGGGCCTGGTTCTGGCCGATCAGGCGGCCGAACTGCTGGCGGGTGTTGAGGTAGTCCACCGCCAGGCGATAGGCCGCGCGCATGGCACCGGTCATGTCGGCGCAAATGGCGGCGATGCCCATGGCCAGCGTGCCGTCGATGGCGGCCAGGGCGCGCGCCGAATCGGCGGCATCGCCCAGGGCCTGGGCACGGGCGCCGGTGAGCTTGAGTTCACCGGCCATGCTGTCGTCCACCAAGGGGTAGGCGCGCACTTGCACGCCCGGGGCCTTGGCGTCCACCAGGAAAAGGGCGCAGCCTTCGCGCTGGGCGGCCTCGCCGCTCAGGCGGGCGCTCACCACGAAGCGGTCGGCCAGGGGCGCGCCCAGCACCAGCGACTTGGCGCCGCTCAGCACCCAGGCATCGCCCTCGCGGCGGGCGGTGGCCTGCACCCACCAGGGCGCGTGGCGGCCAGCGGCCTCGTCGTGCGCCCAGGCCAGGCGGCAAGCGCCCTCGGTCACGGCGGGCAGGCACTCGGCGCGCTGCGCCTCGCTGCCGGCCAGGCGCACGGCGGTGGCGCCCAGCACCAGGGGCAGGTAGGGCTCCAGCGAGAGGGCCGCGCCGAGTTCTTGCATCACCGGCAGCAGGTCTTCGGCGCGGGCACCAAAACCACCATCGGCCTCGGCCACGGGCAGGCCCATCAGGCCCAGCTCGGCGAGCTGCGCCCAGGTCTGGGGGCAATGGCCTTCGGGGCTGCTGGCCAAGGCGCGGCGGCGCTCGAAGCCGTAACGGTCGGCCAGCAGGCGGGCCAGGCTGTCGCGCAGTGCGCTTTGTTCGTCGTTCAATTCGAATTGCATGGGGCGTCGTCCTCAACCCAGGATGAACTTGGACAAGATGTCCTTCTGCACCTCGCTGGTGCCGCCATAAATGCTGGCCGCGCGCGAGTAGAAATAGCGCGGCGTGAGCGGGCCGTGCGCGGTGTCGTCGCTGCCGCGGCGCTCCAGCCCCGAGGGGCCGGCAATGCGGGCCAGCAGCGCGTTGACGTCTTGCTGCAGCTCCACGCCCTTGAGCTTGAGCACCGAGGCGAAGGCCGGCAGTTCCTGCTGCGCCGAGGGCGTGAGCAGGAAGCGCCAGTTGGTCACCTCCAGTGCGCGAATCTCGGCGTCCAGCGTGGCCAGTTCGGCCTGCAGCTTGGGGTCGTCGATCAGGCGGCCCGCGCCTTGCGGCGTGCGCTCGGCCACGGCGCGCGCATGGTCCAGGCGCTCGCGGCACAGGCCCACGTTGGCGATGCCGGTGCGCTCGTTGCCCAGCAAGAACTTGGCGCAGTCCCAGCCCTTGTTTTCCTGGCCCACCAGGTTGGCCACGGGCACGCGCACCTCGTCGAAGAACACCTCGTTGAGGTGGTGCTCGCCGTCGATCGAGGTGATAGGGCGGATGGTGATGCCGGGCGATTTCAGGTCGATCAGCAGGAAGGAAATGCCCTCTTGCTTGCGCGCCTCGGGGTCGGTTCGCACCAGGGCGAAGGTCCAGTCGGCCCAGTGGGCGGTGGTGGTCCAGATCTTCTGACCGGTGACGATGTAGTGGTCGCCCTCGCGCCGCGCGGCGGTGCGCAGCGAGGCCAGGTCAGAGCCCGAGCCCGGCTCGGAGAAGCCCTGGCAGAACCAGAGGTCAAGGCTGGCGAGCTTGGGCAGGAAGTGCTCGCACTGCTGCGGCGTGCCGAACTTCATGAGCACCGGCCCCAGCATGGTGATGTTGAACACCTGCGGCAGCGGCGCGGGCGCGCGGTAAAGCTCGTCCATCAGGATCAGGCGCTCGGCCTGGCCCAGTTCGGCCCCGCCGAAGCGGCGCGGCCAGTGCGGCGCAGCCCAGGCGCGCTCGTTGAGGATGCGCTGCCAGCGCACAGTGTCCTCCTTGCGCGGCGGGTGGCCGGCGCGCAGGCGATCGCGAATGTCTTGCGGCAGCCGCTCTTGAATGAAAGCCCGCACCTCGGCCCGAAAGGCCTGTTGCTCGGCGGTGAGTTGGAGGTCCATCGAATGTCCTGTTGTCTGGGGTTGACGCTTGTTCCAGTCCGGTCGCATTATTATGGTTCAACCAATAAAACCTGACAACCCGAATCTGGCACGCCAAGGCCCGTCCGTCACGAAGGTGACCCTGTATTACGATCGCCCAAAAGAGGTTCATCCAATGCCAAGCAAATCCCCGGCGACCACCGCCACCCGCGCCAGTGCCGCCAGCAAAGCCCCCACGCCAACCGCGCGGGGCCCGGTGTTCCAGCCCGTTCGCACGCGCCGCGCCTTTGAGGTGGTGTGCGACCAGATTCGCCAGCAGATCGCCCGTGGCGACCTGCGTCCCGGCGAGCGCCTGCCCGGCGAGAAAGAGCTGGCCGAGCAGTTCGACATCAGCCGCATCGCCGTGCGCGAGGCCTTGCGAAGCCTGGAGGCCGCCGCCGTGGTAGAGGCGCGCACCGGCCTGAACGGCGGCTTCTTCATTCGCGACAGCAACAGCGCCGGCCTCACGCAAAGCGTGCAAGACATGGTCTCGCTGGGCCAGGTCTCCATCTCGGACGTGACCGAGGCCCGGGTGGAACTGATGGGCGTGGCCATTCGCCTGGCCTGCGCCCGCGCCACCGAAGAAGAGTTGAACGCCATCGAGGCCGACATTGACCACCACACCGAGCTGTTCCGCGAGCGCGGTGGCTCGCGCAACACCAAGTCGGTGATCGAGTTCTACCGCCTCATCGCGCGGGCCACGCACAACAACGTGATCTTGATGATGGTGGACGCGCTGTCGGAGATCATCCGCGAGCTGCTGGCCCACATCGACCCGCAGCCCCGGCAAGACATCATGCTGGTGCGCCGCCAGGTGCTGGCGCTGCTGCGCGCGCGAGACCCCGAAGGCGCCAGCGCCGCCATGGCCCAGCACCTGCGCAAGGTGAGCGAGTACCTGGAGAGCGAAAGCCAGAAGAAGACAGCGGCCAAGGCCACGGCGAAAGCCAAGGCGACCGCCAAGGCCAAGGCCCGCGCCTGAAGCGGGCTCAGGCCCTCAGCGCATCCCCTGCATCGCGCGCGTGCCGCGCGATGCGCCAGCCCTCCACCATGGCCGGGCCCAGGGTGGTGCCGGGGCCAGGGTAGCGGCCCTGCATCACCGAAGCAGCGTCGTTGCCGCAGGCGTACAGACCGGGCAGCGGCAGCCCGGCCGCATCGAGCACGCGGCCGTGCACATCGGTCACCAGCCCCGCGCTGGACGCGGCATCGCCCGGCCACACCGTGAGCGCGCAGAACGGCCCCGCCTCGATGGGCGCCAGGCAGGGGTTGGGCGTGTGCGCCGGGTCGCCATTGAAGCGGTCGAACACCGAGGCGCCTTTGCCGAAGTCGGGGTCTTCGCCGCGCCGTGCGCCTTCGTTGTAGCGGGCCACGGTGGCGGGCAAGGCACCGGCCGGCAGGCCCAGGGCCTGCGCCAGCGCGTCCAGCGTGGGCGCCTGTACCAGATAGCCGCGCGCCAGCCAGGGCCGCAGGTCGGTGGTGCCGGGGGGAATGGCACCCAGGCCGTAGCGCCGCACAAACGCCGCTTCGCACACCAGGTGGGCCGGCACCGCGCCGGCGCGCACCATGCCTTCGACGAAGTGGTGGTACGAGGCGGCCTCGTCCACGAAGCGCTGGCCTTGCGCGTTCACCGCGATCAGGCCGGGCTTGGCGCGGTCCAGAAAGAGGTGCGGGAACAGGCCGGTGCTGCCGTCGGCGCGGGGCACGCGCGACACCGGTTGCCAGAAGAAATTGCCCGGGTGCTGCTCGATGGCCGCGCCCAGTTCGCGCGCGCTGGCCACGCCGTCGCCGCGCACGCTGGGCGGTGCCAGCGGGTGCACCGGGGTGCCGGTCGGATCCAGCTCACGGCGCAAGGCCGCGTGGTGGCCCACGCCACCGGTGGCCAGCACCACGCCCACGCGGGCGCGCAGGGTGTGCTCGCCATCGCCGGCCGTGAAGCGCGCGCCCACCACCCTGCCCTGCTCTTGATCCAGCCCGGTCAGGCGCCAGCCAAAACGAATGTCCACGCCCGCTTGCCGCAGGCTGTGAAAAAGCCGCGCCACCAGGGCGTTGCCCATCACCAGCCGCGTGCCGCGCGGGTAGCGCAGGCGGTCGATGGCGTGGCGCAGCACCAGCCGGGCGGTGTGCGAGAAGTGCCGCCACGAGCGGTAGCGGTTGAGCAGGGCCGTGATGTCGGCCTTGCCCACCATCATGCCGCCCAGCACCATGAACTCGGGCAGCGGTGGCCGCACGCGAACGAAATCGCGCCCGAGCAGGCGGCCGTCAAACGGCAGGGGCGACACGGCCCGCCCGCTCACCGCCGCGCCGGGCAGTTGCGGCAGGTAGTCGGGGTGCATGCCTGAGCTGGCGAAGGCCACGGCGCTGCGGGCCTGCAGGTCGCCCAGCGCCTGCGCGGCGGTGGCGAAGTAGGCCTCGCGCCGGCCGCGCGCGTCCAGCGGGCCGATCAGGGCGTGCAGGTACTGCCGCGCGGCGTCCACCGTGTCGCCATGGCCGGCGGCCTCGCCCTGCGGGTTGCCTGGCACCCACAGGGTGCCGGCCGAGGTGGCGGTGGTGCCGCCCACTTGCTCGCTGGCCTCGCAGAGCACCACGCGCAGGCCATCGAGCGCGGCCACCAGGGCGGCGGTCATGCCACCAGCCCCGGCGCCCACCACGATCAGGTCGGGCTGGCTGGCGTGGCCCTGGCTCATGCCAGCGTCCAGTGCAGCAGGCTGTAGGGCGGGTTGGCCTGGGGGTGGTGCTCAACCACGCCGCGCACCTCAGCGCCGATCTGCACCGGCTGCATTGGGTCGCCCAGCAGGTTGCCCACCATGCGCACCAGGCCGGCGTGCGGCAGCTCCACCAGCACGGCCAGGTAGGGGCCGTGGTTCTTCAGGCTGGCGTGCGCGGGGTGCCAGACGCGTTCCCAGCTGTAGATGCGGCCCTTGGGTTCCACCTCAACCCACTCGGGGTCGAAGGCGTGGCAGCGGTGGCAGATCCACTCAGGGCCGAACTGCCAGGTGCCGCAGTGGGCGCAGCGCTGCACCAGCAGCTTGCCTTCGCGCAGGCCGGCCCAGTACGGGGCCGACAGACCATCGGGCTCGGGCACCGGAATGGGCAGGCCTTCGGGCAGGTAGGAAGTGGTCGAGGGAGTGGTGGTGGGGGCGCTCACAGCACGGCCTCCGATCCGAACATGAGGTTGCTGGCGGGCGCCACCATGGGGCCGCCCACCACCAGGGCCACGTCGTGGCGCGGGGCCTGGCTGGTGGAGGTGCCGCGCACCTGGCGCACCGCCTCCAGCACCAGCTCGAAGCCGTGCATGTAGCACTCGGCCAGGTTGCCGCCGCTGGTGTTCAGCGGCAGGCGGCCCTTGGGCGCGGTGAGGTTCTCCAGCGTGAGGAAGTCGTTGGCCTCTTCTGGCTTGAAGAAGCCGTGCTCGGCCAGGGCCATGACCACGCCGCCGGTGAAGTTTTCGTAGCTCTGCACCACGCCCACATCGGCCGGGGTGACGCGAGCCATGTCGTACAGGTCGCGCGCCACGGTGCCGAAGTTGGCCGAGGCGTACTCGGCCGAGTTGTGCGGGTGGGCCGCGAAGCGGTAGCCCGCGCCCGAGGCGGCGCCCAGCAGATAAACCGGCTTGTTGGGGAAATCGCGCGCACGTTCGGCGTCCACCAGCACCAGGGCGGCGGCGCCGTCGTTTTCCATGCAGCAGTCAAACAGGTGGAAGGGCTCGGCGATCCAGCGCGACTCGTCGTAGCGGGCCTCGTCCAGCGGGCGGCCGTGCATCACCGCGCGCGGGTTGGCCTGGGCGTGGTGGTACGAGGCCAGCGCAATGGCGCGCAGCGCCTCTTGCCGCACGCCGTGCTCGTGCATGTAGCGCTGCACCCGCATGGCAAAGCGCTGTGGCGGCGAGAGCACGCCGTAGGGCATGAGGTAGGCCTTCTCGCCCGAGGCCGTGTTCACGCCCGTGGTCTGGCCAAAGCGGCCGTACTGGCCCTGGGCCAGCGAGCGGAACACCACCACGCAGTCGGCCTGCCCGGTGGCGATGGCCGCCGCGCCGTTGGCCACGGCTGCGCAGCAACCCCCGCCGCCACCGCCCCATTGCATGGTGGCGGTGCGCAGGCGCGGCAGGCCCAGCGCGGCGGCCAGGCGGGTGGCCTCGCTGCGGTCGTCGCTGTACGAGGCGAAGCCGTCGATCTGGCGCGGGTCCAGGCCGGCGTCGGCGCAGGCGGCCAGGATGGCCTTGAGCGCGAGCTTGAACTCGGCGTCGGGCGACTGGCCGTGCTTGTAGTACGGGGTCTCGCCAATGCCGACCACGGCCACGCGGCCACGCAGGGTGCGCTCGCCGCTCATGTGGTGATGCCCGCCTTGCGGATCACCTCGCCCCAATGCTTCATCTCACCGGCGATTCGCTGCTCCATCTCTTTGGGGGTGCTGCTGCGGGCTTCGATGCGGCGCTCGGTGAAGAGCTTTTGCACCTCGGGCCGAGCCACCGAGGCCACCACCGCGCTGTTGAGCTTGGCCAGCAGGTCGGCCGGCAGCCCCTTGGGGCCAAGCAGGCCGAACCAGGCGGTGCTGGCAAAACCGGGCACCTCATCGGCGATGGCCGGCAGGCCGGGCACCACGTCGGTGGGCGCGGGCGTGGCCACGGCCAGGTAACGCACCTTGCCCGAGGCCAGCATGGACGCGCCGTCCAGCCCGGTGACGAAGGCAGCGTGCAGCTGCCCGCTGGCAAAGGCGGTGAGCATGGGTGCACCACCGTTGTAGGGGATGTGCAGCAGCTTCAGGCCGGCCTTGTCGTTGAAGTGCTCGCCCGTGAGGTGCGACAGCGAGCCGTTGCCCACCGAACCGTAGTTGAGCTTGTCGCCCTCGCGCTTGGCATAGGCCAGGAACTCCTTGAGCGTCTTGGCCGGGCTGTCCACCGGCACGGCCAGGATCATGGGCGTGAGCGCCACGGTGGAGATGGGCGCCAGGTCGGCCACCGGGTCGTACGGCACCTTGCGCAAGAGCGAGACCACGGCGTTGGGGCCGGTGTTGCCGAAGACCAGGGTGTAGCCGTCGGGCGCGGCCTTGGCCACGATGTCGGTGCCGATGGTGCCGCCCGCGCCAGCGCGGTTGTCGATCACCACCGGCTGGCCCAGCAGCTCAGACAAGGGTTGCTGAATGGCCCGCGCGAGCTGGTCGGTGGAGCCCCCGGCCGGGTACGGCACCACCACGCGAATGGGGCGCGAGGGGTAGGCCTGGGCATGCGCCGTGAGGGCCGGCGCGGCCAGCAGGGCCGCGGTGGCGCCCGCGAACTGGCGGCGGTTGAGGTGGTGTCGGCTCATGGTGTCTCCTTCTGTGGGTGGCGGTGGGATGGGCGTTGTCTTCTTGTGCGGAATCGGGCCCGGGCTCAGGGCACGTAGCCAAACCCCTGGCCGAGCTTGGCCTTCATGACCTCGGCACCGGCCTGCTTCCAGTCACCCCCGGCGGGGATGGTGATGGAGATGGCGCGCCACAGGAACTGGTCGGGGTCGGTGGCCGAGACCGGGCGCTGGCCATCGGCCGCGAGGCGTTTGAGGGAATCGAGCAGCAGGCGGCGGGTGCGCACGATGCCGGTGTCGGTGGTGCCCAGGTGCTCCTGGCTGCGGTCGTAAATGGCCGCCACGCCCGACTGGCAGGCCGCGTCTTGCACCCACAGGCCCGGCAGGCCGGCGTTGTACTTCTTGGCCAGTTCGGCGCTGAACTGGTAGGCGTTGCCGCGGTTGAAGACGCTCCAGTAGGTGTGGTATGGGTCGGTGCAGGGGCGCTTCTCGAACGAGTCTTCGGACGAGTGGCCGGTCTGCCGACCGGCGTGGCCTTCCTTGAACACCTTGCGGGTCTTTTCGTAGAAGGGCTGGTCAGGGTGGTACGAGAACATCAGGCACAGGGTGTGCTCGTCGTCGATCGGCACCCAGGCGTGGCCGCTGAGTTCGGGGTACTGGCTCTGCGGGGGCACCAGCGTCCAGAAGGGCATCATGTACTGGTTGACGCGGATGTAATTGGCGTCCTCGCCCACCTGGCGGCGCGAGGCGATGCTGACGCCGGCCTCCTGCACCGAACACTCAAACGTGGGCGCCAAGTCTTGTGCCTGCTTCCACTGGTTGATGATGCCGCTGTTGTCGGCGCGGCCATGCAGGATGGCGGCGTGGGCCGAGTCGATCTCGCCTTCCAGCGCCTGCAGCCAGTTGCACTCTTGCACGCGCACCGACAGGGCCACCTGCTCCTCGGGCACCATGTTCCATTCCACCGAGGGCAGCGGCGGGGCCTGCTCGGGCTCGGGGCCCATGTAGGTCCAGAGCACGCCGTTGCGCTCGCGCACCGGGTACGACTTGATGCGCATGGCCGCCGGCATGCGCGAGTTGGCCGGTTCGGCCGGCATCTCCAGGCAGCGGCCCTCCACCGAGAACTTCCAGCCGTGGTACACGCAGCGCAGGCCGCCGTCTTCGTTGCGGCCGAACACCATGGGCGCGCCACGGTGCGGGCAGGCGTGGTCCACCAGGCCCACGCGGCCTTCGTTGTCGCGGAAGGCCACCAGGTCTTCGCCCAGCAGGCGCACGCGGTAGGGCTGGCCATCGGCCGGCACGTCCTTGGCCAGCAGGAAGGGAATCCAGTACAGGCGCATGAGCTGGCCCATTTCGGTGCCCGGGCCCACGCGCACCAGGCGCTCGTTGTCTTCGCGACTCAGCATGTTGTCATCTCCATATTGGTAGTACCATTGATAAATCGTACCACTAGCCAGATGCAACAGCAATCCCGGTTGTCACCTGTCCGTCACCCAGCCCCCAAACGCGCACTCGAACCGCCATGAACCCGCAAACCCTGATCCTTCGCCAGATTCGCCTGGAAGCCGATGGCACGGCTTCGTTTGACCTGCACGCCCGCGACGGCGGCGAGCTGCCGCCCTTCACGGCCGGGGCGCACATCGACGTGCAGGTGCCCAACGGCCCCCGGCGCAGCTACTCGCTGGTGGGCTCGCCCACGCGGCGCGAGCGCTACCGCATCGCCATCAAGCACGCGCCCGACAGCCGCGGCGGCTCGCGCTGGTTCCACGAGGTGGCGCGCGTGGGCATGGCGCTGGAAGTGCACGGCCCGCGCAACCAGTTCGAGCTGGTGGAAAACGCGCCCTTCACCGTGCTGGTGGCCGGTGGCATTGGCATCACGCCGCTGCTGCCCATGGCCGAGCGCCTGAACGCGCTGGGGCGCCCCTGGGTGCTGCACTACACCGCCCGCCTGGGGCGCGAGATGGCCTTTGTGCGCGAGCTCACGGCGCTGCAGGCCGCAGGCCTTGGCCAGGTGCACTTGTGCCGCACCGGCGAAGGCGACGCCCGGCTGGACCTGCCCGCCATCGTGGCCCAGGCCCCGCAGGGCAGCCACTTCTATGTGTGCGGACCCAACGGCCTGATCGACGCGGTGATCGACGCCACCGCCGCCCTGCCGCCCGAGCAGGTGCACCACGAGCGCTTTGGCGCCACGCAGGCCGCGGCCATTGGCGGCGGTTATGAAATCGAGCTGGCCCGCAGCGGGCGGCGCCTGCCGGTGGTGGCCGGCCAGTCGATGCTGGACACCTTGCTGGACGCGGGCGTGGACGTGCCGTTTTCTTGCACGCAAGGCATTTGCGGCAGCTGCCGCATCGAGGTGCTGGACGGCCTGCCCGACCACCGCGACGAGTGCCTCAGCGACGACGAGCGCCAGGGCAACCGCTGCGTGATCGCCTGCTGCTCGGGCTCGCGCAGCGCGGTGCTGACCTTGGACCTCTAAAGCCTGTTCGTCGCCCGGCCGCCGCCGGGCGCCAGGCTCAGCCCTGCTGCCAGCGCGCCAGCAGGTCGGCCACCGCCACGGCGGCCTTGGGCGCCGGGCCCTGGATGCGCGCCGGCGTGCGCGACAGGCGCGGCGCGGGCGCGGTGTGCACCACACCGTCCACCGGCACGAAGGCGCCACGCGCCTGCAGGTGCGGGTGCTGCGCGGCCTCGCTCAGCGGCAGCACGGGCGAGAAGCAGGCGTCGGTGCCTTCCAGCAGTTCACACCACTGGGCGCGGGTGCGGGTGCGGAAGATGCCAGCGAAGGCCTCGGCCATCTCGGGCCAGCGGGCGCGGTCGTTCTGGGCCTGGCGCAGGTGCTCGGGCAGGCCCACCTTCTCGCACAGCAGTTCAAAGAACTTGGGCTCGATCGGCCCCAGCGACACAAAGCCGCCATCGGCCGTTTCATACACGCGGTAATACGGCGCGCCGCCATCGAGCATGTTGCTGCCGCGCTGCTCGGTGTGCGTGCCGCGCAGGGCCTGCACCTGAAACAGGCTCATGAGCGAGACCACGCCGTCGCAGATGGCGGCGTCCACCACCTGGCCACGGCCGCTGCGCTTGGCCTCGATCACGGCCGAGAGAATGCCCACCACCAGGTACAGGCTGCCGCCGCCGTAGTCGCCCACCAGGTTCAGCGGCGGCACGGGCGCGCGCCCGGCCTCGCCAATGGCGGCCAGGGCGCCGGCGATCGAGATGTAGTTGATGTCGTGCCCGGCGGCCTGGGCCAGCGGGCCGTCTTGGCCCCAGCCGGTCATGCGGCCATAGACCAGGCGCGGGTTGCGCTCGGCCACCGCGTCGGGCCCCAGGCCCAGGCGCTCCATCACGCCGGGGCGAAAGCCCTCCACCAGCACGTCGGCCTGGGCCAGCAGGTCCATCACCTGCGCCACATCGGCGGGGTTCTTCAGGTCCAGCAGTACGGTCTGGCGGCCGCGGCCGATGATGTCTTTGGGGTCGCCCAGGCGCGCGCCGGGCCGGTCCACCCGGATCACCTCGGCCCCCAGGTCAGACAGCAACATGCAGGCGAACGGCCCCGGGCCGATGCCGGCGAATTCAATGACACGGATGCCGGCCAGGGGGCCGGTGGCAGACGGGGTGGTGGTCATGGGAATGGCTTTCTTCAAGGAGAGGAATCAGTGGGCGAACCGGCTGGCCGAGCCGCCCAGAATGAGGCCCACCAGCACCAGGCTGATGGCGGCAAAACCCAGGTTGGCCTTCATGCTCACGGTGAGCAGCGGCAGGCCCGAGAAGCGGCTGGCGGTGAGGCTCACCACCGAGAAAGGCGTGGTCACCACGGCCAGGCCCAGCCCGGCCAGCACCGCCAGCACATGCGCCGTGGGCGGCAGGCCAACGGCCATGGCCGGAAAGGCAGCGGCCACGACGATGCCCGACAGAATGGGGTGCACCGAGGTGCACGAGAGCATCACCACCGCCGCGGCCAGGAACAGGCAGGCCAGCACCGGGTAAGGCGCCAGGGCATGCGCCAGCGGCTGCGTCCACGTCACCGGAATGGCCGCCGCGATCACCGTGCCCGCGCAGCCCGAGGCCATCAGCATGCGCACCTCGCCAGCCAGCGATTGAAAGCCCCGAAAGTCTTGCAGCACCTGCGCCGAGGCCTCGCGCCAGGGGCGGCGCTGCGGCCCCAGGTACACCGTGATCGCCACGGCCGCGATGGGTGCCATCGTCACGATGAGCGCCGCGATCGGCACCCGCGCCCAGGCGCTCAGGGCCACGGCGCCACACAGAAACACCAGCATGCCCAGCGCCACCGGCCAGGCCAGCCGCGCCAGCGCGCCCCACTGCACCGGCTCGCCAGCGGCGGCCTCGCCGCGGCGGCGCGAGAGCCGGTCCAGCGCATAGCCCAGCAGCAGGCTGGTCAGGGCCAGCAGCACCGCGTAGGGGAAGATGGCGCCCCAGCTCAGGCCCGGGCTCAAGGCCAGCAGGATGCTGATGTTGCTGTACATCGGGCTCCACAGATTGGCCGCCGCGTAGCCCCGCGAAATGCCCTGGAAGCACTCGCGCCGGGCCTCAAGGTCGGTGTCGGGCAACTGCGACGCGGCCTCCATCAGCATGCTGATGCCCGCAAAGCCCAGGAAGCCGCCAAACACCTGGCTGGCAATGGGCAGGGTGACGCGGCGCTGGCGGGGGGGCACGGCCAGCAGGCGGCGCACCACCTCGCGCAAGAGCTGCACGCGCTGCGCCGCGCGCGACAGCAGCGACACCGACAGCAAGATGGCCGAGATCAGCCCCCCGATGCGAATGCCCTTCTCCAGCGCCAGCCAAGGGTCTGGCCCCCAGGGCAGCAGGGCCAAGGTGGCCAGCACCAAGGCCCACACCGTGCGGCGCAAGCCCACCGACATGGGCGACCGCGCCCCCAGCATGAACACGCCACCGGCCGCCGCGATGGCCCATGGCCCCAGGTGGCTGGGCCACACCATGTCCAGCACGGTGAACACCACCACCAGGGCCTGCCCCAGCAGCACCAGGCGAGAACGGGCGGTCACCATGGGAAGTGGTCAATTGCTTTGCCAACACGCATCGGGCAAATATACAATGTTTTGGCTCAACCATTGATGCATTGATGACAGAACCACCGGGTGGCCTGCCCCATCATCCAGGCATCCCCACTGACCGAACCTGCCCCATGCGAGAACGCCTGCACACCCGCTCCATCGAGTTCAACGGCTACCGCCGAGACGATGGCCTCTGGGACATCGAAGCCGAGCTGCGCGACCTGCGCCACTACGACACCCTCACCCCCGGCAAAGGCCTGCTGCCCGCGGGCCAGCCGGTGCACCACATGGCCATCACCCTCACCCTGAACGACGAGTTCGTGGTGCAGGACGTCTCGGCCAAGATGCTGTCCACCCCCTTTGGCGTGTGCATGGAAATCCAGGACAGCCTCAAGCCCCTGGTGGGCGCGCGCATCGGCTACGGCTGGCGCAAGGCCATCAGCGAGCGCATCGGCGGCGTGCAAAGCTGCACCCACCTGCGCGAGCTGCTGGTGAACATGGCCACCGCCGCCTTGCAGACCATCCCCATCTGGCACGTGCAGCAGCGCAAGAAACAGGGCCTGCCGCCCAGCGACGAGCGCCCGCACTACCTGGGCCAATGCCACTCGTGGCGCCTGGACGGCCCGGTGGTGCTGCAGCACCACCCCCGCTTCCACCAACCCCAAACCACCCCACCCCAACAGGAGACCCCATGAGCCAGATCGAAGAGCGCCAGCCGCGCGGCATGTACTTTGAAGATTTCGAGATCGGCAAGACCATCGTCACCTCGCGCCGCACCGTCACCCTCACCGACATCGTCAACTTCGCCTGCCTCTCGGGCGACCACAACGCGCCCCACGTCGACCACGAGTTCTGCAAAACCCAGCCCTACGGCGAGCCCATCGCCCACGGCCCGCTGGTGCTGGCCATCGTGGGCGGCCTGCAATGCCTCAGCGGCATCAACGACGGCACCATCATCGCCATGACCGGCCTGGACAACTGGCGCATGCACCTGCCCGTGAAGTCAGGCGACACCATCCACGCCCTCATCACCCCGGTGGAGAAAAAGCTCACCAGCAGCGGCACCAAAGGCATCGTCACCTGCGAACGCATCGTGAAAAACCAGCGCGGCGAAATGGTGCACTCGATGACCATCTCCAACATGTACAAGTGCCGGCCGGTGGCGGTGGCGGGCTGAGGGCCGGCGCCCCCTTCGACCCCATGCCCTGCGGCATTGCCCCACAGGCAGTGCCGCAGCAGGCCCCCGACCGGCTCAGGGCAGGGCCCGCTGGCTGACCAGCCTGAAATGCGCCGCGCCCTGGCGCTGCTCAAACGCAAACTTCACCTGCAGGGCGCCCCCCGCCGCCGCGCCCAGCGGGCCCACCAGCCCCACCTGCGCGGCCGTCGGCTTCACGATTTCCAGCTCCACCACAAAGCCCACGTCGTTCTTGAACGCGGTGCTGATGGCCAAGGCATTCCTGGCAAATGCCTGGTCGGGCACCTGCTCCAAGGTGGCCCACTGCCCCGCAAAGCCCAGGTGGCCACACACCATCGCGTCATGGGCCCGACGGTCCACCACCATGTGCACCCGGGTGCCCACTTGAAGGGTGACATCAACCACGTAGGTGCCCGCCTGCCAAGCCGGCAACTGGTGTTGGGTCACCATCACCGCGTTGACCTCTTCCGCCGCCCTGATCTGATGGAGCGTGTCCCCCAAGGCAAGGGGCTGCGCCTGCGCCTGCGCCGCCCCTGCTGGCAGGCTGGTGCCCTGGCAACGCGCGGCAGCGTCCGCGGCCTCGCCTCGGTGGGTGGCCAGGGCACACCCGGCCAGCAGCACCAGCGACAGGACGACGGAGAAAAGAAGCCTCTTCGGTATCACCATGAATTCGTGCGCTCTGGCGCAGCGCCGGCTGAACACGACGGCAAGCCCAAGCGCCTGGCGACGATAGAAGAACCGGCGGCCCGGCACCATCGTGTCCATCGCCTGGCGCGATGAAGGCCCCGCAGGGGCATGCCATGAAGAAGGCCAAGCTCACCGAGGAGCCCATCGCCTTTGCCCTGCGGCGCGCCGTCGCCGGCCGGCCCATTCAACACCACCAACCACTGGGCAGGCGATAGCGTCGGCAAGCAAAAAGCCCGGTGGACATCCACCGGGCTTTTTTCAAGGGGTCAGGCAGCCGATCAGGCCAGGTCCATCTGCTTGGCCAGGATGTTGCGCTGAATCTCGTTGGTGCCGCCACCGATGGGGCCCACGCGCGAGTCGCGGAAGAACATCTGCATGTCGTACTCGTTCGAGTAGCCGGCGCCACCCATGATCTGCATGCCGATGTCGGCGCACTTGAAGTTGTTTTCCGAGGCCACGACCTTGGCGATGGACGCCTCGGTCACGGCGGGCAGGCCGGCGTCGAGCACGTCGGCGGTGCGGTAGACCATCTGGCGCGCAGTCTCCGACAGGATGAGCATGTCGGCCAGCTTGTGCTGGATGACCTGGAAGTCGGTGATGGGCTTGCCGAACTGCACGCGCTGCTTGGCGTAGTCGCGGGCGTACTCGGTGATCTTGAAGCAGTGGCCGGCGGAGATGGCGGCCAGGCCCAGGCGCTCCAGGCCCAGGCAGCTCATGATGTTTTTCCAGGCACGGCCTTCGCCGCCGAACAGGTTGGTGGCGGGCACGCGCACGTTCTCGAAGAAGATTTCGTTGGCGTGCGTGGTGCGCCGGCCCAGCATGGACAGCGGGCGGATGGTCACGCCCGGGGCCTTGGCGTCCACCAGCAGGGTGCTGATGCCCTGGTGGCGGCTGCCTTCGCGGTCGGTGCGGGTGATGACCACCAGGTAGTCGGCCACGTGGGCGCAGGTGATCCACACCTTGTTGCCGTTGAGCACGTACTCGTCGCCCTGGCGCTCGGCGAAGGTCTTGATACCGGCCACGTCAGAGCCGGTGCCGGGCTCGGACATGCCCAGGGCCAGCTTGGCCTTGCCGGCAATGATCTTGGGCACCAGTTCTTTTTGCAGCTCGGGCGTGCCGAACTTGGCGATGTGCATGCCGGCGTACACGGCCGAGGTGGTGATGGCCTGGGCAATGCCGGTGTAGTAGTAGCCCAGCGTTTCCAGGAACACGGCGATGTCGCGGTACGAGCCGCCCATGCCGCCGAGTGCCTCGGGGTAGAACAGGCCGATGTAGCCGGCGTCGGCCAGGGCTTCATAGGCCTCGTGCGGGAACTCGCGGTTCTCGTCCATCTTGCGGACTTTTTCCCACGGCAGGTGGCGGTTGAGCAGGTCCAGCACGCCTTCGCGCATCATGCGCTGGTCTTCGGTCAGGCCGACGGTGTTGATGAGGGACATGAGAGGGTCTCCAGGGTGGGGAAGAAAAACAGAAGAGGTCAGTCGGCCGGGCGCGCCGCGAACAAAGGCCCGTCGCGGTACTGCAGCACCACCATCTCGACGGGCTTGCCCACGGCCAGCGGGCGGTCGTCTCGCTCAACCAGGCGGCACGCCAGGCGGATGCCGTTGTCCAGGTCAACGATGCCGCAGGCATAGGGCGACTCGGCCGCGAACACGGCGGGCGCGGCGTGGATGCGCGTCCACGAATACAAGGTGCCGCGCGGGCTCAGCTCGGTCCACTCGATTTCGGTGGACCAGCAGTGCGGGCACACCGGCTTGGGCGGAAAGGTCTGTTTGCCGCAGGCCTTGCAGCAGCTCGTCTGCCAGCGGCCCTGGCCCAGGGCCGACCAGAAGGTCTGCGTGAAGTCGGACAGGCGCGGGGGGTAGGCGCGATCGGCGTCGATCGCCACGGTGGCGAGGGTCATGGCTTGGCCTCCAGCACGTGAATGAGGGCGGCGTTGTAGTTGCCCAGCTCGCCCGTGGCGATGCCGAAGCGGGCGTTGGCCACCTGGCGCTCGCCAGCGCGGCCGCGCAACTGCTCGGCCAGCTCGACGTAGTTGTAGAGCGAGGTGACGTAGGCCGGGTGGCCACGCGAGGTGAGGCCGCCCGAGGTGGAGATGGGAATGCGCCCGCCCAGGCGGGTCTCGCCTTCAAAGGCGGCGCGCGCACCCTGGCCGCGCGGCACCAGGCCCAGGGCCTCGCTCACCAGCACCTCCACGATCGTGCAGGGCGCGTACAGCTCGGCCACGTCGATGTCGGCCGGCGACAGGCCCGCTTGCTCGTAGGCGGTGGCGGCGGCCTGGCGGGCCGAGGTGAAGGCGATCATGTCGTTGGGCACGTCGCTGATCTGGTGCGTGCCGTCGTGGCAGAAGCCACGGCCGCGCACCAGCACATAGGGGCGGCCCAGTTCCTTGGCCACGTCTTCGCTGGCCAGCACCAGGCAGGCCGCGCCGTCGCCGCGCGGGGGCACGTCGTACAGGCCCAGCGGCTCCACGATGGGGCGCTGGCCCACCACCTCTTCCAGGGTGATGGGTTTGCGGTACTGCGCCAGCGGGTTCAGGCTGGCGTGGTGGCGGTTCTTCACCGCCACCGAGCCGAGCTGCTCGCGGGTGGCGCCGTGCTCGTGCATGTAGCGCATGGCGTCCATGGCGTACCAGGCAATGGGCGTGAAGCCGGCGGAGGTGTGGAAGTCCACATCGCCGGTGGTGCGCATGCTGCTCATCATGTGCTCGGCCGCCGAGACCGCGCTTTCCATGTTGATGCCCAGCGCCAGCGACACGTTGGAGCGGCCCAGCATGATGTCGTTGCAGGCCTGGTCAAAGGCCAGCGCGGCGGTCATGCCGTTGCCCATCACCTCCATCACGTTGCCGCGGCACGAGAGCCGCAACTGCCCCATGAGGAAGGTGTGGAAGTACTTCTGGCGCGTGTAGGGGCGCGGCAGCGTGAACACCAGGCTCTGGATGTCCTGCTTGTCCACGCCGGCGTCGCGCACCGCCTCGACCACGAGGCGGGTCATGATTTCGTGTTCCAGCGTCTGCAGCGCGGCGTCGTCGGCCGTCTGGTGACGGCCCACGGGAATGGCGCTGGCGCCGATGATGGCGACGTTGCGGCTCATCTCTTGGGCTCCCGGCTCAGGCGGTGGTGGGCGCCACGGCGCCGAAGGCGCCCGCGTCGCGCAGGGCCTGGATGCGCTCGGCATCAAAGCCCAGCACCTCGTGCAGGATCGCGTCGGTGTCGGCGCCCACGGCCGGTGCGGCCACCGATGCCTTGGCCGGCGTGCGGTTCAGGCGCAGCGGCGTGGCGATGTTGGGAATCCAGCCCTTCACCGGGTGTTCGATGCGGTTCACCAGGCCGCGCGAGCGCGCCTCGTCAGACGCCAGGGCCTGCGCCAGGGTGCGCACCTGGCCGCTGGGCACGCCGGCGGCGCGCAGCTTGGGCTGCCAGTGGCTCCAGGGGTGCTTGCCGAATTCCTCTTCCATCACCTTGAACAGGAAGTCGCGCTGCTCCAGCCGGTTGGCGCGCTTGGACAGCACCGGGTCGTGGGCAATGTCGGGGCGATCGAGCACCTGCTCAAACAGGCGCACGAAGATGCCGTCGTTGCCGCAGTTGATGTAGAAGGGCATGTCCTGGCACTGGAACACGCCCGAGGGGCAGGTGTCGGGGCTGGTGTTGCCGTTGCGCTTGGGCTCGTAACCCGTGGTGAGGTGCTGCATGGCGGCAAAGCCGGTCATGAGGATGGCCGTGTCGAACAGCGCCACCTCCAGGAACTGGCCCAGGCCGTCGCGCTGGCGGGCCATCAGCGCCAGCAAGATGGCGTTGGTGGCGCACATGGCGGTGCTGATGTCCATGATGGCCGAGCCGGTGCGAACGCCCTGGCGGTCGGGGTAGCCGTTCATCGAGATGAAGCCGCTCTCGGCCTGGGCGATCGGGTCAAAGCCCAGCCGGTCGGCGTAAGGGCCGCTGCGGCCATAAGCCGACACCGAGCAATACACCAGGCGCGGGTTGATCTGGCGGCAGGTCTCGTAGTCCAGCCCGAAGCGCTCCATCACCCCGGTGGAGAAGTTCTCCACCAGCACATCGGCGTCGGCGATCAGGGCCTTGGCCACCTCAAGGCCCTGGGGCGATTTCATGTCCAGCCCGATGCTGCGCTTGTTGCGGTTGGTCCAGAGGTAAGGCGCGCCCTGGGCCGGCAGTTCGGGGTCGGCCGGCGGGTAGTAGCGGAAATCGTCGCCCTTGCCGGGCGCTTCCACCTTGATGACGTCGGCGCCAAAGTCAGCCAGCGTCATGGTGGCCAGGGGGCCAGCCACGAAGTGGGTGAAGTCAATGACGCGGATGCCATCGAGCACCCCTGGGCCTTTGGCGGCGGGTGCGTCCTGCGCGGGCAGTGCGTTGATGCGGGCTTGATCGAACACGGTTGTCCCCGATTCATGGTTTATTGGTCTGACCATTATACCTTTGACAAACATGTCACCAGCGCCACCCGCCGTGTTTGCACATGCGTGCCTCGGGGTTGCCTGCCGGTGATCACCGTTGCCACAAGGCCATTGGTTTTTTTGGCCCCATTTTTCAATGGTTGGACCATAGTTTACGCACAAGGACAAACCCAGGTCAACCGTGGAAATTGCTTACCCCGCCGCCCGCGCTTGGCAAGGGTTGGCCAGCGCTCAGAACAGCTCGCCCTGCCCCGCCAGCGCCGCCGGCCGGAACCGGTCGGTGCGCACCGGGGCCCGCGTGCGCTCGTAACCCAGCCGGTCACACGCCTTGGTGAAGCGCTGGCGCAGCAGGTCGGCCCAGATGCCCTGGCCCTTCATGCGCTGGGCAAAGTCGGCGCTGTAGTCGCGCCCGCCGCGCATGTCTTGAATGCGGGCCATCACGCGCTCGGCGCGGTCGGGGCAGTGCTGCTGCAACCACTGCCGAAACAGCGGGCTCAGTTCCCAGGGCAGGCGCAGCACCTGGTAGAAAGCGCGGCGCGCGCCGGCCTCGTGCGCGGCGGCCAGCACCTGTTCCATGTCTTCGTTCAGAAACGGAATCTGCGGCGACACGCTCACCCCCACCGGAATGCCGGCCTCGGCCAGCGTTCGCAGGGTGCGCAGGCGCCGGTGCGGCGCGGCGGCGCGCGGCTCCAGTGCGCGGGCCAGTGCCGGGTCAAGCGTGGTGATGGTGAGGTACACCGCCACCAGTCCTTGCGCGGCCATGGGCGCCAGCAGGTCGATGTCGCGCTCCACCCCGCTGCCCTTGGTGACGATGGCCAGCGGGTGGCCGGCGTCGTGCAGCACCTGCAGCACCTCGCGCGTGAGGCGCAGCTCGCGCTCGATGGGCTGGTAGGCGTCGGTCACCGTACCCAGGGCCAGGCCATCGGGTTGGTAGCCGGGGCGTTGCAGCTCGCGCGCCAGGCAGGCGGCCAGGCCGCGCTTGGCGATCAGGCGGGTCTCGAAATCGAGCCCCGGCGAGAGGCCCAGGTAGCTGTGCGAGGGCCGGGCGTAGCAGTACACGCAGCCGTGCTCACACCCCCGGTAGGGGTTCAGGCCGTAACGAAAGCCGATGTCGGGCGAGTCGTTTTCGGTCAGGGCGCTGCGCGCGTCTTCCCATGTCACCTGCGTGGCCGGCGGGGCGTGCCCGTCGTCGGCCTGTGCCTGCTCGGCCAGGGTGCTCCAGCCGTCGTCAAAAGCGGCGCGGTCGGTCGATTCGAAGCGGTGCGGCACCGCGAAGGACACCCCGCGTCCCTTGAGCCGCCGCAGCGGCAAGCGTGCTTCCATGCCCACTCCAATACTGTACGAATGCACAGTATTGTGGGGCCAAACTCAGCGCACCAGCAAGGCCCGGAAGTCGTTCACGTTGGTGTGGGTGGGGCCGGTCACCACCAGGTCGCCCAGGGCCGAGAAGTAGCCGTAGGCGTCGTTTCGGTCCAAGTGATCGCTCACCTTCAGGCCTTGCGCGGCGGCGCGCGCCAGGGTGTCGGGCGCCACGAAGGCGCCGGCGTTGTCCTCCACGCCGTCGATGCCGTCGGTGTCGGCCGCCAGCGCCCACACGCCGGCCTGCCCGCCCAGGGCCTGGGCCAGGCCCAGGCAGAACTCACCGGCCCGCCCGCCCCGGCCCTTGGGCTGGCCCTCGGCGCGCGGGCGCACGGTCACGGTGGTCTCGCCGCCACTCAAGATCACGCAAGGCGGCTGGAAGGCACTGCGCCCCAGGGCGGTGGATCGGGCCATGGCGCCCAGCACCTTGCCCACCTCGCGAGACTCGCCCTCGATCTCGTCGCTCAGGATGTAGGCGTTCAGGCCCTTGGCCCGCGCCGCCTCGGCCGCGGCCTGCAGGCTCTCTTGCGGCGTGGCGATCAGGTGCACCGCGTGGCCGGCAAAGCGCGCATCGCCCGGCTTGGGCGTTTCCAGCGTGCCGCTGCTCAGGGCCTGGTGCACCGCCTCGGGCACGGCAATGCCATAGCGGTGCAGGATGGCCAATGCATCGGCGCAAGTACTGGCGTCCGCCACGGTGGGGCCGCTGGCGATCACGCTCACGTCATCGCCGGGCACGTCGCTGATGGTGAGCGTCACCACCCGCGCCGGCGCGCAGGCCGCTGCCAGCCGCCCACCCTTGATGCGCGAGAGGTGCTTGCGCACGGTGTTCATCTCGCCAATGTGCGCGCCACTCTCCAGCAACTGCCGGTTGATGCACTGCTTATCGGCCAGGGTGAGGCCATCGGCCGGCAAGGTGAGCAGGGCCGAGCCCCCGCCTGAGATGAGGCACAGCACCAGGTCGTCGGCGGTGAGGCCTTGCACCAGGCCCAGGATGCGCTGGGCCGCGGCCAGGCCGGCCTCGTCGGGCACGGGGTGCGCGGCCTCCACCACCTCGATGCGCTCGGGCAAGCCGGCCGGGCGCGGCGGGGTGTGGCCGTAGCGGGTGACCACCAGGCCAGACAAGGGCGCATCGGCTGGCCACAAGGCCTCCACCGCCTGCGCCATGGCGCCACCGGCCTTGCCCGCGCCGATCACCACGGTGCGGCCTTTGGGCGGCGGCGGCAGGTGCGCGGCGGTGTTGTGCAGCGGCAAGGCCCGGCGCACGGCCGCGTCATACAACTGGCGCAGCAACTGGCGCGGATCGTCTGGTGCGTGATGGGACGGTGCCAAATGGGATTGCATGCAAGCATTCTCGCAAAGGCCTGCGGGCCAAGCCGCCTCGGAAACCGGGGGTTTCCCTCAGGGCGCAGGCGGCGCGCCGGTGGCTGGCCAGCGCAGCGGGCGCTCTTCAAATTCGGTGTTCAGCACCACGGTGCTGATGGTGCGCGCCACGCCAGGAATGGCCTTGATGGCGTAGAGCACGTCCTCGAGCGCCCGGGCATGGGTGGTGCGAATCTTGGCCAGAAAGTCGTATTCGCCGGCCACGCTGTGCAGCTCCAGCACCTCGGGCAGCTCGCGCAGGCGCGGCGCCACCTCGCGGCAGTGCACCCCACCGTCGTTGCGAATGGCCACAAAGGCGGTGAAGTGCAGGCCCAGGCGCGCCGGGTCCACGCGCAGCGAGAAGCGCTCGATCACGCCGCGCTCCACCATCTTCTTCACCCGCTCGTGGACGGCGGCGGTGGACAAACCCACCTCTGAGGCCACATCGGCGTAAGAACGTCGGCTGTCGGCACTGAGCGCCGTCAAAATTCCGGCGTCCACCTCGTCGAGCTGAATATTTGCTTGCATGGCGTCTCAAGACCGATGAAAATTCGGCACCTGTAAATTTCTCTGGAAAATATCTTACAGAGGCTTCGAGATGCCAGCCAATTTCAACCCCACCAGCGGCCACCCCACCCAAAGCCGCCTGGTTGCCGCCCTGCTCACGGTCTACATCGTCTGGGGCACCACCTACTTCGCCCTGGGCCTGGCCATGCAGACCCTGCCCCCTCTGCTGATGAACGGCACGCGCTTTGTGGCGGCCGGCAGCCTGATGCTGGCCTGGGCGCGCTGGCAAGGCCTGCCCTGGCCCACCCGGGCGCAGTGGGCATCGAGCGCGCTGATCGGCGGCCTCATGGTGTTCGCCGCCATGGGCCTGGTGCTGGCGGCGCAGCGCCTGGGCATTGGCTCGGGGCTGATGGCCACCGTGGTCACCACCATGCCCATGTGGCTGGCGCTGTGGACGCGCTGGGGCGGCGAGCCCGTGCCCTGGACGAGCTGGCTGGGCCTGGCACTGGGCGCCCTGGGCGCCTTGCTGCTGGCGCTGGAGGGCGATTTCTCCACCACCCTGGTCGGCACGCTGTGCGCCTTCGGCGCGCCCCTGGCCTGGAGCCTGGGCTCGTACGCCTCGCGCAAGCTCAGCCTGCCTTCGCCGGCCATGGCCTCGGGCGCGCAATGGCTGCTGGGCGGCGCACTGAGCCTGCTGGCCAGCGCCTGGCTGGAGCCGCAGGCCCGCACGTTCACCTTCGCCCAGGTGTCGTGGGTGTCGGCCCTGGCCTGGCTGTACCTGGTGGTGCTGGGCACCCTGGTCACGCTCAACGCCTACCTGTGGCTGCTGCAGAACAGCAGCGCGGCGCTGGCCGGCAGCTATTCCTTCGTGAACCCGGTGGTGGCCCTGGCCGTGGGCGTGGCCCTGGGCGGCGAGGCGCTCACCGGCTGGGTGTTCGCCGCCCTGCCCCTGATCGGCCTGGCCCTGGCCTGCATTCTTTACGGCCCAACGATGGTGGCGCTGTGGCGCGGGCGCTTCACTGGCGCACCGCGCAGCACTGCCCACTGAGCGCGCTCAACGGTCTGGCGCGCGCGCTGGGCCATGCTGTGACCAGCGGGCATTCTTGCCCTGCAGGAGCAGCACATGAATTCCAACGCACGCGCGCCCTGGCGGCTCGCACTGGTCTGGATGATCGCCTTCGTCCTGACCGCTTGTGGCGGCGGTGGTGGCAGCACTGTCGCCCCTACCGGCACGGCGCCGGCCATCAGCAATCTGTTCATCTCCCCAGAAGCCGCCTACGTGTCGTCAACCCCCCAAACGTTCTCGGTGCAGCTGGATTTCACCGACGACCAAGGCGACCTCACCGCCATTTCACTGCGCGTGCGCAATCTGCTGGGCGAGTTGGTGCTGGACCTGGGCTGGCTGCCGGTGGAAGGGCTGGAGACGCTCACCGAGGGCAGCATCCTGGGCGAGATCGGGGTGGCCGACGAACCTGCCGGCCGCTACCTGGTGGAGGTGCAGACCCGCGACCGACTGGGCCTGCTGTCCAACGTGCTCACGGCCACGGTGCGCATTGCCGATTTCCCCTGGACGCAGGTGCTTGCCGCGCCAATGGCCCGCGAATACGCCGGCGTGGCCGCCCTCGACGGTAAGGTGTACGTGGCCGGCGGCCAGCGCACCGACACCGGCGTGGTGCCCGGGCCGGCCACCAACGCGCTTGAGGTTTACGACCCGGCCACCAACACCTGGGCCAACCTGCCCGCCATGCCCACCGCCCGCATGGGCCTGACGCTCACCGCCTGGGGCGGCAAGCTCTATGCCATGGGTGGGCGCACCGATGGCTACAGCATCTCGGCCGTGGGCACGGTGGACATCTACGACCCATCCACTGGCCTCTGGAGCACCGGCGCGCCCATGCCCACGCCGCGCTTTCACGCGGGCGCCGCCGCCACGGGCAGCGCCATCGTGGTGGCCGGAGGCGAGTTCGAGACCAATGTGCTGGCCACGGTAGAGGCTTACCTGCCTGACACCGACACCTGGCAAGCACGCGCGTCCCTGCCGTCGCCCCGGGCCCAATTGGGCCTGCAGACCATCGGCACCACCGTGTACGCGGTGGGCGGCTACGGCGGCCTGGTGCCGAAGTGGGTGGCCACGGTGTCGGCCTATGACGCCCTCACCGACCAATGGAGCGCACGCCAGCCCATGGTAAATGCACGGGCCTTTGCCGCCACGGCCGTGGCGGACGGTGCGCTGTGGGTGGCCGGTGGCGAAAACGTGGAGCGGGCGCTGGATGTGCTGGAACGCTACGACCCGCTCACCAACACCTGGCGCACCGTCACCGCCAGCCCCCGTGCCTTCGGGCGCGCGGGCGCGGCCACGGTGAACGGCCGCGTGTTCGTGCCGGGCAATGGCTTCACCCTGGCCTACGACCCGGCCAACGAGATCCGTTAGGCCCGGGACACCTGCAACACCTGCAGCAGCCAGGCCTGCAGATCGGCCACCTCCTCGGGGCACACCGTGTGGCCCATGGGGTAGCTGTGCCAGGCCACGCCGTGGCCCATGGCCTGCAGCGCATCGCGCGTGGCCAGGCCACGCTCGGGCGCCACGATGTCGTCTTCGCTGCCGTGGGCCAGAAAGATGGGCACGTCGCGGTTGGCGGCGCTGGCCTCGGCCGGCAGCGTGGCGGCCAGTGGCAGGTAGCCTGAGAGGCCCGCCAGCCCGGCCAGGCGCTGCGGGGCGCGCAGGCCGGCCATCAACGTCATGGCGCAGCCTTGCGAAAAGCCCATGAGCACCACCCGGTGCGCCGGCATGCCGCGCGCCACCTCGCGGTCAATGAGTTGCTGCACCCAGTCGGCCGCCTCGCGCAGGCCGGCCTCGTCTTCCGCGCGCGCACCAGCTGGGTCACCGTCGGTGGGCGGGAAGATGTCGTACCAGGCCGGCATGGGGTAGCCGCCGTTGATCGTCACGGGCCGAATGGGCGCGTTGGGGAACACGTAGCGCACCGGGCCAATGGGCGACAGGTCCAGCTCGCGCGCCAGGGGCACGAAGTCGCTGCCGTCGGCACCCAGGCCATGCAACACGATCAGAGTGGCCACGGGCTGGGCATCGGCCCCGCCGGTCTGGCCTTCGAGGCACTCAAGGGGAAGTTCGTTCATGCCGCGCAGCATAGCGGCCCCGGCCAATGGGGCTCGGCGCAGCGGGTTAGAGTGTCGGGCTGGACCCTCACCCGTATTCCCTCGCCCACACCGCACCGGAGACCTGCCCTATGTCCCTCGTCGCCCCCGAGTTGCTGGCGCTGCAGCGCCTGTACCACTGGGAGACCACCACGCCCGACCGCGTCGCCCTCACCCAGCCGATGGACGGCGGGCAGGTGCGCGAGTTCACCTGGCGCGAAGTGGCCGACGGGGCGCGCCGCATGGCCGCTTTCCTGCAAGACCAGGGCTGGGAGCCCGGCTCGCGCGTGGCCATCCTGTCCAAGAACTGCGCCTGGTGGATGATGAGCGACCTGGCCATCTGGATGGCCGGCTACGTGTCGGTGCCGCTCTACCCCACGCTGGCGCCCGAGACGGTGCACCAGATCCTCACCCACAGCGAGGCCCGCGCCTGCTTCGTGGGCAAGCTTGACACCTGGGACACCATGCGCCCCGGCGTGCCCACCGATTTGCTGTGCATCGCCTACCCGGTGTCGCCGGCCGACGCGCAGGCGCAGTTCCCCGGCTGGGACGCGCTTTGCGCCCAGCAAGCCCCCATGCCCGGCCAGCCGGTGCGCGACGCCGACGAGCTCTGCACCCTGATCTACACCTCGGGCACTACCGGCCTGCCCAAGGGCGTGATGCACAGCTTCGGCAACTTCGCCTGGGGCATCGACAAAGGCCTGGCGCGCGTGCCCATCACCGGCGAGGACCGCCTGCTGTCCTACCTGCCCCTGGCCCACGTGGTGGAGCGCATGCTGGTGGAACACGCCTGGCTGCGCACCTCGTCGCACGTGTACTTCGCCGAGACCCTGGACACCTTTGCGCAAGACATGCAGCGCGCCCGGCCCACGGTGTTCTTCTCGGTGCCGCGCCTGTGGGTGAAGTTTCAGCAGGGCGTGCACCAGAAGCTGCCCGAGCTGCGCCTGCGCCTGCTGCTTCGCCTGCCCATCGTGGGCCGGCTGGTGCGCCGAAAGATCCTGGCCGCACTCGGGCTGGACCACTGCCGCTTTGCCGCCGGCGGTGCCGCACCCATGCCCCAGGCCCTGCTGGCCTGGTACGAGCGCCTGGGCCTGCACATCCAGGAGGGCTACGGCATGACCGAGAACCTCGCCATTTCGCACATGACCCTCATCGGCGAAGACCAGCGCGGCACCGTGGGCCCCACCTACCCCGGCGTGGAACAGCGCATCAACCCCGACGATGGCGAGGTGCAGGTGCGCAGCCCGGCCGTGATGCTGGGCTACTTCAAAGACCCGCTGCGCAGCCAGGAGGCGTTCACCGAAGACGGCTGGCTGCGCACCGGCGACAAGGGCACCATCGACGCGCGCGGCTGCCTGCGCATCACCGGCCGGGTGAAAGACCTGTTCAAGACCGGCAAAGGCAAGTACGTGGCGCCCGCCCCCATCGAAGACAAGCTGGCCATGCACCCCGCGGTGGAGGCCTGCTGCGTGGCCGGCGCCGGCCTGGGCCAGCCACTGGGCATCGTGATGCTGGCGGCCGACGCCGTGGCCCAGGCCCAAGACCCCGCCACGCGCCAGGCCCTCGCGCAATCGCTCAACGCACACCGCCAGGCCATCAACGAACACCTTGACCCGCACGAACAATTGCAGGCCCTGGTGCTGGTGAGCACGCCCTGGACGGTGGACAACGACATGATCACGCCCACGCTGAAGGTCAAGCGCAACCGCATCGACGAGGTCTACGGCCCGCGCTTCGAGGCCTGGGAAAGCGGGCGCCAGCCCATCGTCTGGGCCGACCACTGACCACCACTCGCACCATTCGACCGCACCCCATGCACATCCTGCTCACCGGCGCGGCCGGCTTCATCGGCCTGCACACCGCCCAACGCCTGCTCGACCGCGGCGACACCGTCACCGGCATCGACAACCTCAACACCTACTACGACCCCGCGCTCAAGCACGCGCGGCTGGCCCTGCTGAACGGCCATCCCTGCTTCCACTTCCAGGCGCTGGACGTGGCCGACCGCGCCGGCATGGAGCGCCTCTTCGCCGGCCAGCGCTTCGACGCGGTGGTGCACCTGGCCGCCCAGGCCGGCGTGCGCTACTCCATCACCCACCCCCACGCCTACCTGGAGAGCAACCTCACCGGCTTCGGCCATGTGCTCGAAGGCTGCAGGGCGCAAGGCGTGGGCCACCTGGTGTACGCGTCCAGCTCCAGCGTGTACGGCGGCAACACCAAGATGCCCTTCGCCGAGACCGACGCGGTGGACCACCCGGTGAGCCTGTACGCCGCCACCAAAAAGGCCAACGAGTTGATGGCCCACACCTACAGCCACCTCTACCGCCTGCCCACCACCGGCCTGCGCTTCTTCACGGTCTACGGGCCCTGGGGCCGGCCCGACATGGCCTACTTCTCGTTCACCAAGGCCGTGCTCGAAGGCCGCCCCATCGACGTGTTCAACCACGGCGACATGAAGCGCGACTTCACCTACATCGACGACATCGTCGAAGGCGTGGTGCGCGTGCTGGACAAACCCGCCACGCCCGAGGCGGCTGGCGCCGCGCCCTACCGGGTGTTCAACATCGGCAACCACGACCCGGTGCCCCTGCTCGATTTCATTGGCTGCATCGAACAAGCCACCGGTCGCAGCGCCACCAAGAACCTGCTGCCCATGCAGCCAGGTGACGTGCCCGCCACCTACGCCAGCACCGAGGCCCTGCGCGATTGGGTGGGCTTCGCGCCCAGCACACCGCTGGCCGAGGGCATCGGGCGCTTCGTGCGCTGGTACCGCGAGTACCACCGCGTCTGAGGCCGCGCCCGCGCCGAGCGGGCCTTTACAGCGGCAAGCGCTCGATCACGCCAGGCACCGCGCGCTCAATCATCTTGAGCACCACCTCGAAACCCTCTTGCGGGCCGTAGTACGGGTCGGGCACCTCGCCCGCCTCGTCCTGACCGGCGTAGGCCAGGAACAGGTGCAATTTGTGCTGGTGCGCCGGCGGGCAGCGATCGCGCAGGCGCGCCAGGTTGTGCCGGTCCATCGCCAGGATCAGGTCAAAGCGCTCGAAGTCGGCATCGACGATGCGGCGCGAACGCTCGCGCAGAATTTGCGGGTAGCCACGCTCGCTCGTCAGTTGCACCGCCCGTCGGTCGGCCCGCTCGCCTGCGTGCGCACCGTGGGTGCCGGCCGAGTCCACCTCCACAAGGGCCTGAAGGCCCCGGCGCTCCAATTCGCCCTGCAGCACGCTGGCGGCCATGGGAGAGCGGCAGATATTGCCCATACAGACGACAAGCACACGGAACATACAAACCCAAACCAGAGGAAATCAAGACGCACAAAAGACAAAGCCCGCCATGGGCGGGCTCTTTGGCGGCACAACAGCCGGTTCAGATGCGGTAGCTGTCCAGGCTTTCACCCTTGGCCAGCACGGCGCGCACCCACTCCGGCTTGCGACCCGGGCCACCCGCCCAAAGTTCACCATTGGGACCACGGTATTTGGCAGCGGCGGTCGACTTGGATTTGCCCACTTTCTTGCCGCCGGCGGCGTTGCCCAGATCGGCCACGGTAATTCCGTACTGCTTCATCTTGGCCTTGATATCGGCGATCACGGAAGCCAACTCGTCTTTGCGGGCCTGCTCAGCCTGCGCCATCAGGGCCTGGGCTTGCGCCATCAGTTCGGAATACGTTGCCATGCTACTTTGCTCCTTTTGGGTTCCAATGAAGCATCCATTCCAAGTGATCGACGGATGCTGGCCCGGATTCTATTGCATCCCCAGCCCTATTCAACCCATTTTTTCAGTTCGGATGGCAATTCGGCCATCAATTCCATCGTCTGCGCGCTGGCCGGGTGCTGCAATCGCAGGCGCCAGGCGTGCAGAAACATGCGCTTGAGGCCCTGGCGGGCCAATTCCCGGTTCAAATCGAAATCGCCGTATTTGTCGTCACCCACAATGGGATGACCGGCGCTGGCCAGGTGCACGCGAATCTGGTGCGTGCGGCCGGTCTTGATGGTCACCTCCAGCAGGCTCATTTCGTGCCCCAATGCGTGATCGGGCGGCAGGTGACGTGCCACCTTCACCAGCGAAATGGCCTTTTGGCCATCGGGGTCATCTCGCGTGGTCACGCGAACCCGGCGCTCACCGTCGGGCAACAAAAATTTGTGCAGGGGTTGGTCCAGCACCTTGAGTTTGTCGGGCCAACGACCTTTCACCAGCGCCAGATAGGTCTTGCCGGTCTCGCGTTCGCGAAACTGGTCTTGCAGTGCCTTCAGGGCACTGCGCTTTTTGGCCACCAGCAGCAATCCGCTGGTTTCCCGGTCGAGCCGGTGCACCAATTCGAGCAATCGCGCCTCGGGCCGCGCCCGGCGCAACTGCTCAATCACGCCAAAACTCACGCCGCTGCCGCCATGCACCGCGACACCCGCCGGCTTATCAATAGCCAAAAAGAATTCATCTTCGAACACCACGGGAAACTCGCGGGCCGGTGCGGGGGCAGCGGCCTTTTGTTCGGCTCGCTCTGACAGGCGAATAGGGGGAATTCGCAACACATCGCCGGCCTGCACCCGGTCATCGGCATTGACCCGCCCTTTGTTGCGGCGCACCTCGCCCGATCGAATGATTCGGTAAATGTGCGTTTTGGGCACGCCCTTGAGCATGCGCATGAGGAAATTGTCCAGGCGCTGACCGGCCGATTCGTCATCGACGGTGAGGTGCTGAACGCTGGGAACGGGGCTTGACACGGCCATGCAAAGGGGCCACCACGCCGACGGGGACGTGTCTATAATGCGTGACGCCCATCGTGTGCTGTAAGTGATTGATTTGGCTTGAGTTTAAGGCAGGCCGCACACGCAGTGACCAAGTGCCTTGCAGTGGCCGGTCGACCGATGGACGTGGTTGCCACCCGCAGCACCCTGGACCAGTGTCCGTTCCCTGAGGCATTCAAGAGCGAATCCAGGCACGACACCGGTCAGGCGGAAGCCGCGGGCGAATCCGCAGAAGAATCGCGAACCCGAAACGGAATACCCCCAATGTCCAGCCGCCCGATGTGGCTGGGCCAGGACGAAGTGAACCACCCGAGAAGACGGCCAGATCCATGTCACTGACAGCCATCGAACCGCTCCCGATCACCCAACTCCGCGCGCCTACGCCCTGACCTGGCGGTTCGACGCGGCACCTCGGTGCCCGCCTGGTCGAACATCCCCCGAACCGACGGTCAACGGCTCTCCGGCAATTCCTCCCCTCGTTCGCGTTTTCCGGCGCGGCTTCTTGGCGAAGTCGGCGCCGCAGGCATGCCCAAATGCCCGCGCGCCTTGTGTGCTGGAACGAAGGAAAACGCAACATGAAACGCATGCTGATCAACGCCACGCAGGCCGAAGAGCGCCGCCTGGCGATCGTGGACGGGCAGAAACTGCTCGACTACGAAATCGAAATCGAAGGGCGCGAACAGCGCAAGGGCAACATCTACAAGGCCGTCGTCACCCGCGTCGAGCCCTCGCTCGAGGCCTGCTTCGTCGACTACGGCGAAGACCGCCACGGCTTCCTGCCGTTCAAGGAAATTTCCCGCCAGTACTTCCAGGGCAACGTCTCACCGTCGCAGGCGCGCATCAACGACGTGATCAAGGAAGGCCAGGAACTGCTGGTTCAAGTGGAGAAGGAAGAGCGCGGCAACAAAGGCGCCGCGCTGACCACTTTCGTCAGCCTCGCCGGCCGCTACGTGGTGCTGATGCCCAACAACCCGCGAGGCGGTGGCGTGAGCCGCCGCATCGAAGGCGAAGACCGCGCCGAGCTCAAGGCCGCGCTCGACCAGCTCGAGTACCCCAATGGCATGAGCATCATCGCCCGCACCGCCGGCATTGGCCGCGATGCCAGCGAACTGCAATGGGACCTGAACTACCTGCTCAAGCTCTGGACCGCCATTGACGGCGCTGCCCAGGGCGGCAAGGGCGCCTTCCTGATTTACCAGGAATCGAGCCTGGTGATCCGCGCCATCCGCGACTACTTCAACAGCGACATCGGTGAGATCCTGATCGACACCGACGACATCTACGAACAGGCCCACCAGTTCATGAGCCACGTGATGCCCGAGCATGGGCACCGCGTGAAGCGCTACCGCGACGACGCCCCCCTGTTCAGCCGCTTCCAGATCGAGCACCAGATCGAGACGGCCTACAGCCGCATCGTGAGCCTGCCCAGCGGCGGCGCCATCGTGATCGACCAGACCGAAGCCCTGGTGGCGGTGGACGTGAACTCGGCGCGCGCCATCAAGGGCGGCGACATCGAGGAAACCGCCACCCGCACCAACCTGGAAGCCGCCGACGAAGTGGCCCGCCAGATGCGCCTGCGCGACCTCGGCGGCCTGATCGTGATCGACTTCATCGACATGGAAGAGTCGAAGAACCGCCGCGAGGTCGAAAACCGCCTGCGCGATGCGCTGCGCCAAGACCGCGCCCGCGTGCAGTTCGGCTCGATCAGCAAGTTCGGCCTGCTGGAAATGAGCCGCCAGCGCCTCAAGCCCACGCTGAGCGAAGGCTCGTCCATTCCCTGCCCGCGCTGCGGCGGCTCCGGCCACATCCGCGACACCGAATCGTCTGCCCTGCAGATCCTGCGCGTGATCCAGGAAGAGTCGCTCAAAGACAGCACCGCCGCCGTGCTGGTGCAAGTGCCGGTGGAAGTCGCCAGCTTCCTGCTCAACGAGAAGCGCACCGAGATCACCAAGATCGAACTCAAGCAGCGCATCAGCGTGCTGCTGGTGCCCAACAAGTCGCTCGACACGCCCAACTACAAGCTGGAGCGCATGAAGCACGACGACCCGCGCCTGGACAACCTGGACGCCAGCTACAAACTGGCCGACGAGGTGGAAGACGTGGCCAGCTTCACCCGCCGCAGCCAGGAACGCACCAACAAGCAAGAGCCGGTGATCAAGGGCGTGCTGCCCGATCGTCCGCCCGTGCCCGCGCCGAAGGCCGAGGCACCCGCTGAAGCCGCCGCGCCGATCGCCGTACCCAAGGCAGCCCCTGTGGCGGCTGCGGCTGCGCCTGCCCAGCGCGGCTTCTTCGGCTGGCTCAAGAGCCTGTTCGCCGCCAGCCCGGCAGAGCCCACTCCCGCCCCGGCACCGGCCACCCCTGCCCCTGCGGCCAAGGAAGAGCGCGGCGAAGGTCGCCGTGGCGGCCGCGGTGGTCGTGGCGGTGACCGCCAAGGCCGCGCAGAAGGTCGCACCGAAGGCCGTGGCGAAGGCCAGCGTGGCCGCCAAGGCGAAGCCCGCTCGGTCGAAGGCCGTGCTGAGGGTCAGCGCCAGGACAGCCGCCGCGGCGAGCAGCGCGGCGAGGCCCGGGCTGAAGGCCAGCGTGGCGAACGCGCTGAGCGCGGTGAGCGCGGTGAGCGTGGCGAGCGGGGCGAACGAGGCAATGGCCGCCGCGACAACCGCCGTGACAACGCCCCGGCACAGACCGAGGTCCTCACGCCCGAGCTGAACGCCCCCGCGGAGACCCCCGCCACCGAGGCCGTTGAAGCCGCCGAAGGCCAGCGCCGGGAACGCCGAGGCCGTGGCGAAGGCCGCCGCCGCCAAGAGGCGCCCGAGGCCGCCAAGCCCGACACCACCGACCTGCCGCCCGCTCAGGCCGACGCCACTGGCAGCGATGAGACCAGCGCACCCGCAGAGGGCGATGCCGCTCCCCGCGCGCCGCGCGAGCGCCGCAGCCGCGACCGCTATGGCCGTGACCGCCGCGAGCGCGCCCCGCGCGCCGAAGGCGCCACCGAAGGCGAAGCCGCCAGCACCCCCGAGATGAGCAGCGAGGCCACCGACACGCGCGAGGAAGCCCCCACGCGCAGTTACTTCACCATGGCCAGCGCCGCGCCCGTGGAAGCACCTGTTGCCGCCCCGGTGGCACCCGTCGCCTCGCCCATCGCGCCGACCATCGCGGCAGAGCCCGCCGTCGCCCAGCCTGCGGCGCCGGCACCGGCACCGGCCGCGGTGGCGCCTGCAGCGCCCGTGGTGTCCGCCGGCCTGCCGAAGGTGCAGCCCTACACCTTGCCCGTGGATGCCCTGGCCGATGTGGCCCGCGCCTGCGGCCTGGAATGGGTGAACTCCGACGCCGCCAAGGTGGCACAGGCCCAAGCCGCCATTGCCGCCGAACCCAAGCCGGTGCACGTGCCGCGTGAGCCCAAGCCGCCCGTGTTGATCGACGAAGGTCCGCTGGTGCTGGTCGAGACCCGCAAAGACCTGCGCAGCGTCACCCTGCCTTTTGAGGCCTGACGCCCCAAAGCCCCCGGGCCGGCAACGGCTCGGCGGTTGACGCAGCAAGAGCCACCGCCAAGCGGTGGCTTTTTTTTGGCCTGACCGGGCGTGGCTCGCGACAAGCCGTTCCGGCCAGTGGGCCACCGCCACTGACGGGTGGACAGCGCCCGCCTCGTCGCCGGGACAGCACGACGCATGACCCAGCCAGATGAAGCGCAGGATCGGCTAGGCCCACCAAGCCCTTGGTGGCCAAGCCCATGGTCGAGCGGAAAGGGCCGACGGGCCCCAGGCAGAGCCTCGGCTCAGTCGAGCTGGGCTGCCGTGCGCCAGGCGGCCTGGGCAGCGGCGGTGTCGCCACGCTCCTCGGCCAGCAAGGCCAGGGATCGCCAGGTGCGACGCAGCAGCATCGGATCGTGCAGGCCGTGACGCGCCTGCCCCAGCAACTGCGCAGCCTTGCCCCACAACTGGCGATGCATGCAAGCCTGCCCCGCCAGGTACTGCAGGCAGGCGTTTTGAGGCGCCAGGCGCTGCAACTGCTCCAGACGCGCCAGACCAGCCCCGTCCAGGCCAGCCAGGCAAGGCTCGTACACCCGCACGAACTGAAGCTGCTGCGAGGCGGTCAAGCCATTGAAGCCCGTCCACAGCGGCTCAACACAGCCACGCACCCATTGGCGCGCTTCCTCAACCGCCGATTCATCGGCACCGGCCGAGACTTGGCGCTGGGCCTGCGCCGCGGCCACCAGCACGATGTCGGGCATGGCCCGTTCTGAGGCATCCAGGGCACGCCACACCGCCGTCAGTTGGCTGAGGTCTTGCGCCTCGCGCAGGGCATCCATCGCCAAGCCTCGAACAATGCTGCGCGACGCCTCGGGCGAAAAGGCACGGTGCTTGGCCAGCAGGCGGGCCGTCTCCAGTGCCTCTTGGGTAGCGTCCCCCAGGCCGGCCACCCGCAGCTTCAGGCGCAGGGCCTGAATTCGGCGCGCCATGCCCTGGGGCAAGTCGGCCAGGCGGCTGCGCGCGGTCTCCACGTCACGGTCTTCCACCGCCCAATGCACCGCCCGCAGCATTACGCCCTCAGCGGCCTCCGGGGCCTTGCGCGCCAACTCGGGGGCCAGGGCCAGTTGAAGATGGCGATCGCGGCGATCGCGGTTCTGCAGCGACTGCGCGCTTTCGGCAAGCATCAGGTGGGCCAGCAACTGCAGCTGTTCGCGCCGAGGCCAGGCGGCCGTGCCTTGCAATTGGTCCAGTGCGTTTTGCGCGGCCGCCTGCGCGCGCACGAAGCGGCCAGCGAGCTGGTGGGAGAGTGCGTCCATGACGAAGCCCACCGCCGCCCGCTCCACCTGCTGCTGACGCCAGCGCTGGGCTTGCACCGGCAACTCACGCAGCACCGACAGGGCCCGCATGGCCGCGTACAGCACCACGAAACAGCCCAGCAGGGCGAACAGGAAAAAGTTGAACGAGACGTCGTAGCGGTACGGCGGCCAGAACAAGGTCACCGTGGACGAGTTGTTGCCCATGAGCAGGGCCAGGGCCACCGCCAGGCAAGCCAGGGCGAGCAGCCAGAACACACTGCGCATGGCGCCTGTTTGCCGGCTGCGCATCAACGCCCCCCTGCGGCGGCGGCCAGGGCCGCCAGGGTTTCGTCGGGCGTGGGCATGGGGCTGTCCACCAAATCTCGCTTGAGGCGCAGCATGGCCGCTCGCGCCCCGGCCACCGAGCTGGCCTTGGGGTCAAAGTAGCGCTCCAGCGCCGAGTCCACCGCCACCAGATCGGCCTGCGCAATGCGCAATTGGCGGGCCAGCACGCCCAAGCGGGCGTTCAGCAGCTTGAGCTTGAGGTTCGCGCGCAGGAAAAAGGTTTGTTCGGGCGCCAGCAGCACGGCCTCGGGGCGGTCGATGCGGCTCACCCGCACGAGATCGCGCCCGCTGTGCACCACTTCGCTGGCAATGCGCTGCCACCACGTCTTCACCTTGGCCCAGGCACCGGCACCGGCGGGATCGGCATCGGGCATCGCCTCGGCCACTGGCGCAGGCGCGCCGGGCGCCGGCTGCGCCGCCACGGCCTGCGGCCCGACCTGGTTGAGCGTGGGCCACAGGTCCACCTGGCGGGCCAGCTCATCGAGCTGCGCGGCCAGCGCCGGGATGTCGGCCAGGGACGCGCCACGGATGCGCTCAATGTCGCGCGCGATGGCGCGTTGCACCGGGTTCAGGCGGGGCTGCGCGGCACGGCCGATGCGCTGATCGGCCGCCTGCAGGGCAGAAATAAGGGGCTGAACACTGCCCGTGACCTGGGCTTGCTGCGCGGCCAGGCGGATGGCCGACTCCAAGTCTTGCACCAGGTTGTCATCGCGCGAGCGCGACACCGAGAGCATCAGCTCTTCCAACTGGCTGCGCTGCAAGGACACCTCGGAGAGCTTCACCTCGGCCACCGACAGGCGCGCCTGCAACTCTTGCACCTGGGCCTCGGCCTGCGCGGCCACGGTCCGTGCCTCGGTCGCGGTGCTGGACGAATCAAGCGAGCGACGGGCCAGCTCTTCCTGAGCCGCCGAGAGGCGTTGCCACAGCAGGCCCCCCAGTGCCAGGGCCAGGGCGGCCAGCAGCAGGCCCACCACGCCAAGAACCGCGCCGGCGCGGCTGGGCGGGCGCGGGGCTGGGGGCGGTGCCACAGGCGAATCCGGGGTATCGGGGGTCAATTTGTCCACGTGGTCGATTCTAGAGTGCGCAATACATCGTCCAACGCCGGTCGGGTGTCCACCACACGGCCAAACCCGAGGCCCTGGGCTGCCTGACCGATGCGTGGATGGGTGACCAGCGCGGCGCAGCGGGACCAGTCCACCGTCGCGCCGAGCGGCGCCAGCGCCGCCAGCGATTCGGAGCTGCTGAACAACCACACCGCGCCTTGTTGCGCGGCTTCTCGCCAAGGGGCTTGGGGAGAGCCGTCCAGCGAGCAAACGCGGCGCTCGTAGGCCACACAGGCGCTCACTTCCGCGCCAGCGGCCTGGCACTGGCGCATCAACCACTCTCGACCGCTGCCGGGGAGCTCGCCGGGCTGAGCGCCGGCGGAGCGACCTCGCACGATCAACAAGCGGCGACCGGGTCCCATCTGCGCCGCGACAACCGGCCACAGGTGCTCGGAGTCAAACTGGGCCGCGGCGGGCGACGGGCTGTCAATGCGATCGGGTGCGATGCCGCCACGCGTCAGCGCCTGCGCCAAGGCCTTGGCCGTGCCAGGACCTGGGGCCCAGAAGCGGGTGTGGGCGTCCACCGGTGGCGTGCCGAGGCGACCATCCCCAAAAAAATGGTGCACGGCCGCGCCGCTGACGAACATCAGCGCATCAAAGCGCCACCAGCCAGCGCGGGCCTGGGCCAGGGCTTCGCGCTCGGCAGGATCGGCGGGCGGCGCCACGGCCAGCAAAGGCAAGGCAAGCGCCGACCACCCCCGCTCGCGCAGCGCGGTCACCCAGGCATCGGCCTCGGGCTGCGGGCGGGTGACGACCACGCTGGGCCGGCCCGGTCGGGGCACGGCCGGTGTGCTCACGCGGTGGGGCCGCCGGCCCCGGCGGCCATCAGCGCCTCGGCCACGGTCTGGCCCAGGGCTTCGGCCTCGGTGAGCGACTGCACCCGCGCGGCGGCTTCACGCTGAATGAGCGGCTTCTGGCCGTCGGGGTCGCCCCAGGCGCCTCGCAAGTGCAGGGCTCCCTCGGCGTTCCAGTCGGCGTAGGCGGCCAGGGGCACCGAGCAACTGCCCCCCAAGGCGCGCGACACCTGGCGCTCGGCCGCCACGCGCCACCAAGTGGGCTGGTGCACCAGAGGGGCCAGGGCGTCGATCAGGTCTTGCCGGTCGGCGCGAATCTCAATGCCCAGGGCGCCTTGGCCTGCAGCGGGCAGGGAAGCCTCGGGCTCGAAGATGGCGCGCACTCGCTCGCCCAGGCCCAGGCGCTTGAGGCCGGCAGCGGCCAGCACGATGGCGTGGTAGCCGCCCTCATCGAGCTTGCGCAGGCGGGTGTCAAGGTTGCCGCGCAGGGGCTCGATGCGCACGTCAGTGCGGCCCAGGGCGTCAAGCGAGGCGCGCAGCAACACGCTGCGGCGCAGGCTGGAGGTGCCCACCACCGCATTGGGCGGCAGGTCGGCCAAGCCGGCGCAGTGGGGCGACACCCAGGCGTCGCGCGGGTCTTCGCGCTCCATCACGCAGGCCAGCGCAAAGCCGGGCGGCAGTTCCATGGGCACGTCTTTGAGGGAGTGCACCGCGATGTCGGCCCGGCCGTCTTCCAGCGCCAGTTCCAGCTCTTTCACAAACAGGCCTTTGCCCCCCACCTTGGACAGGCTGCGGTCCAGGATCTGGTCGCCCAGGGTGGTCATGCCCAGCAAGGTCACCCGGTGCCCCAGCGCTTCCAGGCGGGCCTTCACGTGCTCTGCCTGCCAGAGGGCCAGGCGGCTTTCACGGGTGGCGATGGTGATGGACAGGGGCGTGTTGGAGCTCATGAATGACAAGGAATTTCGGGGCGCGGACTCGGCCGGCCACCAGGGCCGGCCCACCGGCGGCGACGCTGCCCAAGGCAAGCGATCGGGCGGCCCGGAGGCCAGACGGGAGGGGGTCGGGCGATGCTAGCATGCGCGCCACTCCCCACCACCCCAAGCCTTCGCCATGAGCCGATCCGCCACGCGCCGCGCCAGCCAAGACCACCGACTCGACAAAGACCGGCCCTTGATCGAAGACATCCGCCTGCTCGGTCGCATCCTGGGCGACGTGATCCGCGAACAAGAGGGTGACGCCGGCTTTGAGCTGATCGAGCGCATCCGACAGTTGTCGGTGGCCTTTCGCCGCGACAAGGACGCCCAGGCCGACAAGGCCCTGAAGAAGCTGCTCAAGGGCCTGAGCGCCGACCAGACGGTCAGCGTGATTCGCGCCTTCACTTACTTCAGTCACCTGGCCAACCTGGCCGAAGACCGGCACCACATTCGCCGCCGCGCGGTGCACGAGCGCGCCGGTGAGCGCCAGCAGGGCAGCCTGGCGGTGAGCCTGGAGCGGCTGCGCAAGGCCGGCATATCGCCACGCGAGGTGGCGCACACGCTGGCACAGGCCCACCTGTCGCCGGTGCTCACCGCTCACCCCACCGAGGTGCAGCGCAAAAGCATTCTGGACGCCGAACGGGCCATTGCGCGGCTGCTGACCCAGCGCGACCAGGCCAGCCCGCTGGAGCAAGCCGACATTGAGGTGGAGTTGCGCGCCCGCGTCACCCAGCTCTGGCAGACCCGCCTGCTGCGCTTCACCAAGCTCACCGTGGCCGACGAGATCGAAAACTCGCTGAGCTATTACGAAACCACCTTCCTGCAGCAGATTCCGCGCTTGTATCGCGAACTGGAAACCGGCCTGGGCGAACCGGTGGCGCCCTTCCTGCGCATGGGCCAATGGATCGGCGGAGACCGCGACGGCAACCCCAACGTGACGGCCGACACCCTGACCCTGGCGCTCAAGCGCCAGGCCGAAATGGCGCTGCGCCACCTGCTCACCGAGGTGCACCTGCTGGGCGGCGAGCTGTCGATCTCGGCCCGGCGCGCGCAAGTGAGCCCGGCCATGCAAGCCCTGGCCGAGCGCTCGCCTGACACGAATGAGCACCGCCAGGACGAGCCCTACCGGCGCGCGCTCACCGGCATTTACGCCCGCCTGGCCGCCACGCTGCAGACCCTCACGGGCACCGAAGCCGCGCGCCACGCCGTGGCCCCGCAAGACCCTTACGCCAGCAGCGCCGACTTTCTGGCCGATCTGCGCACCATCGAGGCCTCGCTGCGCGAGCACCACGGCCAGGCGCTGGTCTCGATGCGCCTGCAGCCGCTGATCCGGGCGGTGGAGGTGTTTGGCTTTCACCTGGCCACCATTGACCTGCGCCAAAGCTCCGACCAGCACGAACTGGCCGTGGCCGAGCTGTTCGCCACCGCCCGCATCGAGCCGCGTTACAGCGAGCTGGACGAGAGCGCCAAGCGCGCCCTGCTGCTGCAGGCGCTGAACGACGCCCGCCCGCTGCGCGTGCTTGAGGCGCCCTATTCGGCCCACACCTTGAGCGAGCTGCGCATCTTCGAGACCGCCCGCTGGGGCCGCGAGCGCTTCGGCGCGCAAGCCATTCGCCACGCCATCATCAGCCACACCGAAACCGTGAGCGACCTGCTGGAGGTGCTGCTGCTGCAGAAAGAGGCTGGCCTGATGCACGGGCTGCTGGCCGAGGACGCGCGGGCCGACCTGATCGTGGTGCCGCTGTTCGAAACCATCGACGACCTGCGCAACGCCGCCACCATCCTGGGCGACTACTACGCCCTGCCCGGCGTGCGGGCCATGGTGCAACGGGGCCAGGGCCTGGGCTATCACGAGCAGGACGTGATGCTGGGCTACTCCGACAGCAACAAGGACGGTGGCATCTTCACCAGCAACTGGGAGCTGTACCGCGCCGAAATGGCCCTGGTGGCCCTGTTCGACCGCCTCAACCAGGGCGAAGACGTGCCCATTCGCCTGCGCATGTTCCACGGCCGTGGGGGCACCGTGGGCCGAGGCGGCGGCCCGAGCTACCAGGCCATCCTGGCGCAGCCCCCGGGCACGGTGCGCGGCCAGATTCGCCTGACCGAGCAGGGCGAGGTGATCGGCTCGAAGTACGCCAACCCGGAAATCGGCCGGCGCAACCTGGAAACGCTGGTGGCGGCCACGCTGGAGGCCACGCTGCTGCAGCCCACGCGAGAGGCCTCGCCGGTGTTCCTGAAGGCGGCCGATGAACTGTCGCGCCACAGCATGGCGGCCTACCGCCGGCTGGTGTACGAAACCCCGCGCTTTGCCGACTATTTCTTCTCGGCCACGCCCATTCGCGAAATCGCCGAACTCAACATCGGCTCGCGCCCGGCCTCGCGCAAGGCCACCCAGCGCATCGAAGACCTGCGCGCCATTCCCTGGGGCTTCAGCTGGGGGCAGTGCCGCCTGACCCTGCCGGGCTGGTATGGCTTCGGGTCGGCGGTGGAGGCCTTCGTGGCCGGCGACGAGAAACGGGCGGCGCTGCTCAAGCGCATGTTCCGACAGTGGCCTTTCTTTGCAACGCTGCTGTCCAACATGGACATGGTGCTGGCCAAGAGCGACCTGGCCCTGGCCTCGCTCTACGCCGAGCTGGTGGACGACCGCAAGCTGCGCCGGCAGGTGTTCGGCGCGATTGAGGCCGAGTGGCACCGCACGGTGCGGGCACTGGCCCTGGTCACCGGCAATGAAGACCGCCTGGCGGGCAACACCGCCCTGCAGCGCTCGATCCGACACCGTTTCCCCTACATCGACCCGCTGCACCACCTGCAGGTGGAACTGATCCGCCGTTGGCGCTCGGGCGACCCGGCCGCCCCGGACAGCGAGCGGCTCAAGCGCGGCATTCACCTGGCCATCAACGGCATCGCCGCCGGCCTGCGCAACACCGGCTGACAACCGCCAGATACGGTACCCGGCTCGGCACAGGAAAAAAGCCCGCGTCCTACAATGGGCCGGTGAACATCCTGACCAACGCCGACCTGCACTGCCACTCCGTCGTCTCAGACGGCACGCTCACGCCCGAGGCCCTGGCGCAACGCGCCAAGGCCAATGGCGTGGAGCTTTGGTCGCTCACCGACCACGACGAAATGGGCGGCCAGCACCGGGCGATGGCCGCGGCCAAGGCAGAAGGCCTGCGTTACCTCACGGGGGCCGAGATATCGGTGTCCTTCGCCGGCCAGACGGTGCACATCGTCGGCCTGGGCATGGACCCCGACGACCAGGCCCTGGCCGACGGCCTGCGCGCCACGCGTGGCGGGCGCGAGCAACGGGCGCGCGAAATGGCCGATGACCTGGCGCGCGTGGGCATTCAGGGCGCCTTCGAGGGCGCACTGAAATACGTGGGCAACCCTGACCTCATCTCGCGCTCGCACTTTGCGCGCTACCTGGTGGAGATTGGCGCCTGCAAAGACATTCCCGAGGTGTTTCGCAAGTACCTCACCGAAGGCAAGCCTGGGTTCATTCCGCACCGCTGGGCGTCTCTGGGTGACGCGGTGCGCTGGATCACCGGCGCCGGTGGCGTGGCGGTGGTGGCCCACCCGGGGCGCTACCCCTTCTCGGCCACCGAGGAATACGCGCTGTTCACCGAGTTCAAGCAACACGGCGGGCAAGGCGTGGAGGTGGTGACCGGCGCCCACAACGCCTCGGACGTGATCAAGTACACCGCGCTGTGCCAGGAACTGGGCCTGGTGGCCTCGCGCGGCAGCGATTTCCACAGCCCGGATGAAAGCCACACCGACCTGGGCCGCCTGCCCAACCTGCCCGGACAACTTACCCCCGTGTGGGAGCTGCTGAGCGGGCGCATTCACTGATGACCGCCGGCCAGCCGACCTCGCGCACCAGCACCCTGGTCGGCATCGGGGCGATCGTCACGGCCACGGCCTGTTTTGCCATGCTGGACACCACGGTGAAGGTGGTGGGCGCCGCGATTCCGGTCCTCATGGCGCTGTGGTTCCGCTACGCCATTCAGGCCGTGCTGGTGACAGCAGTGATGCTGCCGCTCAAGGGTCGATCGCTGCTGCGCACGGCCCACCCCCGCTACCAGTTGCTGCGCGGCTGCCTGTTGCTGGCGGTGAGCGTGTTGTCCTTCACCAGCGTGCAGCTCATGCCAGTGGGCGAGTTCACCGCCATCGTCATGATCACGCCGCTGGCCGTCACGCTGCTGGCCGTGCTGTGGCTGGGCGAGCGCATCGAGCCCCGACGCTGGCTGTTGGTGTTCGGCGGTTTTGCGGGTGCCCTGATGGTGGTGCGCCCCGGCGGTGGCGTGGTGGGCTGGGCCAGCCTGCTGCCCTTGCTGATGGTGTTCATCTACGCCTGGTTCCAGATTCTCACCAGCCGCCTCACGCAAACCGAAGACCCCTGGACCGTGCACTTCTACACCGGCTGGGTGGGGGCGCTGGGCGCCTCAGCCGTGCTGCCCTTTGCCTGGACAACCATCCCCGACATCGCCACCTTCCTGCAACTGATGTTCATTGGCCTGATGGGCGCCATCGGCCATTTCCTGCTGATCCTGGCCTACGCCCGCGCGCCGGCCTCCACGCTCACGCCCTATCTCTACGGGCAGATCGCGTTTGCCATGCTGTGCGGCTGGGTGGTGTTCGGTCACGTGCCGGGCACGCTGGAGCTGGCCGGCATCGCCCTGATCGTGGGCTGCGGGGCCAGCGCCAGTGTCTGGGCCTCGCGCGAACGCCACCTGCCCGTTGACCCACCCGAAGCCTAAGGCAAGCCCCATGTCCCAACTGTTCACGCTGCACCCCCAGAACCCGCAAGTGCGCCTGCTCAAGCAGGCGGTGCAACTGCTCAAAGGCGGCGGCGTGCTGGCGGTGCCCACCGATTCGAGCTACGCCCTGGTGTGCCAGATCGACGACAAGGCCGCGGCGGACCGCCTGCGCCGCATCCGCCAGGTGGACGACAAGCACCACCTCACGCTGCTGTGCCGCGACCTGAGCGAACTCTCCAGCTACGCCCGGGTGGACAACCGCCAGTACCGCCTGCTCAAGCTGGCCACGCCCGGGCCGTACACCTTCATCCTGGAAGCCAGCAAAGAGGTGCCCCGGCGGGTGAGCCACCCCTCGCGCAAGACCATCGGCCTGCGCGTGCCCGAGCACCGGGTGTTGCAAGCCCTGCTGGAAGAACTGGGCGGGCCGTTGCTGGCCACCACGCTCATCCTGCCCGACGGCGAGGCGCTGAACGATGCCGAGGACATCCGCGCCCGGCTTGAGAATGAACTGGCGGGCATCGTGGACGCGGGCGCCTGCGCGCTGGAGCCGACCACCGTCATCGACCTCACCCCCATGGGCACCGGAGGCGAGCCCGATGTGCTGCGCGAGGGACGTGGCGCCCTGGCGCCATTGGGCCTCTGATTCCTTGCCTCACCGACAATACGCGTTTGCCCGCTCACGCCCATGGACCTTGCCCAGATCATCCAGACCGTAACGCTGTACGCCATTCCCGTGCTGCTCGCCATCACCCTGCACGAGGCGGCGCACGGTTACGTGGCCAAGCACTACGGTGACCCCACGGCCTACCTGCTCGGGCGCGTGACGCTCAACCCGGCCAAGCACATCGACCCCCTGGGCACCATCGCCATGCCCTTGCTGCTGTACTTCGCCACGGCAGGCAACTTTCTGTTCGGCTATGCCAAGCCGGTGCCGGTGAACTTCGGCCGCCTTCGCAACCCCAAGCGCGACATGATCTGGGTGGCCCTGGCCGGGCCAGGCGCCAACTTCGTGCAAGCGGTGGCCTGGACGCTGGGCCTGTACCTGCTGCTGGCACTTGGCGTGGACGAGCGCTTCTGGCTGGACATGTGCCGCGCCGGTGTCAGCGTGAACCTGGTGATGTTCGCCTTCAACCTGTTTCCGCTGCCCCCGCTGGACGGGGGCCGCATTCTGGTCGGCCTGCTGCCCTGGCGCCAGGCCTCCTGGCTCGCCCGCGTGGAGCCTTGGGGCTTTTTCATCGTCATGGCGCTGGTCATCTCCGGCATCGTCGGCGCCCTGTGGCTGCGGCCCCTGATGGGCCTGACCGGCGCCCTGATTGACCTGTTGCTCACCCCCCTGCGTTTGCTGCTTTTCTGATTTCTCCCGCCATGAAACCTGTGCGCGTCCTCACCGGCATCACCACCTCCGGCACCCCCCACCTGGGCAACTATGTGGGCGCCATTCGCCCCACCGTGCGGGCCAGCCGCCTCGCGGATGTGGAGAGCTTTTACTTCCTGGCCGACTACCACGCCCTCATCAAGACGGGCGACCCGGCGCGGGTGCAGCGCTCCACGCTGGAGATCGCCGCGACCTGGCTGGCCTGCGGCCTTGACCCGGAGAAGGTCACCTTCTACCGCCAGTCGGACATCCCCGAGATTCCCGAGCTGATGTGGATGCTGACCTGCATCACCGGCAAAGGCCTGCTCAACCGCGCCCACGCCTACAAGGCCGCCGTGGACAAGAACGCCGCCGCGGGCGTGGACGCCGACGACGGCGTCACCGCCGGCCTGTTCATGTACCCGGTGCTGATGGCCGCCGACATCCTGATGTTCAACGCCCACCAGGTGCCAGTGGGTCGTGACCAGATTCAGCACATCGAGATGGCACGCGACATGGCGTCAAGTTTCAACCACCTCTACGGCGAGCACTTCACGCTGCCCGAGGCCGCCATCGAAGAGCACGTGGCCACCCTGCCCGGCCTGGACGGCCGCAAGATGAGCAAGAGCTACGACAACACCATTCCCCTGTTCGTGCCGCGCGAGCAGTTGCGCAAGCTCATCATGGGCATCGTCACCGACTCGCGCGCGCCGGGCGAGCCCAAGACCACCGAGGGCTCGGCCCTGTTCCAGCTTTACCAAGCCTTCGCCAGCACCGAGGAAACGCAGGCCCTGGCCAAGGCCTACGCCGAGGGCATTGCCTGGGGCGACGCCAAGCAGATGCTGTTCGAGCGCCTGGACCGCGAAATTGCCCCCATGCGCGAGGTCTACGACCAGCTCATGAAAGACCCCGGCCACATCGAGAAGACCTTGAAGGCAGGTGCGGAGAAAGCGCGCGCCATCGCCACCCCATTCACCACGCGCCTGCGCCACGCCGTCGGTCTGCGCCCGCTGAACCTGGGTGCCGAGGCGAAGGCCGTGGTCAAGCCGCAAAAGAGCGCGCTGCCCAGCTTCAAGCAGTACCGCGAGGCCGATGGCCAGTTCCACTTCAAGGTGCTCGACGCCAAGGGCAAACTGCTGGTCCAGAGCCAAGGCTACGCCGCACCGCGTGAGGCAGCCCGGGACATCGCGCGCCTGCAAAACGAGGGTCTTACTGCTGTGGCGTCGCTGGGCCGTCAACTGGAACTGCACGCCGACATCGACGAGCTTGGGGTGGCTCTTGACGCGTGGCGCCAGTTTCAGCAGTGAATAGGCGAAAATAGATGGTTCGCGATCAAATCGAACACGATTGACGCCAAACTCCGCACGGAAAGTATCCCTTTTGCCGGTCTTTGCTTATCGCCAAGACGTCACAATGGGGCTATCCTGCTAGTTCGCAACTTTTAATACCAGCGCGTTCAGACATGAGTATTTTTGTTATTGACGATCACCCGCTCATGCGCGAGGCCGTGGTCATGCTGCTGCGCAGACTGCGTGCCTCGACGCAAGTCGTGGAACTCGAACGCCTGGCATCCGTGAGCAAGGCCATTGCCGAACACGGCGAGCCCGAACTGGTTTGCCTTGACCTCAAGCTGCCGGACACCAACGGTGTGTCGGGCGTGCGCGAAATCCGGCAGATGCTGCCCGACACCTCGCTCATCGTGCTGTCGGCCTCACCCGCCTCCGACTACGAAGACCTGGCGCGCGAAGCCGGTGCCGATGCCTACGTGGAGAAATCGGCCGGTGCCGCGCAAATCGCCAAGGTGCTGCGCGAGTTCCTGGCCGACGAGGTGGAAGACGAAAACGCCCCCACCATTCCCGAGAAGCTGTCCAAGCGCCAGAAACAGTTGCTGGTGATGCTGGACCGCGGTCTGTCCAACCGCGACATCGCCGAGCGCCTGCAGATCAGCGAGCACACGGTGAAGGTGCACCTGTGGCGCCTGTTCCGCCGCCTCAATGTGAAGAGCCGTTCCCAGGCCAGCCACCTGGCGCGCACCGCCGGTCTGCTGGAGCCCTGACCGCCGTTTATCAAGAAGCCGTTTGCGCCGCGTCGGTCACTGGCTGGCGCTCATCGGCGTCGGGCTCTTGCTGGGTGAAGGCGGGCAACATCACCCGGAACACACTGCCCCGGTTGGCCTCGGAATTCAGCGACAGCTGGTAGCCCATGAGCGAGGTCAGCTTGGACACGATGGTCAGGCCCAGGCCCAGGCTGTCCTCAGTGCCCTGGTGCTGCGACACCCGGAAAAACTCTTGAAAGATGGCCTGCTGGTGCTCACGGGCGATGCCAACGCCTGTGTCCCACACCTCCAGCACCAGCATGTCCTCGCGCCGACGCAGCCCAACCAGCACACCGCCGCGCTGGGTGTGGCGCAAGGCGTTGGACACCAGGTTGCCCAGAATGCGGCGCAGCACCACCGGGTCTGACCAGATCACCGTGTGCTTGGCGTGGGTGCGAAAACGAAGCGACTTGGCCTGCGCCACCGGCTCGAACTGAAGGCGAAGGTCGCGAAACACCTCCACCACGTCCACGTGCTGCAGCCGCACCTTGTAGTTGCCGGCGTCGATTCGCGTGAGGTCGAACAGCGAATCGAACAGCTCGTTGATGGCACGGGTGGACTGCAAGATGCGCGGCGCGATGTCGCGGGCCATTTCTGGCTCGGTGGCCAACCAGTCGGCATAGAGGCTCAGGGCGTGCACCGGCTGGCGCAGGTCGTGCGCGGCAGAGGCCAGAAACCGGTTCTTGGTCGCCACCGCCCGCAGCGAGGCACGGGTCTGCAAGGTGAGGGAGTCGATCAGCTCCTGGTTGGAGAACTGCAACTCGAAGCTGGAGTGGTGCACGTGGTTCAGTCGGTTACCGGCCACGCGCATCAGGAACCAGAACACCAGCGTTAACACTTCCAGAACGAGCGTGGCCTGCACGGCACCCGGGTTGTCGAGGTGGCCCGATGCGGCCACCAGAAGGCCGACCATCACCGCCAGCGTCAACGAGTTGGCGTAGGCGCGGTACACAGGGAGATAGGCGCTGAATGCCGTGAGGTTGAGCAACCCCTGCCCCAGGATGACCAGCGCGCACACGAATTGTGTGAGCAGGCTGGCCTCAAGGTAGGCGAGACCAGCTGAGCCACCCCACAACAAAGCCACAGCAGCCCACGTCCACTGGTAGCGACGCAGAAAAGCCATGCGATGCGGCCCCTCCACGCTATCAAACTGCAGGCGATACAGGCCGATCAATCGGTACCGGAGCACCAGCATGAAGACCACGAGGAGTACCCAGATTCCGAGTGCCAGGCTGTTCACCTCGCCAGCCATGAGGTAGACCAGCACCGGCAACGTCAGGGCCCCGGCCAGTAGCGAAGGCCCGAGGTTGTCCATCATGACGCCGATCAGCTGGGAGTTCACCCAGTGCTCGCGCACTTCAGGCGATGCGGGCATGTGCTGGTAGGTGGCGGGCTGGGTGTCGACGAGCATGGGGTGGTTCGACGCTTCGGTCGGTCATTGTCGCATCGGCTTGTTGCGAATGGTCATCGGCGGTGACACGTCGAAAGCGGGCTTTTGAAGATGCTAGAATCCCGGACTTCGACACGGAGAGATGGCAGAGTGGTCGAATGCACCGGATTCGAAATCCGGCGTACAGTTTTTGCTGTACCGAGGGTTCGAATCCCTCTCTCTCCGCCAACGAGTCTGAAGCCCCTGCATCGCAGGGGCTTTTTTGTTGTTCGAACGCTAGGCGTGGCGCGGGGTTGCGGCCGATGGCGTCCAGTCTCTAATTTCTCCGAAATACAGCTAGCAGCTCCCTTACCCTGCTTTGGCGCCGGTTTCTCTCTACCCGGCGCTTTTGTCGATACAGGTAGTGGCTAAAGTACGCTAAGGTCAACATGGCGTTGGTACGGTGAGGTCGAACTCTGGCACATCCTCAGCAGGCGCGCGCCATCGATCAGCGAGCCATGTATCGCCGGCTCAAGCCGCTCGATGTCCCGCGCGTTTATGTGAACAAAGAACTGCGAGGCCACCGTCCTCCAGCGCCCGAGACTGTTCAGTTGCCGACTCAGGTACCACCGAGCCTGGTCAGGGCCAAGTCCGAACTCCCCCGCCCTCTCCATGAGGTCCTTCAGAGTAAGCCGAAGGCCCTGACTCGCCGGCGCCTCATCTTTGGGCTCGAAAGCCGGATAAAGGCGCAAGCCGTACGCGGGCGCAAGACGCCAACGCCCATGACCGGCATAAAGGAACCCGATTTTTCGCAAAACGTCTCCCGGCTGCCAGATCAGCCGCATGAAAACGAGACGCTGCCATAGCTGACTAGCGTCACCAGAAAAGTCCCTGCAATGCACGCGCATCGCTTGTAGCAGGTCGAGGGGCCCGACGTCATCACGCCCCTGGGCCACGAGCAGGCTGCGCGCGGACAGGAACGGACGGCGCTCACCCACCTCAGTACGGTCAAAGCGCTCGCCAACGAGAATAGGCCGCAGCACCGGGTTGAGCAGCCTGACCCGGACTGCGTCAATCCCCGCCGCTGCCGCCAAATGCATCGCCAGCACCTCGGCTCGATTGAGCGACAAGCCCTCCAAACCGCTGTCGAACTTCGCCATCGAGAGCTGGCCGTTACCGTCAATCCATGTGCTCTTGAGACGCGCGCCGCCAAGAGCGGTCGCGCAGTACAAAAGCAAGAGGAGCTGGCGTTGGTCTTCTTCCCCTATCTCAAATGCGCGTGTTGCAGCCTCGATCTGACTTAGTGCCCCCTCGCAGGGAAGCATCAACGCATCCATCAACCTGTCAGTCGGCACCTCCCGGTGCGGAACCACTCGAAGTGCACCAAGGCGGGCAACATCCAAAACGGCGCACAGATCGTCGAAACAGCTTGGCACCTCCCCTGAACCCCGAAACACGTCAAGCAGTCCGACTTCGGCAGCTCGGCGAACTACGCGGCCGCCGAAACCACTGGGAGTTGCATCAACCAGCGCCGCGTATTTGTTGCGCCATTCGCACTTGGTGAGCCAGATCCGCTGACTAGCCTTGATCTCCCGGCCTCTCGGCGAGGTTGAAACGATGCATCCATGCGTAGACCAAGCATCCCCGGGCAGGAACTCGATAAGCCGGGCCTTGGCTACGGATCTCAACCGCACCTCCCCCATGGGGATCGCTTGTACGCCCAGCAGCACACTGAAATGTTTGGCCAAGCGGGGACCACAAGAACTCTTTGGCAACAAGATTCGAGTTTCCGGCGCCAGATCAAGGTTGATCTTTGCTCGTGCTTCGTCACCTGATGCCTTAGTACCCCAAGGGGCCACCTCAGAAGAGTACGACACGAAATGCCGCTCAAGAAGTCGAGCGAACTCACGAAGGAGGCCGAGCAGAACGGCTGCGTGCATCAATGTTTTCAAGGCAACGCCAGGGTCGCCCCTCTCGATGCGTTGAATAGTGCTCACCGACACAGCAAGTTGGCCGGCCAAGTCGCGGCGCGCCCAACCGCGTTGGCGTCGGACCTGGCAGAGACCCTGACCCAGGCGACAGCGGGCTCGCGTGGCGGCTGCAGTTTTCAAGCGTGACATAAGAGGACTCCTCAATGACATGAAGACTCCTATTCTTTTGTCACGACCGCTTGGTCAGACGCCTACAGCCCAAAAGCTTTCCACAGCGCGGCTCGGGCACGGATCCGGACTTTCGGCGCACCCAACCCGCACGTTCAGCGCGCCGAACGACGTTTATGCAGCGACACTGGTCGTTCGATAGCTGATGCTGAACGGCCGCTGCTACCAATTTAGCGTTCATTGGGTGTCTCGTACTGCATGCCAAGTCCCGTCGACCTGCCGATCACCAATTAATTCTGCGTTCAGGGACTGGCCCAAGCTTCAAGAGCCGCATCAAGCGAAACTGGTTGCGTTGGCGCAGTGCACTGTATGCTGGAGCGCGTTCGAGAGAACCTCGGCGCGGGGGCGGGGTGCGGAACACCGTCCAGAACTTGGGTGGTTCCACGCGCGATCATGTGCCCGTGCTTTCGCGCTTCTCCCAAAGACAGGACAGGGGCAAAACAAGCGTCGGTACCTTCAAGCAGCGAGGTCCAGTAAGCCTGTGGCTGCTTGAGAAAAAGCTTTGCTATTTCCGCATGCAAGGCGGGCCAATGCGCACGATCATGTTGAGCATCGCGCCAAGACGGATTGAGACCGGTCAGCTCGCAGAACTTCGCAAAAAAGGCCGGCTCGATCGACCCAAGGCTGATGTACCGTGCGTCTGCGGTCTGGTACACAGCGTAGTACGGTGCGCCGCCGTCCAGGACATTGTTTCCCCGCCGCTCACTCAGGATTCCCCGCTGCTCGTGGGACACCAACAGGCTCAGCAGTGACGCCACGCCGTCCACGATGGCCGCATCGACGACCTGACCTACTCCGGAGCGACCTGCTTCATGCAGGGCTGCGAGCACGCCGGCCACAAGGTACAGAGCCCCCCCACCGTAGTCACCCACCAGATTCAATGGGGGCACAGGTGCACCATGGGCGGGGCCAATCGCATCCAGGGCTCCGGTGATGGCGATGTAGTTCAAATCGTGCCCCGCAGCTTGGGCCAAGGGACCGGACTGCCCCCAGCCGGTCATGCGCCCGTATACCAGCCGCTTGTTTCGCGAGAGCGCGGCGTCGGGACCAAGGCCCAAACGTTCCATCACACCAGGACGAAAGCCTTCGATCAGGATATCGGCGCCCTCGATCAACTGGAGAACGCGGTCCCGGTCTTGTGGATTCTTCAGGTCCGCGAGCACCAGCGTCCGGCCCCGTCCGGTGATGTCATCTGGCCCCGACGGGCGCCGTGAGGGCCGGTCGATTGTCACGACTTCGGCACCCATGTCGGACAGCATCATGCAGGCGAAAGGGGCGGGGCCAAGCCCTGCAAACTCGATGACGCGAAGACCGGCCAGTGGACCGCTGCGAGTTGCCCTCGTGGCAGTCGATGGGGTGATCATTTTCAGGAACCCTCAGCGACCGGTGAATCTCGGCGCCCGCTTCTCCTTGAACGCTGTGGCCGCTTCCAGCTTGTCTTCGGTGGCGAGCAGCAGAGCGAACAAGTCCTTCTCCAGCCGCATGCCCGTTGCCAGATCCAGAGTCGATCCCACGCGGGTCGCTTCCTTCACCGCCGCTGCAGCAGCCGGTGGCTTCTGCGCAATGCGCTGTGCCAGCGCCACGGCCTCGGCGCGCACGTCAGCACTGGTTGCGACTACGCGGTTCACGATCCCGATGCGCAGCGCTTCCTCTGCGCCGATTCGATCCCCCAGCAGCATCAGTTCAAGCGCGCGGCCCAGTCCCACCAATCGAGGCAGGCGCTGCGTACCGCCCGCACCGGGCATCAGTCCCAGGTTGATTTCCGGCAAGGCCAGCAGTGTGTCCTGGGCCGCAACTCGCAAATCGCAGGCCAATGCGATCTCCATGCCACCACCGAGGCAGTGGCCGTGCAGTGCAGCGATGGTGGGTTTGCTGAATCGGTCGAGGGCCGATGTGAAGCCGGCTTGCAAAAGGCGTTTGCGCGCACGCAGACTGGTTTCAGGTTCAGTGAAGCCTTTGATGTCGGCGCCCGCGCAAAAACCGCGAGGACCAGCACCCGCCATGACGACGACGCGCACATCCGGATCGTCATCGAGCGCCTGCAGAACCTGAGGCAATGCGATCTTCATCGCTGCGTTGATCGCGTTGATGGCCTCGGGCCGGTTCAGCACGACGACCGCCACATGGCCATCCCGCTCGACAACGACCGGGTTCTCTGGGGTTTCAACGGTTTCCGTATTCATGGGTGTGCCTGGGTTCACCGCCGCCGTCGTGGCGGGCGGGGCGTGGTGTTCAAACGGGTGGGGAAATCAGCGAGACGTTCAGACAGCGGCCACGCCAACTGTCATGCCGCCACACACGTACAGCGTTTGCCCGGTGACAAAGCCGCTGTCGGCGCCGAGGAAAAAGTCGACCGCCGCCGCAACGTCGGCTGGCTCGCCCAGCCGCTTGACGGGGACCGACTCGATGATGGCGCGGGTCCGCGCGGACTCAGCGGGGTTGACGCGGTCGAACAGTTCGGTGCGGATCGGACCGGGTCCGATGGCATTGACCGTGATGCCTTCAGCGCCCAGCTCCAGGGCCCAGACGCGCGTCATGCCCAGCAGGCCGGCCTTGCTCGCGGCGTAAGCCGTGCGCAATTCTTTGCCCAAGGCGGCCCGGGAAGACATGTTGACGATGCGTCCAAATCCCGCCTGCTGCATGCCGGGTCTCAGGGCCTGCACGCATTGCAGCGCGCACCGCAGATTCACCGCCATCACGCGATCGAACTCTTCTAGCGTCTGCAGCTCCAGCGGATTCGGGCACACGACCCCAACGTTGTTGACCAGTCGCGTGATCGGTCCGTTGGCAAGGGCTTTCTGCAAGGCCTGCGCCGTGGCCGCCGCATCGCTCAGATCAGCGCGTATATCGGCATCCGCCGCCGTGTCGATGACGACGGTCTCCCAACCACGCTCGGCGCACCGCCGCACCACCGCTGCGCCGATGCCGGCAGCTCCGCCGGTAATGAGGACACGTTCACGCATGGGAATCCTTTGACACAGGGTCTGTTGTCGGGTTGAGCTCCATCTGAATTTCGCGCCACGCGATCTTCCCGGTGCTGGACCTGGGGAGCGCGGAACGGAACTCCACGATTCGGGGCACCTTGTAGGCGGCCAGGCGCTCGCGGCACCAGGCGATGAAGTCCTCGGCCGTTAGCTCAGCGCCCGCCCTGAGCGCAATCACGGCGCGCACAGACTCGCCCTGACGTGCATCAGGAGCGGCAACGACACAGGCTTCCTGGATCGCCGGGTGCTCATGCAGCGTGCACTCCAGCTCCGCCGGCCATACCTTGTAGCCGCTGACATTGATCATGCGTTTGAGGCGATCGCTCATGAAGAGGTACCCATCGGCGTCGATGCGAGCCAGGTCGCCCGTGCGCAGGTAGCGCCGTCCCTCGATCACGCGGAATGCCTCGGCATTGGCCGCTTCGTTGCGCCAGTAGCCTTGCATCACCTGGTTGCCGGACACCAGTAGTTCGCCCACCTCGCCCGCCGCAACTTCGCTCTGTGTTTCCGGGTCCACGATACGGACGTCCACACCGAAGCTGGGAATGCCCAGGCATTGAGGTTTGGTGCGGTGCATCGGGTTGCAGAGAAGGAAGGCGGCGGTTTCCGTCATGCCGTAACCCTCGATGTAGTCGATCTGAAAGCGGGTGCGCAGGATCGTGGAGACGGCCTCTGGCATGGCCGCACCACCGCCGGCCAGCACCGAGAGGCTCGACAGATCGCGCGTTTGCGCCTCAGGGTGTGCAAAAAAATCGCTCAGCATGGCCGGCGGCGCAGCCCACACGCTGACACGGTAGCGCTCAATCAGACGCACCGCGTTGCCGGCATGCCAGCGAGGCAGCAGCACCACGGTGGCGGCGGACGCCAGCGGAATCAGCATCGCATTCTGCAGGCCCAAGAGGTGAAACAAGGGCGCCGCGCCCAGCACCACCGATTCGGCATGCAGGTTCCGCCACAACACGGACGCGGTTGTTGCCGCCTGTACGCTGCGGTGGGTGTGCATGCAGCCCTTGGCACGGCCTGTGGTGCCCGACGTGTACGGCAGCAGACACAGCTCGTTGGGTTGGGTAGTCCTGTGTTCGACCGGTAACGACGCCGCGATCACGTCCGACCAACGTGCCAGTCGCTCGTCGCTCAACACAGCAGCCGGCGCCTCCATCCCTTGCGGTAACACCAGGTCGGTGTCGGCGGCCATGGCCTCGGAGTAGACATGCACCACCCCGTGCCTCAAACGCCTGTCGTCAAACGCCGGCTGCATGGCAGGCAGCATGTCCTGCGCGACCAGGGCCACCTCGGCCCCGCTGTCGTTCAGGTAGTGCTCCAGCTCGGTGGCTGTGCACATCGGATTGATGGGCACCACCACTGCGCCACAGCGCAGGATGGCAAGAAACGCGGCGACGAACTGGGGGCAGTTTTGGCTCATCAGCAGCACCCGGTCGCCAGCTTGCACTTGAGCCACCTGTTGAAGGTGTCCGGCCACGGCATCCACCTGGGCCGACAGTTGAGCGTAGGTCCACTCCCGATCCATGAAGATCAGGGCCGGCTTGTTCGGGTAACGCTCTGCAGCGACCGACAAACAATGGTCGATGGGTGTCTCGGGCACATGGATGCGGTGCGGCAGCCCACGTGGCCAGGCGGCAAACCACGGCTTGTTTGCGGTAAGAGGGTTGAGTTCAGTCATGGATCCCGCCTGTGAGACCTGGGCGTGACGCATTCATGCTTCAAGGCCGCGAGCGATGATTTCCTTCATCACTTCATTGGCCCCGCCATAGATGCGTCCCACGCGCACGTCGGCGTACATGCGTGCAATGGGGAACTCGCGCATGTAGCCATAGCCACCATGCAACTGCAGGCATTCATCCACCACCTTGCACAAGGTGTCGGTGGTCCACCACTTGGCCATGGCCGCGGTCGGCACATCCAGTTCGCCTCGCTGGAGACGGGCGATGCAGTCGTCGACGAAGCTGCGTGCCACTGTGGCCTGGGTCTGGCATTCCGCCAGCTTGAAGCGCGTGTTCTGCAGGGACATCAGTGGCGCGCCAAACACCTGGCGTTGGGTCACGTAGCCCAGCGTCTCGTCCACGGCGCGCTGCATCGTGGTCGCCGTGCCCACTGCGATCAGCAGCCGCTCGCGCGGCAACTGCTGCATCAGTTGCGAGAATCCGCGACCTTCTTCCCCGCCCAGCAGGTTGGCCACTGGCACGCGCACGTCGTCGAAGAACAGCTCCACCGTGTCCTGGCCATGCTGGCCCAGCTTGTCGAGCAGGCGGCCGCGACGAAAGCCCGGTAGGTCCCTCGTTTCCATCACCAGCAACGACACGCCGCGCGCTCGCGCCGTGGGATCGGTCTTGACCGCGACGATGATCAAGTCGGCATGCCAGCCGTTGGTGATGAAGGTCTTGGCCCCCCGCACCACGTAATGGTCGCCGTCGCGAACGGCGCTGGTCTGGATGCGCTGCAGGTCCGTTCCCGCGCCGGGCTCGGTCATGGCTATGGCCCCGACCATCTCGCCACTCACCATCGCTGGCAGCCAGCGCTGCTTCTGTTCCTCGCTGGCATAAGACAGCAGATAGTGCGCGACAACGCCGCTGTGCACGTTCAGGCTGAAACTGTTCACCAGTGCACGGTGCTGCTCCTCGCAGACCACGACCTGGTGCAGAACGCTTCCGCCTGCGCCGCCGTAGGCCTCAGGTACATCCGGGCACAGCAGGCCCAGTTCGCCGGCCCGGCGCCAAATGGCACGGTCGGGCCGCTTCTGCGTTGCCCAGGCATCCTGGTTCGGCACGCACTCGGTCTCGAAAAAGCGCCGCGCGTTGTCGCGAAGCAATGAAAGGTCACTGTCCATCCAGGGACGGGCGGGAGAGTTGATGGTCATGACAATCGGTGTTTCAGGGCCGGCCACCGCCGCAGACCAGGACCTGGCCGCTGACGTAGTCCGACTCGGGAATGCAAAAGAGGTAGACCGCTCCGGCGGCTTCTTGAGGTGTGCCGGCTCGGCCCAAAGGTATGAGGGCCTCGGCGTTTTTCAGTATTTGCGGGTTCACACCGACCTTGATGCGGCGGCCATCAATGTCGATGCTGGCGTCGGCGTTCGCATCGGCTTCTGTTAACCTCGTCGAAATCAGACCAAAAGCCACGCTGTTGACGTTGACCTTGTAGCGGCCCCATTCCTTGGCCATGGCGCGGGTGAGACCGTTGATCCCGGCCTTGGCGGCGGAGTAGTTCGCCTGTCCGGCGTTGCCGTACACGCCTGAGGTCGATGAGACATTCACGACCTTCCGGAACACGGGCGCGCCAGCTTCTGCCTCGTGTCGCGCGGCGCTGCGGATGTAGTTGGCAGCGGCCCTGAGGATGCGAAAAGGTGCCGTCAGGTGCACCGCCAGCATCTCTTCCCACTGCTCGTCGCTCATCTTCTGGATCACGTTGTCCCAGGTGTACCCGGCGTTGTTGACGATGATGTCGATGCGACCGAATTCGGCCAGAGCGGTGTCGACGAAACGTTGCCCGAAGTCGGACTGGGTGACACTGCCCACGCAGGCCACGGCCCGGCCGCCGGCCGCCGCGATCGCCCGCACCGTGTCATGCGCCGGGCCTTCGTCGAGGTCGTTGACAACGACACTGGCGCCTTCAAGTGCGAGCTTGCAGGCGATCTCTCGGCCGATGCCGCGACCCGATCCGGAGACCAGCGCAACCTTGTTCTTTAGCTTTTGCATAAGACCTGGTGTGGAAAGCGAGATGGACCTGTCAGACGTACTTGCCGGTGATGCCACCGTCCACCAACAGTTCGGTGCCAGTGATGTACGAAGCTGCGTCGGACACCAGGAAGGCACAGGCGTGCGCGACGTCCCAGGCCGTTCCCATGCGGCCGCATGGCACCTGGCGTGCGCGGGCCTGGCGCGCCTCGTCCAGATCGTCGGCGCTGTATTGCGAGGCGACCGTCTTGGCGATGCGCGGTGTGTCGATCAGACCGGGCACCACGGTGTTGGCGCGAATGCCATGGCTTGCATGTTCCTGGGCCACCAGCCGGATGAAATGCTCGACCGCGGCCTTGGTCACGCCGTAGGCCAAGTGCGGGTAGCCGAGGAAACGGTGCGCGGCGATGGACGAGATGGCGACGATCGCACCGCGTTGCCGCTCCTTCATCTCGGGCAGCACGGCTTGCGTGGCCAGCAGCAGGCCCCCGACGTTGGCCTGATGGATTCGTGCCAGGTCATCGGCCGAGGTTTCCAGCGGGCCGCCGACCTTGCCGATGCCCACGTTGTAGTGCAACACATCAATGGGTCCGAAAGCTGCGCGCGCTTCGCCGAACAGACGATCCACATCCCCGGCGTCGGCCGCATCGCCGACCAGAGCGATGGCGCGGCCACCTTCCTGCTCGATGAGGCGGACTGTTTCGCGTGCCGATGCCTCGTCGCGGTCCGCCACGCAGACCTGTGCTCCCTGGCGGGCATAAGTGACCGACGAGGCGCGGCCGATGCTCCATCCCGGGCCGGCCGAGCCCCCGCCGACGACAAAAACCGTGCGGCCATCCAGCCGCAGGGGCAGGGCCTCGCGTCTGATGTTCCCGTTCATCGCGGTTGCATCCGGATCGCGCCGTCGAGGCGGACCGTCTCGCCGTTCATCATGTCGTTCTCCAGCAGGTTCACCGCAAGACGACCGAACTCTGCGGGCCGGCCCAACCGCTGCGGGAACGGAATGGACGCAGCGAGCCCTGCCTTGACCTGGTCGGAAAGCCGGACCAGGGCGGGCGTATCGAACAGGCCCGGTGCAATGGTATTGACGCGGATGCCGTGCTTGGCCAGGTCGCGCGCGGAAACCAGCGTCATGCCCACAATGGCCGCCTTGCCAGCGCTGTAGGCGATCTGGCCGATCTGACCTTCGTATGCGGCAACCGACGCAGTCAGCACGAAGGCGCCACGCTGTCCGCTATCGCCCTGCGGTTCGTTGCGCGCCATCTGCACCGCCGCCAGACGCAGCACGTTGAAGGTGCCGATGACGTTGAGTTGTGTCACCTCGCTGAACTTCTCCAGCGAACCAGGCGAGCCATCTTTCTCAACGAGCCGGATGGGAGCTCCCCGACCGGCACAGTGCACCACCCAGCGCAGGGGCGCGATGGCTGCAGCGGCCGCAACGGCGGCCTGCACGTCGGCCTCCGAAGTGACGCTACCGGGCGAGAACGTGGCTAGGGGGCCGAGCTCGGCGCAGACTTCAGCGCCCTTGGAGGTTGGCAAATCCAGCACCACGACATGCACCTGATGGGCCAGCAACTCCTTGACGGCTGCCAGCCCCAGGCCGGACGCGCCACCGGTGACGATGGCACTGGTGTGAGGGAATAGATCGATCATGTAGTCTCCATCTTTGTGAATTTGGGGGCCATGCGGCCATCTTCGGTGCGACTGAAGACGACCTGCACCGGTGCACCGATGCGCATATCGGTCTCGGCCATGTCCACGAGATTGGTCAGCATCGCCGGACCTTCGGCCAGTTGGACATAGGCCAGGGTGTACGGTGGGTTGGCGCGGCGCAATGTGGAGAAGGCGTACACCTCGCCGCGTCCACTGAGCGGCACCCAGTGCGTGTCGGCACTCCAGCAGAAGGGACACACCACCCGCGGGTACCAATGGAACTTGTTGCACGCCTTGCAGACCTTGCCCAGCAGACGGCCCTCTTCGGCTGCTTGCCAGAACGGGCGGTTCTCGGGCAGCGCGGCAACGTAGGGATCTTCGTTCCACGCCGTTTGTGTGATCTCTGACATGGTTACTCCCTTCCGAGGATCAACGACGAATGCGCATGGCCTGCGCCCAACACGAAGCCCGGTCCGCTGGCCAGCGCGAACCGGCAGTCCGGCACCTGCACCTTGGGGTGGGCTTCGCCGCGCAACTGCCGCACGGCTTCGATGATCTTGGTGACACCGCCCCGGTTCTGCGGATGGTTGTTGCACAGGCCACCGCCATCGGTGTTCCACGGCAGCGCTCCCTGTCCCGAAATCAGGTTGCCCTCGGCGACAAAGGCGCCTGCCTGGCCCGGCTTGCAGAAGCCCAGATCTTCCAGTTGCAGCAGCACCATGATGGTGAAGTTGTCGTAGATCGACGCGTACTGAATATCGCGAGGCGACAACCCGGCCTGGGCGAATGCAAGCCGACCCGACTCCTTCGCACCCGTCGCTGTCAGATCGATCTGGCCGCCCGCATTCGTGTGAATGGTCTCGCCGGTGCCTAGCACCTTGACCAAGGGCCGACCGGTGCGCAGTGCTACCGATTTGCTCGTCACGATCAGCGCCCCGCCGCCATCGCTGATGACGCAGCAATCCATCTTGTGCAGCGGATCGGCAATGACGCCCGACGCCAGCACGTCTTCTACGGTCACCTTCTTCGGCAGCATCGCATGCGGGTTGTGCTGCGCATGGGTGGAAGCCGCCACTTTCACGGCTGCGAGCTGCGCGGACGTGGTCCCGTGTTCGTGCATGTGGCGCTGCGCTGCCATGCCATAGAGCGGGGCAATGGTCCAGTTGCTGGCACTGTCGAACGCCGTCTCGGGCCGATCCGGGCTCAGGGCGCGTGGCTTGACGCCGACCGACTGACCCAAGCTACGGGGCCGTCCGGCCATCGTGATCAGCGCAACGCTGCAGCGGCCGGCGGCAATCGCTGCGGCTGCGTGCGCCACAAGGGCGATGTAGGAGCAGCCACCCAGGTCGGTGCCATCGACCCAGCGAACCCGCAAGTTCATGTAGTCGGCCATGACCAGAGGGGTGGCACCAGGGGCATCGCCTGCACACAGGTAGCCATCGACGTCGTCGAACGTCAGGCCAGCGTCGGCCAGCGCGCCCGCTGCACACTCATAGTGCAACTGCGCCACCGATTTGTCGGGTGCCAGCCGGGTCGGGTGCTCGAAAGCTCCGCAGAGGTAGGCTTCAAATTTCTGCATGACACGAATCCTTGTCAGTTCACAGCGCGCTCGGTGGATGACCAGTGGTTTGCTCGCAAGGCCTTCTTGTCGATCTTTCCAAGACCCGTGAGCGGCAGCGCTGAAACGAACTCCACCCGCTTGGGTGTGGCGACGGGACCTTTGGCTTGCCGCACCTCGTTGGCAATGGTCTCTCCGGAGACCACGGAGCCCTCCTTGAGCTGGACGTACGCGACCACCATTTCGCCCCACTTGGCATCTGGAACCCCAATGACCGCAGCAGCGGCAACACCAGGGTTGGCGCAGATGGTGTCTTCCACCTCTTTCGGGAAGACGTTGAAGCCGCCGGTGATGATCAGGTCCTTCTTGCGATCGACGATGTAGAAGAGGCCGTCGGCCCCCTTGTAAGCCACGTCGCCGGTGTGCAGCCAGTCGCCAGCCAGCGCAGCGGCTGTCTCGTCAGGCTTGTTGAGGTAGCCCGACATCACGATCGGACCCCGAACGCAGATCTCGCCGCGTTCGCCGTCCGGCACCTCAACACCGTTGTTGTCGAGCAGCGCGACACGAATCAAGGGATACGGACGCCCAGCGCTGGCCAAAGCCGCGTCATCCAGACGCGCATGGTCCGCACGGCCGAGAATCAGCACGTCGTTGGGCGCTTCCGACTGGCCATAGCTCTGAATCAGCACCGGCCCGAGCAGGTTCAATGCCTGCCGGATGCGCGTCGGCGACGCCGGCGCACCGCTGTAGACCAGCGCATGAAAACGCGACCAGTCGACTTCGCCCGTGCGGCCGGAATCCAGCAGTCCGTACAACATGGTTGGCACCATCCAGGTGACGTTGCACCCGTACCGGTTGATGGCGTCGATGACTCCATCTACGGTAAATCCGCGCAGCAGGGTGACACATCCACCTTGCATCAGGGTGGGGACGACCATCGACCCCGCTCCGTGCGAGATCGGTGCCACACAAAGGTAGCGAACATCCTGCGGCCAGTCCTTTGCGGCCACGTCCAGCAACGCGTTGGTCATCAACGCGCGGTTAGATAGCATGACACCTTTGGGTTTTCCGGTCGTGCCACCGGTGTAGGCCACCCGAACAACGGTTTCGGCATCACCTGCCGCCACCAACGGCCTCGCATCGAACCCGGCAAGCTTGGCTGCAAGATCGGTGCAGCCGGGCACGGGACCGATCGAGAACCAGTGCTTCACGTTTGGACTCCGGCCTTGCAGCGGCGCGATCCGAGAGGCGTGGTACTCGTCGACGATGACCACCCGGGCCGCGCTGTCATTGAGCACATAGGCGTGGTCGGCCTCGCTGCCCATGGCGTGCAGCGTGAGCGAGCGTAGCCCACGCATGTACACCGCCACGATGATCGCAAAGACCTCGAACCGGTTGACCCCAAGCTGCGCCACCGTATCGCCTGGCTGCAGCCCGAGACTGTCGAGCAGCTGCCCGATGCGGCTGATCTGCTCGCCCAGCTCGCGGTAGGTGACAACCGCCTCGTCGTTGGCGAAGGCCTTGCGTTCCGGATACTGGGCGATCGCCGAGAACACCGTCTCAGCGACCGTGCCACCGCGTTGCAGCAAGCTGTTGGATGTGGATTCAGTTGACACTGACGTTCCCCGCTTGGATCATCTTCTTCCACTTTTCCACATCGACTTGCATCGATTCCGCAAAAGCTTGCCGAGTCAATTGAGAGGGGGTTAGACCCAACTCCTCGACGCGCTTGACGATTTCTGGTGCACGCATGGCTTGAATGACGGTTGATGAAATGGTGGCTCGCAGCGGTTCAGGAACGCCTGACGGTGCAAAAATGGAGAACCAACCGACCGGCTCGAAGCCGGGAAGACCGAGCTCTTCAAAGGTCGGCGTGTCGGGAAAGAATGCAGAACGCTTGGGGCCAGTTACTGCCAAGACTCGCAACTTGCCTGCCAGAACGTGGGGCCTCAGCGGGGCAATGTCAATGAAGGCGCAATCGACCTGCTGACCGAGCATGGCCGTCAGCAGAGGGCCTGAGCCGCTGTAAGGCACATGCACCATATCCAGTTTTAACGAGGTGTTGAGAAGCGCGCTGTGGAGATGTGAGGACCCTGCATTGCCGTTCGAGCCGTAGTTGAGCTTTCCTTGGCGCGACTGTGCGAAGGCAACAAATTCCTTGAACGATTTGATCGGGGAACTTGCCGGCACCACCAGGAAGTTCACAGAGGTAGCCAACTGCGCCAGTGGAGAGAAGTCCTTGAAAGCGTCATACGGGAGAGACTTGTACAGGCTTCTTTCTTGGATCAGCGTCGTAATCCCCATCAGCAGCGTGTGTCCGTCCGGCACTGCGCGCGCGACGGCGGTAGCACCGATCTGTCCACCGGCACCGGCCTTGTTCTCGACAACAACACCTGCTTTCCATTGTTTCGAGAGTTCGGTTGCAAGCAGACGCGCGACGATATCGGTGCCACCACCAGCCCCGAATGGCACCACGAGGGTGACCGGACGAGAGGGGTAAGCCGCCTCGGTGTTGGCCCACGCGTGCGTGGGTGCCAAACCTGCAGCCAAGGTGGCCGCCGATGCCGTGAGAAAAGTGCGACGAGAAAACGGTCGAGTTTGGAAGTCCATGTTTGTCTCCTATGTTGGGTGTTGTGACGGGCTCAATTTTTGGTTGCGATGCAGAAACAATGAACTCAAAATGTCCGCCAGTCGTACGATTTCCAGAAATTCGATTTTTGACATGAAGAGCAGTACCTCCAACAAAGATGGCGGAAATCGTTCGCTCATGCGAGGCCTTGCTGTGCTCGACTGCGTTGGCAGGCACGGTGAAACAGGGGTTCGTATCGCTGACCTGGTCAGAGAGTGCGACCTCGAACGCCCGACCATCTATCGTCTGTTGGCGACGTTGATTGACTGCGGCTATGTCGAGCAGATCGAACGGTTTCGATATGCGCTCTGCAGCACCCATGTGAAGGCAGTGAACAGTCCACTCGATACGGTGGTTGAACAGCTTTCATCAGTCCTGAAGCGTGTCAGCGAGGTGAGCGAGGACGCGGCTTTCGCGATCATTCGCGAGGGGACGCAGTCGCATTGCATTGCCCGCCAGATCGGCAGCTTCCCGGTGCAGGCAGTCACGGTGGAGGTGGGGCGCCGACAACCACTTGGCGTCGGTGCAGCGGGCATGGCTTTGCTTGCATCCCTGCCCGAGACAGACGCTTCGGAGATCATCAAAGCCAATGCTTCAGCGCTGGCGTCCTATGGAGGGATGACGCCCGCCCGACTGCAGTTGTTGTTGAAGACCACCAGAGAGCGCGGATGGTCAGTGGTCGGCAATCACGTGATCGAAAACATTCTTGGTGTCGGGATCTCCGTGCCTGCTCTTCACTTCGGCGTACCCGCAGCCATCAGTGTGGCGGCCCCGGTACAGAGGATGTCTCAGGCGCGCCAGCAGTTCCTGATCAAGACGATGAAGAAGGCGCTCGAAGAGTGCACATCGAGAATAACTTGACTGACCGGTCGACAGGGATACTGTCGTTCGACAGAGGAATCTGATGGACCGCAATCAGCCTAAGGACTAAACCGCTCGCGCGGTAGTCTCCGAGCGGAGATGGTTGGTTGACGTCGATGGCACACGTGCCGATGTTGTGAGCCGAGGTAATTTGCCTCGTTCACGACAGGAGCAACATCATGAACGTACCCCATCCGGCGGTTTCGCCGTTGCGCCAGCGCATGCTCGAAGACATGCGGATGCGCAGGCTTGCACCCAAGGCGCAGACCGCCTATATCCGAGCCGTGCGCCGGTTTGCTGCCTACCTTCACCGGCCGCCAGATACCGCCACCGTCGAAGACCTGCGCAACTTCCAGCTTCACCTGGTTGACGAAGGTACTTCGCCCACCACCCTCAACGCCACGATCACTGGGCTGAAGTTCTTCTGCGAGATCACCCTGGATCGCGCGGAGTTGACGGCCAAGATGCAGCTCGTTCATGTGCCACGCACCTTGCCGGTGGTGCTCAGCCGCGAGGAAGTGGCTCGCCTGATCGCAGCAACAGGAAACCTCAAGCACCAGACCGCACTGTCCCTGGCCTACGGCACGGGGCTTCGCGCCAGCGAAGTCGTGTCTCTGAAGGTCAGCGACATCGACAGCCAACGCATGTAGGCGGTCTGCGTCTTGGGTGCAAGCCTGCGCATCCGCATGTCTTCGAGCATGCGCTGGCGCAACGGCGAAACCGCCGGATGGGGTACGTTCATGATGTTGCTCCTGTCGTGAACGAGGCAAATTACCTCGGCTCACAACATCGGCACGTGTGCCATCGACGTCAACCAACCATCTCCGCTCGGAGACTACCGCGCGAGCGGTTTAGTCCAAAGGCTGATTGCTGCCGCTCCGCACAAATCCGCCAAATTGCCGGTCCGGCGAAAAGCAGACCTAGCACCGCATACCGGTCAAGATCGCCCGCCGAACGGTCCACGCGAGCAACATCACCAGATTGGCAAATGCGCATGTCGTCCAGGTTGCCGACCTGGTTGCCATGGTTGGCCCAAAGTTCGTGGCACTTGCGGCGCGCTTGCGCCATGCAGCGGACCTCTCTCACACCCTGTCGAAAAATGCCTTGTAGCCGGAGAAAATCTTCGCAGACCACCTTACCCTGCCACCTGGAGTGGCCTTGGGTGCCCATTCAAAATCGATGTCCGGAAACTCAACCTTCAAGTCAAAGTTCTGCTCATCGAATGAGAAGAAGTTTCGTGGCACGTTCTTGATAGGCTCGTAGAAGTTCAGCAGGCCAGCTGTTATCCACGGCTTACCCAAATTCGACATGACGTTGAGTAGCAAGAGCGCCTGCTCGTAGTTCGACAGCTTAGCGCGAAGGACCTTTCCCAAGTCCTTCTTTTCTGGCTCGGAAAGGTCGGATGAGTCGATGAACTTGTATGCAGCGAAGAGGTTGCGAAAGTAATGCGAGATGCGGTTCTGATGGCCCTTGAATAGGCGTTGTCGATGGCGCGCACCTATCGATCGAGCATTCCGTTGCTGCTTTGCCGAAACCGCGTCACCAATCAGCTTTAACAATGCGGGGTTGTAGCCAGAAAGGACTCGCTGAGTCTGCAGTTGCGGGCCGTAATACATGTACGTGTATGCGATGTCCACGCGGTCATGCATGCTCCAAACATCGTATTCAGGAACGTGGCTCTGAGTCGCCTTGTAGATGAAGCTGAATTCGCTAAGAAGCAATGCGATAGCTTCACGTCCGACGGCGTCACCAATCCTCATCGAAGTGACAATCTCCTCGTGCGTTCGCAGCATCTCAGTGAAGACTTGATAGGTCTTTGTCTTGTTGTCGTTCTTGCGTGTCGTCCGCCATGTGATCAACACCAGCAGCGACGTAATAGCTGCGATGATGGTTCCGTATACGCCCCCCCAATAGTCGCCCAGCAGACCCTTGTACTGCATAGAGCCCGGGGGCGCCTCAAACGCGGCTTTGGCGAGTGGGGCGGCGGGAGGTGCATTCCGCTCTGCTGTACGAGCTTGCAACTCGGCATCGAGCGCCTTCATTAGTTGGATGCGTACATTCCTCTCCTCCTGGCTGGCCTTAGTTTGGATTGGCATTGGCTGGTTGGGAGGCATGGTCGGTCCGGCGGTACCCTCTTTCGCGAAGCTATTAACCTGCACAAGCAAAAGCACATGTACGACGAATAAAAATCTCAGGCTCATCGTCTCTCCATTGAATGAGGCTATTGTTTGCAGAAATTGTCGTGGATGGCCGCACTGCTTCGCATGCGTACTCGTCGGCCTGCGCTTGCGCTTGCGCTGGCAACGCAGGTTGCGTTGGTGCCGCCTGAATCTGACCTTGTTCGGTGAGTCCGGCGAATCGAAGCGCAGCTTCCTGGCGCAGCCGTGAAACCACGCAGTCGGCGGCACCGTGAGTCGTTGCTTTAGGACACCCGCTTAACCGTCAGAACAATCTTTGGTTTGAACGCCCGGCCAATGGTCACAGCGGCAACGACGCTCGAACGATGGAAAGCAAATCCTCGCTTGGCTCCTGATCGAAACGGGCCACGCCGTTGTTCGTCAACAGCACCGTCAAGCGCTTGGGGCGCATGAACCGGATCTGAACCTTCTCGATAACGTGCTTCTTACCGTGTACGAGTGCCTGGGTTGCCCCGAGAACGTCGACACTGCCCTTGACGACCGCTTTGGCCTGGACATTGGAGGCGAGTTCCATCGCTCCCAATTGCAGTGAATCCACGATCCCCACTTCGTTCAAGCGCCGCTGCACTTCGCTCGCCCAGTCCAGCACGTTGACCGAAAGCGGGCTGATCGCCAAAGCAAAGTCGGTTGCCTCCGCCAGCCGACTGATCATGGTCTGAACTCCGCGGGGGGCGTCCACGAGTTCCAAGCCTGGACCGGCCACTGCCGCCTTGAATTCACAACTTCGGTATTCGACGCGGTGAAAACTCGCCTCCACTCCAAATGGGTCGGTAACGGTATCGTCGTACTCGATCTTCTCCACGAATCTGGCATCGAGAAAATCGTCTCTGACCCGGTCCAGAACGAAGCCTTCGACCTGCTCTCCATCAAACGCCTTCACGCGAAGGCGTTTGGCCAGAACTCGCATAGAGATTGGCCATCGAGCCCTTAGCCAGCGATAGCGTTTCATGAAGTGGTCCCCGCTTCCGAATCCGCACCAGCACCCGCCTCTTCGGCGAGCAATTGCGCCAAGACGGTACGGGCAGTCTTCTCGATCATCGCGAGCAGGGTTGCCTTCTCCGCCTCGCTGACCGGGCGGATGTTCTTTGTATACGCGCCATTCTTGAACTTGAGCGCACCATGAATGGAATAGCGAAACTTCCTGCCGGCCTGCCGATCCTCAAAGCCCGCGTCGCATTCGATGATCGCGTAGGGGTGGACGTTCTGCTTCGCGCGCCAAGTGATCGACGTGATGAAGAAGCCCTTGTCCTTCAGCTCCTGGTACATCTCGGAGGCAACCAGGTTTTCACCGCTGAGCGCCACGTTCTCGACCACGCCGAGCATCTTCTCTTCGGCCTCGTCAACGTCGTCACCGTCCATATCGAAGTCATCGTCCTCTTGCTCCGAGGTCGAATGGGCGACCCGCAGGCGTGAGACGGTCATCAATGGAAAGTCGGGTAACGAAGAGATAAGCCGCGTGAAGAACGTCGTTCGCGCCTCAGCCGAGGTCAGGCCAGTCAGCTCGATCTCTTCGAGTTGCACAACGGCCTTCTTGTGAGCTTCAATTCGCTCCCGCAGCTTATCGACCATGGCACGGGCGCGGTCGGTTGCCGGTATGCGGATCTCGGTGCGTCCCCCGACCGTGGTGAAAACCAACTCTGCATCTCGATCCTGGCGCTGCAGCAGCCGCGTCTTGGAGTAGTCGAACTCGGAGTAGGTCACGTTCATGACGAATTCGGATTCGCTCTTCTTGTGGGCGCGAACGACCTCCTGGACTTCGGCCTTTTGGTATTCGCTGACGATCTCCTTGAGCTCGTCTGGCGACAGTTCGGTGTTCAACGAGACCGTAGCCGTCTTTTCACCCCGCTTCGAGGCCTCGCGCCGCTCCAGAATGCCGCACACATCCGCGTAGTCGTGTGGGAGCAGCGACAGGTACTGAACCAGCGCCTCTCTTGAATCGGCTGGCGAACTGAAGATGCCGCGGTCGCGCAGCAGCTCCAGCAATACCGCTTCCGTCACCTTCTGCTTGGCGGAGATCAGCAGGTCGTGGATCTCTTTGTTCGTGGCGAAATACAGCTGCCCAGGATCACGCATAGTCCATCCCCAGGTCGATCGAAGAGAACTCCGTGATTGCCTGCGTCATCTTCGTGTAGCCGATGGCGTTGACCTTCGCGGCGAGCTCAGTCGAGTGGCCGTTGTCGCCCAGGCTCTCGACGTAGCGCTGCTTGGCCTTCTGAAAGCGTGCAGCGGCTGCAGCATCCGAGGCCATGGACCGAATGTCCACCTTGGTCGCATCCTCCAGGACTTGGTAGTGGCGCAAGAAATCGAGAAGGTACATGAACTCCTCTTCGGTTTCTCCCGATCGGCGATAGAACACGATGACGCCTCGCTGGGCGAGAGCAGGCCCATGTTTGTACTCGAACACGATCCAAGGCGAGGTCAGCATCTCCAGCGTGGCCGCGCGTGCCTTCTCCGGCTGGAGATTGGCTCGTCCGTCCAATTGCGGATAGAAGAACTTGCAATGCTGGGCCGCTGGCAAGGCCGCTGGCCCAGCGGCGCCGCGCAGTTGTCGAATGTCGTACCGAACGTTGTCGATCCAGTGCACGTCGCGCGGGCCCAAGACGAACAGCCGCGCACCCTTAGGCAGCAGCAGTTCCTTGGGCGTGGCTGCGCTCAGCACAGACGTGAAGTCCTTGTCGTACTCACCGTCGTGGTTGTAGACGAAGAGCAGTCCGCAGACGTTCGGCGTCACGTTGCCATGCATATAGAGGTCCCGCCAGCGCTCGCTCTTCTCTGCGCAGGCGATCTGCTTGGCGAGGCTGGCAATAGCCCCCTGTAAGGTCGCGGTCGTGATGGAGCCCTTTGCGTAGCTCTTCAGGTCGCAATGAATGAACGTCCTGCGCTGCGCATACGGCTCGTCGTAGTAGAAGACCACATCCGCCGGATGCGTGTCGACGCCATGAAGGACCTTGTCCTCACAGGGCCAGTTCTGATCTTCGGGGCCGACCTTTGTCCAGAAGAATTCTGAGAACACTTCATCAGACAGTTTCATCGCCATTAATGCGATCTTGCTCGTTTCCGACACTGAGCCCCCCTAAATACGGCTTCTTAACACTGTTTATAGATTATGGATGCAGCCGTGCTTTTGGTGGCCAGCGGTCACGGGAGGTCGTAGTTTTGTTCCTTGGCAAGTACTAGCTCCCTGGCCCGGACGACTGCGTGAGGTCAGCCAGCGTGAGTTCGCTCACGTCAAGCCACCGCCTGCAACCGCTGCACATAAGTCATTGGAGCCCTTCGCTCCATCCACCCTGCGCCTTGTTGGAAATTCGCCTTGCGATGCGATCGCTGCTCACCTTAGAGGATGACGGCTTCTGCGACCCAGATCGTCCGCTCTTTGATCATTTGGCTTCAAGCGAGCGGCTCAATCTCAGCCAGATACTCGGTCAACTCGGCATTGCGTCGATTTCCGTCGAGGCCGTGATGAATCTCGCGATGGCAGGTTGGGCAGATCGCACCAACAAATCTTGGGTGGTCCAACCCCCCATCAGAGACACGGGTTGTATGGTGGGGTTCCAGGTAAGGACTGCCATCGACCCGATTGAAGGGCGCAGGCTCATGACAGGACTCGCACTCGCCGCGCGACCGTAGCAGCACATAGTCCTTCACGGCTCTGCTGCGGACGTAGAGCTTTTTCTTTGCTTCTTTGCCACCACTGCCCTCATTGGCATCAAACGCCGCCAAAGCTCGCCTGCGGGCTTCAGCTAGATCCAGCGTTGGTGCGCTTAGGAGATTTTCGTCATTTCCCTCGGTCAGCTCATCCTCTACCCCCCCGCTTACAGGAACCAAATGGAACACGATGATCTGCCGATCGTTCCCCTTTCTATCTGGGCCGCGGCGGAAGCTGTGGTTCACATAGGTGAACTCACCGATGTATTTCTGACCCTTACCCTTCCCGAGTGACTCGAACACATGTAGGGCCCGGCCGTCTCGAGCATGGTTTGCGATCGATAGGTTGCCCTTGGTCAACTGCATGTCACCGACTTGCCCCTCACCTGTGTACGAGAACACGCCGTCGGCATCAAACGTGTCGCGGTAACCATATTGCTCCCCCGTGTCTCCTGTGAACAGGAATATCGCCGCTGTTCGGCCTGAAGAAGAGATGCCACTCTGGCGACTGCCACCGTATGGCACGTTAATGTCTGGCCAACGGTCATAGACCTTTCCGACAAGAAAAGTTGGGGCCTTTAGTGGACCACTTTCCGCGTGGTCGATTACTACGATCTCGAAGCCCCTGGTCTGAAGGTACTCGTTCGATTGACCTCCTCCAGAAAACTTACTCACCGGCACGCCAGTGGCCATCGAGATGATCTTCTTGGGTGGGTACCGAAGACCACTGTGGACAAGTGCGTACTTCTGAGCCGCACTCTTCTCCCACCCGCTCCATTCTTTCTGTGCTCGCAAGTCGGTATCGAACCGCCGAAGTGCGTTCTCAACAACTGCTCGCTCTACCTCAGGCAAAACCATCTGCGTCCCCTTTATCGCTTTCTCAGGCGTCCCTAGCCGCGGCGCAAAACCACACGACCAAACTGTGTGACCACTCGCAATGCGTATTCGAACATGTCCGGGGTGGTGTTGTCGCAGTCCACTAAGACAGCAACGTGAACCGCCCCGGGCCGGGTCGATTCAGAGTAAGACAGGCGATTTGCCTACAGACTCAACCGATGGGGGAAGTCCAGCGTGAAAGAGGCGCCGACTCAAGCCTTTTTGACCACCGAAGACTTCAACTGCATCGCCCCCACACCGTCCAGCTTGCAGTCGATGTCGTGATCGCCCTCGACGCGGCGGATGTTACGCGCCTTGGTGCCCACCTTGAGCACCAGCGAAGAACCCTTGAGCTTGAGATCCTTGATCAGCGTGACTGTATCGCCGTCTTTCAGCTCGTTGCCAACAGCATCGCGCCAGACACTTACCACCTCAGCTGTTTCATTGGCTTCGCCAGAACGCCATTCGTGTCCGCATTCGGGGCAGATCAGCAGGTCCCCATCCGGATATGTCAGGGTGGAGTGGCAATGGGGGCAGGCAGGAAGATTCATGGCGATCGTAAGAGATGGGGTAAAAAAACAGGCGTGGAAATTTCGTCAAGGGCTGCGCTCGGGGCAAGCGACGCAGCACGGCTGCCAACTCGTCGGCTTAGTCGCCATCGGCCACAGCGTCGAGCACGCCGCTCCTGCAGAGCTTAGCGCGCGCACGCGGTAATTCTTCTCAGACAGCATCATGCGCACACCACGTGATTGCGGCTTGCGCACCACCTCCTGCAGCGCCGGCAGGCCGGCTAAGTCCATGAAAGGCACCAGTCGAAGACGCAGGATCGGAACCGTTGGAGCGATGTGATTGCGCTTTCGCTGGGTCTAGCGCGAAGGTGCGTTGAGTCTCGCCCATTGCTTGACCTCGCGCTCCGATTCCTCGACTCGTTAGGCCTCACATTTGGTACCGCCATCATCCGATGCCCAATAACTGTCGCTGCTGATCCCAGTCCACGGGAAATGGCACTGCCGTGATTAGCTTGGTCACGTTCAGATCCCCCGGATGGTCTCCTCGCTCGATCGCCTGCACGATGTCAGGCGCCAGCAGCGCGACGTTGATAACCCGGTTTACATATCGGGAGCTGAGCTTTTCGCGCTCGGCAATAGTCTCGATCGCCTGCCCGCCTTGTGTGAACTGCTGCAACCAGGTCTTTCCTTTGGTCATCAAGGACACCAGGGTCGAATCAGGAGAACGTATCTGCAATTTGCCGGGTCGCTGGTCGCCAATGATCAGCCGCACAGCCATGCCGCTTCGCTTGCGCTCGGCAGCCACCTCAATGATGGCTTCTTTCGGTCCCGAGTCGTCCTTGCGCAGCCCAGACCTCGCCAGATCGAGCCAAATCCTCACCAGGCTGGGAGTCACTTCGACCCGAGCAATTCGGGAAGCGAGTTCTGCCTTCGACTTGTGCTGCAAGACCGTGGCCAGATGCTTCGCCTCCTTCAAGGCATCGGCCGCCATCTTGGCGTCCTTCCATCCCACAGCATTCAGTACCTCCTTGTCGTTGGAGGCCCAGTTCACGATCGCTTGGCGGACAAGCTGCTCAAGATCATCCGCAGGTAGCCGGATCGGCTCCCCTGGGTCGTCGGACGGTGTCACGTAATAACGGTACCGCTTGTTGGCCTTTCGGGTGTGGGATGGGATTAGCCGGCGACCCGCTTCATCGAACAGCTTGCCGCTCAATGGGCTGGGATTCTTCGCCTTGACCTGGGTCTTGTGACCTTGTCGATTGGCCTCCAGCCGCTGCTGGACCTGCGTCCAAAGATCCATCTCGACGATGGCTGGATGCATCCCGGGAAAGTTCTCGCCTTTGTGGCCAACCATGCCCGCATAGATCGGGTTACCTAAGATGCGGTAGAGGTGCCCGCGGCTGAAAACCCGATTCCCACCGAACCCCTTTCGCTTGTTTTCACGCTCTGGCGTCAACCAGCCTCTTGCCTTCAGTTCTGCCGCGACTAGGCGCACGCAGTTGAGCTTGAGATACAAGTCGTAGATCTCTCGGACACGACTTGCATGGGGCTCCTCGGGTTCGAGCGTGCGTCCCTTGGCCAGGTAACCAACGGGGGGCACTCCACCCATCCACAAGCCTTTTCTCTTGGAGGCAGCAATCTTGTCGCGGATGCGCTCACCGGTCACCTCGCGCTCGAACTGAGCGAAGGACAGCAAGACGTTGAGCGTCAGCCGCCCCATGGAGGTGGTGGTGTTGAACTGCTGGGTCACCGAGACGAAGGAAACGCCCTTGGCATCGAATAGGTCCACCAGCTTGGCGAAGTCAGCCAGCGATCGGGTCAAGCGATCGACCTTGTAGACCACGATCACCTTGACCTTTCCCGCTTCGATGTCGGCGATGAGGCGTTTGAGGGCGGGTCGCTCGACGTTGCCACCAGAAAACCCGCCATCGTCGTAGGCGGTCGGGATGAGGGTCCAGCCCAGGCTCTTCTGACTCAGTACGAAAGCCTCACACGCCTCACGCTGGGCGTGAAGGGAGTTGAAGTCCTGCTCCAGGCCCTCCTCCGACGACTTGCGCGTGTAAATCGCGCAAGCCAGCGAGGGATCGACCTGGGGAGCAGAAAGACCCCCTGACTTTTTGGCCGCCATCAGCGCTTGATCCCAAAGAACGCGGGCCCCGACCAAGGCGTGCCGGTAATCGCACGAGCAATGGCAGAGAGGCTCTTGTAGGTCTTGCCTGCGTAGTCGAACCCATCAGCGCCGACCGAGACCTCATGGGTAGTGCCTCGCCACTCCCTCAACAACCGAGTGCCAGGCGTAAGGAGCGACCTGGTCCGATCTACCGATGCAGAGCTAGGACGATGCAGGGTCACCTTCTGACCGGTGGCCTCGACTTGGACATGCCAGGCCAAAACGCGGCGCAAGAGCTCGGTGTGAACCCGGGGTGGTGGATTGACGTTGAAGCGCGCCTGCCACCGGGTCACGAGGAGATCCCGGCTGGCCGCCCGGATAACTTCCAGTTCCGTCATTGGCTGGCCGCCTCCACGATCCGGTAGATGCGCACACCGTCTTCGACTTTCAACTCAACATTCAGGCCAAGCCGCTTGCGCAAAGCCGTGCTAATCATGGCTCGCACGGTGTGCGGCACCCAACCGGTCACCTCGATCAACTGAGCCATTGAGGCCCCGGCGCCTGACTTGAGCAAGGCAATCACTTGAGATTGCTTGCTCGTTGAACCTTCTCCGGAAGCGGCTCCATGAGAGTACGCTTGCGCAGCCAGTTCAGCTTTCGAGCTTGGCTGCCTGCCGGCCTTTTTGGACGGGGACGCTCCAGCCACCCTCGAGGGAGATCGAGACGGCGCGAGCTTAGCGACTGGTGCCTTCGGTCTGGTCTTTGCAGAGTTGGGTTTTGCTGTGGTCGATGCAGTTCGTTTCACGTAGATCTCCTATGCCATACAGCGGCACGGAGGTAGTAACGCTCTACATCAGTTGTGATTCAAGCTATGGAAGCAGTACCCGTGGTGATTGGTAATGATTGAGGCGATAGGCTTGCATGACCGAAAAGATTGATCGATGCGATTGAATAGACCTTAATCGATCGATTCAATCAACGGCACCAGACGTCTGGAACATCTGTAGATCATCGATCAGGACCTGTCCGATTCCACTTTCAGACTCCTGGCTGCGAGGCTTCTTTAAGTACTGGAGCAGCGTATTCGACACTCTGAATCTCATGTGACCAGAGACGAGGAGTCAGCCTGACCGCAAGGACTCGACATCCATCGTTCCATATTCTGTGCGCCTGAGTCAACTGGTCGAAGACCTTCGGCTCCTGTCATCCGTACAAGCACTGCACAGTATGTTCAACCCACCTCGCAGGTGGCGCTAGCCGACGCTCATCACCGGCGTAGGTTGCTGACGACAACGTCGCACCAACGCGTCAGACGCTCTGCACCAGTTCCGGCACAGCCGAGAACAGATCGGCCTCCAGGCCGTAGTCGGCCACGGCGAAGATCGGGGCCTCGGGGTCTTTGTTGATGGCCACGATCACCTTGCTGTCCTTCATGCCGGCCAGGTGCTGGATGGCCCCCGAGATGCCAGCGGCGATGTAGAGCTGCGGCGCCACGATCTTGCCCGTCTGGCCCACCTGCAGGTCGTTGGCCGCGTAGCCCGCGTCCACCGCCGCGCGGCTGGCGCCAATGGCCGCGCCCAGCTTGTCGGCCAGGGGCGTCATGACTTCGTTGAACTTCTCGGCGCTGCCCAGCGCACGGCCACCGCTGACGATGATCTTGGCCGCCGTGAGCTCGGGGCGGTCGCTCTTGGCGATCTCGCTGCCCACGTAGGCGCTCTTGCCGTTGCCGCTGGCGGCCGTCACGGTTTCCACGGCGGCACTGCCGCCTTGGCCTGCGGCATCGAAGCCGGTGGTGCGCACGGTGATGACCTTGGTGGCGTCCGCGCTTTGCACGGTGGCGATGGCGTTGCCGGCGTAGATGGGGCGCTCGAAGGTGTCGGCGCTGATCACCTTGGTGATGTCGCTGATCTGCGCCACGTCCAGCTTGGCGGCCACGCGCGGGGCCACGTTCTTGCCGGCCGCCGTGGCGGGGAAGAGCAGGTGGCTGTAGCCAGCGGCGATGGCCAGCACCTGGGCGGCCACGTTCTCGGCCAGGCCGTGAGCGAAGCCCTCAGCGTCGGCGTGGATGACTTTGCTCACGCCGGCGATTTGCGCGGCTTGGGCGGCGGCAGCAGCGGCGTTGTGGCCGGCCACCAGCACGTGCACTTCACCACCCAGTTGGGCGGCGGCGGTGACGGTGTTGAGCGTGGCGCCTTTGATGCTGGCGTTGTCGTGTTCGGCAATGACGAGTGCGGTCATGTTCGGGCTCCTCAGATCACTTTGGCTTCGTTCTTCAGTTTCTCGACCAGGGTCGCCACGTCCGGCACCTTGATGCCCGCACCGCGTTTGGGCGGCTCGCTCACCTTCAGGGTCTTCAGGCGCGGGGCCACGTCCACGCCCAGGTCCTCGGGCTTGACGGTCTCCAGCGGCTTCTTCTTGGCCTTCATGATGTTGGGCAGCGTCACGTAGCGCGGCTCGTTCAGGCGCAGGTCGGTGGTGATGACGGCCGGCAGGCTCAGGCTCAGGGTTTCCAGGCCACCGTCCACCTCGCGGGTGACTTGGGCCTTGTCGCCCGAGACTTCCACCTTGCTGGCAAACGTGGCTTGCGGCAGGTCGGCCAGGGCGGCCAGCATCTGGCCGGTCTGGTTGGCGTCGTCGTCAATGGCCTGTTTGCCCAGGATGATCAGGCCGGGTTGCTCTTTGTCCACCAGGGCCTTGAGCAGCTTGGCCACGGCCAGGGGCTGCAGCTCCACATCGGTCTCCACCAGGATGCCGCGGTCGGCACCAATGGCCATGGCCGTGCGCAGCGTCTCCTGGCACTGCGCCACGCCGCAGGACACCGCGATCACCTCGCTGACCACGCCCTTCTCCTTCAGGCGCACGGCTTCTTCCACCGCGATTTCGTCAAACGGGTTCATGCTCATCTTCACGTTCGCGATGTCCACGCCCGTGCCGTCGCTCTTGACTCGCACTTTGACGTTGTAGTCCACCACGCGTTTGACGGGAACGATGACCTTCAATTGCTCACTCCTATTAAATGCCGCCACTCGAGGGGCCCTGGTGTCAGGCTGCCACCGCACGCAAGCGCAGGCTGCCCGGCAACGGTACCGACCGGTGAAGGACATCCTCACCCAGCCAAACGGCGCAGTCGCGTGCGCGCTGCGCCACGGTATCGGGCGGGATCTGCAAGTAGTCGTCGTTGAACACCTCGAAGCTGTAATCGCCCCGATAACCCAGACGGTCGAGACGCAACACAATGTCGGCCACCGCATCGCTGTGCACGCCTTCGCCAGGAAAAACGCGGAAATGCCTGGCCGTGGTGATGCGCTCTTCCACCGTGCGGATCTCATTCCACATGTAGTCGGCCAGCTGCACCAGGAAGATGCGTTGCGGGTCCAGGTCGTCAATGAACTCGGGCGCGGTCCTGGTGGCAAGCGCATGGAAAGAGTCCAGACACAGCCCAAGATTGGGCATGTCGGCGCGGCTCACCAGATCCCACGCCGCGGTGTATTCGAAGATAGTCCGACCCCACGACAGCCCTTCGTATGCCACCTTGATCCCCAGTGGCAGCGCAAGCATGGCGAGCTTTCGCAGGTCTCGCACCATGGCCTCTCGGTCTTCGGTGGCGTGTGCGGAGGTGGACGAGCACACCAGCAACACCGGCGCTCCCACGCCATGGCACATGCGCAGCATGGCCTTGGCGATGTCCACCTTGTAGGAGTGCAGTCGCCCCGACAGGCCCTCGAAGTCGCGCAGCACCTGAAAGCCCGTAACGCGCAAGCCACTCGCGCGCACCGCTTCGATGGCTGCGTCAACACCTTCGGCGTGCCCAGTGAGGTCGCGCGCCGAGAGCATCACCTGCGAAAAGCCCGCCCGGCGCATAGCCGCCAGCTTGTCAGGCAAGGTGCCTGAGAGCGAGATGGTGTCCATACCGAAGTCGGCGATATTGAGCTGCGGCGGCAGCGGCGCGACAAGCTCCTTCATGCTGCAACGCCAGCCTTGGTGTGGTGCACCAGTTCGAAGATAGCGCCACCGCCGTGGCTACTTGTCACCGCGCCGCGGGCGCTGGATTGCAAGGCCTGCGATTCGACGAAGGCCATGCCCTCAGCACGTAATGCATTGACGCAAGCCAGCACATCGGGTACGCCGAAGGCCACGCGCGCCAAGTATTCGATGCCGTCGGGGTCCAGCTCGCTCAGGTCGGGCTCTACGAGCTGCAAGTAGAAGCCCTGGCAGGGGCTTCGCAGCACTCGGCCTTTGGGCAGCAGGCCAAAGCGCTCGTCATCGGGCAAGGGCTCGAAGCCGAAGAGGCGGGTGTAGAACTCGGTCCAGTCGGCCATGCGGTCGTTGCCGATGTACTGCACCACGCCAAACCAGTGCAGGCCCCCAATGGCCGGCGGATGCTGATCCACGCGGGGCACGGCGGTGAAGTCCACATCGAAGATGGAGAACTCGCGCCAACGGTCGACGAAGTAGATTCGGCTGGCACCCACGCCATGAATGGAGGGGATGTAAAGCTCCATGGGTTCTATCTGGGCCGGAACGGTCCAAGCTCCCAGTTCGGCGGCCCGGCGATACGCCTGCCCGGCATCGTGGACACGCAGCCCGATGGCCACGAGTGCGGAATCACCTGACGGCGCGTTGACCATGGGCATGGCGCCCGGGTGCGCGTTGACGATCACATTCATGCCGCCCTGCCGGTACAGGAGCACCTGGCGGGACCGGTGGCGAGCCACCAGGCGAAATCCCATGCGCTCAAGCGCCAGGCCCAGAGCCTGGGGTGCGCGGGACGCGTACTCAATGAACTCGATGCCCTCCAGGCCCAACGGGTTATCCGCCGGCAACAACGGCTCGCGGGCCGCAGCGGGTTGAATGGGGTCGCGTGCGAAGGTTTGCATGTGCTCTCCTTGGGTGTTCAGATGCCAGGCGCCATAGGCTCTGGTAGCTCTTGAAGCGGACCCAGGTCCTCTCCGGGGTTTCCGCTCGCGGCGTAACCGCCATCCACCGGCCAGACGGCCGCAGTCACAAAGCCCGAGGCCGGCTCACACAAAAAGCCCACCACCCGTGCGATTTCTTCCGGCCTGGCCCAGCGGCCCACGGCCGCGCGCTGGGCGAACAAATCGTGGTCCAGCGTGCCCAGGCGCATCTTGTCCTGCAGCACCTCGGTCAGCACATAGCCTGGCGCCACGGCATTGACAGTGATACCGTGCCGGCCGTTCTCCAGCGCCAGGCCACGGGTAAGACCGGCGATGGCTGCCTTGGCGGTGGAGTAACCGGTGCGCCGCTGCAGACCCACAAGACCGATTACCGACGACAGGTTCACGATGCGACCAAACCGCTGGCGCCGCATGGCCGGCAACACTGCCTTGCACACGGTGGCACTGCCAGTCACGTGCACGGCCAGCATGCGCGCGAGGTCGTCCATGGGCAGGGTGTGGAAGTCGGCCGACTGGCGCTGCATGATTCCAGCGTTGTTCACCAAAACCGTCACTGGGCCCAGCGTCGCCTCGACCTCGGTGCAGGCTGCCATCACCTCGTGTTCTCGGGTGACGTCGGCTGCTACTGCCTGGGTCGCCACGCCGTGACGGCTCCCGATCTCAAGGGCGGCCACATCGGGTGCCTCTACGTCAAGCAGGGCCACCGACGCGCCACGTGCGGCGAGGTCTTCGGCTATCGCGCGGCCGATGCCCCGGCCGGCACCGGTAACCAGCGCCACCCGGCCGGCCAGCGTTCTGGAAAGCAGGGGCGCGCTCATAGCACTTTGTAGGGGTTGAGGATGCCCTTGGGGTCGAGCGCGGCCTTGAGGGTTCGCATCAGATCGATCTGTTCGGGCGAGCGCGCGTGGCCCAGCCACTGCCGCTTCAGGGTGCCGATGCCGTGCTCGGCCGACACGGTGCCGCCGTAATCGGCCACCAGCCCGTAGACCACCGCATCCAGCGCGTCCTTGGGCTGCTGCTCGGCGCCGGGCAGGTAGGCCACGATGTGCACGTTGCCATCACCGATGTGTCCGTAGAAGACCGTCTCGCAACCCGGCACTTCTCGCGCCAGGCGCGCCTTGCACTCGCCCACGTAGCGGTCCATATCGGCCACAGGCAGGCCAATGTCGTAGGCCACGTGGCCAGGCCACACCTGATGCAACTCGCCACAGGCATCGCGCACGCCCCACAGCGCCTGCTCTTCGGCCAGCGACTGGGCCACCACTGCGTTGGGCACGATGCCGTCTTCCAGCAGGCCCTCCAGCCACGCCTGGAAGCGCGGCGCGTCGGCCTCGGCATCCGTGCCCAGGGCCTCGATCAGCACGTAACCCTTATACGGCGTGTCGTCACCGGCGAAGGGGTTGCGGGCGCGCAGCTCGGTGACGGCGCGGCCCCAGTAGTCGGGCCACATCACCTCAAAGGCCGACAGCAGCGGCCCCAGCCCCGAGCGCGCCTTGTCGAGCAGGGTCAGCAAGGTGGCGTAATCGGGCGCGGCGCACATGGCCACCATGCGCGAGCCGGGCTTGGGAAACAGGCGAATGACCACGCGCGTGATCACCCCCAGCGTGCCCTCGCTGCCGATGAACAGGTGCTTCAGGTCGAAGCCCGCGTTGTTCTTGATCATCTTGTTTAGGCTATTGACCACGGTGCCATCGGCCAGCACCGCCTCCAGCCCCAGCACCATTTCCCGCGCCATGCCGTAGCGGATGACGCGGTTGCCCCCGGCGTTGGTCGAGAGATTGCCCCCGATGGCGCAAGAGCCGCGCGCGCCGAGGTCGAGCGGACAGAAGAAGCCGGCCTCGTCAGCCGCCAGTTGAATCGTCTCCAGCGGCGTGCCGGCGGCCACGGTCATGGTGGCGGCGGCCTTGTCGACCTCCTCGATGCCCACCATGCGCTCCAGCGACAGGGCCACTTCACCAGGCCCGGCACGGCCACCACCGCACAGACCCGTGAGCCCGCCCTGCGGCACCACCGGGATGCCGTGCGCGTGGCAGATGCGCATGGCCGCAGCAACGCCGGCGGTGTCGGCGGGCCGCACCACCGCCATCGGCTCGGTGGGTTTCAGGCCGCTGTAGTCGTTGCGGTTGCGGGCCGGCACATCGCCGCCGATCAGCACGGCGTTGGGGCCGAGCGCGTCAAGCAACTCATGCAGTGCAGAGGAGGAAGTGGTCAAAGTGGACATGAGAAAGTGGAAGGCAGAAAAGGGGGTGGGCAGAGGCTTCAGGTGCCCCAGCGGTTGTCCAGGGATTGGTGGAAGTCGAGTCCGACCACGGCGGTGAAGTCGGCATAGCTGGCCATGCCCTGCTCCAGTCCAGCGGTGGTGCCCGCGCGACGCAAACCCGTGAGAGCACGGGACACTGCGTTCACCGAGGCAAACAGCGCGGTCACGGCGTAAAAGACCACCGAGAAGTCCATCGCCTGAAGGTCGTCCACAGTGAGCGCGGCCGCTGGCGTGCCGTCCACCAGCGACACGACCTTGGGACCTTTGACACGCTTGGCTACGGCTTCCACCTCAGCCGGTGTCTTGATGCCGTCGACGAACACGAGATCGACACCTGCGTCCTGATACAGGTGTGCGCGCCGGACAGCCTCGTCCATGCCAGCAGCTGGCAGGGCATCGGTGCGCCCGATGATGAGCAAATCGTCCTGGCCGCGCGCCTCGATGGCGCAGCGCAGCCGCCGCACGTTCTCGTTGGCATCGATCAGGCGGATACCCGCCATCTGGCCACAGCGCTTGGGCGCCACTTGGTCCTCAAGGTGAATAGCCGCCACGCCAGCCTGCACGTACTCTCGCACCGTGCGGTGAATGTTGGACGGGCCGCCGTAGCCGGTGTCGGCATCGGCAATGACCGGAATGTCGACTGCGCGCACCATGTCGCGGGCATGCCCAGTCATCTCAGTCTGGCTCATCAGGCCGATGTCGGGCATGCCCAGCCGCGTGGCCGTGGCACCGAATCCGGTCATGTACACAGCCGGGAAGCCGGCCTGCTGCACCAGTCGAGCGGTGAGCGCATCAGGCGCACCGGGGGCCACGACGATGCGGCCAGAGTCAAGCAACGGGCGAAGTCGGGAGGTGGTGATCATTGTTTAGGCAGTGAAAGCTCAGGTGATGCGCTGCAGGCGTGGCCGCTGCACCGCCTTGAGTTCGTCTGGCCCGAAGGCAAGAACGTAGGCGTCGATGGTGCGTTCGATGTGGAGCTTCAACAGCCCATGCAAGCCTTCGAAATCCCCCGCACCGATCAAGGCGATGGCCTCGCGGTGCTCGGTGAGCGAGGTGTCGCGCGCGTCGGAGAACTGACGTGACATGGCCGTTCGCAAGGCGCCGACCTTGCCGGCAACCAGGTCGTATGCATCGGACAGGTAGGGATTGCCTGAATGCGTGAAGAACGCCTGGTGGAAGGCTAGGTCGGCATGGCCATAGCGCACGTCGTCCTCGGCGTCGTGCGCGGCCATCAGTTCGCCAAGGCTCGCTTGCAGGCCCGCCAGCATGGCGTCGCGATCGCGTTCGAACGATCGCTGGGCCGCCCGGACCTCCAGCAAGAGGCGGAAATCACAGATGGCCACCAGATCTGCTTTGGATGGCTTGAACACAAAGCTGCCGCGCTTGGGCCGGATCTCCACCAGACCGGTGGTCTGCAGCAGTGTCAGGGCGTCGCGCACCGGCGTGCGGCTCACGCCGAATGACGCCGCGAGGTTTTCCTCCGAGATCATTTCGCCCAGGGCGAACTCGCCGTCGATGATGGCCGTGCGAAGGCGACTGGCCACGATCTCGGTGAGGGACTTGGGCATCTCGAAATCAAACTTGCGGGTCATGCGGGTTCCTTTCGTGGCAAGGGCCACAAGCGATCAGCTCAGCACCAGGCCGCCATCGATGTTGATGGACTGGCCGGTCATGTAGTCGGCAGCGGGCGAGGCCAGGTAGAGCGCGAGGCCGGCCACGTCCTGGGGCGTCTGGCCGCGCCCCATGGGCACCGCCTTGACGCGGCTGGCGAAGCCCTCGGGGGCGTTGTTGAAGCCGGCCAGGTCGTGGTCCATTCGCGTCCACATGTCCGTCGCCACGATGCCAGGGCACAGGGCATTGACGGTGATGTCGGGCGCCAGCGTGTAGGCTGCCGTCTGCACCAGGCTGATGAGGGCGGCCTTGCTGGCCCGGTACGGCGCCTGGTAGGGCGCCATGGGCCCGGCGCCATAGCGCCCCGCGATGGAGGCCATGGCCAGCAGCTTGCCGCGCGGGCGCCCCGGCGCCAGCGGCTCTTGCTGGCGCATCTGGCGCGCGGCGGCCTGCATGCACAGAAAGGCGCCCTTGACGTTCACCGCCCAGTGCAGGTCCCAGTCGTGGGGCTCCAGCTCCATGAACGGGCGGATCTTGGCCACGCCGGCGTTGCAGACCATCACGTCCAGGCGGCCGAAGGCGCGCGCGGCCTCTCGCACCAGGGCGTCGCAGTGGTCAGGGCGCGTGACATCGGCGCTCACGGCCACGGCCTCGGCGCCCGCCGCGCGCAGATCGGCGGCGGCTTTCTCGCAGGCGGCCGGGTCGATGTCGCCCAGCACCACCCGCGAGCCAGCGCGCGCGAACGCCTGGGCCAGCGAAAGACCGATGCCTTGTGCAGCGCCGGTGATGACCACAACAGAGCTCATGATGCGTTCGCTGGCGTGGTTCACTGCTGGCCGCGCACGCGCTGCAGCTCGGTGTTGATCATCTTCATGGTGTCGTCGCCGATCACCTTGCCTTGCGCCTCGTACACCGGCGCCACCTTGGCGCGCATGCGCTGCAGCTCGGCGGCGCTCACTTCGTTGATCTGCATGCCATGGCCCTTCAGGCTGGCCAGGGTGGTCGCGTCTTGCGCGCGGCCCGTGCGGCGGGATTCCTCGCGGCCCACGGCCGCGCAATCGCGCAGGGCGGCCTGCTCGTCGGCGCTCAGCTGGTCAAACAGGCGCTTGGAATACAGAACGGCCAGCGGGCTGTAGGCGTGGCGGGTGAGCGAGAGGTACTTCTGCACCTCGTAGAACTTCATGTCGTTGATGAGGGCCAGCGGGTTTTCCTGGCCGTCCACGGTGCGGGTCTCCAGTGCCGAGTACACCTCGGAGAAGGCCAGCGGCGTGGCGTTGCTGCCGAGCATGGAGAAGGTGTCCAGGAACACCTTGTTCTGCATCACGCGCATCTTCACGCCCTGCAGGTCTTCCCACTTGCCGATGGGCCGGCGCGAGTTGGTCACGTTGCGGAAACCGTTTTCCCAGAACGCCAGGTTCACCAGGCCGGCGGCCTCAAACTTGGGGTTGAAAGAAGCGCCCACCTTGCCGTCGAGCAACTGGTCTGCCTCTTTCTCGTTGTTGAAAAGGAAGGGCAGATCGAACACGCCCAGCGACGGAATGGCGCCCATCAGCGGTGCCGTTGACACCAGCGCCATCTCCAGGGAACCGGTGCGCACCTGCTGCGACGCCGTGGTGTCGTTGCCCAGCGCGCCGTCCAGGTAAGGCACCATCTTGAGCTTGCCGCCGGCCTTCTCATTTGTGCACTGAACCATCTTGGCAATGCCGCTGGCAATGGGGTGCACCTTGCTCACGGCCGAGGACACGCGAATGGTCTTGGTCTGGGCCAAGGCAGCGCCAGTGACCAACATCGCGGAGGCCGCGACGAGAAGATGGAGGGAAACGCGGGCGGAACGGGTCATGTGGATGTCTCCTGTTTGAGTTGGGGGTCTGGATGGGACGGGGAAATCAGGTGAGCCAGCGCAGTGGCACCAGCACGATCGAAGGGAACAGCACCAGCAGTAGCAGCACGAACAACTCGGCCAGCAAAAATGGCCAAATGCCCTTCATGAGATCGCCCATGCGGATACGGGCCACGCCACACACCACGTTGAGCACAATGCCAACTGGTGGCGTGATCAGACCGATGGCGTTGTTCATGATGAACAGCACGCCGAAGTACACCGGGTCAATGCCCGCCTCGCGCACGATGGGCATGAGCACAGGGGTGAGGATCAGCAGCGTGGGCGCGAAGTCCAGCGCCGTGCCCACGATGACCACCAGCACCATCATCACGAACATCAGCAGGATGGGCCGGTCAATCAAGGGCTGCAGCAGTTCGCTGACCTGCTGCGGAATGTCGGACGCCGTAATGAGCCAGCCCGACACGAGCGCGGTGGCGATCAGGAACACCACCACGGCAGTGCTCTTCGCGGCCGACACCAGCAGCGGGTACATCATGTTCCACCGCAGTTCGCGATACACGAACATGCCCATGAAGAAGGCATAGACGCAGGCCACCACGGCGGCCTCGGTGGGCGTGAACACGCCCAGCTTCATGCCCCCGACGATGCCCAGCGGCATAAGCAGCGCACCCAGGCTGGTGATGGTTACTCGCAGTCGCTGCGGATAGGGCATGCGCTCCACCACTGCCACCCGGTCCTTGCGAGCGACGATCAGCCAGGTAACCAACAGCGCCACGCCCATCAGCAGACCAGGCACGATTGCCGCCATGAACAGCTTGCCAATCGACACGTTGGCCACAACGCCGAACACGATCATGCCGATAGACGGCGGCAGCACAGGCGCAATCACGCCACCAGCGGAGATCAGGCCAGCTGCACGCGGCACGTTGTAGCCAGCCTGGCGCATCATGGGAATGAGCATGGTAGCCAGCGCAGCGGCGTCTGCCGCTGCCGAACCCGAGATGGCGGCCATGATCACTGCGGCGATCACAGCGACGATACCCAAACCCCCGCGAATGTGGCCCACGAAGGCCAGTGCGAAGTTGACGATGCGTTTGGAGATGCCGCCGGCGTTCATCAGCTCGCCGGCCAGAATGAAGAATGGAATGGCCAACAGCGGAAAACTGTCGGCACCCTCAATGATCTTCTGCGACAGGATCGTGGTGTCGATGTTGCCCTGCAAGGCCATGAGCGCGACCGCCGAAACCAGCAAGGCGATGGCGATGGGCATGCCCAGCGCCATGGCACCAAGCAGCGAAAACACAAAAACGCCAGCCGTCATGCGCGCTTCTCCAGGGTGAGGGGTTGCATGGGCGAGCCACCCTGCGGGCTATCGCCCAGGTCTTCCTCGGACTCGCGCACCGAGATCAGGTCGTCATCGCTCAGGCGGCCAGTAGCCAGCCGCCAGAGCTTTCGCAGCGACACCAGCGCAATGCCCAGGCTGGTGAAGTAACCCAGGCCAAACACCCAGATCAGCGAGATACCTGTCACCTGCGCGGTGGTGGTGGCGTTCACCTCGTGCTGACGCCAGGTGCCCCAAAAGAACATGGCGCAGCACAGCAAGATCAGCAGCTCGGACAGCAATAGGCAGAACACCTTACCCCCACGGGGCAACCGGGACACGACCGTGTCAACGCCAAGATGCGAGCCTTCGTGCATGGCCACCACAGCGCCGATAAACACAAGCCAGATGAACGCAAATCGGGACAGCTCTTCCGACACCGTGATGCCGGAGTCAAACGCGTACCGCAGCACCACATTACCAAACACCATGACCACCATGGCGACAAGGCAAAAGGCCAGAAAGCCCTCGAGCAGATGCTGCGCAAGCCCTTTGCGCGGGGATGAGGGGCGCATGGTTGTCTCGCTCTTTTTTGTGAAAGTGTTGCATTGTTGTATGTAAGGTTCGGTATCCTTACTAGTGCAAACCCTAAAACTCAACGACTTTGAGCCGTCCGGCATCACACATGGACGTTCTGTGCCGCTTTGGCGACTTGAGGTGCAAGGGAGGCTGAGCTTTTCGCCCCTGCCAGGGACAAGACCGTCGGCCGGGATTTGCGCTCGGAGGCATACCAGCCCACGGGGACCAGGTTCCCTTCCTGCGGGGATTTGGCGGGCTCTGACCTCTCGCGCAGCTAAGTCGCCAAAGCCTTGGCGCACGAGTTGCGTTGTTGAGAGTTCATAGAGGACGCAAACAGCTTGGTCCTCGTCGGCCCTGGTATCGGTAAGACCGATATCGCCACAGCCCTCGGTGTGCAGGTGGCTGACGCCATCACCCGCGTACTTAATCAGACGCAGATGTGTGGGCTAGAAGTACAACTGCTCGGCTATCTTGATAGTCCCCGAACACCTCAATAGATTCAACAGCTGGCGCAGGCAAGACCTCTTGTTCTCATTCGAACGCGATGCCATTGCCCAGACGCGGCCCTACGCAAGCCGCATTTCAGTAGCGGGCCACCTCTATCGTGACCCAGTGCATTGCGGCGAGTCGCAAGTGGCTCGACCTTGTGGTCGCTGCACGAGCTCTGCTCCCAAAGCTCCTACGACTGCGCATGAACGAGTAGCGCCAGAGGTCTCGCTTTTCAAGAAATCGGACAGGGATTCGCCAAGAGCAAAAATGAGTCGCTCGCCGAATCACCCCTGCTCACTTTCAGAAAGGCACGCCCTGTCGCTGCACCAGCCATGCAGGGGCGTCCTGCAGGCACACCGGGCGCAGGAAACGGTCCAGCGCGGCATCGCCCACCGAGGTGGTCATGGGCGCGGTAGAGGCGGGCCACGGGCCGCCGTGCTGCTGCGCAGCGGTCACGGCCACGCCGGTGGGCACGCCGCTGAACAGCACACGCCCAGCCACCGCCGTGGCGCCGCGCACCAGGGCGCGATTGACGGGGGTGTCGTCGTCCACCCCCCACAGCGTAACGGTGAGGCTGCCGCCCACGGCGTCGAGCACTCGCAGCACCTCGGCCTCGTCGGCGCAGCGCACGATCAGGCTGGACGGGCCAAACACCTCTTCGCGCAAGGCCGGCGTGTCGATGAAGCGCGTGGCCGGCACCTGCAGCAAATGCGGCCCCGGCGCGCTGGCCTGCCCCGCGCCCTGCACCAGCGGCTGCGCCCCGGCCTGCAGCAAGTGCTGCACGCCCGCGTCGAAGGCGCGGCGCATGCCCGGGGTGAGCATGGCGTGGGGCTGCAGTGGCGCGATGGCCTCGGCCAGACCGGCCACGAAGGCGTCGGTGGCCGCGCCGTCGATCACCACGATCAGGCCCGGGTTGGTGCAGAACTGGCCGCAGCCCAGGGTGATGGAGCCGGCCAGCAAGGTGGCCAGCTCGGCGCCCCTGGCCGCCAGGGCGGCGGGCAAGGCCACCACCGGGTTAATGGCGCCGAGCTCGCCGTAAAACGGAATGGGGCGCGGGCGGGCGTTGGCCTCGGCCAGCAGGGCGATGCCGCCGCGCGTGGAGCCGGTGAAGGCGCCAGCCGCGATCAGCGGGTGGCGGATGAGCGCCACCCCCACCTCCACGGCCGCACCCTGCACCATTCCCACGAGGCCGGCCGGCAGGCCCAAGCGCGCCAGCACCGGCCGCACCAGGGCCATCACCTGCTGCGACAGGGCCGGGTGGCCGGGGTGGGCCTTGACCACCACCGGGCAGCCCGCGGCCAGGGCCGAGGCGGTGTCGCCGCCCAGCACCGAGAAGGCGAAGGGGAAGTTGCTGGCCGCGAACATGGCCACCGGGCCCAGCGGTACGCGCTGGCGCCACATGGCGGGGTGGCCCACGGGCGGGGCGCCGGCCACGGCCGGGTCGTCCACGCGCACGAAAGGCGTGCCCTGCTCGGCCAGGCTGGCGAAGCGGCGCAACTGGAAGGCGGTGCGGTCCAGCTCGCCTTGCAGGCGCACCTCCCCCAGCGCGGTCTCGCGGTCGGCACAGGCCACCAGGGCCTCGCGATCGGCTTCCAGGGCCTGGGCCAGCTCGCGCAGCAGGCGGGCGCGGGTGGCGCCGTCGCTGGCGCCCCAGTCGGCGGCGGCGGCCTGGGCGGCCTGCACGGCGGCGTCGATGTCGACCAGGGTGGCGGTGGGCAGCGGCTCGCCGCAGGGCTGGCCGGTGCGGGCGTCGAGGGAAACGAGGGCGGTCATGGGCGGTATCTCCGGTTATGTCAACTGACGTCTGATGATTAAGAGCAACAAAACGGGCGGCCAAGCCGCCCGGGTGCTGCGGTGAGGTTCAGGCGCGCTGGGCCTCGGCGGCCTGGGCGCGGCGCAGACGCTCGCGGCTGTTGCTGAGGTGGGTCCGCATGGCCGCGCGGGCGGCCTCGGCGTCGCGGTCGCGAATGGCAAAGTAGATGCTTTCGTGCTCGTGGTGCACCCGCTGCAGGTAGGCCAGCCGGCCCTCGGGCGCATCGCCCGCGGTGCGCAGGCGGGTGCGCGGAATGATCATGGTGCCCAGGTAGGCCATGAGGTCGGCGTAGTAGCGGTTGCCGGTGGCGCGCGCCACCTCCACATGGAACTGGAAGTCGGAGGGCACGGCGTCGGAGTCGGCGCGGATGGCCGCCTCGAAGGCCGAGAGCGCGGCCAGCATCGCGGCCAGGTGGCTGTCGTCGCGGCGCTGCGCGGCCAGGCTGGCGGCCTCGCTCTCCAGGCTGATGCGCAGCTCCAGCAGCGCGATCACGTCGGCCGCGGTGGCCAGGTCTTGCGGCGGGATGCGAAAGGTGGGCTCGGGCGCGCTGGCCTGGCGCACGAAGGTGCCGATGCCGTGGCGGGTTTCGACCAGGCCCGAGGCCTGCAGGCGCGAAATGGCCTCGCGCACCACGGTACGGCTCACCTCGAAGCGCTCCACCAGCGCCGACTCGGTGGGCAGCTTGTCGCCCACCTGCAGGCGGCCGGCGCGGATATCGGCCTCCAGCGTGGCCACGATCTCGGGCACCAGGCCACGGGGACGGCGGGCGGGCACGGGGGCGGCGGCCGCCTCACCTGGGGTTTTCACTGAGAACATGCAGTTTCCCTTGACAGCCCGGTTGGGCTTTTTCAGAATCCGCTCAGTTGTCTGACGACATACAACAGACATCGCGGTTGGCTGAACTGTAGCAAAGGCCCGAACAAAGGCCAAGCACCCCAGACAGATCGGCCCGCCGGACACCCTGCCCCGCCTTCATTCACACGGAACTCGCGCCCATGACCCCGCAAGAACTCAAATCCATCATGTCCAGCGGCCTGCTGTCTTTCCCGCTGACCGACTTCGACGCCAACGGCGACTTCAACGCCCGCGCCTACGCCGAGCGCCTGGAATGGCTGGCCCCCTACGGCGCCAGCGCACTGTTTGCTGCCGGCGGCACGGGCGAGTTCTTCTCGCTCACCGCCGACGAATACCCCGCAATCATCCAGACCGCCGTGCAGACCTGCCGTGGCAAGGTGCCCATCATTGCCGGCGCGGGTGGCCCCACGCGCTTTGCCATCCAGTGCGCGCAGGAAGCCGAGCGCGCCGGAGCCCACGGCGTGCTGCTGCTGCCGCACTACCTGACCGAAGCCGGCCAGGAAGGCCTGATCGCCCACGTGGAGGCGGTGTGCAAGAGCGTGAAGTTCGGTGTGATCGTCTACAACCGCAACGTCTGCAAGCTCACGCCCGAGTCGCTGGCGATCCTGGCCGAGCGCTGCCCCAACCTGATCGGCTTCAAGGACGGCGTGGGCGACATCGAGCTGATGTCGTCCATCTACCTGCGCATGGGCGACCGCTTCTCGTACCTGGGCGGCCTGCCCACGGCCGAGGTGTATGCGGCGGCCTACAAGGCGCTGGGCACGCCGGTGTATTCGTCGGCGGTCTTCAACTTCATCCCCAAGACCGCGATGGACTTCTACGAGGCCGTGCGCACCGACGACATGGCCACGCAGCACCGCCTGCTCAAGCAGTTCTTCATGCCCTACCTGCAACTGCGCAACCGCGTGCCCGGCTACGCCGTGAGCATCGTGAAGGCCGGCGCCACGCTGGTGGGCCACTCGGCCGGCCCGGTGCGCGCGCCCCTGACCGATCTGCACGCCGACGAAATGGCCCAGCTCAAGGCCCTGATCGACCAGCTCGGCCCGCAATAAGGCCACTCGTTCCCGCCCGCCCCCCCCTTAGGAGACAAACCATGAAAAAAGCCCTGCTCACCCTGATGCTGGCCGGCTCGGCCAGCCTGAGCGCCTTCGCCTGGCCCGACAAGCCCATCACCATCGTGGTGCCCTTCCCGCCCGGCGGCTCCACCGACCTGATCGCGCGCACCCTGTCCAACAAGATGGGCGAGAAGCTCGGCGGCGCCACCGTGGTGGTGGACAACAAGCCCGGCGCCACCGGCACCATCGGCGCGCAACACGTGGTGCGATCAGCGGCCGACGGCCACACGCTGTTTGTCTCGTCGCTGGGCCCCTTCGTGATCGCGCCGCACCTCATCAAGGTGAACTACGACGCGCTGAAAGACCTCGACCCCATCACCGTGGTGGTGCAGGCGCCCAACGTGCTAGTGGTGCCCGCCGCCTCAGCCCACAAATCGCTGGCCGACGTGATCGCCTACCAGAAGGCCAACCCCGGCAAGATGACCTTTGCCTCGTCTGGCAACGGCAGCAGCGACCACCTCACGGCCGAGCTGTTCTGGCAGCAGACCAACACCAGCGGCGTGCACATTCCCTACAAGGGCGGCGGCCCGGTGATGACCGACCTGCTGGGCAACCAGGTGGACGCCTCGTTCATGAACATCAACACCGCCATGCCGCAGATCAAGGCCGGCAAGCTCAAGCCCCTGGCCATCACCAGCGCCAAGCGATCGCCCTTGTTGCCCGATGTGCCCACGCTGGAAGAAGGCGGCGTGAAAGACGCCAACGTGCAGTCGTGGCAGGCGCTGGCCGCCCCCAAAGGCATTCCTGCCGACGTGAAGAAGCGCTTGCACGACGCCACCCTGGCGGTGTTCAAAGACCCGCAGGTCAATGGCAAGCTGCTGGAGCTGGGCTTTGAACTGGTGCTCAACACCCCCGAGCAGTTTGCCGCCTTCCAGGCCGCCGAGTTCGCCCGCTGGCAAAAGCTGATCACCGCGCGCAACATCAAGGCTGACTAAGCCCCCCCGCGCTACGTCCAGATCCCCCGCGCCGCCTGCGGCGTCACCCCCCAGGGGGCGGCGCAGGCGGCCCGGCGGAGCCGGCGCCGCGGCGCCCTCGACCCAGGCATTTCTCCTCACCGTTTGTGTTTCCTATGAGTGCTTCTTCTGCCCCTGTCGTCAGGTCCATGCGCGTCGTTCCCGTTGCGGGGCGCGATGGCATGTTGCTCAACCTCTCGGGCGCGCACGCGCCCTTCTTCACGCGCAACATCGTCATCGTCACCGACAACGCCGGCCACACCGGCCTGGGCGAGGTGCCGGGTGGCGAGAAGATCCGCCAGACGCTGGAAGACGCCCGGCCGCTGGTGGAGGGCCAGCCCATCGGCCAACTGCAGGCCATCCTGAACGCCATGCGCGCCAAGTTCGCTGACCGCGACAGCGGCGGGCGCGGCCTGCAGACCTTTGACCTGCGCACCACCATTCACGCCGTGACCGCCGTGGAATCGGCCCTGCTCGACCTTCAGGGCCAGCACCTGGGCGTGCCGGTGGCCGCGCTGCTGGGTGAGGGCCAGCAACGCGACGCGGTGCAGATGCTGGGCTACCTCTTCTTCGTGGGCGACCGCAAGCAGACGGATCTGCCGTATGCCGATCCGGCGAGTGAGCCAGACCACGCCGACGACTGGTGCCGCCTGCGGCACGAGGCCGCCCTCACGCCCGAGGCCGTGGTGCGCCTGGCGGAGGCGGCGCACAAGCGCTACGGCTTCCAGGACTTCAAGCTCAAGGGCGGCGTGCTGGCCGGTGACGCCGAGGTGGAGGCCGTCACCGCGCTGCACGAGCGCTTTCCCGAGGCCCGCGTCACGCTTGACCCCAACGGCGGCTGGCTGCTGAAAGACGCCATCCGCCTGGGCCAGAAGATGCGCGGCGTGGTGGCCTACGCCGAAGACCCCTGCGGCGCCGAAGACGGCTTCAGCGGTCGCGAGGTGATGGCCGAGTTCCGCCGCGCCACCGGCCTGCCCACCGCCACCAACATGGTGGCCACCGACTGGCGCCAGATGGCCCATTCGCTGGCCCTGCAAAGCGTGGACATTCCCCTGGCCGACCCGCACTTCTGGACCATGGCCGGCAGCGTGCGCGTGGCCCAGACCTGCCGCGACTGGGGCCTGACCTGGGGCAGCCACTCCAACAACCACTTCGACATCTCGCTGGCCATGTTCACCCACGTGGGCGCGGCCGCGCCGGGCAAGGTCACCGCCATCGACACCCACTGGATCTGGCAAGACGGCCAGCGCCTCACGAAAGACCCGCTGAAAATCGAAGGCGGCTACGTGCAGGTGCCCAGGAAGCCCGGCCTGGGCATCGAGATCGACATGGCCGAAGTGGAGAAAGCGCACCAGCTCTACCTGCAACACGGCCTGGGCGCGCGCGACGATGCCATGGCCATGCAGTACCTGATCCCCGGCTGGACCTTCGACCCCAAACGCCCCTGCCTCGTCCGATGAACCCTACGCCCCGCACCATCCGCATCCACCCGGCAGACAACGTGGCCGTGGTGGTGAACGACGGCGGCCTGCCCACCGGCACTGCCCTGCCCGACGGGCCCACCCTGGTGCAGGCCGTGCCCCAGGGCCACAAGGTGGCCCTGATCGACCTGCCCGCCGGCAGCGAGGTGCGCCGCTACAACGTGGTCATCGGCCACACCGCGGTGGACGTGCCCGCCGGCGGCTGGGTGAACGAACAGCGCCTGGTGATGCCCGGCGCGCGCAGCCTGCAAGACCTGCCCCCGCCGCAGCCACCGGCCGAGCTGCCGCCGCTGGATGGCTACACCTTCGAGGGCTACCGCAACGCCGACGGCAGCGTGGGCACGCGCAATCTGCTGGCCGTGACCACCACCGTGCAGTGCGTGGCCGGCGTGCTCGAGTTCGCGGTGGAGCGCATCAAGAATGAACTCCTGCCCCACTACCCCAACGTGGACGGCGTGGTGGGCCTCACTCACAGCTACGGCTGCGGCGTGGCCATCGACGCGCCCGACGCCGTCATCCCCATCCGCACCGTGCGCCACCTGGCCAGCAACCCCAACTTCGGCGGCGAGGTGATGGTGCTCAGCCTGGGCTGCGAGAAGCTGCAGCCCGAGCGCCTGCTGCCGCCCGGCTCGATCCCGATCAGCAATGAGCGCCATGGGCCGGACGTGGTGTGCTTGCAGGACGAGCAGCACGTGGGCTTCATGTCCATGATCGACAGCATCCTCACCCAGGCCAAAGGCCACCTGGAGCGGCTGAACCGCCGCCGGCGCGAAACCTGCCCCGCCAGCGAGCTGGTGGTGGGCGTGCAGTGCGGCGGCAGCGACGCGTTCTCAGGCGTCACCGCCAACCCCGCCGTGGGCTTCGCCACCGACCTGCTGGTTCGCGCCGGTGCCACCGTGATGTTCAGCGAGAACACCGAGGTGCGCGACGCGGTGGACCAGCTCACCCGCCGCGCCGCCACGCCCGAAGTGGCCCAGGCCATCGTGCGCGAACTCGCCTGGTACGACGCCTACCTGGCGCGCGGCCAGGCCGACCGCAGCGCGAACACCACGCCCGGTAACAAGAAAGGTGGCCTGTCCAACATCGTCGAGAAGGCCATGGGCTCCATCGTCAAGAGCGGCAACGGCCCCATCCACGGCGTGATCGCCCCGGGCGAGAAGGTGCGCCAGAAGGGCCTGGTCTTCGCCGCCACGCCCGCCAGCGACTTCATCTGCGGCACGCTGCAACTGGCCGCCGGCATGAACCTGCACGTGTTCACCACCGGGCGCGGCACGCCCTATGGCCTGGCCGAGTGCCCGGTGATCAAGGTGGCCACGCGCAACGACCTAGCGCGCCGCTGGCACGACCTGATGGACCTCAACGCCGGCCTCATCGCCAGCGGCGAGGCCAGCATCGACGACATGGGCTGGGCGCTCTTTCACCGCATGCTGGCCGTGGCCAGCGGCGAAAAAACCTGGGCCGAGCGCTGGGGCCTGCACAACGACCTGGTGCTGTTCAATCCAGCACCTGTTACGTGAAACACGTAGCCAGACTGCTCGAATTACAAGGACTCAGGCCGGTGTAACAACAGATGAGAAGCACCACATGATGGGCGGGATTGCGACAGCCCAACTTTTGGGGGTCAGGCCAACAGTCCTAGCATCTACAGAACTGAAATTCAGACAACATGATATCGGCCACGCTCAGTCTGAATCACACGCTTGGCGTCCAAGAGCCTCTTGATGGAGGCTGCAATAGAGCCCACCGGAATGTCCGCATCACCTGCGATCTGTGACTGAGACAGTGCCTCCCCTTTGTGTACCTTCACCAGCCGCCGCAAAGCTTTGAAGACTTTTTCGTCGTTAGCACTGACCCGACCGCCGCGTCGCTTTGACGCGCCGCGCATTTGAGTCTCTTTGGGTGGTGGAGCTTTGCCGGACTTGCGAGGACCGGGATGGGCTACAAGGCGAGCGTCCTCAGCCGTCGACATAGCCGATTCGACACGCGAGCGTCGATGCGGAAGTGCCTCGATCACCTGAATCTCTTCGCCTTTGATCTGTTCAGCGGCCTGATAGATGGTGACAAGCTGATCCTCCAAGGCCTGAAGTTCCTGATGGAGCCTTGCCACTTGCTTTACCTGGGCGAAAGCGCTGTCGACGCCAGGCGCCAGTGGCTGACTTGCCATGGCTGAGACTAGCCGCTCGGTGTGACGAGCCACCTCTGCCTTAAGCCGCTCTCGACTATCGTGAACAGCTTGACCAGCTTGCTGGAGAGACTGAAGAGTACTAGCGGATAGTGGCATGGTCTTGACCCGTTAAGAGTGCAAAGCGAGGAGATGGCACGAGCAGTCTAGGTCAAAGTCATGTGCTGATCTAGCACGGCACATCTTTCAGATGCGGGGGAAATCTGTCATTGACGAATTGACAGCACCTGCTCAGGATATCCATGTGTAGGTGCGCTACGTGGTAGAGGAAAAAGCGGTGTGTAGGTCCATGCGGTTCACAAGGCCTAGCCCGGCCAAGAGCCACTCCCAGCCGACCCTACGCGCAATGGAGCTCGCAAGGTGGAAAAGGATCAAAAATCTGACAAGAGCCTGAGCGCCGCAGTGGCCATGGTGGCGCTTGAGACGATGGATCGTGCAGCCATTCGAAGAGTCAGGCTCCAAAAGCCTATCGACCTACGCTGGGCTACCACTGCGAGACAGCATGTTGAGGACTGCCTGAGTAAGGCATTGGAGAACACGGATCTCAATGAGATGCCGCCTGACTGGGATCCGACGAGGGTACTGCGTCGACTCTCCTACTGCCTCGATGACGACATTGACGCTCTTCCGTAGATCAACTTGTTCCACCGCCATATCCTTAGCCGAGAAAACTTGCCTGCTCAAAGAACAAGAAAAGATGGTCTGGACTTGTGCAAAGAGGTGCCGATACTGTGTCGACCATATTCAAAGCGGCCAAAGAAATGAGCACCACAAGCAAAGGCACAGACTGGTTTGAAAGCATCACCGGTTTTGTGGAGGGACACTACCAGTGGACGCAGGAGCAACTGAGAGTCGAAGGCGACCAGTTGGTCTCTCTCAAGGACGGCAGCCGGCATCACATGGGCAAGTTTGAGATGACATCTCTCGCCGAGTTTCGCGCCTTGAGCCCACAGACCGGCAGCAAGCAGGTGCAGACAAAAACGGTGATCGGAGATGCCAGGAGCCTGCATGCGGACCCTGCCAATGCGGGTGCAACTTTCCAGGTCGCGTCGCAGTTCAATGCGTTAGAAATGGTCGGACCCGACATCACGCCCGAGCATGGAGTGACACGATACGCGTTGGATCGAACCCAAGGACCGGCCTGTGCAATGGCGGCAGGCGCGGGCACGATCTGGCGAAACTACCTTGTCCCGGTCAGAGGGCAAATTGGACAGACAACCGAGCAACAGATCGACGGTCTGAGCGCGATGGGTGACGCGTTGTCTGAAATGCTCGGCATCCCAGTCCCAGATCTCTGGTCAATGCAAAACGGCTACGCGCTAGGCAAGTTGCATGGGATCAAGGCGGTCTCACAAATGCTGCGGACCTTGGACATCGAGAGAAAGGACTGGCTGCGCAGCCTTCTGTGTGTAGGCTGGCACCGAGACGTAGATGTCACGGATTTGCCACCTACGTCACGCCACCAGGTGAACCAGGTGTATTGCTCGGCGCTCCCCGTTGCCTACAGTGGCTTGCCCAGCCACATCTGGGAGCCTTTCGCAAGACTGGTCCTAGAAGCGGCATACGAAGCCACGCTCCGTGCTGCTTGGATAAAGGCTGAAAACAACGGCTCGCCACGAGTGCTCCTCACAGGCATCGGCGCAGGTGTTTTCGGCAACGATCCGCTTTGGGTCGCTGATGCCATCACCCACGCGCTCAACCAGGTGCGGGGATCTGGGCTAGAGGTACATCTGGTCGGCTATCGGGAAGTCCCCGAGCACTTCAAGAGGCTCGACTGCTGACGCAGGCGTAAAGTTACAAGTCGCTGAAACAAGAGCCCGCCCCATGGATTGATGGGCGTTCCCTAAATTCACTCGTCTACTGAGTTCAGCGAGACGACGGCCAGCAACTCGGGAAAAAGATCTGCATGCCACTTGCGCAGATAGCTTTCGATGGCTGGGTGCGCCAACAGTTTGCCCACGTAGCCCTTTGCCACGACCAAGTTGAGCATGTCATCTGCGTAGGTCAACTCAGTAACTCGGTATCGGGCACGCAAGTTCTCAGTCTCCCTCTCCAGTTGATTGATTTGATCTTGGCTCGCACGGGGCGACTTTCGTCTTGGAGTGAGGAGCAGATGGTTTGGCGTGGCGGCCAATAGAGCTTGGGCATATCGAACCGTCATACAGTTGGCCGCCACCATCATCTCTGCACACTCGATCTGTCGACTGGGCTTCATCTTTCGCAATGAAGCGGCTATCCGTCATCTCTGTGCCCACTTCTACAAGTAGCAGGATGCCGGGCAGAGGGGTGCGAAATCTAGGGGTAACTCGCCGATAGGCTCCCCTGGGTCGTCTGTCGATGTCACGTAGTAACGGTACCGCTTGTTGGCCTTTCGGGTGTGGGATGGGATTAGCCGGCGACCCGCTTCATCGAACAGCTTGCCGCTCAATGGGCTGGGATTCTTCGCCTTGACCTGGGTCTTGTGACCTTGTCGATTGGCCTCCAGCCGCTGCTGGACCTGCGTCCAAAGATCCATCTCGACGATGGCCGGATGCATCCCGGGAAAGTTCTCGCCCTTGTGGCCGACCATGCCCGCATAGATCGGGTTACCTAAGATCCGGTAGAGGTGCCCGCGGCTGAAAGCCCGGTTCCCACCAAACCCCTTGCGCTTGTTTTCACGCTCTGGCGTCAACCATCCCCGCGCCTTCAGTTCTGCCGTGACCTGCCCCCCATAAGGCGTACCAGTTGAAGGTTAGTAGAGTCCGTTTACAGA
>NZ_JAYSFD010000005.1:0-257455 GCF_041913525.1 Hydrogenophaga sp. | reverse complement strand
TGGGAATGCCCGCGGTGCCGAAGCCGCCGATGAGCACGGTGGCGCCGTCTTGCAGCCCGGCCAGGGCGGCCGATACCGAGGGCGCAATTTTGTCGATCATGAGCCATCTCCAAGAAGCGCAGCCGCTCGGGGCGGCTGCGTGAGGGGCCGGCCGCAGCGCGAGCCGGCCAAAGGGGCAGGGCCTCAGGCCTTGACGCGCTCCATGCGGGTCAGGGGCAGGGCCTCGTCTTCGGTCACTGCGTTCTGTAGCACGAAATTGAATCGCGAGCGAACGAATGGCTGGGTGATGCCAAGCGATTCGTAGCCAGCGGGCGCCACGTCGCGCTCGAGTTCCACCACCAGGCCGTCGCGGGTGGCGAAGGCGAAATCGTCGTCGATGTAGGTGTCGCCAGGGATGTTCACCTGCGTGGTCAGCGTGCGCTTGCCCGGGGCCACCACCAGGAAGTGGATGTGCGCGGGGCGGTGGCCGTGGCGGCCCAGGGCCTCGAACAGCTCAGACGTGGGGCTGTTGGGCGGAATGGAATAGCCCGGGGGCAGGGCGGTGCGGAAGCGGTACTGGCCTTGCGCGTCGGTCTCGATGCGGCGGCGCAGTTCGTAGGGCTTCATGCCAGGGAAGAAGTGCGAGTAGCCGCCCTGTTCGTTGGCGTGCCACACGTCCACCATGGCGTGGGGCACGGGCTGGCCGGCCAGGTCCAGCACCTGGCCTTCCATCACGAACACCTCGCCCTTGGGCTCGCCTTCGTCCACGCGCACCTCGGCTTTGGCGGTGGGGGCGCCGGCCACGAACAGCGGGCCTTCGATGGCGCGCGGCGTGCCGCCCACGCGGCCGGCCTTCTGGTCGGCCTCGTCGGCGCGGATGTCGAGCAGGCGGTCAAAGCCCAGGCCGGCGGTGATCAGGCCGGTCTGGCCACTGGCGCCCAGGCGGCTGAGCCAGTCGACGGCGGACCAGAACTCGTCGGCGCTCACGTCCATCTCGTCGATGGTCTTGAACAGGTCGCTCACGATGCGCTGGGTGAGGGCGCGCACGCGGGCATTGCCCGGGGCCACCTGCACGGTGTTCACCAGGTCCAGCAGCTGTTGTTGGGTGTATTCGGCCATGGGGTATCTCCTCGTTCTGGGGTGGCGGGAGGGGTCAGTCGAGCTTGATGCCGCGCTCGGTGATGAGCTTGGTCCACATGGCGGTTTCGCGCGCCAGGTGGGCGGCCATTTCCTCGGGGGTGGAGCCCACGGGCTCGGCGCCGATGGCGTCCAGGCGCTCGATCACGTCGGGCTGCTTCATGGCATCGAGCAGGGCCTTGTTGATCTTGGCCACCACCGCCTTGGGCGTGCCGGCCGGGGCGAACACGGCGAACCAGGGCGACACGTCGTAGCCGGCCACGCCGGCCTCGGCCATGGTGGGCACGTTGGGCAGGGCCTTGGAGCGCTTGGCGGTGGTCACGGCCAGGGCACGCAGCTTGCCCGACTGCAGGTGCGGCTTGGCCGAGGTGATGCTGTCGAACATGTAGTTCACCTGGCCGCCCAGCAGGTCGCTCACGGCCGGGCCGCTGCCCTTGTAGGGCACGTGCAGCATTTCCACCTTGGCCAGCGAGGTGAACATCTCGCCCGCCAGGTGAATGGATGTGCCGTTGCCGGCCGAGGCGTAGGCCAGCTTGCCGGGTTCCTTGCGGGCGGCGGCGATCACGTCGGCCACGCTCTTCACGTTGGGCTGGGTCTGGTTGGTGACCAGCACGTTGGGCACCACGGCCAGCAGGCTCACCGGGGCGAAGTCTTTCACCGGGTCGTAGCTGAGCTTGCCGTACAGCGGCTTGTTGGTGGCCATGCCGATCGACGTGATCATGATGGTGTGGCCATCGGCCGGGGCCTTGGCCACCAGGTCGGCGCCGATGTTGCCGCCCGCGCCGGGCTTGTTCTCGATCACGAAGCTCTGGCCCAGGGTCTTGCCGGCCTTCTCGCCCAGGATGCGGGCGATGGCGTCCATGGCGCCACCGGGCGGGAAGGGCACCACCCAGCGCACCGGCTTGGTGGGCCAGTCGGTGGACTGGGCTTGCGCGGCGAAGGGAGCAAAGGCGCCGGTGGCGGCGGTGGTGGCAACGAGGGCGGCGAGCAGGTGGCGGCGCGAGGTCATGGGGGTTGTCTCCGGGAGCGGGAAAAAGGCAAGGCGGCCGTCAGGCGATGGCCGAGGGGTGCTGGGCCAGCGGCGTGACCGAGATCTTCATGTAGGGGAACAGCGGCAGCTGCGACAGCAGGGTGTGCAGCTCGTCGTTGGAGGCCACGTCGAACACGCTGTAGTTGGCGTATTCGCCCACCACGCGCCACAAGTGGCGCCAGCGGCCGTCGCGCTGCAGGTCTTGCGCGTAGGCCTTCTCGCGGGCCTTGATCTCGTTGGCCTGCTCGGCGGGCATGTCGTTGGGGATGTTCACGTCCATGCGAACGAGGTAGAGCATGTCGGTCCTTTCGGTAGAGGAGGGGTCAGGCCTTGGCGGTGGCCTGGCCCAGGTCGATGTGGGTGGCTTGCAGGCCGGCGCGGCGGCGGTCAAAGCGCTCGAGCTGCGCCAGGTCAATCTCCACGCCGAAGCCCGGGCCGTCGGGCAGTTGCAGTTCAAAGTCGGCAATGGCCATGCGCTCGGTGACGATGTCGTCCACCAGCAGTTGCGGGCCGAACAGCTCGCAGCCGTGGTGCTGGGCGCCCAGGGTGGCGAACACGTGGGCCGAGGCGGCGCTGCCCAGCGAGGTCTCCAGCATGGTGCCGCCGTACCAGCCGATGTCGGCGGCCTCGGCCACCGCGGCCACGGCGCGGGTGCGCAGCAGGCCGCCATGCTTGGCCACCTTCAGCGAGAACACGTGGCTGGCCTGCTCGCGCGCCAGGCGCATGGCGTCTTGCGGGGTGCACACGGTTTCATCCGCCATGATGCTGGCGCGGTCGCCCAGGGTGGCGGTCAGGGTCTTGAGCGCCTCCACGTTCCACTTGGCCACGGGCTGTTCGATCAGCGTGACGCCGGCGTCGATCATTTGGGGCAGGAAGCGGCGCGCGGTGTTGCCGTCCCAGGCCTGGTTCACGTCCACCGTGAGCGTCGCCTTGCCTTGCAGGCTGCGGGCGATCTCGCTCACGTGGGCCACGTCATCGGCCGGGCGGCGCGCGCCGATCTTCATCTTGAAGATGCGGTGGCGCTTTTGCTCCAGGCGCAGGTGGGCTTCTTCAATGTCGCGCTCGATGTGGCCGCTGGCCAGCGTCCAGGCCAGGGGCAGGCTCTCATGGCGCTTGCCGCCCAGCAGCTGCCAGGCCGGCACGCCCAGGGTGCGCGCCACGGCGTCGATCAGGGCCATTTCCACCGCGCTCTTGGCGAAGGCGTTGCCCTTGCACCAGGCGTCCATGCGGGCCAGGGCCGCTTCAATGCGGCGGCCGTCCTGGCCGATCAGGGCCGGGGCCAGGTAGGCCTCGATCGCGTGCTGAATGCTCTCGGGCGATTCTTCGTTCCACGAAGGGCCGCCGATGGTGGCGGCCTCGCCGAAGCCGGTGGCCCCGTTGGCCAGCCAGAGCTGCACGATCACCGGGCTCTGGCGGCTGATGGCGCCGAACGACAGCTTGTGCGGCCGGATGGTGGGGATGTCGAGGATGCGGGCCTCGATGCGTTCGATGAGGAGAGGGCCAGTCATGGGGGCGCGGTGGGGTTGAATCACAAAGCCTGGGCAGGTTAATGACAAGCGAATACCGTTTCCAATGATTTATTCGGCACATACCATTCGATACCATCGAACAGTCTTGCCCACCCACCGGAGCCCGCCATGGAGATGCGCCAACTGCGTTACTTCCTCGACATCGCCCACACCGAGCACCTCACCCTGTCGGCGCGCAACCTCTTTGTCACCCAGTCCACGCTCTCGCACGGCCTGCGCCAACTGGAGCAAGAGCTGGGCGTGAGCCTGTTTGACCGCGTGGGCCGAGGCCTGAAGCTCTCGCAGGCCGGGCTGGCCTTTCGTGACCACGCGCTGCGCGCCCTCAAAGAGCTGGAGGCCGGGCGCATGGCCCTGTCTGAGCTGAACGGCCTGCAAAGTGGGCGGCTTACGGTGGGCGTGTTCCCCACCTTCCTCAACACCCTGGTGCCGGCCACGGTGGCCGCCTTCAGCCAGGCCTACCCGGGCGTCACGGTGGAGGTGCGCGACCTGCGCGCCGGCCCGATCGAAGAGCAGGTGCTCAGCGGCGAGCTGGACCTGGGCATCGCCTTCCACCCCGCGCGCCACGAAGACATCGACACCGAGCACCTGTTCGACGAGCGCCTGCTGCTGGTGCTCAGCCCCGCCCACCCCTGGGCCAAGCGCCGCTCGGTGGAACTGCGCCAGTTGGCCGAGCTGCCGCTGGCCCTGTTGCCGCGCAGCTTCGCCACGCGCCGCCTGATCGATGACCACTTCGCGCAGGCCGGTGTGAAGCCCCTGGTGCGGGTGGAGATGGAATCGGTGGAGGCGCTCATCGGCGTGTGCCGCTGGAGCGAGTTGGCCACCATCGCGCCCGAGCGGGCGGCGGCCCAGGCGCCCGACCTGGTGGCGCTGGCGCTGAAGGCGCCGGTGATCGTGCGCCACGCCGGCGTGCTGTGGCGCCGGGGTTCGTCGCGCAGCGCGGCCGCGCGCGAATTCGCGGCGCTGCTGCGCCCCACCACGCAGCGCGCCGCGGCCAGCCTCAAGCCGGCAGGCCCGCCCAGAACTCGGTGAGCAGGGCCGCGAAGGCCTGGGGTTGCTCGATGGCGCTCAGGTGCGAGGCCGCCAGGTGGCGCAGGCGGGCGCCCGGAATGGTGGCGGCCATGGCTTCGGACATGGCCATGGGCGTGGCGTCGTCGCGCGTGCCACCGATCACCAGCGTGGGGCGGTTGATGCGCGCATTGCCAGCGGCCAGGTCGATCGCGCCCACCGCCAGGCAGGCCTGCACGTAGGCCTCGGGGTCGTTGGCCAGCAGCACGGCGCGCTGCTGCGCCACCAGTGCTGCGCCCTGCGCGTCGGCGCGGAACTCGGGCGTGAACCAGCGCGCCATGGCGCCGTCGGCAATGGCGGCCATGCCCTGGCCGCGCACCGTGTCCACGCGCAACTGCCAGCCGGCGCGGGCGGCCTCGTCGTACTGCTGGGCCGAGTTGGCGATCACCAGGCTGCGCACGGCCGCCGGGTGGCGCGCGGCCAGGGCCTGGGCGGTCATGCCGCCCATCGACAGGCCCACAAAGTGCACCGGGCCCAGGTTCAGGCCGGCGATCAGCTCGGCCGCGTCGTCGGCCATGTCGTCCATGGAGAAAGCGCCCGGCACGATGGGCGAGCGGCCGTGGCCACGGTGGTCGTAGCGCACCACGGTGAAGCGCTCGCGCAGCGCGGCGGCCACGCCGTCCCACATGGACAGGTCACAGCCCAGCGCGTGGCTGAGCACGACGGCGGGGCCTTGGCCCTCGCGAACGGTGTGAAGTTGGGGCATGGGTTGGGTCCTCAGGCGTTGAACGTGGCGCCCGGGGTGGGCGCCCAAAACGGCGGCATTGTGCCCGCAGCCTCGCGCGCACGCGGGGCCGCACGCGAGCGCGATGCGCCCGCGCCACGCCGCGCTGGCGACGCGTCGCCGGACCGCCTACGATGGTCCCCGGGGTATTTGCCCCACACCGCCCACCACCGGGAGCCCTCCATGAACGTGCACCTGATCGGCCTTGGCCACCTCGGCCTGCCCCTGGCCCGTCACCTGGCGGCGCAGGGCCATGAGGTCACCGTGTCAGACACCAGCGCCGCGCGCCAGAACCTCGCGGCTCAGGCCGGTTTGCGGGCGGCCGACACCACCGAGGCCTTGCCCGAATCGCAGGCGGTGGTCACCTGCCTCAGCGACGACGCGGCCCTGCGCGCCGTGTCGTGGAACCTGGCCCGGCAGGCCAGCCCCGGCACCCTGATGCTGGACACCAGCACGGTCTCGCCCGAGGGGTCGGCCGCGGTGGCCGAGCGCCTGGCCCAGGCCCGGTTGCCCTACCTGCGCTGCGCGCTTTCGGGCACCCGCGCCATGGCCGACGCCGGGCGCCTGACGGTGCTGGCCTCCGGCCCGCAGAGCGCCTTCGAGCGGGCGCGGCCCCTGCTGCGCGCCTGGGGGCCCAATGCCTTCTACCTGGGCGATGCCGAGCAGGCGCGCTGGATGAAGCTGGTGCTGGGCCTGATGCAGGCCCACACCCTGGCCATGCTGGCCGAGGGCCTGGCGTTGGGGCAGACGGGCGGCCTCGCTTGGGAAGACATGTGCGACGTGCTGGCCAGCAGCACCGTGGCCTCGCCCCTGGTGCAAGCGCGCCTGCCGGCCCTGCGCGGGCACGATTTCTCGCCCGTGTTCAGCGTGGCCCAAGCCCAGAAAGACCTGGCGCTGGCCTTGGCCGCCGCCCAGGCCAGTGGGGTGGCCACGCCGCATGCGGCCTTGGTGGCCCAGGCCCTGCAGGCCGCCGCCGACGCGGGTTGGGAAGCCGAAGACCAGACCGCCATCGTGAAGCTGGCGGCCAAGGGTGGGTGAGCGCTGAGGCCTAGCCGCGCTGGCGCCAGGGCCGGCGCCGCCAGTCGTCTGCCAGCGGCACGGCGGCCAGGGCCGCCAGCATCAGCGCCAGCGGCACGCTGGACACGTAGCCCAGCTTCTGAAAGCCAAACGCCCCCGCGATGGCACCCGCCGTGAAAGACGCCAGCAGGCCACCCAGCACCACGAAGCGCTGGCGGTTGGCGCGCACGGGCGGTGTGTCGCGCTGGGTGCGGTTCCAGTAGACGAGCTTGCCCAGTTCGATGCCCAGGTCGGTCACCACGCCGGTCATGTGGGTGGTGCGGATCACCGCGCCCGACAGCTTGGTGACCACCGCGTTCTGCAGGCCCATCACGAAGCACAGCAACACCACCGTGGCCGGCAGCAGCAGCACGCCTTCCACCTGCGACAGCCGCGCGCCCATGAGGCCGAACACCAGGATCAGCGCGGCTTCCAGCATCAGCGGCAAGGCGTAGGTGCTGCTCAGGTGGCGCCGCCGCGCGAAGTTCACCAGGAGGGCGCAGGCCATGGCGCCCAGCACGAAGGCCGCCACGCCCACGATCGCGTCCACCACCAGGTTCAGGTGGCCCAGCGCCAGCTCGTCGGCCAGCGACGACAGCCTGCCCGTGACGTGCGAGGTGTAGGTCTGCACCGCCAGAAACCCCCCGGCGTTCAAGGCGCCGGCCACGAAGGCGAGCGTCCAGCCCAGTTGGCGATTGGCGGTGATGGTGCGGTGGCGACCGACGAGAAAGCGCGCGTAATGGACCGGCATGGCCCGAGTGTAAGAACCCGGCCCGATTCAGTGGACCCGGCTCGTGGGCACCGGCTGCCGCCAGGCGCGCCACAGCAGGCGCGGCGCGTCGGCCGGGCTCAGCTTGACGCGCTGTTGCCAGCTGCGGTGGCCCATGGCCGCGATGCGCTCCAGCACCCGCAGCCCGCCGTGCACCACCAGGCGCAGTTCCCAGCCAGCGCGCCCGGGCACCTGGCGCACCAGCGGCGCGCCGGCCAGCATCAGCTCGCGGGCTTGCCCGCACAGCTCGCGCACCAAAGCGGCGCGCGGCACGTCCAGCGCCGGGTCGTCGCGCGAGAAGTCTTCCACCGTGAGGCCATGTGTGGCCAGTGCATCGGCTGGCAGGTAATGGCGCTGGCGCGGCAGGTCCACACTGATGTCTTGCCAGAAGTTGATGAGCTGCAGCGCGCTGCAAATCTGGTCGCTCTGGTGCAGGGCCTGGGCATCGTGCACGCCGTACAGGTGCAACAACAAGCGGCCCACCGGGTTGGCCGAGAGCCGGCAATAGGTCAGCAGCTCGGCGTGGTCGGCGTAGCGGTGGCCACTGGCGGTGTGGCGCACGTCTTGCTCGAAGGCGCTGATCAGGTCGTGCAGCAGGGCGGGGGGCAGGGCGTGTTGCCGCACCGCCTGGGCCAGCGGGCCGAAGAGGTTGGCCCAGCGCGCCGTGGGCTGCCCGGCCAGGGCGGCGTCCAGCGCGGCGCGGTAGGCGGCCAGGTCGGCCAGGCGCTGGGGGGCGTCGGCAGTGCCTTCGTCGGCGATGTCGTCGGCCGTGCGGGCGAAGTGGTACAGCGCGGCCACCGCAGGGCGAAGCCGGGGCGGGCAGAGCACCGATGCCACCGGAAAATTCTCGTAATGGCCCACCTCGCCGCCCAGGGGCATGCGGGTGTTGGCAGAGGGGGAATGGGCCGTTTGGGGCATGGCGGCTAGTCTACAATTTGGCGCTTACTAACCGGTCAGTCAGTAACTGAGCCGCCCTGGGCTGGCTCCCTTTAGAGGTCGCACATGAAAGCACCGTCGCTGTTTTTGCTGTTGAGTGTGTCGTTGGCCCTGGTGGCCTGTTCGCGGCCCGAACCGCCGGCCGAGCCGGTGCGGGCGGTGAAGCTGTTGACGGTGGGCGCAGAGGGCCTGAGCGCCCGCGCCGAGCTGCCGGGCGAGGTGCGCGCGCGCATCGAGTCGCGCCTGGGCTTCCGCGTGGGCGGCAAGCTGGTGCAGCGCCCCGCCCAACTGGGCCAGCGCGTGGCCGCTGGCGAGCTGCTGGCCAGCCTGGACCCGAGCGACCTGGCCCTGGGCAGCCAGGCCGCGCAAGCCGCCGTGGCCGCCGCCCAGACCCAGCGCGACCTGGCCGCCGCCGACCTGAAGCGTTACCAGGAACTGCAGGCCCAGGGCTTTGTGAGCGGGGCCGAGATCGACCGCCGCCAGGCCACCTTGCGCGCGGCCGAGGCCACGCTCAAGCAGGCGCAGGCGCAAAGCGCGGTGCAGGGCAACCAGGCCACCTACGCCCGGCTGATGGCCGACGCCCCGGGCGTGGTGGTGGGCGTGGAGGCCGAGGTGGGGCAGGTGGTGTCCACCGGCGCCACGGTGGTGCGCGTGGCGCGCGACGGCGCCCGCGATGTGGTGATTGCCGTGCCCGAAGACCGGGTGGCCCTGCTGCGCCCGGGCCAGGGCGCCCAGGTGCGCCTGTGGGCAGCGGGCGAGCAGGCCGCGCCGGTGCCGGGCACCGTGCGCGAAGTGGCCGCCAGCGCCGACCCCGTGACCCGCACTTACCAGGTGAAGGTGGGCCTGCCCGATGGGTTGGCCGCGCCACTGGGCGCCACGGCGGTGGTGACGCTGTCGTGGGGCCAGGAAAAGATGCCGCCGGTCATCAAGCTGCCTGGGGCGGCGGTGATGGCCAGCAACGAAGGCGACCGCCAGGGCAGCATGGTGTGGGTGTTTGACCCGGCCACCAGCACGGTGCAGCCGCGCCCGGTGAAGGTGGCCACGGTGGACGGCAACGCCATGGTCATCGCCGAGGGCCTGAAGCTGGGCGAAGAGGTGGTGGCCGCGGGCGGGCACGTGCTCACGCCGGGGCAGAAGGTCACGCGCTTCCAGGCCTCGGGCAAGTGAGGCGGGCATGAGCGTCAATCAACCCTCCACAGGCGACGGCGGCTGGATCTCGCGCTTCAACCTCTCGCAGTGGGCGCTGGACCACCAGGCCCTCACGCGCTACCTCATGATCGTGCTGATGGTGCTGGGCGTGGCCAGCTACTTCCAGCTCGGGCAGGACGAAGACCCACCGTTCACTTTCCGCGCCATGGTGGTGCGGGTGTTCTGGCCTGGCGCCACGGCGCAGCAGGTGGCCGAACAGGTGGCCGACCGCATTGAGCGCACCTTGCAAGAGGTGCCCTATGCCGACAAGATTCGCAGCTACAGCAAGCCCGGCGAGGCGCTGATCATCTTCCAGCTCAAGGACAATTCGCCCCCGGGCGAGGTCCCGCAGCTCTGGTACACGGTGCGCAAGAAGGTGGGCGACATCCGCTCGCAACTGCCCTCGGGCGTGCAGGGGCCGTTTTTCAACGACGAGTTTGGCGACGTGTACGGCGTGATCTACGCCCTGCAAGGCCCGGGCTTCTCGCCGCCTGAACTGAAGCAGGCCGCTGATGACGTGCGCCAGCGCCTGCTGCGCGTGCGCGACGTGAGCAAGGTCGAGCTCTTTGGCGTGCAGCCCGAGAAGGTGTTTGTCGAGATTTCGCAGCAGCGCCTGGCCACCCTGGGCCTGAACCTGCCGCAGGTGCTGGAGCAGCTCGGCCAGCAGAACGCGGTGGCCTCGGCCGGCGCGGTGCAGTCGCCGCAAGACGTGGTGCAGGTGCGCGTGGCCGGCCAGTTCCATTCGGTGCAAGAGCTGCGCTCGCTGCCCATTCGCGCGGGCAACGGCCGCCAGCTTCGCCTGGGCGACATCGCCGAGGTGGTGCGCGGCACCATCGACCCGCCCGAGGTGCTGGTGCGCCACGACGGGCAAGACAGCATCGCCCTGGGCATTTCCATGGCCAAGGGTGGCGACATCATCGCCCTGGGCAAGGCCTTGCAAGGCGCCGTGACCGACATCGAGCGCACCCTGCCGGCCGGCATGAAGCTGGTGCAGGTGCAAGACCAGCCGCGCGCGGTGGCCACCTCGGTGAACGAGTTCGTGAAAGTGCTGATCGAGGCGGTGGTGATCGTGCTGGCGGTGAGCTTTCTCTCGCTGGGCCTGCACCGCCGACCGGGCGGCACCGGCCTGCGCCGCTACATCCTGGACGTGCGCCCCGGCATGGTGGTGTTCATCACCATTCCGCTGGTGCTGGCCATCACCTTCCTGGTGATGCATTACTGGGGCATCGGCCTGCACAAGGTCTCGCTGGGCTCGCTCATCATCGCCCTGGGCCTGCTGGTGGACGACGCCATCATCGCGGTGGAAATGATGGTGCGAAAGCTCGAAGAAGGGCACGACATCTGGCGCGCCGCCACCTTCACCTGGGACGTGACCGCCATGCCCATGCTCACCGGCACGCTCATCACGGCCGCGGGTTTCCTGCCCATCGGCATGGCCAAGTCGAGCACGGGCGAATACACCTTCGCCATCTTCGGCGTCACCGTGGTGGCGCTGGTGGTGTCGTGGCTGGTGGCGGTGATGTTTGTGCCCTACCTGGGCGTGAAGCTGCTGAAGGTGAAGCCGCACACCGGCGCCATTCAAGAGGTGTACGACGGCCCCTTCTACGACCGCTTCCGCGCGCTGGTGGACTGGTGCGTTAAGCACCGCTGGCTCACCATCGGGGCCACCATCCTCACCTTTGTGCTGGGCCTGGCGGGCATGGGCAAAGTGCAGCAGCAGTTTTTCCCTGACTCCAGTCGCCCCGAGATTCTGGTGGACCTGTGGCTGCCAGAAGGCACGCCCGTGCTGGCGGTGGACGAGGTGACGCGCCGCGTGGAAAAGCGCCTGGCGCAAGAGGCCAGCGTGCAGAGCGTGACCACCTGGGTGGGCTCTGGCGTGCCGCGCTTCTACCTGCCGCTGGACCAGATCTTTCCGCAGACCAACGTGGCGCAGCTCATCGTGCTGCCGCATTCCCTGGCTGAGCGCGAGCAATTGCGCAAGGCCTTGCCGCAACTGCTGGCCACCGAGTTCCCCGAGGTGCGTGGGCGCGTGAAGCTGCTGCCCAACGGGCCACCGGTGCCGTACCCGGTGCAGTTCCGCGTGATGGGCCCCGAGCCCGCCACGCTGCGCCTGCTGGCCGACGAGGTGAAGCAGGTGATGCGCCAGAGCCCCAACACCCGCGGCGTGAACGACAACTGGAACGAGCCGGTCAAGCAGTTGCGCCTGGAGATCGACCAGACCAAGGCCCGCGCCCTGGGCGTGAGCAGCCAGAGCATCGCCGAGGCGGCGCGCACCATCCTGAGCGGCACCAACATCGGCCAGTACCGCGAAGGCGACGAACTCATCGACATCGTGCTGCGCCAGCCCCTGAGCGAGCGCGACGCCATCACCGACCTGGCCAACGCCAACCTGGCCACCGCCAGCGGCCAGACCGTGCCGCTGCTGCAGATCGCCCGCCCGGTGCTGGGCTGGGAGCCCGGTGTGCTGTGGCGCGAGAACCGCGAATACGCCATCACCGTGCAGGGCGACGTGGTGGAAGGCATGCAGGGCGCCACCGTCACGGCCGAGCTGTTGCCCGCGCTCCAGACCTTGCAGGCGCGCTGGGCCAGCGAAGGCCGCCTGGGCTACCACATCGAGGTGGCGGGCGCGGTGGAGGAAAGCAGCAAGGGCTCGTCGTCGATTGCCGCTGGCGTGCCGCTGATGCTGTTCATCGTGTTCACCCTGCTGATGCTGCAGTTGCAGAGCTTCAGCCGCGCCATGCTGGTCTTCCTCACCGGCCCGCTGGGCCTGGCGGGTGTGGCCGGTGCGCTGCTGCTGCTCAACCGCCCCTTCGGCTTCGTGGCGCTGCTGGGCGTGATCGCCCTCATGGGCATGATCCAGCGCAACTCGGTGATCCTGATCGACCAGATTGAGCAAGACCGCGCGCGCGGCGTGCCGGCCTGGGACGCCATCGTCGAGGCCGCCGTGCGCCGCATGCGCCCCATCGTGCTGACCGCGGCCGCCGCCGTGCTGGCCATGATCCCGCTGTCTCGCAGCGTGTTCTGGGGCCCGATGGCGGTGGCCATCATGGGCGGGCTGATCGTGGCCACGGTGCTGACCTTGCTGGCGCTGCCGGCGATGTACGCGGCGTGGTTCAGGATTAAACGGTAACCCCCCCGCGCCGCCTTCGGCGTCACCCCCCTCGGGGGGCAACACCCTGCGGCCCGGCGGAGCCGGTTCCGCGGTGTTACTCGACGGCGCGCGCCACCCGGCGCGCGCAAGACGGTTTTGCGCGACACAATTCCGCATGCGCCTGCGTCACATCGAAGTCTTCAACGCCGTCATGCTCACCGGCAGCGTGAGCGCGGCGGCCCGCATGATCAACGTCACCCAGCCGGCGGTGAGTCGCACCTTGCAGCACGCGGAGTTGCAGTTGGGGTTTGCTTTGTTTCACCGGGTGGGCGGGCGGCTGCAGCCCACGGTGGAGGCGCAGACGCTGTACCCGCTGGTGGAGCGCTTGTTCAACCAGTTGGATGAGGTGCAGCGGCTCTCGGCCAGCCTGCGCGGCGGGCGCCGGCAGGGCGAGTTGCGGGTGCTGACCGTGCTGGCCTTGAGCTACGAGGTGTTGCCGCGCGCGGTGCGGCTGTTTCGGGCCAAGTACCCCTCGGTGCACGTGCACCACCAAGGCCTGCACTCGCCGCAGATCGTCTCGGCCCTGCTGCTGCAAGAGGCCGACGTGGGCTATGTGTTCACCACCAGCGCGCACCCCGCGCTGGTCCAAGAGCGCCTGGGCGAACGGCCGGTGGTGGCGGTGGTGCCCAAGGGCCTGCTGACGCCGCGCCAGCGCCAGGCCGGTTCACTGAAGCTGGCCGACCTGGCGGCCTTGCCGGTGATTGGCATCGACGGCCAAGACCCGCTGGGTATGCTGCTGGCGCACGCGCTGCGCGACGTGTCAGACCAGCTCAACACCGTGATGACGGTGCAGACCTACCACGTGGCCCTGGCCCTGGCGCACCACGGCGTGGGCGTGGCCCTGGTGGAAGGCTGTACCGCCGCCTCGGCCCAGGCCGACAAGGTGGACGTGCTGCCGCTGGACCCCGCGCTCAGCACGCCCGTGCAGGCCCTGCGCTCCAGCGCGCGGGCGCAGTCGGTGCACTCGCGGGCTTTTACGCGCTGCATGCAGCAGGCGCTGCAGCAACTGGGCTGACATCGCTGGCACCGCGCCCGTGCAGCAGCGCGCTCAGGCGCGTGGCGCTGCCGGCGGCCAGGGTGAAGCCCAGTGCGCCGTGGCCCACGTTGAACAGCAGGTTGGCCGGGGCCTGGGGCAGGGTGCCCACGATGGGCCGCGCCGTGGGCGTGGCCGGGCGCAGGCCGGCCCAGGGCTGCACCTCGGTGCCGATGTGGGCCTGCGGGAACACCTCGCGCGTTTGCTGAATGAGGCGATCGATGCGGCCTGGCGGAATGTCGCGGTTCTCGCCCACCAACTCGGCCATGCCCGCCACGCGCAGGCGGTCGCCCAGGCGGGCGAACACCAGCTTGCGCTTGGCGTCGGTCACGTTCACCGTGGGCGCGCCCGTGCCCTGGCCGGGCAGGGTGATGCTGTAGCCCTTGAGCGGGTAGATCGGCAGGCGCACGCCCAGTGTGCGGGCCAGCGCCACCGAGCCGGTGCCCAGTGCCAGCACCACGGCATCGGTGTCGATGAAACCCTTGGCCGTCTGCACCGCCGCCACCTGGCCCTGGCGCACCACCAGGCCATCAATGGCCGTGTCCAGCACGAATCGCACGCCGCGCGTGGCCAGCCACCGGTGCAGCGAGCGGCAGACCTGCCCGGCGTCGGCCGCGCATTCGCCAGGGGTGTGAATGCCGCCCGCGTACTGGCTGAGGCTGTCGGCCAGGGCCGGCTCCACCGCCAGGCAGTCGGCCGGGCTGAGTGCATGTTGCTCGGTGCCCAGGGCCTGTTGCAGCGCCAGTTGCTGGCGGGCCGCGGCAAACGACTCGGCCGTGCTGTACATCACCAGCTTGCCGGTGGCGCTGAACTGGCCGTCGCTCAGGCCAGCGGCCAGCAGGTCGGCGCGCAGGGCATCAAAGGCGATTCGGCTCTCGGCCGCCAGGGCCAGCAACTGCGCGGTGGTTTCGCGCGAGACCGAGGCGCGGCAGGCCGCCAGGAACTGCAGGCCCCAGGCCCACTGGGCCGGGTCTAGCTTGATGCGCAGGCTCAAGGGCGAATCCTTGGCCAGCAGCAGCGTGGGCAGCTGGGCCCAGATCGACGGGTCGGCCAGGGGCTGCACGTAGGCGTAGCTCAGTTGCGCGCCGTTGGCCGCGCTGGCGCCGCTGCCGGGCTGGGCACGGTCGATCACGGTGACCTCGTGGCCATCGCGGTGCAGGCGCCAGGCCGTGGCCAGGCCCACGATGCCGGCGCCCAGAACGGCCACGCGGCGGGGAATGCGGTTCGGGTTTTCCATGAGAAAGAACTGTAGGCCGCGCCCACGCTGGGCGGGCATGAGAACTGCGCCGCCGCCCATGCCCGAAAGTTATGGGCTGGCCAGAAAAAAGCATGTGCGCCGCCACGGTGCCTGCATAGACTGCGGCTTTCTTCCCTTGCCCCGTCTTGTTGCCATGACCACGCCCCCCTCCCATGTGTTCCACCGCCAGTTGCGCCATGCCTTGCCCGTTGCCGTGAGCGGGCAGGGCGTCACCCTCACCGATGCGCAGGGCAAGACGTACATCGACGCCTCGGGCGGCGCGGCCGTGTCTTGCCTGGGCCATGGCCACCCCGACGTGGTGGCCGCCATGCACCGCCAGATCGACCAACTGGCCTACGCGCACACCAGCTTCTTCACCACCCAGGTGGCCGAAGAGCTGGCCGACCTGCTCATCGAGACCGCGCCCCAGGGCATGAGCCACGTGTACTTTGTGAGCGGCGGCTCCGAGGCGGTGGAGGCCGCGCTGAAGATGGCGCGCCAGTACTTTGTGGAAATTGGCCAGCCGCAGCGGCGCCATTTCATTGCCCGCCGGCAGAGCTACCACGGCAACACCCTGGGCGCGCTGGCCGTGGGCGGCAACGAATGGCGGCGCGAGCAGTTCAAGCCCCTGCTGATCGACGTGACCCATGTGTCGCCCTGCTACGAATACCGCGACCGCCGCGCCGACGAGACCCCCGAGCAATATGGCCAGCGCCTGGTGCACGAACTGGAACAAGCCATCGAGCAGCTCGGCCCACAGAACGTGATGGCCTTCGTGGCCGAAACCGTGGGTGGCGCCACGGCCGGCGTGCTCACCCCGGTGCCGGGTTACTTCCGCGGCGTGCGCGAGCTGTGCGACCGCCACGGCATCCTGCTCATCCTCGACGAGGTGATGTGCGGCATGGGCCGCACCGGCACCCTGCACGCCTGCGAACAAGACGGCGTGGTGCCCGACCTGCTCACCATTGCCAAGGGCCTGGGTGGCGGTTACCAGCCCATTGGCGCGGTGCTGGCGCAAGGCCGCGTCGTGGAGGCCTTCCGACAGGGCAGTGGCCTGTTCCAGCATGGCCACACCTACCTGGGGCACGCCGTGGCCTGTGCCGCGGCGCTGGCCGTGCAGCGCGTGATTCAGCGCGACGGCCTGCTGGCCCAGGTGCGTGAGCGTGGCGCCCAACTGCAAGCCGCCTTGCAGCGCACCTTTGGCGTGCACCCGAACGTGGGCGACATCCGCGGCCGTGGCCTGTTCTGGGGCATGGAGTTCGTGGCCGATCGCGATTCCAAGCAGTGGTTTGACCCGGCCCTGAAGCTGCACACCCGCCTGAAGGCCGCCGCCATGCGCGAAGGCCTGATGGTCTACCCCATGGGCGGCACGGTGGACGGCCGCTGCGGCGACCACGTGCTCTTGGCCCCCCCGTTCATCAGCACCCCCGAAGACATCGAGCAAATCGTGCAGCGCCTGGAACGCGCCTTGCATGCCACGCTGGCCGAGGTGAAGGCACCGGCTTGAGATGGCCCTTTCAAGCCCGGGTTAAACCCGGGACGATTGGTGCCCTGTGCATGGTGTACTTCGATTAGCATTCGCCCCCTCGTGGCCGGCCCTGATCGGGCGCCCGAATTTCCCAACCCAAGCAGAACCCTGCAGGAGACCCCCAGCATGAAAAAAATCCATGTCGGTTTGAGCGCCCTGGCCGCCGCCGCGGCCCTGATGGCACCGGTGACCCCGGTGCATGCCCAGCAAAAGTTCATCACCATCGGCACCGGTGGCGTCACGGGCGTGTATTACGCCGCGGGCGGCGCCATCTGCCGCCTGGTCAACAAAGACCGCGCCAAGCACGGCATCCGCTGCTCGGTGGAATCCACCGGCGGTTCGGTCTTTAACGTGAACACCATCAAGGCAGGCGAACTCGACATGGGTTTCACCCAGTCCGACGTGCAGTTCAACGCCACCAAGGGCGTGGGCCAGTTCAAGGACGCAGGTGCCTATCCCGACCTGCGCGCCGTTTTTGCCGTGCACCCCGAGCCCTTCACCGTGGTGGCCCGCAAGGAAGCCAACATCACCAAGTTTGAAGACTTCAAGGGCAAGCGCTTCAACGTGGGCAACCCCGGTTCGGGCACCCGCTCGTCCGTGGACGAGCTGCTGGCCACCATGGGCTGGAAGGTCAGCGACTTCTCGCTGGCCTCCGAGCTGAAGGCCGACGAGCACGGCCCGGCCCTGTGCGACGGCAAGATCGACGGCTTCTTCTACGCCGTGGGCCACCCCAGCGCCAACATCCAAGACCCCACCACCTCCTGCGGCGCCAAGCTGGTCTCGCTCACCGGCCCGGCCGTGGACAAGCTGGTGAAGGAAAAGCCGTACTACGCCAAGGTCACGCTGCCTGGTGGCCTGTACCCCAACAACCCGCAACCCACCACCACCTATGGCGTGATGGCCACCGTGGTGTCCTCCACCAAGGTGCCGGCCGACACGGTGTACGCCGTGGTGAAAGCGGTGTTCGACAACTTCGATGAGTTCAAGAAGCTGCACCCGGCCCTGGCCAACCTGCAGCCCGAGAACATGGTGAAAGACGGCCTGAGCGCCCCGCTGCACGAAGGCGCGGCCCGCTACTACAAGGAAAAAGGCTGGATCAAGTGATCGGGCAGGCCCCTCGGGGCCTTCCGGTCTGAGCGTGGCGAAGACTTCTTCGCCATTTTTTTTAGCGCTCCGTTCACGCCTTTCCCCCTTCGCTCAACCAGAGGAGTACTCCCATGAGCACCGACATCGAAAAAGCCCCCGAGGCGCTGCAGCAACTCGTGGCCGACAGCGACACCGGCGGGCGCAAGCCCACTGGCCTGACCGCGGGCATCGTCTTCGCCGCCTCCCTGTTGTGGGCCCTGTTCCAGTTCTGGTACGCCTCGCCGCTGCCCTTTGAACTGGGCTTTGGCATCCTCAACGACACCGAGGCCCGCGCCATTCACCTCGCTTTTGCGCTGTTCCTGGCCTTCCTGGCCTGGCCCGCGTTCAAAGGCTCGCCGCGCCGCTACGTGCCCGTGGCCGACTGGGTGCTGGCCCTGCTGGCGGCCTTCGCCGGCGCCTACATCATGTTGTTCTACGCCGAGCTGGCCACCCGGCCCGGCCAACCCAATACCGTCGACATCGCCGTGGCCTTCGCTGGCCTGGTGCTGCTGCTCGAGGCCACCCGCCGTGCCGTGGGCTGGCCCATGGCCGCGCTGGCCACCATCTTCCTGGCCTACTGCCTGCTCGGGCCCTGGCTGCCCGAGGTGCTGGCGCACAAAGGCGCTTCGGTCAACCGCCTGCTCTCGCACATGTGGCTCACCACCGAAGGCGTGTACGGCATTGCCCTGGGCGTGTCGGCCGGCACCATCTTCGTCTACGTGCTGTTCGGCGCCTTGCTGGACCGCGCCGGTGGCGGCAACTACATGATGCAGGTCAGCTTCGCGGCCCTGGGCCACCTGCGCGGCGGCCCGGCCAAGGTGGCGGTGGTGTCGTCCGCGTTGAACGGCATGATCTCTGGCTCGTCCGTCTCCAACGTGGTGTCCGGCGGCATCTTCACCATCCCCCTGATGAAGAAGGCCGGCTACGGCGGCGTGAAGGCCGGTGCCATCGAGACCATGAGCTCGGTCAACGGCCAGATCATGCCGCCCGTGATGGGCGCGGCCGCCTTCCTGATGGTGGAGTACGTGGGCATCCCGTATTCCGACATCGTCAAGCACGCCTTCCTGCCCGCCACACTGTCCTACATCGGGCTGCTCTACATCGTGCACCTGGAGGCGCTCAAGCTGGGCATGAACCCCATCGTGAACGCCGAGCCCAAGCCCTGGCGCGTGCGCATCATGCGCAACCTGATCGGCATCGCCGGCAGCATCGCGGTGGTGTGCGCCCTGTACTACCTGCTGCAGGGCATTGACGCCGTGCTGGGCGCCGCCGCGCCGTACGCCACCGCTGCCGTGGTGGTGGGCCTGTACCTGTTCTCCATCTTCCAGGCCGCGCGCAGCCCCGACCTGCCCGACGACATCGACGTGGACAACCCCAAGCCGCTGCAGACCTGGCCCACCGTGCGAGCCGGCCTGCACTACCTCATGCCCATCGGCGTGCTGATCTGGTGCCTGATGGTTGAGGAAATGTCGCCCGCGCTCTCGGCCTTCTGGGCCGTGGTGGTGCTGGTGGTGCTCATGGCCACCCAGCGCCCGCTGATCGAGATGTTCCGTGGCCAGCGCAGCGAAGGCGCCTGGACCTCGGGCCTGCGCTCGGTGGTGGACGGCTTCAACGACGGCTCGCGCAACATGATCGGCATCGGTGTGGCCACCGCCACCGCCGGCATCATCGTGGGCGCCATCACGCTCACCGGCCTGGGCTTGCGCATGACCGAGTTCGTGGAGTTCGTGGCCCAGGGCAACGTGATGGCCATGCTGCTGTTCATTGCCTTCGTCTGCCTGGTGCTGGGCCTGGGCGTGCCCACCACCGCCAACTACGTGCTGGTGGCCACGCTCATGGCGCCCGTGGTGGTGGAACTGGGCGCGCAAAGCGGTCTCATCATCCCGCTGATCGCTGTGCACCTGTTCGTCTTTTATTACGGAATCATGGGCGACATCACGCCGCCCGTGGGCCTGGCCACCTTCGCGGCGGCGGCGATTTCGGGCGAAGACTCCATCAAGACCGGCATCCAGGGTTCTGTGTACGCGCTGCGCACCGTGATCCTGCCCTTCATCTGGATCTTCAACCCGCAACTGCTGCTCATCAACGTGCACACCACGGGCGAACTCATCCGCGTGGTGTTGGCCTGCACATTGGCCACGCTGGTGTTTGCGGCGGTCACGATGAACTGGTTCCGCGTGAAGAACCGCTGGTGGGAGGCCCTGGCACTGGCCGTTGCCGTGGTGCTGCTGTTCCGCCCCGACTTCTTCATGGACCGCCTCCACCCCGAGTACCGCGACGTGCCGGCCGCCCAGGTGTTCGACGTGGCGCGAGATCGACCATCGAATGACCGCGTGGTGATGGTCATCAAAGGCACCACCATCGAGGGCGACGACGTCACCAAGACCGTCGCCTTGCAACTGGGCGAGGCCGGCCCCGATGGCCGTAAGCGCCTGATGGACGCCGGCCTGCAACTGGTGCCCCTGGGCGACACGGTGCAGATCGGTGCCATCAAGTTCGGCACCGCCGCTGCCAAGTCGGGCTTCGAACAAGGCTGGGACGTGAGCGCCATCAAGGTGCCCACCGATCGGCCCACGCCGCACTGGTTCTACCTGCCGGCGCTGCTGCTGGTGGCCCTGGTGTGGTGGTCGCAAGGACGGCGCCTTCCCGCAACGCATCGGGCCAGCGCCTGATGCCCCCTGGCGGTGCCCGCCCTGCGGCTACAATCTTGGGTTGCCGTGAGGTGGGCCACCGGCCCCGTGGCGTGCTCTGTTTGACACAAAGCGCGCCACGGTCGGAACAGCACAAACCGGCGCGCGGGTGGCGAAATTGGTAGACGCACCAGGTTTAGGTCCTGACGCCAGCAATGGTGTGGGGGTTCGAGTCCCCCCCCGCGCACCACATCACATGCGAACAGATTCCCCGGGTCGGTCTGCGGGCCGACCTTTTCCCATTTGGAGAAAACCATGACCGTGACCGTTGAAACCCTGGAGAAGCTGGAGCGCAAGATCACGCTGACGCTTCCGGCCGACGTGATCCAGACCGAGGTGAGCAACCGCCTCAAGCGCCTGGCCCGTGGCGTCAAGATGGACGGTTTCCGTCCTGGCAAGGTGCCGATGAACGTGGTGGCCCAGCGCTACGGCTACTCGGTGCACTACGAAGTCATGAACGACAAGGTCGGCGAAGCCTTCGCCGTGGCCGCCAACGAAGCCAAGCTGCGCGTGGCCGGCCAACCCAAGATCACCGAGAAGGAAGGCGCTCCTGAGGGCCAGCTGGCCTTCGACGCCGTGTTCGAGGTGTACCCCGAAGTCAAGATCAACGATCTGACCACCGCCGAGGTGGAAAAGGTCTCGGCCGAGGTGGACGAAGCCGCCATCGACCGCACCGTGGAAATCCTGCGCAAGCAGCGCCGCACCTTCGCCCAGCGCGCCCAAGACCAGGCCGCTCAAGACGGTGACCGCGTCACCATCAACTTCGAAGGCAAGATCGACGGCGAGCCCTTCGAGGGCGGCAAGGCCGAAGGCTTCCAGTTCATCGTCGGCGATGGCCAGATGCTCAAGGAATTCGAAGACGCCGTGCGCGGCATGAAGTCGGGCGAGAGCAAGACCTTCCCGCTGGCCTTCCCGGCCGACTACCACGGCAAGGACGTGGCCGGCAAGACCGCTGACTTCCTGGTCACCGTCAACAAGATCGAAGCCGCCAACCTGCCCGAGATCAACGCCGATTTCGCCAAGTCCCTGGGCATCACTGAGGGCACCGTGGAAGGCCTGCGCGCCGACATCCGCAAGAACCTCGAGCGCGAAGTGAAGTTCCGTCTGCAGGCCCGCAACAAGGCCGCCGTGATGGACGCCCTGATCGCAGCGGCCGAACTCGACCTGCCCAAGTCGGTGGTGCAAGCCGAACTCGACCGCATGGTCGAAGGCGCTCGCGCCGACCTGAAGCAGCGCGGCGTGAAAGACGCCGACAAGGCCCCCATCCCCGAAGAGCTGTTCCGCCCGCAAGCCGAGCGCCGTGTGCGCCTGGGCCTGATCGTGGCCGAGCTGGTGCGCGCCAACGAGCTGTACGCCAAGCCCGAGCAAATCAAGGCCCACATCGACGAACTGGCCGCTTCCTACGAGAAGCCCGCCGACGTGGTGCGCTGGTACCAGGGCGACAACCGCCGCATGGCCGAAGTCGAGGCCATCGTGGTGGAGAACAACGTGGCCGAGTTCGTGCTGTCCAAGGCCAAGATCACCGACAAGGCCCTGGCCTTCGACGAACTGATGGCCCAGGCCTGATCCCGCGCGGTTGCCCCGGGCAACCCGTGACACAGGGCGGAGCGATCCGCCCTTTTTTTTGCCGCTTTGCCCCCCATGTGCGGAGGGCCCCGGGCCGTTGGTTACAGTAGCCCCGTGGCAATACATCAATCGATGGAGAAACGCATGAGCGCAATGGACATTCAGGGCCTGGGCATGGTGCCCATGGTCATCGAGCAGTCGGGCCGGGGCGAGCGCGCCTACGACATTTACTCCCGTCTGCTCAAGGAGCGCGTGGTCTTTCTGGTGGGGCCGGTCAACGACCAGTCGGCCAACCTCGTGGTGGCCCAGCTGCTGTTCCTGGAAAGCGAAAACCCCGACAAGGACATTTCCTTCTACATCAACTCGCCCGGCGGGTCGGTGAGCGCCGGCATGGCGATCTTCGACACCATGAACTTCATCAAGCCCGACGTGTCGACCCTGTGCATCGGCATGGCCGCCAGCATGGGCGCCTTCCTGCTGGCTGCTGGCGCCAAGGGCAAGCGTTTCGCGCTGCCCAACAGCAAGGTCATGATCCACCAGCCGCTGGGCGGCACCCAGGGCCAGGCCACCGAAATCGAGATCCACGCCCGCGAGATCCTCAAGACCCGCGAGCAGCTCAACAAGATCCTGGCCGAGCGCACTGGCCAGCCGCTGGAAAAGATCGAGCGCGACACCGAGCGCGATTACTACCTGAGTGCCGCCGAATCGGCCGAATATGGCCTGATCGACAAAGTCATCGACAAGCGCGGCGCCGCCGCCTGATTCAGGCCTTTTCCCCGGGCAGGGCCCCGGGCCGAAGGCGGAAGACTGCACCGGCGTCGGTGTTTTTCTTCCGTTTCCGGCCCTGGGCCCTGAACTATCATTGCCGTCATCCGTTTACGTTCTTCTCTCCCATGGCCGACAAAAAAGCTGCCTCCAGTGAAAAAGCGCTCTACTGCTCGTTTTGTGGCAAGAGCCAGCACGAGGTCAAGAAGCTGATCGCCGGCCCGTCGGTGTTCATCTGCGACGAGTGCATCGACCTGTGCAACGACATCATCCGGGACGAGCTGCCCGGTCTGGACGCTGCCAAGCCGTCCGCCGATGACCTGCCCACCCCCGCGCAGCTCAAGTCCAACCTTGACCATTACGTGATCGGCCAGGAAGCCGCCAAGCGCGCCCTGGCCGTGGCCGTCTACAACCATTACAAGCGCCTGCGCCACAAGCAGGCCGCTCGCAAGGACGACGTGGAACTGGCCAAGAGCAACATCCTGCTCATCGGCCCCACGGGTTCGGGCAAGACCTTGCTGGCCCAGACCATGGCCCGCATGCTCAACGTGCCTTTCGTCATGGCGGACGCCACCACCCTCACCGAGGCGGGTTACGTGGGCGAAGACGTCGAGAACATCATCGCCAAGCTGCTGCAGAGCTGCAATTACGACGTTGAGCGCGCCCAGCAGGGCATCGTCTACATCGACGAGATCGACAAGATCACCCGCAAGTCCGACAACCCCTCCATCACCCGTGACGTGTCGGGCGAGGGCGTGCAGCAGGCCTTGCTCAAGCTCGTCGAAGGCACCATGGCCAGCGTGCCGCCGCAGGGCGGGCGCAAGCACCCCAACCAAGATTTCCTGCAGGTCGACACCACCAACATCCTGTTCATCTGCGGCGGCGCATTCGCCGGTCTGGAAAAGATCATCGAGAACCGCACCGAGGCGTCCGGCATGGGCTTCGGCGCGGTGGTCAAGAGCAAGAAGCAGCGCTCGCTGACCGAGGCCTTCCGCGAGATCGAGCCCGAAGACCTCATCAAGTTCGGCCTCATTCCCGAACTGGTGGGCCGCCTGCCGGTGATCGCCAGCCTGGCCGAGCTCACCGAAGACGCGCTGGTGCAAATCCTCACCGAGCCCAAGAACGCGGTGGTGAAGCAGTTTGCCCGCCTGCTGTCGATGGAAGGTGCCGAGCTTGAGGTGCGTCCGGCGGCGCTCAAGGCCATTGCACGCAAGGCATTGGCGCGCAAAACCGGTGCTCGCGGTTTGCGCTCCATTCTGGAAAACGCCCTGATCGACACCATGTTCGAACTGCCCGGCATGACGAACGTGGAGAAGGTGGTGGTGGACGAAACCACCATCGACGAAAACAAGCCACCGTTGCTGGTTTACCGCGAAGCGGCCAAACAGGCCTGAGGCCTTGGCATTTCGGCGAAACCTCAACCCCACGGCGCGCGAGCTTGAAGTCTCGCGCGTCCGCCCCATCTGTCCGTTTTCACGAGGTTGATCATGTCCGGACAAACTCCCCTGCCCAGCACCCCGGTGGACCTGCCGCTGTTGCCCCTGCGTGACGTGGTCGTGTTCCCGCACATGGTGATTCCCCTTTTCGTGGGGCGTCCCAAGAGCATCAAGGCCCTGGAATCTGCCATGGAGGCCGAGCGCCGGATCATGCTCGTGGCCCAGAAGGCCGCCGCCAAAGACGAGCCCTCCACCGACGACATGTTCGAGATGGGCTGCGTGGCCACCATCCTGCAGATGCTGAAACTGCCCGATGGCACCGTGAAGGTGCTGGTGGAGGGCGGGCAGCGCGCCAAGGTGCTGAGCATCCGCGAGGGCGAGAGCCACTTCATCGCGCACGTGGCGCCGATTGACCCCGCGCAAGAACGCGAGGCGGCCCAGGCCATTGAGCTCGAAGCCCTGCGCCGCGCGGTGATGCAGCAGTTCGACCAGTACGTCAAGCTCAACAAGAAGATCCCGTCCGAGATCCTCACCTCGATTTCCAGCATCGACGACGCGGGGCGCCTGGCCGACACCATCGCCGCCCACCTCCCGCTCAAGCTGGAATCCAAGCAGGTGGTGCTCGACCTGGACAGCGTCGCCAAGCGCCTGGAAAACCTTTTCGAGCAGCTCGAGCGCGAGGTGGACATTCTCAATGTCGACAAGAAGATTCGCGGGCGCGTGAAGCGCCAGATGGAAAAGAACCAGCGCGACTTCTACCTCAACGAGCAAGTCAAGGCCATCCAGAAGGAACTGGGCGAGGGCGAAGAGGGCGCCGACATCGAAGAGATCGAGAAGAAGATCAAGGCGGCCAAGATGCCCGCCGATGCGCGCAAGAAGGCCGATGCCGAGCTCAAGAAGCTCAAGCTCATGTCGCCCATGTCGGCCGAGGCCACGGTGGTGCGCAACTACATTGACGCGCTCGTGGCGCTGCCCTGGAGCAAGAAGACCAAGATCAAGCACGATCTTTCTTTCGCTGAGGGCGTGTTGAACGAAGACCACTATGGTCTGGAGAAGGTCAAGGACCGCATCCTGGAATACCTCGCGGTGCAACAGCGGGTAGACAAGGTAAAGGCCCCCATCCTCTGCCTGGTGGGCCCACCGGGCGTGGGCAAGACCTCGCTGGGGCAGTCCATCGCCAAGGCCACCGGTCGTAAGTACGTGCGCATGGCCCTGGGCGGCATGCGCGACGAAGCGGAGATTCGCGGGCACCGCCGCACCTACATCGGCGCCATGCCAGGCAAGGTGCTGCAAAGCCTGTCCAAAGTGGGCACGCGCAACCCGCTGTTCCTGCTCGACGAGATCGACAAGCTCGGCACCGACTTCCGCGGTGACCCTTCCAGCGCCTTGCTGGAGGTGCTGGATCCCGAGCAGAACCACACCTTCGGTGACCACTACGTGGAGGTTGATTTCGACCTGTCCGACGTGATGTTCGTGGCGACCTCCAACTCCATGAACATCCCGCCGGCCCTGTTGGACCGCATGGAGGTGATTCGCCTCTCGGGTTACACCGAAGACGAGAAAACCAACATAGCCGTGCGTTACCTGCTGCCCAAGCAGATCAAGAACAACGGCATCAAGGACGGCGAACTCGACGTGCGCGAAGACGCTGTGCGTGACATCGTGCGCTACTACACCCGTGAAGCCGGCGTGCGCTCGCTGGAGCGCGAGCTGTCCAAGATCTGCCGCAAGGTGGTCAAGGGGTTGCTGCTCAAAAAGTACGAGCCCACCGTGGTGGTGACGGCTGAGAACCTCAGCGATTTCCTGGGCGTGCGCAAGTACAGCTACGGCCGCGCCGAGCAGCAGAACCAGGTGGGTCAGGTCGTGGGCCTGGCCTGGACTGAGGTGGGCGGCGACTTGCTGACCATTGAGGTCGCCACCATGCCGGGCAAGGGTGCCACCACGCGCACTGGCTCGCTGGGTGACGTGATGAAAGAGTCGGTCGAGGCCGCTCGCACGGTTGTGCGCAGCCGCTCGCGAGTGCTGGGCATCAAGGACGAGATGTTCGAGAAGCGTGACATCCACATCCACGTGCCTGACGGCGCCACGCCAAAGGATGGCCCGAGTGCGGGCATCGCCATGACAACGGCGCTGGTGTCGGCCCTCACCGGCATTCCGGTGCGCGCCGATGTGGCCATGACGGGCGAAATCACCTTGCGTGGCGAGGTGACGGCCATTGGCGGTCTGAAGGAGAAGCTGCTGGCTGCTCTGCGTGGCGGCATCAAGACGGTGGTCATCCCCGAAGAGAACGTGAAAGACCTGGCGGAGATTCCCGACAACGTCAAGCAGGGCTTGGAGATCGTGCCGGTGAAATGGATCGACAAGGTGCTCGCCATTGCGCTGGAGCGGCAGCCCGTGGCCTTGACGGAAGAGGAAGTGGCGGCCCAGGTGGCCGCAGCCGCGACCCGAGCCGTCCCGGCCGATGCCGATGCGGTGAAGCACTAAAAAATCGCGCGCCCTTGCGGGAGGCGCGATTTTTACGCTATAATTTCAGCTTCTAACGAACACTGCAGTGCAGTTAGAAAACGCGGGAATAGCTCAGTTGGTAGAGCGCAACCTTGCCAAGGTTGAGGTCGCGAGTTCGAGCCTCGTTTCCCGCTCCAATCAAGTTAAAAAAGGGAAGCTAAGCTTCCCTTTTTTACGCAGGTCAGCGGCGCGATAGCAAAGCGGTTATGCCCCGGATTGCAAATCCGGTTAGTCCGGTTCGACTCCGGATCGCGCCTCCAGACAATGCCCATCGAATTGGGCGCCAAGAAGCCCTTCGGGGCTTTTTGTTTTTGGGCGTCGAGCGCGCTATCTGTGCACACCTGGTTTGCCGTTGTTCGGTCTTGACTGCACAAGGCAGGCACCTCAGCGGCGTTGATGGGTATTTGCTGCGCGAACAAAAAAGGACTCTCGATGGAGTCCTTTTTTGGGGAGGGGGCGTGGCCGGCGAGGGTCAGGGCTTGTTGGCTTCGGCGCTCATTGGCACCCGTCTGGCGCCATTAAAACGCGTTTGCCAGTAGCTTTGGCGCATGTCTTCCACACGAACGTGGGAGCCGGCTCGAGGGGAGTGGATGAACTTGCCATCTCCCACGTAAATGCCCACGTGGCTAAAGGCGCGCCGCATGGTGTTGAAGAAGACCAGATCGCCGGGCTTGAGTTCGTTGCGATCGATCACTTCCGTGGCTGCGGCTTGTTCGTCGGACCGGCGTGGCAGCACCTTGCCCACCGACTGTTCAAACACAGCGCGCACGAAGCCGCTGCAATCGAATCCGGTTTCGCTGGAATTGCCGCCGTACCGGTAGGGAACGCCGAGGAAGGCCATGGCGTTGATGACGAGGCTGGATGCCTGTTCGCTCATGGAGTCGCGAGCCTGCTGCACCTGCTCGCCCAAGCGGGTCATGAGGCCTTTTTCTGCCAACAGCGCGTCCATGTCTTCGAAGCGATTGCCGTTGCCTGGTGCAGCCATGGCTTGGGCGACTGACAGGGACAGGACGAGGGCAATCAAACGCATAGGGGAGGAGGGTACCGGCGCAGGCATGCCTCGTCAAGCCCGAAAAGCGGTGCAACACCTTGATTTTTCGAGGGATTTTGCATTCCTTGGCTGGAAGGCCCGTCGAAGCGGATGGGTGGTAGACCTTGGGCGGTTCTCAGCGCTGGCTGCGCCCAAGGGTGTCCGACAGCACGCGACACTGCGACAATGCGGCGTTCATCATCGCCAATGCCTATGTTGCTCGACGTTTCCGAATCTCAGTTGGTCCTGGTTGACTACCAGTCCCGCCTCATGCCGGCCATCGCGGATGCGCCCTTCGTTCTGGCCAATACCCTGCGCTTGGCCCGCATTGCCAAGCTGATGCAAGTGCCCGTGTGGGGCACCGAACAATGCCCTGACAAGCTGGGCAGCAACCCGCCCGAGTTGCGCGATTTGTGCCGAAAAACCCTGGCGAAGCAGCATTTCAGTGCTGTGGCCGATGGCCTGGGCGACTGGCTGCGGCCGCCGGCCCGGCCCGCGGGCAACGCGCGCAGCCTGCCCAAGCACCTGCAGAAACCCGTGAGCCCCATCAATGAGCGCGGCACCATTGTGGTGGCGGGTTGTGAGGCGCATGTGTGTCTGTTGCAGACCGCCCTTGAGCTGCTGGAAGAGGAGTTTGACGTTTGGGTGGTGACCGATGCCTGCGGGTCGCGCACCGAGCGCAACCGCGACGCGGCATTTGATCGCCTGGCTGGTGCTGGGGCCGAGCTGGTGACCACGGAAATGGTGGCCTTTGAATGGATGCGCAGCGCCGATCACCCGGCTTTCCGTGAGGTGCAGGCCTTGATCAAGTGACGGGGCGCGGCGGGCCTGCATGAGGGCCTGCGTCAGCCAGAAGAAAGCCGGGTCACCATAATTATGAATTCACTTTAAATTGACCCGTTGATAGCTCAGGAGACACGCATGGCTTTGCCCTCGACGTACGCCGATTTTTACCGCCGGTCCATCGATGATCGAGACGCGTTCTGGGCCGAGCAAGCGCAGTTGGTGGACTGGCACAAGCCATTCGACCGGGTGTGCAACTACGACAAAGCGCCTTTTGCGCGCTGGTTCGAAGGCGGTCTGACCAACCTGTGTCACAACGCGGTCGACCGCCACCTGAAGGACCGGGCAGATCAGAATGCCTTGATCTTCGTGTCCACCGAGACAGACACCGAAACGGTGTATTCCTACCGCGAGCTGCACGCCGAGGTGCAGCGGATGGCGGCCATTCTGCGCTCCCTCGGCGTGGGCAAAGGCGATCGCGTGCTGATCTACATGCCCATGATCGCTGAGGCATGCTTTGCCATGCTGGCGTGCGCGCGGATCGGCGCCATTCACTCGGTGGTGTTCGGGGGTTTTGCCAGCCACAGCTTGGCCAGCCGCATCGACGACGCACAGCCCAAGCTGGTGATCAGCGCCGATGCTGGCATGCGAAGCGGCAAGGTGGTGCCCTACAAGCACCTGCTCGACGAGGCCATTTCCCTGGCCGTCCACAAGCCCCAGCATGTGCTGATGGTCAACCGTGGTCTCGCGGATTTGGCGCCCGTGGCTGGCCGCGATGTGGACTACGCCAGCCTGCGCCAGCAGCACCTGGGCGCGCAGGTGCCGTGCGAGTGGGTGGACAGCACCCACCCCAGCTACATCCTGTACACCAGTGGCACCACCGGCAAGCCCAAAGGGGTGCAGCGCGACACGGGCGGCTATGCCGTGGCCTTGGCGGCGTCCATGCGCCACATCTACATGGCGCAGCCCGGCGAAACCTACTTCTCCACCAGCGACATCGGATGGGTGGTGGGGCACAGCTACATCATCTACGGGCCGCTGATTAATGGCATGGCCACCATCATGTACGAGGGTCTGCCCACCCGGCCGGATGCCGGCATTTGGTGGAGCTTGGTCGAGAAGTACAAGGTGTCGGTGATGTTCTCGGCCCCCACAGCCGCGCGCGTGCTCAAGAAGCAAGACCCGGCCTACCTCAGTAAGTACGACCTCTCCAGCCTCAAGGCCTTGTTTCTGGCGGGTGAGCCGCTTGATGAGCCCACGGCGACGTGGATCGCCAACGCCATCCAGAAGCCCATCATCGACAACTACTGGCAGACCGAAACGGGCTGGCCGATCATGGCCGTGTGCAATGGCATTGAGCCGGCGCCGACCAAATTCGGCTCGCCCGGCAAGGCGGTGTATGGCTATGACGTGCGCCTGATCGATGAATCCACCGGCGAGGAAATCACCGAGCCCAACAAGAAGGGTGTGATCGCGGTGGAGGGGCCTCTGCCGCCCGGCTGCCTGCAGACGGTTTGGGGTGACGACGCCCGTTATGTGAAGACCTACTGGTCGAGCATACACGGCCGGACCATGTACAGCACCTTCGACTGGGGGGTGCGCGATGCGGACGGCTACTTCTTCATCCTGGGCCGTACCGACGACGTGATCAACGTGGCGGGGCACCGCCTGGGCACGCGCGAGATTGAGGAGAGCATCTCCAGCCACCCGGCGGTGGCTGAGGTGGCGGTGGTAGGCGTGGCCGATCAGCTCAAGGGGCAGGTGGCGGTGGCCTTCGCGGTGCTGAAGGACCCGGCCCTGGCCGCTAGCGAGGCCGATGCGCTCAAGCTAGAGGGCGCGGTCATGAAGGTGGTGGACGAGCAATTGGGCGCAGTGGCTCGGCCTGCGCACGTGCGCTTCGTGTCGGTGTTGCCCAAGACGCGCAGTGGCAAGTTGCTGCGCCGCGCCATTCAGGCGGTGTGTGAAGGGCGCGACCCCGGTGACCTGACCACCATGGACGACCCGACCGCCCTGCAACAGATTCGCGAACTGGTGTCCTGAATTTGTCCCGTCCTTGGGTGACGGTGTCGATATCATTCATGCTTATTCGCTTAAGCATGAGGGGACCATGGACAAAATGATCGGCGCCGACGGGCAGGTGGAAAAAGTGCGGGTTTTTGAGCTGGCCGCCGAGTTGTTTGGCGTGCTGGCCACCCCGATGCGGCTGCGCATCCTGAGCGCCTTGTGCGACCAGGAAAAGTCGGTCTCGCAGTTGCTGCAAGAGATCGACACCACCCAGCCCAATCTTTCGCAGCACCTCAACTTGCTCTACCGCGCCGGGGTGTTGGCCAAGCGCAAAGAGGGCACCCAGGTCATCTATCGCGTGCAGAGCGAGAAGGCCGTGACGCTGTGTCGCACGGTGTGCACGCAGATCGCCATCGAACTGGACGAGCCGACCTCGGTGCCGGCCAGCGAGCGGCTCTCGCCACGCGTCGCTTCGTGAATTAATTTCCCACGGGCTTTGCCCAAGCTGGCACAATGCCGGGCTTGCAGCCAGTCCCTTCCACAGTCACTGTCGCATCCGCCATCCGGTTCAGCCGTGTCGCGGAAGGTTTCTTAACCAGCTAATGCTTCCTTCAGGGAAGCGGAGGTCAGCGGATTCATGAGCGATTCCCAAAGCAACGGGGGCAGCGTCTACGTTGCCTACAACAGCAACTCGTATCTCTTCGGCGGCAACGCGCCCTATGTGGAAGAGATGTACGAGAACTACCTGCAGAACCCGGGCAGCGTGCCCGACAACTGGCGCAGCTACTTTGACGCCCTGCAAAACGTCCCTGCCGCCGACGGCACCGACGCCCGCGATGTGCCCCACCTGCCGGTGGTCAACGCCTTCGCCGAGCGCGCCAAGAAGGGCGGTACCCAGGTGGTCGTGGCCTCTGGCGCCGACTCCGATCTGGGCCGCAAGCGCGTGTCCACCCAACAGCTCATCGCCGCCTACCGCAACGTTGGCCAGCGCTGGGCCGACCTTGACCCCCTGAAGCGCACCGAGCGCCCCGCGATTCCCGAGCTTGAGCCGTCGTTCTATGGCTTCACCGATGCTGACCTGGAGACGGTGTTCAACACGAGCAACACCTTCTTCGGCAAGGAAACGATGCCGCTGCGCGAGTTGCTCAACGCGCTGCGCGAAACCTACTGCGGCACCATCGGCGCCGAGTACATGTACATCAGCGACCAGACGCAAAAGCGCTGGTGGCAGGAGAAGCTGGAAAGCATCCGCAGCAAGCCCGCCTTCACTGCCGACAAGAAGAAGCACATCCTGGATCGCCTGACGGCAGCCGAAGGCCTGGAGCGCTATCTGCACACCAAGTACGTGGGCCAGAAGCGCTTCTCGCTGGAAGGTGGCGAGAGCTTCATCGCGGCCATGGACGAACTGATCCAGCAGGCTGGTGCCAAGGGCATTCAGGAAATCGTGATCGGCATGGCCCACCGCGGTCGCCTGAACGTGCTGGTCAACACCCTGGGCAAGATGCCCAAGGATCTGTTCGCCGAGTTCGACCACACCGCCCCTGAAGACCTGCCCGCTGGTGACGTGAAGTACCACCAGGGCTTCAGCTCCGACGTGTCCACCTCGGGTGGCCCGGTGCACCTGAGCCTGGCTTTCAACCCCTCGCACCTGGAAATCGTGAACCCGGTGGTTGAGGGCTCGGTGCGTGCTCGCATGGACCGCCGTGGTGACGTGCGTGGCAGCCAGGTGTTGCCGGTGCTGGTGCACGGCGATGCCGCTTTTGCCGGCCAGGGTGTCAACCAGGAAACACTGGCGCTGGCCCAGACCCGCGGTTACACCACCGGCGGCACGGTGCACATCATCATCAACAACCAGATCGGCTTCACCACCTCCGATCCGCGCGACCTGCGTTCCACCCTGTACTGCACCGACATCGTCAAGGGCGTGGAAGCGCCGGTGCTGCACGTCAACGGTGACGATCCCGAGGCCGTGGTGCTGGCCACCCAGCTCGCCCTGGAATACCGCCTGGAATTCCGCAAGGACGTGGTGGTGGACATCATCTGCTTCCGCAAGCTGGGCCACAACGAGCAGGACACCCCCAGCCTGACCCAGCCGCTGATGTACAAGAAGATCGGCGCGCACCCTGGCACCCGCAAGCTGTATGCCGACAAGCTGGCGGCGCAAGGCCTGGGCCCCACGCTGGGCGACGACATGGTCAAGGCCTACCGCGCTGCGCTGGACGAAGGCCGCCACACGATCGACCCGGTGCTGACCAACTTCAAGAGCCAGTACGCGGTGGACTGGGCGCCCTATGTGGGCAAGAAGTGGACCGATGCCGCCGAGACCGCCATTCCGCTGACCGAGTGGAAGCGCCTGGCCGAGAAGATCACCACCATCCCTGAGTCGGTGAACCCGCACCAGCTGGTGAAGAAGGTGTACGCCGACCGTGCGGCCATGGGCCGTGGCGAGATCAACGTGGACTGGGGCATGGGCGAGCACATGGCCTTCGCCTCTCTGGTGGCCAGCGGTTATGCCGTGCGCCTGTCGGGCGAGGACAGCGGCCGTGGCACCTTCACGCACCGCCACGCCGTCATCCACGACCAGAACCGCGAGAAGTGGGACGTGGGCACCTATATCCCGCTGCAGAACGTGGCCGAGAACCAGGCCCCGTTCGTGGTGATCGACTCCATCCTGTCGGAAGAGGCGGTGCTGGGCTTCGAGTACGGCTACGCCGGCTCTGACCCGAACAGCCTGGTGATCTGGGAAGCCCAGTTCGGTGACTTCGCCAACGGCGCCCAGGTGGTGATCGACCAGTTCATCGCCTCGGGTGAGGTGAAGTGGGGCCGCCTGAACGGCCTGGTGATGATGCTGCCGCACGGCTACGAAGGGCAGGGCCCTGAGCACAGCTCGGCGCGCGTGGAGCGCTTCATGCAGTTGGCCGCTGACACCAACATGCAGATCGTGCAGCCGACCACGGCCAGCCAGATCTTCCACGTGCTGCGTCGCCAGATGGTTCGCAACCTGCGCAAGCCTCTGGTCATCTTCACGCCCAAGTCGCTGCTGCGCAACAAGGACGCCACCTCGCCGCTGTCCGAGTTCACCAAGGGCGGTTTCCAGACCGTCATCGGCGAACTCAACGAGAACGTGGTGAAGAACGCGGCCAAGGTCAAGCGCGTGATCGCCTGCTCGGGCAAGGTCTACTACGACCTGGTGAAAAAGCGCGAAGAGAAGGGTGCCGACGACGTGGCCATCATCCGCGTCGAGCAGCTCTACCCGTTCCCGCACAAGGCGTTCAGCGCCGAGATGAAGCGTTTCCCCAACGCCACCGATGTGGTGTGGTGCCAGGACGAGCCGCAGAACCAGGGTGCCTGGTTCTTCATTCAGCATCAGATCCACGAGAACATGCTCGATGGTCAGAAGCTGGGCTACGCCGGTCGTGCCGCCTCGGCCTCGCCGGCCGTGGGTTACGCCCACCTGCACCAGGAACAGCAGAAGAACCTGATCGAGGCGGCCTTCGCCAAGCTCAAGGGCTTCATCCTCACCAAGTAATTCCCAGACCCCGTGAGTGCCACAGCGCAGGGGCGGCCCAGGCCGCCCCCGGTGGCCCGCGACGCTGAACGCACCTACCAGGAAAAGAAAATGGCAATCGTTGAAGTGAAAGTCCCGCAGCTCTCCGAGTCGGTGGCCGAGGCCACCCTGCTGCAGTGGAAGAAGAAGGTCGGTGAAGCCGTTACCGCCGACGAAATCCTGATCGAGATCGAGACCGACAAGGTCGTGCTGGAGTGCCCCGCACCCGCTGGCGGCGTGCTGGTGGAAATCCTGCAGGGCGACGGCGCTACCGTGGCCGCCGAGCAGCCCATCGCCCGCATCGACACCGCCGCCGTCGCTGGTGCCGCTGCGGCCGCGCCCGCCGCCGCCCCGGCGCCTGCTGCTGCTCCGGCCCCTGCCGCCGCCGCGGCCGAAGTCTCCAACAGCAAGGCTGGCGTGGCCATGCCTGCTGCCGCCAAGCTCATGGCCGACAACAACCTGGCCGCGGGTTCCGTGGCCGGCACCGGCAAAGACGGTCGCGTGACCAAGGGTGACGTGCTCGCCGCCGTGGCGGCACCGAAGGCCGCTGCCCCTGTGGCCATCCCCACCGGCGCCCCGACCAAGGCCCTGCCGCAGGTCAGCGTGGCCGCTCCGGATCTGGGCAACCGCCCCGAAGAGCGCGTGCCCATGACCCGCCTGCGTGCCCGCGTGGCCGAGCGCCTGCTGCAATCGCAAGCCACCAACGCCATCCTGACCACCTTCAACGAGGTGAACATGGCCCCGGTGATGGAGATGCGCAAGAAGTTCCAGGAGAAGTTCGAGAAAGAGCACGGCGTGAAGCTGGGCTTCATGAGCTTCTTCGTGAAGGCGGCCGTGCACGCGCTCAAGAAGTTCCCCATCTTGAACGCCTCGGTTGACGGCAACGACATCGTCTATCACGGCTACTTCGACATCGGCATCGCCGTGGGTTCGCCCCGCGGCCTGGTGGTGCCCATCATCCGCAACGCCGATCAGCTCAGCTTTGCTGACATCGAGAAGAAGATCGCCGAGTTCGGTCAGAAGGCCAAGGACGGCAAGATCGGTCTGGACGACCTCTCTGGCGGCACCTTCTCCATCTCCAACGGCGGTACCTTCGGCTCGATGCTGTCCACCCCCATCATCAACCCGCCGCAGTCGGCCATCCTGGGCGTGCACGCCACCAAGGACCGCGCCGTGGTGGAGAACGGTCAGATCGTGATCCGCCCGATGAACTACCTGGCCATGTCCTACGACCACCGCATCATCGATGGTCGCGAGGCCGTGCTGGGTCTGGTGGCGATGAAGGAAGCGCTGGAAGACCCGGCTCGCCTGCTGTTCGACATCTGATCCCCGATCACTCACCTTTTGCCAGCGCCCCGTCAGGGGCGTTGGCCCATTGATTCCAGGAATTCACCATGTCCCAAGCATTTGACGTCGTCGTGATCGGTGCCGGCCCCGGCGGTTACATCGCGGCCATCCGCGCCGCGCAGCTCGGCTTCAAGGTCGCGTGCATCGACGAGTGGAAGAACGCCGCAGGCGGCCCCGCACCGGGTGGCACCTGCACCAACGTCGGCTGCATCCCGTCCAAGGCACTGCTGCAGTCCAGCGAGCACTTCGAGCACGCCAACCACCACTTCGCCGACCACGGCATCACCGCCTCCAACGTGAAGATCGACGTGGCCAAGATGATTGGCCGCAAAGACACGGTGGTGAAGCAGAACAACGACGGCATCCTGTACCTCTTCAAGAAGAACAAGGTCACCTTCTTCCATGGCCGGGGTTCCTTCGTGAAGGCTGCCGAGGGTGGCTTTGAAGTGAAGGTGGCGGGCAAGACCGAAGAGACCATCACCGGCAAGCAGGTGATCGTGGCCACCGGCTCCAACGCCCGCGCGCTGCCTGGCGTGCCCTTTGACGAAGAGACCGTGCTGTCCAACGACGGCGCCCTGCGCATCGGTGCCGTGCCCAAGAAGCTGGCGCTGATCGGCTCGGGCGTGATCGGCCTGGAAATGGGCTCGGTCTGGCGCCGTCTAGGCGCCGAGGTCACCATTCTCGAAGGCCTGCCCACTTTCCTGGGCGCGGTGGACGAGCAGATCGCCAAGGAAGCCAAGAAGGCCTTTGACAAGCAGGGCCTGAAGATCGAACTGGGCGTGAAGGTCGGTGAGGTCAAGACCGGCAAGAAGGGCGTGACCGTGGCCTACACCAACGCCAAGGGCGAAGCCCAGACGCTGGAAGCCGACAAGCTCATCGTGTCGATCGGCCGCGTGCCCAACACCAACGGCCTGAACGCCGAAGCCGTGGGCCTGCAGCTCGACGAGCGCGGCGCCATCGTGGTGGACGCCGACTGCCGCACCAACGTGCCGGGCGTCTGGGCCGTGGGCGACGTGGTGCGTGGCCCCATGCTGGCGCACAAGGCCGAGGAAGAGGGCGTGGCCGTGGCCGAGCGCATTGCCGGCCAGCACGGGCATGTCAACTTCAACACCATCCCCTGGGTCATCTACACCAGCCCCGAGATCGCCTGGGTGGGCCGCACCGAGCAGCAGCTCAAGGCCGATGGCGTCGCCTACAAGGCCGGCACCTTCCCCTTCCTGGCCAACGGCCGCGCTCGCGCCCTGGGCGACACCACCGGCATGGTGAAGTTCCTGGCCGATGCCACCACCGACGAAATCCTGGGCGTGCACATCGTGGGCCCGATGGCCTCTGAGCTGATTTCTGAAGCCGTGGTCGCCATGGAGTTCAAGGCCAGCGCCGAAGACATCGCCCGCATCTGCCACGCGCACCCATCGCTGTCGGAAGCCACCAAGGAAGCCGCGCTGGCCGTGGACAAGCGCACGCTCAACTTCTGAGCCCCTGGCCTTGAGCGTTCGCAGCACCTACGAGGCCGCGCTGATTGAGCGCGGCTACACCACCGACCCCGCCCAGCAGCGTGCCATTGACGCGCTGGAGCGGTGTGCGGCCGAGTGGGCCGCCTACAAGCAGAAGCGCTCCAACGCGGTGAAGAAGCTCTTCAACCGCCCTGACATTCCCCGCGGCGTGTACATGTTCGGGGGCGTGGGGCGGGGCAAGAGCTTCCTGATGGACTGCTTCTACCAGGCGGTGCCGATCAAGCGCAAGACACGACTGCACTTCCACGAGTTCATGCGTGAGGTGCACCGCGAACTGCGCGACCTGCAAGGCACGGTGAACCCGCTGGACGAGCTGGGTGCGCGCATCGCCAAGCGCTACAAGCTCATCTGCTTCGATGAGTTCCACGTGGCCGACGTGACCGACGCCATGATCCTGCACCGCCTGTTGGACGCCTTGTTCAAGGCGGGTGTGGGTTTCGTGACCACGTCGAACTTCCACCCTGACGGGCTCTACCCGGACGGGCTGCACCGCGATCGCATCCTGCCGGCGATTGAGCTGCTGAAAGACCGGTTGGAAGTCATCAACGTGGACAACGGCACCGACTACCGTCGGCGCACGCTTAACCACATCCAGCTCTACCACTGCCCCCTTGGCCCCGAGGCCGATGCGGCGCTGGAGGCCACCTTCAACGAACTCGCTGAAGTGGCTGACCAAGACCCGGTGATGACCATCGAGGCCCGCCAGATACGCGCTGTGCGCCGTGCCGGTGGGGTCATCTGGTTCGATTTCCGCACCCTGTGCGGCGGTCCGCGCTCGCAGAACGACTACTTGGAAATCGCCAGTGAGTTCCACACGGTGTTGCTCTCCAACGTGCCGCAGATGTCGGTGCGGCAGGCATCAGAGGCGCGGCGCTTTACCTGGTTGATCGACGTGCTCTATGACCGCCGATGCAAGCTGGTCATGTCGGCCGCCGTGCCGCCTGAGCAGCTTTACCTGGAAGGGCCCATGTCGCACGAGTTTCCGCGCACCGTGTCTCGCCTCAACGAGATGCAGTCGCAGGAATTCCTTGATTTGGAGCACCGGTTGGTGGACACCGGGCTGACCTGATGCCAAAGGGGTGCTGGGCCTGCCAGGCGCCAGGCCCCTTTCCCTCAAAGGATGGGGTCGAACTTCACGATCACCAGCGACAGGTTGTCACCCGCGCCGCGCGCGCGGGTGCGCGCTTTCTGGATCAGGAATTCGCAGGCCTCGCGCGGGGTGAGCATGGCCACCGTGCTGGCCAGTTCTTCGGGCGAGAAGTAGTGCCACAGACCGTCACTGCAGGCCAGCAAGGTATCGCCCGCTTCCAGCTTCGGCACCATGTGCAAGTCCACCGGTGGGTCGTTCTCAGTGCCCAGGCAACCCATCAGGATGTTGGCGTGGGGGTGGTCCAGTGCCTGTTGTTCGGTGAGCTCGCCCTGGTTGATCAGGCTCTGAACATACGAGTGGTCCAGCGTGCGCTTCACCAGCTTGCCTTGGTGGAAGTGGTAGATGCGCGAATCGCCCGCGTGCGCCCAATGGCTCTCACCACTTGGCATCACGATGAAAGCGGCTATGGTGCTGTGCGGCTCTTGCTCGGCCGACACGGCGGTGAGCTTGATGACAATGTGCGCTTCTTCGACGATGCGCTTGAGCAGGCTGACGGGGTCATCGGTGTCAGGATCGAAGCGGTCGAACAGTTGCTTGGCCGTCATCATCACCTGGTCAGAGGCCTTGCGCCCGCCGCTGCGCCCGCCCATGCCGTCGGCCAGCACCGCGAGCAGGCAGCCCTTGTGGCGAGCGTGGCTCAGCAAGCTGACCTGATCTTGTTGGTAGTCTCGGTCGCCCCGGTGAATGCCGGTGGACGCCTGGATGCGAAAGCCTTTGGCCATGAATGTGCTGTGGTGTTAGGCAGACGGAGAATGCCCGCAATGGTACTCGCCATCATTTCCCCCAGGAATGCCCGTGTCTGAGCTTGGCGATACGGTCTGCCGTGCCTTGTCACCAGGCGGTGCGATGGCGCGCGCCCAGGCGGCGCTCAGGGAGCGGCCTGGCCAGTTGGCCATGGCCCGGGCAGTGGCCCATGTGTTGGAGCAGCGCGGAAGCGTGGCTGTCGAGGCAGGTACCGGCGTTGGCAAGACCTATGCCTACCTCGTGCCCCTCTTGCTCAGCGGCAAGCGCGCTCTGCTGTCCACCGCCACACAGGCGCTGCAAGACCAGCTTTTTCATCGCGATATTCCCGCGGTGACGGCGGCCCTTGGCTTGCCGGTGCGCGTGGCCTTGCTCAAAGGCCGCTCCAGCTACCTTTGTCTGCACCGTTTGGCTCTGTGCCAGCAGAGTGGGGCGGCTGGCCGCGACCCTCGACAGGGTGTGGCACTTGAGCGCCTGCAGCGCTGGGCGGCGGTGACGCGCACGGGCGATCTGGCCGAAGTGCCCGGGCTGGACGAGCGCTCACCCTGGCATCGGATGGTGACCTCCACCCGGGAAAATTGCCTCGGGAGTGCCTGTGCCCAGGCCGCTGGCTGCCACGTCAACCGGGCGCGCGAGCAGGCCCTGCAGGCCGACTGGGTGGTCATCAATCACCACGTTTTCATGGCCGACCTGGAGCTGCGGGAAACCGGCGTGGCCTCGCTGGTGCCCCAGGCCGAGGTAGTGGTCTTCGATGAGGCGCACCACTTGGACGACGCCGCGCAGGGATTTCTGGGGCGGCGGGTGAGCTCGGGGCGTCTGCGGGCGCTGGCCAGTGACCTGGCCACACAGGGGCCACTGCTGGCGTCAGGCTGGCGCCCCTGGTCGGCGCTCGCTCTGGGGCTTGAGCAGGCGGCCCGGGGCATTGCGCAAGCAGGACAGGGCGCCAAGGGCGCCGATGGTCGCGTGCCATGGCGCACCGGCGTGCCAGATGGCGTTGAGGCGCTGTGCTGGCACCCGCTGGCCCTTGGCCTGGACCAGGCCCTGGGTGCAGCCGAAGACGCGCTGGCCGCCATTGCCGAGCACGCGCCAGCTTTGAATCGACTGTGGGCGCGGTGCCAAGCCCTCCGGCGCGATTGGCGGGTGTTGGCGGGCGAGGCCGCCGCACCGGGGTTCGTGCGCTGGGTGTCTTGGGAGGGCGGGCGCCAATGGATGGCGGCCGCCACGCCCGTGAATAGTGCGGCCTTGTTCGCCGAACGCCTGCATGACCAGCAGAATGCCCGGCAATGGGTGTTCACGTCCGCGACGCTGGGGCACGACGACAGCCTGTCGTGGTTTACCCACTCGGTGGGACTCGACACCTGGGCCGGGCTGCAGACCTTGCGCGTGCCGAGTGCCTTCGATCATGCCCGTCAGGCGGCGGTCTATGTGCCCCCTGACTTGCCCGATCCAGCCGATGCTTCGCACACGCCCGCCCTGGCCGCCAAGGTGGCGCAATGGGCGGCGCAACTCCAAGGCCGCACACTGGTGCTGACCACCACCTTGCGGGCGGCTCGGCGAATGGCCGACGCCCTGATGCAGGGCGAAGGGCAGGGGTCTGCTATGCGGGTTCTGGCCCAGGGTATGGCCTCGCGCCGGCAGTTGCTGGAGCGCTTTCGGGACTCCAGCGCAGGCCCGTCTGTGCTCATTGCGTCGGCCTCGTTCTGGGAAGGGGTAGACCTGCCCGGCGATGCCTTGCAGCTATTGGTCATTGACAAGCTGCCCTTCGCTCCGCCAGATGACCCGGTGGTGAGTGGGCGCCTGGAAATGGCAAGCGCACGGGGAGACAACGCCTTTGCCGCGGTGACACTGGCCGACGCCGCGATGGCGCTCAAGCAGGGGGCGGGGCGGTTGATCCGCAGCGAGACTGACCGCGGTGTGTTGGTGATTGGCGACCGGCGATTGCTGTCGCGCTCTTACGGGCCAAGCCTGCTGGCGGCCTTGCCGCCCATGCGTTGGCTGGAAGACGAAGCCGCCTTGGCGGCCGAACTGGACGATCTGGTGCTTACCAGACCTTCCACCACGGCTCGTCTTTTTTCTTGAAGCCCTGTGCCAGGTACTCGCTGTTGGGGTAGCTGGCTTTCATCACGCGCTGGGCGTCGTCGCGCAGTTGGGTCATGCCCAGGGCGTCGTACGACCGCACCAGAATGAACAAGGCCTCTTCCAGCGCGGGTGCGTCCTTGTACTCGGACAGGGCAGACTGAGCGCGGTTGATGGCGGCCAAGTAGGCGCCGCGGCTGAAGTAATAGCGGGCGACGTGCACCTCGTATTGCGCCAGCGAGTTCACGATGTACGTCATGCGCGCCGAAGCGTCGGGGGCGTACTTCGATTCTGGGAAGCGGGTGATGAGCTCGCGAAAAGCCTCGAACGATTCCTTGGCGGCCTTCTGGTCGCGTTCGGACAGGTCTTGGCGGGCCAGCGCGCCGAACAGGCCTAGGTTGTCGTTGAAGTTCACCAGGCCGCGCAGGTAGAGCGCATAGTCCATGGCCGGGCTGGCCGGGTGCAGGCGTTGGAAGCGGTCCAGGGCGGCCAACGCCTGAGCCGGCTCGGAGGCCTTGTAGTGCGTGTAGGCCTTGTCAAGTTGGGCTTGCTGGGCCAGCGGCGTGCCGGCGGCGCGCCCTTCAAGCTTCTCCAGCAGCGTGGCCGAGCGCTCGAAATTGCCGGCATTTCGCTCTTCCGTGGCCTCGGTGTAGAGCTTGTTGGGGCTCCAGCCCGCTGTCTCGTCCACCACGGGAGTGCTGCCACAGCCAGACAGCGTCAGCGCCACGGTCAGGGCACCCAGGGCCACGGCCGATAATCTCAAGCTCAATTTCACAGGCGCACCTCAGCGACGGAACAACGGTTTGGAAACGCAAAGTATATCGACGGGCACGTCAGGCCCCGAGCCCGAGGCGGGCGAAGAGTGGCTGGGCGATGCAGAGGGCGAGGTTCGTTCGTTGCTTGTGCCGGCAGAGATGCACGGCTGGCGCCTGGACCGCGCTCTGGTGGCCCTGGTGCAAGGTTTCTCTCGGTCCTGGCTGCAGCAGCTCGTGGCCGATGGTGCGGTGACGCTGCGCGGACGCGCCTGCACCAAGTCGGCCACCAAGGTGAGCGCCGGCGACGCCTGCGCGGTGGAGTTGCGGCCCACGCCCCAGGCCATGGCCTTCGTGCCCGAGCCAATGGCCCTGGCGGTGGTGCACGAAGACGAGCACTTGCTGGTCATCGACAAGCCCGCAGGCCTGGTGGTGCACCCGGCGGCGGGCCATTGGTCGGGCACGATGCTCAATGGCCTGTTGGCGCACCACGCCGCGGCGGCTCAGCTGCCCCGGGCCGGCATCGTGCACCGGCTGGACAAAGACACCTCGGGCCTGATGCTGGTGGCCAAGAGCCGCGCGGCCATGGATGCCCTGGTGCGTGCCATCGCCGCGCGAGAGGTGAACCGCCAATACTTGGCGCTGGGGCAGGGCGCCTGGCGGGGCGAGGCTCAGCGAGAGGTGGACCTGGCCATCGGTCGCGACCCGCAGAACCGCTTGCGCATGGCGGGCCTGCGCACGGGCGGCAAGCCCGCCCAAAGCACCCTTCGGCTGCTGGATGGCAACGATCAGGCCTGTCTGGTGGCCTGCAAACTGCACACCGGCCGCACGCACCAGATCCGCGTGCACATGGCGTCGCTTGGCCACCCATTGGTGGGGGATGCCGTTTACGGCGGCCGACGCCTTTGGGGCATGCAGCGCCAGGCCCTGCACGCGGCGCATTTGCGTCTGTTGCACCCTGTTGGCGGCCAGCCACTGTCTTTCTGGCGCGAACCACCTGCCGATTTCTCCGAGGCCCTGAAAACAGGGGGGCTCCATTACAATCCGCCCAATCCCGGAGACGGCCTGATCGGCTGACACGCTCGCCGGGCGCTCCCAGCCGGCGGCCACGCTGCCCTTCCGGCCCCCTCTCGGGGCTGCACCCTCTCCCTCGTTCCGGCGTGTCGCCGGCCCTAGACCGAGCCAGACCATGAACACCACGGATGCCAAGCGTGTCCTCGAGACGGCCTTGATCTGCGCCTCCCAGCCACTGACGGTGCGCGAGATGGGGGCGTTGTTCGACGAGGCAGTGTCGGCCGACACCCTCAAGATGCTCCTGGCCGAGCTGCAAAAAGAGTGGACCGGTCGGGGCGTGGAGCTGGTGTCCGTGGCCTCGGGCTGGCGTTTCCAGAGCCGCCCCGAAATGCGCCCCTTCCTTGACCGCCTCCACCCTGAGAAACCGCCGAAGTACTCGCGGGCGGCCATGGAAACACTGGCCATCATCGCGTACCGCCAGCCGGTGACGCGGGGTGACATGGAGGACATCCGTGGTGTCACCATCAACTCGCTCATCCTCAAGCAATTGGAAGACCGGGGCTGGATCGAGGTGATCGGCCATCGCGAGACGGTGGGGCGGCCGGCGCTGTTCGCCACCACCCGCCAGTTCCTGGATGACCTCGGCCTGGCTTCGCTGAACCAGCTCCCGCCACTTGAGGCCAGCGAAGTGCAGGAATCGGCCCTGGGCACGCTGGATTTTGAATCGCTGTCCCAGCGCCTGCAGGGCGAGGGCGAGGTCGCCGACGCCACTGAGCCGGCCAACGAAGCGCCACCCGTGCAGGCCACGCCTGCCGACGACGCAACCCTTACCTTATTTGATGAATCCCATGACAACGGCACCCCGACCCCACCACAACCCTGAGGTGCCTGAAGAGGCACCTGCCGCGGCACACACCGGTGCCGAAGAAGCCCTGCGCTTCGACGACGTCGTCAGCGGCGCCTTCGACGCCGAGCAAGCCGACGAGGCATCGCCCGCATTGCCCACCAAGCGCGTGCTGGCGCCGCAGGCCGATTCGCCCAAGCTGCACAAGGTGCTGGCCCAGGCCGGCATGGGCTCGCGCCTGGAGATGGAGCAACTGATTCTGGAGGGACGCATTTCCGTCAACGGTGAGCCGGCCCACGTGGGCCAGCGCATCCAGTACGGCGACGTGATCAAGGTCAATGGCCAGCCGGTGCGCGTGCGCATGACGCCCCCGCCGCCCCGTGTGCTGGCCTACCACAAGCCCGCGGGCGAAGTGGTCAGCCACGACGATCCCCAAAACCGGCCCACCGTGTTCCGCCGCCTGCCTCGGCTGATGCAGGGCAAGTGGCAGTCGGTGGGTCGACTTGACCTCAACACCGAAGGCCTGCTGCTGCTCACCAACTCGGGTGAGCTGGCCAACCGCCTGATGCACCCGCGCTTTGGGTTGCAGCGCGAATACGCGGTGCGTGTGCTTGGCGCCCTGTCCAAGGAAGAAAAACAGCGCCTGCTGGATGGTGTACAGCTCGACGATGGCCCGGCGCAATTCGCGTCCATCGAAGACGGCGGTGGCGAGGGGGCCAACTGCTGGTACCGCGTCACCATTGCCGAGGGCCGCAACCGCGAAGTGCGCCGCATGTTCGAAGCCGTCGGGCACGCCGTTAGCCGCCTGATCCGCATCCGCTACGGGGCCGTGATGCTGCCGCGTGGGCTCAAGCGGGGCGCTTGGCTGGAGTTGGACGAGCGCGACATTGCCCGTCTGACCGCGGCGGCCGGCATGGCGGCGCTGGATGAGCAGCGCACCAGGGGGCCGCGCAGCGGCCCGGCCGCGCGCCAGCCCGTGGGCCGCGGCAAGGGGGGCGCCAAGGTGGGGCGCGGTCCCGCCCGCCCGCGACTGGTGGATGAGGCGCCAGCGCCCCGGCGTGGCAAGGGCCCAGGCAAGCCGGGAACTTCCGCGGGCCAGCCTGACCCGATGAAGACCAGTTACGGCTACATCGGTCAGGACGCGCTTCAGCGCCAGCGCAAGCAGGAAGGTGCGCCCGGGGGGCGGCGGCGCGGTGGCAGCGGTGGGGGTGGCGGACGCGGCGGTAGCCGGTAAGCGCCTCACTCGCGTTGTAGAATTGCGGGCTCTGCGCAATCGTGCGCAACCCATTGAATTTCCATCAAAACTTCAGGACCAACATGGCCATCGAACGCACCCTCTCGATCATCAAACCCGACGCCGTCGCCAAGAACGTGATTGGCCAGATTTACGCCCGCTTCGAGGCCGCCGGCCTGAAGATCGTGGCCGCCAAGATGGCCCACCTGTCGCGCGCCGAAGCCGAGCAGTTCTACGCCGTGCACAAAGAGCGTCCTTTCTTCAAGGACCTGGTGGATTTCATGGTCAGCGGCCCGGTGATGATCCAAGCCCTGGAAGGTGAGGGCGCCATTGCCAAGAACCGCGAGCTGATGGGCGCCACCGATCCCAAGAAGGCCGACAAGGGCACCATCCGCGCCGACTTCGCCGACAGCATCGACGCCAACGCCGTGCACGGTTCGGATTCTGCTGAAAACGCGGCTGTGGAAGTGGCCTTCTTCTTCCCCGGCATGAACGTTTACTCGCGCTGAAACAGCGCGCCGGTCACGGCCCCATGACGGTCAACCTCTTTGATTTCGACCTTGATGGCCTGACCGCGTTTTGCGAGCAGTTGGGCGAGAAGCGCTTTCGCGCCGTCCAACTGTTTCGCTGGATTCACCAGAAGGGCGAATCCGACTTTTCCCGCATGACGGACCTCGCGCGCAGCCTGCGTGAGAAGCTGCCGTCTGCTGCCACCCTCAACACTTTGCCTGTGTTGTCGCGCCAGGATTCGGCCGACGGCACCATCAAGTGGCTGTTTGATGTGGGTGGGGGCAACGCCGTGGAATCGGTGTTCATTCCCGAAGACGACCGGGGCACGCTTTGCGTGTCCTCCCAGGCGGGCTGTGCCGTGGGCTGCCGTTTCTGCTCCACCGGGCACCAAGGCTTTTCGCGCAACCTCACCACGGGTGAAATCCTGGCCCAGCTGTGGCAAGCCGAATTTTTCCTGCGCCAACACCTCAAGCGAACTGACCGCGTCATCACCAACGTGGTGATGATGGGCATGGGTGAGCCGCTGCAGAACTACAGTGCCCTGGTACCGGCGCTGCGCGTCATGCTGGATGACCACGGTTATGGTCTTTCGCGCCGTCGCGTGACGGTCTCCACCTCGGGCGTGGTTCCCATGATGGACCGCCTGGCCCAGGACTGCCCGGTGGCCCTGGCCGTGTCCTTGCATGCGCCCAATGACCCGCTTCGGGACCAGCTGGTGCCGCTGAACCGCAAGTACCCGCTCGCCGAGCTGCTCGACGCCTGCGTGCGCTACCTGCCACACGCCCCGCGCGACTTCATCACCTTCGAGTACTGCATGCTTGACGGTGTGAACGACACGCCAGAGCACGCCCGAGAGCTTTTGCACCTGGTCAAGACCCATGGCGGCCGCGGCGTGCCGTGCAAGATCAACCTCATTCCCTTCAACCCGTTCCCCGACTCCGGTCTGAAGTGCTCCCCCCGCGCGGTGGTGCAGCGTTTCGGCCAGATCTTGAACGAGGGTGGGGTGGTGACCACCATCCGCAAGACCCGGGGTGACGACATTGATGCCGCCTGCGGCCAGTTGGCCGGCGATGTGCTTGATCGCACCAATGCCGCTCAGCGCATGGCCCAGCGCCGCGAAGCACCGATCCGAATCATCCGACCAGAAAGGCCTGCATGACGACACCTCTGTGCGAGCAGCAGACGCGGCACTCGACCGTGCAGCGGTTCGTTCCCTGGGCGGCCCTGGGGTCGGTGGCAATGGCGGTCCTGATGACCGGTTGCGCGCAACAGCCGGTGGCCACATCCGCCACCAACACCTCGCGCGGTGAGCCCATCACCGCCTCGGACGAGCCCGATGCCCGTCGCCGTGCGCGCATTCGCCTGGAGTTGGCGGCCAGTTATTTCGAGCAGGGCCAAACCACGGTGGCGCTGGATGAGATCAAGCTGTCGCTGGCGGCCGATCCCACCTACCCGATGGCTTATGTGCTTCGCGGTTTGGTCTACATGCGCCTGAACGACAGCCGCCTGGCCGAAGAGAGCTTTCAGCGTGCCATCGCACTCAACCCGCGAGACCCGGACGCCCTGCACAACTACGGACTCTTCGCCTGTGAGCAGGGGCGCTATGCGCAGGCGATCGAGCAATTCGATCGTGCCCTGGCCACCGCCACGTACGGCGGCCAAAGCCGAACCTTGCTGGCCAAAGGTGTCTGCCAGGTTCGGGCGGGCCGGCTGGAAGACGCTGAGGCCAGCCTGGCCCGCTCATACGAGCTTGACCCCGGCAACCCGATCACCGCGTACAACCTGGCCAGCCTCCAGTTCCGCCGCGGCGAGCTCACCCGCTCCCAGTTCACCATTCGCCGGGTGAACAACTCGCAGTTCGCCAACGCTGAGACCCTTTGGCTGGGCATCCGGGTGGAGCGCCGACTGGGCAACCAGGCCGTGGTGCAACAGCTTGCCGACCAACTGAGCCGCCGTTTCCCCGATTCCCAAGAGTGGGCCGCCTACCAACGAGGCGCTTTCAATGACTGACGTGACCCCCCAGCCAGAGGCTTTTCCCGTCGCCCCTGAGCTACTTCGCCAAGCCCGCGAGGCGGCTGGCCTGCACATTGCGGCCCTTGCCGCGTCGCTCAAGGTGCCTGTGCGCAAGCTTGAAGCCCTGGAGGCCGGCCGATACGACGAGTTGCCAGACCTTACCTTTGCGCGGGCGCTGGCCTCCAGTGCCTGCCGTCACCTGAAGGTGGACCCGGCACCGGTGCTGGCCCAGATTCCCCACAAGACGGTGGCCGCCCTTGACCAGGTGGGCGCCATCAACGCCCCGTTCAAACCCGGCAATGACGAACCCGCTTCATCGCCGTGGGGCTGGCTGTCCCGTCCGGCCGTGCTGGTGGCCATTGCCCTGTTGCTGGGGGCGGTGGTGATCGTGTTCATGCCCAGCATCGGCTCCCAGACCACCACCCCGGTCATGCCACCTGTCGCCGTTGCAGAAGAGCCCGCGCCCTCGCAGGAGCCCGTGCCCGCCGCCGCGCCCGGCACCGTCACGGAAACGCTGCCGATGGCGGCTTCGCCTGTGTCAGCCACCGTTCCCATTGAGCCCACCCAGCCGCCTGCTTCGCAGCCGGCCACGGCTGTGGTGCCGGCTGCGCCCGCTGCCATTGCTGCGCCTGCGCCTGCGGTAACCACGCCGGTGACCCCGCCTGCCGCCGCAGCCAGTGGCACGCCTACCTTGCTCATCTCCACCAAGGCCGACACTTGGCTTGAAGTCACCAGCCCGGGGGGCGTGGTGCTGACCAAGCGCATGCTCAAGGCCGGCGAATCGGCGGAGTTTGCCGAACCGGCCACGTATTCGGTGTTGCTGGGGCGCGCCGACGGCGCCGAGGTGAAGGTGCGTGGCCGCGCGTTCGACCTCACCCCTTACGTACGCAACAGCGTGGCCCGCTTCGAGGTGAAGTGACCATGAGCGATACCCTTGTCACGCCTGTCGGCTGCACGCCTGTGCCCCTGTTCGAGACGCCGGTGCGCCGCACCCGCCAGGGGGTGATCCGCTGGGGCAGCCACGAGGTCACCGTGGGCGGCAACGCCCCGGTGCGCGTGCAGTCCATGACCAACACCGACACGGCCGACGCCGTGGCCACCGCCATCCAGGTCAAAGAGTTGGCCCAAGCCGGCTCCGAGATGGTGCGCATCACGGTGAACAACGACGAAGCGGCCAAGGCCGTGCCCTACATCCGCGAGCAACTTGACCGCATGGGCGTGCCGGTGCCGCTGATTGGCGACTTCCACTACAACGGTCATCGCCTGCTCACCGACCACCCGGCCTGCGCTGAGGCGCTGTCCAAGTACCGCATCAACCCCGGCAACGTGGGGCGCGGTGAGAAGGGCGATCGGCAGTTTGCGCAGATGGTCGAGATTGCGGCCAGGCATGGCAAGCACGTTCGCATCGGCGTGAACTGGGGCAGCCTTGACCAAGACCTGCTCGCGCGCCTGATGGACGAAAACGCCCAGCGCGCCCAGCCCTGGGACGCCAAGCAGGTGATGTACGAGGCGCTCATTACGTCTGCCGTCGGTTCGGCGCAACGTGCCGAGCAACTTGGTCTGCCGGGCGAGAACATCATCCTCTCTTGCAAGGTGAGCGCCGTGCAGGACCTGATCGCTGTGTACCAGGCCCTGGCCCAGCGCTGCGATTACGCCTTGCACCTCGGTCTCACCGAGGCTGGCATGGGCACCAAGGGTGCCGTGGCGTCCACTGCCGCGCTCTCGGTGCTGCTGCAGCAAGGCATTGGCGACACCATTCGCATCTCGCTTACGCCTCAGCCGGGCGAGTCTCGTACCCAGGAAGTGGTGGTGGGCCTCGAAATTCTGCAGGCCCTGGGCTTGCGCACCTTTGTGCCGGCCGTGACGGCTTGCCCGGGTTGTGGCCGCACCACCAGCACCACCTTCCAGGAGCTCGCCAAGCAGATCGACGACTACCTGCGCGCCTCCATGCCGGCATGGCGTGAGCGCTACCCCGGTGTCGAGGGCCTGAAGGTCGCCGTCATGGGCTGCATCGTGAACGGCCCAGGCGAAAGCAAACACGCCGACATTGGCATCAGCCTGCCCGGCACCGGTGAGGCCCCTGCCGCACCGGTGTTCATCGATGGCCAGAAGGCCATGACGCTGCGTGGCGAGGGCATCGCCCGCGAATTCCAGACCATCGTCGACAACTACATCCAAAAGCGGTTCGGCGCCAACGCCTGAACCCGACGTTTCCATGGCCGACAAACTCACCGCCGTCAAAGGCATGAACGACATTGCCCCTCCGCAGTCTGCGAACTGGGAGTGGCTCGAAGACAAGCTGCGCACGCTGATGCAGCGCTACTGTTACCGCAACCTGCGCACGCCCATCGTGGAGCCCACCGCGCTCTTTGTGCGTGGTCTGGGCGAGGTGACCGATATCGTCGAGAAGGAGATGTACTCCTTCGAAGACCGTCTCAATGGTGAGCAGCTCACGCTGCGCCCGGAGAACACCGCCGGCGTGGTGCGCGCTGCCCTTGAGCACTCGCTGCTGTACGACGGGCCCAAGCGCCTCTATTACATGGGCCCGATGTTCCGGCACGAACGCCCGCAGCGCGGCCGCTACCGCCAGTTCCACCAGTTTGGCGCCGAGGCGCTGGGCTTTGCTGGCCCCGATGTGGATGCCGAACTGATCGTGATGGCCAGTGATCTCTGGGCGGAATTGGGCCTGCAAGGCATCGAATTGGAAATCAACAGCCTGGGCCAGCCGGCCGAGCGCCTGGCCCACCGCCAGGCACTCATCGCCTACCTGGAGGCCCACGCCGAGCAGCTCGACGAAGACGCCAAGCGCCGCCTGCACAGCAACCCGCTGCGCATCCTGGACACCAAGAACCCGGCGATGCAAGACCTGGTCAACGAGGCCCCGCGCCTGATGGACCACCTGGGCGCCGAGTCGCTGGCGCACTTCGAGCGCCTGAAGGCCCTGCTCGATGCCCACGGCATCGGCTACCGCATCAACCCGCGCCTGGTGCGCGGCATGGACTACTACAACCTCACGGTGTTCGAGTTCGTCACCACCCAATTGGGCTCACAGGGCACGGTGTGCGCCGGCGGGCGCTATGACGGCCTGTTCGAGCAGATCGGTGGCAAGGCATCGCCGGCGGTGGGTTGGGCGCTGGGCATGGAGCGAATCCTGGAACTGCTCAAGGAGCAAGGCCTCTTGCCGGAGGCCCCCGCTCCTGATGCCTACGCGGTGGTGCCCGACGTGGCCGCGGTGCCGCAGGTAATGCCGGTGTTGCGCGGCCTGCGCCAGCGAGGTGTGCAGGTGCTGATGCACGCGGCGGGCGCCGAGGGCATGGGCAGCATGAAGTCCCAGTTCAAGAAAGCCGATGGCAGCGGTGCGCGTTTTGCCCTGATTTTTGGCGAGCAAGAGCTGGCCCAGGGAGCGGTGGCGGTGAAGCCCCTGCGGGGTGACCGCGGCGGCAGCGAGCAGGCCATTTGCCCCCTGGCCGATCTTGAAGCCATTGCGGCGCGCCTCTTGTCTCGTTGAGCCCGGCTCGGCCAATGGGCCGGCCCCTACAATCCCCGTTCCTTTTTAGTCTGCACTTTCCATGGCCACCCATCTCGACCTTGAAGAGCAGGAACAGCTCGACCAGTTCAAACATTTCTGGGCCAAGTACGGCAATCTCATCAGTTGGGTGTTGATAGTGGTCTTCGGTGCCATTGCCGCCTGGAACGGGTGGAACTATTGGCAGCGAACCCAGGCCGCCAAGGCGGCGGCCCTGTATGACGCCGTCGAGCAGGCCGCCAGCGCCAAGGACAGCAACCGGCTCGAACAAACGCTGAGCGACATGCAGACGGGCTTTGGCGGCACCACCTACGCGGCGCAGAGCGCCTTGCTGGCGGCCAAGGTGCACATGGAAGCCGGCCAGGCCGACAAGGCCAAGGCCGCGTTGTCCTGGGTGTTGGCCAACAGCAAAGACGACGCCTACGTGGCGGTGGCCCGCCTGCGCCTGGCGGCGTTGGAGCTTGACGCCAAGAACCCAGAGCAAGCCCTGAAGGCGCTTGATGGCAAGGTGCCCGCGTCCTTCGAGCCCCTGGTGGCCGATCGCCGTGGCGATGTCCTCATGGTGCAGGGCAAGGCCGATGAGGCCAAGGCCCAGTACGAAAAAGCCTGGTCAGGGCTGACGCCCGACAATGAGTACCGCCGCCTGGTCGAGGTGAAGCTGGCCTCGCTCGGCGTGAACAAGTCTGTGGGAGATAAGCAATGATCGCCCGTCGCGCGGTGGGCGCCTTCGTGATGGCCGCAGCCGTTGGCGCGCTGGCGGCTTGCTCTTCCTCTCCCAAGGCGCCGCAGCCGGCGCCGCTTGCACCAGTGGCCAACCTCATGGGCACGAGCCTTATCTGGTCTGCCCAGGTGGGCGCCGGCCATGCCGGCCTGCAACCTCTGGTGGCGGGTGGTCGCGTTTGGGCTGCTTCGGCTTCGGGCTCGGTCGTGGCGCTAGACGCAAGCTCGGGCGTGGTGGCCTGGCGCGCCGAGCTAAACACGCCCTTGGCGGCCGGTGTGGGCAGCGATGGCGAAACCGCTGCCGTGGTGACCCGCGAGAACCAATTGGTGGCCCTTCGCGACGGACGTGAAGTGTGGCGAGTTCGCTTGAACGCCCGCAGCTTCACCGCGCCCCTGGTCGCCGGCAAGCGTGTGTTCGTGCTCACGGCCGATCGGTCAATTTCGGCCTACGACAGCGCCAACGGTGCTCGTCTGTGGACCACCACGCGCCCGGCCGATCCGTTGGTGCTCAACCAGCCAGGTGCCTTGCTGGCCGTTGGCGACTCGCTGGTGGCTGGCGTGTCCGGTCGACTGGCGGGCTTCAACCCCGACAACGGTGCCGTGCGCTGGGAGGTGCCGGTGGCCAGCCCGCGCGGCACCAACGAAATCGAGCGCCTGGTCGACATCGTCGGCCCCTTGGCCCGCCTGGGCGCCAGCGTCTGTGCCCGCGCTTATGGGGCCGTGGTGGGCTGCGTGGATGCCTCGCGCGGTACCCCCGTGTGGACCAAGCCCGCACAGGGCACCACCGGTGTGCACGGCGACGACCGCTTGCTGTTCGGCAGCGAAAGCGATGGCCGCTTCGTGGCTTGGCGCCGTGACAGCGGCGAGTCGGCCTGGACCATCGAGCGCCTCAAGCACCGCGAGTTGTCCGCGCCTCTGGCGCTGGGGCGCGTGGTCGCCGTGGGTGACAACACAGGCCTGGTGCACCTTGTTTCGCGCGAGGATGGCAGCGAAATGACCCGACTGAGCACCGATGGCTCTCCCGTGCTGGTCCAGCCTGTGCTGGCCGGCGATGCGTTGGTGGTGCAGACCCGCAATGGTGGGCTGTACGCTTGGCGCCCACAGTGATTCGACAAAAGAAAGACCCGCAATCGTGAAACCCGTCATCGCCCTGGTGGGCCGGCCCAACGTGGGCAAGTCCACCCTGTTCAATCGGCTGACGGGCTCGCGCGATGCCATCGTGGCCGACTTCGCTGGCCTCACCCGAGACCGGCACTATGGCAACGGCCGGGTCGGCCGTCGCGAGTACATCGTCATCGACACCGGCGGTTTTGAGCCCGACGCCAGCGAGGGCATCTACCGCGAAATGGCCAAGCAGACTCGCCAGGCCGTTGCCGAGTCGGATGTGGTCATCTTCGTGGTCGATGCTCGCGCCGGCCTGAGCGCGCAAGACCACGAGATCGCGCAATACCTGCGTCGCCTGGGCAAGCCCTGCGTGCTCGTGGCCAACAAGGCCGAGGGCATGACGCAAGGCCTGCAGTTGGTCGAATTTTTTGAACTGGGCCTGGGCGAGGTGTTGCCGGTGTCCAGCGCCCATGGCCAGGGCGTGCGCTCCATGCTGGAGAAGGCGCTGGAGGCCATTCCCGGTTTGCCGCCCGAAGACGAAGAAGAAGAGCCGGCGCCCAACGACGTGATTCGCTTGGCCGTGGCGGGGCGGCCCAACGTGGGCAAGTCCACGCTCATCAACGCCTGGCTGGGCGAAGAGCGCCTGGTGGCCTTCGACATGCCGGGTACCACCCGCGATGCCATTTCGGTGCCCTTCGAGCGCAACGGTCAGAAGTTCGAGCTGATTGACACTGCGGGCATTCGGCGCAAGGGCCGTGTGTTTGAGGCGATCGAGAAGTTCTCGGTGGTGAAGACGCTGCAGGCCATTGAAAACGCCCATGTGGTGCTGCTGCTGCTCGATGCGACCCAGGGCGTCACCGATCAAGACGCCCACATCGCTGGCTACATTCTGGAGAGCGGCCGCGCCGTGGTGCTGGCCGTGAACAAGTGGGACGCGGTGGACGCCTACCAGCGCCAACAGGTGGAGCGCCAGATCGAAACTCGGCTCGCTTTCCTGAAATTCGCCTCTCTGCACCTGATCTCGGCGGCCAAGCGCCAGGGTCTGGGGCCGCTGTGGAAATCGATCGCGGAAGCCCATGCCTCGGCCATGCGCAAGATGCCCACGCCCTTGCTCACTCGCCTGTTGCAGGAGTCGGTGGCATTCCAGGCGCCGCCCAAGGGCGGCATGTATCGTCCGAAGATGCGGTACGCCCACCAAGGTGGCATGAATCCCCCCGTGATCGTGATCCACGGCAATTCGCTGGAGCACGTGCCCGAGGTCTATCGCCGCTTCCTGGAAGGGCGCTTCCGCAAGGCTTTCAATTTGGTGGGCACGCCCCTGCGCATCGAGTTCCGCACCTCCGAGAATCCCTACAAGGACGAATGAATCGCCCTGTCAGGTCCTCGGAGGCGACGGTGTGGTAAGGTCTGCCCCTCATCAACTTCCATTGAACACGGAGCATATCGTGAGCAATAACAAAGGCCAGCTTTTGCAGGATCCGTTTCTGAACCAACTGCGTCGCGAGCATGTGCCGGTGTCGATCTACCTGGTCAACGGCATCAAGCTGCAGGGCCAAATCGAGTCTTTCGACCAGTACGTGGTGCTGCTGCGCAACACGGTCACCCAGATGGTCTACAAGCACGCCATCTCCACCATCGTCCCGGGCCGTCCGGTGCAGTTCTCGGCCAATCCGCCCGAGGAATCTGCCAGTTGAGTCCTGTTTCCTCCTCCCCGGTGAATCGCCGGGTCTTCGCGGCGCCTGATGGCGCCGCTCACGTCTCTGCCCTTTGAATTCCATCGTCACCCAATCCCGAACCCCACCGTCTGTCGTCTTGGTCGGGGTCGATTTCGGCGTGCCCCATTTCGACGGCGAATTGCTCGAACTGGGCCTCTTGGCGGAAACCGCCGGTTATCGCGTGGCGGGCAGGGTGACCTGTAAGCGCCGCGCTCCCGATCCAGCACTTTTCGTGGGTTCCGGTAAAGCCGACGAAATCCAGCTGTTGGCCCAAAGCACTGGCGCCACCGAGGTGCTGTTCGATCAGGCCCTGAGCCCCGCGCAGCAGCGCAACCTGGAACGCCAGTTGGGTTTGCCTGTCAATGACCGCACCCTGCTGATCCTCGAAATCTTTGCTCAGCGAGCGCGCAGCCACGAGGGCAAGCTCCAGGTCGAGCTGGCCCGCCTGCAATACCTCTCCACCCGCCTGGTGCGCCGCTGGTCTCACCTGGAGCGCCAAAGCGGTGGCATCGGCATGCGTGGCGGCCCTGGCGAGACCCAGATCGAGCTGGACCGTCGCATGATTGGCGAGGCCATCAAGCGGACCAAAGAGCGCCTGGAAAAGGTGAAGAAGCAGCGTGCCACCCAGCGCCGTCAACGCGAGCGCCGTGACGCCTTCAACATCTCCTTGGTGGGCTACACCAACGCCGGCAAGAGTTCGCTGTTCAATGCGCTGGTCAAGGCGCGCACTTATGCGGCTGACCAATTGTTCGCCACCCTGGACACCACCACCCGCCAGCTTTACCTCGGTGAAGCCGGGCGCTCCGTGTCCCTCTCTGACACGGTGGGTTTCATCCGGGATCTACCCCACGGCCTGGTTGACGCTTTCGCCGCCACTTTGCAAGAGGCCGCTGACGCTGATCTGCTTTTGCACGTGGTCGATGCCTCAAACCCCGACCACCCGGAGCAGATCCAGTCGGTGATGCAGGTCTTGCACGAGATCGGCGCAGACCATGTGCCGCAGATCCTGGTGTTCAACAAGCTGGACGCCATGGAGGCTGAGCGCAGGCCGGTGCGCACGCAAGACACGCTGGAGGTCGATGGTGTTGCGGTACCTCGTCTCTACCTCAGTGCCCATACCGGTGAGGGATTGCCCGCACTGCGCGCCCTGCTGGCGCAGCGCGTGGTGCAGACTTTGCCACCAATCGATGCCAATGGCCCCACGGTTGACCCTGAGCAGGGGAACCCTTTGGTCTGATTGGGCACAATGTCGTTTTGAATTGAAAAGAGCCGTCTACCCATGGATGTGAATTGGCAAAATCCCGCTCGACCGGCCGGCGCGACGAATCGTTCGCACAAGGCGCGCAGTTGGCGCAATGCGTTCGGCGTGTTCAACCTGAACGATCCGCGCTGGGGGCGTGGCGATGAGCCGCCTCGCAACGAGGGTCAGGGCGATGACAACCGCTCGCAGCAGCGCCCGCCCCGAGGCCAGGGCCCCAACCAGGGGCCGCCAGACCTGGACGAGCTCTGGCGCGACTTCAACCGCAAGCTCGGTGGCCTGTTCGGCAACAAGGGCCGCGGCGGGCAGGGCGGCGGCAATGGGGGCGGACAAGGCGGCATGCCCAGCTTCAACCCCAACCCCAAGGCCACCGGCGTGGGGGTGGGACTGATTGCCGGCGTGGCTTTGCTCATTTGGCTGGGCACCGGCTTTTTCATCGTGCAGGAAGGCCAGCAGGCCGTCATCACCCAGTTCGGCCGCTACCACAGCACCGTGGGGGCAGGCTTCAACTGGCGTCTGCCGTACCCGGTGCAACGCCACGAAACCGTGTTCGTCACCCAGATTCGTTCGGTGGACGTTGGGCGTGACAACGTGGTGCCGGCCACCGGCCTGCGCGAGTCGGCCATGCTCACCGAAGACGAGAACATCGTGGAGATCAAGTTCGCGGTTCAGTACCGCCTGAACGACGCGCGCGCTTTCCTCTTCGAAAGCCGTGACCCGGACCTGGCGGTGGTGAAAGCCGCTGAAACCGCCGTGCGCGAGGTGGTGGGCAAGATGAAGATGGACGCAGCCCTGGCCGAAGAACGCGACCAGATTGCCCCGCGCGTGCGCACCCTGATGCAGAACATCCTTGACCGCTACAAGGTGGGCATTGAGGTGGTGGGCATCAACCTCCAGCAAGGCGGTGTGCGTCCGCCCGAGCAGGTGCAGGCCGCTTTTGACGACGTGCTCAAGGCCGGACAAGAGCGCGAGCGCGCCAAGAACGAGGCCGAGGCTTATGCGAACGACGTGGTGCCCCGCGCCCGCGGCGCGGCGTCGCGCCTGATGGAAGAGGCCGAAGGCTACCGGGCGCGCATCGTGGCGCAGGCCGAAGGTGATGCCCAGCGCTTCAGCTCGGTGCTGGCCGAGTACAAGAAGGCGCCTCAGGTCACGCGCGATCGCATGTACACCGACGCCATGGCCTCGATCTACTCCAACGTGACCAAGGTATTGGTCGACACCAAGGCGGGCTCCAACCTGCTGTACCTGCCGCTGGACAAGCTGATGCAGATGACGGCCCAGGAAGGCGCCGCGAAGGCACCCACCGCGTCGACGGGTGCCGCACCGGCGGCCCCCATCACCGCCCCGACACCGGCCCGCAGCGCCAACGACAGCGCCCGTTCGCGTGAGCGCGAATCCCGCTGATCGACCTAGCCGAGCCAGAGAGCAGTGCACATGAACAAACTGGGTTTCACCATTACCTCCGTGATCGTGGCGCTGGCCATTGCCAGTTCCATGCTATTCGTGGTCGATCAGCGCCAGTTCGGCGTGGTCTTCCAACTCGGGCAGATCAAACAGGTGGTCACCGAGCCGGGCCTGAACTTCAAGTTGCCGCCCCCTTTTCAGAACGTTTCCTACATTGACAAGCGCCTGCTGACGCTGGAGAGCGTGGACACCGATCCCATGCTCACCGCCGAAAAGCAGCGTGTCGTCATCGACTGGTACGTTCGCTGGCGCATCAGCGACCCGCAGGCGTATATCCGCAACGTGGGCGTGAACGAGCGCGCTGGCGCCCTGCAGCTCAACCGCGTGGTGCGCAACTCGTTCCAGCAAGAGGTGAACAAGCGCACCCTTAAGGAACTCCTGTCTGCCCGTCGGGAAGAGGTGATGGAAGCGGTCAAGAGAGAGGTGCTGTCGGCCGTGAACAGCGCCAATCAGCCCTGGGGCATGGACGTGGTCGATGTGCGGGTGACCCGGGTGGACTACGCAGAGTCCATCACGGCCTCGGTGTACCAGCGCATGGAGGCCGAGCGCAAGCGCGTGGCCAACGAGCTTCGTTCCACCGGCTTTGCCGAAGGCGAAAAAATTCGTGCCGACGCCGACCGTCAGCGCGAGGTCATCATTTCGCAGGCTTACCGGGATGCCCAGCGCGTGAAGGGCGAGGGCGACGCCAAGGCGGCGGCCGCCTTCTCGGCCGCCTTCGGTCAAGACCCGGCATTTGCCCAGTTCTACCGCAGCCTCGACGCCTACAAGGCCACCTTCAATGGCAAGGGCGACGTGATGGTGGTAGACCCGTCGTCTGACTTCTTCAAGGCCATGCGCAGCAGCGGTGCTGCCGCGGGCCGCTGAACGCCTCAGGCGCCATGTCCGACGCCTGGTGGCTGGCACTGGGGCTGGTCCTCGTCTTCGAGGGCTTTTTGCCCCTGGTGTCGCCGCGCGGCTGGCGCCACGTGTTCTCCCAGATCCTGCAATTGCAGGACGGCCAGATTCGCTTTTTTGGCCTGATGAGCGTGGCCTTTGGCCTGCTTGTCGTCTGGTTCTTCGCCTGATCGGTCGAGGCCCATTCACGGGGCCGTCAGCCGGTCCCGGTAGAATCGCGTTTTTAACAGCCTCCCCCGAATCCCATGTCTGCCTGGGTCCTTCCGGATCACATCGCCGATGTCTTGCCGTCTGAAGCGCGGCACATCGAAGAACTTCGTCGGAGCTTGCTCGATACCGCCCGGGGCTACGGCTACGAGTTGGTGATGCCGCCTCTGCTGGAGCACCTGGAATCGCTGCTCACCGGCACGGGCGAAGCGTTGGGTCTTCACACCTTCAAGCTGGTCGACCAACTCTCTGGCCGTACCCTTGGCCTGCGCGCCGACAGCACCCCGCAGGTCGCTCGCATTGACGCACACCTGCTCAACCGCCAGGGCGTGGCCCGACTGAGCTACTGCGGCCCGGTGGTCCACACCCGCACCGACCGTCCCGGCGCGAGCCGTGAGCCCCTGCAGTTTGGCGCCGAGATTTACGGCCACGCCGGGTTGGAGGCCGATCTGGAAATCATCGAGCTGGCCCAAGCCTGTGTGGCCGTGGCCGGCGTCCAGCAGGTACAGCTCGATTTGGCCGACGTGCGCGTGATCGATGCCGTGCTGGCGCCGGTGAAGCTGCCATCTGCCACGGTGTCTCGCATTCACACGGCCCTGGCCTGCAAAGACGTGCCCGAGCTGAAGTCGCTCGCCAGCGACTTGCCCGAGGCCGTGCGCCGTGACCTGGTGGCCCTGCCGCGCCTGTTCGGTGACCTGTCGGTGCTGGACGAGGCCCGTCGCACCCTCACGCCATCGCCCGCCTTGCACAGCGCTCTGGACAATCTGGCCTGGCTGGCTGCCCATGTCTCGGGCATGAACGTGTCCATCGACCTGGCCGACCTGCGCGGCTATGCCTATTACACCGGCATGCGCTTTGCGCTGTTTGCGCAATGTGGTGGTCGGTCGATCGACCTGGCCCGCGGTGGTCGCTACGACGAGGTGGGTGCGGTGTTTGGCCGCAAGCGCCCCGCCGTTGGCTTCAGCCTGGACTTGAAGGAACTGGTTGCTGCCGTGGCCCCGCGCCCGTTGGTGGCGGCCATTCGCGCCCCTTGGGGCACGGACGCGGGCCTGCGTGAGGCCATTGCCGCGCTGCGCGCACAGGGCCACGCCGTGGTTTGTGCCTTGCCCGGCCACGACCATCAGGTCGATGAATTCCATTGCGACCGGGAACTGGTGCCTGATGTGGCCCGCTCCGGCGCCTGGACGGTACGAAAACTCTGAACGGAACTTCGCACATGACGAACAAGAGCAGCGCCGCAACCCCCGGGCGCAACGTGGTGGTGGTCGGCACCCAGTGGGGTGACGAAGGCAAGGGCAAGCTGGTGGACTGGCTGACCGAAACCGCCCAGGGCGTGGTGCGTTTCCAAGGTGGACACAACGCGGGCCACACCCTGGTGATCAATGGCGTGAAGACCGCGCTGCACCTGATTCCCAGCGGCATCATGCGCGCCGGTGTGAAGTGCTACATCGGCAACGGCGTCGTGCTGTCGGTGGGCAAGCTGTTTGAAGAGATCGCCGGTTTGGAAAAGGCCGGGGTCGAGGTGCGTTCGCGCCTGCGGGTGAGCGAAGGTTGCCCGCTGATCTTGCCCTTCCACGCCGCCATCGACATCGCCCGCGAGGCGGCCAAGGTGAAGGCCGGTACCGAGAAGATCGGCACCACCGGTCGCGGCATCGGCCCGGCCTACGAGGACAAGATCGCCCGCCGCGCCCTGCGCGTGCAAGACCTGAAGTACCCCGAGCGTTTCGCGGCCAAGCTGCGCGAGCTGCTGTCGCTGCACAACCACCTGCTCACCACCTACCTGCACTCGGCCGACATGGCGTGGGACGACAAGATCGCGCCGTACATGAAAGACGGCGCCATCCAGTTTGAGCCGGTGTACGCCGAGGCGATGGCCCAGGCCGAGCAGCTCAAGCCCATGATCGCCGACGTCTCGCGCGAGTTGAACGAGGCCCACAAGGCTGGCGTCAATCTGCTGTTCGAAGGCGCGCAAGGCACGCTGCTCGACGTGGACCACGGTACCTATCCCTTCGTCACCTCCAGCAACTGCGTGGCCGGCAACGCCGCCGCTGGTGCGGGTGTGGGCCCGAGCTTGCTGCACTACGTGCTGGGCATCACCAAGGCCTACTGCACCCGCGTGGGTGGCGGCCCCTTCCCGACCGAACTGGAATGGGAAAAGGAAGGCACCCCGGGCTGGCACATGTCCACCGTGGGCGCCGAGAAGGGCGTGACCACCGGCCGTTCGCGCCGCTGTGGGTGGTTTGACGCCGCGCTGCTCAAGCGCTCGGCGCAGGTGAACGGCCTGTCGGGTCTGTGCATCACCAAGCTGGACGTGCTCGATGGTCTGGAAGAGCTCAAGCTGTGCACGGGCTACAAGCTCGATGGCGAAGTCATTGACATCCTGCCGATGGGTGCTGACGAGATCGCCCGCTGCGAACCGATTTACGAAACCCTGCCGGGCTGGACCGAGTCGTCGGTGGGCGTGACGCGCTATGAAGACTTGCCGGCCAATGCCCGGCGCTACCTCCAGCGCATCGAGGAAACCACCGGCGTGCCGATCCACGTGGTGTCCACCAGCCCCGATCGCGATCACACGATTTTGTTGCACCACCCGTACCACGGGTAATTCCGTAAGGGCCCCGCGACCTGCTGGGGCACCATTGAACGACATTCCCGACCCGGAGTCTGCATGCTCACCGAAGACGGCAAACACCTCTACGTCTCGTACGACGAGTACCACAACCTGATCGAGAAACTCGCCATCAAGGTGCACCAGTCTGGCTGGGCCTTTGACACCATTCTGTGCCTGGCACGTGGTGGCATGCGCCCGGGCGACATCCTCTCGCGCATTTTCGACAAGCCCCTGGCCATCATGTCCACCAGCTCGTATCGGGCCGAGGCGGGCAAGGTGCAGGGCACCCTGGACATTGCGCGCTACATCACCACGCCCAAGGGCGAAATCGCCGGCCGCGTGCTGCTGGTGGACGACCTGGCCGATTCCGGCCACACGCTCAAGGCGGTGATTGATCTGCTCAAGAACAACTACCCGCCCATCACCGAGCTGCGCAGCGCAGTGATTTGGACCAAGGCGGTGTCGGTCTTCACGCCCGACTACTCGGTGGAGTTCCTGCCCACCAACCCCTGGATCCACCAGCCCTTCGAAAGCTACGACAGCATGCGCCCGGCGCAATTGCTGGACAAGTGGAAAGTCTGAACTGACGATTCACCCGGGCTGCGGTCGGGCCCCGTGGCGTGACCCCAAGCTGGCGGGCCACGCACCATGACCGACATCTCAACGCAGCTCATCCACCACCCCTACCGCCCGCCAGAGGGCTTTGAGGCCATGGCGCCGGGGGTGCACAAGGCGTCCACCGTCTTCTTCCCCAACGTCCAGGCCCTGCGCACGCAGGAGTGGATGGACAAGAGTGGGTACACCTACGGGCTGCACGGCACGCCCACCACCTTCACGCTGGAGGAGCGCATCGCCACGCTGGAGGGCGGTCGCTTCTGCGTGCTGGCGCCCAGCGGACTGTCGGCATTGACGCTGGTGGACATGGCCTTTCTGCGCGCGGGCGATCAGGTGCTGTTGCCCGACAACGCCTACGGCCCAGGCAAGGCGTTTGCCGTGAAAGAGCTGGCCCAATGGGGCATTGCCCACGCCTTCTACGACCCGCTGAACCCGGCCGATCTGGCCGCCCGCATCGGCCCGTCCACACGGCTCGTCTGGATTGAGGCGCCGGGCTCCATTACGTTGGAGTTCCCTGACATGCCCGCTCTGGTGGGGGTGGTGCGACAAGCCAATGCCGGCCGCGAGCGACCCGTCGTCACTGCGCTGGACAACACCTGGGGCGCGGGCCTGGCCTTCAATGCGTTTGATCTCGGCGTGGACGTGTCCATGCAGGCCCTGACCAAATACCCCAGCGGCGGCGCCGATGTGCTGATGGGGTCTGTCGTCACCCGCGACGAATCGCTGCACCGCGATGTGTTGCTGGCGCACATGCGCCTGGGGCTGGGCGTGGGCGCCAACGACGCCGAGTTGGTGTTGCGCGGTCTGGGCAGCATGGCCTTGCGCTACGCCGCGCAGGACACGGCGACGCGCGAGTTGGCCGCCTGGGCACAGACTCAGCCGGGCGTTGAATGCGTGCTGCACCCGGCCTTGCCCGGCTCTCCCGGCCACGACGCGTGGCGCCGCGACGCGCGGGCCGCTGCCTGCCTGTTCAGCGTGTTGTTCCAGGATCACATTCCTCAGGCTCGCATCGACGCCTTTCTGGATGCCCTTCATTGCTTCCGGCTGGGTTGGAGCTGGGCGGGCCCGATCAGTCTGTGCGCGCCCTATGACGTGGCGGCCATTCGCACCCGCACTTGGCCGCATCGGGGGGGTCTGGTACGCTTCGCCGTCGGACTTGAGGCGCTTGCCGATCTCAAGGCCGATCTGTTACAGGCCTGGCCCAATCTGGGCGCCTGATTCCCTGTCGTTTCCTAACAAAGGATCCCCTTGGCCACCCCCAATTACGGATATGAAAAGCGCCAGCGCGAGCTGGCCAAAAAACAGAAGAAAGAAGAAAAGTTGCGCGCCAAGGCCGCGCGCAAGCACGATGACCCAGAACCGGGCCAGGCCGATGCCGGCGACCAGCCGGCCGGCGCCTCGGAATCGGCCGGCAGCGCCGACGGCAGCAGCGACTGACCGACCTGATCCCGTGCTTGCCGCCTCAGGTGGCGGGCCGCAAAAGCTGCGCGGCCGCCTCGGCCAGTGCCTGGGCCGAACGGTCGGGCAGGGTGCAGGGCAGGGCCTTGTCGTATTGGGTGAAGTTGCGGCGGATCGAGGCCGCATACACCGGGTCGTAGTGCAGCGTGAGCAGCTCGCGCACCACATCGGCCACGCGGCCGGCCTGCACTGAGGCGATCCAGCCATTCACCACCTCGTGTCCGCGCAGCTCAACCAATGCCTTCAGGCGCTGGCAAAACAGTTCCGGGTCGCGCACGAAGTAGTCGTAGTCTTCCATCAGCAAGGCCACGCGCTCGTCCTCGGGCAGTTGCAGATCGATGCAGGGGCTTTGTCGCATGGCCTCGATCAAGGCGTCGGGCACGCGCACATTGCCCACCTTTTTGCTCTCACTCTCCACGAACACGGGCCTGGCCGGGTCAAAAGCGCGCAGCGCTTCCCAGATCAGCGAATCAAAGCGCTTTTGGCTGGGTTGTTCCAGGCCCGGCAGGTGGCCCAGCACCGAACTGCGGTGATTGGCTAGGTCTTCCAGGTCCAACACCTGTGCACCCTGCGCGCGAAGCGCCTGCAGCAAGCGGGTCTTGCCGCTGCCCGTGGGGCCGCACACCACGCGGTAATGCAGACGCGCGGCCTGGGCAGGCAAGTCATCGACCAGCGCAGCGCGCCAGGCCTTGTAGCCGCCCTCGACCAGGGTGACGTGAAACCCAATGGCACCCAGGATGGTGGCCAGTGCCCCGCTGCGGTTGCCGCCTCGCCAGCAGTACACCAGCGGGCGCCACGATTTGGGCTTGTCGATGACCTCGCGCTCGATGTGCGCCGCGATGTTGCGCGCCGACAGGGCCGCGCCGCGCTTCTTGGCCTCGAAGGGGTTGACCTGCTTGTAGAGCGTGCCAATGGTGATGCGCTCGGCGTTGTTCAGCGTGGGCCAGTTGATTGCGCCGGGCACGTGGTCCAGCGCGTATTCGTCTTCGGTGCGGGCGTCGATGACGGTGTCGAATTCGCCCAGGCGGGCCAGCGCGTCTGGGGCGCTGAGGGTGTGAACAGGCATGGCCGATTATCGTTTCCCAATCAGGGGCCGCAGCGCGGGCCAGACGTTGTCCAGCATGATCGGCTGGGCTTGCTCATTGGGGTGGATGCGGTCGTTCTGGAAAAGCTTGGTGGGGTCGGGCAAGTCGGCCACACCCTTCAGGAAGAAGGGCACCAGCGAGGCCTTGCCCTGCTTCGCGACACTGGTGAACACGTCACGAAATTCCTGGGCATAGCGCGCGCCATAGTTCGGCGGCATTTCCATGCCCAGCAGCAGCACACGAGCGCCGGCCGTGGTGCTGGCCTGCACCATGGCGGCGAGGTTGTCGCGGGTGGTGCTCATGGGCAGGCCGCGCAAGGCATCGTTGCCGCCCAGTTCGATGATGACCACGCTGGGCTGGTGTTGGCGAAGCAGTGCGGGCAGCCGCGACCGCCCGCCCGAGGTGGTGTCGCCGCTGACGCTGGCGTTCACCACGCGGGCTTGAACTTTTTCGCGGTTCAGTCGCTCTTGCAGCAGGGCTGCCCAGCCGCTGCCGCGCTGCAGGCCGTACTCGGCGCTGAGCGAGTCGCCCACCACGAGCACCACCGGAGGTGCAGCGGAGGCGGCCGGTACCGGCCCAGCCAGGGCAAGGGCACCCATCAACAAGAGGGCGCTACAGTGGCGTCGATTCAACCTGAAGAAGCTGTTCATGACCGATGTGATGATTGCCGTGCAGCATGTGTTCAAGTCGGTGACCGACTCGACTGGCACGCTCACGATTCTGCGAGATATCGATTTCACCCTGCGGCGCGGGGAAACCGCCGCCATTGTGGGTGCATCGGGTTCGGGCAAGAGCACGCTCTTGTCCATCATTGCCGGCTTGGACACGCCGACCCGGGGCACGGTTCACATCGACGGGGTCGATTTGTTCGCGCTGGACGAAGACCAGCGGGCTGCGCTGCGCGCCCAGAAGGTGGGATTCGTGTTCCAGAGCTTTCAGCTGCTGGGTAACCTCACCGCGCTGGAAAACGTGATGCTGCCACTGGAACTGGCCGGCAGGCGCGATGCCCGGCTGGCCGCCACGCAGATGCTGCAGCGCGTGGGGCTGGGCGAGCGACTGGCCAGTTACCCCAAGGTCTTGTCGGGGGGCGAGCAGCAGCGCGTGGCATTGGCCCGGGCCTTTGTGGTGCACCCCACGGTGCTGCTGGCAGACGAGCCCACGGGCAGCCTCGATTTCGCCACCGGCAACACCATCATGGAACTGATGTTCGAACTCAATCGCGAGCAGGGCACGACGCTGGTGCTGGTCACGCACGACCGGGGCATTGCCGATCGCTGCGAACGGCGCATCACCATCGCGGCGGGCAAGGTGGCCGACATCAGCCCGTCCGCTGTTGCCTGAGGGGCGCGGGCTGCGGGGATAATCCGCGCATGTCATCGCCCAAAAACCCGTCTGCGTCCAAGGTCCTGTTCGGCTTTCATGCCGTGGGCGTGCGCGTCAAGACCAGCCCCGCCTCCGTCATTGAAATTTATGTGGACCCTAGCCGGCGGGACGCCCGCATGCGGCAGTTCCTCGACCGCGCTCGCGAGGCTGGCGTTCGCCTGATTGAAGCCGACAGCCTGCGCATCGCCAAGCTGGCGGGCAGCCACGGCCACCAGGGCGTGGCCGCACTGGTGCACCCCATCGAGCAGGCGCGTTCGCTGGATGACCTGTTGGACCAGCTCGAGCCCACCGGCCACGCGCCCTTGCTGCTGGTGCTGGATGGCGTGACCGACCCGCACAACCTGGGCGCCTGCCTGCGCGTGGCCGATGGCGCCGGTGCGCACGCGGTCATCGCGCCGAAGGACCACGCCGCTGGCATCAACGCCACCGTGGCCAAGGTGGCCAGTGGCGCTGCCGAGACCATGCCTTACTTCATGGTGACGAACCTGGCGCGCACGCTCAACGAACTCAAGGAGCGCAACATCTGGATCATCGGCACCAGCGACGACGCGCCCAAAACCCTTTACCAAGTGGACCTTCGCGGCCCGGTGGCACTGGTGCTGGGCGCTGAAGGGCAGGGCATGCGCCAACTCACGCGCAAGACCTGCGACGAGCTGGTCAGCATTCCCATGCGAGGCGCAGTGGAGAGCCTGAACGTGTCGGTGGCCAGCGGTGTGTGTCTTTACGAGGCGCTGCGCCAGCGCAGCTGACCACCATGGACGTTGTGCGCCAGTGGATCCGCGAGGCCCGTTCCATCGCGGTGCTCACCGGTGCCGGGGTCAGCGCCGAGTCTGGCGTGCCCACCTTTCGCGATGCCCTCACGGGCCTTTGGGCTCGCTTCGATCCCCGCGAGCTGGCCACCGAAGACGCCTTTCGCGCGCACCCGCAGCGGGTGTGGGACTGGTACGCCGAGCGGCGGCAGGCGCTGGCTGGCGTTGAGCCCAATGCAGGGCACAGGGCACTGGCTGCCTTTCAGGCCCGCCACCCCGGGCGCATGACCCTGATCACCCAGAATGTGGATGGCCTGCACCAGCGCGCCGGCAGCACCGTGTTGGCCCTGCATGGCGACTTGTGCACTGACCGTTGGTTGGACGATCCGAAGCCATGTTGCAACAGGCGGCCACCCCAGCCGGGGCGACCGCCGCGATGCGCCACCTGCGGCAACTGGTGCCGCCCCGCTGTGGTGTGGTTTGGCGAGGCCTTGCCCGAGACCGAGTTGATGGCCGCCGAGGCGGCCGCCGAATCTTGTGACTTGATGCTGGTGGTGGGCACCTCGGGCGAGGTGTACCCGGCGGCAGGTCTGGTTCACCAGGCGCATTTGGCCGGTAGCCGCGTCGTCATCGTCAACCCGGAACCGAGTGCCCTAGATGGTTTGGCCGATGCTCAGGTGCGCGAACGTGCGGCCCAATGTTTGCCTTTGTTGCTGGAGGACTGAATGGTGTTTCGTTTGACGTTGGCCGCCATAGGCCTGGCCCTGTTGGCCGCCTGCACCCAGGAGCAACAGAACAAACTTGGGCGTGAGATCCAGAACTGGACCGGCACCGATGGTGTGCTTGAGGTGTACGCCGGCGACAAGCTGGTGCGCCGCTTCCTGAAGATCGACAAGATCAGCACCGCCCTGGGCACCGACGACGGCAAGCCGCGCGCTTACCGGTACGGCTATGGCGTGCTCGACGAGAACCTCAACTTCGTGGCCGACCCGGGCGAAAAGAGGGTGTATTTCGAGATCAGCGACTACACCAACGCGCTGTTCTTCCAGAACCCTCGCTGAGGGTCACACCCAACCCATTGCGCCCAGCAGCGCGCCAGCGCCGATCAGCCACAGCAGGTGCAGGCGGGTGCGCCAGGCCAGCACCGCGCTGCCTGCGGTGAGCAGCCAAAGCGGCCAGTCGGTGGCCGGCTGATCGTGGGCCGAGGCCAGCAACCAGCCGGTGGACAAAATCAGGGCCACCACGATGGGGGCCATCCCTTGTTTGAAGGCGCGAACGGCTCGACGGTGCTGGTTGCGGTGGGCCCATCGGGTGATGGTGTGGTTCAGCAGCGATGAGGGGAGGAGGATGGCGAAGAGCGTCAGCAGCGATCCTGCCAGGGCCTGGGCCCAGGAAACATAGGCGGGCACCAACCCGGCGTTGGCGTTCAGGCCCACCTGAAAACCCAGCAGTGCCACGAACAGCACATTGGGCCCAGGGGCTGCCTGAGACAGGGCAATGGACGAATTGAACTGCGCATCGGAGAGCCAGCCATGCTCTGTGACGAGGTAGCGGTGCATGTCTGGCGCCACGGTGATGGCGCCACCGATGCTCAGCAGTGACAGGGACAAAAACTGCCCGGTCAGGGACAGCCAATCAACTGATATGGGGGGCACGGGTCTTCTCAGGGCTTGGAGGGGGTGTCGGGCAGGCCGCGCCAGGCCCACCAGACCGCGACGGTGCCCACGGCGGGCAAGACGGTGGTCATGGGCCAGCGCAGCCAGGCAATGGCCACGGCGGTGACGGTGCCCAGTGCAGCGCAGGCCAGAGCCCCCATTGGGTTGTGGCGCAGCGCGCCCAAGAGCTTCAGGCCGGTGCCGATCACCAGGCCGGCCGCCACCGCACCCATGCCGCGCAGAGCGCCCTGGGCCGTGGGGTGATGGGCCACCGAACCATACAGCGCCGCCAACAGCAGCACCACGACCAACGGGGCCAGCAGCATGCCGGCCAGTGCGCTCAGGGCGCCACGCCAACCGAAGTGGCGCTCGCCGATCACCATGGACAGGTTGATCACGTTGGGGCCGGGCATCAGTTGCGCCACGGCCCAGTCTTCAATGAACTGTTCCTGGGTGAGCCAGCGACGTCGCTCGACCAACTCACGTTGCACAACCGCCATGACCCCGCCGAACCCTTGCAGAGCGAGGACCGTAAACGCCAGGAAAAGCTCCCGGCAGGAGCGCGGAGCGGTGGAGGAAGGGGTGGGGGAAGAAGTGGAGGGGGAAGAGGGCTGAGACGTCACGTCACGAAGGATGCAGCATTTGGCGCACCAATGCCACCGTGAGGGGCTTGCTGACGTAGCCCTGAATGATCTCGATGCTTTGCGCTCGTGCCTTGTCTTCGGGTGAATGCGACGAGGTCAGCATCACCACCACCATCGTTGGCTTGCCCTTGAGCAGCGGCGTGGCTTCTTCTGCCAGCTCAAACCCGTTGAGCACGGGCATGTTGATGTCTAGCAGGATGCAAGTGGGCACCGGTTCGGCATCGGTCCGAAGGAAGTTGAGTGCCTTTTTGCTGTCTTCAAATATCAGGATCTCGCCGCCGAAGCCGGCTCGCTGGATCATGATCTTGTGGAACAGGTTGTCGGCTTCGCTGTCATCGATGAGGATGAAGCGATGAGGGGCGGATGTTGTCATTCGATGCTCCTCCTGGCAAAGGCTGGCTCGGGAAGGTGGATGGAAAAACGGCTGCCCTGTCCGGGGTTGGAGGTCAGCAGCAATCGGCCCTGGTGCAGGTCAACAATGCGTCGACAGATGGAGAGGCCCAGGCCAGATCCGTCGAATTGGCGGCGGGAGTGCAGTCGGGTGAACACGCCAAAAATGGCCTGGTGGTGTTCGGGCGCAATGCCGATGCCGTTGTCCTGGACGTGAATGGCGTGCTCACCGTCAGTGAAGCTGGCGCTCACGCAGACGCGCGGCTGCACACCCTCGGCAACGAACTTGAGGGCGTTGGCCACCAGGTTCTGCAGTGCCAGCCGCATGAGGGTGGGGTCGGCCTGTACCGTGGGCATTGGTCCAACCTCGACGATCGCGTTTCTTCGCTTGATGGCCGAGTCGAGGTCGGCGATCACGGCGGCCATCAAGCCATTGAGGTCAACCGGCATCGATTTGGGCTGGTGGTTGTCCAGGTGCACGTAGTGCAGCAGGTCATCCAGCAGGTCTCGCATTCGCAGCACGCCGCTTCGGACGAAGTCCAGGTAGCGTTGCCCGTCATCGGGCAACAAGGGGCGGTACAACTCGTCCAGTAGCTGGCTGAAGTTGTTGATGGAGTTGATGGGTTCGCGCAGGTCGTGCGAAATGATCTGGATGAATCGCTGTTGCTCCAGTGTCTTTTGTTCCATCTGCCGCACGACCAGTCCCAGGCGTTCCTCTTTTTGTTTGAGGTCTTCAATGTCATGGGCTCGCATGACAATGCCGCAGATGGCGCCAGTGGAGTCCCTCATGGGCAGCATGGCCACTTCGATGTGTCGCAGGCCTCGGCCCTTGAAGAAGGCCTTGCGGTCGTAAAGCACCCGTTGACCACTTAGCGCCCGCTCCAGGTGATGGCGAACCATGGTTTCGTATGGTTCTGCGCCGATGTGTTCGGCCACCGTCTTTTGGATCACGTCTTCTCGTCGGCAGCCGTTGTAGTCAAGGAAGGTCTGGTTGACGTGGCGGTAGGTCTGGTCGCAATCGATGAAGGCGAGCATGTCCAGGCCTGCGGTGACCATGGCCAGGAGTTCTTCGTTGGCCTGGCGGCTGCTTTGGGCCTTGGCGTGGGCCTGGGCGATGAGGTGTCCCACCAGGGATGCCAATCGCCGAAGCGTGTCGGCCTGCTCTGCTGACAGGCGACGGGGTTGTACGTCCATCACGCTGATGGCACCTAGCGCGATGTCGCCGTCCACCACGATAGGCGCGCCGGCATAGAACCGAACGCTGGGCGGGCCGGCCACCAGTGGGGTGTCGGCGAATCGGGGATCCAGGTGGGCGTCGGCGACCTCGAACACGCCGTCTGGTGCCTGGATGGCGTGAGCACAGAAGGACTGGTGGCGGGCCAGGCTGTCGATCTCAAGTCCCCGCTGGGCCCTGAACCATTGGTGATGGCTGTCGACGAAGCCGATCAGGGCGATGGGCGCCTGGCAGACCTGTTGGGCCAGGGCCGCGACTTCGTCGAAGGCTGCCTGGGGCAGGCTGTCAAAAAGGCCAAGCCCGTGCAAGAAGGCCAGGCGCCGCTCCTCGTGCTTTGGATCGAGAGGGGAGTGCATGGGAATCCAAAAAATGGATTCCTTTTTATCACATCGAAATCAAAAGTAGTTCCTAAGAAATACAAAAATTCAAGGGTGCTGTTCTGGTGATTGGCTTACACCACCAGGCCTCCCGACACCTCCAGCACGGCGCCATTCACGTAGCTGGCGTCGTCGCTGGCGAGGAAAGCGTAGACGCTGGCGATTTCTTCGGGCTGGCCCAGGCGGCCCAGGGGCACGCGGTGTTCGAGTTCGGCGATCACTTTGTCGGGGATGGTGCCCAGGATGGGGGTGGCCACGAAGCCGGGCGCGACGGCGTTGACGCGGATGCCCTTGGGGCCGAGTTCGCGGCTCCAGGTCTTGGTGAAGCCGATCACGCCGAACTTGGAGGCGGCGTAGTTGGTCTGACCGAAGTTGCCGTACACGCCCACCACCGACGAGGCGTTGAGGATCACGCCGCTGCCTTGGCGCACCATGGCGTCGGCCACGGCTTGTGAGCAATGGAAGACGCCGCGCAGGTTCACGTCGATCACGCGATCGAATTGCTCCAGCGTCATCTTCTGTAGCCGCGCGTCTTGCGTAATGCCGGCGTTGTTCACCAGCACGTCGATGCGGCCAAAGCGATCCAGCACCTGTTTCACCACCTCGTCCACACGGGCGCGGTCGGTCACGTCGAGCACGAAGCCTGCTGCCTGGGCGCCCAGGGCTTGGCACTGGCGGGTGGCGTCTTCTACCGCCTCGGGTTTGATGTCACAGACGATGACGATGGCGCCTTCTTGCGCGAAGCGGCGGGCGGTGGCCAGGCCGATGCCTTGTGCGGCACCGGTGATGAGGCTGACTTTGTTCTGGAGACGGGGCATGGTGAAGTGATGGGGTGGGTCAGTAAACGGGTTGGTGTTGGCGCAGCGCGTCGATCACGGCAGGCGTCAAGGCGAAGCCCTGGCCGTGGGCGCTGGCGAGTTCGGCGCAGCGGCGCTCGAACGCGTCGATGCCCTGGCCGTAGATGAACTGCAGTGCCCCGCCGGTCCAGGCCGGGAAGCCTATGCCGAAGATGGAGCCGATGTTGCCGTCGTGCACCGTGGTCAGCACGCCCTCGGCCAGGCAGCGGGCGGTCTCCACGGCCTGGCGGTAGAGCAGGCGGTCTTTGAGGGTCTGCACGTCCCAGGCCACACCGGGTTTCTCAAACAGGGGTTTGAGCTGGGGCCACAGGTGCTTGGGCGCACCGGCAGGGTAGTCGTAGAAGCCGCCACCACCGGCACGGCCTGGGCGCTTGAGTTCTTTGACCATGCGCTCCACCAGCAGTTCACCGGGTGTGGCCTGGTGGGTTTTGCCCTCGGCGGCCAGGTCGGCGCGGGTCTGGTCGAGCACGTGCACGGCCAGCGAAAGGGCGGTTTCGTCCAGCACCGCCAGCGGGCCCACCGGCATGCCAGCCTGTACACCCGCGTTTTCGATGGCGGCGGCGGGGATGCCTTCGCCCAGCATGGCCACGCCTTCCATCACGAAGGTGCCGAAGGTGCGGCTGGTGTAGAAGCCGCGCGAGTCGTTCACCACGATGGGCAGCTTGCCCAGGGCCTGCACGTAATCGAAGGCGCGGGCGATGGTCTCGTCGTCGGTTTGCGCGCCGCGGATGATCTCCACCAGTTGCATCTTGTCCACCGGGCTGAAGAAGTGGATGCCGACGAACTTCTGCGGGGCGCGGCTGGCCTGGGCCAGGCCCGAGATGGGCAGGGTGGAGGTGTTGCTGGCGAAGAAGCCGCCGGGGGCGAGTTGCGCCTCGGCCTCTTGGGTGACGCGGGCCTTGAGTTCGCGGTTTTCGAACACGGCCTCGATGATGAGGTCACAGCCGGCCAGGGCGGCGGCATCGGCCGTGGGCGTGATGCGCGAGAGCAGCGCCGCCTGGTCGGCGGGGCTCATCTTGCCCTTGTCCACCCGCGGCTGGGTGATCTTGGCGCTGTAGGCGCGGCCCTTCTCGGCGGCCTCCTGGCTCACGTCCTTGAGCACGGTGGCGATGCCGCGGCTGGCCTGGGCGTAGGCGATGCCCGAGCCCATCATGCCCGCGCCCAGGATGCCCACCTTCTGCGGTTTGTACTTCGCCACCCCCGCCGGCCGCGAGCTGCCGCTCTTGATGGCGTTCAGGTTGAAGAAGAAGGTGTTGATCATGTTGCGCGCCACCGGGCTCACGATGATCTCGGCCAGGTAGCGGCTTTCGATGCGCAGCGCGGTGTCGTAGTCCACCTGGGCGCCTTCCACCATGGCGGCCAAGGCGGCCTCGGGGGCTGGGTAGAGGCCGCGCGTCTTTTGCTTGAGCACGGCGGGCGCCACGCTGAGCATGCCGGCGATCTTGGGGTTGGACGGCGTGCCGCCCGGCATCTTGTAGTCTTTGGCGTCCCAGGGCTGCTGGGCCTTGGGGTGGGTGGCGATCCAGGCCAGGGCGGCGGCGCGCAGGGCGGCGGCGTCGGGCACCAGCTCGTGCACCAGGCCCAGGTCAAGCGCCTGGCGCGGGTTGAACAGCTTGCCTTCCAGCACATAGGGCTGGGCGCCCATCAGGCCCAGCAGGCGCGTCATCTTGGTGATGCCGGTGGCGCCGGGGATCAGGCCCAGCGTCACCTCGGGCAGGCCGAGCTGGATCTTGGGGTTGTCGATGGCGATGCGGTGATGGCCCACCAGGGCCAGCTCCCAGCCGCCGCCCAGGGCCGCGCCGTTGAGGCAGGTGACCACGGGCAGGCCCAGGGTTTCCAGGGTGCGGAAGTTCTTTTTGGTCTGCTCGATGCCGGCGTAGACGTCGCTGGCGTCGGCCTGGCGCAGGCGCATGGTGGCCTTGAGGTCGGCACCGGCGAAGAAGGTGCTCTTGGCCGAGGCCAGCACGATGCCCCGGATCTGCGTCTGCTCGGCCACCACGCGGGCCGTGACCTCGGTGAGGTCTTGCTGCCACTGGGCGCACATGGTGTTCACTGGCGAGCCGGGCTCGTCGAAGGTGAGGGTGGCGATGCCGTCTTGCAGTTCGTAGCGGATGGTGTTCATGCGGGCTCCCGGATCAGACGCGTTCAACGATGGTGGCAATGCCCATGCCGCCGCCCACGCACAGGGTGGCCAGGCCGTAGCGCAGTTGCCGGCGGTGCAGCTCGTCGATCAGGGTGCCCAAGATCATGGCGCCGGTGGCGCCCAGCGGGTGGCCCATGGCAATGGCGCCGCCGTTCACGTTCACCTTCTCGTGCGGCACGCCCATTTCCTGCATGAACTTCATGGGCACGGCGGCGAAGGCCTCGTTCACCTCGAACAGGTCGATCTGGTCAATGGTGAGGCCGGCCTTGGCCAGCACCTTGCGCGTGGCCGGCATGGGGCCGGTGAGCATGATGGTCGGGTCGGCGCCCGACAAGGCCACCGCCACGATGCGCGCACGCGGCGTGAGGCCGTGGGTTTTGCCGGCGGCCTCGCTGCCGATCAGCACGGCGGTGGCGCCGTCCACGATGCCCGAGGAGTTGCCCGCGTGGTGCACGTGGTGGATGCGCTCCACCTGCGGGTAGCGCTGCAGCGCCACCGAGTCGAAGCCCATGGCGCCGAGCTGCTCGAACGAGGGCTTGAGCGCGGCCAGCGTCTGCACCGTGGTGTGGGGTTTGATGAACTCGTCTTCGGCCAGGATGGTCTGGCCCAGGCGGTCTTTCACCGGCACGATGGAGCGCTGGAAGCGGCCCTCTGCGCGGGCAGCGGCCGCACGGCGCTGCGATTCCACGGCGAAGGCGTCCACGTCTTCGCGGCTGAAGCCCGAGAGCGTGGCGATCAGGTCGGCGCCAATGCCCTGGGGCACGAAAAGGGTGGCGCTGTTGGTGGCCGGGTCTTGTGCCCAGGCGCCGCCGTCCGAGCCAATGGGCACGCGGCTCATGCTCTCCACACCACCGGCCACCACCAGGTCTTCCCAGCCGCTCTTCACCTTCATGGCGGCCATGTTCACGGCCTCCAGGCCCGAGGCGCAGAAGCGGTTGAGCTGCACGCCCGCGCACTGCCAGTCCCAGCCGGCTTTCAGCGCCGCCACCTTGGCGATCACCGAGCCTTGCTCGCCCACCGGCGAGACCACGCCCATCACCACGTCGTCCACGGCGGCGGTGTCAAACCCGTTGCGAGCCTGCAGGGCGGTGAGCACACCGGCCAGCAGGTCGATGGGCTTGACCTCGTGCAGGCTGCCGTCTTTTTTGCCCTTGCCGCGCGGGGTGCGCACGGTGTCGAATACAAACGCCTCGCTCATCGCCTTGTCTCCTGTGTCACGGGGTCACTGGCCTCGTGTTCGCCGGCAGTATAGACTTTTGCCGAGCAATTGCTTGGTGAAATTCCCCTGGCCCGTCAAGCGGGCGACACCCCGCTGGAGACCCTTCATGCGCCTGGCCGTTTTGTCTGATATCCACGGCAACCTGCCCGCCCTGGAGGCGGTGCTGGCCGATGCCCGTGCGCGCGGCGCCAGCGCCTTTGTGAACCTGGGGGACATCCTCAGCGGCCCTTTGTGGCCGCGCGAGACGGCGCACTGTCTGATGCCGCTGGGCTGGCCCACCATCGCTGGCAACCACGAGCGCCAATTGCTGGCTTGCGAGCACCAGGCCGGGGGCTTTTCGGATGCCTGGGCCTACGCCCAAACCACGCCCGAGCAGCGGGCCTGGCTGGCCAGCTTGCCGGCGTCGCTTGATCTGCCAGGCGGCGTGCACCTGTGTCACGGCCACCCCGGCAGCGATCTGGAGTATTTGCTGGAAACTGTGCGGCCCTCCGGCTCGCGCCCGGCCACGGCCGATGAGGTCTCGGCCCGGCTGGGCGACGGGGCGGCCCGACGCGCCGCCTTGCTGCTCTGTGGCCACAGCCACCTGCCGCGCCTGCTGTGGCCCGGTGCCGGGGCACCGCTGTGCGTCAACCCCGGCAGCGTGGGCCTGCCGGCGTTTGACGACGACCACATTGCCTTTCACGTGCACCAGACCGGCAGCCCGCACGCCCGCTATGCCCTGTGCGAACGCTCGGCCAGTGGCGACTGGACGGTGGCTCAGGTGGCGGTGGCCTACGACTGGCCCGCTGCGGTGGCCCGAGCGCGCGAGCAGGGCGCGCACGACTGGGCCGGCTGGCTGGCCACCGGCCTGGCCTGACCCGATTTCCCTTTCCCCTTCATCACCACAGGAGACAACATGATCGAACGCACCCTCTTCAACGCCGACCACGAGTCCTTCCGCGACGCCTTCCGCCGCTTCATGGAAAAAGAGATCGCGCCCTTCCACGAGGACTGGGAAGAGCAGGGCTATGTGGACCGCGAGGTCTGGCGCAAGGCCGGTGAGAACGGCTTTCTGTGCATGACCATGCCCGAGGCCTACGGTGGCTCGGGGGCTGACCGGCTGTACGCCGTGGCGCAGATGGAAGAGCTGGCCCGTGGCGGCTATTCGGGCATCGGCTTTGGGTTGCACAGCGAGATCGTGGCGCCGTACATCCTGCACTACGGCACCGAGGAGCAGAAGCAGAAGTACCTGCCCAAGCTGGCCAGCGGCGAGATGGTGGGCGCCATCGCCATGAGCGAGCCGGCCGCCGGCAGTGACTTGCAAGGCGTGAAGACCACTGCCATCAAAAGTGCCGATGGCTCGCACTACGTGCTCAACGGCAGCAAGACCTTCATCACCAACGGCTGGCACGCCGACCTGGTGATCGTGGTGGCCAAGACCGACCCCGCCGCTGGCGCCAAGGGCACCAGCCTGTTCCTGATCGAACGCGGCATGCCCGGTTTCGAGAAGGGCAAGCGCCTGAAGAAGCTGGGCATGAAGGCGCAAGACACCTCCGAGCTGTTCTTCGACAACGTGAAGGTGCCGGCCGAGCAGCTGCTGGGTGGCGCCGCCTTTGAGGGGCGCGGCTTCATCTGCCTGATGGAGCAGCTGCCCTGGGAGCGTGTGCAGATCGCCATCGGCGCGGTGTCGGCCGCGCAGGCCGCCATCGACTGGACGGTGCAGTACGTGAAAGACCGCAAGGTCTTCGGCCAGCCCGTGGCCAGCTACCAGAACACCCGCTACACCCTGGCCGAGCTGCAGACCGAGGTGCAGGTGGCGCGCGTGTTCGTGGACAAATGCTGTGAGCTGGTGGTGAAGGGCGAGCTGGACACCGCCACCGCCAGCATGGCCAAGTACTGGTGCTCTGATTTGCAGTGCAAGGTGATGGACGAGTGCGTGCAGTTGCACGGCGGCTACGGCTACATGTGGGAATACCCCATCACCCGCGCCTATGCCGACGCACGCGTGCAGCGCATCTACGGCGGCACCAACGAGATCATGAAAGAGGTGATCTCGCGCCAGATGGGCCTGGGCGCGCGCTGAGCCCGGCACCCGCCTGGCTCAGCGGCCGGGCAGGTGAATGGTGCTGGCCGCCCCGGCCGGCGCCTCGAAGTCGGCCACCACCCAGGTGCGGGTGGGGTGGTCAGCCAGGTCGGCGAACACCTCGCGCAGGAAGCGGATCGAGCCGCCGTCCAGCGCGGCAAAGGGCTGGTCGATCAGCGTGAGCGGCTGGCCCGAGGCCAGCGCCGCCGCCAGCGCCACCTTGCGCCGGCTGCCGGTGGAGAGCATGTACAGGGGCTTGTCCAGGTGCGGCGCCAAGGCCAGGCCGTCCACCATGTCGGCCAGGGCCTCGGCCGAAAAGCGCGGGAAATGGCTGGCCATGCTGTCCAGAAAAGCGGCCGCGCTGATGGCGTCGTGCGCCTCGCCTTGCACGTTCACCCAGGCCACCTGTGCCCGGTAGTCGGTCGGCGATGCGTCGAGCCAGTGGCCGTTGGCGCACAGCCGCCCGCCACCGGGCACGAGCTCGCCCCCCAGCAGGCGCAACAAGGTGGTCTTGCCGCAGCCCTCGTCGCCCACCAGCCAGTGCAGCCCGGGGCCAAGGTCAAACGAGAGGTCTGGAATGAGCGGTGCCTGGCCGGGCCAGGCGAAGTGCAGGTGCTCGGCGATCAGGTGGCAGGGGGCGGTGGCCATGGCTTGGTTCAGTACGGCACGCGAAAGCGCGTGCCCCGGTGGTTCAGCACGGCGCTGCGCGGGCCGATGGATTCGAGCACCACGCCCGGCGCGGCCTCTTGACCTTCTTGTACCACCCGGCCGTTGGCGATGAGCATGCGCAGGGCCGGGTTCTCGGCGTAGGTGGCGCCACTGAGGTTGAGCGCGGGCAGTTGGGCGCGCTGTTCGGCGGGCAGGTCGGCCAGGCGGGGCAGGGTCTCGGCTGGCTCGGCGCCCTTGGCGCTGTTGGCGCTGTTACCGGTTTTGGCGTGGCTGGGAGCGGCGGTGGCCTGGCCCGTGGCCGGTGCGCTGGCTTCGGCGCTGGGCGTGGCGGGTTTGGTTGGGGCCGGCGGCGGGGGCGGCGCCAGCAGGGGCACCACCGCCGTGGCCTGCGGGGCGGGGGGCGGCGCCACGTCGGCCGGTGGGGCTGGCGGGGCAGGTGGCACAGGCACTGTGTTGGCCGGGGCCGGTGCGGCGCTGGTGGGGGCGTTAGTGGGGGTGTCGGTGGGGGTGTCGGCCGGCCAGGCCCACCAAACCACCACGCCCGCCACGGCCACGCCGGCCAGCCAGGCGGCCAGGCGCACGGCCCTGCGGCGGGCCTGGTCCTGGGGGCGGCGCTCGGGAGCGCTGGCCACGGTGGGCGAGTTCAGCTTGGGCACGCGGCCGAGTTCGCGTTCGGCGTCGGCGCGGCGCAGGGCGTCAAGGATGTAGGACATCGGGGCTCGGCCTCAGGATCGCGGGGCGCTCAGGCGCGGCTCGTCCACGCCGCTGGCCAGGTTGAGTTGCATCAGGGTGATGGGGCCGGCCACGCCCTCGGCGTCGATGCCCTGGCTGCGCTGGAAGGCCTGCACGCGCGCGGTGAGCTGGGCAGCCGAACTGGGCACGGTGCCCTTGGCCTGCAGGGCGGCGATGCGCTCGCCCACCCAGGTGGCGGCGGCGGTCTGGCGGGCGTCGGCCACCCGGGCGCGCAGGCCTGGCGGCAGGCGCCAGAGGGTTTCGTAGCTGCCGTCCCAGGCATCGGCCAGTTGGGTCAGGGGCAGTTGCCAGCGCTGCCCGCCGGCCTGCAGCCACGCGGCGTCGGCGCTCATGGCGGTGAGCAGCACGCGCCCCCGCGAGCGGTCGGGCAGTTGAAGGTCGAGGACAGCCGGGCGGTCAAGCTGGCGCAGGCCGTGCAGGGTCATGCGCTGGGTGCGGTAACACTGCACGCCTTGGCGGGGTGCCTGGTTGCAGGGCGCGGCGCCACTGAGCGGGGTGCCCCACAGCGTGGACAGCTCGGCCCAGGCGGCATCGGCAGAGGCGATCAGCGCGCTGCCGGGCGGAAGGCCTGGCGTGGCAGCGGGGGCTTCTGGCGTGGGCGGGGCTTTTGGCGGCGGGGGCGCTTGTGGTTCGGCCGCAGGGGCGTTGGCCGGGGCTTGCGCGGCAGCCGCGCTGCTCTCTGGCGCGAGCGAGGCCACGGGCGTGGCAGGTGCCGCCACGGGCCGCTGGCCCTGCCACCAGGCCCAGGCGGCGCCGGCCACCAGCACCGCACCGGCCGCCGCGCCCAGGCCCAGGTACAGCGCGCGCTCGGGCAGCGGCGAGGGGCCTGTCTCGGCGGGCCCTTTGGTCGGGGTGTCAAACACCTCTTGGGCGGCCTTGTCCACCGTGGCGCGCTCCACCCGGGCTTGCCCCGTGGCGTAGGTGCCGAGCAGGGCGCGGTCGCACAGCAGGTTGATGCGCCGTGGCACGCCGGCGGTGAGGGCGTGCACCCGCTGGATGGCGGCATCGGAAAAGGGCAGGGGGCCTTTGAGGCCGGCCACGTCCAGGCGGTGCTGGATGTATTGGCGGGTCTCGGCGGGCGTGAGCGCGTCCAGGTGGTAGCGCGCCACGATGCGCTGGGCCAGTTGCTCCAGCTCGGGGCGGGCCACCAGGCCGCGCAATTCGGGCTGCCCGATCAGGATGACCTGCAGCAGCTTGTGTTCGTTGGTTTCCAGGTTCGTGAGCAGGCGCAACTGCTCCAGCACATGGGGGCTGAGGTTCTGCGCCTCGTCGATCACCAGCACGTTGCGCAGGCCCTGGGCATGGCTGCGCAAGAGGTGGTCATTGAGCGGGTCGAGGTGGTCTTTGATCGTGGCCGGGCCGGGGCCGGGGGCTTTCACCTCAATCTGGAACTCCTGGCAGATGCTGCGCAGCAGATCGCCCACGGTGAGCTTGGGGTTGAAGAGGTAGGCCACCCGGCAGGGCTCGGGCAGTTGCTCCAGGAAGCAGCGGCAGATGGTGGTCTTGCCGGCCCCGATTTCGCCGGTGAGCAGCACGAAGCCGCCCCCGCCACGCACGCCGTACAGCAAATGGGCCAAGGCCTCGCGGTGGCGCTCGCTCATGAAGAGGAAGCGCGGGTCCGGGGCGATGGAGAAGGGTTCCTGTTGAAGGCCAAAGTACTCAGCGTACATGGCCCCGAGCATACCGGGTAGGGTAGGGGTGGGCAAACGCCGCGGGGCGCACCCGCGGCGCTGACGCCTCAGGCCGCCAGGGCCATGGACTTGGGCGCGGCCGCCTTGCTGGTGCTGACCGGGCCGCAGGCGATTTCACCAGCGATCTGGCCGCCTTCCTCGATCACCAGCTTGCCGTAGCGCACATGGCCCGTCACCTTGCCGGTGGCGTGGATCACCAGCTTCTGGCGCACGGTGAGGTTGCCCTCGAAGGTGCCGCGGATTTCGGCAATGTCGATCTCGGCCGAGCCCTTGAAGGCGCCCTGCTCGGCGATCTGGATCACGCGCGAGTCCATGGTGGCCTCCACCGTGCCTTCCACCACCAGGGTGTCGCAGTCGGTGATTTCCACGCCCTTGAGCTTGATGTTGGGGCCCACGGTCAGCTTGCTGCCGCCTTCGGGCGTGGTGGTGCTGGCGGCCGGGGTGGCGGTTGCCGGCTCAGGCTCGGCCGCCGGCGGGGTGATGGGGGGCGGGGTCACCGCGGCGGCCTGGCCGTAGCGCGGGGTGGCCATGCCGCTGTTCAGGGGCTTGGGTTGTTCGAATTCGCGTTTGCCGAAGTGCAGTGCCATGGGTGCTCCTGTTGTGTGGTGTTGACAGAGCCCCTCATGCTAGGGAACCAATGGCTTACATCCCGCGCGATCACGTAAGAGGGGTAACGAGGTGAACCGTACCCCTGCTTGCGTGTGTTTCATTCGGGCGCAAGGCCGGCGCGGCGCGCGTCCATCTCGCGGATGAGCGCGCGCGCCTCGTCGCCCTCGGGAATGGGGCGGCCGCTGTCGCGCCATTGCACGGCGGCCTTGAAGCCGGCCTCTTGCGCATAGCGGCGGAACCACAGGCCTTCGGGGTTGTGGCGGGTGATGCCGTCGAACACCGTGGCCAGCGACTGGGTTTGCTCCAGCCCCATGGTGAGCATCACCTGGTTGATCACCATCTTGTGCATCGCCAGGTGGCCGCGCGGCACCCCCGCGATGCGGCTGGCCAGGCGCAGGGTGGCGGCCTCCAGCTCGGCCAGGGGCACGGTCTCGTTGGCCAGGCCCCAGGCGGCGGCGGTGCGGCCGTCGATCACGTCGCCGGTGAACATGAGCTGTTTGGCGCGGGTGGGGCCCAGGCGGTACGTCCACATGGCGGTGGTGGGGCAGCCCCACACGCGGGTGGGCATGTAGCCGATGCGGGCGTCTTCGGCCATCACCAGCAGGTCGCAGCACAGGGCGATGTCGCTGCCCCCGGCCACGGCCGCGCCGTGTACCTTGGCGATGGTGGGCTTGGCGCAGCGCCACAGGCTCATGAAGTCGTCGGTGTTGCGCTTCATGTAAGCGTAGTCAACCATCGGGTCCCAGGGCGTTTTTTCCTGCTGGCAAGGGTGTTCGATGTGTTGCTCGGCGGTGTCGGCCAGGTCGTAGCCGCCGCAAAAACCCTTGCCCGCGCCTTCCACCACGATCACGTGCACCTCGTCGTCGCGCTCGGCCCATTCCACGGCGGCGCGGATCTCGCGCGGCGTGTCGTCGTTGATGGCGTTCAGCCGCTCGGGGCGGTTGAGCAGCAGGCGGGCCACGCGGGGCTGCTGGGGGTCTTTGTCGATGCGAAGGGTGCTGAAAACGGGCATGTGGTCTCCTCTGGGTGGTGGGGTGGCTCTGGGGCCGGCTGCAGCATAGGCCGGGTGCCAAGGGTTCGCACCCAGGGGAATCCGCCACATGCCCCTGTGCAGCGCGGGTTGAACCCGGCGCGCCTGGCGCCCAAGGGGGTGGCGACTTAAAATCGCGCGTTTTCCTCGCTGCCCGCGCCACGGGTCTGGACCAGCCCATGAACGCCCCCCTCGACGTCTCCTTTTTCGCGCGCGCGGCCAAGCCGATCACCAGCTACCGCCCGTATTGGGCCAAGCGGTTTGGCACGGCCCCCTTCCTGCCCATGAGCCGCGCCGAGATGGACCAGCTTGGCTGGGACAGCTGCGACATCATCCTGGTCACGGGCGACGCCTATGTGGACCACCCCAGCTTCGGCATGGCCGTGATCGGCCGCGTGCTCGAATCGCAAGGCTTTCGCGTGGGCATCATTGCCCAGCCCGACTGGCACAGCGCCGAGCCCTTCAAGGTGCTGGGCAAGCCCAACCTGTTCTGGGGCGTGACGGCCGGCAACATGGATTCCATGATCAACCGGTACACCGCCGACCGGAAGATCCGCAGCGACGACGCCTACACCCCTGGCGACATCGGCGGCAAGCGCCCCGACCGCGCCGCCATCGTTTACAGCCAGCGCTGCCGCGAGGCCTTCAAGGACGTGCCCATCGTGCTGGGCGGCATCGAAGGCAGCCTGCGCCGCATCGCCCACTACGACTACTGGAGCGACAAGGTGCGCCGCTCCATCGTGGTGGACAGCAAGTGCGACCTGCTGCTCTACGGCAACGCCGAGCGCGCCCTGGTGGAGGTGGCCCACCGCATCGCCGCCCGCGAACCGGTGGAGAACATCACCGACGTGCGCGGCACCGCCTTCATTCGCCGCCCGCACGACCCCAGTGCCGAGGGCTGGTTCGAGATCGATTCCACCGAGGTGGACACCCCGGGGCGCGTGGACGAGCACATCAACCCCTACCTCACCACCAGCGAGCAGGCGCAGGCCCAAGGTGCCAGTTGCGCCAAGGAAGACGGCGAGGCTGAGGCCGCACCGGCGGATGCACAAGGCGCCAGCGTGAAGCCGCTCACCTTTGTGCCCAACCCGGCGCTGCAAGGCAAGGGCAAGCGCCCACCGCGTGAGCGCACCGTGATTCGCCTGCCCAGCTACGAGCAGGTCAAGAGCGATGCCGTGCTCTACGCCCACGCCAACCGCGTGCTGCACCTTGAAACCAACCCCGGCAATGCCCGCGCCCTGGTGCAGGCCCACGGTGAGGGCGCGACCGCCCGCGACGTGTGGATCAACCCGCCGCCCATTCCGCTGACCACGGCCGAGATGGACCACGTGTTCGACTTGCCGTATGCCCGCAGCCCGCACCCGGCCTACGCCGACGAGCACGGCCGCCACGACGGCGCCACCAAGATTCCGGCGTGGGAGATGATCCGCTTCAGCGTGAACATCATGCGCGGCTGCTTCGGCGGCTGCACCTTCTGCTCCATCACCGAGCACGAGGGCCGCATCATCCAGAGCCGCTCAGAGGAATCCATCATCAAAGAGGTGGAGGACATCCGCGACAAGGTCGAGGGTTTCACCGGCGTCATCTCCGACCTGGGCGGCCCCACCGCCAACATGTACCGCCTGGGCTGCCGCAGCCCCGAGATCGAGGCCGCCTGCCGCAAGCCCAGTTGCGTGTACCCCGGCCTGTGCCAGAACCTCACCACCGACCACGGCCCGCTGGTCAAGATCTACCGCCGCGCCCGCGCGCTGCGCGGCATCAAGAAGATCCTGATCGGCTCGGGCCTGCGCTACGACCTGGCGGTGAAGAGCCCCGAGTACGTGAAAGAGCTGGTGCAGCACCACGTGGGTGGCTACCTGAAGATCGCGCCCGAGCACACCGAGCAGGGGCCGCTGTCCAAGATGATGAAGCCCGGCATCGGCAGCTACGACCGCTTCAAGACCATGTTCGAGAAGTACAGCGAAGAGGCCGGCAAGAAGCAGTTCCTCATCCCGTATTTCATCGCGGCCCACCCTGGCACCAGCGACGAGGACATGATGAACCTCGCCCTGTGGCTGAAGAAAAACGGCTTCCGGGCCGACCAGGTGCAGACCTTCTACCCCAGCCCCATGGCCACCGCCACGGCCATGTACCACAGCGGCCTGAACCCGCTCAAGGGCATCCACCGCGATAACGGGCCGGGTGGGCGCGGCGAGCGGGTGGACATCGTGCGCGGCGAGAAGCGCCGGCGCCTGCACAAGGCCTTCCTTCGCTACCACGACCCGAACAACTGGCCGCTGCTGCGCGAGGCGCTCAAGGCCATGGGCCGCGCCGACCTGATCGGCAACGGCAAGCAGCACCTCATCCCCACCTTCCAGCCGCTCACCGACGGCGGCTACCAGAGCGCCCGGCGCAAGAACAGCACCCCCGTGGGCAAGCCCAGCGCCCGTGCCGCGGCGGTGGTGAAACCCGGCACGCCCGCGCCGCGCAAGGGCCAGGTGCTGACCCAGCACACCGGCCTGCCGCCCCGCGCGGGCACGGCCGGCGCCAAGGCGCGCAAACCTCGTTGAGTTTGAGCGGAGAGATCGCGCGGCGGGCGCTGGCTCAGGCCAGCGTGTGCAGCGGGATGTCGCGCTCGCTGGCGAGCTGGTCCAGTTCGCGGCGGCTCTTGCCGGCCAGGAAGCGGGCCACGGCTTGGTGGGTGGCGGGCAGCATCATGGTGGCCATGCCCTTCATGGCAATGCCGGCGGCCTCGCACAGGCGCGCGGCGAAGTGCGGCTCCAGCGCCGCCACGGCCACGCGGCCATCACGGCAGGGGTAGACGCGGTAGCCCGCGTGGGCGCCGCCCACCGCGCCGTGGGGCTGGGTCAGGCCCCATTGGCGGGGCAGGGCCAGCCAGGCGGCCGCGTCCGACAGCGCGACCGACTGCACCGAGCCCTTGCCCTTGGCGCGCTGCACCAGCACGGCTTGCAACACCGCTTCGCTGGTCATGAGCGCGCCGCCCATGTCGGCAAACAGGGTGGCCGGCAGGTCCAGCCCGGTGACCAGGCCCGCGTCGGCCAGGTAGGTGAGGTCATGGCCGGGTTCTTCGGCGCGCTCGCCCGGCGCGCCCAGCACGCACACCATCGACAGCTTGGGGTACTGCTTGTGCAGCGCTTTCCACTCCAGGCCCAGCTTGCGCAGGGCCGAGGGCCGGAACGACACGATCAGCACATCGGTGCGCGCCAGCTCTTTGTGCAGCCCGGCCTGGCCCTTGTCGGTCTTCAGGTCCAGCGTGCGCAGCTTGATGCCCTCGTGCATCTGCGCGTAGGCGGTGGGGTTGTACTGGCCCATCGGGTCGCCGCTGGCGCCGCCGGGGCCAGGCGGCTCGATCTTCAGGCAGGTGGCGCCCATGGCGCGCAGGCGCATGAGGGCGCCCGGGCCGGGCAGGTTCAGGGCGAGGCTGAGCACGCGCACGCCGCGCAGGGGCTTGAGGGGGGAGGGGAGCATGGGGAGGGCGTCGTCGGTTGTCGAAGCCCACACTGTAGCCAGCCACCCTGGCCCTGAAACGCAAACGGGCGACAGCGTCGCCCGTTGCGGTGAAGGCAAGCCCGATCAGGCTTCGCCGAAGTTCAGGGGCAGGCCCACGTAGTTTTCGGCGATGGTGCGCAGGCCCGACTCGGAGTGCATCAGGTAGTCCAGCTCGGCCTGCTGCAGCTTCGTGTTGATGTCGCCCAGCTCGGTGAAGTTGTGCATGATGGACGTGAACCACCACGAGAAGCGCTCGGCGCGCCAGATGCGCTTGAGGCAGCGCTCGGAGTAGCTGTCGATGCCGGCCTCGCTCTTGTCCTTGTAGAACTCGATGAAGGCGGTGGACAGGTACTTCACGTCGGTGGCGGCCAGGTTCAAGCCCTTGGCGCCGGTGGGCGGCACGATGTGGCCGGCGTCACCGGCCAGGAACATGCGGCCAAAGCGCAGCGGCTCGGTCACGAAGCTGCGCAGCGGCGCAATGCTTTTCTCGATGCTGGGGCCGGTCACCAGCTTTTCGGCGGCTTCCGGGTCCAGGCGCAGCTTGAGCTCGTCCCAGAAGGCCTGGTCGCTCCACTGTTCCACCTTGTCGGTCAGCGGCACTTGCAGGTAGTAGCGGCTGCGGGTTTCGCTGCGCTGCGAACACAGGGCGAAGCCACGGTCGCTGTTCACGTAGATCAGTTCGTGGTGCACCGGCGGCGTGTCCGACAGCAGGCCCAGCCAGCCGAAGGGGTACACCTTCTCGAATTCCTTGATGGACGAGCGCGGCACGCTGGCGCGGCACACGCCGTGAAAGCCGTCGCAGCCGGCGATGAAGTCGCACTCGATGGTGTGCGTCTGGCCGTCTTTCTCATAGGTGACGCGGGGCTTGGCGGTGTCGTAGTCGTGCACCTGCACATTGCCGGCTTCGTAGATGGTGGGCAGACCAGCGGCCTGGCGCGCCTCCATCAGGTCTCGGGTGACCTCGGTCTGGCCGTACACCATCACCTTCTTGCCGCCGGTGAGCTTTTCCAGGTCAATGCGGTGGCGCTCGCCGTTGAACAGCATGTCAAAGCCGGTGTGCACCAGGCCTTCGGCGTGCATGCGCTGGCCCACGCCCGCTTCGTCCAGCAGGTCAGTGGTGACCTGCTCCAGCACGCCGGCGCGAATGCGGCCGAGCACGTACTCGGGCGACTGGCGCTCGACGATCACGGCGTCGATGCCCGCCTTGTGCAGAAGTTGACCAAGCAGCAGGCCAGAGGGGCCCGCGCCAACGATGGCGACCTGAGTGCGCATGGGAAGAGTCTCCAGAAGGGGAATGGCAAGGGGTTCCGGCAAGGCGCCGGCAACGGTGGCCGCGAGAATAGGGAGCCCTACGGGGTTGGGCAATGTTGGCGAGGCAACATTGCGCGATTGGTGGTTGTGCTGCGCGATCATCGCGCAGCATTGCCAAACCCCGGATAATGCGCGCCATGTCCACCAGCCACACGCCCATTGCTCGCGTCGATTTCATCGAGGGTCTGGCCAAAGGCCTGTCTGTGCTGGAGAGCTTTGACACCCAGCGCCAGCGCCTGAACGCCACGCAGGCGGCCGAGCGCGCGGGCCTCACCCGGGCGGCCGCGCGGCGCCATCTGCTCACCCTGGCCCACCTGGGCTACCTGGAAACCGATGGCAGCCACTATTGGCTTTCACCCAAGGTATTGCGCTTCTCTGGCAGCTACCTGGCCTCGGCCCGCTTGCCGCGCCTGATTCAGCCCACGCTCAACCGGCTGGCGGCGCTCACGCGCGAGTCGTTCTCGGCCGTGGTGCTGGACGAAGACGAGGTGGTCATCGTCGCGCGCAGCGTCTCACCGGGGGGGCAGCGCCTGATGGCTTATGGCCTGCACCTGGGGGCCCGCCTGCCGGCGCACGCCACCTCCACCGGGCGGGTGCTGCTGGCTGCCAAGTCGCGGGGCGAGTTGTCGGCCTGGCTCAAGGGGCGAGAACTCGCGCGGCTCACGCCGCGCACCACGGTGGACCACAAGGCCTTTCGGGCGGTGATCGATCAGGTGCGCGCCGACGACTTTGCGGTGGCGCGCGAAGAACACGAACTGGGCGTGTTCGCCCTGGCGGTGCCCTTGCGCAATGTGCAGGGCCAAACCCTGGCGGCGCTGAACGTGGTGGCCTCGCCGCAGCGCCTGGAAGAGAGCACCCTCAGGCAAGACCTGCTGCCCTTGTTGCTGGACGCCGCTCGCGAACTGCGTCCCTTGCTCTGAGGCTCAGGCTGGCGCCAGGGCCAGGTCGAGCCAGGGCCGGATAGCCTCCACCGCGGCCTGGTCGGGCTCGTCCACGGTGGCCGCGTCCAAGGCCATCACCTCGCCCACGCGCCGCGCGCCCAGGTCGCTCAGCAGGGCGTCGAAACGCAGCCCGCCGCCCAGGTAGGTGGACGCGTACGAGCTGTCGCCCAGGGCCACCACGCCGTAGCGCACATGGCCCAGGTAGCGAGGCTCGTTGGCCAGCGAGGCCGCCAGCGCCTGGGCGTTGTCGGGCACGTCACCCGAGCCGTGCGTAGCGCAGCAGATCAGGTGGCAGGTGGCGGTGCCGGCGTCAAAGACCGAAATATCCAGGTCGTCCATGCGACGCACCTCGACTTCGTCAAAGCGGTCGCCGGCGTCGAAGGCAATGGCCTGGGCTACCGATTCGGCGTTGCCGTAGGTGGTGCCCACAAGAATGAGCAAGCGGGTGGGAGAGGGCATGGTGGGGAGAAGCTCGGGTGCGGGGTGAAGCCTTCAGCAGCGCGTGAGGGTAGCGCCAGTGCGAAAGGGCATGCCGTGGTGTGGTCAAGCGGCCAGGACGCTGCCGCACGGCTACCCGGTCACATCGCGACGGACGCGGACGCCGCCGCCGCCCTGCGGGCCACCTGGGCAGGGGGGCTTTGCCACACCATGTCCAGCCATTGCAGCAAAGGCAGCCACTCGTTCACGCGCCGGTCTCGCTCTGGCCGCTGGGTGTCGAAAAGGCCCATTCCCGCCTCAATGAGTTCCGGGTAGACGGGGTCTTCGGTGATCACGCTCAGCACCGGAAAGGGCGCCTGCAGGGCGGACAGGCGCCGCCGGCCGCTGTCACCAGGGGGCCAGCGCATGCCCACCAGCGCCACCGGGCAGCGCCCGGCGATCACCTTGTGGTGCCGCTCGAGCAAGGCCAGCAGCACCTTGGTGGATTCCAGGTCGAACAGCGAAGGCCCCACCGGCACCACCACCGCATCGGCGTACATCAGCAGCTTGGCCAGGGTGTAGTGGTCCAGGCCACTGGGGGTGTCCAGCACCGCATGCGCCGTGCTGGGTGGGGCGGGAAAGACTTTGCCCAGGTCGATCACCCAGGGCCGGATGGGTGTGCACTCCATCGGGCGCACCTTCAACCACGAGCGAACCGACTTCTGCTTGTCCAGGTCGCCGATCATCGCGCCCGAGTGGCGGCTGGCATACCAGGACGCCAAGGTCGTGGCCACGGTGCTTTTGCCACAGCCTCCCTTGCTGTTGATCACGGCCACGACTGACATTGATACCCCTTGGATTCAGGTCGCTTGAACTCGAGTCTGGTTCGTGAGGAACCAGGCCCAGGTGGTGTCGCAAATCTCTTGCACGCTTTTTCTGGCCCGCCAGCCCAGCACCTCGTGTGCGTAGCTCATGTCGGCCACCAGGCAAGGCGCAGCGCCGGGCGCCCCGAAGCGGCGGCTCCAGGCCAACTCGCGCAGGGTGGTGTGGCCCATGCGCTTGACCATGTCCAGTTCAGACGTGGCCATGCCCGTGCCGACATTCACCGTGAAGGAATCGCCGTAAGTGTTGGCGGTTTGCAGCCCCGCCACGATGGCAGCCGCAGCGTCTTCCACGTGAATGAAGTCGTGCACCCCCGAGCCGTCTTCGGTGGGCAGGTCGCAGCGAATGCTGGTGGCAAGCCCATCGGTCGCGGTCTTGCACAGCTGGGGCAGGAGTTGCTGCAGCTCTCGTGCATCCAGTGGGCCCAGCAGGCCACTCTCATGACCGCCAGCCAGGCTGAAGAAGCGGTACACGCCCACGCGCCAGGCCGCGTCCAGCAGGGGCAACTCGCGCACCAGTTCCTCAAGAATGATGTGGTGCACACCCCGGGGGCTGGATGGCATGCGAACCGATTGTTCGGTGAGCGGGCGCCGGTCGATGGAGCCCGCGTACACCTCGGCGCTGCTGGCCACGTGCAGTTGGAGAACGCCCTGGTTTTCCATCTCGTTGAGCAGACAGGCCATGGGGTCGAGTGTTTGCGCGATGCGGGTGTCCAGGCTGTCGCCGGGTCTGGCGATCGCCACGCCCGGCTCCAGGTGCACCACCGCGTCAAAGCGCTCTGCACCCAGAACGCGGCGCAGCAGTTCCGGGTCTCCAGACCAGCCTTCCACGAAACGGGTGGGGTGCCCCAGCAGTGTGTTCAGGCCATTGAGGTGGTGACGAGTGCCCTCGTCCCACATGTCCATGGCCACAGGCGTCATCCCCTTTTGGCTCATCAAAAGGCACAGATGACTGCCCAAGAAACCCAAGCCGCCTGTCACAAGGACTTTCATGCCTCAATTATGCTATCTTTGACAGAAATATCAGATTAACTGAAAAAGATATTATTCGTTCGGCGTGACAAGCGGCACATCCGGTGCTGCCCGACGCCAAGCCATGGTCCTCATGCGGGAGCGCCGACATGTTTACAAAGCCGAACTCACGGGACACAGCGGCCGCCGGCCTGAAGGGCGCGATGAGCAGCGCCGCCAGCGGCCCCAAGCTGCAGAACGACGAATCGCTGGGTTATGTGGTGGTGGACTCGAAGGCCACCTTCCGGGGTGAGCTGGTCACTGAGGGAGACATCGTGATTGACGGTGTTTTCGAGGGGGTGATCCAGGGCCGCAAGCTCATCGTCACGGCCAATGGTCGGGTGGCGGGCAAGGTGCGGGTGGACACCGCCAAGGTGTCCGGCATCGTGGAGCCAGAGATTCACTGCCGCGAGGTACTGGAGATCACCAGCACCGGCACCGTCAGGGGCAGCGCGGCGTTTGGTGGCCTGGTGGTCGCCATGGGCGGCAAGCTCTACGGGCAGACCGCCGAGTACGTGCCCGAAGCGGGCGCCGAGGTGCACGGCACGCCGGCCGGGCCACGGCGCGGCCAGCTTCAGGCGGTCGAAGTCAAGACTCTGCAGCCATGAACATGACCGTCAGCGACAACCCCATCCTGCCCAGCCGATCGCGCGCCTACTCGTTGCGCCAGCACATGCGTGCGCGCTGGCGGCACAGTGCCCTGCAGCTCATCGAGCACACCGATCACCCTGAGCGCCGCATGGCCCGCGCTTATGTGGACACGGTCGAGCGGCCCCGGCCGCAGGACTACGCCGCCTGTTTTCAGTGGTCGCTCTTGCCCGAAGCGGCCGGCAGGCCCGACGCCCTGGGCGCGCTGGCCACCGATCTGCTCGTCCGTGCGGCCGAAGCGCCTGGCCTGGACTCGGCCATCAATGGCCCGCGCCTGAGCAACTTCAGCAAAGGCTTCTACGGCGATGAGTCCCTCCAGGCCATGGGCCAGTGGCTGGCCAGCCAGTCAAACGAAGGTCTGGTCTTGTCGCGCGTGGACATCGAGCACTACCCCGCGCAATGCGCCATGGTGCGCCGAGCCCTGCGCTGCCTGTCCCAGCTCGCCCCCGAGGTGCACGACGACCTTACCCAGATCGTGAGCGACGTGGTGCTGTGCGTGGCGCAGGCAGACCCCAGCCTCACGCCTGGCCCGGTGCGCTCGCTGTGCTCTTTCGGGGTCTGGGGGGCGGTGTTCCTGAACGTGCAAGCCCACCAAGACGAACTCGACTACCTGGTGTCTGTGGTGTTTGAGGGAGCGCGGCTAGGCCTTCTGGCCTGGAACACTGACCAACCGACGCCGGGCCTGGCCGCAGACGCCAAGGCGAAAGAGGGTGCTGCGGGCAATGGCCTGACCGAACCCGACCGGCGCGTGCAGGCCGCCTTCGCCACCGCGCGCCTGGCGCTGGTGCTTCAGCGGCTGCAAGAGCGCACCGTGTCGGCATCGGTCGGGCAAACGCCCGGCATCACCCGTCGCCGCACCTTCGCCACGCCCTGGACCTCGCAGCGCCTGCTGGCCGAGCAACAGCAGGCGGTGGAGCGTTTCTGGGCGCTGGGCGCTGCCCTTGAGCAAGACAGCGCCCTGTCCCCCGAGGGGCAGGCCTTGATGCACCACTGCTGCAGCTTCATGGCCGACACCTTTGGCTGGCCCGCCGGCCTCAAGGGCTGACGCCGAGCCCGGCACGATGTGTTGTTTAAATGATAAAAACAATAATTGACACTTTAAACAAATTTTGTGACGATATCTCCGGCGCCCGTGCTTGGGCGCCAACCCCTTGAATCTTTCTTTACCCCGAGAAAGTTAAGCCCCTGATCTTGCGATCAGGGGCTATTTTTTTGTGCGAGTCGGTCTTGCGCGCTGCAAGCCCCGCAGGGGCGAATTCAGCGCAGGGCCTGCAGGCGCGAGACCGCACCGCCCAGCCACTGGCTGGTGCTGCCCAGGTATTGGCGCTCTTGGTTCACCCAGTCGGCAATGGTGGCGCGGCTCAGGCACTCGCCTTGCTGGTCGGTCAATTCCAGCAGCGCGCCCAGGCGGCGCACCGAGCCCGACCATTGCTGGCTCGCCTCGCGGCGCAGCTGGTCAATCGTCTCGCGCGTGGCCTGGTTGGTGCGGCAGGGTGAGGAATCGCGGGCGCGCGTGGCGCACTGGGCCAGCTCGGCGCGCTCTTGCCACAGCGCATTCAGCCGGGTGAGCTGGGCGGCCAGTTTCTGCGCCGTGGCGTCCCAGCCCGCCCGAATGCTGCCCACCTCCAGCGACAAGGCGGTGCGGGCCGCTTCGTCCAGCGGGCCCTTGGGTTCAGGGCACTGCTCGCTGGTCCATTGCTGCAGCAGCTGCGCGGTCTGTTCCAGGGCCCGCAGTTCGGCCGCCACCCCTTGGGGCACGGCCAGCCGTGCCTCGGTGGCCTGCGCGCTGGCGCACACCAGCAGCGCACCGACGCAGGCCAGGCGCAGGCGGCGCATCCCGGCACCTTGGCCAGTGGCCTGGGGCAAGCCCGGGGTATGCGACGAACGGTACCGGTCAAAAATCACGCTCAGGTCCTAAAAAACACCATTAGATCATTATTGGTGTTTCGAGGTGGCAAAATCGGCATGTTCTCGAAGGTGGTGTTTTGCATCTCCTTGCGGTAGCCGTGGGGAAACCCTTTTCTCCTCGGGCGCTACCGGCTCCGATTGGCCCCTCCCAGTCCCTTGCCCTCCATGCGTCTTGGTTCCGAGTCCATGTCAGCCCCGGCGGCACTGCCCAGTGACGACTGGGAGCACACCTGGTACCTGGCCTACAGCCAGCCCAGGCAAGAGCGCTTGGCGGCCGAGCAGTTGGCCAACCAGGGCTACCTGAGCTATCTGCCCCTGTGCGCGCCCGCCGGCCGGCGCCGCGGCGCCGAGCAACCGGCACCGGCGCTGGAGCCCATGTTCCCGCGCTACGTGTTCTTTCGGCGTGGCAGCGCGCAGCAGGCCTTGAGCCCGGCGCGCCACACCCGCGGCGTGAGCACCCTGGTGTCGTTCGGCACCTGCCCGGCCACCGTGCGGGCCGATCTGGTGGAGGCCGTGCGCGAGGTGGAGCGGCTGCGCCGCGCGAGCGACGCCGACCCCACCCCCCCGTTTCGCGTGGGCGACCGTGTGCGGCTGTGCGAGGCGCACCTGCAGAACCTGCAGTGCATGGTCACCGCCGTGTCTGGCCAGCGCGTCTCGCTGCTGCTGCAGATCCTGGGCCGCGAGAAAGAGGTTTGTGTCCACCACACCGCGGTGGAGCCCGTTTGACGCAGCAGCCCCACGCGCCCTTGCGCCTGCCCTTTGTCTTGTTTCAACGCCAATGCGTCTGCCCGGGCCTTGCCCGCTGACCCCAAGGCCATTCCCCTGAGCCCATGCCCCGTTTCGTTTCTTCCCCGATGCGCCGCCTCGCGGTAACGGCCGCCCTCAGCGCCACCGCCCTGGGCCTGGCTGGCTGCAGCTTTGCCCCCGGTCTGCCCGCCGCCATGGGCTTCAACCCCGACGCCGTGTCGCGCGCCCAGGCCACGGCCGCGGCCACCGCCGTGGCATCGCGCGTTCAACTCACGCCCATCACGCCCGGGCTGATTCGCGAACAGGCCCAGGCGCAGGCCAAGGTGTCGGCCGAGGTGGAGGCGCTGCTGGGCGGTGCCGACCAGGCCTACCGCGTGGGCCCGGGCGACGTGCTGGCCATCACCGTGTTTGACCAGCCCGAGTTCAACACTGTGCAGGCACCTGGTCAGCCCGCCGGCGCCGGTGGTGGCGGCTATGTGGTGTCGCACGACGGGCGCATCCAGTTCCCCTTCATTGGCTCGCTGCCGGTGCAAGGCCTCACCGACGAAGAGATTCGCCAGCTGCTCAGCCAGCGCCTGGGCCGCTGGCTCAAGAAGCCCCAGCTCACCGTGCGCGTGCAGCAGTACCGCAGCGCCCGCATCTACGTGGACGGCCACGTGCGCACGCCCGGCCTGCAGGTGGTGGACGACCTGGCCATGACGCTGCCCGAGGCCATTGGCCGCTCGGGCGGCCTGTTGCCCGACGCCGACCGCACCTCGGTGGCCCTCACGCGCGACAGCCGCACCGTGCAGATCGACCTGGCCCGCCTGGTGGAGCAGGGCGTGAACCCTTCGCGCATTCGCCTGCAGCACGGTGACATGCTGCGCGTGCTCTCGCGAGAGGAGAGCAAGGTCTTTGTCACCGGTGAAGTGCTCAAGCCCGGCCCGCAGTACCTGCGCGACGGCCGCCTGCGCCTGAACGAGGTGCTGGGCGATGCCGGTGGCATCAACCCTTCTTCGGCCGACCCGCGCCAGGTGTACGTGCTGCGCACCCAGGGCGTGAGCCAGCCCGAGGTCTACCACCTGGACGCCAGTCACCCGGTGGCCTTCGCCCTGGCCGACGGCTTTGCCCTGCGCCCGCGCGACATCGTGTACGTGGACGCCGCGCCCATCGTGCGCTGGAACCGCGTGATCAGCCTCTTGCTGCCCACCGCCGCTGGCCTGAACAACCTGGACGACCTGCGCCGATGATTCGTGAGGTCTTGGTGCTTTGCATCGGCAACATCTGCCGCAGCCCCATGGCGCAGGCCCTGCTGGCGCGCGAACAGCCCAGCCTGCTGGTGCGCTCGGCCGGCCTGGCGGCCGTGGTGGGCGCGCCGGCCGACCCGTACTCCATCGAGGTGGCCCGTGAGCACGGGCTTGACCTGGTGGGCCACCGCGCCCGGCAGGTGGACGCCGAGGCCGTGCAGCGCGCCGACCTGGTGCTGGTGATGACGCGCCAGCAAAAGCTGGACACCGAGCGCCGCTTTCCGCTGGCGCGCGGCAAGGTGTTTCTGCTGCGCCAGCACGACGGCGTCGACGTGGCCGACCCCCACCAGCAACCCCGCGCCGCGTTCGAGACCGCCTACGCCGACATCGCCCTCGGCATCGGGCACTGGCAGTCGCGCCTGCGGGCGCTGCAACCCACATGACACCCGCGCCCCAGCGTTTCGCTCTTTGTTTTCCCTGTCTGGCTAAGGCCATGGCCACGGTGCCATGTGTCCAGCCCCTTGCACGCCCATGACCCCTTCCACCCCCACGCCCCAGCCCTTGCCACAACCCAACGCGCTGGCCGCACCCGCCCTTGCCGACGACGACGAGGGCATCAGCCTGGTCGACCTGTTCGACACCCTGATGGACCAGCGCTGGCTCATTGGCGCGGTGACGGCCCTGGGCGTGTTCGGCGCCGGCCTGTTTGCCTGGACCAGCACCCCCATCTTCGAGACCAACACCCTGGTGCAGGTGGAAGACACCAAGGGCGGCCCGCTGGGCGGCATGCTCGGCGAGGCCGGCAACCTGTTTGACGTGCGCTCCCCCGTGACGGCCGAGATCGAAATCTTGCGCTCGCGCACCATCGTCGGCCAGGCGGTGGAGCGCCTGCGGCTTGACCTGGAGGTGCGGCCCCGCTACGCCCCGCTGGTGGGCGAGTGGCTGGCGCGGCGCTCCAACGATTTGTCAGACCCTGGCTTTCTGGGCATGGACGGCTACGTGCGCGGCAACGAGGCCGTGCAGGTGGCCTTGTTTGAGGTGAGCGAAGGCTTGCTGGGCCAGACCTTCGTGATTGCCGCCACCGCCAGCGGCCTGGCCGTGCAGACCGAAGACGGCCAACTGCTGGCCAGCGGCCGCGTGGGCGAGCGGCTGGTGTTTCGCCTGAACGGCGAAGAAGGCGCGGTGCTGGTGTCCAAGTTGCACGCCAAGCCGGGCGCCCACTTTCTGGTGACGCGCCGCTCCGCCCAGGCCGTGACCCGGGCCCTGCAGAACGACCTGCAAATCTCGGAGAAGGGCAAAGCCTCCGGCATCATGAACGTGAGCCTGGAAGGCGACGACCCGCAGCGCATCGCGCAGGTGCTCAACCAGATCACCGAGCTGTATGTGCGCCAGAACGTGGACCGCAAGGCCGCCGAGGCCGAGAAATCGCTGGCCTTCCTGAAAACCCAGTTGCCCATGCTGCGCCAGCAGCTGGAGGCCGCCGAAGACCGCTTCAGCCGCTTTCGCAACGAGCGCGGCACCTTCGACCTGGGGGCCGAGTCGTCGGCCATGCTGGGCCAGATGGTGAGCCTGCGCACCAAAGAGCTGGAACTGACGCAAAAGCGCAAAGAGCTGGACGAGCGCTACACCGCCGAGCACCCGCAAGTGGTGGCCGTGGAAAGCCAGCTGCGCACCGTGCGCACCGAAATCTCTCGCCTGGAGCGCAGCGCCCGCCAGCTGCCCGCCACCGAACAAGAGCTGCTGCGCCTCACCCGCGACGTGAAGGTGAACAGCGGGCTGTACACCAACCTGCTCGACAGCTTCCAGCAACTGCGCCTGGTGAAAGAAGGCAAGGTGGGCAATGTGCGCGTGATCGACACCGCCACCGTGCCGCAGTACGCCATCAAGCCACGCAAGGGCCAGATCGTGGGCCTGGGCCTGCTGCTGGGCCTGCTGGCCGGCGCCGGCCTGGCCCTGCTGCGCAACCAATGGCGCCCGCAACTGCGCAGCCCCGAAGAAATCGAGCAGGCCACCGGCATGGGCGTGCTGGCCACGGTGCCCCTCTCGGCCCGCCAGGCCACCCTGGCCGGCCCCATCGCCCAAGGCACCCCGGGGCTGCACCTGCTGGCCCTGAAGCACAGCGACGACGCCGCGGTGGAAGGCATGCGCAGCCTGCGCACCGCGCTGCAGTTCACCATGCTGGAGGCCCCCAACCGCCTGGTGATGGTGACTGGCCCCACCCCCAGCATCGGCAAAAGCTTCCTGAGCGCCAACCTGGCCGTGGTGCTGGGCGCGGGCGGGCGGCGCGTGCTGCTGATCGACGCCGACCTGCGCAAAGGCCACCTGCACAAGTACTTTGGCGTGGACCGGGGCGTGGGCTTCAGCGACGCCGTGGCCGGCCGCACCCCGGTGAACGACACCATCTTCCAGTCCATCGCCCCGGGGGTGGACTTCATCACCACCGGCAAGCTGCCACCCAATCCGGCCGAGCTGCTGGGCTCTGCCCACGCCGACGAACTGCTGCGCGAACTCACCAGCCGGTATGACCTGGTGATCGTGGACTCGGCACCGGTGCTGCCGGTGGCCGACGCGCAAGCCCTGGCCCCGCGCGCCGGCACTGTGCTGATGGTGGCCCGCGCCGAGCAGACCTCGCTGGGCGATTTGATCGAGTCGCGCAAGCGCCTGGCCCAGGCCGGCGCGCGCGTGCACGGCGTGGTGTTCAACGGCCTTGACCTGTCTCGCCGCCGCTACGGCTACGGCTACAGCCAGGGCTACCGCTACGGCCGCTACCGCTACCGCCAAGACCACTACGGCAGCTACGGCCAAAACGCCTCCTGAGGCCAGGCGCACGGCGCCGGGCCTGTGCATCGCCACTTCGGTGGCGGGCATCCACACGGGCATGGGTTTTCACACAAGCCGATCCACGGGCGGCCCCACGGTCACCCGGGGGTGTGTTCGCCCTAATGCCCGCGCCAGCCATGTGCTAGGGCGCCACTGAGCCGCCCTCAACCCCTAACCCACTACCCGCCATGACACCATTGATCGCCGCCCTGGTGGTTTCGTTTGGCGCCTGCCTGCTCATCGTGCTCACGCAGCGATGGCACGGCCGCTTCACCCACGACCTGGCCGTGGGGGTGCAAAAGTTCCACACCCAGCCTGTGCCCCGCATCGGCGGGCTGGGCATTTTTCTGGGGCTGGTGGCGGGGTGGAGCGTGGGGCCCGAGCAGGTGCACGACACGCTGGAGCCCATTCTGCTAGCGGGCCTGCCGGCCATCACCGCCGGCTTGCTGGAAGACGTGACCAAGCGCGTGGGCGTGACGCCCCGCCTCATGGCCACCATGGTGAGCGGCCTGCTGGTGTGCCTGCTGACCGGCCACTCCATCGACCGGCTTGACCTGCCCCTGCTTGACCCGCTGCTGGCCCACCCCCCCGTGGCCATTGCCTTCACCGCCTTTGCGGTGGCCGGGCTGGCCAACGCCATCAACCTGATCGATGGTTTCAACGGCCTGGCCAGCGGCACCCTGGCTGGCTGCTTCGCCACCTTTGCCGTGGTGGCCCACGGCGCGGGCGACGCGCACCTGAGCGCCGCCGCCGGCGTGCTGGCCGCCGCCACCTTGGGCTTCTGGCTGGTGAACTACCCCTTTGGCCGCCTGTTCATGGGCGACGGCGGGGCCTATTTCGGCGGCTTCGCCCTGGCCTGGCTGGCGGTGCTGCTGCCCGCGCGCAACCCCAACGTGTCCCCCTGGGAAAGCCTGCTGGTGTGCGCCTACCCGGTGATCGAAACCCTGTACACCGTGTACCGCCGCGTGCGCGCCCGCCAGCACCCCGGCCAGCCCGATTCGCGCCACCTGCACAGCCTGCTGAAAACCCAGTGGGTGATGCGCGTGGTGCCCCACTGGCCCCGCTGGGCCCGCCACGCCCTGGTGTGCCTGCCCCTGTGGGCCTTTGCTGCCCTGCCGGCCGGCCTGGCCATCGCCATGGCCGAAAGCCCCACCACCCACTTGATGCTGGCCTTCGCCGGGGTGGTGCTGGCCTACCACCTGTTCTACCAGGCGCTGGCGCGCGACGCGGTGGACCACCCCGTGGCCGACACCATGCCTGGCGAGCTGCCGCCCGCCCCGCCAGAGCCCGGCGCGGCCACATCGCCCGCCAAGCGTGGCGCGAGCCGGCCCGCGCCACCGCCCGGCCGGCGAGACCCGCCCCCGGGCAGCCCGCCGCCTATTTCGGGCGACCTGTTTGGCAAATAAGGGGTGGGGTAAAGGTAGGTAGGGCGCTGCCCAACCGTGGCGGCCGGTGGCCAGCGCGCCTGCGCTCAGCCCCGCAGCAGGGACAGCACCGCCTTCACGTGCGGGTGCACGTCTGGCGCCTGGGCCAACTCAGCCAGTGGCCACCAGCGCCAAGCCAGGTGCTGGGCACCCTGGCCCACCGGCCAGGCGTGCGCAGGCGGTGTGCCGGCCGCGCTGCCGCTGCACCCCTGCCCAGCCACGTCGTTCCACGCCACTTGGTAGGCCAGGTTCACGTAGTGCGTGGGCACCGCTTCGTCAAAAGCGCTGTCGGGGTAGAAGTGGTCCCACGCGCCCAGTAGGCGCGCGTGGGCAGCCCATGCGCCCGGCAGCCCCAGTTCATCAGTGAACACCCGAGCCAGGGCTTGGGGCAAAGCCTCTTGCTTGCGAATGCGCCCACCTGGCGTGAACCACCAGCCCTGCGCCGGCCGGTTGGCCCGATGGCCCAGCAGCAAGGCCGTGCCACCCCCTTGCTGGCGGGTGAGGTACACGTCCACCGACACCAGGGGCAAGGCCGCGCAGGCCGAGGTGAAGGCATCTGGCGAGAGCCAGCCAGTGGGAGCGGTGGAACAGGGCATGGGGGCGGTGTGCAGGGAAGGGCGTGCAGGCCAAGAGCGGTGAGGCCGGCAAGCAGGGGCAGGCCCGTCTATAGGCCTACCTGCAGGCCCATCGACGGGCCCATCTATCGGCCCGTCAACTCGGCCACCACTTCCTTGATGGCGCGCGCGCTGCCCTCCAGCGCGTCGGCCTCAGGCCAGGCGTCTTGCGGCAGCAGCCGCAGCCGGCCTTCGTGGTCGGTGGGGGCGGGTATCACGTCAAAGCCCTGCGCCTCAAACAGGCGCACCGCCCGGTGCATGTGCAGGGCAGACGTCACCAGCAAAATGCGCCGCTGCCCCTGGGGCAGCAGCAGGGCCGCGGTTTCGCTGGCGTTTTGCCGCGTGTTGCGGCTGCGCTCTTCCAGGCGCATGGCGGCCTGTGGCACGCCCAGGGCCAGCAGCACCTGCTGCATAGCCTGTGCCTCGCTGGTGGCACTCTCAGTCGGGTTGCTGCCACCGCTGAGCACCACCACCGGCGCCTTGCCCGCGCGCATCAATTCGGCCGCCATCCACAGGCGGTCTGCTGCTGCGCCCATGTTGGGGGCAGAGCCGTCCAGGCCAGCAGGCCGAATGCCGCCGCCCAGCAGCACCACCGCCTGCGCCTGCGGCGCACTGGCCGCCACCACGGGCGGGTAGGGCGCTTCCCACCACCAACGAAACGCGTGGCTCACCACCGGCAGTGACCACAGCGCCAGCCAGGCCAGCACCAGCCCCAGCAGCCACGTGCGCCAGCCGGGTTGCCCCAGCGCGTGCAGCCGCTGCCGCCGTGCCGAGCGCGACCGGGGCCAGCACAAGGCCAGCGCGCCCAACAGCAGCGCCGTGCCCAGCGGCGACACGGCCGCAATCACCAGCTTGTCAAGCATGGGCCACACTAGGCACCCGGGCCAGTGCCGTGCAAGGTGCGCGCATCAGGCGTACGCGTCGCTGGGGCCGTGAGCCAGGCGCAGCTTCTCCTCAAACTCGTCTTTGATCAGCCCCTGAAACTCGCGCCGCAGCTCGCGCTTTTCGGTCTCGGTGAGGGCGCGGCCCAGTTCTTCGCGGCCCACGGCCAGTAGGGCGCTGTCAATCTCGCGCGGCAGGGCGCGCACGCCCGGCTTCAGCGCCGCAAACACCATGGCCAGGGGGCCGTCTTTGATGTGCGCGCTGGCCGCCTGTGCCACCGCCACCAGCGAAGGCGCCTCGGCATCGGCCACCGGCGGCGCCCAGCCCATGCTGCCGCCCTGCGCCGTGCCCAAGTGGGCATCAGGCCCCAGCTCTTGCGCCGGGCCCAGCCAGGTGGCGAAACGCTCCAGCTCGTCCAGGCCCCACACGCGCTTCATGTCAGCCTCGGCCGCCAGGGCGGCTGGCACGGCCTGGGCGCTGCCCAGGCTCAACAGGTGCACCCGCAGGCCCATGCCCTGCACGGCCAGCAAGGCCGGGGCCAGGTCGGCACTGCCCGACACCACCAGCGCGTGCGTCATGCCGCGCTGCTGCGCCAGGCCCATCAAATCGGTGATCAGCAGGCTGTCCAGCCCGCCTTGCTGGCCCACGCCCGCACGCGTCGCCAGGCGCAGCTTGAAATCGTCCAGCTGGTCGATGGCGTGGTGCTCGGCCGTCTTGCCCGAGCGGGCCGGCACGTCGTACCAATACACCCGCAGCAAATCGCCATCGGGCAACTGGTGTTCGGCCTCGTTCAACAAATGCTCGCGAAGCGACTGCAAATCCATCTGCACCTGGTTGCGCGGCGCGTGGCGCCCAGCCAGCAGGTGGCTGGTTTGCGACCAGAAATAGGGGGCGTCTAGGAAGATAGCGATGCGTTTCATGAAATAAGTGGCCATTGAAGGCCATTGGGTAGCAATAAAGAAAAGAAGTGGCCGAAAAGCGGCCCAAACTGAGCGCCAAAAGGCGCCGAATCATAAGCTTCTACACAAACTGGCCCAGCTTGCTGAGGTTCTTCCACACCAGGGCACCCACCCCGCCCAGCGCCCCCACGCGAGCCTGCCGAAGCGCCCGCCAGTCTTCACCCGTTTTGCGGGCAATGTTGCGCAGGCTGCGGTTGCTGGCCCCACCCAGGCGCATGGTCACCAGCACCTCTGGCAGGTACACCGCTTTGAAGCCCGGCTGGCTGAACAACTGCAAGATGCTCAGGTAATCGGCCGCAATGCGGTAGCGCGTGTCAAACCCGCCTATGCGTTGGTACCACTCGCGTCGCACATACAAGGTGGGGTGGGGCGGCATCCACCCCCAGGCCAGGCGGCTTGGCGAAAAAGGCGAACTTTGCCAATGCCGCACCACTTGCGTGGTGTCGTGCTGGCGCACGTACTGCAGGTCGCCATACACAGCACACACCGACGGGTCGGCAAAGGCCGCAGCCACTTGGGCGAGAACGTCCGGCCCGGCGAACAGATCGTCGGCATGCAGGAACCCGACCACGTCGCCGCTGGCGCGGGCAATCCCTTTGTTCAGCGCGTCGTAGATGCCGCGATCTGGTTCGCTTATCAGCACCGCCAACTGCTCGCGGTGCGCCTGCAGCACGCGCAGCGTGTCGTCTCGGCTGGCGCCGTCGATCAGCACGTGCTCGCGATTGGCGTAAGACTGCCCGACGACCGATGCCAGGCAATCGGCCACCGTTCCAGCGCAATTCCACGTTGCCGTCACCAGCGAAATCTTCACTCCTGCCATCGCCTCATCAATCAAAACGCTGCCCAATCCATTCTTTCATCGCCCGCGCACTGCGCACCCGATCAGCTGCGTCGCTCTAGTGCGGAAACGGGTGCACCCTATCCGGCGGCGTCATCGCGCCACCGAGAACCACGATCGCCTGCGCCTTCGGCAATGCATTCAACGCCTGCGCAGGAAACTCGCCCTCAATTGGTCCGCGCAACCAGGCTCCTGACACCGGTAACGATCACAGCCAAAGCCATGCCAGAGCCATCCCGGCGAAACCGCGGGCCCAGCGCCTGCGACCGCGAAGCCCGAGCAGCAGTCCGACGCAACCAGCCGAAGGCGCATTGCCGAGCGGCGAGTTCAGCGTGATGCGCAGTTTGTTAACGAGCAAACGAACCCGAATCCGTCTGCCGCAAACAAAACCGCCCTTGGATGGCTTTGGCCGGGACCTCACACTTTGATGCCCAAAACCTGCTGTATGGCATCCTGAATCCCTACGTCTCTCTCCCGCATGAAACGCTTCACTTCTGCCACCTTGGCATCCACCAGATATCGGTACCAAAACCCCTGCAGAAAGTGAAACGCCGTGCCGGCCTTCCCATCCAGAAATCCCAGCCGAATCACGTAGCGGTAGAAGAAATAGGCAAACGCTCTGAAGCCACCTGGCAGGCGGGCATAGACCACCTCTTTCAACCAGCGCTTTACACCAGCCTGCTTGCCGCCCCGTAGGCTGGCGACGGAGTCGTGAGGCATGAAGTGATATTCCAGATTCAGCAGATCCACTGCCTCGCGGCTGGCGTACTTGTTGTGTTTTTCGGTCCACCAAGTTAGGGAGTTAAGGTTGTCGTCAATCATTTCTCCGGCGAAATCTACCGTAGGGCCGGCCACCTTGATGTGTTCATCCATCCAGCGGTTTTCGCACTGGCCTTTGCCGAAGCGGAAAAGGCGCAGTACTCGAATGGGAAAGACGCCGCCATGACGAATCAATCTTCCCTGGAATGTCATTCGACGGCACCAATAAACACCATCGATTTCCGGCCCGATTTCTGGTAAGCGGCGCTCAATCTCAGTAACCAGCGAAGGGGTCAAGACTTCGTCGGCATCGATACGCAATACCCAGTCGGTCGAGGCATCGAGCTGGGTCAGCGCCCAGTTAAACTGGGCCGCATGGTTAACCCATGCACGCTGAATCACTCGCGCGCCATGTGCAGTAGCAATATCGAGTGTTGCATCGGTAGAAAAACAGTCGACCACCACGACTTCGCTGGCAAGACCTTGCAGACTGGCGATGCAGCGCGCCAAGTGCAACTCTTCATTGAAGGTCAGGATGACGGCGACCAGCTTCATGGTTTGCGCGCAATGGCGATCATCGACTTGGCCAGCGCCGGTATGCGCCCAACCCGTTCAAAGCGGATGTCCTTGAACCCAGCCTCGCGCAACAGTTCACTCAACGTCTTGACCGACCAAAACTTAATGTGGCCGTGATCCCACAGCGCGGTAAAGTGTGCGTCCATCTTGCCGGTCAAAGCCAGCGCCAGATTCTTCCAATACCCGTGATAGGGCGTAGACACAATAGCTGTGCCGCCTGGCTCCAACAGAGAGTAGAGTGTGGCGGCGTACTGCCGCGGGAAGTAAACGTGCTCCACGACTTCCAGACTCGTCACCACCGGAAAACGGCCGAAGCGTGTTACCAAATCGTCGTAAGCAGAGCCTTCAAAAAGCTTGAGCTGCGGCCAATTCGCATTGGCCTGGGCAATGCCTTCGCTGGACGGATCCACACCCGTCACGTCCCAACCTTGTTGCGCCAGCACGCGTGCCACACTGCCGTTACCGCAACCCAGTTCAAACACTCGCCCCCGCTCGGATTCGCTAACCCCCAAGGCTGATAACTCACGCAACAAAGCGGGCAGCAGGTAGCGGTGACTGTGGGTCAAAGCTGCACTGGACCAACGGTAACCAGCCATTACATCGGTATTCATTCTGCTTTCTCGTCAAATCGTCGAGGCTTGACCGGCACAGCAGGATTGCCTCGCGCCACCATCCAAGGCGGGAGGTCGCTGAACACGCTGGACCTTGCTGTGACCACTGCACCATCGCCAATCGTCACTCCAGGTCCAACAAACACGTCGGCGGTGACCCAGACTCTTTCGCCAATCGTGATGGGTGCGACCACCAACGGCATCGACCCCTTTGAGTGGTCATGGCTAGCCGTACAGAGAAAGCTGTATTGGCTGACGGTGGAATGCGCACCTATGCGGATCTTTGCGACGCAGTAGCAATCGACACCCTCACTCAAGCAGGCGTAATCGCCCATTTCGAGATTCCATGGCGCCCAGATACGGGCCGATGGGTAGGGGTGCACAGCCTTGCCGATTTTGGCACCGAATAGTCTTAATAGTAAGCACCGCCAAAGGTGGAGCGGACGTGGTGTAGGTCGATAAAGTAGTAGCCAGACAAGCTGCCAAACTGCACGGGCGAGCTTGTTGCCAACGGTAAGATGATGCCTGCGAACGAGTTCTGACACGTCGGACCCGATCAGTTTAATTGTACACAATCAGGCTTGTCACCTAGTTTCAGAACCCACCGGTATACATCGACAGTCTGCTTCGCAATCTGATCCCAGTCGTATCGCTGCACATAAGCACGGCCACGCACACCCATGGCCTCTCTTTCAACATCGCTCAGTGCCATGGCAGCATGCAATGCACCCGCGAGGGGCTCAACGCCAATGTCGATCCACCAGCCGCACTTGTACGTTTCCAAATCTTCCCATGGGGCGCCGCGCGTGGTGATCACGGGTACTCCGTGGGTCAGTGCCTCAGCTACAACCACGCCAAAGTTTTCAGTAAAGCTGGGTAATACAAAGAGGTCGGCAGCTAGATAAAGTTGACTCTTTCTATCGCCTTCTACTTCTCCAACATACTCAATTGAGTGGGCTATGTCGAGTTGTTTTGCGCGCAATAGTACCTCTTTTAAATGACCGTCCTCATCTGGTCCAGCTATTTGTAAGCGCCAATTATCCTTTCTTAATATAGCCCAGGCGCCAATCAAATTCATCAAACCTTTGACTGGGTGAATGCGTCCCAAAAATAAAACTACTCTTGTTTTTTTCTCGATCGATTTAGTAGGGAGCGTAGCCCTAGTCGTGGACATCTGTTTAAATTCGACCCCGTTCGGGATAATGGCGATCGGATGTTTCAAGCCAAACTCGCGAATCTTTTTATACTCAGGTAGTGACGTAGCAATAAACAAATTGGCATGCTGTAGGTTTCGATGTTGATATAAAAACAATGCAAGACGCTTTTTCCAGCCCCTATGATTCAACGCCCACGGCATAAGCATTCCATGGGGTTGAATAATCATCGGAATCTGATAATTCAGCGAGATGCTTGACATCCAATAATTCACAGGAAGCCACAATCCGTGGTTATGCATTAGATCGGGCTTATTTTTTTTAATGCTATCTTTTAATAACTCGCGAAAAGGAAGGCCCAGAGCTAAATTCAATGTTGATTTCGAAGTTGCAGTTATGCGACTAACTGCAGTGTGATTTGCAGAGAGAATTTTGTTCCCTGCTTTCGATTGTGTGGCCAAGCCAATAGAAATACTGATATTTCTCGAAATCGCATCTGTCAAATTAACCGCGACGCGGGATGGTCCGCCAGACGTGACGTCTAGGTCTGCAATGCCATGCATTACTGTTAAGACTTTTTTCATTGGCTTGATGATGTCTAATTAAATTATTAAAAATGATTTGATTATTTTTTTGCCCTCATATGCTTTTCATTGAGTATCCTGTATGCTATTGCTGAGAAAATCAAGGTAAGCAGAAGAGAAGAGTTGGTAGAATATATAAATGGCGAGATACAGAATATGCCAAGTTGCAGTGAAAATTTAATTCTTCTAATGATCAGAAAAACGAATGCCATAATTAGGATGGCTCCGCCGCTTGATCCGAGCCATATTATGCCTATGTTAGGAATAAGCCGAAAACCATCGGGCATAAACTGAGAGAAATAGGAGTAGCCGTTTCCAAATATTAACGAGAGCGGATGGCTTATCCAATCATCTAAGTAAAACTCTTCATGAGGCTCCATTACTCCTCCGACAATTTCAACTCTCTTGAGGTATCTGTCATTGTAAATCTCTTCGAAAGGAATATAGTTGGACACGACTGCCCCAATCAGGATTATTGAGAGCACAGCATAAGTTTTTGTTTTATTAAACTGCATAAATAACATGTAATATAGAGTGATGCAGATAAGTGATGCTGCAGCACTTACGGATGCGGTAAGAATGATCAAGGCAAATGCGCCTACACCGTGTGCAATTAGTTTGTTGAGCGAAATCCGATCAATGGAAAAAAGAAACAAAGAAAAGGAATAAATTGAAACAATTACCGCCCCAAGAAATTTTGGTTCGCCAAATAGTGCATATGGTCTGAATAGTGAGACGCCGCCTAGTGTATAGCCTGCCCATCTCACTTCGCCCCCCATTGATTCTGTGTACAAGTTTCTAATGCCATTTATTGGGAGGCCGTATAAATGAGCGACGAACTGATATGAGCAAAGGGCTAATGAGATTGCAATAATATAGTCGGCTGTTCTTATTAGCATCACAGTGGACTGGTTTGTTGTTCCAAGCTGCGACATAATAGTTGCTAAATAGATTATACCAAATTGAGTAACATACAGCTGAAGCGAAAATCTTAGATCACCAAGGCTGGTATCTTGTGTGATTAAGCTTGCAACATCTCGAATTATTAATATAAGAAGATAAGCAATAGATACTTTGGTAAGATGTTTGAATCTTTCGGCAAGAGCTAGAGGTAGCATTGCCAATGCGATTATCTTTATTGGATCAAAGAGTGAGCCGATTAATGCAAAATTAAACTGATCAAAAAAAATTAAGCAAAGGGAGAGTGAGGTAAATTTACTTTGTAGATTTAAATTTTTAGATGTAAAAACAATAAAGAAAAAAAATACAATCAGTGGGGCTGCCCATTCAGGAATTGAAAAAAGATTCATTTTTGAATTCGTTGACTCAGAAAGCCAAGGGTAATACCTGTAGTATTAAATAGAAGAATCTGGATAAATGCGTTTCTCCCAGCAATGCCAGGTAAACGCTGCTTGGCAATGGCAACGAGCAGTTCATGGCTAAAGACCTCTTGGCCTGTTCTTTTGTGCACTCGGTCGTAGCCACCGTGATGAAGGTTTAAGTTCGCACATGAAAGTGAAGGCAGAGGGATGCCGAAGAACTCTCGATTCGGCGAGCAGAAGATCCCTCGTTCCTGTTCACCATGATCGCGGCTTGCTTTTAATGGTTAGGATTTTCAAAGTGTTTTTCTGTGGTGGCGCCTTGTTGGATGGGTGTTGCACTTTATTATTGATTCGGCTCGGTACAGCATTGGATAATCATTTTTATTTTCAGAATCCGACCATATTATTTTCCCTCCCTGAGGATTTTATGAATACCCATCCACTGAAGAGCCAGTTGTCGATTAATTTTATGAAAATAATGTCTATCTCTAATGTGTAGAAAAATCAACCTTGGGTTATTGAAAATCTTAATTAGAATATATAGACAATTTTTAATTGTCAAAGGTCTTTCATCAAGGACAGTCTTAAGTTGGGTTATCAATTGACGCGACTTCAGTGTGCGAGTTTTGTCAAATTTTGACTTAACCCATCTATGAAAATCCGAAAATTCATGTTCATGTGAGGCATCAACCGGATCATTGAAATTGAACTTTCTCAATTGATGACTTATGTGCGCCATATGGGCGAAAATTTTTTGATTGTATCCGCCTTCGATTTGAGATACTTGATTTGAATGAGTTCTTATTTTTACAAGAGGTTCTTTGATGCAGATTATATTGCCAACAAGCCCGATTCTTAGCCAAAGATCATGATCCTGCGCATTTTTCATTCTTACTCTATAGCCGCCGACCGACGTAAATAAACTTCTGTTTATTAGGGCTGATGAATGCGGAAATATTGATTTCCCAAGTAAAAGTCTTTTTTTATAATCGTTGTCACTGTAATCATATATGGTATTTGAAATTGGAAGCCCTTCTTCATTAATTAAAATCGCGCCCGTACCTACGACTGCAATTTTCTCGCTTGCCTCTGCTATTAAAATCTGCTTTTCGATTCTTTCAGGGTGGCTAACGTCATCGCAATCAATTCTTGCGAGCCATTTGCCTTTTGCATTGCCTGCCCCGAAATTTAAAGAGTCGGTTAACCCAGTGTTTTTTTTATTAATTAAAATTATGCGCGAGTCAATTTTTCCAAAGTCTTTTATAATTCTCTCTGTGTCGTCAATGCTGCCGTCGTTAACAATAATGAACTCAAAGTTCGAGTAGGTTTGGTGAAGGATGCTTTGGATTGATTGTTCAAGCCATTTTTCACCGTTATGTACCGACATTAATACGGTAACCAGTGGCTGCATTACAATTGTCTCCATGATTTCGGTATTAATCCCTTAAATCCCCAAGAGCCTTGACCTCCAGTTTTCTCAACGCCTGGTGCAATTACAATGGCGTCGGGTTTATCAGATAGCCACGCTCCCCACCAGCTGAATGTGCTGTTGGCAATTATGAAGTGTTTGCACTGCGACATGAGCCAAAGATCCGCATAAGCTAAAGAGTCACCAACGTTGTGGTCAACGATGGTGACTGATGCTGTTGAATTTTTAAAGAGTTGAATTGCGCTTCTTGGATCATCAGAAAATATAAAGAAATGAGGGTTGTCAATCTCTCTGCTTATTATTTCAATTGCTAATTTGTAGTAGTTGGGTTGTGTATTGTTGGAAATCCTGCTATCTTCAGTTAATTCGGGTCTGTCAAAAAATCTAACGTGGATTGCCACGGCATTCTTTTTTTCAATGAGTCTGGATGTTTGATGATTCTCTATGCCTGGAGGTGTTTTAATTATTAAGTCGCTTCTAAGTTTTTCTTTAATGTCGAAAAAGTAATTTTCGCTTTGCCAGTACCCCTCAAGGTATACACTTCCATTAAATCTTAAATGAAGCAATCGTTCATCAAAATCAAGGTTCTCCTGGAAAATATAGTTTCGCGAATTAAAGTCGCGGCGAGAATTTATTTTTTTTCTTATATATCTCTGTATCCTTGGAAATGGGTGCATCCTCTCCAAATCTGTCGCGTGTCTACAATTGATATTAAATTTATCAAGTTGAAAAGTTCTTCTGTATTGGTGGTCTCTTTCGAATCCGCTGACACTGTCCAATACAATTTCTGCTGCATTCGCTAGCGCCAGTCTTTTTGCTGCCGCATAAATAAATAATTGATTTCCTATTCCGCCGATTATCCTTGCTACAACTTTATTTGACATTTTTCACGTAGTTTAAATTGATTTCTTTGTTACAAAGTGAGGCAACAAGGCCTAGCATTTTATTTCGGCTAAATAAGTGGTGAGCATCAATATCAACTATTTACAATTTCAAAAATATGAACAGGCCTAGCTGATAATTCGGCAAGGCCAGTGCTGCTAGCGACTCGGCATCAACCTCAGATTGTTGCGCTCCGTTTGCGGCAGTGATCACAGTTAATTGTTTCAATACCAAGCCTTGGGCTTCTGCGCATCTCACGATACTGCGCGGATCAAAAACCCAGTTGGCATTAAATTCTACTCTCTCATGCCCAATCGGCGTAGAAAGATAGAAGGTGCCGCCTGGCCGCAGCAACTTGGACATATTGGTTAGACCAAGCTTATAACCCTGCGGATTGATTGGATCGCCGTACCTCCCCAGACCAAAGTGCTCAAGGGTATGTAAACATGATAGTGAATCACAGTAACCGTCATCATCAGTTATTGGTAAGGAATTTTGATCCATTAAATCTGCTTGGCGGAATATCACACCTGGGACAGTAGTGTTGATTGGTCTTACATCAAAAACTTCGCACTCACGAAAGCTTGCAACATGTGCGACAAATCCATCCACCCTTGAACCGATATCGACATGCTTAAGCGGATTTGCTTGATAAATAGCTCGTGCTACCAGCAAGTCCTGCCAAAAGTATTCGCTCTTTGTGGCACCACCCTCTTCATAGCGATCATGAAGACATGGCTTGAGCTTCATCTCGCCAGCGAAGGCCTTTCGGAACGCCGCCCTATCGTTCAGGAAAGCGGGAAGTCCACGAATTGAGCGAATGAGCCGCTGCGGGTCGAGACCAAATAGGTTGGAAGAAAGCCAGTGGAGCTTTATAAGTGTTGCCTTCATATCTCTGTTGCCTTTGAATCTATGCGATTTGCTAAGATCGCCATCCAGATAAAATAAATACTAGAAAAACAAACCATCGCCCACACTACGCCATGCAAGCCGCCAAGCGCTGCACCAATCGCATTAAGCAGAGCGCCGAGCAGGGCGGTAGCGATTTTTGGTGTTGTCATTGCTGCTGGTCTCATTTCGCTCATTAGCTTTAATGCAAGTATCTGGCCGGCTGCGAAAATGCCTCCAGCAAGCACAACCCACGGTAGCAGGTGAGAATTTTCTCGATATTTAGGGGCTACCAGCATTCCAAAAAGCCAGTCGTGCATTGTGTATGTAATAACAAATACGAGCAGGGTGACGATGAAGGAAAACTTGGCTATTCTCCAGCCTATTCGGTGGACGTATGCGTTTCGGCTTTCGTCCGTCGCATTCCCCGATCGTTGGTAAAGGATTGGCGCTAATAAACTTATGCTCATTCCGGTTATTAACGTAGTGGGTGTGAATCCCAATTGAAACAGTACAGCATACTGGCCAACATCGCTGGTTGATGCAAAGATCTTTAATGCCCAACGGTCGGAAATCTGCTGCAACCATGTGAAGGCTCCCCAAGTGGTGAAGGGTAAGGAATAGGCCCATATCTGTGACATCCACTGTTGGCAATTGAATCGGGTGTGGTGCTGCTTTGGGATGGCGCGGCGCAGAAAGATGATCTGCGTAAAGGTGATTACTAAAGATGAGCAGATGTACCCGATAATGACCGCTGTGCTGGATGTGCCCAGCCAAAGCATGGCACCTATGGCCAGAAGAATTTTCAGCCAGGCATCTAATCCACCATTAAAGGCTACGATGGCTCTCTGTCTGGCTGCATTTTGAATTCCGTTTAGCGTGCTGTTGTAACCGTTCAATACGGCTAGCAACAACGCTGCAACTGCCAGACTTATCCATTGCGGATAACCTATCCAATACAGGCTTGCTGTAAGAACAAGACCGATGACCACTACCACCGCTGTGGCATAGACTAACAATTCACGCGTGGCATGCAGATAACAACTCAATTCCTTTTTTTCGGCTGCGATGGAGTAATAGCGCCCGATGCCATTAGCAATACCTCCCATTACAACTTGATTCACGAAGCCTGCGACGGTAAGCCCGAGGGCAAGCTGACCGTATTGTGCGGAGTCGAGGTGTTCGGTGAGTACGCGTACCAATACTAATGCTCCAATTACGCTCGCGACTTGTCCGGCTATTACCCAGCCCCCCTCGACTGATAGGCGATAGATGCGCGTTTTGTGTGTTTGGTAGTAGCGATTGAGCGTTTGAAGCATGCCCAGTACAGTCATCGCAGGTGCAGGGTTGGAAAATATGTGATAGCGTTACCGGAAAATGATCGCGAAGCCATGCGATGGGTTTTGCGACGCCTTTCTCGACGAGTGTTGAGGGTCGGCAGTGAGACCGTTTCACAATTTCTGTGACGTCGTTGTAGGTACAGGCAACGGCGATGTGAGAGCTGATCAGATAAAGGTATCTGAACCAGTAACTAGGACCCTCATGAGTCGCTCCCGAAAATGTCACGCGTATAGATTTTGTCGGCTACGTCTTCCAGTTCAGTTGAACGTCGGTTAGCAATGATCACGTCGGCCTGGACCTTGAAGTCAGCAAGGTCGTGCACCAGCGGTGAATTGAAGAATTGTTCCCCTTCCATCGCTGGCTCGTACACGATGACGTTTACCCCCTTGGCCTTTAGCCGCTTCATCACCCCCTGTACACTGCTGGCGCGCCAGTTGTCGCTGCCGGCTTTCATCACCAGGCGGTAGATGCCCACGGTTTTCGGGTTGCGACGCAGGATGTCTTCGGCAATGAAGTCTTTTCGGGTGCTGTTGGCACTCACAATGGCCTGGATGAGTGTTTGCGGCACGTCGGCATAGTTGGCCAGCAGTTGCTTGGTGTCTTTGGGCAGGCAGTAGCCGCCGTAGCCAAAGCTGGGGTTGTTGTAGTGCTGGCCGATGCGCGGGTCCAGGCACACCCCATCAATGATTTGTCGCGTGTCCAGCCCGTGGCTGGCGGCGTAGCTGTCCAGTTCATTGAAGTAGGCCACCCGCATGGCAAGGTAGGTGTTGGCAAACAGCTTGATGGCCTCGGCCTCGGTGGGGCCGGTGATAAGGGTGGGCACATCGGGCTTCAGCGCTGCTTCTTGCAGCAGGCCGGCAAAGGTGCGGGCACGGTCACTGTCTTCGCCCACCACAATGCGGCTGGGGTACAGGTTGTCGTGCAGGGCCTTGCCTTCGCGCAGAAATTCGGGGCTGAACAGCAGGTTGTGGGTGCCGTACTGCTGTCTTGCCTTTTCTACAAAGCCCACCGGAATGGTGGACTTGATGACCATTACCGCCTGAGGGTTGGTGGCCATCACGTCGCGTATCACCGCTTCCACCGAGCCGGTGTTGAAGTAATTGCTCATCGGGTCGTAGTCGGTAGGGGTGGCAATGACGACGAAGTCGGCCCCTTGGTAAGCCTCGTTTTTGTCCAGCGTGGCGCGCAGGTTCAGCGGCTTGTTCTGCAGGTAGTCTTGCAGCTCGGCGTCGTGGATGGGGCTTTGCCGCTGGTTGATCATGTCCACCTTGGCGGGCACGATGTCCAGGGCCACCACTTCATGGCGCTGAGACAAAAGCACGGCCATGGACAGGCCCACATAGCCGGTACCGGCAATGGCAATCTTCATTCAACGCTTACCTGCACGTTATAACCATTGGCCTTCAGCAGCGCATGGCGCTGGGCTTCTTGCAGGTCGGCCGCCACCATTTCGGCGCACATCTGTTGCACGGTGATTTCGGGTACCCAGCCCAGTTTCTGCTTGGCTTTGGACGGATCTCCCAGCAGGGTTTCCACCTCGGTGGGGCGGAAGTAGCGTGGGTCAATTCGCACCACCACCTGGCCCGGCTTCAGTGCCGGGGCTTTGTCGCCGGTGATGCTGTCCACGATGGCCACTTCGTCCACACCTTGGCCTTCAAAGCGCAGGGTGATGCCCAGTTCTTCGGCGCTCCATTCAATGAACTGGCGCACGCTGTATTGCTGGCCGGTGGCGATCACGAAGTCTTCTGGCTTGTCCTGCTGCAGCATCATCCATTGCATGCGCACGTAGTCTTTGGCGTGGCCCCAGTCGCGCAGGGCGTCTAGGTTGCCCATGTAGAGGCAGTCTTCCAGGCCCAGGGCGATGTGGGCCAGGCCGCGGGTGATCTTGCGGGTGACGAAGGTTTCGCCACGGCGCGGGCTTTCGTGGTTGAACAAGATGCCGTTGCAGGCGTACATGCCATAGGCCTCGCGGTAGTTCACCGTGATCCAGTAGGCATAGAGCTTGGCCACCGCGTAGGGGCTGCGGGGGTAGAAGGGGGTGGTTTCCTTCTGGGGAATTTCTTGCACCAGGCCATACAGCTCGCTGGTGCTGGCTTGGTAGAAGCGGGTTTTCTTTTCCAGACCGAGGATGCGGATGGCTTCCAGCAGGCGCAGGGTTCCCATGGCGTCCACGTCGGCGGTGTATTCGGGGCTTTCAAAGCTGACGGCCACGTGGCTTTGGGCGCCCAGGTTGTAAAGCTCGTCGGGCTGGGTTTCTTGAATGATGCGCACCAGGTTGCTGGTGTCGCTCAGGTCGCCGTAGTGCAGCTTGAAGCGGCTGTTGGGGATGTGCGGGTCTTGGTACAGGTGGTCGACCCGCTGGGTGTTGAAGCTGCTGGCGCGGCGCTTGATGCCGTGCACGGTGTAGCCCTTTTCCAGCAGAAATTCGGCCAGGTAAGAACCGTCCTGGCCGGTAATGCCGGTGATGAGGGCAACTTTGCCGTTGCTGGGGGAGGTCATGCGTGGTGTTCCAAAAAGTCGGCGTAGGCCTGTTGCAGGCCTTGAACAAGGGGCACCTGGGCTTGCCAGCCCAGTGATTGCAGGCGCTGGCTGTTCATCAGCTTGCGGGGGGCGCCGTCGGGTTTGGTGGGGTCGGAGCGCACTTGGCCGGTGTAGCCCACCACCTGGGCCACGGTGTGGGCCAGTTCGGCAATGCTCACGTCGCTGCCAAAGCCCACGTTCAGGTGGCTTTGCTGGGGCAGGGTGTGCTGCCGGTACACGGCGGCGGGCAGTTGCATCACGTGCAGGCACGCGGCGGCCATGTCGTCTACGTACAGAAACTCGCGGCGGGGGGTGCCGGTGCCCCAGATGGTCACCTTGGGGGCGTTGGCCTGCTTGGCCTCGTGGAAGCGGCGAATCAGCGCGGGCACCACGTGGCTGTTGTCGGGGTGGTAGTTGTCGCCGGGGCCGTAGAGGTTGGTGGGCATCACGCTGCGGTAGTCCACCCCGTGGCTGTCGCCGTATTGGCGGTTGTAGCTTTCGCAGAGCTTGATGCCGGCGATCTTGGCCACGGCGTAGGGCTCGTTGGTGGGCTCCAGCGGGCCGGTGAGCAGGGCGTCTTCGGCCATGGGCTGCGGCGCCAGGCGGGGGTAGATGCAGCTGCTGCCCAGAAACAGCAGTTGCCTCACGCCGTGCCGAAAGGCCGCCTCGATCACGTTGGCCTGAATCATCAGGTTGCGGTAGATGAAGTCGGCCGGGTAGGTGTGGTTGGCGTGTATGCCGCCCACGTGGGCGGCGGCCAGGTAAACCTGGTCGGGCCGCTCGGTGGCGAAGAAGGTGCGCACGGCTGCCTGGTCGGTCAGGTCCAGCTGGGCGTGGGTGCGGGTGACGATGCGCTCGGCCGGGTGGCCCTGGGCCAGCAGCTGGCGCACGATGGCCGAGCCGACCATGCCGCGATGGCCGGCCACGTAGATCTTGTGCATGGGGGTGTGCGTCATGAAGGCAGCGCCCGGCGGGCTGGGCCGGTGGGCGGGGCTTCGGTGGGTAGCGGAGGCTGGGAATTCGTGCTCGCCCTGGGGGCGGGCAGGCTACCGCAGGGCCTGACGGGTGTCGGGCCTTGGCAGGAGTGTCGCGGTATTGGCGATTTAACTGACAGGTGTCAGAAAAATCATATTTTCGAGTATAGGTAGAAACCGCAGACGCCCTGGGTGAAAAATGTCACGCCCCGTGGGGACAGCCGGGTTTGGGGCTTTGTTCAGGTGGCGTTCAGGTTGGGCCGGCCTCGGGGGTGTGCGGGCCTTATGGCGCGCAGGGGCGCCAGGCGGCGGCGGGGCTCCAGAAGGGGGCGGCGGGGGGGGCCTGGGTGTTGGCGCCGGCCTGGGTTGGGGCTTGTGGTTGTGGCGGCTGCTGCTGTGGTTGCGGTTGCGGTTGCAGTTGCAGGCGGTCTTCCACCACCGAGAGCACGCGGGCGCGGGCGGGGGTGCCTGGCTGGCCGGGGGTGGGGGCCAGGGCGCAGACGTGGTGTTGGGTGGCGGGCAGGGCGTTCAGCAGGGCAGCCAGGTAGGCTGCGCGGCGTTGCTGGCCAGCGGTGGCGGGGCCGGTTTGCTGGCCTTCTTTCCAGGGGCCTTCGTAGACGTCGCCGTGCACCCAGCGGTAGCGGCCTTGGCCGTGGAACTGGTTGGCCTGCCATTGGCCTTCGTAGCGGTCGCCGTGCCAGGGGGAGGCGGGGCCGAAGTCGAGGCGGCCTTGGCCGTGGCGTTGGTCGCGCTGCCACTGGCCTTGGTAGGTGTCGCCACCGGGTGGGCTGTAGCGGCCTTGGCCGTGGCGGTCGCCTTGGTGAAAGTCGCCTTCAAATAGGGTGTGGCCGGTGGCGGGGTCTGTCACGCGGCCGGGGCCATGGGCGCGGCCGTCCTGGCAGCCGCCGCTGTGTTGGCCGGCGGCCAGGGCGGGGGCGTTGACGGCGCAGGCCGGGGTGGCCGCCGCGGTGGCTGGTGCCTGGGCCTGTGCCAGGGCCTGTGCCTGGGGTAGCCCGGTGGCGAACAGGGCGGTGGCCAGGGCCAGGGTGTGGCGGGGCCTCATGGGCGTTCCTCGGCGTCCACGCCGCCCAGGGCGGCGAGCGGGTTGTCGGATTGCAGGGTGCGCAGGGTGCCGCGCTCCAGCACCAGGCGCAGGTCGGCGGGGGATTCGACCATTTGGCCGACGTCGCGCGTCCAGGGGGAGATGGCGATGCTGGCCACGCGGCTGGAGTGTTTGCTGCCCACGGCGTCGAAGGGCACGCTGATGAACACGCCTTTGTCGCGGTAGGGTGAGCTGGCCGAGCCGGGCGAGGTGATGTCGCGCCCATTGGTGTGCGAGTACCACAGGCCCACTTGCACGCCCGAGGCGAATTCGCGCTTGATCTCTACGCGCGCGCCGCTGTCGCCGGCCAGGAAGCGGCCGGCGCGCAGGGTGGTGGTGATTTGCAGGGGCCACTCGCGGTGCACCGAGGCCAGGGCGGTGGTGGTGCGGTAGTCGCGCAGCTTGAAGGGTTGGCGGAAGTCGCGCTGGGCCAGGGCGTCGACGGCGAGGTCGGCGCTCCAGCGGGCGCGCTCGGGCACGTACATCACCTGGGCGCCGGTGCCGGCGAACATGGTCTCGTACAGGCCGGCCGAGGCGCGGGCGTACCAGTGGTCGGCCGGGCGCCAGAAGTGGTTCACCACGGCGCGGTCGAGCTTGAGGCGGCTGCCGCGGAAGTACTCGGCCACGTCGGAGCGAACGTGGGGCAGCAGCGAGTTGGACGGCTGGGTCACGTCGGAGATGTTTTCCAGCACGCGGGCGCTGGCGCTCACGTCGAAGGCGGTGGCGGGGCCCAGGCGCAGGCGGCCCTGGGCGCGGGCGTTGATGGAGGCCTTCAGCGCGCCGCTGGGGTCGTTGAAGAACACCTGCAGCTGCGGGCCCAGGCGCCAGCTGTGGCCCTCGGGGGTTTCGCCGCCCAGGGCGCGGTCCAGCGGCACGCCGGTGTCTTGCCCGTCGGGCAGGGGGCGGTTGGTGGGCAGCAGGGTGTGGATGCGTGCGTCGTCCAGCCAGGCAGTGCGTTCGGCGGGCGCGGGGGGGGCGTCGTCGGGGTTGGCCTGGCGCACGGTGACGCCGGTGCCCAGTTCGTCCAGCCCGGCGCCGCCGGCGAAGAAGCGGGCCAGGGCGGGCAGGTCGTCCACGCTGTAGTGCAGGGTGGGCATGCCTTCGGTGAGGGTGGTCACCTCAATGCGCTGCATGCTGGCAGGGCCGTGGGCCAGCAGCACGCGCAGGGCGCGGCCCACGGCGCGGCTGCTGTCAAGGTAGCGGTTGCTGCGCCACTGGGCGCGCAGGGTGGTGCCGTCCAGGTGGATGGCCACGTCGCGCAGGCCTTCTTCGCGCAGGGCCAGGGCCATCTGGGCCTGGTTCACCAGGTCGGTGTCCCAGCGGGGGCGGGCCAGGCGCTCGCCCAGGTACACGTAGGGGGCGGGCTCAGTGGTTTTGGGGCTGAAGCTGCGCTGCCCCAGGGGAATGCTGAGCGACACCTGCACGCTGGGCTGACCGTCGCGCTGGCCCAGCTGCACGCCCCAGCCGCGTGGCGAGTGGTATTCCACCGCGCCGTTCCAGCGGCCGATGCGGCGCTGGTCAAGCCCTACCTGGCGGGCGCCCACGTCGCGGCGGAAGTCGATGCGGTCGTAGTCGATCACCAGGCCCCAGGCGGGCCAGCGTTCGTGCTGCAGGCGCACGCCGCCAAACAGGCCGTCGATGCGCTGGCGGCCGTAGCCCACCGAGCCTTCGGCGCGCAGCTGGCCCAGCTGCCACTGGCGGCTGGCCACCAGGTATTGGCTGGCGAACACCTCGGTGCCGATGCCGGTGTCGTCCACGCCCACGGCCACGGCGGGCAGGCCGCCCAGGCCGAAGGCGTCTTGCTGCCACAGGCGGGCTTTGAGGCCGACGGCCTTGTCTTTGTAGCTGCCGTAGCCGGCGCCGTAGCGCGGGTCAAAGCCGGCCACGCCGCTGGTTTGCTGGTAGCGCCCGGTCACCTCCAGCCAGGGCAGGGCTTGCAGGCCCACGAACAGGGTGGTGTAGGGGCTGGCGTGGGCCAGGCCGGCCACCCAGTGGCCGTCGGGCCGCATGGTGGCCGAGGGGGTGTTGATGTAGCCGCTGGAGCCTGACCACATGGGCGAGGCGGCGGCCATGTCTTGGGCGTGGGCGGCCAGGGGCAGCAGCAGGGCCACCGCGCGGGCGATCGGTTGGAGCTTCATGCGGATGAGGGCTGGGAAAGGCGAAGTGTGATAGGTGTGATAAGCAAAAAATCACGAACGTGATTCATTGCGCCAACCCACCAACCAGGCGCCAAGGTGGACAGGGGGCCATGTCGGTGCCATGTCGGGGCCACACCCCGGCACAGCGGCCCAAGCGGCCAAAGCGGTGCAAGGGCAGTGCACAGGCGGGGCGGCACCACGGCGCCGCCTGTGGAGGGGTGCGGCAACTGGCGCTACCGGGCGTCGGGGCTTGGGGTCTTGGGCCCCGCGCCTTAGCGGGGGGTGCCGCCGTGGGTGACGGTGGAGCTGCTGCCGCCGCCGCCGCCGCCCAGGGCCAGGGCTGCGCCCAGGGCCACGGCGCCGATCAGCCCGGGGCTGACTTGGCCGGTGGTCATGCTGGCGCCACGGGGGGCGTTGTCGGCGGTGGGTTGCAGGGGCACCAGCGTGATGCTGGAGGTGATGGTGCCGCCCACGGGCAGGCCCTGGTTGTCGCGCTGCACCTGGCCCACCACCACGTCGTACACCACTTGGCGGTTGGGCAGCACCACGGTGGCGCCGGCAATTGAGGTGCCCAGGTCGGTGCCGCCCTGGATCACGGTGCCCAGGGGCAGGGCCTGGCGCCCGGCGCTGGGTTGCACCAGGGTCTTCACGGTGCTCTCGCGCTTTTGTTGGGCGGTGGCGGGCAGGGCCAGCGTCAGGGCGGCGGCCATGGCGGCCGCGGTCAGCACGTGTTTGATCATTGCTTGCTCCATTTAGATGCGAAAAATATCGCCAACTATCAAAAGTGGTATGGCTGGATTATTCGCGAAATTCCAGCGCGGGCGGCGGTTTTTGCGCGCGGGGTTGACGGGCGGGGCCGCGCCGGCGCGCCTCAGTGCACCGCGCCACGGTCGCGCCGGCGGGTGCGCAGGCGCAGGTCCATGCCGGTGAGTTCGAGGCCGCATTCCAGGTCGATCAGGGGTTCCCAGGACAGGTCGCGCAGGCGGCGGGTGCACAGGCAGCGGCTGGTGGCGGCCAGTTCGGGGCTGCTGTGGGTGAGTGGGTCCAGCAGGCCGAAGTAGCCCACCGCCAGTGCGGCTTGGCGGATGAGGCGCTCCATGTGTGTGGCCACGCCCGAGCCCACGTTGGTGTGGCAGGGGCCGGTGGTGATGGTGGCGCCAGCGTTGGTGTTGGCGTTGGTGCCGTTGGTGCGGCCCGCTGCGGTGAGGGATTGGCGGGGCAGCTCGAGCAGGTAGACCAGGGCCTCGGCGGCGTCGTCGGCAAACAGCAGGTCCAGCGCCATGGGGGTGCCGGGCGGCAGTTGCAGTTGCAGGCGGTTCTCGGCCATGTCTTCGGCCTGCAGCAGCTGGCGCAGCAGGTGTTCCACCAGGCCCATGGGCGCTGTGGCCAGGGGGCGGTGGCCGTCGCCCCGGCCCAGGGGGCCGTACACCTCGCTGACCACGGCGCCGCGAAAGTCGGCGCGCGGGCCCGAGCCTTCGCCGTGGCTGAGCGAATCGCACAGGCGCAGGCAGTGGCGCTGCACGCGGGCGGCCTGGCTGTCGGCCTGGGGCGAGGCGGGGGCGGCGCACAAGAACCACTCGGCCACGGGTTGTGGCGCGGGGGCGGGGTACACGCGAGAGTCGGCCACGTAGATCAGGCGCCGCGCGCCGCACAGGTAGGCGGCGCGTATGAGGGTGGCGTCGGCGCTGGCGTCGGGCAGCCAGTTGTCGCAGATCTTGGGCTGGGAGTGGTGGTTATTGAGGTCTTGCGCGATCACGTACACCTGCTCGGGCCGGTGGGCTTCCAGGAAGGCACGGGTCTCGGCCAGGTTGTGAAAGTCGGGCAGGGGCGCGCCGATGATGTGCGAGGCCGGGTGCCCCAGGTGCAGCAGTTGGCGCTGCAGGGCCCGCCCGAGCAGGTGGTCGGGGCGGGAGATGAGGATTTGTTCCGCACAGTGAATCATGGCGCGTCTCGCGGGGCGGCTTCAGCCCGGCTAGGTCGAGGGGGTGAGGTGGTCCGGCCGGTAGGGCACGGTTTGGGCCCAGGGCATGCGGTCGGGGGTGTGCACATGGCCCAGCTCGGGCTGCACGTCCATGGCCAGGGCCTCCAGGATCTGGCCCAGGTCAAGCCCGTGGCGGTTGGCGTAGCTGGCCACCTCGGCTTGTGACAGGGTGCCGCCCAGCAGTTCGCGCTTTTGCTCGAACAGAAACACGGCCTCGGCCTCGGTGGCGTGGGTGAGCACGTAGGGCACGCCGGGGCGCAGCAGGCAGTCGCGCAGCAGCAAGGCCAGGTACACCGCGCGCTGCGAGCACTCGCCAATCACCAGGCGCTGGGGGTGCCAGCGGTCCTGGAACACGTGGCCGGGGCGCAGCGGGGTGGGCAGCACGATGGGCGGCGAGGTCTCGCCCGTCAGGCGGGTGCGGTACTGGTTGTAGCCCACGGGGGGGTTGGAGGCCAGCACCAGCGTGGCGCCGGGGTTGATGAGCCGCACCTCTTGCAGCATGGTGTCCAGCGCGGAGGTGTCCACCGAGCCGTAGGCCTTGTCAAAGCGGGTGGGTGTGGTCACGAACACGTAGTCGGCCTCGTCCACCGCCAGTTCCAGGTCGGTGGTGGCCTGCAGGCCATCGCAGTGGTGGCTCAGGCGCTCTTGCAGGCCGGGCTCGTCGGGTGGCAGGTGGCCGGCGTTGATCTGCTCCACCCAGTGTGTGCGCGCGTCTTGCAGCCTCACGTCGTGGCGGCGCGCCAGCAGCATGGCGGTGGCCAGGCCGATGGGGCCGGCGTGCACCACGGCAATGCGCTTGCGCGCGCTGGGGTGGCGCAGCCAGTCGGGGATGAGGGAGTCGGTGGGGTCGTTCACAGCAGGTGGTTGAGTCGCAGCAGGTTCTTCCACGCCAGGGAGCCGAGCCCGCCCACCCGGTGGCGGCGCATCACGCGCCACTCTTCGCGCGGCTGGTGGGCCAGGCGGTGCAAGGCTTCGCGCCAGCTCAGGCGCAGGCGGTGGCGCACCAGTGGCTGGTTGAGGTAGTTCAGGCGGAAGGCGGGTTGGGCCATGAGGCGCACCAGGTAGTCGTAGGGCGCGGCCAGCCGCAGGTCGGTGGACATGCCGTTGAGGCGTTCGCACCAGTGGCGGCGGATGAAGGTGGCGCTCAGTGGCGGGGCCCAGCCCCAGGCCACGCGCGATCGCGAGAAGGGGCCGATCAGCAGCGCGCGCTTGACGTGGCCCAGGTCTTCTTGCGCCACGCCCAGCAGGTCGCCATAGATGGCGTCAACCTGGGCCGTGCCGAGGCTCTCGCACACGGCTTGCAGCACGCCGGGGTGGGCGTAGGCCTGGGTGCCCGAGAGAAAGCCCACCACCTCGCCGTGGCTGTGCTGCAGGCCGCGGTTGTAGGCGGTGCCGAAGGTGTCGCGCGCGGTGCCGGGCACCACGGTGATGCGGTGTCGCCACGAGAGAATCTTGGCGAAGGTGGCTTCGTCGCACCCGCAGTCCACCACCACGTGCTCCACGGTTACCTGGGCTTGCTCGGCCACCGATTGCAGGCAGGCCAGCACCGTGGGGCAGTGGCCGAACACGGGCGTGACCACGCTCACCTGGGGGCGCCGGGCCTGCTCGGCCGGGTGCAGACCATCGACGGGGTCGCCTGGGTGGCCGGGCAGCTGGTGAGAGGGGAAGAAGGTGCGCATGGACGGTCAGCCAGCGGCCGTGGCCAGCTTGGACTTGAGGTAGCCGTCGTAGGTCTGGCGCAGGGCGTCTGTCAGGCCCACGCGTGGTCGCCAGCCGGTGCGGCGCAACCGGGCGTCGTCGATCTTCTGGTCGGGGCCGATGGAGGCGCCCGGCGGCTGGGTCGTGTGCGTGGCCAGGTGGCCGTGGTAGCCCACCGTGCTGGCAATGGCCCCGGCCAGTTCCATCAACGACAGGGCCTGCCCGCTGCCGGCGGCCAGGTGGCGCAGGCCGGGCAGGGTGAGCTGGCGGTAGCTCTCGCGGGTGAGGCTCAGGGTTTGCAGGGCAGCCTCGGCGGCGTCGTCGGCGAACATCCAGTCGCGTCGCTGTGAGCCGTCGCCCAGGATGTCCACCTTGTCCAGGCCTTGGCGCTTGGCGCGGTGCATGCGGTCGATCAGGGCATAGACCACCTTGGTGGGGCTGTGCTCGTAGGGCTCGCCAGGGCCGAACACGTCGGCCAGCACCAGGCTGCGGAAGTCCACGCCCTGCTCGGCGTGTTGCTCGCTGAAGGTGGCGCACATCTGCAGGCAGGCCAGGTGGCCGGTGGCCAGCTCGGAGGCGGCGTTGCCCTCGCGCGGCAGGCGCACGTCGTCTTCGGCGTTGGGCACGGTCGGGCCGCCGGGGTAGATGTCGTGGCTGCCCACGAACAGCAGCCGGCGCACGCCCGAGGCCAGGGCCAGCTGGATGGCTTGGGTGGGTGCCAGCAGGTGGGCCTGCAGCACCTGCGAGGGCACGCGCAGGCGATCTGCGCGGGTCATGGTGGCCGATGGGCTCACGATCACGTAGGCGGGTTGCTCGCGCTTGAGCGCCACCTCAAGGTCGAGCAGGTAGGGCAGCAGCGGGCCGCGGCGGGTGTCGGTGCGCACCCACTTGACGTCAAAGTCGGCGCACACGAAGCGGTGGTGCAAGGCCTCGTTCAGGGCGCAGTGGCTGCCCACCAACAGCAGCTTCGGGGGAATCAATGCCTTGTTCTTGCCCATCGTGGTGCTCCGTTGGCGGTGGTTCTCAGGAAGTGGTCCGTACGTGCACCCAGTGCCGGCGTTCGCGGGTGCCGAACCACTGGAGCGCCCGGTCCAGGGCGGCCGCGTTGAAGTTGGGCCAGAGGCAGTCGGTGAGGTAGAGCGCGGTGTGCCGCGTGTCCCACAGCAACCCGGTGCAAGACGACAAGGTGCCGCCAGTGCGGATCAGCAAATCGGGGTCGGGCCGGCGTTTCGGGGCATGGCCGGCGCCGGGGCGCTGGGCTTTGCCGGGCGGTGGCGTCGGGCCGGCCTCGGGCAGCCAGGGCTGGCGGTAGTCCATGCCCAGCACCAGCAGCAGGCCGTCGTTGTATTGGGTGGCGCGCTGAAGGCGCTCCAGCAGGGCCAGGGTGGTGGGGTCCAGGCAGGTGGCGTCGCCGCGCAGCTGCAGCCGCACCCCCAGGGCTTGCAGTTTCAGGGCGGCCTGCCACAGGCCATCGCGAAAGGCGCTGAGCATGGCCGGCGCGCTGTGGTCGGACATGAGCCACAGGTCATCGCTGTGGCCGCAGATGGTGAGCTGTCCCACGCCTCGGTCCACGCAGCGGGTCACCAGTTCCATCAGCTGCGCGATGCCCCCGCCAAAGAGGTTGCCGTAGGGCAGGCCGTTCTCCCTCGCCCAGCGGCGGTGCCCGGCCGCCAGCATGGCCAGGTGCTGTGGTGCCCGCCACTTCGGGGGCGCAATCGCCACCGGTGCCGCGCTCAGGGGCACGGTGAGGGGTTCGATGTGAGGGCCTCGTTCCATGGTGTGGCTTGGGGTGTCGGTTCGTCTGCCCTGCGCCGGGGACGCGGGCTTTCAAAACCATTGGCTTGCGGTTTTGAATACTCTAACTGACAACAGGCATTTTCAATCCATAAAAACGCCAAAAATGGTACCTTCGCGTGACAGATTCCCGATCGCCGGTGGTCCAGACCACAGGCGGCGGGGTGGATGAGGGGGGCCGCCGGCGGGCGGCGAGGGCGCAGGGCGCGAGCGGTCGGCGGCTTACCAGCTGGCCAGCAGGCGCAGCGTGAGGCGGTTGGGGGAGCCGCTGCGCTCTTTGCGCTGGTGGCTGGCGGTGAGTTCCATGCCCAGGCTGGCGTTCAGGCGGGCCTGCAAGCCCAGGCCCACGCTTTCCAGTGGCACGGCGGCGGCGTTGCTGTGCTTGGCGCGCCCCTGGTCCCAGAAGGCGAACACGTCCACGGTGCTGGTGGTCTCGGCCAGGGCGCGGTAGCGCAGTTCGAGCTGCACGGCATGGCCCTGCTCGCCAGAGCTGCTGCCGGCGTCGTAGCCGCGCACGGTGTCGGGACCGCCCAGCACCAGGGTTTCGCTGGCCAGGGGGGTGCCGCTGTCGGCGCCGCGCAGCACGGCGTTGACGCGCCATTGCCAGCGCTTGGCCTCGCCCCACGATTGCAGGTGGCCCATGCCCAGGTCAAGGTAGCGCAAGGTGTCGCCCTTGCTGCGGGCGTTCACCCACTGGGCGCGCAGCACCGAGCGACCGTTGCCCGTGTCGCGGCTGAGGTTGGCGCTGAGCTGGGCGCGGTTCACGCGGGTGTTGAACACGCTCACCTCACCAATGCTGGTGTCCGAGTGCATCTGGCCCAGTTGCGCGCCGAACACGCCCAGCCAGGGGCCGCCCAGGGCCACGGTGCGCGACACGTCAAGGCCCCAACTGCGCGACTGGCCGTCGAGCGTGAGCGTTTTGCCGTCCTGGCCGGTGAGCACGGTTTCTGAGCGCGAGCTGGCCAGGTTTGCACCAGCGCGCCAGCCCTCGTGCCCCAGGGGCACGCTGCCGCTGAGGCTGAGCGTTTTGCCAGCGGCGCTGGAGAGCAGGGCGGTTTCCAGGCGGCCGCCACGCGCGCCCAGCGGCGCCCAGCGCAGGCCCACGGCGCTTTGCAGGCCGGTGCTGTCCTGGCCTTGGGTGCTTTCCACGAAAGACCAGGCCTGCCAGCGTGGGGTGGGGGTCACGTCGAGCACGAGGTCGGTGACGCCGAAGACCTCGCCGGCCTCGAAGGCGGCAGCGGCGCTGCGGTCGCTGCTGGCGTTGAACACCACCAGGCGGTCGCGCACCGCGTCGTTGCGCACCACCTCGCCCTGGGGCAGGTCGAACCAGGCTTGCACCCACTGGGTGTCGATGGTGTCGTCGCCCTGTACGCGCACGCGACCGAGCTTGCCTTCCACCAGGAGCACCCGCAGGCGGCCGCTTTGCAGGTCTTGCTGCGGCAGCACGGCTGCGGCGGTGAGCACTTCTTTGGCCTGGTAGAGCGCGCTGATGCCGTCGAGCAGGGCTTGCAGGTCTTCGGTGGTGAGGGGGCGGCCCACGTAGCGCTGGGCCAGTGCGCGCAGGTCTTCGGGGTCGAGCAGTTCGGTGCGCGAGAACTCGATGGCCTGAAAGCTCACCTGGGCGCGCACGGCGGGCGCCTCCGTTGGGGCCACGCGGGGCTCTGCGGGGTCGGTGTCCACCCGTGGGCGGGGGGCGGCGTTGCCCAGGCGGCGCAGTTGCTCGTTGAGCACCACGCCGGGGTCGGGCACGGGGCCGGGCAGGGTCTGCGCGGCCAGCGGGCCACCCATCAAGGCCAGAAGCGCCACGGCCAGCCGGTGGGGCTGGCGCGGGCGGGTGGGGCGCAGGGGACGAGCGGGGCGAATCAGGTGGTCTGGCATGGCAAGAGTGGGGTAAGCAAGGCTGAAATCAGGCCGGCAGGGGAGCGGCGTCACGGCGGCACCCGGTCGAAAAGCACCACCACGGTGATGCGCTTGAGTTCGGTTTCGCCGCTGGCGGTCCACAGGGCGTCGAAGGTGCCCAGGGTGGTGCTGCGGCGCACGCGGCCGGTGTCGCCGGCTGAGCCGTCCTGGCCGTTGATGGCCACGGCCAGGCGGCGCGCGGCCACGATGGGCACGTCGGTGAGCACCAGGGCGTTGAACTTGTCTTCGAGGTAGCTGGTGCCTGAGTTCACGTCGAGCGTGCCCAGGTGCATTTCGCCGCCCAGCCCGTGGTCGGCCGATTTGCGGTTGGTCTCGCCCATGGGCAGCAGGCCGGCCAGGCGCAGCTCGTTGTAGGGCACGTTGCCGTTGGCAAAGGGGGTGAGGGTGCTGCTGGGGCAGGTGTTGCCCAGGGCGTAGGTGGCACTGCTGCTGGCGGCAGGGGTGAGGCTGGTGGGCACCGCGTATTCCAGCGGCTCAAGCAGGGCCACGGTGTTGAAGCTGGGGTCGATCAGGCCGTCGCGGTTGCAGTCGCCGGGCCAGCGGCCCCAGGTGCGGCGGTAGCTGCCGAGCTGGCTCACCAGGGTCTGCACTTTGGTGACGAACTGGGCCTGGCGGTAGTTCTCCACCAGCTCTTGCGATTTCAGGGCCATGGCGGCCAGCACGCCCACGATGGCCAGGCCGATGGCGAGTTCCAGGATGGAAAGCCCGCGCTGGGCGCGGGCGCCCACGCTGCGCGTGCGGATGGAGAGGGGGCGGGGCAGCACTCAGTTGTCCTTGGTCAGGCGGGCCTGCACCCATTGGCGCTGGGTTTGCAGGTCGCCGCGTTGCTCGCTCAAGGCCAGGAAGCGCTGGTAGGCCTGGGCGGCCTCGCTGGGGCGGCCTTGCGCTTGCAGGGAATGGCCTTTGTTGAGCCAGGGCTCGGGGGCCTGGGGGTGGCGCTCGCTCAGGCGGGTGAGCACCTCCAGCGCGGGCCCGTGGTCGCCGTTTTCTTGCATGGCCACGGCCAGGTAGATGCCCACGCGCAGGTGGCCAGGGTTGCGTTGGTGTGCCTGCGCCAGCACGGTCACGGCCTCGGGCCAGCGCCCCAGGCCCGAGAGGGCCACGCCGCGCAGGTAGTGGGTGCGCCAGGTGGCACCCACGTTTTGCTCCAGGCGCAGGGCGGCATCGAGCGCACCGGCGTGGTCGCCGGCGGCGAGCTGGCGCTCGACGGCGATGAAGGCGTTGTCGATGGCCTGTGCCGCCGCGGCGCTGCGCTGGGCATCGGTGGGCTCGGGGCCCGACTGCCGCACCACGGTGGGGGCGTCGTCGGCGCGGGGAGCGGACTTGGGGGTGGCGGCCACCAACGGCGCCGGTACCGGATGGGGCGAGGCCGATGGTGCGGGCGTGGTGGGCTTGGCGTTGGCCGGTGCTGGCAGCGAGGGCGCCGGGCGGGGGGGCGGCGCCGCGGCGGGCGCGGGTGCTGGTGCTGGTGCTGGTGCTGGTGCTGGTGCTGGTGCTGGTGCTGGTGCCACAGGCGCTGCCTGGGCCAGCGGGGCCGGAGGTTCGCTGGCGGCGGGCGTGGCCTGGGCCAGGGCGAGCGGGTTGATCCACTCGGCCATGGTGGCCCACACCACCGGGCGCTGGGCGGCCTGGGCCAGTTGCTGGCGGGCGCGTTCGAGGTCGCTGGTGGCGGGCACGGCCAGCACGAGCCAGCGCGCCTCACCCATGCCCTGGCGGGGCAGCACCACCACTGGCCATTGGCCGGCCCATTGGCGGTGCAGTTCGCGCGCGCCGGCCAGGTCCTGGTGGTCGGCCACCATCAGGGCGAGCTGGTGCGGGGGCAGGCCGCGCAGGCCGGCCACCCACAGCCGGGCGGCTTCGTCGTGCAGACCGGCCAGCCACACGTGGCCGGCTTGCACCAGCCATTCCTCGCCCACCAGGGGGCTGGCCGCTGGTCGCAAGCCGGCCTCGCCCAGGGCGCTCGGGGGCGCAGGGTTGGCGGGCGTGGTGGCCGTGGCCAGTGCCGGGTTGCCGTCGGCGGGGGTGTGCCACCAGACGGTGGCCACCCAGCCGGCCAATGCGCCAATGGCCAGCAGGCCCACCCAGGGCAGCAGGCGCCCGCGCGGGGCGGCTGGGGGCTGCAGGGGCAGGTGGGTAAGGGCCAGCGGGTCGTCTGCAGGAGTGGCGGCGTCGCTGGGGTGGCGGCGGGCGTCGATCTCGCGCAGGGCTTTTTCCATCACGCTCATGCCCAGGCCTCGGAAAACTCGCGGCAGGCTTGCCGCATCATGGAAGCGGTGACCCGCCGGGTGCTCATGGCGAACGCCAGCAACACGGCGCGTTCGCAGGCCAGGTTGATGCGCCTTGGCACACCGCGGGTCTGCCATTGCAGCCACCACAGGGCCATGCCGGTGAACTCGAAACCGCCGTCGCGGTGGGTGCGCTTGATGCGGTGGCGAACATAGGCCGCGCACTCGTCGCGGCTGAGCGGCCCGAGCTTGAGCCACACGCCCACACGCTCGCGCAGGGGCCGCATGGCGCGCAGCGCCAGGGTGCGCTCCAGCTCGGGTTGGCCCACCAGCACCAGGCCAATGAGCTTGCTGCGCTCCGTCTCCAGGTTGGAGAGCAGGCGCAAGGCCTCCAGGGAGTCGCCGCTCAGGCGGTGGGCTTCGTCCACGATGACGACAAAGCGCGCACCGTCGCGAGCGCCTTCCAGCACGGTCTCCACCAGGTGGTTGTGCAGCACCGACAGCGGGGCGTTGTTGGGCAGGGCCGGGCCGCCAAAGTCGCGCCCGATGGAGCGCAGCAGGTCGGGCAGGTCCATCAGGGGGTTGATGAGGTAGGCCACGCGCACGGTCTCGGGCAGGCTGCGCAGCACGCAGCGCACCACCAGGGTTTTGCCCAGGCCGATCTCGCCCGACAGCACGGCGATCACGCCGGTGGTGCAGGCGTGGTAGAGCTGCTTGTAGGCGGCCACGTGCCGGCTGCCGGGGTAGAAGAGCCCGGTGTCGGGGGTGATGGAGAACGGCGCCTGCGTGAAGCCCAGGGCTTCGTAGCAGGTGCGCAGGGTGTCTTCCACGGTGGGCCGTTCCTTACTGGCCTGGCTGCACGGTGGGCGCCAGGAAGATCACCAGCTCTTTGCGCTTGCCTGCCTGGTAGGTGCTGCCAAAGGCCTTGCCGATCAGGGGCACGTCGCCCAGGCCGGGCACGCGGCGGTTGGTGTCGCTGGTTTCTTCCTGGATCAGGCCGCCCAGCATCACCAGTTCGCCGCTGCGCACGCGCACCATGGTGCTGGCTTCGCTCACGTCCAGGATGGGGGCGTTGCTGTCGCCAGAGGGCGAGGTGGCGGTGCCCACTAGGCGGGTGACGGTGGGGGCGATGTTGAGCATGGCCCAGCCGTCGGCGGCGATTTGCGGCGTGACCGTGAGGTTCACGCCCAGGTTCACCGTGCGGGGCTGTTCGTTCACCGTGTCGAGCACGCCACCGCCGCCCTGGATGATGCGGTTGGTGGAGCGCAGGAAGAAGGTCTCGTCGGTGCCGACCTTCACGTGCGCGGTGTGGTTGTTCAGGATGCGGATGCGCGGCTGCGAGACCACGCGCACATCGCCTTGCTCGCGCAGGGCCTCGATGAGCGAGGTGTAGCGGTCGCCGGCCAGGCGCAGGGCCATGGTGGGCTGAGCGGGCGAGACGCCCTGTGGCGAGGTGACGCGGGTGTTGAACTGCACCGAGCCCTGCAGCGGGTTGGCGCGCAGGCGGCTCCAGTCCAGGCCCAGGGCGAACTGGTCGCGCAGGGTGACTTCGACGATGCGCACCTCGATGTCGATCTGGCGGTACATGCCGCTGCGCATGAGCTCAATGAAGCGCGAGACCTCGTCGACCTTGGCGGGCAGGTCGGTGACCATGATGGCGCCGGTGAGGCGGTTGACCGTGAGGCGGCCCTTGGGCGAGAGCAGCGAGCGGATCTGGGTTTCCAGCTCTTGCCAGAAGGCCACGCTGTCGCCGCCCTGGTTGGCGCCGCCCGACACCGAGGCGGTGCGGGTGCTGCGGATGTAGTCCACCTCGAACGTGCGCGTGACCGAGGCGCGCACGCGGATCACGCCGCGGTCTTCTTCCCACGAGTAACCCAGGCTGGAGAGCAGGATGTCAAAGGCGCGCGAGAGCGGCACGTCCTGAAAGTCCACCGAGACCTGGCCGCCCACTTCGGGGTCGGCCACGATGTTCAGGCCATGCGCCTTGGCCAGCATGCCCAGCGCGTCGCGCAGGGGCAGGTCACGGGCGCGGAAGGAGTACAGCTCGGGCTGGCCCGAGCCTTTGTCGTCGCGCGCATCGAAGCTGGGCAGGCGCTTCTCGGGCGGCAGTTCCACGGCGGTGCGCGCGGCTTGTTGCTGGGCCTGGGCTTCTTTCAGGCGCTCGTTCACCGGACCGTAGGCGGTGGGCGGAATGGCCTCGGAGCCGGGCAGGGGCTTGACCATGGGCGCGCAGGCGGTCAATGCCGCGGCCGCCAGCAATGCCAGGGTGGGCCGCAGGGTGCGCAGGGTGGCGGGGAAGAACGTGTTCATGGTCTTGAAGGGTCTGGGCTGCGGCGGGCGTGCGGGTGGGGCGCGTCGGGCATCGGTCATGGCGCGTTCACGTCGATCCAGTGGCGCTGGCCGAGCACGGTTTGCACGAACAGCACGCGGTGGGTTTCGATGGCCGTGACGCGGTAGGCGCCGTGGCGGTCACCCACGGTGAGCACCTGGCCGTCCACTTGCGCCACGCGGCGCGCGCCGTCCACCAGGATGGCGTTCACCCGCGGGGGCTCCTGGCGCACCTCGCCCTGGCGCGAGGCCTGGGGCACGGTGGCGGGGGGCAGCAGGGCTTTCATGTGCACGCGCACCGGCTCGCCTTCTGGCGGGGGCGGCACGGGCACGCCCAGCAGCGGGGGCGCTTCGATGGTGGTGGCGCTGGGCAGGGTGGGGCCGGCGGGGGCGGGCAGCCAGGCACCGGCCACCCAGCCCGCGGTGGCCAGCACCGGCACGAAGAGGTAAGGAATGAAGGCTTTCATGGCCGGTCCAGCACCAGGATGTTGTCGCCCTTGACCGTGACCTTCACGGCGGGCTGGGCCTGCGGCCCGCTGCGCAGCGCCTCGATCTGCAACGAGCGCAGGAAGAACTGGCCCTTGCCCACGTGGTTGGCGCGCAGGATTTCGTTGAGCCGGTCGCTTTCGTGGTCGGCGATCACGGCGGTGGTGTCAATCGATTCGTGGCGCAGGTCTTGGCCCGGGCGCCAGCCGATGTGCTCGATCAGCCGAGCGTAGGCCTCGGTGCGCTCCAGGCCGGTCTGCACGGCCTTCTGGGCGTTGCGCAGTTCCTCGGCCTGCGCCTGCGCTCGTTGAAGGTTGGCGTGGCCACTTCGCGCAGCCACGATGCCCAGACCCAAGGTCAGGGCCGCGGCGGTGAGCCAGATGGCGCTACGGGTGTGGAAAGAAAGGCTCATGGTGCGCAAGCTCAGGGAAGCTGGGTGACGGTGCAGGTGGGCAGCAGCGGGCCCGCCGGGTTCAACTCGCCGGCCAGGCCGGCGGCGGTGACGGTGTGTTGCCCGGTGCAGCGCACGGTGACGGTCTTGCCGCCTTCGGCGGCCGACAGTGCGCTCAGCGGCCGCCAGCGGTTCACGCCGGCGTCGGCGGTGCTCTGGTTCGGGTTGGGGTCCACCAGCAGGCCCCCGCGGTACCAGTAAATGCCGTTGGTGGCGGGGTTGTAGCCGGTGGAGCCGGCGGGGCTGATGAAGCTCACCCGCAGGTAGCGAGAGCTGGTGGTGGAGGCGTTGTCGATGCCAAACGCGTCCAGGCAGACGCCGGTGGAGGTGCTGCCGGCCGAGACGTCGCCCGTCTGGTGGACGGTGGCCAGCGCGTCCACCAGTTCCCAGCGCAGGGTGAGGTTGGTCACGTCACCAGAGGGCGGGGCCGAGCGCACGTTGTTCTGAAAGCGCACGTAGAGCTGGTTGAGGGTGCAGGCATCGGCTGGCTGGCTGCAGGCGCTGGCGCGCGCCAGGGCGCTGACCACCTCGTCCAGCGAGGCCGCGGTGGTGCGGCCGGCGTAGTCGTTGGTGTCGCTGGTGGTGTTGTCGCGCGCGGCCGTGAGGGGGTTTTCGTAGATGCGGTGGCCCTGGTTGTCCAGGATGGTGGTGCGGCTGGCCAGGGGCACGTCCAGCCCGGTGGTGCCGGCTTGCTGGTAGACGATGTTCTGGCGGTCCAGCCGTCGCTGGGCCGGCGGGTTGCGCCGGGCCACCACGAAGGCCGCTGCGTACGAGTTGTCGAAGGAGTGCTGGTCGTTGGGCAGGGCGCCGGTGTAGCTGGCAGGCGGCGTGACGGTGGCGTAGCCCAGGCCGGGGTCCCAGCTGAAGCGATCGTCCAGCCCGGTGGCCCACACGCGCGGCCAGGTCAGGTCAATGAGCGACCAGTCGTATTCCGAGGTGGCGCCACTGGTGTAGGCCCGCATGCGGGTGTCCAGCGTCTGCAGGGTGTTGACGTGGCGACACAGCTGGCTGCGGTTGCCGCCGGTGGACAGCTTGGTGTTGATGGCCAGGTCGAGCTGTTCCTTGATGGGGCGGAAGGCATAGAAGGTGTCGCTGCCCACGGTGCTGCTGACGGTGGCGGGCACGAAGGCAGCGTCGGCGTCGGCGCGCAGCGCGGGGTGGGCGTCGTACCAGTAGGCCGTTTGCAGCGACGACACGGTGGGCACGCCCAGTTCGGTGCCAGGCAGGGCCCCGGGCCACGCCAGCCCCAGCGGGGTGAGGGCGCTGTCGAGTTCCACGTGGCTGCTGGCGGTCTGACCCGTGCCGATGGAGCTTTCGGCAAATTTGATCGGCGCCGGCAGACCGTTGGCGGTGAGCAGGCGGCCCAGCAAGGCCTGCTTGGCCTGCTCCAGCACCGCCACGTCTTGCTGCTCGCTTTGCTGGCTGTTCTGCAGGGCAAACAGCGGCAGCAGCGCGGCCACCAGGCCGCCCACGATCACCAGCGCCAGCGCCAGTTCCAGCAGCAGCATGCCGCGCACACGAAGAAGGACTGTGGGCCGCTGGCTCATCGCAAGATCCCCGCCGAGGCCTTGGCCGCGAGCTCGTACACCGGGCCCAGCAAGGTGACCCCGATCAACAACAGGAAGGCCGCCAGCACCAGCAGCACGATGGGCTCGAACAGGCGCGAGCCGGTGTCGATCTGCTGCTTCACGCGCTGGGCGTAGTGCTCGCTCAGGCGCTGGCTTTGCTGGTCCAGCGTGCCGGTGGTTTCGCCCAGGCGCACCAGGCTCAGGGCAAAGCGCTCGAAGGCGCCACTGCTGGCCAGCCCGTCCGAGAGCGACTGCCCGCGCAGCGCACCCAGCGACAGGCGCGCCATGCGCTGGCCCAGGTGCCGGTTGGCCGGCTGCTGCAGCAGCACCGAGAGGGTTCGGCTGATGGTGAGGCCCGCGCCGTGCATGGCGCCCAGGTGGGCAAAAAACACGTGGTAGGCCCGCGCGCGCTCAATGCGCTTCCAGCCCGGCAGCCACCACAGCAGGGCGTGCCAGGCGGTGGTGCGCGCGGCCAGCCGCGCGCCAAAGGCACCCAGCAGGCCCAGCACGCCCAGCACGATGAGCAGCCAGGCGCCGTTGCCCTGCAGCCAGCGGGCGGCGGCCAGCACGTTCACCGTGGCCGCGGGCAGATCGAGGTTGAGCGAATCAAACAGCGCGGTCATGCGCGGTATCACCACCATCAGCCAGAAGGCGCAGCTGGCCAGCAGCACCACGGCCACCAGGGCCGGGTAGACCAGGGCGCGCAAGATGGCGCTGCGCAGCTGGCGCACCTGCTCGAACTGCGCCGCCGCCACGCCCAGGATGTCGCCCAGGCGGCCGGTCTCCTCGCCCACGGCCACCAGGTGGCGCAGCATCACGGGAAAGGCCTGGGTGTCTTGCACGGCCTGCGCCAGGCTGTCGCCGCGCTCCACCGCGCGGCGCAGGCGGGCGCACAGCATGCGCAGGCGCGCCCGCGAGGCGCTGTGGCTGGCCTCGGTGAGGGCCAGGCGCAGGTCGGCGCCGGCCCGCAGGTGCTGGCCCACCAGGTAACAAAACTCGGCCACCAACGCCACGCCCAGCGGGCGAAACAGCAGGGCGCTGAGCCACACCGGCAGCGACCACACCCGAAACGGCTGCAGCCCCTGCACCGAGAGGCTGCTGATCAGGTCGCCCATGTCGGGGTGCTCGGCCGAGCCGGACACCACCGCACCGTCCGCGTTCATGGCGCGGTACCAGAACAGCTTCATGGCGACGCCCCCAGCACGCGCTCAAGCTCGGCCTCGTCGGTGGAGCCGTGGTCCACCAGCTGCTGGGCCCAGCTGCGCATGTCCCGAAAACCAGTCTGCTTCAGATGGCGGCGCATGGCCGACTCGCCCGCTTCCTGGTCGATCAAGGTGCGCAGCGCGTCGTCCACCACCAGCACCTCGCCCACGGCCAGGCGCGAGCGGTAGCCGGTGCCGTTGCAGCGATCGCAGCCCACGGCGCGGTAGCGCGTGGTGCCATCGGGCGAGGCCACGGGCGCGCGGCAGTGGCCGCAGAGTTTGCGCAGCAGGCGCTGACCAATCACCCCGCGCAGCGTGGCGCTGAGCAGGTAGGCCGGCACGCCCAGGTCGCGCAGGCGGCTGATGGCGCCAATGGCATCGTTGGTGTGCAGGCTGGCGGGCACCAGGTGGCCGGTCTGCGCGGCGCGCACGGCCATGGTGGCGGTCTCGGCGTCGCGAATCTCGCCCACCAGCATCACGTCGGGGTCTTGCCGCAGAAAGCCCCGCACGGCCGACGCGAAGGACATGCCGGCGCGCTCGTTCAGGCGCACCTGGCGCACCATGGGCATGTGGAATTCCACCGGGTCTTCCACCGTCATGATGTTGCGCTCCAGCGCGTTGATCATGCGCAAGCCCGCGTAGAGCGTGGTGGTCTTGCCGCAGCCAGTGGGGCCGGTGGCCAGCACCAGGCCGTCGGGCGAGCGCATCAGGCGCTCGATCTGCTGCACCTGCTCGGGCCACAGGCCGGTGTGGTCCAGTGGCAGCACGTCGCCGCGCATCGACAAGATGCGCACCACCAGGTTTTCGCCATGGGTGGTGGGCATGGCCGAGACCCGCAGGTCAAAGGGCTGGCCGGCCACGGTGACGGCATAGCTGCCGTCTTGCGGGCGCCGGGTTTCGGCAATGTCCATGCCGGCTTCCACCTTCACGGCCGAGGCCACGCGCGCGTGCAGCGCCGCGGGCAGCACGTGCTGCAGCTGCAGCACGCCGTCAATGCGGTACGACACCATCAGCGCAAAGCCGGTGGGGGTGAAGTGCACGTCGCTGGCGCCGCGCTCAATGCCGTCGGCCAGCGTGAGCTTGACCAGGCGCCCACCGTCCAGGTCGCCGCCCAGGCGGCTGAGCTCGCGCTCCAGCTCCTGGGCGCTGGGGTGGGTGGCCGCGTGGTAGGCCATCTCGATCACAGCCGAGAGCGCCCCCTTGGGCGACACCACCCACGACACCGGGCCCGGCACGTGGCGGCGCAGGCGCTGCTGGGCCTCGTGGTCGGTGGGGTCGGCCGTGGCCACCACCAGGGTGGTGCCGTCGATCTGCAGGGGCAGCACGCGGTGCTGGCGGGCAAAAGCAAAGGGCACGCGGGCCAGGGCCGGCGATTCCACCTGCGTGGCGTCGGGCCACCAGCCCGGCAGGCTGTGCAGGCGCGAGAGGGCGCGCGCCACGTCCACGTCGCTGGCCAGGCGCAGCAGGCTGAGCACGTCGGTGGCGGTGCGGCCCAGCGAGCGCGCCACGCGGCGGCTGTAGCCGGCCTGCTGCAGCGACAGGCAGCCACTGCGCACCAGCTCGTTGAGCAGGGCGTCGTCGGCCGAGGGGGCTGGGCCGGAAGAGGGGGCGGCCAAGGTGGCCGAGCGTTCGTTCAGGGTGGGCTGCATGGTCAGAAGGCACCCGCGGCGATGGTCAGTCGCGTCTGCAGGCGTGCGCCCGGGGCCAGCGGGCCCTGGTCTTCAAAAATGAGCCGGGTGTCAGACAACCGACCCAGGCGAGAGAGCTGCTCGGCCAGGGCCTCGGCGTTGAGCTTGGCGCTGGCGTAGCCGCCTGAGAGGGCAATCTTCAGGTCCACCTGGTAACTCGGGTCGCCCGGGTTGGGCATGCGCCGGGTGGGCGCGGCCGGCTTGAAGCTCAGTGGCACGCCGGCGGGCTGCAGGCCCTCGGGTTCGCTGGCGGCCAGCTTGGGCTCTGGCGCAGGGGTCGCGCGCTGGCGCGCCACCCGCTCGGGTTGGCCGTTTTTCAGTTTCACGCGGTCTGAGGCCGCGTCGTCGCGCACCAGCTTGATCTGCAGCACCTGCGCGCCCGCGGGCACGTGGCTGAAGAGTTCGCTCAGGAAGCGGTCGGCCCGCAGGTTCACGCCCAAGGCCTTTTCGCGCCAGGCGGCCGAGCGCAGCGCGGTCATGGCCTCGGCCGAGGGCCGCTGCTGGGCCACCAGCTTGGCCTGGGCGGCCATGGCATAAGCGTCCTGGTACTGGGCTTGCGTCAGCTCGGTGGCCTGGTGGTGCCACCACCAGCCCAGGCCCATCAGGGCCGCACCGGCCACGCTGCACACCGTGGCCACCGCCGGCGCCCAGCGCCAGGCCTGCACGCGCTGGCGGTAGCCGTTCACGATCAGGCTCTGGTGGTTCTCCACGAAGGCCAGGCCAAAGAGTTGGGGGGCCGAGAGCAGGTCGGCCGGGTCCACATCGCGCAACAGCGCCGCGATGCGGTGAATCAATTCGCGCGAGCCATTGCTGGCCCACTCGCCACCGGCGGCCCACGGGCCTGGCCCCAGCCGGATCACGTTGCCGTGGGTGCCGCCGAACTCGGTCGGTGCCGAGGCGGTGGCCGCGTCCAGCAGCGGGCGCCAGATGCCTTCGTCGTGCGCGGTGAGGCCCGGCTGCACCGGCTGCACCCACTGCCACAGCACACGGCCCGCGCGCACACCCAGGCTGCGCAGGCCGGTGTCGCTCCACCAGTGCACCAGCACCGGCTCGCTGGTGGCGGCACCCACCAGCGCGGCCACGGCGCATTCCGCGCTGACCAGGTGGGTCAGCGGGCGCTCGCGCGTGGGGAGCAGTTCCTGGGCCAGCTCGGCATCGTCTTCGAGCATGGCCACCACGTCCACTTCGGCTTCTCCTTGCCGAAGGGACACCACATGGGACCGAGCGCGAAAGCGCTCGGTGAAAAAACCACCGTCGGCCAAATGGCGCTGCACCAGCACCGGCACAAAGCGGCGGGCGAGCGCGCGAAGCCGCACGCGCTCGGTCACGTTGGATGCCGAGTCCATCGCCACCCGAAGCGACCCCCCCGCCACCTTGGCCAACTCATCCGCCACGCCATCGCCCCCCTCCACCACCCGCCGCCCGTCCAGCACCGCGTACTGCACCGGGTGGGTGCCGTAGACGGTGTCGGGGCGGGAGAGGGAGATGAGGAGAGTGGTCATGGGCAGGGGGGTGTCAGGCGTTGGCGATCACAGGCGACGGGTCAATGGCCACCAGCCAGACTCAGTTAGGGGCGGTGGCGGTACCGCCTTGCTTCGACTCAGGCACCCGGTCGAAGAAGTAGGCGACGGTGACCATGCCATCCCGCATGGCTGTGGTGTCGACCGTGCCAGTGTCCGGCTCAATGCTCTGCCAGGCGCTGACATATGTGCCGTCTGTTTCGCTGCGCGCCAGCTGGCGCACGCGGCTGCGGTCGGCACGGGCGTCTTGCCCGTTGATGGCGGTGGCCAGGCGACGGGCCATCCACTGCGGCACGTTGTGAATCACGATGGCGTTGTACTCGGCGCCGTTGGCCGATGCACCGCCGTTGTCGGTGACGCTCCCCACGAAGGCGAAGTCTTCGTGCACCAGCTTGGCCAGCTTGCGGTTCGACGCGCTGTCGCTCACCACGCCAGCCACCTTCAGGTCGTTCAGCCAGACGTTGGCGTTGGTGGTGTTGGTCGTCACGTCGTACATGGCGGCCGTGGTGCCACTGCCCATGAGCGCACAGGCGGCGGTTTGCGCCGCTGCGTCTGCGCCGTCAGCCGGAATCGTCGGCAGCACGACCGAGTACGAGTACTCCGACGCACGGTTGTTGTTGGCCACGTCGGTGCGCAGGCTGGAGACGAGGTTCGTGTCCGCCGCGTAGTCAATCACGCCGTCGGCATCGCAGTCGCCCGGCATGCGGCCCTTGAACTGGGCGTACTGCTGGATCTGGGCTTCGATCGTCTTGACGTCGTTGACCAGCTTGGCTGCCTTTGCTTGGTCAACCAGTTCTTGGCCGGTGGTGACAGCAGCGAACAGCAGGCCGGCGGCCGCCATCGTCACCGACATCTCCACCAGGGTGAAGCCGCGCTGCTTTTTGGCGCGGAGGGCTTGTCGTTTCATGGGTTGCTTCCTCATTGGTAAAGCGGTGGGTTGAAGCCAGACCCCAGACACCCCTGGTCGCCGGAGTGCAAGGTCTTGCAAAAACTTGCAAAAACTTGCAAGCGAGCGCATGGTATCAATAAAATATGGCCCAATCAACAAAATTGATACTACCTTTATTTTTTTCAATTACTGTTCGGAATATGGTGAGATTGGCCGTGCTTCGTGACGAAATGCCGCTGCTGCGCCGGGCGATGTGGTGCCTGTGCCTGCTCGCTGGCGTGGTGGGCGCCATGGCCTGGCCGGGCCATGCCTGGGCGGGCGAGATGTACTGGTGCCCGGGCAACCGCTTCACCGACGCCCTGAGCCCGGCCGAGGCCAAGGCGCGGGGCTGCCGGCTGGCCGCCAGTGGGCGTTTGTCGCAGGTGTCGCCGCCCGCTCTGCCCCCGCCGGCGACGGAAGGGGTGGCGGCGACGGGTGCGGGCGAGGGTGCCCCGCTGGCTGGGGCGGCAGTGGCCTTGGCCAGCCCTGCGGGCGCCCCGCCGGGCCAACCGCCCGCAACGCCATCACCTGCACCTATCAGTTCTGGCAGTTCGGCGGCCCCGGTGGCCGCCGCGGGCGTTTCTGGGCCCGCCAGGGTGGCGGCGGCGGTTGCGCCCGCTGCCGCTCAAGCTGCCCCGCTTGCCCAGGTGGCGGCGCCGCTGCAGACGGCCCGCGACCGCGACGCCCGCCTGATTCTGGAAGCCGAGTTGAACCGCACGCTGGTGGCGCAGCAGTCGCTGGTGTCGCCCGCTGGCGTGGCCGACCCCACGCGCCTGCACCGCTTGCGCCAGGACGAAGCGGCCCTGCGCCGGGAGATTGCCCGCCTGGCGCCCTAGCGTGGCCCTGGCGCTCACCGATCACTTTTTTTGCCCGAATCACCCACTTTTTTCACCGCCATGAGCGCCCCTGTTTTGCACCCCCCCGGCCACCTTGGCCTTGACACCATGACCACCACCAACACCCCCGCACCTCGCCCCGCCCAGAAGTCTTCCACCGAGGCCGCGCCGGCCCCGGCCAAGGCGAGTGCCCCGGCCCCCGTTGCGGCAGCCCCAGTGGCGGCGGCGCCCGTGGCCGCCGCCGCGCCCGTTCCCACGCCGGCGCCGGTGCCGGTGCCGGCACCTGAGGCGGGCGCCGCGGGTGGCCTGGCCATCCTGCACCGCCAGACGCACGGCCACCTGCGGCTGGACCGCCAGAACCTGCGCTTTGATTTCGTGCGCGGCGCGGTGTCCACCTCCATCGGCACGGCCGAGCTGGCCGCCGCCTGCACCGAGTTCCCCTGCGTGATGGCCCGCAGCGGCCCGGCGCGCTGGAGCCTGCTGGCCATCACCGGCCTGGAGGCGGGCAAGAACCTGTTCGTGGGGCCGCAAGGCGAGTGGCTGGCCAGCCACCTGCCGTCCACCCTGGCCACCTGGCCGTTCCGGCTGGTGGCGCAGGGCGCCGAGCCTGGCCGCTTCCTGGTGGCGGTGCACACCCCGGCGCTCTCGACCGACAAGGGCGAGCCGCTGTTTGACGCCAGCGGCAACGAATCGGCCTGGCTGCAAGAGCAGCTGCGCCTGTTGTCGGCGGTGGACGCGAGCATGAATGAGACCTCGCGCCAGATTGAGCTGCTGGAGAAGGCCGGGCTGCTGCAAGAGCGCACCTTCCAGGCGGTGCTGGCCGATGGCCGCGACGTGGAGCTCAACGGCTTCTGGGCGGTGGATGAGCTCAAGCTGGGCCAGCTGGACGCCGCCACCGTGCACGAGCTGCACACCAGCGGTGCGCTGGTGCTGGCCACGCTGCACCTGTTGTCGCTGCGCCGCCTGCGCGCCCTGGTGTCGCGCGCCAGCGCGCCCCCCGCTACCACTGCCTGAACTTGAATCGCCCACTGCGGTGGGCCCTGCCGCCCATCACCCGTGGGCGAGCGACGCCGCCCTCTGGGGTGTGCGACCCAACCGAGAGCTGCCATGAACCGTCCGCTGTACCCCGCCAACGCCAAAAACCGCCAGCTTGCCTCGGTTGCCCGTCGCCCCGCACCGGCCCCGTCGCCCCGGCTGGCGCCGCTGCCGCTGGCCGCTGCCCTGGCACTGGGTGCCAGCACGCCCTGGGTGCTGGCGCAGACGGTGGTGCAGCCGCTCAGTGGGCCGGCGGCCACCCAGACGGTGGTGACCACTTTGCCCGCAGGCCAGACGGTGGTGACCACCGGTACGCTGCGCGATGGCAATGCCTTCAACCACTTCTCCACGCTGAAGGTGGGGCAGGGCGACACGGTCTCGCTGGTGGTGCCGACCGATGCGAACTGGCTGGTGAACGTGGTGCGCGACGAGCGCCTGCAGGTGGACGGCCTGCTGCGCGGCCAGCTGGCCAGCGGCGCGGGTGGCGGCAATCTGCTGTTCATCGACAGCCATGGCTTCGGGGTGGGGCCGCAGGGCCGCATTCAGGCGGGGCGCCTGGTGCTGGCGGCGCCGTCGACCAGCGTGGTCGAGGGCCTGCTGGCCGATGGGGCGGGACTCACGTCCACGCGCGTGCAGGGCCTGCTGGCAGGCGATTTCGAGCGCTCGGCCACGGGCTCGGTGAGCATTGACGGCGTGCTGCAGGCCGACGAGGGCGTGCAGGTGATGGCCGGCGCCGGTGGCGGCGCGGGCCCGGCGGTGCAGATCAATGGCCAGGTGATCACCGGGCCACGGCGCACGGCCGCGGCCGTGAACCTGGGTGGCCTGCACTCGCTCACGCCCTGGCAGGAGCGCGACGGGGTGATCGACATCACCACGCCGGGCGATGTGCGCCTGAACGGGCGCCTGATTGCCGATGGCGACCACTGGGCCGGCCCTGGGGTGGTGCGTGTGGTGGCCGGTGGCGACCTGCACCTGGGTGCGCAGGCCGTGTTGTCGGCCTCGGGCGCCGAGGGCAGCGGGCAGGCCGGCGGCGTGGTGTCTACCTACGCCCAGCGCAACGCCGACAACGCGGCCGGCGCGGTGATGCGCGCGCGCGGCGACGGCGCCGGGGCGGGTGGTTTCATCGAGTTCTCGGGTGGCCAGACGGTGAACATCGGCGGCATGACGCTGGACGCCAGCAGCGACAGCGGCGCTGCGGGTCGGGCCTACATTGACCCGACCGACCTGGTGGTGAGCGCCACCAACCTCACTGGCGGCACCAATGTGCATTACGACGCCACCAACTCGGTCACCATCGCCAGCGGCGTGACGGTGAACACCCGCAAGGTGGCCAGCGGGGCGGACGCCACCAACAGCGCGGTGGCCTCCACCGGCGACAGTGGCGACATCCTGATCACGGCGCCCAACATCACGGTGCAGTCGGGCGCGGTGCTCGACGCCAGCGTGGTCAACAGCGGTGGCACCACTTACACCGCTGGCGACGTGACCCTCACGGCCACCAAGGCCACCGAGAGCACCACGCTGGTCTCGCTGGCCAATGCGGATGCGTCGATCGACGTGGCCGGCACCATCAAGGGCGGCAACATCACGCTGGAAGCCTCGATCGCGTCGAGCGCCACCTTTGGCGGGTCGGCGGGCACCATCCAGCAGGAGTTCCTGAACCTGGCGCTGGAGGGGCTGGACGCCCCCATCGGCCTGAGCCTGGCCTATGTGGAGGCCAAGGGCGATGCGAAGGTCAAGGTGCGGGGCACCGGCCTGCTCAACGCCAGCGGCAACTTGAGCCTGACGGCCATGGGCGAGCGCTCGGCCTCGGCCGAGCTGCAGGCCGAGGGCTCCACCAAGGCCAACCTGAGCGCGGGCTTTGCCAGCGTGACCGGCTCCACCCGGGTGGACATTGAATCGGGCGCGCAGCTCACGGCCGGCGACACCCTGTCGCTGGTGGCCGCGTCCAAGACGGCGGTTGGCATGAACGCCGCGGCCTCGGGCACCACCGAGACCGACACCGCCACCAACACCACGACCAACAACGTGGCGTCCATCGTGTTTGCCGGCGCCCGCTCCGACATCACCACGGCGGTGACCGTGGCCAGTGGCGCCACCCTCACCAGCACCGGCGCCACGGGTGGTGTTGACGTGCAGGCCTTTCACGCCAGCCAGTACGAGACCGCTGCCGAGGTGAAGATCTACGGCCAGGCCACTGCTGGGGTGGTGGGCGCCTTGTCGCTGCACAAGTCCACCACCGAGGCGGTGGTGGGCGGCACGGTGAACTCGCAGGGCTATGTGCGGGTGATGGCGATGAACGCCTCCAGCAAGAACGTGATCTCGGCCAGCGCGGCCTACGCGACGGAAGAGGAGGAGGAGAACGCCCTGGCGCCGCCGGAGTCGCTGGAGTTCGCCAAGGACGAAGCGGGCGAGGCCGCCAAGAGCGCCTTGTTCTCGGGCTTCTTTGCCATGGCCGCGGCGGCGTCGGAAAAGGCTGACGAGTCGGCCACCGCCACCGACCCGGCGGCCACCCCGGCACCCAGCCCGGCACCCGCCCCGGCGGCCACGCCCGCGCCGGCGCCCGAGCCCGCGGCGGCACCCGCCTCGGCCGCCGAACCCGCGCCGGCTCCTTCGCCGTCGCCATCGCCCGCCCCGTCGCCCACGCCGGCCCCTCCCGCACCGCCCCCGCCCGCCCCGGCGCCCGCGCTGGCGCTGGCCGGGGCGCTGACCTGGTCGCAGTCTGACCACACCACCCGCGCCGTCTTGAGCCCCGGCGCCGTGGTGAACGCGGTGGGCGATGTGGTGGTGGACGCGCAGGCCCTGGTGGGCATGTTGCAGAGCGTGGCCGAGACCGAAGCGGCCGGTTCGGTGGAGAAAGACGGCCAGCGCTATGGCCTGGCCATGTCGGTCAACTACGCCAGCCACACCAACACCACCCGCGCCCTGGTAGGCGCGGGCGCGCAGATCAACGCGGCCCACGTGGCCGTGAACGCGGCCACTCACCTGCCGCAGTTCTACACGGCGATGTTGCCGATCGACCCCCTGGCGCCCGAGCCGCCGCCGCTGGAGTGGGAGACCTTCACCGGGGCCTTCGAGACCTACATGGGCGGCACCGACGTGCTGTTCGAGGGCTTCAACACCCGCGTGGGCGCCACCTCCAGCGCCCAGGACCTGGCCGCCTCGGGTGCGGTGAGCCTGTTCTTCGTGAAGAACGACACCCGCGCCTGGGTGGACACCGACGCCAAGATCACCACCAGCGCCACCGATGGCGCGGCCTGGACCTATGGCGTGCGGGAGGTGAACTTCGAGTCCGATGTGGTGCAGACGATCACCGTCTTGCCGCCCGCCATCAAGTACACGCTCGACAAAGACCTGAGCGTGCTGGGCGACTTCGTGGCGGAAACGCGCGAGGCGCCCGATGGTTCGCCGCTGGAGCAGATCGACTTCGAGCGCAGCTTCAACGCCGCCGTGGTGGTGCGCGCCCAGAACCACATGCAGACGCTGCACTACGCCGGCGGCAACGGGCCGGAGTCGGCCGGCGCTGGCAAGGCGGTGGGTGGCACCTTCTCGATGGTGAGCCACGACAACACCACCATGGCCGGCATTGCCGACCGGGCCGAGATCAACACCCAGCGCCTGGACGTGAAGGCCGAGACGCAAGACTGGGTGTGGTCGCTCTCGCCCACTTCGGGCCAGGGCGCGGGCCTGGCCGCCAACGGCATTGCCTCGTACAACACCTTGCGTGAGACCACGCGCGCCTCCATCAGCCGCGAGGCGCTGGTGACCGCGCCCGCGGTGAACGTGGACGCGCGCCTGGCGGTGGGCGTGGTGGCCGTCACCGGCGCGGTGACGCAAAGCGAGAGCTCTGGCGTGGGCATTGGCCTGGCCATCAACGAGGTGAGCGGCGACACCCGCGCTTACGTGGGCGACAACGACACCGACGGTGGCGGTGCCCAGACCGCAGAAGGCGCGCAGGGCTATGTGCGCACCGGGGCCTTGGGCGTGAAGTCACGCACCGAGGGCATGTTGCTGGCCGTGGGCGTGGCCGGCGCACTGGCGGGCAAGGAACCGCCGCCGGCCGAGCCCGACCCGGGCGACACCCCGGCAGCGCCGGCCCCCGCACCGGCTCCGTCGCCAGCGCCAGCGCCAGCGCCGGCCCCCGCGACGGACACCACCACCGAGACCCCGAGCACCGGCGACAAGCTGGCCGAGAAGGTGGCCGCCAAGTCGGAAGACGAGCAAAAGCAGCTCGACGGCGATGCCGCCACCACCAAGCCGGTGGACGAGGCCGCCGCACCGGCCAAGGGCGAGGGCACCGACCAGGCCGCTGCCGATCAGCCCGCGGCCGACAAGCCGCCGAGCATGGCCATTTCCGGGGCAGGGGCCATCGTCACCAACTTCAGCGACCTGGACACCACCGCCCTGGTGGACGGCGCCATGGTCACCGGCATCGGCACGGGCACCAGCACTGTGGCCGTGCGCGCCCTCTCCGACCTCACGCAGGTGAGCGTGGCCGGCGGTGGGGCACTGTCCGTGGCCAAGAACACCTCCACCACTTTCTCGGCGGCCATTGGCGGCGCGATCGCCATCCAGAAGTCGGACGACGACACCCGCGCGCGCATCGTCAACAGCACCCTGAAAGACCTGGCCGACCAGTCGGGCAGCCTGGTGGTGCAGGCGATCAAGTCGGGTGAGCGCACGTCGGTCGCCACGGGCATTTCGGCCAGCCTCTCCAAGGGCAGCACCAGCAACTGGTCGGTGGCGGGCTCGGCCTCGGTCACCACCAGCACCGACGACACCCGCGCCTTGCTGGAGAACACCGACGTCACCGGCGACGTGGCCACCCCCACGGCCATGGGCGTGCAGGTGGTGGCTTACGACCGCAGCGTGATGGGTGCCGGCGGCGGCGCGCTGTCGGTCTCCAACGGCAAGGGCGCGGCCGGCGTGGGCGCGGCCATTTCGGTGGTCAACGCCAAGGGCACCACCCAGGCCCTGGTGTACGACGGCTCCGTCCAGCAGGCGCATGACCTGGCCGTGCTGGCCCTGTCGGCGCAAAAGGTGGTGGGCGTGGCGGCGGTGGGCGGCGTGCAGACCGATGCCTCGTCCAAGGGCCAGCTCATGGGCTCTTTTGTCTACAACCACATCGGCAACACGCTCACGGCCGGTGTGCGGGGTGGCACCACGGTGAACCTCACGGGCGATCTGGCGCTGCAGGCCGGCGGTGCCCCCACCCAGGCCACGCTCGATGCCCTGGCAGCGGGCGCGACGCGCGCCTCGGCGGTCACCGACTACGAGATGGCCTCCACCAGCAACGGCTACACCAGCGAGTTCAAGAACGCGGTGGGTGGCGAGAGCATCGTGGGCGTGGCCGGCACGCTGAGCGTGACGCTGGGCAACAGCGCCACCAGTGCCGGCCTGTCTTATGTGCACAACGACATTCAGACCACCTACGACGCCGAGTTGAACGCCGACATCACGGCCACCGGCCAGGTGAGCGCGACGGCGCTCAGCCGCGCCGACATCGTGGGTGTGTCGGCCGGCGTGGGCGCCACCAAGGGCAAGTTCTCGGGCATGGGCTCGGCCTCGGTGAACCTGATCGGCCAGCGCACGCAGGCCCAGGTGACCGGCGGCAAGGTGAAGGCCGCCGGTCTGGCCCTGCAGTCCGACACGAAGGGCAACAGCTTCGCCCTGGCGGGCAACCTGAGCTTCGCCGTGGGCGGCGGCAATGGCAAAGCTGGCGGGGCGGCCGTGGCCGTCACCCAGACGGGCACGCGCACCTACGAATCGAACGGCAGCACCCTGGGCACCCGCGCGGCCGGCAACACGGCCAGCATCGAGTCCGCCACCGTCGACGTGGGCACTGGCACGGTGCAGCTGCAGGCCAACAACACCAGCAACACCCAGTCGGTGGCCGCCGCGGGCGTGGCGGCCGACGGCAACGTCGGCTTTGCCGGCACCGTCACGGCCAACGAGCTGGGCGACAACACCTCGGCCATCATCGACAACTCGCTGGTCACCGCCGGCACGGTGACGGTGCGCGCCGGCGAGGCCGCCGCGGGCCGCACCGCCAGCATCCAGTCGCTGGCGGGTGGCCTGTCGGCCTCCAAGGGCTATTCGGGTGCCCTGGCCTTTGGCGTGAACACCATCAACACGGTGCGCTCGGCCCAGATCACCGGCAGCAACCTGGTCGTGTCCAACGCGGTCACGGTGCAGGCCAATGCCGAGGGCTCGATCAAGACCATCTCGGCCACGCTGGCCGGTGGCCAGACCTATGCCGGCGCTGGCTCGTTCAGCGTGAACACGCTCAACGCCGACATCTATGCGCTGTACGACAGCACCAGCGACACGGGCGGCCAGAACAGCCTGCGCGGCACGGCCAGCAGCGTGAAGGTGCTGGCCAGCGGCACGGGCAAGATCGAATCCTTTGCCGGCGCCGTCTCGGGCGCGGGCACGGGCGCCATCGGCGGCGCGCTGGCCGTCAACCGCATGGGCGAGGGCAATGCGCGCCACCGCGTGCGCGCGTCTTTGCAAGACATTCAGCTGCTGGCCCCGGCCAGCGTGGAGGTGGACGCCTCGCTCACCAGCGCCATCGGCTCGGTGGCGGTGTCGGGCAGCGGCGCGGGCACGGTGGCCGCCAACGGCAGCGTCACCACCAACACCATCGAGGCGGAGGTGCAGGCGCAAATGCTGCAGGCCCACCAGACGGCCAACAGCGGCACCGTGACGGTGCGCGCCACCAACGACGCCGACATTTCTTCTCTGGCCGGCAGCGTCAGCGGTGCCGGCGAGACGGCCGTGGGCGTGGCGATTGCCACCAACTCGATTGGCGGGGAAGTGTCGTCCACCGTGACCGACAGCACCCTGGCCGGCTCGGGCGCGGTGGTGGTGGACGCCATCTCCTCGGGCACCAGCAAGGCGGCCGCAGCGGGCATGGCCGGCGGCGGCACGGCGGGCGTTTCGGCCTCGAACACCACCAACGCCGTCACCTCCACCGTGCTGGCGCAGATGACCCGGGTGACGCAGACGGCGGCCTCGGCCTCGGTGCGGGTGCAGGCGCTGGACAGCTCCACCATCCAGTCCTTCGCGGGCTCGGTTGGCGTGGGCTCGTCGGCCGGCGGTGGCGCGGCCTTTGCGCTGAACTTCCTGGGCCGCACCGCGCTGGACGAAGACAGCAGCAAGGTGGTGAAGGCCGAGGTGATCAACAGCTCGCTGCGCTCCAGCGGGGCGGTGCAGGTCAAGGGCCTGTCCACCTCGGTGATCGAGTCCATCGCCCTGGGCGTGGGCGGCAGCGGCACCACGGCGGGCTCGGGTTCGAGCACCACCAACTTGCTGGAAGACGAGATCACGGCCAGCTGGTCGGGCGGCTCGCTCAATGGCAGCGCCACCTCGCTGCTGGTGAAGGCCGATGACCTGGCCTCGGTCAGCTCGCTGGCGGGCAATGTGTCGGCCGGTGGCACGGCGGCTTTTGGCGCGGCGATTGCGGTCAACCAGGTGGGCAGCGTGGTGAAGGCCAACCTCTCGGGCATGACGCTGGCCAGCACGGGCACCGCCGTGACGGTGGACGCCGACCTGCGCGGCGAGATCGAGTCGGTGGCCGCCTCGGGCGGCGCCGGCGGCACGGGGGCCGCCACGGGCAGCTTCACCACCAACGAACTCACCGCCAGCGTCAAGGCCCAGGCCCTGAACGTCACCCAGAGCACCAACGGTGGGGCTTTCGCGGTGAGCGCCGACAACGACGCCGACATCCTCTCGGTGGCCGGCACCGTCAGCGGTGGCGGCACCGCAGCGGCCGGCGTGGCCGTGTCGGTGAACGAAATGGGCGGCGACGTGACGGCCAAGGTGGCCGACAGCACCTTGCGCGCCACGGGCGCGGTGACGGTGGACGCCACGTCTTCGGGTCTGGTGAAGTCGGTGGCCGCCGGTGTGGCCGGCGGTGGCACGGCGGCCCTGGCCGGCTCGAACACGACCAACGCCATCACCTCCACCGTGCTGGCGCAGATGAGCGCTGTCACGCAGTCGGCGGCCTCGTCGTCGCTGCGGGTGCAGGCGCTGGACAGCTCCACCATCCAGTCGTTCGCCGGCACGGTGACGGGTGGCGGCACGGCTTCCGGTGGCGCGGCCTTTGCGCTGAACTTCCTGGGCCGCACGGGCGACAACGCCGACAGCAGCAAGGTGGTGAAGGCCGAAGTGCTCAACAGCTCGCTCAACACCAGCGGCGCGGTGCAGGTCAAGGCGCTGTCGACCTCGACCATCGAGTCGATGGCGCTGGCCGTGGGCGGCGGCGGTTCGGCGGCCGTGACCGGCTCGAACACCACCAACCTGCTGGAAGACGAGATCGCGGCGACCTGGACGGGGGGCTCATTGAATGGGAGCGCCACGTCGCTGACGGTGCAGGCAGACGACGCGGCCACCGTGCGCACCCTGGCCGGCAATGTGTCGGGCGCTGGGGCGGCGGCCTTTGGCGCAGCCATTGCGGTGAACCAGGTGGGCAGCCTGGCGCACGCCACGCTGTCGGGCATCACGCTGGGCAGCACCGGCACGGCGGTGTCGGTGGACGCCGACCTGCGCGGCGAGATCCGGTCGGTGGCCGCCTCGGGGGCGGCCGCGGGGGGCGCGTCGGTGAACGGCAGCTTCACCACCAACGAGGTCAACGCCAGCGTGAAGGCGCAGGCGCTGAACCTCACGCAGAGCGCCAACGGCGCGGCCTTTGGCGTCACCGCCGACAACGACGCCGACATCTTCTCGCTGGCCGGCACCATCAGCGGCTCGGGGACGGCCGCGGCCGGCGTGGCGGTGGCGGTGAACGAGATTGGCGGGGACGTGACGGCCAAGCTGGCCGACAGCACGCTGCGCGCCACCGGCGCAGTGGCGGTGCAGGCCACCTCGTCAGGGGCCATCCAGTCGGTGGCCGCTGGCCTGGCGGGCGGTGGTTCGGCGGCCCTGGCGGGCTCCAACACCACCAACGCCATCACCTCCACCGTGCTGGCGCAGGTGGACGGCGTGGAGTTGGCGGTGAACGCGGCCTCGGTGCTGGTGCAGGCGCGTGACCTGTCTACCATCCAATCGTTCGCGGGCACGGTCACGGGGGGCGGCACCGCCAGCGGTGGCGCGGCCCTGGCGCTGAACTTCCTGGGTCGCACCGCTGACGACGCTGACAGCAGCAAGGTGGTGCGGGCCGAGGTACTGGACAGCCTGTTGCGCAGCAGCGGCGGTGCCCAGGTGAGCGCTTATTCCACCTCGACCATCGAGTCGGTGGGTGTGGCGGCGGGCGCCAGTGGTACGGCGGCCATCAACGGCTCCAATGCCACCAACGTGCTGGAAGACGAGATCAGCGCCTTGTGGGACGCCACCAGCCTGCTGGGGGGCGGCACCGTGACGGTGAGCGCCCGCCAAGCGGCCGAGATCGATTCCATGGCTGGCAACGTGTCGGGTGCCTTGGGCGCCGCGGTGGGCGCAGCCCTGGCGGTGAACCGCATCGGCTCTCGCACCACGGCCGATATGGTCGGCATCACGCTGGCCAATTTCTTCCTGGGCCAGGGTTACGGCACGCTCACCGCCGATGACGTGCTGCTCACGGCCGAGAGCGACAACCAGATCAACACCGTGGCCGTGGGCATGAGCGCATCGGCCGTGGCTGGCGTGCAGGGCTCGGTGGCAGTGAGCGTGATCGAGTCGCAGACCCACGCCACGATGGGCGGCGACAACTACGTCACCAATGTGATCGCCAACGACTCGGTGGCCGTGACGGCCAACAGCCGCGACCGCATTCGCTCACTGGCCGGTGCGGTGAGCCTGGGCGCGCTGGGGGTGGGCGCGGCCGGCGGCGTGGTGACCAACATCGTCACCAGCTCCACCACCGCGGGCATCATGGGCGCGGACAGCCACGTCAATGCCTTGGGCAAGGGCAGTGGCCTCACGGTGCGCGACGCCACGCTGGACAGCGCGCCCAACCTCATGAGCATCACCGAGTTGTCCGACTCGGTGCTGGGCGACGCCCAGTTTGACACGCGCACCGTCAAGGGCCTGGCGGTGCAGGCCACCGCCATCCAGCAGATCGGCGCGCTGACGGCAGTGGCCGGCGGTGGTGCCGCAGGGGCGGCTGGCGCGTCCATCAACGTGGACAAGATTGGCGGCACCACGCGCGCCTACATCGACAGCGCGCGCTTTGTGAACGACTGGACGACCAGCGCCGGGGCCGAGCAGGCGACCGACGTGATGGCCGCCAACCACGCCATGATCGCCAGCTCCGCCACGGCGCTGGCCATTGGCGGCACGGGGGTGTCGGGTGCCATGGGCACCGAGATCGTGGAGCGCAGCACCAAGGCCGAGGTGGTCGACGGCGCCCGGGTGTACGCGCAGGACGCGGCCTCGGTGAAGGCCGTTTCCACCAACGCGGTGGCGCAGATTGCCGCTGGCGCAGCCGGTGGCGAGCTGTACGGCGTGGCCGGCAGTGGCGACGTGGTGCTGCTCAAGGGCCTGACGCTGGCGCAGGTGGACAACTCGGCCGTTCGGGCCAACAGCGTGTCGGTGGTGGCCGATGGCACCAACGCCTCCAACCTGGTGGCCGGCTCGGCCAGCCGGGGCGGGGCGCTGCTGGGCTCAGGCGTTGGCCTGAGCTTCACGGTGAACGTCTCGGGCTCCACCGTGCGGGCGCTGGTCAACAACTCGACCGTGCGCGCCGATGGCGCGGTGGTGGTGGACGCGGACAACCGCACCACCTCGCTCTCGGCCAGTTCCTCGGCCGCCGTGGGCGGCTCCACCGGGGTGGCCGTGGGCGCTTCGGTGAGCGTGATGGAAGGCGCCACCGAGGCCGCTGTCACCGGCACCAGCACCATTGGCCGGCGCACGCTGGCCACCGGCGTGGTGGCCTCGGCGGGCGACGCACCCTTCACCCTCAACCTGGCCTCGCCCTACGACCTGGTGGACAGCACCGACCAGTCGGCGGTGCGCCTGGTGCTGAGCGACCTCAACGGGCAAGTCAGTTCGACCACCGCCGTGGTCACCCTGACCGATGGCGAAAACACCGTGACCGCGGTGCGCCAGTCCGATGGCAGCTACCTGGCCAACGCCTCCACGCTGAACGACGGTGTGCTGATGGCCCAGGTGGTCATCGCAGAGGGCGGCGTGAACAAGGTGGCCACCACCACGCTGAGCAAGTCCACCGGCATCAATGCCTCGGACACGGCCCCGGTGGCGGCCAGCCTGCCGGCGGCGCAGACGCGCATTGGCACGCTCTCCAGCTTCTCCAAGGTGGACGCGCGCAACCAGGACGCGGTGGTGTTCGTGCTCAAGGCAGACACCGGCCCCACGGCCAACAACGCCGCCAGCGTGATCGTCTCCGACGGCACGCGCCAGGTGACGGCGGTGCTGAACTCAGACGGCTCGTACACCGCCGACGTGAGCTCGCTGGGCGACGGCCTGCTCACGGCGGTGGTGTCGGTGCCGGGCACCACGGCGGCCCAGACCGCCCGCGTGACCTTCCAGAAGGAATCGGGCGCGGGGTCGCTGTCGGTCACGGCCGATGAAACCGTGACCCTGAACCACAACGCCGGCCAGGTGGGCGTGGGTGGGCTTAATGGCGTGGGCACCTCGGCCAACGTGGTCGTGGGCAAGAGCACGGTGGACGCGAAGGTGAGCGCCACCAGCGTGCGCGTGTCTGGCGCCTTGACAGTGGCGGCCGAGCGCTCGGCCGACATCGACATGATCACCGCCACCGCCGGCGGTGGCGGCAACGTGGGCGTGAGCGGGGCGGTGGGCGTGCTGCTGTTCGGCAGCGCCCCCGACAGCAACGCCAGCACCGAACTCAATGGCAATGGCGGCACCCTGAGCCAGGTGAGCGGGGCCACCAAGGCCGACCGCGCCCAGGGCACCGGCAGCGGCTTGAGCGCGGCCGAGACAAGTTCGCTCAACAGCGGCGGGCGCTACGACACCCAGGCCGCCTTCACCGGCGCCACGGGTGGGCACCGCACCTCGGCCACCGTTTCGTCACCCGCCATCGTGGCGGGCTCGCTGGCGGTGCGCAGCCTGGACCGCACGGCGGTGGACAACAACGCCGGTGCCGTGGGCGTGGGCGGCGCGGCAGGTGTGAGCGCGGGCGTGGCGGTGACGCTGCTGGGCGGCGCGAACAACGCGGCCGTGTCTTCCAGCGACCTGATCGTGGCCGATGGCGTGTCCATCGAATCGGGCATGCGCACGCCCACCAGCGGCAAGCCGGCCATCGAGAGCCGGGCCATTGCCGGCTCGGGCGGCTTTGTGGGCGTGGGGGCTGCCGTGTCGGTGGCGACCAACGCCACGGCCAGCAGCGCCTCGCTGTCTGGCGGCCTGCAGGCTGGGGGCGCGGTGAATGTGCGCGCCCTGGACCAGACCACCTTGCTCAGCGAGGCCTACGGCGCCTCGGTGGGTGCGCTGGCGGTGGGCGCGGTGGTGGCCACCGCCGAGCAGACCGGCAGCGTGACCACCTCGCTGGGCGGCACGCTCGGCGGCCAAGGCTTCAGCGCCACGGCCGAGCGCGACGCCAGCACCGTGGCCAAGGCCCGTGGCGGTGTGGCCGGGGTGGTGGCGGGATCGGGCGCGGCGGCCACGGCCACCGACGCCGGCACCGTGACCCTGAACCTGGCCAGCGGCACTGCGGTGGACGCGGGCAGCGGCAGCCTGAATTTGCTGGCCAAGTCCAACCCGTCTGCCCAGACCGAAGCCTTTGGGGTGTCGGTGGCGGCCGGTGCGGCCGTGGGCGTGTCGGTGGCGCTGTCCGAGGTGCAGACCGAGGTGAAGGTGCTGGCCGCCGGGCCGGTGAGCCTGAGCGGCGATGACTTGCTGGTCAGCGCGGTGCTGGGCAGCGGCAACGGCTCGGTCACGGCCGATGCCACCGCAGGCGGCGGCGGCCTGTTGCTGGGCCTGCAGGGCGCGGGGGCCAGCGCCACCAATGAGGGTCTTGCCATGGTGAGCCTGGGCAGCGTGACCCTGGCGGCCACCGGGGACGTGGGCATTTCGGCCAACGACGCCATGACCGCCAGCGCCGCTTCCACCGGCGTGGGCGTGGGCTTCGTGGGCGCCGGTGTGGCCGTGGCCACCACCCAGAGCACGTCCACCGTGACCAACCAGATCACCGCACTGGGCGGCCGCGTGGCGGGCAACCTGACGGTGAGTGCCCGTGGCGACGAGGTGGTGGACGCCGACGCCGTGGCCGGCACAGGTGGCGTGGTGGCCGGCGCGGGCGCCGAGGCCACGGTGACCCACCAGCAGGACGTGAGCGCGGTGGCCGGCACGGCCGCTGCGGGCCTGAGCGTGGCGGGCGCCACCACCATCAGCGCCGACCGCAAGGTGCGCTACGACAGCCAGACCGAAACCGCCAACGCTTCGGCCTTTGGCGGCTCGGGTGCGGTGACCAGCGCCAGCCTCACCGGCTCGACCCTGGCCAAGCTCAGCAACAACGCCAAGCTCACCGGCGCGCAGTTGCGCCTGCTGGCCACCAACGACGTGGAGCGCCGCGACCTGACGGCCGAGAGCGCGCGCGGCGGTGGCGGTGGCGTGATTTCGGGTGCGGGCGCCGACGCCAACACCGTGATCAACGGCACGGCCACGGCTGCGCTGGGCGACGACGTGACCCTGGTGCTGGGCGGCAGCACCACCGGCCTGCTGGAGCTGCGGGCCTACAACCAGTTGCGCGGCTCTTCGGTGGGCCGCCTGGACGTGGGCGGCGCGATCCCGATTGCCCTGGTGGACACCGAGATCCGCTCCACCGCCAACGCCAACGCCACCGTGGGCGCGCGCAACGACATTGAGGTGGCGGGCGAGGTGCACGTGAACGCGATGTCTTACGTGGACATCGAGGCCAACACCATCACCAAGACCTATGGCGCGGCGGCCGGTGCCCAGGGCGATGCCCTGGCCCACGCCACGGTGAACAACAACGTGACCGTGGGCGCGGATTCCGTGCTGGTGGCCGAGGGCGCGGTGTCGCTGCTGGCTGGCCAGGACCGCGACTACTGGCGCAACAAGAGCTTCGTGACCGCGCGAGCCGACCTGTTCAACCACGCGGCGGTGCCGGTGTCGATCAACCCCGACGCGGACGCGCAGCTCACGCTGAACAACAACGTGACCGTGCTGGGCGACGCGGTGCGCTCGGGCAGCACCATCCAGCTGGGTGGCATCGAAGGCACCTACGTGGTGGAGGGCAAGGGCAAGGTCTCCGACTGGACGCGCGACGTGGGCCAGCTGATGGGCATCAGCAGCGAATACGGCAGCACCAGCAAGACGCTCAACGCCAACACCTACCTCAGCGGTGAGTTCGAGGCGGGCTACGGCAACAAGCAGGTCATCGTGATCAAGCCCAACGGCCAGCTCGACACCACTCAGGCGCTGGGCAACATCCGCTACACCATTGGCTCTGAAGACCTGGCCGCCACCGGCGTGGCCTACCTGGACACGCTGTACGCCCAGCTCAAGAACTACGGCGACAACAACCCTGACGTCGACAACGAGGTGGAAACCTTCGTGAAGGCCGAGATTGCCTTCTACCTGGAAACCCTGGTGCGCGAGGGCTTTGCCACCCGCGAGGTGAACCCCGACACGGGCCAGACCCAGGTGGTGGCGCTGGAAAGCGTACCCGGCACCTTCCTGACGGTGCAGAACGTGCGCGCGGGCAGCGGCAACGTGGAGCTGTTCGGCAACAACGTGACCGGCAACGCCAACATCGTGGCGCGCGCCGACTCGGAGATCCGCATCGAGAACCAGAGCCCGATGAACATTCGGGTGAAGGACCTGATCGTCGACAGCTCGGGCGGCTTTGCCAAGTACAACGGCGTCTACCTGACCCAGAGCAATGGCTCTGACATCGCCACCTACAACCGCGACAGCAAGACCGGTGTGGCCTTCACGGTGGACAGCATCGACACCCGTGGGGGGGCCGCGACCGAGCAGCTGCCCAAGCTGCAGGTGATCAACAGCTACGTGCCCACCACGCAATCGACCGACGCGGTGCTGGTCACCGCGTCCAATGGCAGCCAGATCGACCTGCGCCAGGACCAGCTGCGCGCGCCGGAGATCCGCGTCAATGGCCTGCTGTACAACAAGCTCGGGCCCATCACCCTGTCCAACACCGCGGGCAGCATTTCGGTGACGCAGGAAGACCCGCTGTACGTGCCCCGCCTCGATGGCCTGGAGGTGCAGGTCAACGCGGGCAAGAACTTCGTGCTGTCGTCGCCCAGCGTGAGCCAGTCTATTGGGGGCTCGCCCGAGAACCTGTACGCGGTGGCCTACACCAACGACCAGCAGACCAAGCTCGACACGATGGGGGTGGTGCGCTGCGGTACCGCGCGTGCCGGCGTGGTCGGTTCCTTGAGCTACGACTCGAACTGCGTGAAGAACGGCTCGGGTGGCATTTACGCCACTGGCGGCATTTTCCTGGGCGCGCGCTACCTCAACGTGAACGGCACCATCCAGTCGGGCCAGGCCGATTACAAGGTCACGCTGACCAACGCGAAGGTGAACACCATCATCAGCGACTGGGAAAAGCAGTGGACGGCCAACCGCGGCACCTACCAGGCGCAGGGCCGTTCGTCGCTGGTGCAGGTGGCGGGCCGTCGGCCCACCGACAACGAGACCGAGATCCAGAAGCAGTTCGCCAACGGCACCATCACCCAGACCAGGCGCGACGAGCTGCTCGCGGAGATGGCCAACCGCCGCCTGGAGCCCATCGTCTATTACGACGCCGAGACCGACCGCCTGAAGGTGGCGGCCACCAACGTCACCGGCGGCCTGGTGGAGGTGGTGGGTTCCATCATCAACACCGGCGGCGGCGTGATTCGCGCGCTGGACGGCTACGCCCGCTTCGACATCGACAACCAGACCGGCTACGCCATGGACCTGCTGGGCCTGGACACCGGCGGTGATGCCGGCGTGGTGCGCATCACCGACCTGGGCCGCCCGGTGTACAACGGCGGCAACATCGTGGGCTATGAGGTCACCAGTTACCAGCGCGACGCCAACGGCGCGTTCAAGGCCACCACCACCGCCGGGCGCGGCGGCTCGGTGATCCGCACCAGCAATTCCACGCTGACCACACCCAACGCGTCGCGCCCCGAGCTTCGCGCCACCTTCAGCTACTCGCCGGTGACCAACAGCACCTACGTGTGGTCGGCTGGCTACGAGTACGGGCAGGAGAAGCGCTACTGGTACCAGAAGTCGTCGGCCCTGTGGGGCGCCATCAACCTGGGCACCATCACCTGGAACAGCGTCGACGTCATCAACAAGACGTCTTCTGCCATGCCCGAGGGCATCTACGTGACGACCGCCAACGCGCCGGCGCAGAAGTTCTCGATGGACATGCAGACCTACGCCACCAGCGGCGAGAAGGAGATCTATTACCGCAAGTGGAAGAAGTGCGGCTTCCTGTGTTTCAAGAAGACCTACTACGTGGACTACCGCACCGAGGTGGGCCAGCGCGATGTGTTCACCCAGCGCGTGCGCGCCGACAACCCCATCGCCATTGAACTGGTGGGCTACAACTCGGGCCTGATCGACATCACCAGCCTGGGCGACATCGGCATCTCGGGCGCCATCAAGAACGACAGCGGCCTGGTGAGCATTGACTCGGCCAACGGTGCGATCACGCAGTTCAGCGGCGGCACGTCCATCACGGGCGACGACCTGCGCTTCTACGCCGCCAAGGGCATTGGCGCCGAGGGCGCACCGGTGAACGTGATCACCGGCACCGGCTCGTTCACCGCGCAATCCGACAGCGGCAACGTGGCCTTCCAGAGCCTGGGCGGCGCCATGCGCATCAACCAGGTGTCCACCACCGGCAAGGTGTGGCTGCTGGGCGACCAGGACATCGTGGGCGTCAACCCCAACGCGGTGCACGTCTCGGGCAGCCGCATTGAACTGTCGGCCCCGCGCGGTGGCATCGGCGCCTTCAACGCCGACGGCAGCGTGAAATCGACGCTGAACATCCAGACCGAAGACTCGGCCGGTGGCGGCATCACCGCCCACGCCTCGGGTGGCATTGCGCTGAAGCAAGGCACGGGCAACCTGTGGGTGAACCAGGTGGCCTCCAGCGGTGGCGATGTGTACATCCAGACCGCCGGCGACCTGATCGACAACAACCGCAACGAGTCGCGCGACGTCCGCACCGAGCAAGAGCTGCTGGCCCTGTGGAACGCGGCCGCCTTGCAGGGCACGGGCGCGCAGAACAGCGTGGACCTGACCCTGCGCAACACGCGTTCGCAGTACCGCCAGTACTGGAGCCTGCGCAACGCCAGCGCCACGGCCATCAACCCCAGCACGGGGGCGGTCACGTCCTACACCGCCGACCCGGTGGACCCGTCTTACAAGTTCGAGTTCTCCAGCACCGAGCGCACCAACCTGAGCGCCAGCGGCCTGTCTGCCACGCAGATCAAGGCCATGGAAGACGCTCGCACCGCCGAGTTCCTCAACCTGCACGCGCTCTACGGCACCACCACCTACCAGGTGCGAGACGACCTGATCATCCAGGCGGTGAACGCCGCCAACGTGGCCGCTGGCAAGCCCACGGTGGACGCGCTGTCCACCTGGACCGACGCCGAGCTGCGCAGCCCGCTGCCCAAGGCCATCTTCTCCAAGTCGACCACCGACACGCAGACCCGCATCGAGGAGCCCAACGTGGTGGGCAACCGCGTGGTGCTGCGCCCGGGCGGCAAGATCGGTCGCGACGAAGGCGCGGTGACCATCGACCTGCTCAAGGCCGGTGGCCTGACGGTGGACGACCAGCTCACCATCATGTCGGCCGAGAGCGACGACATGGTGCTGGACCGCGACACCTGGAAGCTCACGGTGGTGAAGAAAGACACGTTCAACGTGTTGTCCAACCGCCTGAACGTGTCGTCCAACGGCTTCATCTACCTGGGTGCCGACACCACCGACGCCTACCCCACGGGTGGCAACGCCAACCTCGAGCAGGTCACGGGCGCAGGTGAGGTGCGCATCAAGGTAAGCGGCTCCATCCTGAACGCGTCCAACAGCACCGCCTCGGTCATTCAGGGCCACAAGGCCATTCTGGAGGCCGCTTCGGGCTCCATCGGCACCGCCGCCAAGCCCGTCACCATGACCCTCACCGGCGGTGGCACGCCCTCGGCCGCCACCCTGGTGGCCCGTGCCAACGACGGCATCTGGATTCGCCAGACCGGTGACATTCGCGCCGCCGACCTGTACTCGCCTGGCATGGTCTCGCTCACCGCCACCGGCTCCATCATCGATGCGCGCGGCAACGACCGCACCCGCTCGATCGAAGCCGGCGAAGCCGAGCTCGTGGCCCTGGGCGGCAGCGTGGGCACCGCCGCCAACCCGATGGTGCTCAAGATGAGCTCCACCGGTGGGGTGAACGCCACCACGCCGTCGGGCTATTCGATGTTCCTGCAAGGCGCCGAGACCGGGCTCACGGTGAAGAACCTCAGCTCGGGCCAGAACATCGACCTGTACTCGCCCACTGGCACGCTGCGCGCGCGCGGCACCGCCACGGCGATCGGCCGCATCGACGCCGAAGCCGCCGGCACCGGCGACATCGTGATGGAGACCGGCTCGAAGTTCACTGCCCTGGCCGGCGACGTGGCACTCAGCGCCAACGACATTGGCCTGGCCGCCGTGGACGCCTCGCGCACCGTGGTGGTGGTGGCCAGCGGCAACATCACCGACAGCAGCGACGCCGCCGCTGTCAACGCGGCGGGCCGCGGCGTCACCCTGCTGGCCACCGGTTCCATCGGCAGCAGCGAGAAGCCGGTCGACGTGTTCAACAAAGAGATCACCAAGACCGTGGCCGTGGGCGGTGGCGATGTGTGGCTGGACGCCTCGCTGGCCTCGCTGCGCATTGGCCAGGTGAGCGCCGGTGGCGACGCTGGCGTGAGCTCGAGCTACTCGCTCATCGACGACAAGGGCACCCTGGCCCAGGCCGTGGAAGGCCAGAACGTGGAGCTGCGCGCTGGTCAGGACATCGGCCAGGGCATCACGCCCATCTCGGTGAAAACCACCGCCGCCGACGGCCAGGTGCGCGTGGTGGAGGCCGGCGGCTCGGCCTACGTGCGCCCCGTCGACGGCGTGTTGCGCGTGGGCTCGGCCACGGCCACGCGCGGCCAGCTGGTCTTCAATGGCACGCTGGGCGGGCTGGAACTGCTGGGCCCGGTGAGTGCCGCCACCGGCGTGTCGCTGTCCGCTGGCACCCAGGCGCTGAACCTGGGCAAAGACGCCGACGTGAGCAACGGCACGGGCAGCGTGGTGCTGCAGGGCAGCACCATCACCATGGCCGAAGGCGCCACCGTGAACGGCGGTGCAGGCACCGTGGTGCTCACCGCCACCGGCAACATCGCGCTCACCGGCATCAGCTCGGCCAATGCGGGCTCGGGTGCCATCGTGGTCTCCACCACCGGCGGCGCCATCACCGACGGCGGCGACGCCGACACCGACCTCACCGTGCGCAGCGCCACCGGCGGCGTGGTGCTGTCGGCCCAGGGCGGCATTGGCGATGTGAACGCCGCGTCCAACGCGCGCACCCGCTCGATCGAGACCAATGTGCCCGTGATCGTGGCCACCAGCCGAACCGCCGGTGTGTCGCTGGCGCAGGGCGCCACCGACGCGCGCGACGTGGTGGTGTCCGCCGTCACGGCGGCCGAGGTGAGCGCCCAGGGCAACCTGGTGGGCACCCGGGTGGCCTCCAGCACCGGCGATGTGTCGGTCTCCAGCAGCCAGGGCGGCGTGACCATGGCCAACCTCAGCGCGGCGCGCGACCTCACCGTGCAGGCCGCCGGCCGCCTGGCCATCACCTCCGCCACCGCGACGCGCAACGCCACCTTGGGCAGCACCGGCACCGCCAGCGGCACGCTGGGCGCCTCCGTGTCCTCGGTGAGCGCAGGCGGGGCGGTGAGCATCGACGTGCAGGGCGCCACCGCCGACACCACCGTGACCAGCGCCACCGCCCGTGGCGGTGCGCTCACCGTGAGCAGCGGTCGCAACCTCACCCTCACCAGCGGCACCGCCACCGCGGCTGCCTCGGCCAATGCCGGCGGCGCGCTCACCGTGGGCTCGCTCACCAGCAGCGCCGGCAGCACCAGCGCCACGGCCGGCGGCACCCTGGGCTTCACCAGCCTGAGCGCGGCCACCGGGCTCACTGCGTCGGCAACCGGCACGGTGACGGGCAACACCGCCACCACCCGGGCGGGCATCGCTTCGGTGGAGAGCGAACAAGGCAATGTGCAGCTCAGTAGCGTCAGCGCACCGGGCGGCGTGACCCTGACGGCCGCTCAGGCCCTGACCGTTGGTGCCGCCGCGGCCAGCGCAGGTGCGCTCTCGGCCGTCGCCGGCACCAACGCCTCACTCACCAGCGGCACGGCCTCGGGCGCCGCGACGGTGACCGCCACCGGTGGCCGGGCCAGCGTGGGCACCCTGGTCAGCAGCGCGGGCACCGCCTCGGTGGTGGCGGGGCAGGGCATCGCCCTCACCAGCCTCACCAGCCAGGGCAACGCCACGTTGCGCACCACCGGTGGCACGCTGACGGCGGGTTCGGTGCTCTCGCGCGCTGGCACGGCCAGCGTGACCAACACCGCTGGCGCGGTGCAGCTCACCACCGTCAATGGCCTGACGGGCATCACCGCCAACGCACAGGGCGACCTGTCGCTGGGCACGGCCACCAGCACCAGCGGGGCGGTGGAGGCCACGGCCACTGGCGGTGGCCTGCGCTACACCACCGTCACGGCGCGCGGCGTCACGCTCAGCAGCACCGGGCTGCTGGCGGCCACCACGCCGTCCACCGGCGTGCAGGGTGGGGCGATCACCAGCTCGGCGGCCGACCCGGTGGATGCGATCCGGGTGAGCGCCGCGCAGGGCCAGGTCTCGCTGGGGGCGCTGACCGCCACCTCGGGCCGGGTCTTGCTGGACACCACGGCGGGCGCCTTGACCACGGGCAGCGTGACCGCGCAAGCCATGGCCCTGACCAGCGCCACCAGCCTGAGCACCGGCGCGCTGAGCGCCACGCTGGGCGACGTGCAGCTCACGGCCAACCACGGCAACATCGCCTACACCAGCGCCACCGCAGGTGGCCGGGTGTTGATGACGGCGCTGCGACCCGATGGCAGCACGGCCAGCACCGCCATCACGGGCGGCGCGATCACCGCGCGCGGCGTGACTGGCCTGGCCGGCGCGCCCTTCACGGTGGACCTGGCCACCGAGTTCGGCCCCATCACCACCGGCGCCATCGCGGCCACCACGGGCAACGCGCGGGTCAGTACCACCAGCGGTGCCTTCACCGGCAGCACGGTGGCCACGCGCACCGGCTTCGAGGCCACCACAGGCCAGGGCCTGACCCTGACCTCGTTCAGCGTGACGGCCGGCGGCGCCACCCTGAACGCAGGCACAGGCCTCACGCTCACCAGCGGCACGGCCTCGGGTGCCATTGGCCTGAGCACCGGTGGCCGGGCCAGCGTGGGCACCCTGGTCAGCAGCGCGGGCACCGCCTCGGTGGTGGCGGGGCAGGGCATCGCCCTCACCAGCCTCACCAGCCAGGGCAACGCCACGTTGCGCACCACCGGTGGCACGCTGACGGCGGGTTCGGTGCTCTCGCGCGCTGGCACGGCCAGCGTGACCAACACCGCTGGCGCGGTGCAGCTCACCACCGTCAATGGCCTGACGGGCATCACCGCCAACGCACAGGGCGACCTGTCGCTGGGCACGGCCACCAGCACCAGCGGGGCGGTGGAGGCCACGGCCACTGGCGGTGGCCTGCGCTACACCACCGTCACGGCGCGCGGCGTCACGCTCAGCAGCACCGGGCTGCTGGCGGCCACCACGCCGTCCACCGGCGTGCAGGGTGGGGCGATCACCAGCTCGGCGGCCGACCCGGTGGATGCGATCCGGGTGAGCGCCGCGCAGGGCCAGGTCTCGCTGGGGGCGCTGACCGCCACCTCGGGCCGGGTCTTGCTGGACACCACGGCGGGCGCCTTGACCACGGGCAGCGTGACCGCGCAAGCCATGGCCCTGACCAGCGCCACCAGCCTGAGCACCGGCGCGCTGAGCGCCACGCTGGGCGACGTGCAGCTCACGGCCAACCACGGCAACATCGCCTACACCAGCGCCACCGCAGGTGGCCGGGTGTTGATGACGGCGCTGCGACCCGATGGCAGCACGGCCAGCACCGCCATCACGGGCGGCGCGATCACCGCGCGCGGCGTGACTGGCCTGGCCGGCGCGCCCTTCACGGTGGACCTGGCCACTGCGGCAGGCCCCATTGCCACCGGCGCGATCACCGCCACCACGGGCAATGCGCGGGTGGTGGCGGCAGGCGGTGCCTTCACCGGCAGCACGGTGACCACGCGCACCGGCTTCGAGGCCACCACAGGCCTGGGCCTGACCCTGACTTCGTTCACCGTGACGGCCGGCGGCGCCACCCTGAACGCAGGCACGGGCCTCACGCTCACCACCGGCACCACCACGGGCAACCAGGTACTGACCGCTGGCGGCAATGGCAGCCTGGGCAACCTCACCGTGTCGGCCGGCAACCTCACGGCCAGCAGCACGGGGGGCGCTCTGTCGTTCGGCGCGCTGCGGGCCTCGGGGACCATTGGCCTGAGCGCCAAGTCGGCCTTTACCACGGGCGCCAACACCGGCTACGCCCTGATCGGCACCAGCCTGGACGGCAACCGCGTGAACGCGACGGCAGCCACGGGCAATGTGCAGGTGGGCACCCTCACCGCGCGCGACGCCGCCAGTGGCGTGGCGGCCACCACCGGTGGGCTGCGCATCACCACCATCAACCTGCTGCCCCGTACCTCGGGCAGCCAGCTCGTTGCTGGCCTGAGCGGTTCGCGCTTTGTGCCCACGGGATATTGAATGACCTTACCCATGACCACCTCACTTTCAGCTGGTGCACCGCACCCAAAGGCCAGGCTCGTAGGCCTGGGGCGGCTGGCCCGGCCGGCGGCGGCCCTGGCCGCCCTTTGCCTGGCCCTGGGCGCCGTGGGCTGCGCTGCGCCTTTGCAGGCGCCACCCACGCGTCCGCCCGAACAGGCCTTGGGTGCCTGGGTGGAGCTGGTGTCTGAGCACCACACCGAAATTCGCCCTGGGGTGGTGCTGGAGTTGCCCAAGGCGCCCTACCGGGTGCGCTTTGCCGACCAGAAGGGCACCTACTACGCGCCCAGCCAGCGGCTGGTGTTTCGCACCCAGCACGGGTTGACGCAAGAAAACGAGGGTGGGCTGTATGTGCGCCACGACCGCCCAGGCTGGGCGCAGGTGTGGCTGGCACCGGTGGCCGGGCTGCCGGCCATGCCCTTTGATGAGCACGTCTGGGCGGTACGCCAGCGCAGGCCATGAGCCGCCGGGCCGCGTGTCGCGGCTGGCGGGGGAAGAGGGCGGCGCGGTGCAATGCCGCGCACCCAGAGGCCTGACCTGCGCGGCGGGTCAGGCCCTGTGGGCCATCAGCTGATGTGCGTGAGCTCGCCGTCGATGCTGGCGCCTGCGCCAACGGTGAGGAAGCGGTAGCCGATCTTGCCATTGATGACGGCCGAGCTGGCCACCACCAATTCATCGCAAACGGCCGAGCCGGTGAAGCTGCCCTTGATGCTCAGGCTGGTGCAGCTCACCTCGCCCTGGACCTCGCCCGTGCCGCTGATGTGAATGCTCTGTGCCGCCAGGGTGCCGTTCACGCGGCCCTCGACGTGCAGCACGCCCTGGGGCGAGCGCAGTTCGCCCACCACCGAGAAGCCCTCGCTGATGATGGCTGGCTTGTCTGACGATTGCAGCGGGGCGATGGAGGGCGCGCGGCGCGATTCCGCCGTGGGCTTGCCTTCGGGCTGTGGAGCGGGTGATGCCGGGGCCTCGTTGCCGGTGCCCGGCAGGGGAAGGCCCGGGGCTTCAATGGCGCCCGACAGGGCGCCGTCACTGGTTTTTCGCTTGTTGAACATATTGCGCCGTGTTGATGACCTTCAGCGGATCGACCGGGTAGCCACCGACCGAGACTTCGAAATGCAGGTGTTTGCCGGTGGAGGTGCCGGTGTTGCCCACCAGGCCCAGCACCGTGTCCAGGTCCACCTCCTGGCCCTCGCGCACCTTGATCGAGGCGAGGTGGGCGTACAGCGTTTCCACGCCGCGCCCATGGCTGACGATGACCGTGTTGCCGTAATCGTTGTAGGGGCGCGCCAGCACCACCCGGCCGGCCTTGGCCGGGAACACGTTGTCGCTGAGGTCAGAAATCAGGTCGATGCCCGCGTGCAGCCGGGGCACGCCATGCACCGGGTGCTTGCGGATGCCGAACGACGAGGTGAGCTGGTGGTTGCGCAGCGGCAACTGGCTGGGCAGGGCGGACAGCACATCGCGCAACTCACGGTTGGCGGCGCTGTGCTCGGCAAATTCCTTGCGCAGCAGCGGGTCGATTTGCTGGTCGCGGCTGGGCGCGAAGCCGCCCATTGGCGTGCTGCTGTGAATGACCTTGATCGCTTTCTCCGTCAGGCCAGACGACTCCAGCCGCGAACGCAGCGAATCGTTCTGGGCCTGGATATCGGTGGTGGCGGAGTCCACGTAGCGGCGAATCTCCATGTCGCGCTCGCGGATCGTCTGGGCCAGGGTGAGCATCTCGGCCTGCACCGCATCACGGTCCATGCCCTCGGCACCGTCGGTGGAGCCCACCAAGGCCATGAAAATTTCCTGGTGCGAACGCTCCAGTTGGGACTTCTGCAAGTGAAGGTACACGGCCAGCGCACTCAGCGCCGTCACGATGGCCACGGCCGCCAGGCTGGCCACCATGAGGCTGCGCACCACCGCCCGCTGGAACTGGCGTTTGATCGAGAAATAGTGCAACTCGCCCTGTTGCTCCACGATGATCCGCACATCGTGGAACTCGCGATGCCAGAGCGCATAGAGCGACCTGCCCGCCTGTGCGGGCCACGCGCTCCAAGGTCCCACCGCCGCCGTTAACCGCATGGTGGCTCTCAACCCTCAACGCGGTTGTTGAGGACCGGGATCGAGGCCTTGTCGGGGGCGGGCTTGGTGGAAGCCTTGTCGGGGCTGGGCGACACCGAGCCGGTGATCAGGCCACCACGCTCGATTTCGATCTTGCCGTAGCTGGCCACGCCGTGGATCTGGCCGGTGCTGCGGATGATGAGGTACTCGGAGGCGGTGATGCTCTCGTGCGATTCGCCGTGCACATCGGCCTTGCGAACCTTCACCTTGCCCTGCACCTTGCCTTGCGGGCCGATGGTCATTTCATCGGCCACCAGCTCGCCCTGCAGAGAGCCATTGATCATGGCCTTGCCGGGCACGGTGAACGATCCGTTCACGGTGACGCCGTCGCCAATGATGATGTTGCCTTTTTGGTCGCTGTTGTCGTTCATGGCGCCTTCTTGGGAAATGAGGACGGCTGCCGGTGCGGCTCAAGTGGCCGGCAGGTCCGTGGGAAATGGGGTGTCCATCGCCGTGGCGGAGCAGGGTGTGATGAACAGGCTGATGGCAAGGCGCCCCTGGGTGGCACGGCCAGCGGGCAGGCCCGCCGCGCCCGGGCGTCAGCTCAAGAGCATGGTGCGCAGGGTGTTGAGCATGGCCACGGCGCCAAACACCGCAAACACGGTGGCCACGCCCGCCAGGAAGCTGCGGCGGTCGCGCGTGAGCTTGCGAGCAGGGGCCACACGGCCGCGCTGGCTGACGTCGTTGCTGGCGGCAGGGGCATCGGTCTCTTCGGGGTCACACGAGAAGCTGCACTCGATGCGCGCACCGCGGTGGATCACCAGCCGCTGGCAGCGCACCACGCCGGCGATGCGGGCGGTGGGGCGAACGATCACTTCGTCGCCGGCCACCAACTCCCCATCAAACACGCCGCTGATTTCGGCGCGGTGTACGTTGGCGCGGCCGCGCAGTTCGCCAATGTGGCTGACCACCAGGCGGTCTGCGTCGATATCGGCCTGGTCTACCCGGCCGTCCACGATCATCATGCCCAGGGTATTGAAGCCACCACTCAGGCGAGTCTGGGGGCCGACGTGGATGTCCTGACTGCCCAAGGGAACGATGGGCCGCACATTGGACTTGCCCTTGGCGTCCACATGGGACGGCATGGCTTGGGTCAGGGGCGTCACCACCTTGTTGTCGGCTTCTTTCATGTCATTAGTCTAGTTAGGTTTGTGATTTCATTATCGCAAAAATGACACATATAACTGTGACTGTCAAATGACGAATTGGACCTTGCGTGACGCACTGCACGTTCAGGCCATGCCACCCATCAGGCGCTCGATCACCGCGCGCTGCCCCGGCAGGGCGTGCTGGCGAAGATCGTGGCGCTCAACGGCCCACTCGCGGGCGCGCTGGCGAAGCGGCGCGTGGCGCTCAGGGTGGGACAGCGCCTCGACCACCTGAGCGGCCAGCGCATCGGGCTGGAAGAAGTCCACCAGCAGGCCGTTTTTTTGGTGCTCGATGAACTCTTGCACTGGCGCCGTGCGCGAGCCCACCACCAGGCAGCCGGCTGCCAAGGCCTCCACGCAGCTCCAGGAGAGCACGAAGGGGTAGGTGAGGTACACGTGGCAGGCGCTCACCTGCAGCAGTTGCAGATAGCGCTCGTATTCCACCTGCCCCAGAAAGAACACGCGCTCCATGTCCAGCTGTGGCTGCACCTCTTGCAGAAAGATGTCGCGCCAGCTTTGGCCGTTGGGGGCGGCTGGCCCATAACTCACCTTGGAGCCGCCCACGATCACCGCCACCGCCTGCGGCCGCGCCTTGAGCACCGCTGGCAGCGCCCGCATGAACTGGTGGTAGCCCCGGTAAGGCTCAAGCTGGCGCGAGACGAAGGTGAGCACCTCGTCGCCGGCCTTCAGGCGGCGCTCCTGCCCGCTGGCCGAACGCAGCACTACCTCGGCGGCGGCGTTGGGCCGCACGCGAGCGGTGTCGATGCCGTCAAACACCACCTCAATGTTGGCCTGGGCAGACCCCGGAAAGCTCGCGCGCTGCCACTGGGTGGGCGCCAGCCCAAGGTCCATGGCCTCCAGGGCCAGCAGGTGCACCGCGTTTTTCAGGCGCAACTGGCTGCGCACGCCCAGGTCGGGCTGGCCGAACTCAGGGTCGAACCCCACGTCGCGGCCCTCGCTGGCGTAAAAAAACTCCAGGTAGCACAGCAGCTTGGCGCGCGGCCAAAGGTCTTTCACGAACAGGGCCTCGCCCCACGAGGGGTGGGCCACCACCAGATCGGGGTGCCAGCCGTTCTGGTCCAGCGCCACCATTGCACCCAGCGCCGACGCCCCGCGCAACACCTTGCTCTCGAACTCTTTCAGCCAGGGCGCGCCACTGCCGCCGGAGGGCGGTGTCTGCGTCTGGTGGCGCGTCATGGGAATGGCGGGCAGCCCGGCACCCCCCATCGCCAGTGCCCGGACGTCGTGCCCATCGGCCTTGAGCGCCAAGGCCAGGTGACGAAATTGCCCTGGGAAGTTCTGGTGAATGAAGAGTATTCTCATAAATAACTCTGATATTGGTTTCATTATATAAAACACCAAAACTACCAAGGGTGCACCGTGAACCAAAAGTCTCGGCAAGCAAACGTGAGGGCCATGACGTGATCACCACGCTGCGCCCCACCGATCCGCTATACGCCAGCCAGTGGCACCTGGCCCAGATAGGCTCGCTTGGGCTGCTGGGCGCTGACAACGTGGGCATTGAGCGCGTGTGGTCGCAGTACACCGGCGCCGGCGTGCGCATCGGCCTGTGGGACGACGGCGTGCAGGCCAACCACTGGGACCTGGTGTCCAACCACTACGCTGCGTTGAACATCACGGTGCAGGGCCAGCTCAACGACGGCCTGCCCCTTGCTGGGGCGGCGCACGGCACCGCTGTGGGCGGCCTGATCGTGGCCGACAACAACAGCCGCGGGGGCGTGGGCGTGGCCTTTGATGCCTCGGTCACTGGGGTGCGCATTTTTGGCGGTCAGGACGACATCAACCTGCAATGGGCGCGTTACCTGATCACGCTCACGTCGCTCACGCGCTTTGACATCACCAACCACAGCTACGGCGCCTACCCCAGTTACGCCATGCAGGACGACGTGGCCCTGTTTGAGCTGGCCGCCCGCCTGGGGCGTGGCGGCCTTGGCACCATCACCGTGAAGTCGGCCGGCAACCACGGGGTGGACGGCAATGGCGATGCGCTGGACGCCTCGCGCCACACCATCAGCGTGGCGGCCACCGATGTCTCGGGTTTCTCGGCCTCGTATTCCGCCTATGGGGCGCACATCCTGATCAGCGCCCCGGCGGGCTCGGTCACCACCGACCTGATCGGCGCTGGCCAGGGCTACGACGGCCTGCTCAACGGCGACTACACCGCTAGCTTCGGTGGCACCTCGGCCTCGGCGCCCATCACCACCGGGGCGATTGCCCTGATGCTGCAGGCCAACGGCCAATTGGGCTGGCGCGACGTGCAAAGCATCCTGGTGCATTCCTCGGTGGGGGCCGGCAGTCTTTACGGCGGTGTGGCCAGCACATCGGACACGTTTGGCTGGCAGGCCAACCGCGACAACGACTGGAACGGCGGCGGCCTGTTCTACAGCCAGGACTACGGCTACGGCATGCTCAACGTGTACAACGCGGTGCGGATGGCCGAGGTGTGGAGCCTGCTGTACCCAGTGGCGGCCACCAGCGCCAATGAGCGCATGGCCCAGGTCAGTGCGCAGGGCCTGGACCTGCAGACCACCGACATGGGCAGTCTGGTGTGCCGCCTGGACATGGCGCAGAACATCGCCATCGAGCACGTGGCACTGAATGTGTCCCTCACCCACGACGACCTGCGCCAGGTCGAGGTGTGGCTGACCTCGCCACTGGGCACGGGGTACATGGTGTTCGACGGCTCATCGGCCAGCGCAGGCACGGCGGCGTTTGGCTTGCAGTACACGCTGGGCGTGGAAGGTTTCCGCTGCGAAACCTCGGCCGGCGTCTGGACGGTGGAGTTGCGCGACACCGTGGCCGGCGGCACCGGACTGCTATCGGGCCTGACGCTCACCGCCTATGGCGCCGACATCAGCCCCGACGACGTGTACCACTACACCGATGAGGTGTTCCTCGCCACGGCCCAGGCCGGGCAGGGCGCCCGGGCCACGCTGATCGACGCCAACGGCGGGGTGGACTGGCTCAACGCCGCGGCCATGTACGGCAACCTGGCCCTGGACTTGCGCCCTGGCCAGCGCAACACCCTGGACGCGCGCACTTTCACCACCGTGGCCGCCGGTACCTGGATCGAGCACGCCGTGGCCGGCGATGGTCTGGACCGGCTCACCGGCAACGAACTGGGCAACCACTTGCTGGGGATGCGCAGCGATGACACCCTCATTGGCGGCCTGGGCAACGACACGCTGGATGGCGGCGCCGGCGTGGACGTGGCCGTGTTCGCCGGCCTCGCCGCCCAATACCGCGTGCAAGTGGTCGGCCTTGAACTGGTGGTGCAGGGGGCCGACGGCACCGATGTGCTGCGGGGCATTGAGCGCCTGCAATTCGACGACCACACGATCGACAGCCCCCTGGTAGCCTCACCACCACCGCCGCCCCCACCGCCGCCCCCCCCTGCGCCCCCACCGCCACCGGCCGAGATCGTCGGCACCGCTGCCAACGACACCCTCACCGGCACCGCCGCCGCCGAGCGATTGCTCGGCCTGGCTGGCAACGACTCGCTGGTGGGCGGCGACGGCGACGACACCTTGATTGGAGGCTTGGGCAACGACAGCTTCGTGGGTGGCGCCGGCAGCGACACCATCAGCTTTGAAGACGCCAACGCCGCCATCACCTTCAGCCTGGCCATCACCACGGCGCAAGCCACCGGCGGCGCGGGCAGCGACCGTGTGCGCTCAGGCCACGGCGTAGAGCACCTGCTGGGCGGCGCCGGCAACGACACACTCACCGGCGATGCCGGAGCAAACCGAATCGACGGGTCCACGGGCGACGACACCCTCAGGGGCGGGGCGGGCAACGACACCCTGGTGGGCGGCACGGGCACTGATACCGCCGTGTTCAGCGGCAACCGATCGGCTTACACGCTGGTGCTCAGCGGCAGCGACTGGCTCGTGACCGGCACCGACGGCAGCGACACCCTGATTGGCATGGAGCTGGCCCGTTTCGCCGACCAGACCGTGGCACTTGATGGGTCTGCCCCGCCGCCGCCCCCGCCACCCGCGCCGCCGCCGCCGCCGCCGCCGTCAGGGGGAGGTGCCGACATCACCGGCACCGCCGGGGCCGACTCCCTTACCGGCACGGCCGCGTCCGAGCGCCTGCTCGGCCTGGCCGGCAACGACACGCTCAACGGCGGCGACGGAGACGACACGCTCATTGGCGGGGCCGGCAACGACACCTTTGTGGGCGGTGCCGGCATCGACACCATCAGCTACAGCGGCACCACCGGGGCTGTCACCTTCAGCCTGGCCTCCAACGCCAGCCAGAACACCCGGGGCGCGGGCTCTGATCGTGTGCAGGCCGGCCATGGCGTAGAAAACCTCGAAGGTGGCAGCGGTGCCGACCGCCTCACTGGCGACGCCGGCGCCAACCGCCTCAGTGGCGCCGCTGGCAACGACACCCTGGCGGGTGGCGCGGGCGCCGACACGCTGGTGGGTGGGGCAGGGCGCGACGTGCTGGTGTTCAACGCCGCCCTCGGGCCCACCAACATTGACCTCATCGAAGGCTTTGTGGTGGGCGAAGACCTCATTCACCTCGAAAACAACGCCATCTTCGCCGCGCTGCGCACCACCGGCGCCCTCACGGCCGGCGCCTTCAACACCGGCACCGCGGCCACCCAGGCCGACGACCGAATCCTCTTCGACCAGGGCACGGGCGACTTGCGTTACGACGCCGATGGCACGGGCGCGGCGGCCGCCATCCACTTCGCCACCCTCACCGGGCTCACCGGCTCCCTTGGTGCCGCGCAGTTTGTGGTGATTTGAGGGCCTGGCCGCTCACCAGCAGGGCGGCCATCGGCCAGCGACAGGCGACACAGGACGGGTCAGATGTCGTGCCGCCGTGTCTGGCGCGCTCTTCTCCCCCCGCGCGACACTTGCATTGATTGTCGCCATTCATATTCTTGGCAGATATTTTCGAGGCCAAATGGGCAGGGATTGGCACCCGTTTGGTGCGTCGAGCCGGTTTTTACACGTTTCTCTCAAAACTGATTTGACACATAAATATGTTACAAATATCATGAAAACGCGAAAACCATTTTCAATCTGAGGGCTTCAGCGTGCTACGGGAGTGGGCGCGTGTCCTTGGTTACGTCAACCGCCCGAGAAGAGACTGCTATGCAACTGAACCAGACCGACATTGACTTCCTGTTTGCCCAGCTCACGCTGCCCGGCAACGACCCGCGCAACGCCCCCCTGGGCACGGTGAACGACCCCACCGGCATTCGCGACGTGGCTGGTGTGGGCAACAACGTGCTCAACCCCACCTGGGGCAACACCTCGCTGGCCTTCCCGCGCGTGACGGGCAACGCTTCGGTGCCTGGTGACGTGCCCGACCTGGCTCCCGCTCCCGCACCGGCCATTGACCCCAACGCCTCCACGCCCAATTTCGCCAACGGCTTCACGCCCTCGAACCTCACGCCTCCCGGCTCCATCACCCCCCGCACGGGCATTTCCTATCCGGCGGGCAACGGCAACATCACCGACGCCGACGCCCGCGTGGTGAGCAACCTGATCGCCAACCAAGACGCTGACGCGCTGGCGGCCCTGGGCTACACCACCACTGGCCAGCAGAAGCTGGCCGTTCTGGATGACCCGTCCCTCACGCCGGGCGGTCGCCTGAACCCGTTCACTGGCAACGTGAACCCGCTGCCCTACAGCACGTTCACCACGATGTTCGGCCAGTTCTTCGACCACGGCCTGGACTTCGTGCACAAGGGCGCCAACGGCTCGATCATCGTGCCGCTCAAGCCCACCGATTCGCTGTACGCCGCCAACTCGCGCACCGGCAACGCCATCTACGCCTCGCGCACCAACACCATTCAGGTGGATGTTGACGTCACCTCCACCGACGACCTGCTCACCACCCTGGGCCTGACCGAAGCCCGCACCCCGGGCACGGTCACCGGTGCTGCCTTCGCCAACGTGGGCAACAACGGCGGCGTGCTGGTGTTGAACAACACCGTGATCACCATCGCCGACAACAGCACCATGGCGCAGGTGGTGGCTGCGATCAACGCCAAGTCGATCGAAACCGGCGTGACCGCCAGTGTGGGCACCGGCGCCGACGCCAACAAGCTGGTGCTGACCGCCCCGGTGAACGAGAGCGTCAACACCACCTCGCCCTTCATCGACCTGAGCCAGTCCTACGGCTCGCAGGCCAGCCACACCGTGTTCGTGCGCGAGTACGACGCCAATGGCGACATCACCGGTGCCCTGCTGAGCGGCGCTGATGGCGGCATGGCCACCTGGGCCGACGTGAAGGCCAATGCATTGCGCATCGGCATCACCCTCAACGACATCGACGTGCACGACATTCCCGAGGTGTTGCTGAACACCGATGGCACGCCCAAGATCATCGACGGCAGCGCCTGGCTGGTGGCGCGTCACGTGGTGACTGGCGAGGTCTATTACGTCAACAACAGCGACGCTGCCAACGCCTCGGCGGTGCTCGACGCCAATGAACGCGCGGTGACCTTGTCCGACGCCGACATGGGCAGCCTGCACCTCATGACCATCGGTGCGGCCTTCCTGGACGACATCGCCCACGGCGCCGCACCGGGTGCCGGCTTGGTGGCCGATGCGGATACCGTGGCCGCCGGTACCGGAGTGGGCGCTGCCGCCCGTGGCGTGTCGTACGACAACGAACTGCTCGACGCCCACTTCATCGCCGGCGACGGCCGCGCGAACGAGAACATCGGCCTGACCGCCATTCACGATGTGTTCCACGCTGAGCACAACCGTGTGCTGCAAGACATCAAGGCCATGGTGCTGGGTGGTGTGGACAGCCACGGCGTGACCCACGCGGGCCGCGCCGACATGGCCGGTCAGTGGACTGGCGAGATGTTCTTCCAGGCGGCCAAGCTGATCACCGAAATGGAATACCAGCACTTGGTGTTCGGTGAGTTCGTGCGCAAGCTCAGCCCCAACATCAACGCCTTCGCCGCTTACGACGCCACCATTGACCCGGCGGTCACCGCCGAGTTCGCCCACGCGGTGTACCGCTTTGGCCACTCCATGCTCACCGACACGGTGAACCTGACCGACGTGACGACCGGGGCCGACAAGTCCATGGGCCTGATCGAGGCCTTCCTGAACCCGCTGGCCTACGGCAGCACCACCGCTGGCGAATTCGCCATTGGCGGCTCGCAGGCCGTGGGCAACGGCATTGACGTGTGGGTGACCGACGCCCTGCGCAACAACCTGGTGGGCCTGCCGCTGGACCTGGCCACCCTGAACATCGTGCGTGGCCGTGACGCCGGCATCATGACCCTCAACCAGGTGCGTGCCGATCTGTACAACCAAGGTGTGTTGCACCTCAAGCCCTACACCAACTGGGAAGAGTTCGCCGCCGGCCTGACCCACCCCGAGGCCCTGCAGAACTTCATCATGGCGTACTCGCGCGACGCCATCCTGACCCAGTTCGCCAGCACCAAAACGCTGACGCAATGGACGGCCCTGCAAAACTCCGCCAACGCGGCCGAGGCCAAGGAATACGCAGACGCCCTGCTGGCGGCCGCGAAGGCGGCCATCGCCGACCCGACCTTCATGCTCTACGACCAGGGCTTCAACGCCGTGGACCTGTGGGTGGGCGGCCTGGCCGAGCGCCCGGTGACCGGTGGCATGCTGGGCAGCACCTTCGATTTCATCTTCGCCAAGCAGATGATCGAGTTGCAGAACGCCGACCGCTTCTACTACCTCAACCGCCTGGCTGGCACCAACATCCTGGCCGAGATCGAGGCGCAGCTGTTCTCTGACCTGGTGATGCGCAGCACCGGTGTGGAGAACCTCTACACCGACATCTTCTCCACGCCCGACAGCAGCGTGAACCTGGGCACCGCCACCGACCGCGTGTTCCTGTCGCTGTCGCAGCTCAGCGCCGCGGCCAATACCGTGAACGCCACCGATGTGCACGGCAACACCGTGAAGGTGAGCACCGCCGGCTGGGTGGGCTCCGCTGCCACCGGCTACACCTTCTACGGCAACCCGGGCGACTACCTGGACGCCCGTGGCGTGCTCAACCCCAACGGCAAAGGCAACGCCAGCGAAATCATTGCCGGCACCGACAGGAACGACCGCATCAACGGCCTGGGCGGCAATGACACCATCTGGGGCAAGGCCGGCAACGACACCATCGACGGTGGCCTGGGCAACGACTACCTGCACGGTGAAGACGGTGATGACGTGATCACCGACGCCGACGGCGATGACCTGATCTGGGGCGATGCCGGCAACGACCGCATCAACGCCGGCCTGGGCCTTGACCAGGTGTTCGGCGGCTCGGGCAACGACACCCTGTACGGTGGCGCTGGTGCCGACGTGATGGAAGGCGGTACGGGCAATGACCTGATGTACGGCGACAACGGCGTGGTCAACGCCGCGGGCGTGATGGACGCCATTGGTGACGCCGACCTGATGGCCGGCGGTGACGGCAACGACACCCTCTACGGCGGTGGTGGTGACGATGGCATCGACGGCGGCGACGGCGACGACGTGATCTACGGTGGCACTGGCCTGAACCTGCTCACCGGTGGCCTGGGCAACGACCAGTTCATCATGGAGGCCAGCAGCGAAGGCCTGGGCAACGCCATGGACGGCGGCCTGGGTTATGACGTGGTGGACTACTCTGCCAGCAACGGCACCGTGCCCGTGGCCGGCGGTGCCCGCACCGGCATCAACATCAACATGAGCGTGCCCAACCCGGCCGTGGTGGCGGTGCCGTTTGACACCTTCATCGACGTGGAAGGCCTGATCGGTACCCGCTACAACGACACGCTGGTGGGCGGTGCCACCATCGTCAACACCTACATCACCGATCCCCTGACCGGTCTGCCGATCCTGAGCAACGGGCTGCTTCAGCTTGACCTGCTGGCCAGCACGGGCGCCAGCGCCGGCTTCCAGATCGCCGACATCTTCGGCGCGCCCGTGATCGGCACCGATGCGCTGGGCAACCCGGTGCTGGTGGCCATCGACTTCAACATCGACGGTGGTGCCGGTAACGACATCGTCACTGGCGGTGACGGCAACGACACCCTCAACGGCGGCACCGGCAACGACACGCTCACTGGTGGCCTGGGCGATGACGTCTACGTGGTCGACAGCGCCAACGACGTGATCATCGAAGGCTGGGAGATCGACCCGGTGACCGGCTTGCTGGCGGTCGATCCGCTGACGGGCGCCAACATCCCCCTGTTGGTGCAGAGCACCGCCGACCGGGTGGAGACCACCCTGGGCACCTACAACCTGTCCACCCCGGCCCTGCGCCAGTTCCTTGAAGACCTGACCTACACCGGTGCTGGCAACTTCACCGGCACGGGCAACGCGCTGGACAACATCATCACCGGCGCGGGTGGCAACGACAACCTGTCGGGCCTGGACGGTCTGGACACCCTGCACGGCGGGGCTGGCAACGACACGCTCACCGGCGGCAATGGCGATGACGTGCTCAACGGCGATGCCGGCAACGACTCCCTGGTGGGTGGTGCAGGCAACGACCAGCTCAACGGTGGCGACGGTGTGGACCGCATCATCGGCGGCGCCGGGGCCGACACCCTGCGCGGTGGCGCTGGAGCCGACCGGTTTGTGTTCACCGCCGCGGCCGACACGGGCAACACCGTGGCCACCCGCGACACGATCCTCGACTTCGAGTCGGGTGTGGACCAGATCGACCTGAGCGCGATCGACGCCCGTCCGGGTGGCACCATCAACTCGTTTGCCTGGATCGCCGATGCTGCCTTCAGTGCGCAAGGTCAGCTGCGTTACCGCGTGGACCTGGGCACTGGTCAGGTGGTGGTGGAAGCCAACACCGACAACAACAACAACACGGTGGAATTCTCCATCGCGCTGACCATCAACTCCTTGCCGCCCACGCTTCTGGCGACCGACTTCATCGGCGTGACCGCTGGCGGTGGTGGCAACCAGCCGCAGAACCCCGGCACGGGCCCGACCATCAACGGCACCACGGGCCGCAACACCCTCAACGGCACCACGCAGTCCGAGGCCATCAACGGCCTGGCGGGCAACGACACCCTCAACGGTGGCCTGGGCAACGACACCCTCAGCGGTGGCACGGGCAACGATGTGTTCGTGTTCAACACCGCCCCGAGCGCGACGAACCTGGACACCATCACGGACTTCAGCCCGAACGTGAACGGCAACAACGACACCATCTGGCTGGCGGGCTCCGTGTTCACCGGTCTGGGTGCCACCAACGCCACGCTGAATGCCGCGGCTTTCCGCCAGGTCACCACGGCCACCCTGGGCCAGGTGGACGCCACCGATCGCATCATCTACAACAGCACCACCGGTGCCCTGTCGTGGGATGCGGACGGTAGCGGTGCCAACTTCCAGGCGGTGCAGTTCGCCCAGCTCAACCCGAACCTGAACCTCACCAACCAGGATTTCCGGGTGATCTGACGCCGCCCTTCCCGTGCTTCGCACAGGCCGCCTTCGGCGGTCCGTGCGAAGGCGGCCTTGGTTGGCGATCAACAGCAAAACGCCCCGCGTCAGCGGGGCGTTTTTTCTTGGTGGGTGCGGCTGCCGGGTTCAGCCGCTGGTCCGGGCGCTCAGACGATCAGGCGACAACTTCGATCTGGTCGGCGAAGGCGTAGCCGTGGCCGTGCACGGTCTCCAGGGGCAGCACCAGGTCAAACTGGGTCTTGACCTTGGTGCGCAGGCGGTGCACCAGAATTTCCAGGCGCTTGAGGTCGGCGGGGGTGGTGTCGTGGCCCAACGCCACCGCCAGGTCGGCCCGGCTCACGGCCTGCCCGGGCACCGCGGCCAGTTCGCCCAGCACCACCCGCTCCGAATGGGTCAGTCGCATGGACTTGCCGTCCGGGCTCTCCAGCGTCCAGTTGAGGGGGCTCAGCCGCCAGGGCTGTTGCACAGGTGCAGCCGTCAGCCGCTGCGCCAGGCGCTTGGCCAGGGCGGCCAGCTCGGCCAGCGGCACCGGTTTCACCAGGTACAGATCGGCGCCGGTCTCCACCCCTCGGATTCTCTCCTCCAGGGCGCCACGCGCGGTGGTGATGATCACGCCCTTGCCCTTGACGGCCGGGGTCTGGGCCAGCCACTGCATGCCATCGCCATCGGGCAGGCCAAGGTCCAGCACCACGATGTCCACTTTGCCTTTGTGCAGCCACTCCGTGGCGGCGGCCAGGTTGGCTACCCCCTCGGCGGCGAAGCCCTCCAGCGCCAGGTACTCCACCAGGCTGTCGCGCAGATCGTCTTCGTCCTCGACGACCAACACGGCAATGGGGGCAGGGGATTTGGTGTGAGTGTTCATCGGGGAATTGTCTCGTCACTCGGGGCGGCTGCCGGCAGCCAGCAACAGAAATCAGACCCTTGGCCGATGCGGCTGATCAGCTCCAGGCGGCCGTTGTGTGCGTCCACGATGTCCTTGGCGATCGACAGGCCCAGCCCGAGGCCGCGCACCGGGCCTTCCGGCGCAACGCGCAGGTACTCCTTGAACACCGAGTCGCGGTGGTGCTCGGCAATGCCTTGGCCCTGGTCGATCACGGCAATGCCCACCCAGCCATCGCGTGCACGGGTCTCGATGCGGATCTCGCTGCCCGGGCTTGAGTACTTGGCGGCGTTGTCCAGCAGATTGCCCAACGCGATCTCCAGCAGGTACTCGTCGGCCCACACGAGCAGTTGGGGGTGGTGCACGTCCAGCACGGGCTTGTGCGCCGACAGGCGAAAGGCGTTGGTCTGCATCTGGCGGTGCAGCCAAGGCACCAGGTCCAGCAGGCGGCGGTCCAGGTCTTTGGGTGAACGGTTCAGGCGGGTGCTCTCCAGCCAGCGGTCAAACATGGCGGTCAGGCGCCGCACGGCCCCCTCGATGATCGAGGCCCGCTTGTCCAGGCGATCAATGCCGCGCTCGTGCTCCTTGGTGAGCAGGGTGAGTTGCCCATCAATGATGGCCAGCGGGTTGCGGAACTCGTGCGAGATCATGGCAGCGAAGCGCACCTGCTGCTCGCGCAGCTGGGTTTCCTGATTCAGCGCGGTCTGAAGCTCCTTGGTGCGCTCTTGCACCGTGGCCTCCAGCCTGGACTCTGCCTGGCGCAGTTGCTCAATGGCCAGGCGCTGCTGCCGAATGCTGTGCTCGCGCTCCTCGCGAATCTGGTCGGCCAGCGCCAGCGCCAGCAGCATCATTTCGGCGGCAGAAGCGATCTGGATGGCGTTGGCGGTGAGCAGGTTCGACGGTAGCAGGCCAAAGGCATGGGCCACCGCCACCAGCACCCCCACGCCCAGCACACCCCACGAGAGCAGAAAGAACCGGATATCGGTGAAGCCCCGGCGCAACAGATGCACAGAGGCCGAAATCACCAGGCCCACCATGACCACCGACAAGATCAGGTGGCCCCGGATGATCGGCGTGACCGACCACGCCAGCGAGCCCGCCACCAGAAACAGCAGCGCAAAGACCAGCTGCGCGCCGACCATGAACTTCAACGACCTGTGCAGCCTCGGCAGGCGGGTCTGCAGGTTGAGAAACGCTGACGAGAACGCAACGGCCGATGCCCCCGCCAGGCTGAAAAACATATTCAGCGAGATTCGGTCAAAGCCCGCCCACCCGGGCCACAGGAACAGGCGGCCATAACCATTGGCCGCGATCATGGCCGCGCACAGCGACAGGCTGTAGGCCGAATACAAAAGGTAGCGCCGGTCGCGCAGCGTCAGGTAGACAAGAAAGTTGTAGGTGAGGATGGTGAGCAGCCCGCCCTGGTACAGCCCCTGCAGCAGGGTGGAGATGATGTTGGACTGGCCAAAGGGAATGGGCCGCCACAGCGTCAGCGGAATGGCCAGGGCGCCCGATGAGCGCACACGGATGAACACCGTCTGCTCGGTGGTGGGCACCTTCAAGGGGAACAGAAAGTGTCGATTGAACACCGGCCGTTGGGTGATGGGCCGCGCTGCCCCCGAGAAGATCGGCGGCTGGCCGGGCATGAAAAGGTCGATCTCGTCGATCAGCGAATTCGCCACCACGAGCAGCCAGTAGTCCACCGAATCGGCGCTGCGCCACAACGGCAACTTGATCCAGAAGGTGGAGGATGAAAACCCCAGGTTGAGTTCGCCGCCGGAGGCAACTGGGCGCTTGAACAGGGCCTTTTGCTCGGGGGCGCTCACCTGCTCAAGCGTCATCAGGCCCGATCGGTCCTCCAGAATTTCGATCTCGTTGAACAGGTTGATGCGGTGCGGGCTGGTTTCATTGAGCGCCAACGCCCAGGCTTGAGCTGGCATCCAGGTGGCCCACGCCAGCGCCAGTGCCATCCAGACCCGCAGGGCTTGCCGCGCCAGTCGCGCAGTTGGGGGCAGCGCGTCGACACCTTTGGCGCCACCGCCTGATGGCGGGACAGGAAAACCAAACTGCTGAGACATTGTTCTCACTTTTGTGTCTTTTTAACCACGGGTGACGGCCATTTCGCCAGGGAGGGTGTGATGGCCTGGCGCCCGCACCGAGGCGCTGCTCCCACCCTCTCTGTTCCCCCTGACGCCCGCCACGGCAGGGCGGGGCGGCAGGTCAGGGCGCATGGTGCCACGTGACTGAAATGCGCAAATAAACACTAATATCAGATTTGAGATTGATTTATCATTTAAAGCAACCAATCCGGTAGCCGAACAGTTTAAGGTCAGATGTCACCGCAAGCCCTGGACGCGATGGTCGCACGGGCAGACCCCGAGTCTGTTCGCACCCCCTTGGACCTTGATGCCTGGTTGCAGCCGGTGGATGCCGCGCCAGGCGCCCGCACCCTCTACCAACACGGCCTTTTGTTCGCCGCCCGCACCTTGCCCGCCTTGCCCGCGGGGCGGTGGGCCAGTTGCGAGGATGTGGAGTTTCGTGCCACCGAGTTCCTGCCAGGAGAAGACGTGGCGCAGGCCGTTTTTCTCTTGACGGGCGGCGCGCTCGGGCCGTCGGGCACCTGGGCAATGTCGACAGTGGGCGACCGCTGTTTCGGCTACTCCTTGCGCACACCCTCTGTGATTTGGGTGGCCAGATACCAACAAATCGCTAGAAAAGCGGCATAAGTGTCAGTTGTACCCATTAAAAGTGACGCGCTGTTAGTTTTGTGCTAACCTCAATCGGAAGAGACCCCTGTGTGTGGGTCGTGTCGCGCAATTCCACTGAGGATTTTCTTGATGAGGCTGCCGTCTTCTTTTTCCGGCTGGGTACCCGCTGATCGCCAGGCATCGCCGGCTCGCCCGACCTTCAGCGGCAGGCTCACCAACGTGGCGATCGCTGCTGTGCTGACCTTGTTGCCCGCGCACCAGGCGTTGGCGCAGGAGCGGGCCCTCAGCCTCGCCGACGCACTCAAGACGGCGGCCTACGAGCACCCAAGCGTGTCGGCTCGTGTGAAGGAGCGCACCGCGGCCGAGGTGCGTCTTGAAATGGCCGAGCAGCAGAAGCTGCCCGCGCTGGTGGGGCAGTCGGGCGTGGACGGACTGGGCAACCGCACCGCCACGCTGCGTGTTGAGCAGGCGCTGTGGACGGGCGGGCGCATCACCGGTGAGGTGGCCAGTGCACAGGCTGCCATCCGGCGGGCGGACCACACCATCGGCTCGGCACAGTCCGACATCATGTTGAAGGTCCTCAACGCTTTTACCGAGTTGGCCCGAGTGCAGGCGCGCCAGGAGGTGGCCAGGGCCAACGTCGACGAGCACCTGCGTCTGGCGCAGATGATTCAGCGCCGGGTGGACAGCAACATCAGCCCGGCCAGCGATGGCGTGCTGGCCAACGCCCGCTTCGTTCAGGCTCGCGCTGAGCTGAACCAACTGGAATCTCTGGCCATTCGCGCCCGCTCCACCCTTGGCCAGGCGGTGGGCCGCCCGGTGAGCGCCATTGCGTTGCCCGAGCAACGCGACATGGAGCAGTACAGCCTGGAGGCATTGCTCAAGGCCGCCATGGACCACTCGCCCTCGCTGCTCCAGCTCGGCGCCGAGCTGGATGTGGCCCGTGCGGACATTGACATCAAGAAGAGCGCCACCTTGCCGCAGGTGAAGCTGCGCGTCGATCGCACCGTGGGCGGTACCTTCCCGAATACGCAGGCCTACGTGGCCCTCGAGTACCAGACCGGCGCGGGCCTGTCGTCGTACACGGCCATCAGCGAGGCGCAGGCGCGGGCCGATGCCTTGACCCTGCAGGTGGAAAGCGCACGCCGCGAACTGATCGACCAGATCAGCGCCGACTGGGCCGATCACAAGTCCTACGCCATTCAGGCGCGAGACCTGGAGAAGCAGGTTCAAAGCACCACCGAGGTGTTTGACTCTTTCGTTCGCCAATACGCCGTGGGACGCAAAGGGTGGACAGATGTGCTCAACGCCCAACGCGAGGTGGCGCAGGCACGTTACCAGCTGGCCGATGCCACCTGGGGGCAGTTGCGTGCGGCGGTGCGACTGCAAATACTGACCGGCATGGTGTCGCCAGAGAACACCATGCTGGTGCAGTCGCGCGACCAGACCCGCTCGTTCGCCCTCACTGACAAGCCCGCAGAGACCGAGGCGCCCGCGCCCGTGGCCGAGGCTTCCCCTGTTGCGCCGGTTCCTCAACTGACGTCCGCCCCTTTGCCGCGATCGGGCTGGTGATTTCATGAGCGAGCAGCAACCCATGGTCGCGCGCGGCCAGGACGTGGCGTGGCGCGACCAATTGCCTCGCCTCTTGTCCCGTCTGGCCACCCTGCAAGGCCACGCGGTGCCCTGGCACCGGTTTGCCATGGTCTCGCAGGCCGCCGGCGGCGCCCCGCTGGACCACCTGGGGCCGCTTGAGCTGGCCTGCGAACTGTGGCGCAGCCGTTTCCCGGCCGGCGACATCCAGCTGATCGACGGCGCCCTGCCGCCCGGCCTGGCGCCGGCGATCTGGGTGAACGAAGATGCCAAGGCGCCTGCCGTGTACCTGGTGCGAGGCCTGCTGTCATCGGGTGCCCTGAGCTGCCTGGACGCGGCAGGCCAGGCCATTGACATTCCCGCCGAGCGTGCGGCAAAGGGCAGGGTGGTGAGCCTGCGCCCCGACTCGGCCGCCGCCATGGATGCCGATGGCCGTGACGGCGCAGCCACCAGCGACACCCCCGCCAAGCCCAACCGGTCGGCCTCGCAATGGTTTCGCTTCGCCATTCGCAAGCGCTGGAGCGTGTTCCTGGAATGCGCGGTGGCCACCATCACGCTCAACTTGGTGGCCCTGGCCACTTCGTTTTACAGCATGCAGGTCTACGACCGCGTCGTGCCCACTGGCGGTTACTCGACCCTCTGGGTGCTGACCATCGGCGTGGCCATTGCCATGTTTGTGGAACTGGTGATGCGCCAGGTGCGCGGGCGCATGCTCGACCGTGCCTGCAAGGCCATCGACGAGGAGTTGTCGGGGGTGTTCTTCGGCCATGCCCTGGCCATCCGCATGGACAGGCGCCCCCGCACCGTGGGCACGTTCGCGGCGCAGATCCGGCATTTCGAGATGGTGCGCAACTTCATGACCTCGACCACGCTGTACGTGTTCGCGGACGCACCGTTTGCGCTGTTGTTCGTGGGCGTGATCGGTTTCATTGCCGGTCCGGTCGCCCTTGTGCCCCTGGCCTTCATCCCACTGGCGGTGTTGGTGGGCGTGATGTTCAAGCGTCGCCTGGCGCGCCTGACCGAAGTGCACATGGAGGAGTCCAACCGCAAGAACGGTCTGCTCATCGAGGCGGTGGACGGCATCGAGTCCATCAAGGCCGCTGGTGCCGACTGGAAGATGCTTGACCGCTGGCAGCAGCTCACGCGAACCCTGGCGCGCGACGAGATGGCGATTCGCGATCTGACCAGCCTCTCCAGCAACCTCACCCAGACGCTGCAGCAGCTCTGCTACGTCGCTCTGGTGGCCGCAGGCGCCTTCGCCATCGGGGCAGGGCACCTGACGGTGGGCGGGCTGATTGCCTGCACCATCATCAGTGGCCGCGCGCTTTCACCCATCGGCCAGGTGGTGGGCCTGTTTGTGCAGTGGCAGCAGGCCAGTACGGCCTTGCGAGGCCTGGACGCCATCATGGCTTTGCCGGCCGATGCTGCCATCGGCGAGCGGCGCACCGTGCCGGACGCCTGCCACGGCCGCCTGGCAGTGGACGGCGCGGCCTTTTCATATGGGCCCGATCAGGTGTCTCTGCAGGTGGGGGCATTGCAATTCGCGCCCGGCGACCGCGTGGCGGTGCTGGGGGCGGTGGGATCGGGCAAGTCGACCCTGATCAAGCTGCTGTCGGGGCTGTACCGTCCGTCCAGCGGGCGGGTGCTGCTCGATGGCATGGACATGGCCCACCTGGCGCCTGATTTCGTGCGTGAGCATGTCGGCTACCTCCCGCAGGACGTGCGTCTTTTCCAAGGCACCCTGCGCGAAAACCTGGCCTTGGGATTGCCCTCGCCCAGTGACGACCAGATCTTGGCCGCTGCGCGCCAGACGGGCCTGGACCGCGTGATCGGCTCACACCCCAAAGGCCTGGGCATCGAAATCAGCGAAGGCGGCCGCGGCTTGTCGGGCGGACAGAGGCAACTGGTGGGCCTGACTCGTCTGGTGCTGGCCCAGCCGCGCGTGATGCTGCTCGACGAACCCACCGCCTCGATGGATCCGCAGATGGAAGAGTTGATCGCGGCCCAAGTGTTTGGTGCGCGCCCGGCCGACACCACTTTGGTGGTGGTCACCCACAAGTTCAGCATGCTCAGGCACTTCAATCGCGTGGTGGTGGTGGACCGCGGTCGCGTGGTGGCCGATGGCCCGCGCGATGACGTGCTGCGCCGCCTGCGCGAACCAGCGCCCGCTGCCGCCGCAGCCGCAGCCGTTTCGGTACCCGTGACCAACCGCCCCGCCGCGCCGGCCCGAGCCGAGCCCAAACCCGTAGCCACATGATGCGTCGCTCCTCGTCCAAGTCTTCCTACTCGCCCGACCATCACGAAGGGCGCAGCAGCCGCTGGAGCTTGTGGGCCACCATCGTGGTCATTGCCTTGTTCGGGGGGTGGGCCCACTACGCCGAGATCGACCAGATCACCCGTGGGCAGGGCCAGATCATCGCCAGCTCACGCACGCAGATCATCCAGTCGCCCGACGGTGGTGTGCTGGAGGCGCTGCTGGTGCGCGAAGGGGCCCAGGTGCAGAAAGGTGAGGTGCTCGCTCGCCTGGAGAGAACCAAGGTGGAGTCGGCCTACCGCGAATCGGAGGCCAAGGTGGCTGCGCTCAGCGCCACCGTCAGCCGCCTGCGCGCCGAGGTGTTTGGTGGCCAGCCCCGATTCGAGCCCGAATCGCAGGCCTTCCCCGAATTCCGCGAGAACCAACTCAGCTTGCTCAAGAAGCGGCGCGACTCCCTCACGCAAGAGGTCGGTGCCATCGAGCGCATGCGGGCGCTGGCGCAGAAAGAGCTCACCATGACCGAGCCCTTGCAGGCCACGGGCGACGTCAGCGCGGCCGACCTGCTGCGCCTGCAGCGCCAGGTGGCCGATCTGGAAGGCCAGATGACCAACCGCCGCAACAAGTACCTGCAGGAGGTCCAGGCTGAGCTCAACAAGGCAGAGGAAGACCTGTCCGCCGCGCGTGAATTGATGATCCAGCGCAAGGACCAACTGTCCAACACCGTGCTCACGGCGCCGGTCAACGGCACCGTCAAGAACGTGCGCGTGACCACCGTGGGCGGGGTACTGCGCCCTGGCGACGAGATCATGCAGATCGTTCCAGTGGAGGACGTTCTCATTGTGGAGGCCAAGGTCAAGCCGGCCGATGTGGCCTTCCTCAAGCCCGGGCTGGACGTGAGCGTGAAGATCGACGCTTACGACTACACGATCTACGGCAGCCTGCCGGGCAAGCTGTCCTTCATCAGCGCAGACACCATGAGCGACGACACCAAGCGCGATGACGTGTTCTATCGCATTCAGGTCAAGACCACCTCAATGCAGTTCGATCGGCGCCCCGACGAGAACCTCGCCCTGCAAGTGGGCATGACCGCCACCGTGGAAGTGAAAACTGGCCAGAACACCGTGCTGAACTACCTGCTCAAGCCGGTGGTGAAGACGATGAGCGAGTCGCTGGGCGAGCGTTGAAATGTTGAAAGTATCAGTTAATGTGTTTAAACTGTCGTAACTGACATATGTAAGGAGATCCTATGCTAGCTCGCCACGCCGTTTTGTTCTGTGCTGCCCTGGCTTTGACCGGGTGCGCGGTGTATCCCTCCGCCGGTTCGGCCGAAGCCGATACCCCGCCCCAGATCGTCGTTCGTGGTGACGTGCGCGTGTGGGACAACCCGGGCAACTTCGGCCCGGTGACGGCTGAGCGCGCTGAGAGCGGCGCCAAGGTGTGTGCTTCCCTGGACAACGACAAGGTTCGCCACGAGGCCCGCGGCTACCACTCGCGCGCCCTTGACCTGGAAGGCAAGCCCTTTGTGGGCGGCGGCTACTACTGCGTTCCCGCCCGTCGCTCCTGATCGGCCCGTTTTCTTGCCCTTCACAGGCCAACTCACTTGACCCTTGCTCACTGAGCCGAACTGACATGAAACCAGTTGCACCAGCCAAACCCCTGCCCAACACCGGGCTCCTCCCCAACAACTTCGAGCATCCTGCTGGTCGCGTTGGTCTCTCCACCGATGTTCAGGGCGCCGACCCCAAGAACCTGGAGAAATTCAACCAGTCCCTGCCCAAGAGCAAGGCCGCCCCGAGCAAGCCGGTGGCTCGCAAGCTGCCGTGGGAGGAAGACATCATGGCCGCGCGCGATCAGGTGGCTGTCGATGCCGAGCAGTGGCAGGTGGCCCAGGCGGAGGTGACTGGCGCGGCTGGCGGCGGCGGTGCCGCGGCCGGTGCTGCCGAAGCCGGTGCTGCAGCCGGTGGTGCGGGTGCTGGTGGCGCGGGTGCGGGCGCAGGTGGTGCCGCTGGCGCCGCCGGTGCGGTGGCGGGCATCAGCCCCCTGGCCTTCGCCCCGGCGCTGGCCCTTGGCGGCGGTGGTAGTTTTGTCAACACCGCGCCCACGCTCAAACTGCCCGCCGAGGCTCGCCTGCCGATCAACGCTGGCACGGGACCTGTGGCTTGTGCCAAGGCCGTTGGCAGCGATGTCGACGCCTTCCAGACCCTGAGCTACTACTTCCTCGACGGTAATGGCAAGCGCGTCTCGGAACTGCCTGCCATGTCCAGCGGCGAGGCTGGTGGCCTGCCGGTGCAGGTGGGCACCTACACGATCGATCGAGTGACCGGCCAGATTTCCTTCACGGCCAACGGCACCGACGCCCACATCTGCGACAGCGACGTGCTGACCGTGGTGGTCTTTGACGGCGCCGCACAGAGCGCTCCTCAGTCGATCACCATCGAGCGCTCGCTCGTGGTGGACAACGAATTGGTGCTCGGCGCCGAACTCATGTCCGGTGCCACCGACTACTTCTACGGTGAAACCCTGGACGAGTCGCCCCTGGTCAACGAAGACTACGCAAAGTTCAAGCAGTTCCGCGAGCTCGTCGTGTCCACCGAGGCGGGTGCCCAGGACATTGATCTGCTGAACATCACCTCGCTGGCCGGCTGGAAAGCGGGCGAGTTCGACGATTGGCTGGTTGAGCCTACCGAACTCAAGCACCTGGAAGCGTATCGCGAGGGTGGCAAGCTGGAGATCGAATTCGAGTACTGCTTGCCCGTGGAGGGCGGCGAGCCCGACCACTTCGGCTACCAGATCTATGTCGACGGCCAGTTCGACGGCAGCGGCCAGGGCGTGGAGTTCATCCACTTCGAGAAGGGCACCACCTATGCTGGCTACGACCTGGGTGAGTCTCTCGTCGCCGATGACGCCTACGTGCCCTGCGATGTTGATCCCAATGCGGGCCCCTCGTTCTTCCAAGAGCATGGCGTGTACCGTGTGAGCAACGCCGCGGCCACCGCAGATGGCGATGCACTCAATGGCACCAACTGCAAGGACCTGATCGTGGGCTCCGAGCTGTTCGCCGAGTTGATCAACGGTGGCGCCGGCAACGACCTGCTGTTTGCAAAGTCCGACGACAGCTGCCTGAAGGGCGGCGGCGACACCGTCGTGGGCGGCGCGGGCGATGACCTCATCATCCTGCAAGGCAGCGGCCACACCGTGGTGCTGCAAGCGGACCTCAGCACCAACGGTGTCGACACCATCGTGGGCTTTGACGAGGATTCCGTTCTGATGGTGGGCGAAAACCTCCTGTCTCTGGATTCGCTGTCTGAAGGCTTCGTGCTCCAGTCCGTCGAAGATGGCCTGTCGAATCTTTTGTACAACGACGTACTGATCGCGCGTTTCGTCGATCCTTCCTTGTATCACCAGGCGACGATGCCGGTCTAAAAAGGATCAGGCTGTGAATCCACAGAACCCTCCCAGTTGCACGACCGGGAGGGTTCTGTGTTTTCTGGCTGCCTCCTCATCCGGTTAAACCCTCATTGGCGCTCTCGATCGGCGATTGGCGGCAATTTTCGAAGAGCTTACGGTTTGAACTGTTAGCGAATTTGGGGGACACTTGAACCTCAGGCGCATGCCTACAATTGACATTTGACTTTGAACTGACAAAAGCCCATGAATTCACCAGCCTTGGACAACTCTTCCACCGCCGTTTGCGGTACGTTCAGCGCGGCGAAGATGCTGGGCATGTCTGTCGGAACCGTGCAGTCGTTGGTGGAAAGAGGCGAGTTGCAGGCCTGGAAAACCAAAGGCGGGCACCGCCGAATCTCACTCGATTCGATCAGGAAGTACCAGCGTGATCACGGACTGACCGCCATCAGCCGACCCTCTGGCGAGTTGGTTCGGATGCTGGTGGTGGACGACGATCCCGTGTTCCTCACCCTGGTTGAAGACGCCGTGAAGAGCTGGAACTTGAGCGTCCAGTGCTCGACCATGTCATCGGCCATCGAGGCGCTGATGACCATCAGTTCCCTGAACCCCCATGTTCTGGTCACTGATTTGCGCATGCCCGAGGTCGACGGTTTCGACTTCATCATTAAGCTGCGCTCCAATCCTCAGTTCGACTCGCTTCACATCATTGCCGTGACGGCGATGACGCCGGAGGAGATTCAAAAGCGCGGTGGCTTGCCCAGGAATGTCGTGCTGATGTCCAAGCCTCTGGACATCCGTTGGTTGCATGGTTTCACCTCTGCGCTTTGGTCGGTGGCGGTGAACGCCAGCTCCAAGGACTTGCAAGCCTGAAGCCGCGGCCCCCCGGGCGCGCCACGCGACCACCTTGGGCGCCCATTGACGCGCCGACTTCCTTCAAGCGCCGACAACCGCCGCAGCGTTTGCAGGCCGACCGTCCCGCGCCGTCCGCCACCCATTGACCATCTTCTGAGCCACGCGCTTTGACCCCCTCGTCGTGGGTCGGTGGCCCACCCAATCCGCTCAGCGCATCGTGCCCCGCTGGCTTCACGCCACTCGTGGCAGAACCGCCCCGCGACGCCACCTTGAAGGGTGCGTTTGCTGTCAACCTTCCAGCCGTTGGACAGATGCGTGGAAAAGTCGCCCAAAGTCTTACACCAGGAATAGTCACCTTTGACATGGCGTTCGACTATCTTGATAACATTGCAGGGAAATCAAAAATACCAAGTTGAACTGAATTTGGTAGATTTTCCGAGAAAAATGTAGGGTCGGCAAGGTGTGGCCAGGTCGTCCCGCTCGGGTCGTGACGCCCGCAAGAACCACAGGCTTTGGCGCCGGCCGGGCGGTCTGGCCTCTTCGATAGGCGGTTGCACCAGGTGAGGGCGTGACGTGATGTGGACCGTGGAAGGACTGAGTTCGCTCTCCCGATCCTTTGAACGAAAACTGGCCAATGGTAAAGCTCACGATCATCGCGTTTTCATTCATGGGGCATAAGGTTGCCGACACTTGGTTGCGCTCGATCAAAGCGCAGCGTTACCGGTGGTGGGAGGCCATCCTGATTGAGTCCCGCGGTGACATCGGAAGAATCTCGACTTGGCATGGCGACAAGCGCAAACCCCATGTCAAAGAGGTTAAGCCCCCATCGTCCCGCAACGACGCCTTGAACATGGGCCTGGCAATGGCCACAGGCGATGTCATCTGCCTGCTGCCTATCAACTTTGCGTTGAAGACTGCTGACGTGTTCGGCAGAGTCGCGGAAATCATGGAAGACCCCGAAGTAGATCTGGTCTGTGGCGATATAGAAGTCAACAAAACCGACGGCAAAACTGGGTTGAAGACGCCATTGGCTGCATCAGGGCACCTGCGCATGGCAAAGGAGATGCTTCCCCAAGCGGGGTGTCTTTTTGTTCGTGCGGACTGGTGGCATTATTTCGGTGGCCTCGAAACGTGTTACCGAAGAAGCGCGGAATTCGCTCGCATGATCGATCTGATTTCCCAGCCAGGAATTGAAATCCGGTATGCGAACGAGGTGCTCGTCACGCAACTTCAGGAAGAGCCCAGTCAAGAGTCCCACACGCTGCTGAAATCGCTCGAGGAAATTCGCGTTGCCTCGTCAAAGGGGCGCTTCTGGTCTTATGTCAAATCGAGGCGCGCCATCAAAGCAAGCCAGCACGGGGCAGGTGTATTGCGATCTGAGTTGCCATGGCCAAATTAAGGCTCGGCTGCGCCAATCGTCGGGTACAAGCGCCGTGGTGGTCGTCTAAATCGATGGTTAGTGATTCCGGCAAACTCAAGCCGTGATAAAGCGCAGGGCGCGGTTTGGTTTGACAGGCAAAGCCAGGTGTTTGCAGCGGACATCTGGCATGGAAATGAAGCACTAAGAATTAGAAGCTGGTACCGCCCTGTGGTGGCGTTGCATCGTCTGCGTGACCTCATGCACAGAAGGAGGTGTGGTCTCACATTCCAGCGACAAGCGGGACTCTCGGTTTGAACGCCGAGCCTATACTCGGTCAAACAGCCAGTGCATTGGGTTCTAAAGTTGCACTGGGTTGGCCAGTGATTATCCGTCTTAAATCTCGTGGTCACCCATCCGACGCGTGGCCTGATGGGCCGGGGACGTTGTGTGAATGCCCAGGGCTGTGAGGCCCTTTGCGGATGCGGACCCTTGTTCCGCCATGAAAAGCCACGGCCAACTGGAAAAGGTGTCTCTGATTGTGAAGATTTCTACAATGCTGACAATATTTGGCAAGCGCTTCGACAAACTGAAAGTTCGTGTGCTGGTGGCCACCGTGATGGTAATCGCGGGCAGTGGGTTCATGCTGTTTGACTCGGTTCTGGTGGCCAAGCAACGAATCAACGAGTCTGTCGAACGTGATTTGGTGTCGCACAGTCAGTCCACCCTCGTCAGTCTCGTCGAAGCCTTCAATCTGGTCGATTACACGGTCAAACGAGGCCGGCAGGAATGGTTGGAAACCGGTAACCTCAGGCCTCATGGCGAGTTCATTCAGGATTTCCCCAATTTCAAAGAGTTGATCGTTCAGGTGGCCGTCATTGGGGCAGACGGCTACTTGGAGGACTCGTCCATCACCGATACACCAACCAAAGTATATCTGGGTGACCGCGAACATTTCAAGGTACACCAAAACAGCAAGAGGGATGCGGTTTTCATCAGCAAACCACTGATCGGGAAAGTGTCTGGCGTAAAAAGCATCCAGGTGACGCGCCCTATTTTCAAAGGCGGGGGCGAATTCGCCGGAGTGATTGTGGCTAGCCTGAATCCCTACTACCTCAGTCAAGTCACATTCGATTCGATCGCCACGGCAGGTTTGGTGGCCAGCCTTGTGGGTGAGGACGGTTACGTTCGAGTGGCCAGTCGAGGCGCGGATGAAGAGTCTATTCAATCTCAGTTGAAGGACTACGAATTTAATGCCAGCATCGCTCCAGAAAGGAACAAAGGCCCGTACCTCTGGAGACGATCCGCCGTTGCCGGTCTCGATATATCGCTGTTCGTTGGGTACCCTGTTGAAAAGATTGGCGACCGCCTGTTTTACGTGACTTGGGCCAATGGCTTGGCTTTTTTTGTCATGATGTTTTTGATCGTGTGGTACACGACTGGCATTTTTCGCCTGATCTCGACACGAACAAACCTGTTGCTGGAGTTGGAAGAGAGTAACGTCAAGGCCAATTCGGCTAATGCCATGAAATCCAAGTTTGTGGCTGGTATCTCGCATGAGTTAAGAACGCCGCTCAATGGCATCCTCGGCTTCGCCGAACTGGTGGAAATGAGCGGCTCACTTGATGAAGCCAAGAAATACGGCAAGGTGATTCGTGGCAGTGCTGATCACCTGCATCAACTTGTGAACGCGCTTCTTGATTTGGCCAAAATCGAGGCTGGCCAAATGTCGTTGGTGTACACCGAATCGAAGACCTGGGAGTTGTTCGATTCTGTGGTGAGCCTTCATCGGTATGAGGCTGAAAAGAAGGGCTTGCTGCTTAGCTTGAATATTGCGCAGGAAGCGCCTAAGCTCATCACGACCGACCGAATTAAACTGATGCAGGTCATGAACAACCTGATCAACAATGCCGTCAAATTCACGGAAAATGGTGCGATTTTCGTGAATGTCAACGCGGGACCGACCCACTGGGAGATCTCCGTTGTGGACACTGGTGTTGGCATTTCGCCGCAGCAAATGTCTGGTATCTTTGACCGCTTCAACAACATCAAGCTTGAAAATATCAATACATCTGAAAAGCAAGGGGCGGGGCTCGGGATGGCATTGTGCAAGGAGTTGATCGAGCTGATGAATGGCACCATCAAACTGCAGTCAGAAGTGAATGTAGGTACTTCCGTGAAGATTGAGCTTCCGCGAGGCGTTGATGAAAACAAAGTCTGACGGCTTGGTCTTGGTGGTGGATGACATCGCTGAAAACCGTGCACTCGCCACCGCCTTTCTGCGAAAACTGGGGTGGAATGTTCTTGAGGCCGCTTCAGGGCTGGCTGCCGTGGAGATGCTGGAAAAAGTGGTGCCTTCGCACATCTTGCTGGACGTCAGAATGCCCGGCTTCGACGGTCTCTCTGTGGCCCGATACGTCAGGGAGGCGATGAACGATCACAAGGTGCGCATCGTAGGCTACACCGCGCATGCCTTGCCGGATGAAATTCAGACCTTCTTGCGGTCGGGGTTTGACGCCGTTTTGATCAAACCCATTACCTACGCTGATATCTCTTCCGAGTTTGGTCCTGCCAATACCGAATTTTGCTGATGACCCAGGTCTCTTGTGGGCTGTACCTCAAGTCGGAATATTTGTTCCGCTGTGCGGTCTTGTCGCTTGGATAATGGACGCATTCAGGATGATTGATGTTTGAACCGCATTACATCGACACATACTTGTTCAAGCAGCAGGTGGGCACGCTGGCTGTTTTTGATCGTGCTGCGCTGGTGTTTGTACGGTCAATACCAGCTTGGAAGGCCCGTTTATTAGCCGCGGTTCACGAGAATAATTTTGACTTGGCGTCGGATCTGATCCATCAGATGAAGGGGACCTCGGCCATGATGTGCGCCATACCCTTGCGGGACCATCTGATGGAGATGGAGCGCAAGCTGCGCAGCGGCCAATCAGGCACCTTGTCTGAGGCGTTGGGGCCATTGTCAGAGTTGCTGGCCGAAACCGAGAGCGAGTTGCGCCTGTACTGGATCGGAGGACAGGCACCCTAAGGGTGCTGATCGCTATTCAATCGACGTGGTGCCGCTGGTTATTGAAGCAGGGCATTGGTCAGAGCAGCTCGAATCTGGACGAGGGTGACCGGCTTGGAAACATAGCCGTTCATCCCCGCGTCCATGGCCCTAGAGGGGGTGTCCTCTTGGGTGTCGGCGGTCAATGCAATGATCGGAATCGGGTGAATGCCGTTAGCTGCTTCCCACGCTCGAATTAGTTTGGTGGCTTCAAATCCATTGCAATTTGGCATTCTGATGTCCATGAAGATAACTGTGGGTCGGAGTCCCTCAGTCAGTAAAGTCATGGCACCTGCGGCCGAGTCTGCTTCGACAACTTGCCAACCATCCTTTGATAGCATCGATTGGATCAAAAGCCGATTGATTGGGTGGTCGTCCACTACCAATACGATGTCCATCTAAGTATTCCCGTTGTGTGGTGACATGGTCATGTTTCTTGATCTGCATCAATTTTGTTGTTGTTAGGATTGATTTGATTTGTCGCTGATCAGCAAGAGGTTTTCTGTTAACTCTTTTCAGCTTGCAACGCTTAGGTGGAGCACGCAAAGACATTGATCAATGAACTGGGCGTTAAGGGCTTACTGCCTTGGAGGAGCATAACCACATGTCGGCCATACCGCTACGGGTTTGACGGAGGGGTTCGATTGAAGGGGGCCTCGTGCCAGGAGGCCCGGTGGGCGTTTCTCTGTCATCGGATCACCCTGCATCCGGTCAGGATCGGTCCCTCTTGATGGTGCCGGTGTCGCAAGGGATCGCACGTCCCTGGAGTTTGGTCTGACAGCATTCACGCATTGCAGTGTGCTGCGTTCTGGCAGGTAGATGGGCTTGTCTTGCGATAACGGCTTATTGGCCTATGGGGCACGGTGCTTGCGCATTGTGTCCTTGGGTCACTGTGGGTCACGCGTTGCTTCTGTGTCGCCGCAGTGCTCGCAAGGCTGAGGTCGCGAGTGCCAGCACGTTCATCACGAGGGGAGGTGACCGAGGGCATTGGTCCCCAAGGCAAAGCGGGCAAGGGTGCTGTACCAGCCGGGCACCTGGCGCCTTGGTCAATCAGACGTGCTTGGGCCCTGGGTCGGGTGAGTTATTGGCCTGCCCGGAGGGACTCGAACCCCCGACCTGCTGCTTAGAAGGCAGCTGCTCTATCCAGTTGAGCTACGGGCAGACAAGCTGACGCCATTGGGCCGCGGATGGAAAAATGGCCCACGCTGTGGGCCATTTTTCTGTGGGGTGGTCGGAGCGGCGGGATTCGAACTCGCGACCCTCTGCTCCCAAAGCAGATGCGCTACCAGGCTGCGCTACGCTCCGACTGAAGGCGCGATTGTAGCCGCAGAAGTGGGCCGGTTTTGTGCGCTGCGCAAAAGATGATGTCTTTGCCCTAGCTGCCTGCCTGTCGCCTTAGCGCTTTTGGTACTGCGTGTTGCCAAACAGGGTTTCTTTGGCCTTGTCGTCTTGCAAGGGCTTGCGCGCATCGGCCAGCACGGCCACGCCGCGCTGCACCGCGGGGCGGGCGGCAATTCGGTCAAACCATTGCTTGAGGTGGGGGTGGTCGGCCCAGTCGATCCCCTGGTTCTGCCAGCTGCGCAGCCAGGGAAAGACCGCGATGTCGGCGATGGAGTACTGCTTGCCGCCCAGGAAGGGGCTGCTGGCCAGTCGCTTGTCCATCACGCCATACAGGCGCTTGGCCTCGTTGGTGTAGCGCTTGATGGCGTAATCGATCTTCTCGGGCGCGTAGATGCGGAAGTGATGGGCTTGCCCCAGCATCGGGCCCACGCCACCCATCTGGAACATGAGCCATTGCAGCACCTCGAACTTGGCGCGGTCGGACTTGGGCAGCAGTTTCCCGGTCTTGCTGGCCAAGTACAACAGGATGGCGCCGGACTCAAACAGGCTGATGGGCTTGCCATCGGGCCCGTTGCTGTCCACGATGGCGGGGATCTTGTTGTTGGGGCTGATGTCCAGAAATTCGGGCTTGAACTGGTCGCCGGCCCCGATGTCCACGGCGTGAATGCGCCAGTCGCGGCCCAGCTTCAGGCCACATTCCTCCAGCATGATGTGGACCTTGTGTCCGTTGGGGGTGGGCCAGGAATAAACGTCGATCATGTTCGGCTTGCCCGAGGGCGAATGTCAGCTACAAGCGAGGCACTTTACGTGAAAATAATCGGCCATGTGGCGAGCATTGCTTGATGCGATCAGAAGGCGCCAGCGGCCTGCCGGCCCCGGTGGACCGGTGCGCCGCTGGGCCAGCGCCAACGGCTTGGTGTTTCGTGCCGAGCCGGGGCGCGGCTTCACGCTGGCGGGGCTGTGGCAGCGCCGTCACGTGCGCGTGGAGTGTGGCGATGCGCTTCGTCCCTACATCGAAGGCCAGGAGCTGTCGGCCAGAGCGGCCCTGGAGCTGCAGACCGAGGCCTCCGTGGTGCTGATGAACCGGGCGCTGCGGCGCCAGCTCGATCATCGGGTGCAGGTGTTGCGTGCTGAGGGCGTGCCCGCTTCCGCCATGCCGGAAGAGGCGCAATGGCTCTCCACCTTTCACGAAGCGGGCTGGGTAGGGCCGAGCGCCGAGTTCTGGGGGCGCTACGCCGTGCTGACCGATGCGCCTGAACTGGCGCGCGAATGGCTTCAACAAGAGGTGATCGACCGCCTGATGCACTGGCCGCTGGGCGGCGTCAGGCCAGAGACGCCCCTGTTGTTCATGCTGTTGCGAGGCAAGGTCTACCTGCGCATGCAAATGGACCTGCTGCCGGATCCCGACACGGCGGTCCATGCGCTGGACCTGTTTCATCGCCTGGCCCACCGGGCGCTGGTGTTGCAGCCCGGTGGTGGTCTGGACGGCCTCAGCAGCCGCGGGTGACGGGCATCTCCACGTCGTTCTTCACGGCCATGTGCTTGGCCAGTTCCAGCTTGGCGATGGACTGGCGGTGCACCTCGTCAGGCCCGTCGGCCAGGCGCAGCGTGCGCTGGTTGGCATAGCTGTAGGCCAGCGGGAAATCGTCGCTCACGCCGCCGCCGCCATGGGCCTGGATGGCCATGTCGATGATCTCGGCCGCGATATTGGGTGCCACCACCTTGATCATGGCGATCTCGGCCTTGGCCACCTTGTTGCCCACCGTGTCCATCATGTAAGCGGCCTTGAGCGTGAGCAGGCGAGCCATCTCGATCTTGCAACGCGCATCGGCAATGCGCTCGTGCCACACCGACTGGGCCGACACCGGCTTGCCAAAGGCCACGCGGCTGTTTAGGCGCTTGCACATCAGTTCCAGCGCGCGCTCGGCGGCGCCGATGGAGCGCATGCAGTGGTGGATGCGACCCGGGCCCAGGCGACCCTGGGCGATTTCGAAACCGCGGCCTTCGCCCAGCAAGATGTTGCCCGCCGGCACGCGCACGTTCTTCAGCAGCACCTCCATGTGGCCGTGCGGTGCATCGTCGTAGCCGAACACCGACAGCGGGCGCACCACCGTGATGCCCGGGCTGTTGGCCGGCACCACGATCATCGACTGCTGCGAATGGCGCGCGGCTTCGGGGTTGGTCTTGCCCATCACGATGTACACGGCGCAGCGTGGGTCACCGGCGCCCGACGACCACCACTTGCGGCCGTTGATGACGTACTCATCGCCTTCGCGGCGAATCTCGCACTGGATGTTGGTGGCGTCGCTGGAGGCCACCTCAGGCTCGGTCATCAGAAACGCCGAGCGAATCTCGCCTTTGAGCAGCGGCTCCAGCCAGCGGTCTTTGAGCTCTTCGCTGGCGTAGCGCTCCAGCGTTTCCATGTTGCCAGTGTCCGGCGCCGAGCAGTTGAACACCTCGGCGGCGAAGGGCACGCGGCCCATGATTTCGCACATGGGGGCGTATTCCAGGTTGGACAGACCTTCAGGCGCGCGGTGGCTGCGCGGCAGGAAGAGGTTCCACAGACCGGCGGCGCGCGCCTTGGGCTTGAGTTCTTCGATGATCTTGGTGGGCAGCCAGGCATTGCCGGCCGCGCGGTTGGCGGCAATCTCGCCAAAGAAGCGGGCCTCGTTGGGGTAGATGTGCTCGTCCATGAAGGCGAGCAGGCGCTCGCGCATGGCCTTGACCTTGTCGGTGTATTCGAAATCCATGGTGGGCTCCTTGGTTGTGTGTGTTGCGGGGTAGGGGTCAGGCCTGGCTGGCAAAGCGCCAGGCCATCTCGGCCATCGGGCGGGCACCGGCGGCGGATTTCACCGCCTCGGCGTTGGAGGCGGTGCCGTCTTCCACCCGCTTGGCGATGCCTTGCAGGATGGCGGCGAGCCGGAACATGTTGTAGGCGAGGTAGAAGTTCCAGTCGGCCTTCAGGTCGGCCGGCTTGGTGAAGCCGGTGCGCTCGCAATAGCGGGCGATGTAGCTGGCTTCGTCAGGAATCCCCAGTGAGGGCAGGTCCAGACCGGCAATGCCGCGGAACAGGCCGGGGGGGATGTGCCACGACATGCAGTGGTAGCTGAAATCGGCCAAGGGATGGCCCAGGGTGGACAGCTCCCAGTCGAGCACGGCCAGCACGCGCGGCTCGGTGGGGTGGAACATGAGGTTGTCCAGGCGGTAGTCGCCGTGCACCACCGACACCAGCGACTCGTCGCGCGCCATGGCCGGGATGTTCTTCGGCAGCCACTCGATCAGCCTGTCCATCTCGGGAATGGGCTGGGTGATCGAGGCCACGTATTGCTTGCTCCAGCGGCCGATCTGGCGCTCGAAGTAGTTGCCCGGCTTGCCGTAGTCGGCCAGGCCCACGTCAGCGGGCTTGACGTTGTGCAGCGCGGCCATCACGCGGTTCATCTCGTCGTAGATGGCGGCGCGCTCGGCCGGCGCCATGCCCGGCAGCGACTGTTCCCACAGCACGCGGCCGTTCACGTGCTCCATCACGTAGAAGGCGCGGCCGATCACCGATTCGTCGTCGCACAGCACGTGCATCTGCGCCACTGGCACGTCGGTCTTGGCCAGTGCGCTCATCACGCGGAACTCGCGCTCAATGGCGTGGGCCGAGGGCAGCAGCTTGGCCACCGGGCCCGGCTTGGCGCGCATCACATACGCCTTCTTGGGCGTGATGAGCTTGTAGGTCGGGTTGGACTGGCCGCCCTTGAACATTTGCACGCTCAAGGGGCCTTCGAAGCCGGGCAGCCGAGTGGAGAGCCAGTGGGAAAGCGCCTCGGTGTCGAAGGCGTGCTGCTCGGCCACCGGGCGGGTGCCGGAGAAGGTGTCGTTATCGCTCATGCATGGCAGGGGTTGATGACCGCCCGCCACGCGGGGCGATCAGGTTTCGAATTCGGCGATGCGCATGAGCATCGGCCGGCTGCGCACCACGAGCCCACCGGGCTCGATGCGAATGGCTTCCTCGCGCTCCATGGACTTCAGTTCCTGGTTCACGCGCTGGCGTGACGCTCCCAGTAACTGCGCCAGCTCTTCCTGAGCGAGTTGAAGACCGATGCGGATCTCGGTGCTCTCGTTCAGGCTGGGCACGCCGTAGCTGCGCGAGAGGTGCAGCAACTGCTTGGCCAGGCGCGAGCGCAAGGGCAGGGTGTTGAGGTCTTCCACCAGACCGAACAGGATGCGGATGCGCTTGGCCTGCAAGCGCATCAGCGCCTCGTACAGCTCGACGTGCACCGAGAGAATCTTCTGAAAATCCGAGCGCGAGACACACAGCAAGGTGGTGGGCCCGTGGGCGTAGGCGTCGTGCGTGCGCTGGTCCCCGTCGAACATCGCCACATCGCCGAACCACACACCTGGCTCCACGTACGTCAGCGTGATCTGCTTGCCCGACAGCGACGTCGAACTCACCCGCACCGCGCCCTTGGCCACCGCCGACCATTCGGAAGGCGGATCGCCGCGGGCAACGATCAGGTCGCTGTCCTTGTAACGTTTGACGTAGGCGCATCGAAGAATGTCGTGGCGAAGGGAAGGCGAGAGGCTTTGGAACCAGCGGCCACCGTTGATGGCCTCGCGTTCTTCCATTGTCAGAATCGGTTCATCCATGGAGTGTCTTTTGAGTGACTGGGGGTGGGGCAGGCTGTCGCCGTCGGGACCGTGTGCTCAGCGAGATGCCTGGAGCGGTGGCTGCGAAAGGGCAGCCAGCCGCGCGCCGGTCTCTGGGTGATGCAGGTTGCGAACGAAGTGTGATCGCTCGGCTGCCAGCTGCTGGTGCAGCGATGTCTCTTGGGCGTCGTTCACCAGTTCCTTGATGCTGGCCAGTGCGTGGCCGGCGCGCCGTTGCAGGTGCTCTGCAATCGATAGCGATTGTGACAACACCTGGCCCGGCTCGCACAGCGCATTCACCACGCCCAGCTCCAAGAGGCGGGTGGCCGAGATTTTGTCGCCCGCCATGAGCCATTGCATCACGGTGGCCCGCGGCAAGCTTCGGGCGAACGCCCACGTCAACCCGCCAGTGGGTGAGAGACCATGCGCGCTCTGGCTCAGCGAGAAGGCGCTGTCGCGCGCCGCGACGACGAAGTCGCACGCCAGTGCCAGCGACAGCCCGGTGCCCGAGCACACGCCGCTCACCGCCGCGATGACCGGCTTCGGGAAGGCGCGAATCGTCTCGATCCAACTGTGCAGGGCGTCAACGCCAACGGCCCCGGCCTCGGTCGGGCCCTGGCGACTGGCCAGCAACCCTGGCAGTTGTTCGCCCGCACTGAAAGCGGGGCCCGCGCCAGTGATCACCACGCAGCGCACCTCCGGATTGCTCTCCGCCACATTGAGCGCCTCGATGCCGGCTGCGCACACCTCGGGTGTCAGCGCATGGCGGTGGTCGGCGCTGTCGATGGTGAGCAGCAGGCAGTTGCCTTCGGTGCTGCTGTGCAGACGGGTGCCACTCATGTCAGATCTCCTCGTGTTTGAGGCTCAGGCCCAGTGCGCCGCGCCGGCGCAGCCAGGGCGACGGGCGATAGCGTGGGTCACCGTAGACCGTTTGCAGGTTGAACAGGATCTCGAGCACGTTGGTGGGGCCAATCGAGTCGCCCAAGGCCAGCGGCCCAAGAGGGTAGCCCAGGCCGAGTGTCACGGCTGTGTCCAGATCGCCCGGTGTGCAGATGCCTTGCTGGCACATGTCGGCCGCGATGTTCACGATGGTGGCGGCCACGCGTTGCGACACGAAGCCGCCGCTGTCGCGAATCACGCTCACGGCCTTTCCGTCCTTGGCGAACACGGCATGTGCCGCGTCGCGCATGTCGGCCCGGGTGGCCGGGTTGGTGGCCAGCACGCGGCGCTTCACCGCGGCATCGGGCAGCATCATGTCGATGCCGATCGTGCGGGTGGCGTCCAGTCGCTCGACCGCCGCCAGCGTGGTCACGTCCAGCCCCAGCGGCGCCACCACAATCAACGCCTGCTGCGACGGCGCCGCGCCGGTTTCGATGCTGGCGCCAACGTCCTTCAGGTATTGGTACAGCTCAGCCCGTCTGGCCGCCTTGGGTGATACCCACACTGGCGGTTGCGCCGCATTGACTGGCGCCGGAGCCTCCGGTGCGGCCACAGCACCCTCGGGACCGTAGACGTAAAAGCCCTCGCCACTCTTGCGCCCCAGCAGTCCGCCAGCCAGGCGCTGCGCCGTGATGATGCTGGGCCGGTAGCGAGGCTCTTCAAAGTACTGGTGGTAGATCGACTCCATCACCGGCTGCGACACATCAAGCCCGGTCAGGTCCAGCAGCTCAAACGGTCCCAGCTTGAAACCCAGTTGGTCCTTCAAGATGCGGTCAATGGTGGGCACGTCGCTGACTTTTTCGCTGAGCACGCGCAGGGCTTCCGTGCCGTAACCCCGCCCCGCGTGGTTGACGATGAAGCCCGGCGTGTCCAGCGCGCGAACCGGGGTGTGGCCCAGCGCCTTCACCCAGCCCGCCAGGTCGTCGCAAACGGTCGTGGCCGTGCGGGCGCCAGGCACCACCTCCACCACTTTCATCAGCGGCACCGGGTTGAAGAAGTGAAGCCCCGCAAAGCGCTCGGGGCGCCGCAACCCGGCGCCGATCGCGGTCACGGACAACGATGACGTGTTGGTGGCCAGCAGAGTGGCATCGGGCACGAGTCGCTCCACCTCTGCCATCAGTTCCTGCTTGGCGCTGAGATTCTCGGTAATGGCCTCCACCACCAGATCGCAATCGGTGAGCTGCTGTAGCGATGACGCAACGTTCAATCGCGTGCTGGCCAGTTGAACGTCACTTCTTTGCAAGCGACCTTTGGCGACAAGCCTTGCCCAAATCTCTTCAATGGATTGCTTGGCCTCCATGCACGCTTCAGGGCGACTGTCATAAAGCCACACACGGCTACCGGACTGGGCTGCCAGCTGTGCGATCCCTCGCCCCATGGCGCCGGACCCCACGACGCCAATATTCGTTAATTTAGATTGCATTAGTGTGTTGAAGTTGCGATATCAGCCGCGTCACGTATGACAGAATGTTTCAAATCGGGATCGAAGGAAGACGGACGTGCGCCAGTTCTGGACAGCTAGTATTTTGCTATCAACCGCCCTGAGCACTTCAGCGGCCACCTTGGGTCGACACAGCGGTGCTGTCGTGGTGGGTCGACCGCTTGATGTGCAAGTCCAGGTTTTGCTCGCGCCGGGCGAAGACCTTGCCAATCTGTGCATGGCGGCAGACGTCTTCTATGGCGACACGCGCTTGCCGGCCGGGCTTGTCGACATCACGCCCATCAGCGGTTCTGCGGAGCCCATGGTGCGCATTCGTTCGCGGCAGCCGGTGAACGAGCCTTTCGTGACTTTGACGGTCAAGGTGGGTTGCAGTGCTGGGTTCAGCCGCCGTTACACCATGCTGTCCGACATGGTGTCAGAGCCGGTGCTGGCCGCCACGCCTGCACCAGTTCCACCGACTCAGCCGGCAGTTTCCACGGCCGTGCCTGCCTCCGCCGATAGGCCATCGACTGCACCGCCGGCCGCCGCGGGCCAGTCGGCGCCGTCTCGTCCAAAAGGTCCGGCGCCCTCTGCCCAAAGCGCTGCAAAAGAGGCCAGGACACCGGCATCGGCGGTGCGCTCGACCTCTCGACGCGCTCCCAATTCCACGCCGCCCAGCAATGCCCCCCAGCTCAAGCTTGAACCGCTGGACGTCGCCATCGACCGCGATCCCATCCTGCGCTTGTCCTCCGAGATCACGAGCGTTCAGGCCGAAGGTGACGAGGCCCGTGCGCAGGCCAGGGCGCTTTGGCAGGCCATCAACGCCTCTCCGGAAGAGGTGCTCAGAGGCGCCCAAGCGCTCGGCGCCCTTGATGCCGAGGTCAAGCAATTGCGCGAGGACCAGGCGGTTGCCCAAGCCCGCCAAGCCGATCTGGTCAAAGAACTGCAAGAGGCTCAGAAGGCCCGCTACCAAAATCCTCTGGTCTTTGGCTTGGTGGGAGCACTGGCCGCTGCATTGCTGGGTATCTGGTACGTCAGGCGCCGGACTTCGGCTGAGGGCGTGTCGAAGAACTGGTGGAGCACAGGCGATGCAGCATTGCGCGGACCCAGGACATCGACCTGGGGCAAGCTGGTGGCAGAGCCCACTCCGCCAAAGGATCGTACTGAAACAGGGCCTGCCACTTCGGCCGATGCCGAGGAGGCGTTCCATGCCTCGGCAACACGCAAGGTTATCGCGCCCGTACAGTCGACCTCTGCACCATTCGAGCGCCGCGATTTCGCCCCCAGCGCCCTGGGCACGAGCCGTTCGGTGGCCACCGAAGAGTTGTTCGACATTCAGCAGCAGGCTGACTTCTTCGTCTCTCTCGGCGAGGACGAGCAGGCCATTCGGGTGCTTCGCAATCACCTGCAGGAAAGCTATGAGCCCAGCGCCATGGCCTACCTTGACCTGTTCAAGCTCTACCACAAGCTCAACCGGCGCGACGACTACGAATCGCTACGAGACGAATTCAATCGGGTGTTCAATGCGGGTGCGCCACCATTCGAGCGCTATGCCGATCAAGGCCGTGGTCTGGAGGCCTACGAAACGGCCTTCAGTCGCATCCAGGCGCTCTGGCCGCAACCCAGGGTGCTGGACCTGATTGAGCGCTCCATCTTCCGTGACGACCAGGACGAGCGAACCGAGGTGTTTGACCTGGAGGCCTACCGCGAACTGCTGTTACTGCACGCAATGGCCAAAGACATCATTCACCGTGGCACCGCGCCGGGTAAGCCTGAGATTCAAGAAGGCTTTCAGCACACGGCGATGCAGCCCTTGAAGTTGGGCTCCACTCCCCAGCTTGCCGGGGCCGGCGATCTCGACCCGAAGGTGCCCCCTGCGTCGACCAGCCTTGGACTGGACATTGACCTTGATGCGCTCGATCAAGTGCCGGATTTCCAGCCGTCGATGCCTGTGATTTCTCCCCCGGAGCAAGTGGTGAAGTCGGCCCCGGTGGCGGGCGTTCACGCGGTTGAGCCGCCTGCCAGCATGTCCAACTGGATCGATTTCGAGGTGGTCGACTTTGAGTTGCCGGACAGCAAGACGCCGGACGGCAAGCCAAACACGATCGACCCGAAAGGGTGAAGCCCAGGGTAAGGGCTGCCCTGCCGGCGCTCAAGCGGATAGAAACGACCAAGCACCGCCGCTATCGCGCATGATACGTCCCTCGAATCAGCGGCGCACTTGGAGTGCGCCTGGGTTCACCACGTTGCTGGGCGTGCCCTTGATGAAGTTGATGACGTTGTCAAATGCCGCGCTGAACAGCGTTTCGTAATTGTCCTGCTCCACAAAGCCGATGTGGGGGGTGCAGATGCAGTTCTCCAGCCGCAAGAGAGCGTGGCCCTGAAGAATGGGCTCGGACTCGAACACATCAACGGCGGCCATGCCGGGGCGCCCGCGGTTCAGGGCGCTGAGCAAGGCCTCTGGTGCAATCAGTTCGGCTCGTGAGGTGTTCACCAGCAAGGACGAAGGCTTCATGCGCGCCAGGTCGTCGTGTGTGACGCAACCGGCGTTCGTTTCGCCAAGCTTCAGGTGCAGTGAGAGCACGTCCACGTTTTCAAAGAAAGCGTCTTTGGAGGACGCCACCTCGTAGCCGTCCGCCGCGGCGCGGGCCTGAGCTTCAGCGCTGCCCCAGATGACCACTTGCATCCCGAAGGCTCGCCCGTAGCCTGCCACGATCTCACCAATGCGGCCGTAGCTCCAGATGCCCAGTGTCTTGCCACGCAGCACCATGCCCAGACCGAAATTGGCAGGCATGCCAGATGACTTCAGCCCAGACTGCTGCCACGCACCGTGTTTCAGGTTGGCCACGTACTGGGGGATGCGGCGCATTGAGGCCATTATCAGCGCCCAAGTGAGTTCGGCCGCCGCCACGGGTGAGCTGACGCCTTCCGCCACGGCGATGCCGCGCTCGGTGCAGGCATTCACGTCGATGTGCGCCCCCACACGGCCAGTCTGGGCAATGAGCTTTAGGCGTGGCAGCTTTTCAATCAGTTGGCGCGTGACCTGCGTTCGTTCCCGGATCAGCACCAGGATATCGGCGTCGCGCAGGCGAACAGACAATTGACCAACCCCTTTGACGGTATTGGTGAATACCTTCGCGGGGTAGGGTTCTAGCTTCTCGGCACAACGCAGCTTGCGCACGGCGTCCTGATAGTCATCAAGGATCACAATGTTCATGCCGCTATTGTGCCTTCGCACCGAGCGGGACCTTGGCCCCGCGACCGTATGTTCAGGCGGCCTTGGCTTGCCGGCGCTCTAACTCGGCCAATCGATCCAGTTCGGCGCACACGTCATTGATGCGTCCGGCCACCACCACGCGTGCGCTGGTGCGGGTGTGCTTGTCCCGCGTCCAGACAACTCGCACTCGGGGGGTGTTGGCGAGCTTGGGTGAGGTGGCCGATACATGGGCAGTTGGGGCGAGGCAAGGGGCGTTGGCTGCGTGGCTCTTGAGCCAGCCAGCGCGCGAGAACTTGTCCACCAACGTGCTCGTGAGCGTGGCTGGCTGGCTGGGCCGCAAGCCTGGCTCGGGCAGCCAGCATTCGATCAGCCGCAATGGCGCACGCCAGGTGTTGGTTTGGAAGAGCTTTCCCATGTGAAACTCCAGTTGAGGGGTTGAACACAGGCAGGATTGGTGAGGGGCAGCATTCGCAGGGTTGTGCCCGGTTTGTCGCCAGGCCTAACGCCCGCCACCTGCGAAGGCTGCGTGACCGATAGGGGTCAGAGTTGAAAGCTGTTGCGGATCAATCCGACGGCCAAGCCTTCGATTTCAAAAGGTTCACCGGGCTCGACGACGATGGTGGGGTAGTCTGGGTTCTCGGCCCGCAATTCGATGTGCCGCGACTGTCGCATGAAGCGCTTGACGGTGACGTCGTCACCGAGTCGGGCCACCACGATCTGTCCGTTCTTGGCATCGCGGGTGGCTTGCACCGCCAGCAGGTCGCCATCAAGGATGCCGACATCGCGCATGGACATGCCGCGCACCCGGAGAAGGTAGTCCGGGGTTCGCTGAAAGAGGCTGGGCTCCACGTGGTAGACCTGGTCCACGTGCTCCTGGGCAAGGATGGGGGAACCCGCTGCCACGCGACCCACCAGAGGCAAGGCCAGCTGCGCTAGGCTCGCCAGCGGAAGGGCCATCTGGCGGCCTCGCGACTGGTTGATACTGTGCAGATCGGCGCTGCGCAAGCGGATGCCGCGTGAGGTGCCGCTGACCAGCTCGATGACGCCTTTGCGTGCCAGGGCTTGCAAATGCTCCTCGGCGGCATTGGCCGACTTGAAGCCCAGCTCTTGAGCGATTTCGGCCCGGGTTGGCGGGGCGCCGGTGAGCGCAATGGTGCGCTGGATGAGCTCCAAAATCTGTTGCTGGCGCGCGGTCAGCTTCGGGGAGGGCGTGCTGTGGTCCATGTGCAGATCTGTTGTTTTGTACAGTGCATGTATTTTTAACCAGTATTCAAGGGAATGGCAAGTGGAAGTTCAAGGGCCGCTGTCGCGTGTGGTGTTGTTGGGCACTGGGGGGACGATTGCCGGTCAGGCCGAAGCCGAGTCTGACAACGTGGGCTACCGGGCTGGTGCGCTGACAGTTGCCCAACTGTTGGGCACTGTCCCAGCGCTTAAGGGCGTGGAAGCCGAGGTGCTGGAAGTGGCACAGGTCGATAGCAAGGACATGGGCTTGCCCGTCTGGCAGCGCCTCGTGCAGCAGGTGCAGCAATGCCTGGTGCGCGATGAAGTGCAGGGCGTGGTGATCACGCACGGCACGGACACCATCGAAGAAACGGCCTTTCTGTTGCAGTGGGTGCTGCGTCCGCGCAAGCCGGTGGTGCTGGTTTGCGCCATGCGCCCAGCCACTGCGGTGTCTCCCGATGGGCCGCAGAACCTGTTGGATGCCATGGCCGTGGTGAGCGCTCCGGGTATGGCGGGCGTGGTGGTGGTGTGTGGTGGGCGGGTGCATGGGGCAATGGACGTACGCAAGGTGCATCCCTACCGGCTTGACCCTTTCTCGTCTGGCGATGCGGGTGTGTTGGGACAGGTGGAGGAGGGGCGGCTGCGCTGGTTTCGCCAACCACCTGTCATCGACACCCCAGCAGACAGCAATCTGCTGACGCGCTTCCTCTCGGCGGATGCATTGCCTCGGGTGCATGTTGTGCCAAGCCACGCCGATGCGGACCCGCAATTGCTGGACCTGCTGTTGGCGCCCCAGGCTTGGCCGAAAGATCGGCCATTGAGGGGATTGGTGGTCGAGGCCACGGGCAATGGCACTGTGCACGAGCGCCTGTTGCCCGCCCTCCGCGATGCCGGCTCTCGGGGCATTGCGGTGGCGTTGGCGTCGCGTTGCGCGGACGGCGCCATCGCTTCGCACCCGGGTATTGAGTTCGAGGTCTTCGATGGCTTGTCGGTCTTGAAGACACGCCTGGCGCTGGCCCTGAGGTTGTTGGGCCAACGTGGCTCTGAGCCCAAGGTGCAGAGCAACTGATGGCACCAGCCGAGCGACAGTTGGCCAGAAAAAAGCCCGGCGCGCAGGCCGGGCTTATTGGGATGCGATTGCCGCTCAGGCGGTGAGGGCGGCGAGTGCGCGGGCCGTGATTTCGTCGACGCTGCCCAGGCCGCTGATGGCGCGGTATTTCGGGGCGGAAGCCGGGTCTTTCTCAGCCCAGGAGCGGTAGTAGTCCACCAGAGGGCGGGTCTGGGCGCTGTAGACGTCCAGGCGCTTTTTCACGGTGTCTTCCTTGTCGTCGTCGCGCTGGATCAGCGGTTCGCCGGTCACATCGTCTTTGCCTTCAACCTTGGGCGGGTTGAACTTCACGTGGTAGGTGCGGCCCGAAGCGGGGTGCGAGCGACGACCGCTCATGCGCTCGATGATGGCGTCGAAGGGGACGTCGATCTCCAGCACGTAATCCAGTTTCACCCCGGCGGCCTTCATGGCGTCAGCCTGGGGGATGGTCCGCGGGAAGCCATCGAACAAGAAACCGTTGGCGCAATCGGATTGTGCGATGCGTTCCTTGACGAGATTGATGATGAGGTCGTCGCTGACCAGACCGCCAGCGTCCATCACCGACTTGGCCTGCAGGCCCAGCGGCGTGCCAGCCTTCACTGCGGCGCGAAGCATGTCACCGGTGGAGATTTGGGGAATACCGTATTTTTGGCAGATGAAGGTGGCTTGCGTTCCTTTGCCGGCACCGGGCGCGCCCAACAGAATCAGTCTCATCACTTTCCTTTTGCAGAGTTTGAATGGCGTGGCCGCATGTCTCGGTGCGGCGGCGCCCGGGCGTGGGCGCCGGGGCAAGGCGGCGAGGATAGCATGGGCCTCCCCGACGCAGCCTTACAGAGGCGACCCGATCAGGCCTGGGTCAGCAACTGGCGAACCCGCTCCAGATCGGCCGGTGTGTCCACTCCAGGGCCCGGGGCGAAGTCGCTCAGGTGCACCGCGATTCGCTCGCCGTGCCACATCACGCGCAACTGCTCCAGGGACTCTTGGATCTCCAGGGGAGCGGGGCTGAGAGTGGGGAATCGCCTGAGAAAACCCGCGCGGTAGCCGTAAATGCCGATGTGCCGAAGTGGCGCGGGGGAGGGCAGCTGGCCGCTGTCCATGCCATCGCGCCACCAAGGCAGCGGCGCGCGGCTGAAATACAGGGCGGTGCGGCGTTGGTCCAACACCACCTTGACCACGTTGGGGTTGAGCCAGTCGTCGCGCTTGTCGATGGCGTGGGCTGCCGTGCTCATGACGCAATCGCTTCGCCGCGCCAGTTCGAGGGCCACCGCGTCAATAAGGCCCGGTGCAATGAGGGGCTCATCCCCTTGCACGTTCACCACGATCTCGTCGTCGCCGAGGCCCAACAGCTCGCAGGCTTGCGCGAGGCGATCGCTGCCGGAAGGGTGGTCGGCACGGGTCAGCAGCGCGGGTACGCCATGGGTTTCGCAGGCGGCAACGATGCGGGCGTCGTCAGCGGCGACCACGCAACGGCTGGCCCGGCTCAGTGATGCCTGACGCGCCACCCGAACCACCATGGGCAGGCCAGCGATGTCGGCCAGCGGCTTGTTGGGCAGGCGCGTAGACGCCAGGCGCGCCGGGATCAGCACGGTGAAGGTGGCCGGGTCGCTCATGGCTGGTGTGTTGCCGGTGCCAGGCGGGCGGCTTCTTCGTCTGACAGGGGGCGTGCCTCGTGTTCGAGCAGCACGGCGATGCCGTCGCGCACGGGATACGCCAGGCGCGCGCTGCGCGACAACAGTTCTTGCTTGTCGCGGTCGAAGACCAAAGGGCCTTTGGTCACGGGGCAGACGAGCAGTTCAAGCAGTTTGGTGTCCATGGCGGGGATGATAGGGGTCAAGCGTGCCGGCTCTGGGCCAGGCAATGGTCGAGCGCGGCGAAAAATGGGGGGTCGATGTCCAGTTCGAGGGGAACTGCCCAGATGCCCGCTTGGGGTTCTGCCCCGCGCAGTTTGACGGCGTCCTTTTCGGTGCACAGCAGGTCCAGGCCACTGGCCTGCAGCGATCTCAGTGCGCTTTGCGGATCGGCGTGGTCGGCCAGCGCGTGGGTGGCTTTTAAGGTCAGGCCCTGGGCCCTGAGCATCTCAAAAAACACCTCCGGACGCGCAATGCCGGCCAGCGCCACCACTGCCCGGCCCGCCCAATGGCTCAGGGGGCGCCGCTCGCCACTGAGGTGAATGGCGTGCGCGGCCAGGCGGCGCCGGGCACGCCAGACACGCCGTCCAGGCAAGGGCGGCACGGCCTCGCCAGCGGTGTGCGGTGCCACCTGTTGAAGCAACAGGTCAGGGTAAGGCTGAGCGCTGGTGGGGGGCCAGGGTTCGCGCAACAGCCCCGCTGGCAACAGCCAGCCGTTGCCGATGCCCCGGTCATCGAATACCACCAAGCGCACGTCGGCCACCAGCGCCCTGTGCTGCAGGCCGTCGTCGCAGACCACGATGTCCACCTCGGGGTGCTGGGCCAGCATCGCCTGGGCGGCCTGCGCACGCTGGCGCCCCACCCAGACGGGGACTCCGGTGGCGTGCCAGATCAACAGCGGCTCATCGCCGACCAGTCGGGCAGTGGCCTGCGCATCGACGCATTGAATGGTCTTGTCTTCCCGCCCGTAGCCGCGCGAGACCACGCCGGGGCGCCACCCTTTCGCCTGCAGGTGCTGCACCAAGGCAATGGTGGCGGGCGTTTTGCCCGCACCACCGACGACCACATTGCCCACCACCACCACCGGCACCGGCAAGCGGGTTGATGTCAGCCAGCCCCGGTTGTAGAGATCGTGTCGCCACTTCACCAGCAAGCCGTACAAGCCTGCAACGGGCCTGAGCAGGCGAGCAGGCATGCCACGGGCCAACGCCATCTGGCGCCAGGCCGACTGGCGCAGCGCCTGGCGATCTGGGTCTTGCACCGCTTCCTCCGCGGGTCAGGGGCGTTGGCGTGCCGACGCGCCACCCTGCTGCGTGGCAAAGGTGATCTGCACCAGGCCTGCGCGCCGTGCCGCGTCCATCACGTTGATCACCGACTGGTGTGCTGCTTGCGCATCGGCGCTGATGATGACCATGACATCGTCCCGGTCACCCTTGGCCTCTGCGAGCGCGGCGGCCAGGCCCTCCACTGCGCTGGCATCGATCACCCGGCGGTCCACGGCGTAACGCCCATCGCTGCCCACCGACACGATGACCTCGCGCGGGTTCTGCTTGGGCGCCTGGGCATCCGCCACCGGCAAGTTCACTTGTAGCTCCGTGTACTTGCTGTAGGTGGTGGTGAGCACAAGAAAGATGAGCACCACCAGCAGGATGTCGATGAACGGGATCAGGTTGATCTCGGGCTCTTCGCGGGAACCGGGGCGAAAGTTCATGGTGACGGCTGCGGTGTCGGGTCAGGCCTTGCGCAGGCTCACCAAGTGCCGGGCGAATCGCTCGGCGGCCAGTTCCATCGTCAACAGGAAGTCGTCCACCCGGGCGCGGAAATAGCGCCAGAAGATCAGGGCTGGAATGGCGACGATGAGTCCGAATGCGGTGTTGTAGAGCGCAATCGAGATGCCGTGGGCGAGCTGGGCGGGGTTGCCGCCGCCGGGCGTGAGTCCGGTGCCCGCCTGCGAGCCGAAGATCTCGATCATGCCGATCACGGTGCCCAGCAGACCGAGCAGGGGCGCTGCTGACGCGATCGTCGCCAGGGCACCCAGGTATCGCTGCAACTGGGCGGCGGCTTGGCGCCCGGCGCCCTCAAGACTGGCTCGCACGTCGTCTTCAGAGGCGCGGGGGTTGGCGCTGATGGCGCGAAAGCCGGCGGCCAGTACAGCGCCCAGAAGGGAGTTCTGCTCCAGCTGGTTGACCACGTCACCGTTGGGCACGCCGTTGCGCGAGACCATGATGGCTTCATCCAGCAGCTTGGGCGGTGCGATTTTGCTGGTTTTCAGGCTGGCGAACCGCTCGATGACGAGGGCCAAAGCGAGCACGGAACAGAGGATGAGGGGCCAGATTGGCCAACCCGCGGCTTGTATGATCGAAAGCAAATCAGGGCTCCAGGCTGGGGCCGCCGTCGTAGGCGGTGTCATGAGTCGACGGATTATGGCGCAGCCCTCGTGCCGACTGCGGTGCTCGCTCGCCAGAGGGTCTGACAGGGGATCTGCCCGGTGCGATGGATCGCTGTGGATCATTCACAGATTCTGTGGATAACTTTGTGAAGATCCTTGAGAACAAGCATCGGCAAGCCACGCCTGATGCGGCTCTGAGTGGTTTGCCCGCTTTTTGGGCACACCAAAATGCATTGAAATCAACGGACTTCTCGCTCGACCCGAGCGGAGCAAGCGCCACCAGAAGAAAGCAAGGCCTCTTGCGGCCTTGTGGACATATTCCCCTTGGAAACCGGCATGTTTGAACACTTTGAGACGAATTCGCCAGCGCAGCCGGGTCGCGTGTGGGCCGTTGGCCCCTTGGTGCGCGCCATCGCTGACACGCTGGCGGCCAGGTTCAACCCGGTGGCCGTGCAGGGCGAGATATCCGGCTTTTCGCGCGCCGCCAGCGGGCACTGCTACTTCTCCCTAAAGGATGAGGCCGGACAGATGCGGTGCGCCATGTTCCGACGCGCGGCCGATCAACTGGCGTTTGCGCCGCGCGATGGCATGCGGGTGCAGGTGCGGGGCAAGCTGGACGTGTATGGCCCCCGGGGCGACTTGCAACTCATCGTTGACTCGATGGCGGTGGCGGGGCAGGGCGCCTTGTTTGAGCAGTTTCTGAAGCTCAAGGCTCAGCTTGAAGCCGAGGGCCTGTTCGAGGCTGCCCGCAAGCGGCCGCTGCCTCTGCAGCCACACCGCATCGGTGTGGTCACCTCGCTCGGGGCCGCAGCCCTTCGCGACGTGGCCACGGCGCTCAGGCGCCGAGTGCCGCACCTGCCCGTGGTGGTGTATCCCGCCTCGGTTCAGGGAGCCCAGGCGCCAGCCGAGATCGTGGCGGCTTTGGAGAGCGCCTATCGACGGGCTGAGTGTGACGTGCTGTTGCTGGTGCGGGGCGGCGGTTCGCTGGAAGACCTGTGGTCGTTCAACGACCCCGAGGTGGTGCGTGCCATCACTCGGGCGCCCATGCCGGTGGTGGTGGGGGTGGGGCACGAAACCGACTTCACCCTGGCCGACTTCGCGGCTGACCTCCGGGCGCCCACTCCCACCGCGGCAGCCGAGATGTGCGCCCCGGATCGGCAGCGGCGCTTGCAAGAACTGGCCTATTGGGCCGAGCGGCTGGGCAGCGCCTCTTGGGCCATGCTTGATGTTCGCGCCCAGCGACTCGATCGACTGGCTCAGCGTTTGGGTCGCCCGTCAGGCCGACTGCACTTGGCCCAACGAGAACTCGCGTCCCTTGAGCATCGCCTTCAAGCGGCCGTTCGCCAGCGGGCCCAGAAAGGGCAGGCCCGACTGGATGTGATGGCCCGCGCCCTGCCGGCCTCGATCAGGTCGGCCATGCTGGGCCAACAACACCGCCTGCAACGCGCCGAGACCGCCTTGAAGATGCTTGACCCTCAGTTGGTGCTGGAGCGTGGCTTCGCCTTGGTGACCGATGAGACTGGCCACACGGTGGTGCGTGTCGAGCAGGTGAAGCCCGGCGACCGCTTGCGGGTGCGCGTGGCCAATGGCGAGTTTGCGAGTGAGGTCAGGGCGGACGAGCAATCGCCTCACTGAGTGCGGTGTTGCTTGTCGTGCCTACAATGCGCCTTCCTTACCACAAGAACCTCAGAGGAACACATGGAACACACCCTGCCCCCGCTGCCCTATGGCCTGGACGACCTGGCTCCGCACTACAGCCGCGAAACCCTCGAGTACCACCACGGCAAGCACCACAACGCCTATGTGGTGAACCTCAACAACCTGCAAAAGGGCACCGAGTTCGAGAGCCTGTCGCTCGAAGAGATCGTGAAGAAGTCCTCTGGCGGTATCTACAACAACGCCGCCCAGATCTGGAACCACACTTTCTTCTGGAACTGCATGAAGCCCAACGGCGGCGGTGAGCCCACCGGTGCGCTGGCCGCGGCCATCAACGCCAAGTGGGGCAGCTATGCCGCCTTCAAGGAAGCCTTCGTGAAGAGCGCCGTGGGCAACTTCGGCTCGGGCTGGACCTGGCTGGTGAAGAAGGCCGACGGCTCGGTGGACATCGTGAACACCGGCGCGGCCGGCACCCCGCTGACCACCGCCGACAAGGCACTGCTCACCGTGGACGTGTGGGAGCACGCCTACTACATCGACTACCGCAACCTGCGCCCGAAGTTCGTCGAGACCTTCCTGGACAAGCTGGTCAACTGGTCCTTCGCCGAACAAAACTTCGCCTGATCGACCTGGTCGGTTCGACCTCAAACAAGGCCCAAGGGACATGCCCCTTGGGCCTTTTTTCTTGGTTCGTTGTGTTCAACAGGCGGACATGGAGGGTCTTTCGGGTTGGAGGCCGGAAAAAAATTTGTCCCGATGGCGGTGAATTTTTTGCATTGTGGGAATCGAGTTCAAAAAATGGGGGGGATGCTGCGCGCGTCGTCGCAAAATCAGGCGTTTGCCGAGCAGATCGCGCGCACAACGGGCATCGGTTCAGAAACCCGGTGAATGACCGGACACACTTTCGGAGATAAACCATGAGTTCCCAGCATCCCACCATCATCTACACCTTGACCGATGAGGCACCGCGCCTGGCGACGGCGTCGTTCCTGCCCATCGTGCGTGCCTTCACCGCCCCGGCGGGCATCGAGGTGGCCGACGCCGACATTTCCCTGGCTGGCCGCATCCTGGGTGAGTTCCCCGAGTTCCTGACCGAAGCGCAGCGTGTGCCCAACGTCCTGGCCGATCTGGGCAAGAAGACCTTGCAGCCCGATGCCAACATCATCAAGCTGCCCAACATCAGTGCGTCGGTGAACCAGCTGACCACCGCCATCAAAGAGTTGCAGGCCAAGGGCTTCAACATCCCCAACTTCCCCGAAGACCCCAAGTCTGACGAAGACAAGGCCATCCGCGCCCGCTACGCCAAGGTGCTGGGTTCGGCCGTGAACCCGGTGCTGCGTGAGGGCAACTCCGACCGCCGCGCGCCCAAGGCCGTGAAGGAGTACGCACGCAAGAATCCGCACAGCATGGCCGAGTGGAGCCAGGCGTCGCGCACGCACGTCTCCCACATGCACCACGGCGACTTCTATCACGGTGAAAAGTCCATGACCCTGGACCGCGCCCGTGACGTGAAGATGGAGTTGATCACCAAGAGTGGCAAGACCATCGTGCTCAAGCCCAAGGTCTCCCTGCTCGACCGCGAGGTGATCGACAGCATGTTCATGAGCAAGAAGGCCCTGCTGGCCTTCTACGAAAAAGAGATCGAAGACGCCCGCAAGACCGGCGTGATGTTCTCGCTGCACGTGAAGGCCACCATGATGAAGGTGTCGCACCCCATCGTGTTCGGCCACTGCGTGAAGATCTTCTACAAGGAAGCCTTCGAGAAGCACGGCGCCCTGTTCAAGGAACTGGGTGTGAACGTCAACAACGGCATGGCCGATCTCTACGGCAAGATCGCCACCCTGCCCCAGTCCAAGCAGGAAGAGATCAAGCGCGACCTGCACGCCTGCCACGAGCACCGCCCCGAGCTGGCCATGGTGGATTCCGCCAAAGGCATCACCAACTTCCACTCGCCCAACGACATCATCGTTGACGCCTCCATGCCGGCCATGATCCGCAATGGCGGCAAGATGTGGGGCGCCGACGGCCGCCTGAAGGACGTGAAGGCCGTGATGCCCGAGTCGACCTTCGCCCGCATCTACCAGGAGATGATCAACTTCTGCAAGTGGCACGGCGCCTTCGACCCCAAGACCATGGGCACCGTGCCCAACGTCGGCCTGATGGCCCAGCAGGCCGAAGAGTACGGCTCGCACGACAAGACCTTCGAGATCCCCGAAGACGGCGTGGCCAACATCACCGACCTCGACACCGGTGAGGTGCTGATGAGCCAGAACGTGGAAGCCGGCGACATCTGGCGCATGTGCCAAGTGAAGGACGCCGCCATCCGCGATTGGGTGAAGCTGGCCGTGACCCGCGCTCGCAACTCCGGCATGCCGGTGGTGTTCTGGCTCGATGCTTACCGTCCGCACGAAGCCCAGCTCATCACCAAGGTCAAGATGTACCTGCACGAGCACGACACCACGGGTCTGGACATCCAGATCATGAGCCAGGTGCGCGCCATGCGTTACACCCTGGAGCGCGTGATCCGCGGCCTGGACACCATCAGCGCCACCGGCAACATCCTGCGCGACTACCTCACCGACCTGTTCCCCATCATGGAACTGGGCACTTCGGCCAAGATGCTGTCCATCGTGCCGCTGATGGCCGGCGGTGGCATGTACGAGACCGGCGCTGGTGGCTCGGCTCCCAAGCACGTGCAGCAGTTGGTGGAAGAAAACCACCTGCGCTGGGACTCGCTGGGCGAATTCCTGGCGTTGGCCGTGTCGCTGGAAGACCTGGGCATCAAGAACGGCAATGCCCGCGCCAAGCTGTTGGCCAAGACGCTGGATGCCGCCACCGGCAAGCTGCTGGACAACAACAAGAACCCGTCGCCCAAGACCGGTCAGCTCGACAACCGCGGCAGCCAGTTCTACCTCTCGCTGTACTGGGCCCAGGAACTGGCCACCCAGACCGAAGACGCCGAGCTGGCCGCCAAGTTCGGCGCGATTGCCCAGGAACTGGCTGCCAATGAGGCCAAGATCCTGGAAGAACTGAACTCGGTGCAGGGCAAGGCCGTGGACATCGGCGGCTACTACCTGCCCGACACCGCCAAGCTGGAGGCCGTGATGCGCCCCAGCCAGACCTTCAACGCCGCGCTGGCAAAGCTGGCCTGATCGTCAGGTTGTGACAGCAAAACGCCCCGCCGGGTTGACGCTCGGCGGGGCGTTTTTTCTTGTTGATCGCTGTTGAGTCGGCTTAGCGGTTGCCGTCAAAGAAGGGCGCGCGCAAACGCTGCCCGGCCTGGATGCCGCGCTTGGCAAACCATCCCTGGTGCATTTCCAGCACATAGCGCACCGGCTTGGCCGAACAGTGCGAGTCCAGGCTTTGGGGCTTCATGTCGGCCAGGTTGACGACCGTGCCGTCATCCGCCACGAAGGCGGCAGTGAGCGGCAGCAGGGTGTTCTTCATCCAGAAACACTGGGTGCCAGGCTGTTCGAACACGAACAGCATGCCTTCGTTGGTGGGCATCTCGCGGCGGTGCATCAGTCCAATGGCGCGCTGCTGCGGGGTGCTGGCCACCTGGGCCTGGATGCGGTGCATGCCGGCTGTCATTTCCACGCGTGGCAGACCGGTCTGCGGGCCTTCCTGCGCCCACGCGCCAGGGGCGAGCAGGGCAGTTGCCGAGGTGAGAAAGAGGGCGAGCAAGCGGGGCAGATGGCGGGTCATGGTGCAAAGGGTAGGGTTGCGCACGGCCGCATTGTCGGGGATCGCGCAGGAGTGGCGCGTCGGGCAGGGACGCCCAGGTGGCAGCAAGGCCCTGGCCCCAGGTCCTAGAATGCGCCAGCCTCGCGACGGGCCGGCACGTGCCCGCGCCGAACCTCCATAGCTTTTCACTTTCGACACAAATCCTCCATGTACAAGCACATCCAGGTACCTGCAGAAGGCCAGAAGATCACGGTCAATGCCGACATGACACTGAACGTGCCCAACGAGCCCATCATTCCGTTCATTGAGGGTGATGGCACCGGGGTGGACATCACGCCGGTGATGCTCAAAGTGGTCGATGCCGCGGTGCAGCGGGCCTACGGCGAGACGCGCCGCATTCGCTGGATGGAGGTCTTTGCTGGCGAGAAGGCCACTCGCATCTACGGCCCCGATGTCTGGTTGCCCGACGAGACGTTGCACGCCATCAGGGACTACGTCGTGTCGATCAAGGGGCCGTTGACCACGCCAGTGGGTGGTGGCATTCGGTCGCTCAATGTGGCCTTGCGCCAAGAGCTGGATCTGTATGTGTGTTTGCGGCCCGTGCAGTACTTCAAGGGCGTACCGTCGCCTCTGAAGGAGCCCGAGAAAACCAATATGGTCATCTTCCGAGAAAACTCGGAGGACATTTATGCCGGCATCGAGTACGAGGCCCAGTCGGACAAGGCGAAAAAGCTCATCCGTTTCCTGCAAGAGGAAATGGGCGTGACCAAGATCCGCTTCCCCGACACCTCGGGCGTTGGCGTCAAGCCGGTGTCCATCGAGGGAACCGAGCGTCTGGTGCGCAAGGCCATCCAGTACGCGATCGACCACGACAAACCCAGCGTGACCCTGGTGCACAAGGGCAACATCATGAAGTTCACCGAGGGCGCCTTCCGCGACTGGGGCTATGCCCTGGCCCAGCGGGAGTTCGGTGCTGAGCCGATCGATGGCGGGCCATGGTGCCGCCTGAAGAACCCGCGCACCGGCCGCGACATCATCGTCAAGGACGTGATCGCCGACGCCTTCCTGCAGCAAATCCTGTTGCGCCCGGCCGAGTACTCGGTGATCGCCACGCTCAACCTGAATGGCGACTACATCTCCGACGCCCTCGCCGCCCAGGTGGGCGGTATCGGCATCGCCCCGGGCGCCAACATGAGCGACTCGGTGGCCTGCTTCGAGGCCACCCACGGCACGGCGCCAAAGTACGCCGGCAAGGACTATGTCAACCCGGGCTCGGAAATCCTCTCGGCCGAGATGATGTTGCGGCACATGGGCTGGAAAGAGGCCGCAGACCTGATCATTCGGTCCATGGAGCGGTCGATCCAGTCCAAGCGAGTCACCTACGATTTCGCCCGCCTGATGGAAGGCGCCGAGCAGGTGAGTTGCTCAGGTTTTGGTCAGGTGATGATCGACAACATGTAACAAGCAGTCGCGCGATTGCAGGCCCCCGCAGGCTTTTCCTCGGGGGCTTTTTTACATCCCGCGTCACGCCTGTGTCTTTTCAATCCCGCACGGCGTGCGGGCCCGATGCCGGCCGCTAGAATGGTTTTCATGGTTGCCCAGACCCCCAAAAAACCCGAGATTCCCGCGGCTCCGCCCAGTGTGGGGCGCGACGACGCGGTGGTGTTGGAGCGCCGCGCACAGCGCATCCAGCCGCCGCAGATGTACCAGGTGGTGCTGCTCAACGACGATTTCACACCCATGGAGTTCGTGGTGCATGTCATCCAGGAATTCTTTGGCAAAGACCGGGAGACTGCCACCCAGATCATGTTGAAGATTCACCTTGAGGGCAAAGGCATATGTGGCGTGTATTCACGCGACGTGGCCAGCACCAAGGTAGACCAGGTCTTGCAAGCCGCCCGGGCCGCCGGGCACCCCCTTCAATGCCTGAGCGAACCTGTTGAATAAGCCGCAAATCCCCCCATCTTGGACCGTATCCAGACTTTCGCATCCCGGTAAAGTCGATCTCGTTCACTCTCTTAGCCAAAGGACGTGCCCATGATTGCCCAAGAACTTGAAGTCAGCCTGCACATGGCTTTTGTGGAAGCCCGGCAGCAACGGCACGAATTCATCACCGTCGAGCACTTGTTGCTCGCCCTGCTCGACAACCCCAGCGCCGCCGAGGTGCTGCGTGCCTGCTCGGCCAACATCGACGACCTGCGCAAGTCGCTGACCACCTTCATCAAGGACAACACCCCCCAGGTGGCCGGTACCGACGAGGTGGACACCCAGCCCACCCTGGGTTTCCAGCGCGTCATTCAGCGCGCCATCATGCATGTGCAGTCCACAGGTAACGGCAAGAAAGAGGTGACCGGTGCCAACGTGCTGGTGGCCATTTTTGGCGAGAAGGACTCGCATGCCGTGTACTACCTGCACCAGCAGGGCGTGACCCGCCTCGATGTGGTCAATTTCATTGCGCACGGCATTCGCAAGAGCGATCCGCCAGAGGCTTCCAAGCCCGGCGAAAGCGCGGCCGACAACGAGGAGGCCGCCGAGGCCAAGAGCAACGAGAAAGCCTCTCCGCTGGAGCAGTTCACCCAGAACCTGAACCAGGCCGCCAAAGAGGGCAAGATCGACCCGCTCATTGGCCGCGACTACGAGGTCGAGCGCGTCATTCAGATTCTGTGCCGTCGTCGCAAGAACAACCCCCTCCTCGTGGGCGAGGCCGGCGTAGGCAAGACCGCCATTGCCGAAGGCTTGGCTTGGCGCATCACCCAGGGAGACGTTCCCGAGATCTTGGCCGAGTCCGTGGTGTACTCGCTGGACATGGGTGCGCTGCTGGCGGGCACCAAGTACCGCGGCGATTTCGAGCAGCGCCTCAAGGGCGTGCTCAAGTCCCTCAAGGACAAGCCCAATGCGGTGCTGTTCATCGACGAGATCCACACCTTGATTGGTGCGGGCGCCGCATCGGGCGGCACCCTGGACGCGTCCAACCTGCTCAAGCCTGCGCTGTCCAGCGGCCAGCTCAAGTGCATTGGCGCGACCACCTTCACTGAGTACCGTGGCATCTTTGAGAAAGACGCCGCCCTGAGCCGTCGCTTCCAGAAGGTGGACGTGGTGGAGCCGACCGTCGAGCAGACGGTTGACATCCTCAAGGGCCTGAAGAGCCGCTTTGAAGAGCACCACAACGTGAAGTACGCCGTGGCTGCTCTGCAGGCCGCCGCCGAGTTGTCGGCCAAGTACATCAACGACCGCCACCTGCCCGACAAGGCCATTGACGTGATCGACGAGGCCGGCGCTGCCCAGCGCATCCTCGCGCCGAGCAAGCGCAAGAAGACCATCGGCAAGAACGAGGTGGAAGAGATCGTGGCAAAGATCGCCCGCATTCCGCCCGCCAACGTGTCCAACGATGACCGCGGCAAGCTGCAGACGCTGGAGCGCGACCTCAAGAGCGTGGTGTTTGGCCAGGACAAGGCACTTGAGGTGCTGGCCGCCAGCGTCAAGATGGCGCGCTCGGGCCTGGGCAAGGCCGACAAGCCGATTGGTGCCTTCCTGTTCAGCGGCCCCACTGGTGTGGGCAAGACCGAGGCCGCCAAGCAGCTGGCCTACATCATGGGCATTGACCTGATTCGCTTCGACATGTCGGAGTACATGGAGCGCCATGCCGTGAGCCGCCTGATCGGCGCGCCTCCGGGTTATGTGGGCTTTGACCAGGGCGGCTTGCTGACCGAGGCCATCACGAAGAAGCCGCACTGCGTGCTGCTGCTCGACGAGATCGAGAAGGCGCACCCGGACATCTTCAACGTGCTGCTGCAGGTGATGGACCATGGCACGCTCACCGACAACAACGGGCGCAAGGCCGACTTCCGCAACGTGATCATCATCATGACGACGAACGCGGGCGCCGAGACGATGAACAAGGCCACCATCGGCTTCACGAACCCGCGCGAGGCGGGCGACGAGATGGCCGACATCAAGCGCCTGTTCACGCCCGAGTTCCGCAACCGCCTGGACGCCATCGTGAGCTTCAAGGCGCTGGATGAGAACATCATCCTGCGCGTGGTGGACAAGTTCCTGTTGCAGCTCGAAACCCAGTTGGCCGAGAAGAAGGTGGAGGTCACCTTCACCGACACGCTGCGCAAGCACCTGGCCAAGAAGGGCTTCGATCCGCTGATGGGCGCGCGGCCGATGCAGCGCCTCATTCAGGACACGATTCGCCGCGCCCTCGCGGACGAACTGCTCTTCGGTCGGTTGACCGACGGCGGTCGCCTGACGGTGGACTTGGTGACCAAGTTGGGCGAGGACGGCAAGGAGACCCAGGAGGTCAACCTGGACATTCAGCCTTTGTCCAAGAAGGAAGGCAAGGCCAAGCCGGAAGAGGCCACCGAGGTCTGATCAAGGCAGCGCTTACCCCAGCAAAAAGCCCGGCACTGCCGGGCTTTTTGCTGTTGGGCGCAAGGCCCTTCTTGCAGGCGTTCAGCGGCGCTTGCTGCCGCCGAGCAGACCGCCCAACACGCCGCGCACCAACTGGCGCCCCAGGTTGCTGGCCACGGTGCGGGCCGCCGTTTTGGCCATGGTTTGCACCAGTCCATCGTATTGGCCGCCGCGCGGGCCGGTACGGCCAAACAGGGCCTCGTTGATCATGCTGCCGATGCCGCCTTCTTCGGTCTGCGGCGCCGTGGCGCCGGGCACGCGTGGGGTCTTGGGCTGGCCCTCAGCCTCCGGTTCGCTGGTCTGGCGCTTGCCGGCGTGGGCCTGCAGCACCTCGTACGCGCTTTCACGGTCCAGCACCTTTTCGTAGGTGCCGGCCACCAGCGAATCGCGCAGCAGTTGTTGGCGTTGCTCGGGCGTGATGGGGCCAATCTGGCTGCCCGGCGGGATCACATAGGCGCGTTCGGTTTCGGTGGGCCGGCCCTTGGCGTCCAGCAGGCTCACCAGGGCCTCGCCCACCGCCAGTTCGGTGATGGCGGCTTCGATGTTGAGGCCAGCCTTGGGGCGCATGGTCTCGGCGGTGGCTTTGACGGCTTTCTGGTCGCGCGGCGTGAAGGCGCGCAGCGCGTGCTGCACGCGATTGCCCAGCTGGCCGAGCACGCTGTCGGGGATGTCCAGCGGGTTCTGGGTGACGAAGTACACGCCCACGCCCTTGGAGCGCACCAGGCGCACCACCAGCTCTATGCGCTCCACCAGCACCTTGGGCGCCTCGTCGAACAGCAAGTGGGCCTCATCGAAGAAGAACACCAGCTTGGGCTTGTCGGGGTCGCCAATTTCCGGGAGGGTTTCGAACAGCTCGGACAGCATCCACAACAAGAAGGTGGCGTACAGCCGGGGGGAGTTCAGCAGCTTGTCGGCGGCCAGGATGTTGATCACCCCCATGCCGTCGACGGTTTGCATGAAGTCCTGGATGTCGAGCATGGGCTCGCCGAAGAAGCGGTCGCCGCCTTGCTGCTCGATTTGCAGCAGCCCGCGCTGGATGGCGCCAACGGAGGCGGCGCTGATGTTGCCGTACTCGGTGGTGAACTGCTTGGCGTTGTCGCCCACGTGCTGCAGCAACGCCCGCAGGTCCTTCATGTCGAGCAGCAGCAGACCGTTGTCGTCGGCGATCTTGAAGACCAGGTTGAGCACGCCTGCCTGCGTGTCGTTGAGGTTGAGCATGCGCGCCAGCAGCAGCGGGCCCATGTCGCTCACGGTGGCGCGCACCGGGTGGCCTTGTTCGCCGAACACGTCCCACAGGGTGGTGGGGCAGGCCACCGGGTCGGGCAGGGGCACGCCACGTTCATTGAGCACCGCCGCCAGCTTGGCGCCGATCTGGCCGGTCTGGCTGATGCCGGTGAGGTCGCCTTTGATGTCGGCCAGGAAGACCGGCACGCCTTGACGAGAGAACTGCTCGGCCAGGCGCTGGAGGGTAACGGTCTTGCCGGTGCCAGTGGCCCCGGTGATGAGGCCGTGGCGGTTGGCCAAGGCGGGCAGAAGTTCGCAGGTGGTGCTTGCGTTCAGGGCGATTGGCATCGCTTGTGCCATGGCGGAATCCTCGCTGTCGGTGGAATCGTAAAATCGCGGGTTACGTTCAGATCAAAGCCTAACAGGCAAAAGGACAAATTCGTGGCCGGACACAGCAAATGGGCGAACATTCAACACCGCAAGGGCCGTCAGGACGAGAAGCGCGGAAAGATCTGGACCCGGGTCATTCGTGAAATCACCGTGGCGGCTCGCCAGGGTGGCGGCGATCCGGCGATGAACCCGCGCCTGCGCCTGGCCATCGAAAAGGCCAAGGCCGCCAACATGCCGGCCGATCGCATCAAGTACAACGTGGACAAGGCCTCCGGCACGCTGGAGGGGCTCACGCTGGAAGAGATTCGCTACGAGGGTTACGGCATCGGCGGGGCCGCGGTGATCATTGACACCATGACGGACAACCGCGTGCGCACCGTGGCCGAGGTGCGGCATGCACTCAGCAAGCACGGTGGCAACCTGGGCACCGAAGGCTCGGTGTCGTTTCAGTTCAAGCACTGCGGTCAGTTGGTTTTTGCCCCGGGCACCAGCGAAGACAAAGTGATGGAAGTGGCGCTGGAAGCGGGCGCCGAAGACGTGATCACCGACGAGGAAGGCGCCATTGAGGTGCTGACCGCGCCCGGCGACTTTGAGGCCGTGAAGAACGCGCTGGAGGCCGCTGGCCTCAAGCCCGAGCTGGCCGAGGTGACCATGCGCGCCGAAAACACCATCGCCCTGTCGGGCGACGACGCGGCCCGCATGCAAAAGCTGCTGGACGTGCTGGAAGACCTGGACGACGTGCAAAACGTGTTCCACAACGCCGAGATCAACGAATGAAGGTTCTAGTCATTGGCGGCGGTGGCCGCGAGCACGCTTTGGCCTGGCGCCTGAAGCAATCGGAAGGCGTCAGCCAGGTGTTCGTTGCGCCCGGCAACGCCGGCACCGCACGCGATGCGCAACTGGTGAACCTGCCCATCACCGACAAGGTGGCGCTGCGCGAGTGGGCACAGCGCGAAGGCGTTGCGCTGACCGTGGTGGGGCCAGAGGCGCCGCTGGCCGCAGGTGTGGTGGACGAGTTCCGCGCCCATGGGCTGGCCATCTTCGGGCCGACCCAGGCCGCCGCGCAGCTGGAAAGCTCCAAGGCCTTCTCCAAGGCCTTCATGAAACGCCACGGCATCCCCACGGCCGAGTACGAGACCTTCACCGACCCGCAGCAGGCCCATGCCTACGTGGACGCCAAGGGTGCCCCCATCGTGGTGAAGGCCGACGGCCTGGCCGCTGGTAAGGGCGTGGTCGTGGCCATGACGCTGGCCGAAGCCCACGAAGCCATTGACTTCATGCTGCTCGACAACAAGCTGGGCGTGGCCCACAACGAGGGCGGCGCCCGCGTGGTGATCGAGGAATTCCTGGAAGGCGAAGAAGCCAGCTTCATCGTGCTGTGCGACGGCGAGCACGCCCTGGCCCTGGCCACCAGCCAGGACCACAAGCGCCTGCTCGACGCCGATCAAGGCCCCAACACGGGCGGCATGGGCGCGTATTCGCCCGCGCCAGTGGTGACGCCGGCCGTGCACCAGCGCGCCATGGAAGAGGTGATCCTGCCCACCATGCGAGGCATGAAGGCCGATGGCATCCCCTACACCGGCTTCCTGTACGCTGGTCTCATGATCACCCGCGACGGCGCGGTTAAGACGCTGGAATTCAACTGCCGCATGGGCGACCCGGAAACCCAGCCGATCATGATGCGCCTGCGCAGCAACTTTGCTCAGGTGCTGCTGGCCGCCACCCGTGGCGAACTCGATCGCGTGCAACTCGATTGGGACCCGCGCGTGGCGCTGGGCGTGGTGATGGCGGCGCACGGTTATCCCCTGACTCCCCGCAAGGGCGACGCCATCACCGGCTTGCCCGCCGACGAGGCCGACCGCGTGGTGTTCCATGCGGGCACGGCAGACCAGGACGGCTCGGTGGTGGTGTCGGGCGGGCGTGTGTTGTGCGTGACCGCGCTGGCCGACAACGTGGCCGCGGCGCAGCGCCGGGCCTACGAAGTGGTGGACGCCATTCGCTTCGATGGCATGCAGTGCCGCCGCGACATCGGTTACCGCGCGCTTTGAACGCCTGCGCCGCCGGGCCACTTCACCGCCAACCATTGGGACGGGCTTGCCTTGGCAGGGCCCGGTTCAGGGCCGCCACGCTTGTCGGCGGCCCCACATGCCGATAGGGTGAGACTTCATGGACATCGACAACACCGACCTGGTCAGGGAATACCTCACCGACTTGCAGGATCGCATCACCAGCGCCGTGTCCCAGGTGGACGGCGGCCAGTTCGTGGTCGACGCATGGACCAAGCCGGCAGGCGAGCGCCTGCAAGGCTCGGGCATTACGCAGATTCTGGAGGGGGGCGCCATTTTCGAGCGCGCCGGTTGCGGCTTCTCCCATGTGAAGGGGCCGCAACTGCCGCCCTCGGCCACGCAGCACCGCCCGGAGTTGGCCGGTGCGCCTTTCGAGGCCATGGGTGTCTCGCTGGTGTTCCACCCGCAGAACCCGTATGTGCCCACGGTGCACATGAACGTGCGCATGATCGCCGCTAAACCGGCCGGGCAAGAGCCGGTTTACTGGTTCGGTGGTGGCATGGACCTCACCCCCTACTACCCCTTTGAAGAAGACGCGGTGCATTTCCACCAGACCTGCAAGACCGCGCTCGATCCGTTCGGGGTGGACAAGTACCCGCGCTTCAAAACCTGGTGCGACGAGTACTTTTACTTGAAGCACCGCGACGAGCAGCGCGGCATCGGCGGCGTGTTTTACGACGACTTCAGCGAGTTGGGCTTTGACGGCAGTTTTGCCATGACCAGTGCGGTAGGCGATGCTTTTCTTGACGCCTACCTGCCCATCGTCGATCGCCGCAAGCACACGCCATTCGGCGAGCGTGAGCGCAGCTTCCAGCTTTACCGCCGTGGCCGCTACGTCGAGTTCAACCTGGTTTGGGACCGGGGCACGCACTTCGGCCTTCAGTCGGGCGGGCGCTCGGAATCCATTCTGTTGTCGATGCCGCCGCTGGTGAGCTGGGCCTACAACCGCCAGACGAAGCCCGGCACGCCCGAAGACCGCTTATACCGCGAGTTCCTGGTGCGCCGGGATTGGGTCTGATGGGCGACGACGCGCAAGCGCCGCGGCGCATTGGCATGTTTGGCGGCGCTTTTGATCCGCCCCACGGCGCCCACCGGGCGTTGGCCGAGGCGGCGCTGCAGCAACTCGCGTTGGACCGGCTGCACGTCTTGCCCACTGGCATGGCGTGGCACAAATCCCGCACCTTGTCGCCGGCCGAGCACCGCGTGGCCATGTGCCGCCTGGCGTTCGGCGACTTGCCCGGCGCAGTGATCGACGAGCGGGAAATTCACCGCGCCGGCCCCAGTTACACCGCGGATACCCTGGCTGAGTTGCGGGGCGAATACCCACAGGCCGAACTGTTCCTGGTGCTCGGTGCCGACCAGTTGCTGGCCTTTAAAACCTGGGTGCGGTGGCAAGAGGTGGTGGATCTCGCCACCTTGGCCGTGGCCAACCGTCCCGCCCACATCGGCGCCGATGCGCTGATGGCGCCGCCCGAGGAAACCGACCTGTCTCAGGTTGATCTGCCGTTCCGGCGCCTGGTGATGCCACTTCAAGCCGTCAGCGCCACAGCGGTTCGTGCGCGCCTCGCCCAGTCTGCCGGTGCGCCGGCCGACGGGCTGGATGTGCTGGTGCCGCCATCGGTCGCAAGCTATATTTCGCAACACCACCTTTACCAAACCCCTACATGACCAGCGAAACCACCGTCAAAAAAGACATCCAGAAACTGCAGCGCGCCATCATCGACGGGCTGGAGGACGTGAAGGGGCAAGACATCGTGGTGTTCAACACCGAAGAGATGTCGCCTTTGTTCGAGCGCGTGATCATCGCCAGCGGCACCTCCAACCGGCAGACCAAAGCCCTGGCGGCCAGCGTGCGCGACGCTGTGAAGGATGCGGGTTTCGACAAGCCTCGCATTGAGGGCGAAGAGAACGGCGAGTGGATCATCGTGGACTGCGGTCAGGCCGTGGCCCACGTGATGCAACCCGTGATTCGCCAGTACTACCGCCTCGAAGAGATCTGGGGTGCCAAGCCCGTTCGCCTGAAGCTGGGCGCAGAGAAGGCGGCCGCCGCCAAGAAGGCCACGGCCAAGAAATCGACCAAGAAGGACGAGGGTGGCGCAGAGGCCGCCGCTGTGCCGGCCAAGGCCGTGATCCGCAAGACCGCCAAGGCCGCCGCGGCCAAGTCGGCTCCCGCGAAGAAGGCGCCTGCCACCAAGACGGCCGCTGGCAAGGCCTCGGCCAAGTCGGGCACCGCCGCCAAGAAGGCGCCTGCGCGCAAGACCTCGGCCAGCAAGCCCAAGGCTGACCTGCCCAAGCTGGTGGTGAACAAACCCACCGCCAAGAAACCCGCGGCCAAGAAGACCAGCGCCAAACCGGTCGCCAAGGCCGCCGCCAAACCGGCAGCCAAGAAGCCCGCCGCCAAGGCCAGCAAAGCCAAGGCATGAAGCTCGTGATCGTCGCGGTCGGGCAGAAGGTGCCCGACTGGGCCCAGACCGCCTACGACGATTACGCCAAGCGCTTTCCCCCTGACCTGCGGGTCGAGCTCAAAACCGTCAAGACCGAACCGCGCGGCAGCAAGACCCGCGAGACGCTCATGGCGGCCGAGCGCGAGCGCATCGAGGCGGCCCTGCCCAAGGGTTGCCGTGTGGTGGTGCTGGACGAGCGCGGCACCGCGCTGACCACGCAGGCCCTGGCGCAGCAGCTCACCCAGTGGCAACACGGTGGCGACGACGTGGCCCTCATCATCGGCGGCCCCGACGGGCTTGACCCGGCCCTGCGCGCCGCGGCCCAACAGCGCATCCGCCTGTCCGACCTCACCCTGCCGCACGCCATGGTGCGCGTGCTGCTGATCGAGCAGTTGTACCGGGCGTGGTCCATCAACGCCCACCACCCCTATCACCGCGAATGAGCGATTCCGATTTCATCTACCTGGCCTCCCAAAGCCCGCGCCGACGCCAGTTGCTGGAGCAATGGGGCCTGCGCTGCGAGCCCTTGTTGCCTGCGCCCGAGGAGGACGCCGAGGCGCTGGAGGTGGTGCTGCCCGGCGAAGCCCCGGCCGCCTACGTGCGCCGCGTCACCGACTTGAAACTGCAGGCGGCCTTGGCCAGGCTCAAGCAGCGTGGCCTGCCGCCCGCGCCGGTGCTTTGCGCCGACACCACGGTGGCGATTGGCCGACGCATCCTGGGCAAACCGGCCGATGCGGCAGAGGCCCGCGCCATGCTCACCGAGCTGTCTGGCCGCACGCACCGCGTGCTCACCGCCGTGGCGGTGGGCAAGCCGATGGCGCGTGGCCAACGCTGCTGGACCGCCTTGTCGGCGTCCACCGTGACGTTTGCCCCGCTCACCGCCGCGCAAATCCGCCGCTATGTGGACAGCGGTGAACCCATGGGCAAAGCGGGTGCCTATGCCATCCAGGGACAGGCGGCCCTTTGGGTGAGCCGCATCACCGGCAGCTACCCTGGCATCGTGGGCCTTCCAGCCTTCGAGACCGCCCAACTGCTGCGGCAGGCGGGCATCGAACTAATTTGACGGGCACACCCCATGAGCCAGGACATCTTGATCAATTGGTCGCCGCAGGAGACACGGGTGGCGGTGGTGGAGCAGGGTGCCGTGCAAGAGGTGCACCTGGAGCGCACGCTGGAGCGAGGCCTGGTGGGCAACATCTACCTGGGCAAGGTCTCGCGTGTGCTGCCGGGCATGCAGTCGGCCTTTATTGACATCGGCCTGGACCGCGCCGCCTTTCTGCACGTGGCCGACCTGATGCCCAACATCCAGGCCAAGCACGCCGCGCCCCGAACCTCAGCCGCCGATGGTGCGGCGCCGGTGCTGGCGCCCAACCCGGTGCTGCCCATCGAGAAACAGATCTTCGAGGGCCAGGCCCTGATGGTGCAGGTGCTCAAAGACCCGATCGGGACCAAGGGCGCGCGCCTGACGGCGCAGATCAGCATCGCCGGGCGCTTGCTGGTGTTTTTGCCGCAGGACAACCACATCGGCGTGTCGCAGAAGATTCCGCCTGCCCAGCGCGAGGCGCTGCGCCAACGCGTGTTGCGCATCGCGGCCACCACCGATGGCTCGGCCACCGGCGGCTTCATCCTGCGCACCAATGCCGAAGACGCCAGCGACGAAGAGCTGACCGAAGACGTGGCCTACCTGCGCAAGACCTGGCTGCGCATCAAAGAGGCCGCCTCGCGCCAGCCGCCGGCCACGCTGCTGCACGAAGACCTGAACCTGATGCAGCGCGTGCTGCGCGACCTGGTGGGCGCGCAGACCCAGTCCATCCGCATCGACTCGCGCGAGCAGCACGCGCTTCTCACCGCCTTTGCGGCCGAGTACATGCCCGACACGGTGGCCAAGCTGCAGCACTACAGTGGCGAGCGCCCCATCTTTGACCTGTACAACATCGACGAAGAGATCGCCCGTGCCCTCAGCCGGCGGGTGGACCTGAAATCGGGCGGTTACCTGGTGATCGACCAGACCGAAGCCCTGACCACGGTGGACGTGAACACGGGCGGCTTTGTGGGGGCGCGCAATTTCGACGACACGGTGTTCCGCACCAACCTGGAGGCCGCGCAGGCCATCGCGCGGCAGCTTCGGTTGCGCAACCTCGGCGGCATCATCATCGTGGACTTCATCGACATGGTCCGTGATGACCACCGCGAGGCGGTGCTCACCGAGTTCCGCAAGCAACTCGCTCGGGACCGCGTGAAGACCATGATCGGCGGCTTCTCGCAGCTCGGCCTGGTGGAGATGACGCGCAAGCGCACCCGCGAGTCACTGGCGCATGTGCTGAGCGAGCCCTGCGACGCCTGTGCCGGCAAGGGCACGGTGAAGACCGCGCGCAGCGTGTGCTACGACATCCTGCGTGAGATCTTGCGCGAGGCCCGCGCCTTCAGCCCGCGCGAATTCCGCGTAGTGGCGTCGCCCAAGGTGGTGGAGTTGTTTCTGGACGAAGAGCGCCAACACCTGGCCGGCCTCTCAGACTTCATCGGCAAGCCCATCTCGCTGCAGAGCGAGAACACCATGACGCAAGAGCAGTACGACATCGTGCTGCTCTGAGCCTGAGTCGTCAGGCGGGGCTGCCGCCCACGCCCTGCGCGTGCAGGCGGGCATAGAGCCCATCGGCCCGCACCAGGTGGGCGTGTGTGCCTTGCTCCACGATGCGGCCCTCTGCCAGCACCACCACCCGGTCGGCGTGCTCGATGGTGGAAAGCCGGTGGGCGATGACCAGCGTGGTTCTGCCTTGCATCAGCCGGCTCAGGGCTTCTTGAACCAGGCGTTCGGATTCGTTGTCCAGCGCCGAGGTGGCCTCGTCCAGGATGAGGATGGGCGCGTTCTTGTAGATGGCCCGTGCAATCGCCAGGCGCTGGCGCTGGCCCCCGGACAGCTCGGCCGCGTTGTGGCCCACGGTGCTGTGAATGCCGGCGGGCAGCCGCTCCAGCAGGTCGCCCAGGTTGGCCGAGCGCAGGGCGGCCGTTACCCGGGCCTCGTCAATCTGGCCATCGGCTTCGCCCAGGGCCACGTTGGCGGCCAGGCTGTCATTGAGCATCACCACGTCTTGGCTCACCATGGCGAATTGGCGACGCAAGCAGCTCAGCTCCCATTCGGCCAAGGGAACACCGTCCAGCAAGACCTGGCCGCGCTCCAAGGCGACAAAACGCGGCAGCAGGTTGACCAGGGTGGTTTTGCCAGACCCTGAGGGCCCCACGAAAGCCACCACTTCGCCAGGGCGGATGTCCAGGCTCACGCCACGCAAGGCCAGGCTGTGATGCCCCTGCTCGTTGCCGCCGCCCTTGCTGGGGTAGCGCACCCACACGTCTTGGAGCGCAATCGCGCCCGCCACACGCTCGGCGCGGTGCGCGCCGCTGCTTTCAACAGGCGTGGTCTCGATGAGTTCCAGGCCGCGCTCCAGGGCCGCCAGACCCCGGGTGATGGGACCACTGATCTCGGCCAGGTGTCGTATGGGCGTGATGAGCATGAGCATCGCCGTCACGAAGCCGACGAAGTTGCCCACGGTCACGCCGCTGCTGCTGCTCTGCCACAGCGCCACCGCGATCACCGCCGACAGGGCGGCGGCGGCCAGCATCTGCGTGAGTGGCGTCATGGCCGCCATGGCGATGGTGGATTTCAGGGCCAGCCGGCGCAGTGCCACGCTGAGGTGGTCAAAGCGCTGCGCCTGGCGCTCTTGTGCGCCGTGCAGGCGAATCATGCGGTGGGCCAGGGCGTTTTCTTCCACCACGTAGGCCAGCTCGTCCGTGGCCTGCTGGCTGGCGCGGGTGAGCTTGTAGAGCCGGCGCGAGAGCACCCGCATGATGAGCACCAGCCCCGGAAACACGGCCAGCACGATCAGCGTGAGTTTCCAGTTGAGGTAGAGCAGGTAGCCGAGGAGGGCGACCACGGTCAGGCTGTCCTTGGCCAGGGTGAGGAAGGCCGACACCAGCATCTGCGAGCCGTTCTGCACCTCGTACACCAGGGTGTTGGAGAGCTTGCTGGCGCTTTGGTCGGCAAACAGCGTCATGCGCGCTTCATTGAGCTTGGCGAACATGGCCCGGCGCAGGTTGAGCATGCCCAGGCTGGCGGTGTAGGAAAGGGCGTACTGCGCCACGAAAGTGGCGATGCCGCGAATGCCAAACAAGCCCATCAGCGCCACCGGCACCATCCACAGTGGCACTTGGCCAGCAGAGAAACCTTTGTCCAGCAGGCCTTGCAGCAGCGCGGGAATGGCCGGCTCGGTGAGGGCCCCCACCAGCGTGGCCAGGGCGGCCAGCACGATGCCGGTTTTGGCGCCGCGGAAATACGGCCACACGCGCCGCAGGCGCTGAGAGAGCGTGCCACCCAGGGGCGGTTGGGGCGTTGGGGCGTTGGTCAAAAGCGTGGTGTCCTGATGCCTGGCGGTCGCGGGAACCCTTTGGGTGCACGGCGATCCATGAAAAAGCTGGGGTGAGCCGGGCCTTGCGATCACATCTTGTCACGAGCCTGCCCGGCGCGTCCGGTATTATCGGCCGGTCGTGCCGGACCGCCCTGGTCCCTATTTCTGGCACAACGACACTCTCAGGATGCCCGACTTGACCTTCTCCGATCCGTCTGTCCGGATGCCGCGCCGTCGCGCGCTTGGCTTGGTGTCTTCCCTCCCCCTGCTGTCCATGCCCTTCGGCACTGCCCACGCGCAGTTCCGCGTGGAAGTGGCGGGCGTGGGCCTGACGCAGTTCCCGTTTTCTGCCGTCAGCTTCCGGGGCAACGACGTGGCAAGCGAGAACATCGCCGCCATCGTTCGTGCCGACCTGGAGCGCAGTGGTCAGTTCCGCTTTGTCGAGCCCATCACCGGCGGTCTGGACGAAACCTCCCGGCCTGACCTGGGCCCTTGGCGCGACCGTGGTGCCGACTCGCTGCTCACCGGCAGCGTGATGCGCCTGGCCGACGGCCGTTTCGATGTGCGCTTTCGCCTGTGGGACGTGGTTCGTGCCCAAGACCTGGGTGGCCTGAGCTACCCGGTGCCCGGCACCGACCTGCGCCTGGCCGCTCACCGCATCGCCGACTACATCTACGAGAAGCTCACCGGCGAGAAGGGCGTGTTCTCCACCCGCATCGCTTACGTGACCAAGGGCGGTGCCCGCTACAACCTGTGGGTGGCCGATGCCGACGGCTTCAACGCCCGCGCCGCGCTCACCAGCCCCGAGCCCATCATTTCCCCCAGTTGGGCGCCCGGTGGTGCACAACTGGCCTACGTGTCTTTCGAGGCACGCAAGCCGGTGATCTACGCCCACGACGTGGCCACGGGCCGACGCCGCCTGCTGGCCAACTTCAAGGGCTCCAACAGCGCGCCCACCTGGTCGCCTGACGGCCGCACCCTGGTGGCCACGCTGTCGCTCTCGGGCAATGCCCAGATCTACGCCATGGACGCCAACGGCGGTGATCCCCGGCGCCTCACCCAGAGCGGCAGCATTGACACCGAGCCGGTGTTCAGCGCCGACGGCAAGAGCATCTTCTTCGTGAGCGACCGTGGCGGCTCACCGCAGATTTACCGCATGCCCGCCAGCGGCGGCAGCCCCCAGCGCCTCACGTTCAACGGCAACTACAACATCTCGCCGGCGCCCAGCCCCGATGGCCGTTGGTTGGCTTTCATCTCTCGCATCAACGGGGCCTTCCGCCTGCACGTGATGGACCTGGCCAGTGGCACCGTGAGCGCGCTCACGGATTCCAGCGCCGACGAAAGCCCCAGCTTCTCGCCCAACAGCCGCATGATCATCTACGCCACCCGCGACAAGGGCAGCGAGGCGCTCATGACCACCACGGTGGACGGCCGCATCAAGACCCGCCTGGCGGGTTCGCAGGGCGACATCCGGGAGCCCGAATGGGGGCCCTTCCTGCGCTGACGCTGCGCCCGTTTTCTGTTGTTGTTCTCCTCTCGTTCACCTCACTCCCTCAACCATCATGAGCCTCAACTCTGTTTCGACCCTCTTCACCACTCGCCGCGTCGGCGTGGTGGCTGCCGTTCTTTCCGCTGCCTTGCTGGCCGCTTGCGGCTCCAACGTCAAGCTCGACGATGTGCCCGTGGTCGACCGCACCGGTACCGCCGCCAATGGTGCTGGCGGCCCCGGTGGCCAGGGCAGTGGGGTGGACCAGCGTGGCGTGGCCGGCGTGCAGGTGCCCGGTACCAACGGCAACCAGCCGCAAGCCATGCAGCGCATCGTGTACTTCGACTACGACAGCTTCGAGGTCAAGCAAGAATTCGCCGGCACCCTGGAAGCCAACGCCCGTTACCTGAAGGCCAACCCCAGCGCCCGCGTGAACCTGGAAGGCCACACCGACGAGCGCGGTGGCCGTGAATACAACCTGGCCCTGGGCCAGAAGCGCGCCGAGGCCGTGCGCCGTTCGCTCTCGCTGCTGGGCGTGGGCGAAGCCCAGATGGAAGCCGTGAGCTTTGGTGAAGAGAAGCCCGCGCAAGTGGGGGGCGACGAAGCCGCCTGGTCCAAGAACCGCCGCGTTGAACTGACCTACCGCTGATGAACATGCCCACGCCGTCCCGCTCGCTCGCTTCGTTGGCCGTCTCTGGCGCACTGGCCTTGTCCGCCCTGTGGCCCTTGCAGGCCCATGCCCTGTTTGGTGACGATGAGGCACGCAAGGCCATCGTCGAGCTGCGCCAGAAGGTAGACGCCAACCGCCAGGCCGCTGAGGCAGCGGCCAATGACTCGCGCGAGAACGACGCGGCCACGCGGCGCAGCCTGCTGGACCTGGCGAACCAGATCGAGCAACTGCGCGGCGAAATCGCGCGACTGCGTGGGCAAAACGAACAACTGGCGCGCGAAGTCTCCGAACTGCAGCGCGCCCAGAAAGACGTGCAGACCGGCATTGACGAACGCCTGCGCCAGGTCGAACCGATCAAGGTCGAACTCGATGGCCAGGCATTCACCGCACAGCCGGCCGAAAAGCGCGACTTCGACGCCGCCATGGACGCGCTGCGCAAGTCGCAGTTCGACGCCTCCACGACCGCCTTCACCGCCTTCCTGCGCCGCTACCCCAGCAGCGGGTACACCGCGTCCGCGCTGTACTGGCAGGGCAATGCCCAGTACGCCAGCCGCGCCTACAAAGACGCCGTGGCCACGCACCAGCGCATGGTCACCGAGTTTCCGCAGCACCCGCGCACGCCCGAGGCCATGCTGGCCCTGGCGAACAGCCAGGTCGAGCTTAAGGACACCAAGTCTGCCCGGCGCACGCTGGAAGACGTGGTGAAGAAATACCCGCAATCGGAAGCGGCCGTGGCCGCACGCGAGCGCCTCACCCGACTGCGTTGACGCAGAGGCCCCAGCCTGGGGCCTGGGGTGACGGGCCTTCTACAATCGCGGCCCATGGAACTCGCCCAATTCAACGCTCTGCACAGCCAAGTGCTCTGGGCGGCCTTCGCAGTGGCCGCCGTCTTCGGCTTCATCGCCCAACGCACCCATTTCTGCACCATGGGCGCCATCAGCGACATCGTCAACATGGGCGACTGGACCCGCATGCGCATGTGGGCCATGGCCGTGGGCGTGGCGGCCATTGGCTTCTATGGCATGGCCGCACTGGGCTGGATCGACCCCAAACAATCTTTCTATACCGCCGCACGCATCGTGTGGCTCTCGGCCCTGGTGGGCGGTGCGCTCTTTGGCTTCGGCATGGTGCTGGGCTCGGGCTGCGGCAGCAAGACCCTGGTGCGCATCGGCGGCGGCAGCCTCAAGGGCTTGGTGGTGTTCTTGGCCATGGGTGTGGCGGCTTTCATGACCTTGCGCGGCGTGTTCGCCGTGGTGCGCGTGAACACCGTGGACCGTGTGGCGTTTGAGCTGCCCGCCGGTGGCGCCTTGCCCAACTGGCTGTCCAGTGGCCTGGGTTGGAGTGCGGGCCAGGCCGGCTTGGTGGGCGCTCTGGTGGTGGGCGGTGCGCTGGTGATCTGGGCCTTGGCCTCGCGCGATTTCCGCCAGGCCAACAACCTGCTGGCCGGCCTGGGCATCGGCCTGACCGTGGCCGCCATGTGGTGGGTGAGCGGCCGCCTGGGCTTCGTTGCCGAACACCCCGAAACGCTGGACGCCGTTTTCCTGGGCAGCAACTCGGGCCGCATGGAGTCGCTCACCTTCACCGCCCCCATGGCCTACACCATTGACTGGCTCATCTTCTTCAGCGACAGCTCAAAGGTGCTGACCTTTGGCGTGGTCACGGTGGTGGGCGTGGTGGTGGGCTCGTTCGTGTCGTCGCTGCTGGACCGCAGCTTCCGCTGGGAAGGCTTCCGCAGCACGCAAGACACGGCCCTGCACCTGGTGGGTGGCCTGCTGATGGGCATTGGCGGTGTCACCGCCTTGGGCTGCACCATTGGCCAAGGCTTGTCTGGCCTGTCCACCCTCAGCCTCACCAGCCTCTTGGCCGTGGTCGGCATCGTGCTCGGCGCATTGCTGGGTTTCCGCTTCCAGATGTGGCTGCTGGAGCGCGAGTGACCCAGGCGCTTGAGCCCGCCGTGTTCGAGCGCCGCTTCGGCGGCTTGCGGCGACTGTATGGCGTGACTGGTGCCCAGCGCATCTTTGATGCGCACGTGGTGGTGGTGGGCATCGGTGGTGTGGGGTCGTGGAGTGTCGAGGCCCTGGCCCGCAGCGGGGTAGGGCGACTCACCCTGATCGATCTCGACCACGTGGGCGAATCCAACATCAACCGCCAGATCCATGCCCTGGACGCCACGCTCGGCCAAGCCAAGGCCGAGGCCATGCGCGAACGCATCGCGGGATTCAATCCCGGGTGCGAGGTGCAGGTGATCGACGAATTCGTCACCCCCGACAACTGGCCCGCCTTGTTGCAAGGGCAACTGCCCTCGGCCTTGATCGACGCCTGCGACCAGGTGCGCGCTAAGACCGCGATGGCGGCCTGGGCCATGGCCAACGGCGTGCCCTTCATCAGCGTGGGCGCAGCCGGTGGCAAGCGACGGCCCGAGGCGGTTGAAGTGGCAGACCTGGCCGACACCACCCATGACCCGCTGCTGGCCCAGCTTCGCTACCGCCTGCGCAAACACCACGGCGCTTCTCGCTCCGGCCGCATCGGCGTGAGTTGTGTGTTCAGCAAAGAAAGCGTGGCGCCGCCCGATGCCTCGTGCCAGATCGATGCGGTGGACGGCAGCCTGAATTGCCACGGCTATGGGTCGGCGGTCAGTGTCACGGCCACCTTCGGTTTGTGTGCCGCGGGCTGGGTGATGAATCGATTGGCTGCCGACACAAAAAATGCATCGGGTCTCGGAAGACACAAAAAATGACGCTATAATTTGAGGCTTCGCGGACAACGCGATGCAAGAACCCTTCGGGGGCGTTAGCTCAGTTGGTAGAGCAGCGGACTCTTAATCCGTAGGTCGAGTGTTCGAGTCACTCACGCCCCACCAAAACCTTCGGGTCTGGTGGTTCAAAAAGTGTTGGGACGTTAGCTCAGTTGGTAGAGCAGCGGACTTTTAATCCGTTGGTCGGCAGTTCGAGCCTGCCACGTCCTACCAAAGATTGAAGGGGTCTGACCGCAAGGTCAGGCCCCTTTTGTCTTTCTGGCTTGGCTGCCCTTGTGTTCCAGGGGCTCCCCAGCGCCTGAATTTCTCGGCCAACAAAAAAGGCCTGATCTTTGATCAGGCCTTTTTGATTGCGTGCCGGTGTCACCCGGCTTGCGCACCCTCGATGGCCTCGCTCAGTTCGAGCCAGCGCATTTCCAGTTCGTCCAGCTCGTCGCTCACGGCCTTGAGGCGCTTGCCCGATTCGGCGATCTCGGCCGGGGCCAGGGCTTGCGTCAGGCGATTTTCCAGAGCGGCTTTTTCGGCGTTGAGCGCGGCCATGCGCTTGTCCACTTGCTCCAGTTCTTTGCGCAGAGGCTTGAGCTGGTTGGCGAGTTGCTGGCGACGTTGGGCGTCCTGGCGTTTTTGTTCAGCGGGGGGCACTGCAGGGGCAGCGGCTGGCACCGGCGCTTCCCGCGCTTCTTTTTGCTCGGCGCGCTGGGCCTCTCGCGCCTGTTTGGCCACATCGAGCAGGTAGCGCTGGTAGTCGTCGAGGTCGCCGTCGAAGGGGGCGATGCCGCCTTTGGAGACGAGCCAGAACTCGTCGCACACGGCGCGCAGCAGGGCGCGGTCGTGGCTGACCAGCATCACCGTGCCCTCGAACTCGTTGAGGGCAACGGACAGTGCCTCGCGGGTGGCGAGGTCGAGGTGGTTGGTGGGTTCGTCGAGCAGCAGCAGGTTGGGGCGCTGCCACACGATCATGCAAAGCACGAGCCGGGCCTTTTCGCCGCCGCTCATGCTGCCCACGGCTTGCTTTACTTGGTCACCAGTGAAGTTGAAGGTGCCCAGGAAGTTGCGCAGGTCTTGCTCGCGCGTGGCCTGGCCGCTGAGGCGGCCTTGCGCGGTGCAGTCTTTCACCAGCCGGTTCATGTGTTCCAGCGGTGTTTCGTCGGGGCGCAGCACGTCCAGTTCTTGCTGGGCGAAGTAGCCGATGTTCAGGCCCTTGCCTTCGGTGATCTGGCCGGCCAGGGGCATCAGGTCGCGTGCAATCGTCTTGACCACGGTCGACTTGCCCTGGCCGTTGGCGCCCAGGATGCCGATGCGCTGCCCGGCCAGCACCGACTTGCTCACGCCGCGCACGATGGTGGTGGGCACGCCACCGGGCTCGCGTGGCGGGTAACCGAAGTCCACCGCCTCTAGCGCCAGCATGGGGTTGGGCAGGTTCTGGGGTTCGCTGAATTCGAAAGTGAACTCGGCCTCGGCCAGCACCGGCCCGATTCGTTCCATTCGCTCCAGGGCCTTGACGCGGCTTTGCGCTTGCTTGGCCTTGCTGGCCTTGGCTTTGAAGCGGTCAATGAACTTTTGCAGGTGCGCCACTTTCTCTTGTTGGCGCGCATACGCGGTTTGCTGCAGCGCCATTTGCTCGGCGCGCATGTCTTCAAAGCGGCTGTAGTTGCCGCCGTAGCGGTTGAGCTTGGCGCGCTCGATGTGCACGGTGACGTCGGTCACCGAGTCGAGGAACTCGCGGTCGTGGCTGATGACGAGCAGCGTGCCGTCGTAGCGCTTGAGCCAGGCCTCGAGCCAGACCAGGGCATCCAGGTCCAGGTGGTTGGTGGGTTCGTCGAGCAGCAGCAATTCGCTGGGGCACATCAGGGCGCGCGCCAGCTGCAGGCGCATGCGCCAACCGCCCGAGAAGCTGTTGACGGGTTTGTCGAGTTCGTCGAGCCGGAAGCCCAGGCCCAGGATGAGGGACTGCGCGCGGGCCGGGGCGTCGTGCGCGCCGGCGTCGTGCAGGGCCATGTAGGCGTGGGCCATGCGTTCACCATCGTCGGTGGCCTCGGCGGCGGTCACTTCTTGCTGGGCGGCCAGCAGGGTGACGTCGCCCTCGATCACGAACTGGGTGGCGGGCGTGTCGGTTTCGGGCATGTCCTGCGCCACTTGGGCCATACGCCAATGGGCTGGCACATGAAACTCGCCCTTGTCTTCGTGCAGGTTGCCGTCGAGCAGGCGGAAGAGGCTGGACTTGCCCGCGCCGTTGCGGCCGACCAGGCCGACTTTTTCACCAGGGTTGATGACGACGCTGGCGCCGTCGAGCAATACCTTGGTGCCGCGTCGCAGCACCACGTCTTTGAGCGTGATCATGGTTGAAGCAGGTCCTCTCGGGTGACGAGCAGTACCTGGTCGTCTCCGGCGCTGGTGCTCAGCCACACCACCGGCAGTTGGGGGAAAGCGGTCTCGAAGTGCTCGCGCTCGTTGCCGATTTCCAGCACCAGCACGCCACCGGGGCGCAGGCAGGCGGGCGCGTCGTGCAGCAATTGGCGCACGAAGTCCATGCCGTCGTTGCCGCCGGCCAGGGCCAGTTCGGGTTCGGCGCGGTACTCGGGCGGCAGGGCCTGCATGCTCTGTGCGTTCACGTAGGGCGGGTTGCAGAGGATCAGGTCCCAGGGGCCGGGGCATTGGCGCAGGCCGTCGGACTGCACCAGCTGGATGCGGTCTTGCAGGTGGTGGCGGTCCACGTTGATGCGGGCCACGGCCAGCGCGTCGGGGCTCAGGTCAGCCCCGGTGACTTGCACGTCGGGGTAGGCCATGGCGGCCAGCACGGCCAGGCTGCCGTTGCCGGTGCACAGGTCCAGCACGTCGTGGGTGTGTTCGCTCAGCCAGGGGTCGATGCTGCCGTCGGCCAGCAGCTCGGCAATGAAGCTGCGCGGCACGATGGCGCGGCGGTCCACGTAGAAGGGCACGCCTTGCAGCCAGGCCTCGTTCGTGAGGTAGGCGGCCGGTTCGCGGCTGCTGATGCGCTGCTCGATGAGGGCCAGCACTTGCGCCGATTTCTCGGGCGTGATGGGGCGTTGGGCCAGGGCGTCAAGGTCGCTGTCCAGCGGCAGGCCCAGGCGCCACAGCACGAGCCAGGCGGCTTCGTCGTGGGCGTTGGTGGTGCCGTGGCCATAGGCGAGTTGGGCCGCGTCCAGGCGCGCGGTGGCCTGGGCGATGAGGTCTTGCAGGTTCACGGGTGTCAGGCGCCGGTGGAGGCCGTCGCGGCAAGCCGCTCCAGGGTGCGGCGGTAGATGTTTTTCAGGGGTTCGATGTCGGCTACGGCCACGTGCTCGTCGACCTTGTGGATGGTGGCGTTGGGTGGGCCCAGTTCGATGACTTGCGGGCAGACGCCGGCGATGAAGCGCCCGTCACTGGTGCCGCCCGTGGTGGAGAGCTCGGTGTCGATGCCGGTTTCCGCGCGGATGGCCTCGCGCACGGCGTCCACCAGGGTGCCGGGCGTGGTGAGGAATGGGCGCCCACCCAGGGTCCAGGCGAGGTCGTAGTCGGCGCCGGGCTGCAGGCCGTGGCGCTGCAGCGTGGCTTCCAGGCGCTGTTGCAGGGCTTCGGGCGTGCTTTCGGTGCAGAAACGGAAGTTGAAGTCGATGACCACGGTGCCCGGGATCACGTTGCTGGCGCCGGTGCCGCCGTGGATGTTGCTGATCTGCCAGCTGGTGGGTGGGAAGAAGGCGTTGCCTTCGTCCCAGGTGGTGGCGACCAACTCGGCCAGCGCGGGGGCGGCCATGTGGATGGGGTTGCGCGCGAGGTGCGGGTAGGCGATGTGGCCTTGCACGCCCTTGACGGTGAGCTTGCCGCTGAGGGTGCCGCGGCGGCCGTTTTTGATCATGTCGCCGGTGCGTTGAACCGACGTGGGCTCGCCCACGATGCACCAGTCCAGCCGTTCGCCACGCGCCTTGAGCGTTTCGCACACCACCACCGTGCCGTCCACGGCGGGGCCTTCTTCGTCGCTGGTGAGCAAGAAGGCGATGTCGATGGCGGGCTGGGGGTGTGCGGCCACGAACTCTTCGCAGGCCACCACCATGGCGGCCAGGGAGGCCTTCATGTCACTGGCGCCACGGCCAAAGAGTTTTCCGTCGCGGTGGGTGGGCACGAAGGGGTCACTGGCCCAGGCGCTGGCCGGGCCGGTGGGCACCACGTCGGTGTGACCGGCGAACACCAGGGTGGGTTGCTGGCCTTGGCCCAGGCGGGCCCAGAGGTTGCTGACGCGGAAATCGTCGGGGCCGCTGTCCACGCGCTCGCAGCGAAAGCCGATGCGGCTCAGGCGGTCGGCGATCAGGTCCAGGCAACCCTCGTCGCGCGGGGTGATGGAGGGGCGTGCAATCAGGGCCTCGGTCAGGCGCAGGGTGTCGGTCATCAGAATTTGACGTCGAGGGTGAACTCGGTGAAAGAGGCGCCGTCGGGGTCACTGGCGTCGTCTGCCAGGGCCTCCAGCGGGCTGGCGCGGCTGGCCTGGAAGTCGTTTTGCAGGCGCCAGAGCAGGTTGTTGGGCGAGTCGGCGTGGGCGAGGGCTTCGTTGCGGCTGACCAGCCCGTCGTGCACCAGCCGGGCCAGGTCTTGCTCGAAGGTTTGTGAGCCCTCGGCCAGTGATTTCTCCATGGCCTCGCGCACGCCAGAGAAATCGGCCTTCTGAATCAGGTCGGACACCAGGGCGGTGTTGAGCATGATTTCCATGGCCGGCACACGCGAGCCGGTCTCGGTGCGCAGCAGCCGCTGCGAGACGATGGCGCGCAGCGCTGCGGCCAGGTCGCCCAGCATGGTGGGGCGTACCTCCACCGGGTAGAAGCTCAGGATGCGGTTGAGCGCCTGGTAGCTGTTGTTGGCGTGCAGGGTGGCCAGGCACAGATGGCCCGATTGGGCGTAGGCGATGGCCGCCGACATGGTTTCGCGGTCGCGGATTTCACCAATCAAGATCACGTCGGGTGCCTGGCGCAGCGCGTTCTTCAGCGCGATCTGCAGCGACGCCGTGTCCGGCCCGATCTCGCGCTGGTTCACCACCGACTTCTTGTTGCGGTAGGTGTACTCGATCGGGTCTTCAATGGTGAGGATGTGGCCGCTGGCGTGGGCATTGCGGTGGTCCAGCATGGCCGCCAGCGTGGTGCTCTTGCCGGCGCCGGTGGAGCCCACCATCAGGATGAGGCCACGCTTCTCCATGACCAGCTCGGCCAGGATGGGGGCCACGTTCAGCGTTTCCAGCGCCGGGATTTCGCCCGGCACGAAACGGATGACGACCGCGTAGCTGGAGCGCTGGCGAAACGCGCTGACCCGGAAATTGCCCACGCCTTCGATGAGCACCGCCGTGTTCAACTCGCCCGTTTCCAGCAGCTCTTCCATGCGGGTGGCGGGCACGATCTCGGCGAGCAGGTGGCGCGGCGCTTCGCTGGGCAGCACCTGGCTGTTGATGGGGATGGTGTGGCCGTTGATCTTGATCATGGCCGGCGCATTGGCCGTCAGGTAGACGTCCGAGGCCTTTTTGTCGGCCATCAGGCGAAGGATGCGCTCCATCGTTCCACTGCTCATGCCGGGTTCCTACGCTGTTGGGTGTCGATGGGGGCGCTGGCCACCGAGGTGGGGTGGCCAGCGGTGGCGCCGATCAGGGGCGCAGCAGGTCGTTCAGGCTGGTCTTGGCACGGGTCTGGGCGTCCACGCGTTTGACGATGACGGCCGCGTACAGGCTGTACTTGCCGCCGTCCTTGGGCAGGCTGCCGCTGATCACCACCGAACCGGATGGCACGCGGCCATAGCTCACTTCGCCAGTGGCGCGGTCGTAGATGGGGGTGCTCTGGCCGATGTACACGCCCATGGAGATCACCGAGTTTTCTTCAACGATCACGCCTTCCACGATTTCAGAACGCGCGCCGATGAAGCAGTTGTCTTCAATGATGGTGGGGTTGGCTTGCAGGGGTTCCAGCACGCCACCCAGGCCCACGCCACCAGAGAGGTGCACGTTCTTGCCCACTTGGGCGCAGCTGCCCACGGTGGCCCAGGTGTCGACCATGGTGCCTTCGTCCACGTAGGCGCCGATGTTCACGTAGCTGGGCATCAGGATGGCGCCCTTGGCAATGTAGCTGCCGCGGCGGGCCACGGCCGGCGGCACCACGCGCACGCCGGTGGCTTTCATTTCCTCGGGGCTGAGGTGGGCGAACTTGGTCTGCACCTTGTCGTAGAAGCCCAGGTCACCGGCGCGCACGATCTCGTTGTCTTTCAGGCGGAAGGACAGCAGCACGGCCTTCTTGATCCACTGGTGCACCGTCCATTGGCCCACGCCCTCACGGGTGGCCACGCGCAGCTTGCCGTTGTTGAGTTCGGCGATCACGTGCTCCACGGCGTCCACCACTTCCTTGGGAGCGGCGGCGGGGGAGAGCTGGGCGCGGTTTTCCCAGGCGTTGTCGATCAGGGTCTGGAGTTGTTGGCTCATGGGTGCTTGAAGGTTAGGGGAAACGAGAGATTCGGGAGATTGGGAGACGGGCGACTCAGGCGGTGGCTTCGGTGAAGGCCACGATGCGTTGCGCGGCTTCCAGGCATTCGTCCACCTCGGCCACCAGTGCCAGCCGCACGCGGCCGGCGCCGGGGTTGTGGCCATTCACGGTGCGCGCGAGGTAGCTGCCCGGCAGAACCGTGACATTGTATTGAGCGAGCAGTTCGCGGGCGAAGGCCTCGTCGGCGCTGAGGCCCGGCACTGCCTGGGCAAAGCGCTCGGGCACGCCGGCCCACAAATAGAAAGACGCATCGGGCAGGGCCACGTCAAGGGCCCGGGCAAGCAGGGGCGTGACCTGGGCGAACTTTTCGCGATATTGGCGGCGGTTGTCGATCACGTGGTGTTCGTCGCCCCAGGCGGCCACGCTGGCGGCCTGCACCACCGGGCTCATGGCCCCGCCGTGGTAGGTGCGGTAGAGCAAGAAGGGCTTGATCAGCGCCGCGTCACCCGCCACGAAGCCGCTGCGCAGGCCCGGCACGTTGCTGCGCTTGGACAGGCTGGTGAAGCTGATGAGGTTCTTGAAATCGGTGCGGCCCAGGCGCTGGGCGGCTTCCAGGCCGCCCAGGGGCGGCTCGTCGCGGAAGTAGATCTCGCTGTAGCACTCGTCAGACGCGATCACGAAGCCGTGGCGGTCGCTCAGCTCGAACAGGCGCCGCCATTCGTCCAGCGGCATCACCGCGCCGGCCGGGTTGCCAGGCGAGCACACGTAAATGAGCTGGGTGCGCGCCCACACCTCGTCGGGCACGCTGTCCCAGTCGGCGGCGAAATTGCGCGCCGGGTTGCTGGGCACGAAGTGCGGCGTGGCGCCGGCCAGCAGGGCCGCGCCTTCGTAGATTTGGTAGAAGGGGTTGGGCATGACCACCGTGGCACCGGGCTTGGTGGAGTCGATCACGGTCTGGGCGAAGGCAAACAGCGCTTCGCGCGAGCCATTCACCGGCAGCACCTGGGTGACCGGGTTCAGGGCGATGCCGTAGCGCCGCTGCACCCAGGCCGCGCAGGCCTCGCGCAAAGCCGGCTCGCCGGCGGTGGCGGGGTAGTTGGACAGGCCGCTGCCCAGTGCGTCGGCCAGCGCGCGCTTGAGGAAATCGGGGGCTGCGTGCTTGGGCTCGCCGATGCCCAGGCTGATGGGGCGCAGGGCCGGGTTGGGGGTGACGTCAGCAAAGAGACGACGCAGCCGCTCGAAGGGGTAGGGCTGCAGCAGGTTCAACTTGGGGTTCATGGCCCGCGATTATCGGGCTTGAACCCCATTGGGCGCTCAGCCCCGGCGTGAGACCGCGCCTCGCGCGACGAGGGGGCTTGCCTGGGCCTTCGGCCGGCGTGCCATGAGGTATTGCATGCCCTGGTCGAGGGCCAGCATCAGCACCATCAACACCGTGGCCACGATGACGAGCATGGGCAACTCGAAGGCGCTGATGAAGTCGGCGCCCTGAGGAATGGCCGCCCGGGCATCGGTGGTGCACACGAACTCGGCGCCCGCCATGCCGGTGTAGTGCATGGCGCACACCGCCACGCCCATGGCCACCGACGCCTGCACTCGGCGCGCCAGGTTGGGGGTGTTGAAGGCCAGCCACAAGGCCACGGTGGAGGCCACCACCGCGATCAGCACCGAGGCAGCCACCAGCAGCGTGTTCCAGGTGATGTAGCCATAAATCTTCAAGCCGAACATGCCCAGGTAGTGCATCACCACCACGCCCGCGCCCAGGCCGGTGCCGGCCAGGGACAGGCGGGGCAGGCTGTTGGGGTTGGCGGCGGCGTAGCGAACCGCCAGCATGGCGGCGATCACCACAACCCCCAGGGACACGAAGGTTTCGGTCATGGCGTAGCTGCTGCCCACGTCCATGCGCAGTGCCAGCATGCCGATGAAGTGCATGGACCAGACGCCCACGCCCCCCAGGCCCAAACCCACGGCCAGCAGATTGGCGCGGCTGATGCGACCGTTGGCGTCTTTCACGCGGTTCGCCGCGGTGAGGGCCACGAATGAGCCCACCACGGAGAACAGGAAGGAGAGGGCGACCAGTGCCAGGTCGAATTGGGTGTTGACGGGGGTGTTCATGTTGAAAGAGTTGTTTTGTGAACTAAGTGGTATCAAAAGATAACGTGCAGTTCAATTGTGTCCTATCTAGATTGAAATGGGGCCATGAGGTCCCTCGGGCAGGGGCGAAACCGCAATGCATTGGCCGTTCCGATGAAATTTGTCACGCTGCTTGGCATTCCCTGGGGGGTTTGACCCGCCAGTTATGATTTCCGGCCGCGTGCGCCCAGGCGCAGCGCCCTACGACCGTCGCCACCGGACCTGCCGTGCGTCTCAACTCGATCAAGCTCTCAGGCTTCAAGTCCTTCGCCGAACCGACCAACTTCATGCTCCCCGGCCAGCTGGTGGGCGTGGTGGGCCCCAACGGCTGCGGCAAGTCCAACATCATGGACGCCGTGCGCTGGGTGCTGGGCGAGTCCAAGGCCTCAGAGCTGCGTGGCGAGTCCATGCAGGACGTGATCTTCAACGGCACCAACACCCGCAAGCCGGCCAGCCGCGCCAGCGTGGAGCTGGTGTTTGACAACAGCGACCACCGCGCTGGTGGCCAGTGGGGCCAGTTCACCGAGATCGCCGTCAAGCGCGTGCTCACGCGCGACGGCAACAGCAGCTACTACATCAACAACCAGCCGGTGCGCCGCCGCGACGTGCAGGACGTGTTCCTGGGCACCGGCCTGGGCCCGCGCGCCTACGCCATCATCGGCCAGGGCACGATCAGCCGCATCATCGAGAGCAAGCCCGAAGAGCTGCGCCTGTTCCTCGAAGAGGCCGCGGGTGTCTCCAAGTACAAAGAGCGCCGCCGCGAGACAGCCAACCGGCTGAACGACACGCGCGAGAACCTGACCCGGGTGGAAGACATCCTGCGCGAGCTCAACGCCAACCTGGAAAAGCTGGAGAAACAGGCCGAGGTGGCGGCGCAGTACCACGCGCTCAACGCCAGCGCCACGCTCAAGCAGCAGCAGCTCTGGTTCCTCAAGCGCAGCGAAGCCGAGAACGACCAGGCCCGCGTCCAGAAAGACGCCGCCCAGGCCGTGAACGACCTGGAATCGCGCACCGCCGACCTGCGCCGTGTCGAGGCCGAGCTGGAAACCATCCGCCAGGCCCACTACGCCGCTGGTGACCAGGTGAACCAGGCCCAAGGCCGGCTGTACGAGGCCAGCGCCGAAGTGGGCAAGCTCGAAGCCGAGATCCGCTTTGTGGTGGAAGGCCGCCAGCGCGTCGAACTGCGCCTGAAGCAGTTGCAGGAACAAATCGCCTCCTGGGCCACGCGCAGCCAGGACGCCGAAGCCGAGCTGGAGCAGTTGGCCGAGCAACTGGTGGGCGCCGAAGAGCAGTCTGAAGTGCTGGCCGCCCAGGGCGAAGAGCAGGCCGGTGCCTTGCCCGCCCTGGAAGATGCCCTGCGCGCGGCCCAGGCCCGCGCCAACGAACAGCGCGCCAGCGTGGGTCAGGTGCAGCAGCAGATTCAGGTGCTGGCCGCCGAGCAGCGCAGCCTGGACGAGCAGAGCCGCGCGCTCAACCAGCGCCGCGAGCGCCTGGTGAACGACCGCAACGCGCTGGCCGCGCCCGACGAGGCCCGTGTGCAGCAGGCCCAAGACCAGCTCGCCCAGGCGCAAGAGCAGGCCGAGATGCTGGCCGCGCGCTTGCAAGAGCTGCAAGACACCGTGCCCCAGCTCGACGACGATCGTCGCGCCGCGCAGCAGGCGGTGAACGCCGAGTCGGCCCGTCAGGCCGACCTGAGCGCCCGCCTGGAGGCCCTCAAGGCCCTGCAAGACAAAGTGCGCACCGACGGCAAGCTCAAGCCCTGGCTCACCAAGCACGGCTTGGACGGCCTGCAAGGCCTCTGGAGCCGCCTGCACGTGGAGCCCGGCTGGGAAAACGCCCTGGAGGCCGCGCTGCGCGAGCGCCTGAGCGCGCTGTCGGTGTCTCGCCTGGAGATGGTCAAGGCCTTCGCCAACGACGCGCCGCCGGCCAAGCTGGCCTTCTACACCCCCACGGCAGCGGGTGCTGGCGTGCCCTCGGCCCCGGCAGGCCTCAAGCCGCTGGCGGCCTGGCTGTGCCTGAACGACGCCGGCCTGCAGGCCCTGCTCAATGACTGGCTGCACGGCGCCTTCACCGCCGCCACGCTGGAAGAAGCCCTGGCCCAGCGCGAACACCTGCAGCCCGGCCAGACCGTGTACGTGCCCTCGGGCCATGCGGTGTCGGCCCACAGCGTGAGCTTCTACGCACCCGACAGCGAACAGTCGGGCCTGCTGGCGCGGGCCCAGGAAATCGAAAACCTCGACAAGGCCTTGAAGGCTCAGGTGCTGCTGGCCGAGCAGGCCCGGGCCGCGCTGGTGCGGGCCGAGGCCGCCTATGCCGACGCCTCGCAGCGCCTGGTGGCCGCGCGGCGCGAATCGGCCGAGGCCCAGGGCCGCGCCCACGAACTGCAGGTGGAGGCCCTGCGCCTGCTGCAACAGGCCGAGCAAACCCGCGCCCGCAGCCAGCAGATCGAAGGCGACCTGGCCGAGGTGGACGCCCAGCTCGATGAGCTGCAGGAGCGCCGCGTGACCGCCGAGGCCCGCTTTGAAGAGCTCGACATGCAACTGGCCGACAGCCAGGAGCGGCACGCCCAACTCGACGACAAGGTGATCGAGGGCGAGCGCCGCCTGGCCCAGGCCCGTGAGCAGCAACGCACCCTGGAGCGCAACGCGCAAGAGGCCGCCTTTGCCCTGCGCAGCCTGCAAGCCCGGCGCGGCGAACTGCAGCGCGCGCTGGAGACCGCCGGCAGCCAGGAAAAAGCCCTGATCGAAGAACAGCAGCGCGCCCGCGACGAGATGGCCCGCCTGAGCGACGCCGCCGCCCAAGGCGGCTTGCAGCAAGCGCTGGACACCAAGGCCGAGCGCGAGCGCGAACTGGGTGCCCTGCGCAGCCAGTACGACGACCTCACCCAGAAGCTGCGCGCCAGCGACGAGCACCGCCTCAAGCTGGAGCGCGAACTTGACCCGCTGCGCAGCCGCATCACCGAGTTCCAGCTGAAAGAACAGGCCGCTCGCCTGGGAGTGGAGCAATACAGCCAGATGCTGGCCGAGGCCCAGGCCGACCTGGCCGCCGTGTCGCAAAGCATCGTGGAAGGCAATGTGCGCCTGACCGGCCTGCAAGGTGAGATCGACCGCCTGCACCGCGACATCCAGGCCCTGGGCGCGGTGAACCTGGCCGCGCTGGACGAGCTCACCGCCGCGCGCGAGCGCAAGACCTTCCTCGATTCGCAGTCGGCCGACCTGGTCGAGGCCATGACCACGCTCGAAGACGCGATCAAGAAGATCGACAACGAAACCCGCGAACTGCTGGGCAGCACCTTCGAGACCGTCAATGGCCACTTTGGCCGCATGTTCCCCGAGCTGTTTGGCGGCGGCAACGCGCGCCTGGTGATGACGGGCGAGGAAATCCTGGACGCCGGGGTGCAAGTCATGGCCCAGCCGCCGGGCAAGAAGAACCAGACCATTCACCTGCTGTCGGGCGGCGAGAAGGCGCTGACCGCCATCGCGCTGGTGTTCGCCATCTTCCAGCTCAACCCGGCGCCTTTCTGCCTGCTGGACGAGGTGGACGCGCCGCTGGACGACGCCAACACCGAACGCTACGCCAAGCTGGTCAGCGCCATGTCGGGCGAGACGCAGTTCCTGTTCATCAGCCACAACAAGATCGCCATGGAAATGGCGCAGCAGCTCATCGGCGTGACCATGCAAGAGCAGGGCGTGTCGCGCATCGTGGCGGTGGACATGGAATCGGCCGCCGGCATGCTCGAACCCACCTGAACCCCCTCTTTCCCATGAGCAACCTTCAACTCGGACTTGCGATTCTTGGTGGCCTCGTGCTCGCGGCCGTGGTGGCCTACAACGCCTGGGTCACCCGCCAGAGCGCACCGCGCACCGCCCGTGAGCGGCAGGTGGAAGCCGCTGAACCCGAAGCGCCCGTTGCCGCGACAGACGCAGACGATCGCATCGAACCCGTGCTGGGTGACATGCCCGCCGCCACCAAGCCAGAGGCCGAGCCCACGCTGGGTGCCATGGTCAGTGCGCCGGAAAAGCGCCCCGGGCTGGACGCGCTGATCGACGTCATCGCCCCGCTGGCGCTGGAGGCCGAGGTGTCGGGCGACGCCGTGCTGGCGGCCCTGCCGGCCACGCGTCGCGTGGGCAGCAAGCCCTTCGCGGTGGAAGGACAGAACGAAACCACTGGCGACTGGGAGGCCCCCCGCGCTGGCCAGCGTTACCGCGCCCTGCAGGCTGGGGTGCAATTGGCCAACCGCTCGGGCGCGCTCAACGACATCGAGTTCTCGGAATACGTGGTCAAGACCCAGGCCTTCGCCGATGCCATCGGCGCCGCGCCCGATTTCCCCGACATGCGCGCCGAGGTGTCGCGGGCACGCGAGCTGGACGCCTTCGCCAGCGGCCACGACGCCCAGCTCGGCTTCACCCTGCGAGCCCGCCGCGCGGCCTGGAGCCCCGGCTACGTGGCCCAGCACGCGGCCAAGCTCGGCTTCGTGGCTGGCGCCTTGCCGGGGCGCATGGTGCTGCCGGGCAGCGAGGCGGGACAGGCGCCCATCCTGAGCCTGGCCTTTGACCCGCAGGCCGCCATGGCCGACGACCCCGAACAAAGCGCCTTGCGCGAGCTGGCGCTGTCGCTTGAGGTGACCCACGTGCCGCGCAGCGAGCAGCCCTTCGTGCAAATGCGCCAGGTGGCCCAGGCCCTGGCCGAGGCCATGGACGGCGTGATCACCGATGACGCCGGCCAGCCCCTGTCGCGCGACGTGATGGACCAGATCGGCGCCGACCTCGAAAGCCTTTACGACGCGCTGGACGCACGCGACCTCTCGGCCGGCTCGGCCCAGGCCCGACGACTGTTTTCATGACCCACCCGGACTTGTTCGCCGACGAGCCTTCGCCGGCCCAGCGCGCGGCCGAGCTGCGCGCGCAGCTTCACCACCACGCGCACCTGTACTACACGCTGGACGCGCCCGAGATTCCCGATGCCGAGTACGACCGGCTGTTTCGCGAGTTGCAGGCCATCGAGGCCGCTCACCCCGAGCTGTTGACGCCCGACTCGCCCACCCAGCGCGTGGGCGGGGCGGTGCTCAAGTCTTTGCCCTCGGTGCGCCATGCGGTGCCCATGCTCAGCATCCGCACCGAAACCGATACCGAGGCCACGGGCGCTGCCGCGTTCGACGGCCGCATCCGCCGCGAACTGGGCCTGGCCGAGGGCGATGGCCCGGTGGAGTACGTGGCCGAGCTGAAGTTTGACGGCCTGGCCATGAGCCTGCGCTACGAGCGCGGCGTGCTGGTGCAAGCCGCCACGCGCGGCGACGGCGAGAGCGGCGAGGACGTGACGCACAACGTCCGCACCATCGGCCAGATTCCGCTGCGCATCGACGGCGCGGCCGCCACGGCGGGCGACCCGGTGCCCGCGGTGCTGGAGGTGCGCGGCGAGGTTTACATGCGCCGCGACGACTTTGAGGCCCTGAACGAGCGCCAGCGCCAGAAGATCGCCGCCGGTGCCAAGGGCGAAAAGACCTTCGTCAACCCGCGCAACGCCGCGGCTGGCGCGGTGCGCCAGCTCGACTCGGGCATCGCCGCCCAGCGGCCCTTGAGCTTTTTTGCCTATGGCCTGGGCGAGGTGGTGGGCGACCAGCGTGCGCCCGACACCCAGTTTGGCTGGCTCATGCGCCTGAAGGCCTGGGGCTTCCCGGTGGCCGAGCAGACGGCCGTGTGCCGAGGGGCCGACGAGCTGGTGGCCTTCCACCAGCGCATTGGCGCGCAGCGCGACCAGCTGCCGTACGACATCGACGGCGTGGTCTACAAAGTGAACTCGCTGGCGTTGCAGCAGCAACTGGGTTTTGTCACCCGCGAGCCGCGCTGGGCGGTGGCGCACAAGTACCCGGCGCAAGAGCAGCTCACCACCGTGCTGGCCATTGACGTGCAGGTGGGCCGCACCGGCAAGCTCACGCCCGTGGCCAAGCTCGCGCCCGTGTTCGTGGGCGGGGTGACGGTGACCAACGCCACGCTGCACAACGAAGATGAAGCCAGGCGCAAGGACGTGCGCGTGGGCGACACGGTGATCGTGCGCCGCGCGGGCGACGTGATTCCCGAGGTCGTGTCGGTGCTGCTGGACAAGCGCGAAGGCGAACCGCCCGTGTTCACCATGCCCCACGAGTGCCCGGTGTGCGGCAGCGCCGCCGTGCGCGAAGAGGGCGAGGTCGATTACCGCTGCACCGGGGGCTTGTTCTGCGCCGCGCAGCGCAAGCAGGCCATCCTGCACTACGCGCAGCGCCGCGCGGTGGACATCGAAGGCCTGGGCGACAAGCTGGTGGAGCAACTGGTGGACGCGGGCGTGGTGAATACCTTGCCCGACCTCTACAAGCTCGGCTTCACGGCCCTGGCCAGCCTGGAGCGCATGGCCGACAAGTCCGCCCAGAACGTGCTGGACGCGCTGGCCAAGAGCAAGACCACCACCTTGCCGCGCTTTCTGTTCGGCCTGGGTATTCGCCACGTGGGCGAGGCCACGGCCAAAGACCTGGCCCGCCACTTCGGCAGCCTGGACCGCCTGCTGGACGCCAGCGTGGACGAGCTGCTGCAGGTGAACGACGTGGGCCCGGTGGTGGCGCAGAGCATCCGCACCTTCTTTGACCAGCCGCACAACCGCGAGGTGGTGGAGCAGCTTCGCGCCGCTGGCGTGAGCTGGCCCGAGGGCGAGCCGGCCGAGCGCGCGCCGCAGCCCCTGCTGGGCAAAACCTTCGTGCTCACCGGCACTTTTCCCACGCTCAAGCGCGATGAGGCCAAGGCCATGCTGGAAGCCGCTGGCGCCAAGGTGGCCGGCTCGGTGAGCAAGAAGACCGACTACGTGGTGGCCGGCGAAGAGGCGGGCAGCAAGCTGGACAAGGCCCAGGAACTGGGCGTGGCCGTGATCGACGAGGCGCAGATGTTGGCCTTGCTGGGCACGGGCGGCGAAAGCGACGTCACTTGAATCGGTAGTGGTCGCGGTTGAGCACCGCGGCCACGGCCTCGATCTCTTCGGGGAAGAGTTGCAGGTTCAGTTGCGTGCTGCACATTTCCACCATGGTGCGCAACTGCTCGGGGTTGGTGACCTTGCCGCGCCGGTAGATGGCATCGCCATTGCCGCCCACCTTCTGCGCATGGCACTCGGCGCAGCGGTGCTGGGTGATCAGGCGCTGGCCCAGGGCCAGGTCGGCGCCAGCAAAGGGTTGGGCATGGGCGGGCAGGGCGCTGGACAGGGCGGCAAGGCCGGCAATCCAAAAGGCATGGGCGTTCATGGTGTCTCCTGCTTGGTGTCCAATGGTGGCTTCGACTGTAGCCCCCACCCACCGATTTGCCCATGGCTGTTCTCCCGATACTCAAAATGGGCGACGCGCGCCTGCTGCGCCACGCCCAGCCCGTCACCCGCTTTGACACACCCGAGCTGCATGCCCTGGTGCGAGACCTGCTCGATACCATGGCCGCGGCCAACGGCGCGGGCCTGGCGGCGCCGCAGATCGGCGTGGACCTGCAGGTGGTGATCTTCGGCAGCGACCAGCCCAACCCACGCTACCCCGAGGCGCCCGTGGTGCCGCGCACGGTGCTCATCAACCCCGTCATCACGCCGCTGGGCGACGAGGAAGAAGAGGGCTGGGAAGGGTGTCTTTCCGTGCCGGGTTTGCGCGGCGTGGTGCCCCGCTGGCGGCGCATTCGTTACCAGGGGTTTGACGTGCGCGGCCAGCCCATCGACCGTGAGGCCGAGGGCTTTCATGCCCGCGTGGTGCAGCACGAGTGCGACCACCTCTGGGGCAAGCTCTACCCCATGCGGGTGCGCGACTTCACCCGCTTCGGCTTCACCGAGGTCTTGTTCCCGGGCCTCGACGCCAGCGCCGACGACTGAGGCCGGGCGCGGCTGGCGCGCTCAATGCCGTTGCGGCGGGGCGGCCCTGGCAGGCCCGCGCGACAGCCGCACGAAGGCCCACACCGCCACGCTGGCGCCCGCCAGCATCACCAGCGCCATGGGGCGCGCATCCAGAGGGCCGGCGATGCCCACCAGGGGTGACACCGCCGCGCCCACACCAAACTGCAGCGAGCCCATGAAGGCCGACGCGGTGCCACGGGCATGTGGCACCTCAGCCAGGGCCAGGGCCAGGTTGTTGCCGAACACCAGGCCCAGGGCGCCGATGGCCAGCCCCATGAGCGCCAGGGTGGCGGCGGCCGATTGCAGCAGCACCAGGTTGGCTATTTGCAGGGCACAGGCTGTCCATAGCGTGCCCAGGCCAATGGCCAGCACACGGCGCAGCGACACCCGCCCGGCCAGCTTCACCGCCAGCGCCCCACTGGCCACCAGGGCCATCGCGTTCGCGCCAAACGCCAGGCCATAGGCCTGCGCCGACAGGCCCAGCACCCCCTGCACCACGAAGGGCGAGGCCGAGATGTAGGCGAAGAGGGCCGCGAAGCCGCCGCAGCCGGTGACCAGGTAGCCCACGAAGCGCCGGTTGCCCAACACTTGCCGACTGCTGCGCAGCAACTCGCCGATGCCGCCGCCGTGGCGCCCCTCGGGCGGCAGGGTTTCGGGCACACGGCGCCACGCCCCCAGGAACATCAGGCCCACCAGGGCGGCCAGCACGCCGAAGGTCAGGCGCCAGCCGCCCAGGGGCAGCAGCAAGCTGCCCAGCAAGGGGGCGGTGATGGGCGCAATGCCACCGATCAGCATCATGGCGCCCATCATCTTGGCCATGGACGGGCCTTGCACCGTGTCGGCCACGATGGCGCGCGCCAGCACCACGCCGGCCCCACCGCTGATGCCCTGCAACAGTCGGGCCACGATCAAGGCGTCCACCGTTGGCGCCAGCAGGCAGGCCACGGTGGAGGCGAAGCACAGCGCGGTGCCGCCCAGCAGCAGGCGGCGTCGGCCCCAACCGTCTGAGAGTGGGCCGACCAGCAATTGGCCCAGGGCCATGCCCAACAGGAAGGCGGTGAGCGTGAGCTGAATGCGGCTGGCGGGTGCACCGAAGTCGGTGGCCATGTCGGGGAAGGCCGGCAAATACAGGTCGGTGGCCAGGGGCGCCACGGCAGACAGCAAGGCCAGCACGGGCAACATGCGGACGGCCTGGGCAGGCAAACGGGTTTGAGGCGAGGTCAGGGAATCAGCGCTGGGCATGCATCGTGGGGAGGGAAGCGGCCTGGCGTCGGGCTGAGCCGCCGCGCACCAAGGGGTGGTGCGCGGGTGTGGGAAAAATCGAAGGCGAGGCTTGGCCTCAGCCCTCCAGGGTGTCGAGCAGGTCGGTTTCCAGGTCGATCTGGCGCTTGTTCACCTGCAACTGCGGGCCGCTGATGAGGAAGGTGTCTTCCACCCGTTCGCCCAGCGTGGTGATCTTGGCCAACTGCACGCTGATCTCGTAGCGCGCCAGCACGCGGGTGATGCAGTACAGCAGGCCGGCGCGGTCGCTGGCCGAGACCGACAGCAGCCAGCGCTGCGCCTTTTCGTCGGGGCGCAGGTCCACGCGCGGCTTGATGGGAAAACTCTTCACCCGGCGCGAGAGGCGGCCCATGGTGGGCGCCGGCAAGGGGCCGCGCTCGTCCACGGTCTGGGCAAGCTGGCGCTCGACCATGCCAATGAGTTCGCGGTAGTGCTCGGTCATGGTGGGCGCGATCACCTCGAAGGTGTCGAGGGCGTGCCCCTCCAGCGTGGTGTGCACGCGGGCGTCCAGGATGCTGAAGTTGGACGTGTCGAAGTAGCCGCAGATGCGCGCGAACAGGTCGGGCTGGTCGGGCGCGTACACCAGCACCTGCAGGCCCTCGCCCTCGGGCGAGAGGCGGGCGCGCACGATGCTGCGGTCCAGCACCTGGCCGGGCGCCAGGCGGGCCAGTTCCTTGGACAACACGCGGGTGTGCCAGGCGATTTCATCGGCCTCGTGGCGCATGAAGTAGCTCACGTCCAGCGTGTCCCACAGCGCCTTGTGGGCCAAGTGGGGCAGGGCGTGCAGGGCGAGTTGCTGCAGCGCTTCGCGCTTGCGGCCTTCCACTTCGGCGCCAGGGTCTGGCGCGCGGCCACCCAGGGCGCGCAGGGTGTAGCGGTACAGGTCTTCCAGCAGCTTGCCCTTCCAGGCGTTCCACACCTTGGGGCTGGTGCCGCGGATGTCGGCCACGGTGAGCAGGTACAGCGCGGTGAGGTAGCGCTCGTTGCCCACTCGCTTGGCGAAGGCGGAGATCACATCGGGGTCGCTCAGGTCTTCCTTCTGGGCCATGCGGCTCATGGTGAGGTGCTCGCTCACCAGGAACTCGATGAGGCGCGCGTCTTCGCGATCAATGCCGTGCTGGCGGCAGAAGGTGCGCACGTCCTTGGCGCCGAGCTCGGAGTGGTCGCCGCCACGGCCCTTGGCGATGTCGTGGAACAGGGCGGCCACGTACAGAATCCAGGGCTTGTCCCAGCCCGCGGCCAGTTGTGAGCAGAAGGGGTACTCGTGCGAGTGCTCGGCGATGAAGAAGCGGCGCACGTTGCGCAGCACCATCAGGATGTGCTGGTCCACCGTGTACACGTGGAACAGGTCGTGCTGCATCTGGCCCACGATGTGGCGGAACACCCAGAGGTAGCGCCCCAGCACCGAGGTCTGGTTCATCAGGCGCATGGCGTGGGTGATGCCTTCGGGCTCCATCACGATGCGGCGGAAGGTCTCGCGGTTGGCCGGGTCGGCGCGGAACTTGGCGTTCATCACCGGGCGGGCGTTGTAGAGGGCGCGCAGCGTGCGCGCCGACAGGCCCTTGATGCCCAGCGTGGTCTGGTAGATGTGGAAGGTCTCCAGAATGGCCTGGGGCTGGCGCAGGTACAGGTCATCGCTGGCCACCTCCAGCATGCCGCCCTTGTCGAAGAAGCGCTCGTTGATGGGGCGCAGGCGCTGCACGCCCGGTTCGGCGCTGGCCAGTCGTTCTTCGATGTTGAGCAGCAGGATCTGGTTGAGCTGGCTCACCGCCTTGGCGGCCCAGTAGTAGCGCTTCATCAGCGCCTCGCTGGCGCGGCGGGTGTTGCGGGCCGTCTGGTCGCCGGGGCCTGGCACCTGGGCCTTGAAGCCGAACGACTCGGCCACCGCGGTCTGCAGGTCAAACACCAGCCGGTCTTCGCGGCGGTGGGCCAGCAGGTGCAAGCGGGCGCGGATCAGGCTGAGCAGGGCCTCGTTGGCCTTGATCTGGCGGGCCTCCAGCGGCGTGGCCAGGCCCTTGCGGGCGAGCTCGTCCCAGCTTTTGCCCAGGCCGGCCGCCTTGGCCACCCACAGGATGATCTGCAGGTCGCGCAGGCCACCGGGCGACTCTTTGCAGTTGGGCTCAAGCGCGTAGGGCGTGTTTTCGTACTTGTGGTGGCGCTGGCGCATCTCCAGCGTCTTGGCCACGAAAAAGGCCTTGGGGTCCATCGCCGCACCCAGGCGCTGAACCAGGGTGCGAAAGCGCCGGGCCTGGCCTGCCAGCAGGCGGCACTCCAGCAGCGAGGTCTGGACGGTGATGTCCTTTCCGGCCTCGGCCACGCAATCGTCGATGGTGCGCACGCTGGAGCCGATCTCCAGCCCCAGGTCCCAGCAGTCGCCAATAAAGCGCTCCAGGCGCATCTTCAGCGCCTGGTCGGTATCGGGCTGGCTGCCGTCAGGCAGCAGCACCAGCACGTCCACATCGGAGTGCGGGAACAGCTCGCCTCGGCCATAGCCGCCCACGGCCACCAGGGCGAAGTCGGCGCCGAAGCCGGCGCGCTGCCACAGCTCGCGCAGCGTGTTGTCGGTGAGCCGGGCCAGGCGCTGCAGGGCGCGGCGAACGCCCCGGGTGGAGGCGCCGCTGACGCTGAGCTCGGCGAAGAGGGCGTTTTTGTCGTCGCGGTAACGCTGCCGCAGGTTCGCCAGCTCGGTCATGGGTCAGCCAGCGGAAACGGGGCTGCCCTTGACGAAGGCCGGTGGCGGCAGGTTGCCGGCCGACAGGGTCAGCACTTCGTACCCGGTGGGGGTGACCAGCACCGTGTGCTCCCACTGCGCCGAGAGCGAGCGGTCGCGGGTGACGATGGTCCAGCCGTCGCCCATTTCCTTGATGTCGCGCTTGCCGGCGTTGATCATGGGCTCGATGGTGAAGGTCATGCCGACCTTGAGCTCTTCCAGCGTGCCCGGGCGACCGTAGTGCAGCACCTGCGGGTCTTCGTGGAACTTCTGGCCAATGCCGTGGCCGCAGAACTCGCGCACCACCGAGAAGCCGTTGCCCTCGGCGTAGGTTTGAATGGCGTGGCCGATGTCGCCCAGGCGCACGCCCGGGCGCACCATGTCAATGCCCTTCCACATGGCCTCAAACGTGACCTGGCACAACCGGCGGGCCTGCACCGAGCAGGCCGCTTCGCCACCGATCAGGAACATGCGGCTGTTGTCGCCAAACCAGCCGTCTTTGATGACGGTGACGTCCACGTTGAGGATGTCGCCCTTCTTCAGCGGCTTCTCGTTGGGGATGCCGTGGCACACCACGTGGTTGATCGAGGTGCACAGGTGGCCGGGGTAAGGGGGGTAACCATTGGGCTGGTAACCGATGGTGGCCGACACCGTGCCCTGCTGCTTCATGTACGCGGCCGCGAGGCGGTCGATCTCCAGGGTGGTGACGCCTGGCTGAATGAAGGGGGTGAGGTAATCCAGCACCTCCGAGGCCAGTCGGCAGGCGGTGCGCATGCCGGCGATGCCGGCCTCGTCCTTGTACGTGATGCTCATGGCGCGCGATTATCCCACCGCACCCCACGCCCCACCGCCAGCAGGGCCGATGGGTGGGCCCCCCGGGTAAAATGCCGGTTTTTCCGCCCGTCCCCGGGTCAACGCACCTCAGGCTCCCAACGTGTCCCTGCACCTGCGCTTTTTCGACGGCGGCAACGCTGTCAGCGACTTCAAAGTCCAGCAACTTCTGCCCCGGCTGGCGGGCATCTCCGACAAGATCACCGGCCTGAGCGCCCGCTTCGTGCACTTGGCCTCGTTCGACGCCGAGCCCGATGCGGCCACCGTGCAGCGCCTGGGCGAGCTGCTCACGTATGGCGAACCCGCCACCGACACGCACCTGAAGCTGCAGGCCGACGGCGCCCCCGCGCTGCTGGTGATGCCGCGCCTGGGCACCGTGTCGCCCTGGGCCTCCAAGGCCACCGACATTGCCCACAACTGCGGCCTCACCCTGCACCGCGTGGAGCGCCTGGTGGAGTACCGGCTGGACCTGAAGACCGGGCTGCTGGGCAAGAAGCCCAGCCTGAGCACCGAGCAATTGCAGGCCGTGGCCGCGCTGCTGCACGACCGCATGACCGAATCGGTCACCACCGAACGCGATCAGGCCCGTGCCCTGTTCACCGAATTGCAGGCCGCGCCCATGGAGCACGTGGACGTGCTGGGGGGCGGCCGCGCCGCGCTGGAGCAGGCCAACACCGCCTGGGGCCTGGCCCTGGCCGACGACGAAATCGACTACCTGGTGAAGGCCTTCCAGGGCCTGGGTCGAAACCCCACCGATGTCGAACTGATGATGTTCGCGCAGGCCAACAGCGAGCACTGCCGCCACAAGATCTTCAACGCCCAGTTCACCATTGACGGCGCGCTGCAAGACAAGAGCCTGTTCGGCATGATCCGCCACACCCACCAGACCAGCCCGCAGCACACGGTGGTGGCCTATTCCGATAACGCCTCCATCATGGAAGGCCACGCGGTGCAGCGCTTCGTGGCCCGCTTTGACGGCCAGGGCCTGCCGGTTTACCAGGCCGAGCCGGCCACCCACCACGTGCTGATGAAGGTGGAGACCCACAACCACCCCACCGCCATCTCGCCCTTCCCGGGTGCCTCCACCGGCGCCGGCGGCGAGATTCGCGACGAAGGTGCCACTGGCCGCGGCTCCAAGCCCAAGGCCGGCCTCACCGGCTTCACCGTGGGCAAGCTCTGGGGCGGCCTGAGCGACCAGCCGGGCGGCAAGCCCGAGCACATCGCCAGCCCGCTGCAGATCATGACCGAGGGCCCGCTGGGCGGCGCCGCGTTCAACAACGAGTTCG
>NZ_JAYSFD010000004.1:0-268400 GCF_041913525.1 Hydrogenophaga sp. | reverse complement strand
TCCACAACCTTGGACTCGCTAACTCAACACTGGTACGTCTAAAGGGGGCAGGTCACAGCCACAAGCCCAGGGGTACGGACACCACTCTGCCGACAAACGTAACCCATTGATTTATTTGGACTTTTTTTAAAATCACGGGCGCAAGAAACGAAAAAGCCCGATACCTTTCGGTACCGGGCTTTCGTATCACTGGTCGGCGTGGCGGGATTCGAACTCGCTACCCCTTGCACCCCATGCAACACCATCACCTGGGTAGCAAGCCATAAACGCGGATCATGACCAAATGACACGGCCACTTGGCGAAGTAGTTGATCGGCTCGCGAAGTAGAGCGTTACTGCCGCCGTGCCTTTTTGGCACGGGAGCAAGAAATGAAACGCAACGCCTCTACGCCATCGAAACTCAAAACAGTCGCGACCAAATCTTCCGCGAGGAAGCCCAACACCTCCACGCGAAAGCCCACCTCCAATCCCAAGACCTCTGGAGCCAAGACAGCCGCCGGCAGATCCAAGGCTCCCGCCGTCAAGGCTTCGCCAGCTGCCTCAGTCCCGCCCGCCGCGCCCGAGTCCGCGGCAACATCGACCGAGCCCTCCTCTCTGCCGGCCCAGAGCAAACAAGCCCAGCTCATCGCCCTATTGCGCTCCGATCCTGGAGCCACCATGGCGCAGATGATCGCCCTCACCGGCTGGCAGCGCCACACCGTGCGCGGCATGATCAGCGGCTCGCTGCGCAAGCGCCTGGGTTTGGACGTGCAGCAGCGATCCATTGACGGTGTTCGCGTCTACCGCATCGTGGAGGACGTGGCCCCATGAACACGCTGGATCAGATCGTCAGCGCAGATCGCACTGCCCTCGTGCAACGTTGGCAATCGCTGTTCGACCGTGAACCGCCCGCCCACGTGCAAGTCGCCTTGCTGCGCCGGGTACTGGCCTGGCACGTTCAAGATGAAGCCCTTGGCCGCGAGGCGGGTGCTTCCAAGAGCGCGAATCACCTGAATCTCGCCCTGCGACCTGCTGGTGCTCGCCGTACCGCATTGCTGACAGCAGGCACACGCCTGCTGCGCGAATGGCGGGGCCAAACACATGAAGTGCTCGTCTTGCCCAAGGGCTTTGAGCACCAAGGCAAGACCTACACGAGCCTGAGCGCAGTGGCGCGTGCCATCACTGGCACCCCCTGGTCTGGGCCAGCTTTCTTCGGGGTGCGCCACTGATGGTGAAGAAAGCTGGTTTTTCGTTCTCCGGCTCTGCGCAGGTACCGACATTGGCCTGCGCCATCTACACGCGCAAGTCATCGGAGGAGGGTCTGGAGCAGGACTTCAATTCCCTGCACGCTCAGCGCGAGGCATGCGAGGCCTTTGTTCTGAGCCAGAAGAGCCTGGGCTGGACCTTGCTGCCGACTGCCTACGACGACGGCGGCTTCTCGGGCGGCAATGTCGAGCGCCCCGCCCTGCAGCGCCTGATTGCCGACATTGAGGCCGGCAAGATCAAGGTGATCGTGGTCTATAAGGTTGACCGCCTGACCCGTTCACTTGCCGACTTCGCCAAACTGGTGGAGCTGTTTGACGCCAAGGGGGTCTCGTTTGTCTCGGTGACCCAGCAGTTCAACACCACGACTTCCATGGGGCGACTTACTCTCAATGTGTTGCTGTCGTTCGCGCAGTTCGAGCGTGAAGTGACCGGCGAACGGATCCGGGACAAGATTGCCGCCTCCAAGCGCAAGGGCCTCTGGATGGGAGGTTTGGTTCCGGTGGGGTACCAAGCCAAGGGACGAACGTTGGAGCCCGAAGAGCCCCATGCCAGCCGGATCCGCGAGATCTTTGAGCTGTACCTCAAGCTCAACGGCGTTCGCCAGCTCAGTGAAGAGCTGCAAGCACGGGGCTGGCTCACTCCTGTGCGCAATCACAAGCGCGAGGGCTTCGGAGGCAACAAGCCCTTCAGTCGCGGCCACCTGTATCGCGTCCTCAGCAACCCGGTCTACATCGGCCTGATGGTGCACAAGGGTGAGGTTCATCCTGGACAGCATCCCGCCATCATTGACGAGAGCCTATGGAAAGCGGTGCAAGACCGCCTGGAGGCCAATCGAAACGGGCACAAATCCAAGTCCCATGCAGCCAATCCCAGTCTTCTGAGCGGCAAGCTCGTTGATGAAACCGGGCGGCGCCTGATTCCTTCGCACACGCGCAAGGGCAACAAGCGATACCGTTACTACGTGACCCCAATAGAGGATCCAGGCGAGCCGATCCGGCTGCCGGCCAACGAGGTCGAGCAGATGGTGGTGAAAGCGGTCATGAACTGGGCCTCTGATCAGAAGCAGGTGGTGGATGCCGTGGGCTGGGCCGACGCGCGCGCAGCCAGCGGTGCAATTGCTGCGGCCAAGCAATTGGCGGTGGCACTGGCTCAAAACGCCCGGGATCACCTTGGCCAATGCGTTGAGGCGGTCGAGGTGGGACCGAACTCGATTCGGATTGCGGTGGATCTGGTGGGGTCCGGCATCGTGAAGGCAGGGACAGCCAACGAGTTCGTCGAGATCACAGTGCAGGCGCAGCGCAAGCGCTGCGGCATGGCGGTTCGCTTGGTGATTGGCGGACCTGATGCGCCTCCTGCGCGTGAGCCGGATCAGACCCTGATCAGTCTGATGAGCAAGGCACGAGAGTGGCTGCAGCGGCTGACATTCCAGGGGCAAGGTATCGGGGAAATTGCGCAGGAGGAGAAGGTCTCGCCAGGCTATGTGACCCGCATGGTGCACCTGGCGCTCTTGGCCCCTGACATCACCCAGGCCATTGCAACGGGGGATCATCCGGCCGACCTGAATGCCTCAAAGCTGATGCAGGCAATGCCGCTGCCCATGGACTGGGACGAGCAGCGCCAGGCACTGGGCATGACCTGAACAGGCCGGAGGGTCAGGAAAACAAACGGGGCGCAAATGCGCCCCGTTTTCTTTGGTGCGGTTCGACCGAAAAGGCAAAAGCCTCACTGGACAAAATCGCCAGCAGAGAATGCGTCGAGAAAAGAAGGGGCAAAGCTGCCCGGGGAGAGCCAGCAGAGAAACTGGATCCGGCTGGGAGCCCGCGAGAAATGGGGCTCCGGAAAGAAAAAGGGCCCCCGCACTGCGGGAGCCCTAGACTTACTGGCGGAGTGAGAGGGATTCGAACCCTCGATGAGGCTCTACACCCCATACTCCCTTAGCAGGGGAGCACCTTCGGCCACTCGGTCATCACTCCAGAAGCCGCGTATTATGCCTCAAAAATTGGGGCCTTTTGGCGGCGGTGGATCAGGCCTTGATCGCGTCGGCGTCCTGGTCCAGGTCAAACTCGCGGTGCAGCGCGCGCACGGCCAGCTCCATGTACTTCTCGTCGATCACGACCGAGGTCTTGATCTCGGAGGTGGAGATCATCTGGATGTTGATGCCCTCGGTGCTCAGGCAACGGAACATGCGGCTGGCCACGCCAACGTGGCTGCGCATGCCAATGCCCACGATGCTCACCTTGCAGATGCGCACGTCGCCCACCACATCGGCCGCACCCAGCGCCGGCACCACCTTGGACTTCAGCAAGTCCATGGTTTTCTGGTATTCGTTGCGGTTAACGGTGAAGCTGAAGTCGGTCTTGCCGTCTTTGCTCACGTTCTGAATGATCACGTCAACTTCGATGTTGGCGTCGGCCACCGCACCCAGAATCTGGGCGGCAATGCCAGGCTTGTCGGGCACGCCCAGCACAGAGATCTTGGCCTCGTCGCGGTTGAACGCAATGCCGGAAACGACGGCTTGTTCCATGGTTTCGTCTTCCTCAAAAGTGATCAGGGTGCCAGAGCTGGCTTCTTCGTTCAGGTCGATGTCCCAGGGCGTGAAGCTGGAGAGCACACGCAGCGGCACCTTGTACTTGCCGGCGAATTCCACCGAGCGGATCTGCAGCACCTTGCTGCCCATGCTGGCCATCTCCAGCATCTCTTCAAAGCTCACGCGAAGCAGGCGGCGGGCCTCGGGCACCACGCGGGGATCGGTGGTGTACACGCCGTCCACGTCGGTGTAGATCAGGCACTCTGCCGCCTTGAGCGCGGCGGCCACGGCCACGGCCGAGGTGTCGCTGCCGCCACGGCCCAGCGTGGTGATGTTGCCGGCCGGGTCAACGCCCTGAAAGCCGGTGACGATGACCACCTTGCCGGCAGCCAAATCAGCGCGAATGCGCTCGTCGTCGATCGACTCGATGCGGGCCTTGGTGTAGGCGTCGTTGGTCTTGATCGGCACTTGCCAGCCGGCGTAGCTCACGGCCTCCAGGCCTTCGGCCTGCAGGGCAATGGCCAGCAGGGCCGACGAGGCTTGCTCGCCAGTAGAGGCCAGCATGTCGAGTTCGCGGGAATAGGCCTTGCCCGGCTTCTCGGGCGCCACTTCCTTGGCCAGGCCCAGCAGGCGGTTGGTTTCGCCGCTCATGGCGCTGGGCACCACGACCATTTGGTGGCCGGCACGGTGCCATTTGGCCACGCGACGTGCAACGTTGCGAATGCGCTCGGTCGACCCCATGGAGGTGCCGCCGTACTTGTGAACAATCAAGGCCATCGGGATGGGTGGGTGCTGAAAAGGCCGCGTGGGGCCGGGTGCCCAGCCGAAACCGGGCAAAACCTCGGGATTATACCGAGGGGGTGTACCGCAGGCTCTCGCCGTCGCGCAGCAGCAGGCCTGGCCCCACTTTCAGCCGGAGGCCATGGCCACGCGTGCGACAAGCCTGCACCTGGTCCAGCAATTCCTCGAGTTGCGCCGCGCTGGGCAGCACGCCATGGGCTTGACGCAACCAGTACCGCAGGGCATTGCCCTGGCGCTCTCGGCTCAAAGCCTGCAGGGCCTTGAGCCTGGGCGGCTGCCCCAGGGCCTCAAGGTCAAGGCGGGCCAGGTCGTCCAGCAGTTGCTGGGCCTGCGCTGCGTGCGAGGCAGTGCGAGCGAGTGCCTGGGCACCGTGCGGAAACAGCTCCAGCCACAGTGGCAGCAGGCGTTGGCGCAAGCGGTTGCGCGTGAAGCGCAGATCTGTGTTGGTGGGGTCGTCCACCCAAGCCAACCCGCGCTCCTTCAGCGACTCTCGCAGGCGTTCGGCTGACACCGACAACAACGGCCGGGCAAACCGCACGCCATGGCGCTCGAACGCGTCGGGCATGGCGGCCAGCCCGGGCAAGCCGGCCCCACGGCTGAGGGCCAGCAGCACCGTCTCGGCCTGGTCACCAAGGTGCTGCCCCAACAGCACCACCTGCAGGTCGGCGGCCATGCCGGCCAGCGCGGCATAGCGGGTCAGGCGAGCCGCATCCTCCGGGCTTTGGCCCGGTTGAGCGCGGGCGTCCACGTGGGCCACACGAAGCGGCACGCCCAGCGACTCGCAGGTGGCGCGCACATGGGCCTCAAAGCCATCGGCGGCGGCCTGCAAGCCATGGTGCACATGCAGGGCGACCACCCGCCCTGGCCATTGCGCCTGGGCAGCGTGAACCAAGGCGGTGGAATCGGCCCCACCACTGAGGGCCACCCCAATCAGGCCGTCGACGGCCAAGGGGTGGCGGAGGGACCAGGCGGCCAATGCCTGCGCGGCAGGATCGGCCATGCGCTGCAGCGCCTCAGCGCTTGTCTTTGGCCTCGGCCTTGGTGTCGGTGAAGCGGCCATAACCGTCCAGGCGGGCATGGCGGCGCTCCAGCAGTTCCTTAACCTTGAGGTCGGCTACCTGGCGCCAGGCGTCGTTCAATGCGCGCTTGAGGAAAGCCGCCATCTGCTTGTGGTCGCGATGGGCGCCACCCACCGGCTCGTTGACGATCTTGTCGACCAGACCCAGGGCCTTGAGGCGGTGAGCCGTGATGCCCAGGGCCTCGGCGGCGTCGCTGGCGCGCTCGCTGGTCTTCCACAGAATGGAGGCGCAACCTTCGGGGCTGATCACCGAGTACACCGAGTACTGCAACATCAGCACCTGATCGGCCACCGAAATGGCCAGCGCGCCACCGGAGCCACCCTCGCCAATGATGGTGGAGATGATGGGCACCTCCAGCTGGGCCATCTCGAAGATGTTGCGGCCGATGGCCTCCGATTGCCCGCGCTCCTCGGCATCGATGCCCGGATAAGCGCCCGGGGTGTCCACAAAGGTGAACACCGGCAGCTTGAACTTCTCGGCCAGCTTCATCAGGCGCAGGGCCTTGCGGTAGCCCTCGGGCTTGGTCATGCCGAAGTTGCGCAGGCCACGCTCTTTGGTGTCGCGACCTTTCTGGTGGCCAATGATCATGCAGGGCATGCCATTGAAGCGAGCCAGGCCACCGACGATGGACAGGTCGTCGGCGAAATGGCGGTCGCCGTGCAGCTCGACGAAGTGCGTGAAGATGTCGCGCACGTAGTCAAGCGTGTAGGGCCGATCGGGGTGGCGGGCGATCTTGGTGATCTGCCACGGGGTGAGGTTGCTGTAGATGTCCTTCGTCAGTTGAAGGCTCTTGCCGGCGAGTTGCTCAATTTCTTCCGAGATGTCGACCGCCGACTCGCTCTGCACGTAACGCAGTTCCTCGATCTTGCTTTCGAGCTCGGCAATGGGCTGCTCGAAATCGAGAAAATTCTTTTTGGCCAAGGTGGACTCCTGTGCTCTTGTTTATGCCAACGACGTCGGTGACTCAGTAGTTCACCGGCACCGGATCCAGCGACCGCCAAATATACCAAGTGGCAACGCTGCAGTAAGGGGCCCATGAAGCGGCCACCTCGCGGATCTCGCTGCGGCTCACTGGCTCGCCCGAGAAGTAGGCGCGGCTGATGCCGTGCTGAAGGCCCACGTCATCCAGGGGAAGCACGTTGGGGCGCATGAGGTGAAAAATCAGGAACATCTCGGCCGTCCAGCGACCAATGCCACGAATGGCCACCAGCTCGGCAATGATGGCCTCATCGTCCATCGATTCCCACTGCTTCACGTGCACCTGGTCGTTGGCGAAGTGCAGCGCCAGGTCCACCAGGTACTCCACCTTGCGGGCCGACAAGCCACTGGCTCGCATGTCGTCCACTTTGAGCTTGAGCACGTGCTGGGGCGTCATCTTGCGCGGCAGCGCCGCGAAGCGCTCCCACACCGACTGCGCGGCCTTCACCGAGATTTGCTGTCCCACGATGCTGCGCGCCAGCGTGACGAAAGCGTCCCCGCGCGACTGCAGGCACACGCCTGCGTGCTGGGGGATGAGCTTCTTCATCACGCGGTCACGCTTGACCAGATGGCGACAAGCGTCCTGCCAATAAGCTGGCGCATCGGGCCCGAACTCGGGCAACACCACACCCACCATCAGGCACGCTCCCAGGTGGTGCCGCCCGGGCCGTCCTTGAGCACGACCCCCTGCTCCAGCAGCGCCTGCCGAATGCGGTCAGCCTCGGCGAAGTTCTTGGCTTTTTTGGCCGCGGCACGCGCCTCGATCTGGGCCTTGATGGCCGCTTCGTCCAACCCCTGTGCCGCCCCACCGCCTTGCAGGTAGGCCACCGGGTCTTGCTGCAAGAGGCCCAGCACCGCGCCCAGCGACAACAACGCCTGCGCCTTGTGCGCCAGCGACGCGGACGCGGCACCGGCCCACACCGGATCAACGGACGCCTGCTGCAAGCCCTGCACCAGCACGTTGATGTCGGAGGCCAGCGTGAAGAGCTGCCCCATGGCCTCAGGGGTGTTGAAATCGTCGTTCATCGCGTCGATGAACAGCTGCACCAGGCCATCGGCGCGGTCCAGTTCGGCCAAGGGCACGGGAACAGCCGGCTTGGCGTGGCTGGCGAGCCATTGCTGGCCATTGCCCAGCGCGGTGTACAGGCGCTTGAGCGCCGCGCGAGCGTCATCGAGGTGAGCGTCGCTGTAGTTCAGGGCGCTGCGGTAATGGGTTCGCACGACGAAGAAACGCACCGTCTCGGCGTCGTACTTCTGCAGCACTTCGCGGATGGTGAAGAAGTTGCCCAGGCTCTTGGACATCTTTTCGTTGTCCACGCGCACAAAGCCGTTGTGCATCCAGAAGCGCGCCAGCGGCTGACCGGTGGCGCCTTCGCTCTGGGCGATCTCGTTCTCGTGGTGAGGGAATTGCAGGTCAGCGCCACCGCCGTGGATGTCGAAGCTCTCGCCCAGCATCTGGCAGCTCATGGCCGAGCACTCAATGTGCCAACCGGGGCGGCCGGGGCCGTAGTCGCTGTCCCACTTGGCCTCGCTCGGCTCGTCGGCCTTGGCGGCCTTCCAGAGCACGAAGTCCAGCGGGTCTTGCTTGCCGTCGTTCACGGCCACGCGCTCACCCGCGCGCAATTCGTCAAGCGACTTGCCCGACAGCTTGCCGTACCCAGGGAATTTGCGCACGGCGTAGTTCACGTCACCGTTGTCGCTGCGGTAGGCCAGGCCCTTGCCCTCAAGTCGGCGGATGATGCCCAGCATCTCGGGCACGTACTCGGTGGCACGGGGCTCGTGCGTGGGGCGCTCAATGCCCAGGGCGTCGGCGTCCTGGTGCAGGGCGTCGATCATGCGGTCAGTGAGCGACTGGATGGTCTCGCCGTTCTTCAGGGCGCGGGCGATGATCTTGTCGTCGATGTCGGTGACGTTGCGCACGTAGGTGACGCGGTAGCCACTGGCCTTCAACCAGCGCTGCACCACATCAAAAGCCAGCATGGCGCGGGCATGGCCAAGGTGACAGAGGTCATACACCGTCATGCCGCACACGTACATGCGCACGTGGCCGGGCTCAAGGGGCGCGAACGGCTCAAGACGCCGCGTGAGGGTGTTGTGAATCTTCAGGGACATGGGGAGGGCGAACAACGGGAGCCCTGGGCATGGCGCGCGGCCCGTGGAGGCCCGCTCGGCAAGGCCGCTCAGCCCGGACCCCTCAAGTACAATGCGCCAGTATATCCAGCCCGCCCCGGCACGGCATTGCCGCTGGCGCTGCGCTACGATTCCCAGCCACGCGGGCCAGTGGTGGCCCGGTTCGCCCTCCGAGGTTCCATGCAACACCCCGTGATCAACCCGCAGGCCGCGCGCCGTGCCTCCTTTGCCCTGAACGTGCGCCACCTGGCCACCGCCACCGCTTGCGCCATGGCCTTCTTCACTCTGCCTGCCCTGGCGCAGGGTGATGAGGCAGCAGAGGTCAATCGCCTGCTGCGCGCGGGCCAGTACAGCGAGGCCCTGATCAAGGCCGATCAGGCACTGGCGGCCAAGCCCAAAGACCCACAGTTGCGGTTTCTGAAGGGGGTGATCCAGACGGAAAGCGGCAAGACCTCGGACGCCTTGGTGACCTTCACCAAGCTCACCGAAGACTTTCCCGAACTGCCTGAGCCCTACAACAACCTGGCCGTGCTCTACGCCAACCTCAGCCAGTTCGACAAGGCCCGCGCCGCGCTGGAAATGGCCATCCGCACCAACCCCAGCTACGCCACTGCGCACGAAAACCTGGGTGACGTGTACGCCAAGCTCGCCAGCCAGGCCTACAGCAAGGCCCTGCAGCTGGACGCTGGCAACACCGCTGTGCCCCCCAAACTCAACCTGATCCGCAACCTGTTCAATGGCACCGGGTCCACCGCCCGCCCGGCCAGCGCGGTGCTGGCGCCGGCTGCCGCCAAGCCCAGCGCACCCGCCCAGGCCGCACCGGCACAGCCCGCCGCGCCCACCGCCAGCGCTGCGCAGGGTGAGGTGCAAAACACCATCGACACCTGGGCCAAGGCCTGGTCCTCAAAAGACGTGAGCGGCTACCTCGGAGCCTATGGTCCCGACTTCACCCCACCCAACGGCCAGAACCGCAAAGCCTGGGAAGCCGAGCGCCGCTCTCGCATCGAACCGCGCAAGAGCATCTCGGTGACCGTCTCTGACCTGAAGGTCGACGTGAACGGCGACAAGGCCACGGCCCAATTCCGCCAGGCCTACAACTCGGACAGCCTGAACATCACCAGCCGCAAGCGCCTTGACCTGGTCAAGAGCGGCAACCGCTGGCTGATCGTGCGCGAGAGCACTGGCGGTTGATGGTCCAGGGGCGTCGCCGCCAGCCGGGGCTCACTGCGCGCCCACTGCCACTCGCCACCCTGCCCTGGCGGCGCCTGGGGGGCGTATGCCTGACCGCGATCTGCCTTCTCACGGCCTGGGCTGCCTGGCGCCGTGATCTGCCCGTGCCCGATCCGCGCGGCGCCGACATGGCCTTGTCGCCGGGGCGCGGCATCATCGAGCGGGCAATGGCGGCCGTAGATCCCTCCGCTGGCACCGCCTCGTTGAGCAGCACCCGCCTTCGCCTGGACGACAGCCACTGGAAGGCGGTGAAGCCCACACTGGCAGCGGCGGAGACGCGCCTGATCGACATCTACCGGCTCATCGGCAACGGTCGCACCCAAGAGGCATTGGCACTCTCCGCCGAGCTCGTGCGCGACCACCCCAACTTCCAATTGGCCCAACTGGTGCACGGTGACCTGCTGAGCCTGCGGATACGACCGGTTCGCCAGTTGGGCGACGTGGCCGACACCCAGGCCGTCGCGGCGCGCGACCAGTTGGCCGCCTTGCGAGAGGAATCCCGCCGGCGCCTGCAGGCCCTGGCCGAGCGACCTCCGGAAGGCGCCATTCCATCCGCTTTTCTCGAACTGGCGCCGTCAAGCCGACACGCCATTGCGGTGGACGCCTCGCGCTCGCGCCTGTACCTGTTCGAAAACCGCAGCCGCCCCGACACCGATGGCGCCCCTGCCCTGCGCCTTCTGGCCGACTTCTACATCTCCGTGGGTCTGGCCGGCATCGACAAGACCACCGAGGGCGACAAGCGCACGCCGCTGGGCGTGTACTACATCACCAGCACCCTCGACCCGGACAGCCTGCCCGACCTTTACGGTGCCGGCGCCCTTCCACTGAACTACCCCAACGCACTGGACGTACAGCGCGGCAAGACTGGTAGCGGCATCTGGCTGCACGGCACGCCGTCCGACCAGTTCGTGCGAGCCCCCCAGGCATCGGACGGCTGCGTGGTGATGTCAAACCCCGACCTGAAGCGACTGCTCGACACGGTGCAAATTCGCAGCACGCCAGTGCTCATCGCGCAGCGCCTGGAATGGGTGAACCCCATTGAACTGGCCGATGATCGCGAGGCTTTCACAGAGGCACTGGAAACCTGGCGACGCAGCCGCAGCCAACGCGACTTGGCCACCCTCAAAGGGCTTTACTCACCGCGCTTTCAGCAACAGGGCAGTGGTCTGGCCCAATGGTGGCCGCGAATCGAAACCGAACTGGCCGCACAGCCCGTGCGCGAACTCCGGCTGAAGGAGCGGTCGATGCTGCGCTGGCGCGACCACGAAGACGTGATGGTCGTGACCTTCGGCGAAGTCGCCGCTGGCCAGGTGCGCGGCCAGACTCGCCGCCAGTACTGGGTGCGCGAGAACGACCGCTGGTCCATTATTTTTGAAGGAGTCATCTGACATGTCCCTCCCGCTGCTGCGCCGACGAACCGTGGCCTTCTTCGCCGCCGCTTCACTGGCCCTGCCCTTGCTGGCCGCCACCCCGGAAAAACCTCCCCGCGTTCGACTGAGCACCAGCCAGGGAGACATCGTGGTCGAGCTCAACTCGGCCAAGGCCCCTAAGACGGTGGAGAACTTCCTGCAATACGTGGCCGACCAGCACTACGATGGCACCGTGTTCCACCGCGTGATCGACAACTTCATGATCCAGGGCGGCGGCTTCACCGCCGACCTGCAGCAAAAGCCCACCCGCGCGCCGGTGCCCCTTGAGGCCAGCAACGGGCTCAAGAATGACCGTGGCACCATCGCGATGGCGCGCACGTCCAACCCCAACTCGGCCACGTCGCAGTTTTTCATCAACGTGGTGAACAACGACAACCTCAACGCGCCCAAGCCCGACGGCTACGGCTACACCGTGTTTGGCCGCGTGGTCAGCGGCATCGAAGTGGTCGACAAGATCCGCGCCGTGCCCACCGGCAACCGGGGCATGTTCCAGAACGTGCCCCAAACCCCCATCACCATCCTCAAAGCCACTCTGGAGAAATGACCATGGCCAACCCCCAAGTTGAATTGCACATCGCCGGCATGGGCGTGATCACGCTCGAACTCGACGCCGAGAAAGCCCCCCTGTCCACTGAGAACTTCCTGTCGTACGTGAACAAGGGCCACTACAACAACACCATCTTCCACCGCGTCATTCCGGGCTTCATGATCCAGGGCGGCGGCTTTGAGCCGGGCATGAGCCAGAAGCCCACCGACAAGCCGATCAACAACGAGGCCAACAACGGCCTGAAGAACGAGGTTTACACCATTGCCATGGCGCGCACCAGCGACCCGCACTCGGCCACGGCACAGTTCTTCATCAACGTCACCAACAACGGCTTCCTCAACCACACCGCGCCCAGCGCCCAGGGCTGGGGCTACGCGGTCTTCGGCAAGGTGGTCTCGGGCACCGAGATCGTCAAGCAGATCGAGGGCGTGCCCACGGGCAACCGCGGCTTCCACGCCGACGTGCCCAAGACCGACGTGGTCATCGAAAAGGCAGTTGCGCTTTGATGCAAGGGGCCCTCGGGCCCCTTGCGTTTTCTCATGCCGGACCTCTCTCCCGCCCTTCATGCCGGCCCGAACGAATGGCGGGCCCCCGATCACTGGCGGGTGATCGATTTCGTCTCCGACCTGCACCTGCAATCCGGCGAGCCCGCCACCTGGCAGGCCTTCGAGCGCTACCTCCAGCGGGCACCCGCACCTGACGCGCTCTTTGTTCTTGGCGACCTCTTCGAGGTCTGGATCGGCGACGACGCGCTGGACCAAGGCGCCAGTGCACCGGGCGATGCGGAACCCCCGTTCTGGCGCGCCTGCGCGGCCGCACTGCGCCGCTTCTCCGAACACACCGCCCTCTTCTTCATGGCGGGCAATCGCGATTTCCTGCTGGGCCCCGACGGGCTGCGCGAGATGGGCATGCAAGCCTTGCCCGACCCCACCGTGCTGGTCTGGCACGGCCAGCGTTACCTGCTCAGCCACGGCGACGCCTGGTGCGTGGCCGACACCGATTACCAGCGCTTTCGGCAACAGGTGCGCACCGCTGCTTGGCAACAAGATTTCCTGGCCCGGTCCCTCGCCGAGCGCCAGGCGGTGGCCCGCCAATTGCGCGCCCAAAGCGAAGCGCGCAAGCGCCAGTTGGGGCCGGACCCCAGCCTCTGGGCCGATCTGGACGATGCCACCGTTCGCCAGCAACTGCAGGCGGCCTCAGCCGAAATCCTGATCCACGGCCACACCCACCGCCCCGCCGAACACAGCCTGGGCCAAGGCCTGCGCCGCCTGGTGCTGAGCGACTGGGACGCCACAGCCCGCCCCGCGCGGCTGCAAGTCTTGCGTCTGAGCGGGCAAGGCTTGGAACGCCTGGACCTGCCGGCGGTCTGACCCCGCATGTGGAGAACCTTCAAGAGCTGGCTGCCCCCCGCATGGCAAGCCATTCCCGAGGTGCCCGAGGCGCTGTGGCGACGCACCTTGGCGCACTACCCTTTCTTGTCATGCCTGGATGAACCCGATCGCCAGCGCCTGAAGTCGCTGTCGGCGGCCTTTCTGGCCGAGAAGGAGTTTCACGGCGCCCACGGCCTTGCGGTGACCGACGAAATGGCCCTGGCCATCGCGGCCCAGGCCTGCCGCCCCTTGCTGGGCATGCGCGGCACCGATGGTCGCCCTCGCCCGCACCCGCTGCAAGCCCTGGCCTGGTACGACGACTTCGTGGGCATCGTGGTGCAGCCTGGCGCCGCCCTGGCGCGGCGCCGCGTGACGGACACCAGCGGCGTCGTGCACAGCTACACCGAAGCACTCGCCGGCGAGGCCATGGACCGCGGCCCGGTGATGTTGAGCTGGGAAGACGTGGCCCAGGCAGGCACGCTGGCCGAACGCGGCACGAACGTGGTGATCCACGAATTCGTGCACAAGATCGACATGCGCGGCATGCGCCTTGGCGAACACCCAGACGGCGCGCCACCGCTATTTGCCGGCTTCATGGGCTGCGCCACGGTGCTTGATGCCACCGAACGCTGGCGCCGCACCATGCAAGAGGCCTACGCCAGCTTTCGCGAAGCCCTGAGCATGGCCGAGCGTTTCGGCGGCGAGCCCCCCTGGCTGGACGACTACGCCGCCAAAGACCCCGCCGAGTTCTTTGCCGTGACCTGCGAGGCCTACTTCGTCAACCCACAGCGCTTTGAACAGGCGTTTCCGGCGCTGCGAGCCCTCTACGACGCGTTCTTCAACGCTTGAGCAGCACCTTCAGCACGGACTGAAGGCGCCGCGCCGCGGCCGCCTCGTGCCGACCAGCCAACACGGCGGCGACGTCCTTCGCCCAGGTGTCGATGGGCGCGGGCGCGTTGCGCTGGGTGAGCAGCTGCAGCTGCAGCAAGCGGCGATCGCTCAGGTGTTCGGCCGGCGTGGGCACATCGGCCGCCATCTCCAGGCGCAACAGGGCTTGTGCAGGCAACTCGGCCGCGGGCTGGCTCAAGGCCTTGCCCCAGGCGGCGCGGTCAGCCGCGTTCAAGCGCGACCCCAGGGCCTGCGCCGACGGCAATTGCTCGGCATCACGGCCTTCCCAGGCGGTCATGAGCTGGGTCAGCACCTCGCCGTGGGCCTGGGCCGCCAGCTTGCGCAGACTGGCCTGTGCCGCTTCAATGGCTTGGCGCTGCGCGCGGAAAGCCACATCGCCCAGACGCGGCCCGCGCGGGGCGCGATCGTCACGGGGGCCACGGGCATCACGGAAGTCGCGGCCGTCGCGCGAATCCCGGCCATCGCGGCCGGGGCGACCGTCACGGCGAGCATCGCGCGCAGCGGGTTCGGCGCGCTTTTGGCCTGGGCGATCGTCGCCACGCATGGCCACCAGCTTGCGAGCCGGCGCGGCCGGCGCGGGGCTGGGTGTTTCGGCTGCAGCATCGGCCGATGGCTCGGCGGCGGGGCCAGAAGCCGGTGCGGCCTCGCCCGACTGCCCCTGAGGCGCGGGCTCGGCGGCCAGTGCGGCTTCAAGCGCTGACATGGCGGCGCGAATCTGCTGAGCATCCCCCGTGGCACTCGCTGCCTCCAGGGCACGCGCCGCGTCCAGCACGCGCTGGTCGTGCGCGCTCAGGGCGGTGGCAGCCTTTTCGCGCTCGGCAGACTTGCGAGAAAACGCCGCGTCCAGGGGGGCGCGGAAGGCTTCCCACAGCTTTTGCTCGTGCTTGCGGTCCAGCGGCACCGAGTGGGCCTCGGCCTGCCAGCGCTGCTGCAGCGCCTTGATGGCGTCGATGCGCAGGGTAGGCGCCTCCCCCAGGGCCTGGGCCTCTTGAATCAGGGCCTGGCGGCGTGCGGTGCTCTCGGCCTGCGCGGCCTCCAGGCGAGCATGGGCCGCGTGCATGGCCTCCTTCCAGACCGGCTGGATGTCGGCAAACGCCTTTTCGCTCAGGTGGCCCGCTTCGCGCCAGCGCTCGGAGAAGCCGTGCAGCGCACGGATCTGGCCCTTCCAGTCGGTGCTCTCGGCGTTCGCGGCCGTCCACGCACGAAGTTCTTCGATGATGGCCAGGCGCTGACCCTTGGTGGCCTCGCTCTGCGCGCGCACCTGGGTCAGCCAGGCCTCCACCACCTTGTGGGCCTCGTTGCACGCTTCGTCGAAGCGCTTCCACAGCGCGTGGTTGGGCTGACCGCCCTGGTCGGTGGCCTTCCACTGCTCACGCAGGGCGCGCAGGGTCTCCTGCATCTTGCGTCCACCCAGGCGCTGGCCTTCGGGCGCCTTCACCAGGGCCTCAGCCTTGGCCACGAGTTCTTCGCGAATCTGGTCGGCGCGCCAGCGCTGCCAGCCCTCGAGTTCGCCGGCCTTGGCCAGCGCGGCATGGGCGCGCGCTTCCAGTTCGGCAGAAATCACGCGGGCATTGGCCTTGAGCAAGGCGCGCACATCGGCCGACGCTTTCGGGGTGGCCTTGCCATGACCTTCGGCGAGTTCTTTTTCCAGCACGGTCAAAGCAGCGTCGAGTTCGGCGGCCACCCGCTTGGCCCGCTCTTGCTGGGCTTGGGTATCGGCGGCGGCACGTTCGGCGGCGGCCAGCGGCTCCTGGCCTCGTTGCACGCGCAGCTCATCGGCCCACACCGGGACGGCAGGCAGCGCCGCCTGTGGGTCTTCGGCGGCGGCCACCGCCTGGGTGAGCGCTGCCTCGAAGGCGTCCCACACCAATTGGAGTTGCTGGCGAGAGGCGTCGAGCATGGGCGGGAACTTCGGTTCGACGCTGGCCCACTGCTCATTGGTGGTCAGGCCCTGGGCCTGTTGCTGCCACTGCGCCACGTCGGCCCGCAGGGCATCGGCGGCCTGCTGGGCTTCGCGCCAGGGCTTGGTCGAAAGCACCTCGATGCGCTGTGCCAGCAGCACCGATGCCTCGCGCTCCACTTGCACGGCGTGCTGCAGGTCTTCAATGGCCCGCACCCGTTCGGCCAGCGACTGGCGCAAGGCCGCCAGGGGCTCGCGCGACAAGGGCGCACCTGCGCGCGCCGCATCTCGTTGCCAGGCCAGGGCGTCGGCCAGGTTCAGCCGGGACTGCGCCAGCAAAGCCTGGGCCTTCTCCGCCCAGTCGGCCGCGATCTGCTCTTGCGTCTTCTGGCGCTTGATCTCGTCCAGCTTTTCTTTCACCGGCTTGGCAGCGCCGCGATCCCGGTTGGCCATGTCCTTGTAGACCTCGGCCAGCAACTCGGCGGAAGGATCGGTGGCCAGCCACTCGCGCAGCCGTGCGGCGCGCTCGCCAGAAGTGGGCGCGGAGAAGGCGCCACCGGTGACGGCGTCGAGGGGATGGGAGGCGTTGGCGGGTTTGGCAGGTGGCGTGTTCACGGCAGGATCAGCGGCTTGAAAAGGGCGCAATGGGGAGACGACGGGCACGGTGGGCAGGCGGTGCGGGCCTGCACGGTCGCGCCCGGCGAAAACGCGTATTGTCGCCGCTGTCTGCCCCGGTGTAACGCCCTAGCGCGGAGCGATTTGCAGCTCGACCCTTGGTGCCCAGGCCTGATCGGCTGCCTTGAGCACTGGCGCCCCGATAAACAAACGGTCTTCGGGCACCTTCTGTTCGGCCAGGTGCTCCTTGACAGCCACCGCCCTGGCCACCGCCAGTTCGCGCATGGCGTTGTCGCTCACGGGCGTGGCCGCCAGCAGCAAGGCTTCCATTTCTGCCTGGGGAATGTCCTTGGCCATGCCCAGCAGGTTGCGTGGTTTGGGAATGTCAGCTCGGCGGTAGACCTCGCGCAGCAAGGCGGGGTATTCCTCCGTGCTCACTGTCACTTGCTGGGGCACGGCGCCCCCTGCGCGCGCAAGTGCCCGCCGCTTCTCGGCCCTGACTTGCTCGTCCAGGCGGGCGCGCTGGTAGGCGTTGCGCTCGGCTTCCAGGTCGCTCTGGCCCACCACGGTCAGCACCAGGGCGGGCCGGTCTTGCAGGGCCTTGGCCACGGCATTGAGTTGCTCACGCGCTGCGTCGCCCAAGTCGGCACGCCCGGCCTCGAAGGGCACCAGGCCCTGTTCTGCATGGCCGCCGCTGAACGCAGACGCAATCAGCGAAAACGGCGAGGTGATGGCCTTGCCGATCAGGTTCAACACCAGGCGCACGATGATGGGGCCCAGCCGGAACTGAGGGTCGTTGATCGAGCCGCTGATGGGCAAGTTGATGTCGATCACACCGTTTCGGTCGGCCAACAAGGCCACCGCCAGCTTGACCGGCAGGTTGGGCGCCTGACTGCCTTCAATGCGGTCACCAAAGGTGAGTTGGTTGAGCACGATCTGGTTGCTCGCGGTCAACTGTCCGCTGGGCTCGATGCGGTAGGCCACATCCACGCTGAGCTTGCCCCTCTGGATGCCATAACCGGCGTACTTGGCGCTATAGGGCGACAAAGGAGGCAGTTCCAGGTCACGCACGCGCCCCTTCACGTCCAGCGCGAGCGGCCTGGCCAACGGGTTGAGACGACCGGTGATTTCCAGGGCGGCGGTGCCTTCTGCTCGGCCGCGCAGCGACAGGTCGGCCAGCGCGGGCGCTTGCTCACCGGCTGCCGGCAGGCTGGAGAAGGCACTGATCCCTCCAGAGAGTTCGTTCAGGTTGGCCGAGTAATTGGGCTGGATGAAGCGGTCAGAGAAAAGCACACGGCCATTCACCAGACTGATCGGGCCGAAGCGAATATCGGGAGGCGGCCCGGCGGTGGCGGGCTGCTGGTTCGTGTCGGCGCCACCTGCGGGCGCTGGTTTCACCAGGTCTTGCAGGTTGATGCGGCCCGTCTCCGCCACGATCACCCGAGCGAAGTAATCGCTCAGCACCGTCTCGGCCACTGCCAGGCGAAGAGGCTCGTCTGGCGTCAGTTTGAAGTTCACCCCCCGCAACTGCAGCGATTTCCACAGCAGCAGGTCTTCGGCCGGCGACAGGGTGCTGGCACGCACATCGTCCAGCACCGCATCTCCGGCCACCGAGACCGCCACGCCACGCTTGTGCTGGAACGCCTCCACCCGCCCCCGGAAGCTCGCGTCTGCGCGCTGCAGGTCCAGGTTCAGGCGCTCGCTGACATAGGGCTCCACGGCCTGAAGCGGCAGGCGCTCGGCCTGCACTTGGCCGCTCCAGCGCCAGCCGGCTTGCGCTGAAGGCAGGCGCACCACACTTTTCACCGACAAGCGTCCGGCCTCAGCCCGCCGGGCCGACACTGACGCCACCCGCGCTTGCAAGGTGATGGGCACATCCGCCTGCCGCGCCGCCATGGGCTGCAGGCCTTGCGCGCTCAGGTTCAGCTCGCTGAGCACCAACTGCACTGGCGTGGCTGGCAGGCGGTCGGTCCAGGCCAGGCGCGCGCCGTTCACGGCCAGCTTGCCCACTTGCACCGACCAGGGAGCCGCAGTCGGTGTCGCTTGACGGGCCTGCGCCGCCTCTCGCCCGGACGGCAACCAACGCTCCGCCATCCAGCGCCCTTGGGCATCACGTTGCACGGGCAGGTTCAGGCCATCCAGCGTCACCGCCCCCAGGGCCACGCGACGGCCAGGCAGGTCAAGCACCGCGTCGTCCACCTGCAGCCGCGCCCACTGCGCCAGGTCTTCGCGCCCCGACCTCAGGCGCATGCCGTCCACACGCGCTTGCAGCGCACTGAGCGTCAAGGCCATGGCGCGGCCCTCAGCGGGGGCCCGCCAGACCAGATCGAACGCCGCCTGGGCCCGGCCCTCAAGGTCGGGCACCAGCGCTTCTTTCACATAGGGCCCCACCGCCGACAAAGGCAGAGGCCCGGCCTCCACGCGCAAACGGGCCTCGCGGTCCGACACATCGCCCTTGGCCAACACCGGGGCGCCGTTCAGGCGGGCCTGAACGCTCAAGGGGGCCGGGGCCGTTTCAGGCCAGCGCCAGGGGCCTCCACTCAATTCCCCGTCAGACAGGGTCAAGGCAGCCGCTGGGCGGGTGGTGGCGTCTCGCCAATCGACAACGCCCGCGCGCACCGACACCTCGGCCAACTGCACCCGCCAGGGCGACGCACTGGGGGGCGCGGCCTTCTGCGCTCCAGGTCGAGGAGTGGGCATGAGGGTAGCCAGCAAGCGCTCAACGTTCAAGCGGCCGCTGGCGTCACGAGACAGGCCCAAGCGAGGCCCCTGCAGGCGCACATGGTCCAGCGTCAGCACGCGGGCAAAGGGCTCGAAGCGCTGCACGCCCACCTCAAGGCGATCCCAGGCGAGCCAGTCCTGTTCTTGGCCATCCAAGCGCTGAGCCACCTTCAGACCAGACAGACCCAGGCCCCCAGACAACACGACCACCGGGTCGTTGGCCTGCTCGAACAGCACCTTGAGCGACAGGTGCAAGGTGCCAGCCTGCGGCCGGACTCCCCAGGCTTTGGGCCAATAAGGCAAGTAGGGCGAGACATCCAGCGCGGGCACGTCCAGGCTGGCCTCGGTGTGGTGACTCTGGGCAAAAGGCGTGGTCTGAAGGGCCGAATCGAACTGGCTGCCATTGAGGGTGAACGCCAGGCGCGGCTGGGTGATCACCTCGAGTTTGGAGGCCAGGTTGCTGAGAAAGGGCACGGTGAGGTGCACGCCATCCACGCGATGGGTCAGCCCCAGCGGCTCATCGATGAAAGTGCCCTGACCACCCACCAGTTCCAGGTTGAACAAGGCAAATCGGGCGGGCTCGGCGTCGGGTGCCGAGGGCTTGGCCTGCAGGCGCTCCAGCACGTCATCAATGTCGTAGCGTCCCTCGCCCAGGTGGCGAATCGCCACGCGCAGTCCTTCCAGCCGAATGGCGTCCAGCACAGGCGCCAAGCGCACCAGGGACTGCAGCTCAGCATCTATATAGAGACGGTCCCAGCCCAGCTGCTCCCCTTGGCCACTGGCATCGGCCACCCGCAGCCCCTCCACCACCATTTCCAGCGACCAAGGCGTCAGCGACACCTTGTCCACCGACACGGCACGCCCCAGTGCCGCACTGCCCTGCTTTTCCACCTGCCACTTGAGCAACGGGGGCAAGGCCAGGCCAAGCAAAGCCCACAAAACCACCAGGCCCCCCGAGACCCACGCCAAGCGTCGGCCCCATTGCCGACGCCGGGGCGCGAGCCAGGATGAAAGCCGCGTGATGAGGGGGGATGTCTGGGGGCGCATGGGCAGGAGTATCGCCAATCACCGTGCCCTTCCCAAATGAAGAAACCCCGGCAAGCCAGGCTTGCCGGGGTTGACGGCGGGCTAAAGCACTTGCCGTCGGGCGGGCGGTGGGAGGGTGATGTCCCACCAGCCGAGGGGGCAACAGATTGCCCCCATTAAAGGCCGGTTAGCGGCGTCACCGCTTGACCGGCTGAGGCTGGTCCTGAAGACCAGCGACTCAACCTTAATGCCGCGCCTCGGGTGGTGCAACCACGTGGCGACTGAACGGTCATGGGGAATTTTTATCGCCTACCAAGGGGCGATGAGATCGCGCCAAAAGCTCTAGCGGCAAACGCGAATGGCGGCCATCAACCGACAAACGGCAGCCTTTTTGACACACAGGAGAAACAGCCAGGCAAGGGCCATTTCCCCTGGGGAAACCCGATGTCAATGTCATTGACGACACCTTTATTTATTACTTTTTTTCATAAAAAACGACATCTAAAACATTGACTGGATATTTATCTCTCCCTACTATCCGCCGGTTTTGCCCGGAAGGGCCCGACCGAACGCTGCCGCTAGAGGCTAATTCGGCCCCGACGTCGACCAAACGACCGGAGCCGATGGCGACCCAATCCAACGGAACACGACCTCCGGGTCTCATCCGCCATGAAAGGAGCGACACATGTCTGCCATGCAATTCACGCCGAACAAGAGCGCCTCACGCGCCATGGCGTCCCTGAAGATCACGTTGGGTGACGTGTACCGGGGCTTTTTCGACATCACCCACAACAGCCTGGCACTGCTGGGCATGCTGCTCGCCATGTCGGTGGTCGTGCTCAGTGCACGCCCTGACCTGCGAACCACGGCCGAAGAGCAACTGCTGGGCTGGCTGCTGCAACGCCAGGAGGCGGTGGCTGGGTCCGCCGATATCGAACCTGAGCCCACTGCGGTGGACCGGGTGACCGCTGCACTGCCCGCCGAGCTGCCAGAACAACAGGCCAAGGTGACCTACTGGCTCAGCCGCAAGTACCGCGTGGCGCCCGAGCCGCTGGGCGCCCTGGTGGCCGAGGCATTCACCGTGGGCGAGAAGGTCAACCTCGACCCCACGCTCATCCTGGCTGTGATGGCGGTGGAGTCGCGCTTCAACCCCTTCGCCCAAAGCCCAGTGGGCGCCCAAGGGTTGATGCAGGTGCTCACCCGAGTGCACACCGACAAATACGAGGATTTCGGAGGTCAGCTGGCCGCATTTGATCCCGTTTCCAATCTGCGAGTGGGGGTTCAGGTCCTGAAAGACGCCATCCGCCGCGCAGGGTCGGTGGAAGGTGGCCTGCGCCTCTATGTGGGCGCAGTGACGACCGATGGCAGCGGTTACATCAACAAGGTAATGGCCGAACACCTGCGCATTCAGAGCGTGGCACTGGGCAGGCCCGTTCCGCGCACGGCCATGCCGGCACCCGCAGTCATTCCCGTGTCCACCCCGGTTCACCCGGCCCAAGCGCCTGGAGCAGAAATCGAGGCCGTGGTGCCCAGCGCCACCACGCGACCCGCTGCGGCATTGGCCCACTCCTGAGCGGCCGTTGGCCGCTCGGCTAGAATTCGCCGCGTACGCAACTGGCGATAGGCGCCCAGGTCAACTGGGTGCTGACGTGGCCCCCCGGCACACTGGCCGGGACAACCACTGGGAAGCGTACCGCCCGCCAGACTCACGCTCCGGGCGACCCGCCGTTCGCCTGGGCAGCCCTTGTCACCGCGCAAGGTTTCACGTCTCACAGGACTGCCATGTACGACCGCAACATTCTCATTGAGCAAACCGATCCCGAGCTGTTCGCCGCCATCCAGGCCGAGAACGCCCGCCAGGAACACCACATCGAGCTGATCGCCAGCGAAAACTACGCCTCGCCAGCCGTGATGGCCGCCCAAGGCACCCAGCTCACCAACAAATACGCCGAGGGCTACCCGGGCAAGCGTTACTACGGCGGTTGCGAGTACGTGGACATCGCCGAGCAGCTGGCCATTGACCGCGTCAAGCAACTTTTCGGCGCCGATGCGGCCAACGTGCAACCCCACTGCGGTGCGTCGGCCAACGAAGCCGTGTTCCTCGCCTTCCTGAAGCCGGGCGACACCATCATGGGCATGAGCCTGGCCGAAGGGGGTCACCTCACCCACGGCATGCCGCTGAACATGTCTGGCAAGTGGTTCAACGTGGTCTCCTACGGCCTGAACGCCCAGGAAGAGATCGACTACGACGCCATGGAAGCCAAGGCGCGCGAGCACAAGCCCAAGCTCATCGTGGCCGGTGCGTCTGCCTATAGCCTGCGCATCGATTTCGAGCGCTTCGCCAAGATCGCCAAGGAAATCGGCGCCATCTTCATGGTGGACATGGCCCACTATGCTGGCCTGATCGCCGCGGGCGTGTACCCCAACCCGGTGCCCTTCGCCGACGTGGTCACCTCCACCACCCACAAGAGCCTGCGCGGCCCGCGTGGCGGCATCATCCTGATGAAGGCCGAGCACGAGAAGGCCATCAACAGCGCCATCTTCCCCGGCCTGCAAGGTGGCCCGCTGATGCACGTGATCGCGGCCAAAGCGGTAGCCTTCAAGGAAGCCCTGACGCCCGAGTTCAAGGCCTACCAACAGCAGGTCGTGAAAAACGCCCAGGTCGTTGCCCAGACGCTCACCGAGCGGGGCCTGCGCATCGTGTCCGGCCGCACCGAAAGCCACGTGATGCTGGTCGACCTGCGCGCCAAAGGCATCACCGGCAAGGAAGCCGAGGCCGTGCTGGGCCAAGCCCACATGACCATCAACAAGAACGCCATTCCCAATGACCCGGAAAAGCCCATGGTCACCAGCGGCGTTCGCATCGGCACCCCTGCCATGACCACCCGCGGCTTCAAGGAAGAAGAAGCCCGACTGACCGCCAACCTCATCGCTGACGTGCTGGACAACCCGCGCGACGCGGCCAACATCGAAGCCGTGCGCGCCAAGGTCAATGCCCTGACCGCGCGCTTCCCGGTCTACAAGTAATGCCTGCCGCCGGCGACCGCGCATGAAGTGCCCTTTCTGCGGACACCTTGAAACCCAGGTCGTGGAAACGCGCGTCTCCGAAGACGCCGACTTCATCCGCCGCCGCCGGCAGTGCGGTCATTGCGAGAAACGCTTTACCACCTACGAAAGGCCGGAGGTCAGCTTCCCGGCCGTGGTGAAAAAGGATGGCCGGCGAGTGGACTACGTGCCGGCCAAGCTGCGCGCCTCCTTTGCTTTGGCCCTGCGCAAACGCCCGGTCAGCACCGAGCAGGTCGACGCGGCCATCGAACGCATCGAGGAAAAGTTGCTCAACCTCGGCAGCCGCGAGGTGCCCGCCACCCGCCTGGGTGAAATGGTGATGCGAGAGCTCAAGAAGCTCGACAAAGTGGCCTACATCCGGTTCGCCAGCGTTTACCGAAGCTTTGAAGACATTGATGACTTCCGCGCCTTGGTGGATGAAGTGAAGCGCTGATTGATCAATTTATTAACACTTTAATATCAATTGATCTTCGGATTGAGCGACGCGTTTTGCCTCTGAGAAAGCCCATTGAAAAGGGCACGTTGCCCCTCTCAGCCTGAGGAATTCAATCCAGAAAACTGAGCTTCGACGGGCGGCCCCGCAAGCGAGACCGGCGGCAGTCACAAATAGAAGCTCCCCACTTAGCATCAAGTAATGCTAGGCGCACTCCGAATTAATCTCCCCTTCCGCCAACGCGGCATCACGCTGATTGAACTCATGATCGCGGTGGCCGTTGTTGGCATCCTCGCTGCCGTCGCTTACCCGTCTTACACAGATTACGTGCGCAAGGGCAAACGGGCGACAGCCCAAACCGCTCTGCAAGATCTGGCCAATCGCCAGCAAATCTACCTGCTGGACCAACGCGCCTATACCACCGACCTCACCGCCATCCGGTTCCAGGCCCCGCAAGAAATTCGTAATGACTACACCTTCTCGGTGACCATTACCCCGCCATCGGGTACGCCTGCCCCTTATTTCCTGGCCACGGCCACACCATCCCCAGGCCTGGCCGCGCGCGGGGAACAAAACATCACTTTGTCCAACAACGGCACGAAGCTGCCCAACGCGACAGGCTACTGGGGCAAATGAAGCAATTGGGCCACTCCACCATCGCCAGCCCTCGCCGAGCACAGTTCGGTCTGACACTGATCGAACTGCTGGTCACGATGGTGGTGATCGCCGTCCTGGCCACCATCGCGGCGCCGTCCTTCCGCGGCCTGATCGTGGACCAGCGCCTCACAAATGCCGCCTCGGCCGTCAACCAGTCTGTCTGGCTGGCGCGCAGCGAGGCCCTGAAGCGGAACACCTCCGTGGGCTTCACGATCAGCAACATCTCCAACGGCTGGTCGATCGTCATCAACAGCCAAACTGTGCGCAGCGAAACCGGGTTTGAAGGCATCAATGCTGCTGCCCGCACCTTTACCTTCAATGGCACCGGTCGGCTGATTGCGGGTGAAGGCAATTACGAGCTGCAATACGGGTCTTCCAGCGACAAGCGCTGCATCACCATTACCCCGTCTGGCAAGACCTCGTCGCGAAGCGGAGCATGTGCGACATGAAGGCTCTCACCCTTCCCCGTGGCCGTGCACGAGGGTTCTCTCTCATCGAGGTGCTGGTAACAGTTGCCCTGATCACCATTGGCATCCTGGGCGTGTTCGGGCTTCAAAGCCGGGCCGCCAACATTGAGCTGGAGTCTTACCAGCGCAGCCAAGCACTCTCGCTGGCCCGCGAGATGGAGAGCGTCCTGCGCGCATCCCGTGCATTGCGCACCAACTTTGCTGATCCGGCATTGAGCTCAACGGACGGATCGGTTTATGTGGGCGTCGATGGCAACGTCACCTGCTCCACGCCACCGGCCAATGCAGCCGAAACAGCCATGTGCGCCTGGGGAGACGCGCTGCGGGGCGCCTCGCTGGCTGGCACCAGCACCTTGGGCGGCATGATCGGGGCCAGGGGTTGTGTGATCCGACCGGCCACGCCGCAGGCTGGCGCCTTGGCCGATTTCTACGTCGTCGTGGTGTGGCAGGGCATTGCGCCATCCAACGAGCCGCCGGCGACCTCGCTGGCTTCCACCTGTTTCAGCGGAGGCGGACAGGGGTTTGCTGACGGCCTGCGCCGAGGTCTGACCTTGCGCGTGCTCGTGCCCCAACTGGCGGCCACCACACCATGAGGCCCTTCATGCAAGCACAGCCAACCACCACTCACCGGCGGCACCACCAACGTGGCTTGACGCTGGTGGAACTGATGGTGGCCATGGCAGTTAGCCTCCTCTTGCTGGCCGCGCTCACGGCTGTGTTCATCAACAGCAACTCGGCCCGTCGCGAAATCGACCTGAGCGCCGAGGTCATGGAGAACGGCCGCTACGCGTCCGACGTGCTCGGACGGGAACTGGCCCTAACCGGTTTCTACGGCACGCTGGTGGCGGTTCCCGGGAACACGCTCGATCTCAGCAAACTCTGCTCGAGCGCCCTTGCCGACTGGACCGACTCGCTGGGCATGCCGGTGTTCGGCGTGCTGGACACCGACGCCAAGCCGTCCTGCCTGGCTTCGCGAAAATCGGGCACCGATGCGATCTTCGTGCAGCGGGTGAGCACCTGCGCTGTAGGCGAGACCGGGTGCGCGGCAGAGAGCAACAACTTTGCCTACTTGCAAGTCAGCGAGTGCGGCACGGAGTACGGCACCACCCCTTTTGTACTGGCCACCGGAGGGTCTGGGTCTGGCACGTTCACGCTGCAGAACAAGACCTGCAGCGCTGCAGGCACGGCACCGCGGCGCAAGCTCATCCGCCGCGTTTACTACGTCTCGGCTGACAACCAACTCAGCTACCAGGAAATCGGCCTCAGCACCAACCCGGCGCCGGTGGTGTTGGTGGACGGCATTGAAGACCTTCAAATCAGCTACGGGATCGACGGCAACGCCGACGGCAGCATCGACGAATTCAAGCCAGCGCCGACCGGTGCGGAGTGGACCAACGTGATCGGCCTGCGGGTGGGTGTCCAAGCCTTGTCGAGTTCCCCCAGTCGCCAGACCCAGCCAGGCACCACCGACAACCTCAAACGCCGGGTCTACAACACCTTCATCCCCTTTGAGGCGCCGACGCTCAAACGCCAATCATGAAGCAGTCTGCCTCCCACCGCCGCCAGCGCCCTGCGCACGCCCAGCGAGGCAACTTGCTCGTGGGCATGATCATGCTGCTGCTGATCACGCTCATCACCGTGATGGTCTATCGCCTCTCCACCGTCCACACCCTGGTAGTCAACAACGAGCAGCTGCGCACCGAGGGCGTGTCGTCCGCCAACTACGCGCTTGACATCATGCTCAACTCGGAAGTGAGCACGTGGGATGACAACTTCACCGGAACTGGCAGACAAGTGGCGGTGAACCTGGGCAACATCGACAAGAGCACCGACGATGCCACCACCTCCATGGTGGTAACGGTGGCCAACCTCGAATGCAAACGCAGCCGGATCATCAAGAACGCCGAACTCATCAAGGAGGCCAGCGGTGTGCAATACGTGGCCGCCGAAGACTCGGTGTGTTTTGGCGGCGGGGCGACCCCCCTGACCATTGTGGACATTGCAGCCGCCGGCTCCCCTAACGACAACTCACTCTGCGCCAACATCCTCTATGAGGTAGAGGCTGCCGTGGCCGACCCAAAGCTGCTTGAGGCCAATATCAGGGTTCGGCAAGGCGTGGAGGTGCGCCGCGGTGTCGACGCCCTTGACGACTGTGATTGACGACCAACTGGACGGTAACCATGCACCCGACAAAGCCCCTTCCTTTAGCCGCGGCGTTGCTGGCGACCACCCTGGCCCTGCCCGCCTCGTCGGCCGACATCGACATCTACGCTGGCGTCAACGCCAGGGCGGCGGCACCCAACGTGCTCTTCTTTCTGGACAACACGTCCAACTGGTCCGCCAACAACCAGGCCTGGAACAAGACCACGGTTCGCAACCGCTGCAGCACCTACACCGACACCACCGTCGCAAACGCCTGCCGGAGCTACGTGGACTCGGTGTTCGGCACCGACAGCAGCCTGACCCAGGGCCAGGTGGAAGTGCGCGCCTTGAAGCTGGTGCTCAATGAACTCTCCTGCAACACCAACACCGACCGCCTGAACTTCCGCGCCGGCATCATGATGATCAAGGGCGGCACGGCCAACACCAACGGCGCCTCGGGTGGCTACATTCATCAGCGCGTCGCCGATCTGGACAGCACGCATTGCGCTAGTGTGCGCTCGTCACTCGAACGGATCGACCAAAACATCAACGAACCCAGTTACAAGGCGCCTTCCAGCGCCGAGTATGGCTCGGCCTTCTTCGAAGCCTTCAAGTACTTCGGCGGATGGACCAATCCGACCGGGGCACGCGCAGGCACGGCGGGCAGCCCCACGTCGGCCACGGCCTTCGGCCCTACCCGCTACTCCACCAAGTTCTCCGCGTCGGATGCGGCCATGGAGGACCAGCAGGCCTTCTCCGATGGCGCTGCCCGCACCACCTACCGCTCACCCATTGACACCGATGGCGCCTGCGGCAACAACTACATCATCCTCATTGGCAACAAGTTCCCCAACGCCGAGGACCAGGTCAACACCAACGCCACCCCGCCCACCAATGCGCTGATGACCAACCTGGGCTACAACCCGGGCGCCCAGATTTACCCCAAGCCATTGCTCAACGCCGACAAGAGCGACGTGCGTTTTGCCGACGAGTGGGCAAAGTTTCTGCGTGACACAGACGTAAGCGACGTGCCGGGAATTCAAAACGTCAAGACGTTCACGATTGACGTTTTCAACCCGGATGGCAGTGGTAGTGCCAGTGAGCGAACGACCCAGGCCACACTGCTCAAGTCCATCGCCGACAACGGCGGTGGTCGCTACTTTGCCGTTGGCGGCGACCTTTACGCCTTGATAGAAGCGCTCAAGCGCACCCTTAGCCAAATTGCCGCGGTGGACAGCGTGTTCACCAGTGCATCGCTGCCGGTGAGCGTGAACGCCCAGGGCACCTTCCTGAACCAAGTCTTCATGGGTGTCTTCCGCCCTGATGGACAGGCTCAGCAGCGCTGGGCCGGCAACCTGAAGCAGTACCGCTTCGCCCTGGACAACGGCTTGCTCAAGCTGGTGGGTCGCGATGGTGAGCAAGCGGTAGATGAGGCCAACACCGGCTTCATCCAGCAGTGCGCCGTGAGCTACTGGAGCACTGACTCCAACGCCTATTGGGAGAACGTCACGGGCTACAACGAGGCCAATGCCTGCACCACGGCCACCGTGGCAGGCGTGACGGTCAAGCCCTACTCGGACTTGCCAGATGGCCCCATCGTGGAACGCGGTGGTGCAGGCCAACGCCTGCGCTCGGTGGCCCCATCAGACCGAAACATGCGAACCTGCACGTCGGCCACGAACTGCTCCTCGCTGACCAATTTCCCCAACACCGAACAAAACACGGCCAACGCCACACTGGCCAGCTGGATTCGAGGCGTCAACGTGGGCGACCGCAACATTGGCTCTACCGAAAACATCCAGTACGGCATGTCCGCCACTGCCATGCGACCGACCGTTCACGGAGAGGTCGTGCACTCGCGTCCGCTGGCCGTGAACTACGGCACCAGCAGCAGCAACGATGTCGTGGTGTTTTATGGGGCCGGTGATGGCACCCTGCGCGCCGTCAACGGCAACCAGGCCAACACAGACGGCAATGAACTGTGGGCCTTCGTGGCGCCAGAGCACTTTGCCAACATCGAACGGGTTCGCACCAACAGCCCGTTGATTTCCTACCCCAACGTCGACCTAGACCAATCACCGACGCCCACGCCGAAGACCTATTTCTTCGACGGCTCCATTGGTGGCTACCAGGAGCGCTCGGGCGACACCATCTCCAAACTCTGGATTTACCCGACGATGCGACGCGGCGGCAGCGGGGTCTATGCCTTCGACGTGACCAAGAAGCCAAGCACGACAGCCACCACCACGACAGGCCAACCCACCCTGCTCTGGCGCTACAACGACTCGACCAACAGCAACATGGGCGAGAGCTGGTCGACCCCTGTGGCGATTCGTGTCAAGGGCTTCACCAAGCCCTTGGTGGTGTTTGGTGCGGGCTACCACTCGTGTGAAGACAACGAATCGCTCACCGCCTGCGACAGCGTCTCCAAGGGCAAGGGCATCGTCGTCTTGGACGCCCAGTCGGGCCCCTCTTCCTCCGAAGCCAGCACCCACAACCGCTTCATCGGCGTGGCCACCAACGAACTGGACAGCTCTGCCGGCCGCTTCACCGCCGACGTGACGCCCGTGGACGTCAACGGGGACGGGTACACCGACCTCATCTACGCCGTTGACACCCGCGGCAACATCTGGCGCATCAACACCAGCGACCCAACGGCCTCCTACGCCTCGTACAAAGTGGGCGGTGTCTCCAGCGTCCAGGCCTGGAAGGTCTTCAAGATCGCCACGGTCGGCCAGTGGGGAAGCGGCTCCGCCGAAAGCGAACGCCGCAAGTTCCTGTACTCGGCCAACGTGGTGGTGATCGGCAACCAGGCCACCGTGCTCGTGGGCACCGGTGACCGGGAGAAGCCCTCGGCAGAGTCGTTGGCCGCGCGCGTGAAAAACCGCTTCTACGGCATTCGCGACAACTTCACGGAAGTCAGTTCCATCACGCCAGTGGTGGGCTACGACACAAACGGCTCGGAGCCATCCACGCTGCTCAACGTCACCAACTCGACCAGCTTGGCCGCCACTGCCCTCACAGGGAAGAGAGGCTGGTTCCGCAACCTCTCCACCACCACTACACCATACGAGCAAGTCGTGACCACCCCGCTGACCCTGGGCGGCGTGACTTACTTCAACACCTACCAGGCCAAGGCCACTGGCACCAACCAGTGCAGCAACCTGGGCACAGGCCGGGCCTACCAGATCGACTTCCAGACCGGTTCTGCTCTCGCGGACGCACCTGTGGTCACTGTGTTTGAATCGGAGGGCATTCCGCCGTCTCCGGTGGGCGGGGTGGTGGTGATCGGCGATGGTGACTCCCAACGCGCCGTGCCCTTCATCATCGGCGGCCCGGGCGCCACGCCCATTTCGCCCAAACGCGTCACCCCGAACGTGCGCGCCAACCGCAAACCCCTGTACCGCTACCAGCGAATTGACTGACCTGCACTCCGCCCTACCCCTTCCCGCCCAAGCCGAATGGTTGGGCCTCGCCGAGGCCTCCATCGGCTTGTCTGAACCCAATCCGCGCGTGGCCTGCCGGATCCAAACGCGAAATGGCCAGGTCGTCACGGGAAACACCCTGCAGGCCGGGGGGCCTCACGCCGAAGCATCTGCCCTGGCCAAGGCCCGGAAAGAGGGACTCGACCTCAAAGGGGCACACGTGTGGGTCAGCCTGGAGCCCTGTGCCCACCACGGCCGAACCCCCCCTTGTTGCGATGCGCTCATTGAAGCTCAGGTGGGCAGTGTCACGGTGGCCCTGGAGGATCCCAACCCCCTCGTGGCGGGCCAGGGCATTGCGCGCATGCGCCAGGCCGGCATCCAGGTGCAGTTGTTGCCACCCGAGAGCGAGGCGGCCCGCTCGGTGCGCGAGCTCAACATCGGCTTTCTGAGTCGCATGGAACGCGGCATCCCCTGGGTGCGGATGAAGATGGCCGCCTCACTCGACGGCATCACGGCCTTGCCGAATGGCCAAAGCCAGTGGATCACGGGCGAAGCCGCCAGGACCGACGGCCACGCTTGGCGCAAGCGTGCAGGCGCCATCCTCACCGGCATTGGCACAGTGCTGGAGGACGACCCCGTGCTGGACGTGCGGCTGGTGGAGACGCCGCGCCAGCCCGCCCTGGTGATTGTGGACAGCCGGCTGGAAACACCGCCTCACGCGCGGCTGTTCCATGCACTGAAGAGCGGGCAGAAGCGCGCCATCTGGATTTACCACGCGGTGTCAGACCCGGCCAAGGAAGACGCGCTACGAGCGGCGGGCGCAGAACTCATCCTTCGGCCTGGGGCCGCCAGCAAGGTGGATCTGCAGGCGCTGCTGCAAGACTTGGGCAAGCGAGAGATCAACGAACTTCACATCGAAGCGGGCCACAAGCTCAACGGCTCGCTGCTGAGGGAGGGCCTGGTGGACGAGGTATTGCTCTACCTGGCCCCGGTCATCCTGGGGCAAGGCGCGCACCTCGCCAATCTTGGCCCTTTCGAGCGGGTCTCTCAGGGGCTTCCGCTTCAATTCCATTCGCAGGAACGGGTGGGCGACGACTGGCGGATTCTGGCCAGGCTGAAGACGCAGAAAAATCGTATTTAAGTATTACCTTTCGATGCTGATATCGCGCCTCTTGTCGTCTTGACTAGCCATATGTAATAACCACTTCTTACCCTCAGGGGATGGCTTCATCGCATCTCCCGAAGCGGCAGCGTCTGCGTGCCACACAAGCCGGCCTCTCCGCGATCGACTTGATCATGGGCATGGCCCTGGCCGTTGTGCTCCTTGGACTGGCGATCCCGCCCTTTCAGGGTCTGTTGTCGCGCTACAGAACCTTGTCTGAAGCCCATGAACTGAGCCAACTGCTGCTGTTTGCCCGCAGCGAGGCCATCCGACGTGGCGCGCGGGTAACGGTCTGCCGATCAACGAGTTTCACCAGCGAACGCCCCAACTGCGATGGCGAGCGCTGGGACCAGGGCTGGATTGCCTTCTTGGACAACGCCGACACCGGCAACAATCGCCCTGGTGTGCTGGATGGCGTCGACCACCTGCTGCGCATCGGGGCTGGCCGACCGACTGTGCGCGTCGAACCCACGGCCACCTACCGAGACTGGCTGGCGTTCACCCCAACCGGACGCCCCATCGGCAGCACAGGCCTGGGCAATGGCACGTTTTGCCTGTTGGATGGCAACTCCCGGCGCGACGTGGTCATCGCCGCCACCGGACGAGTGACCGTGTCAGCCCCCATGACCTTTCCCGAACAAGCCACTTGCTGAGCCCCATCGTGAATCGCTTGAACCGGCGACCCCTGGCCCCGTCGAAGGCAATGGGCTACTCCCTCATCGAAGTGCTGCTGACGCTGCTGATCGTGGGCGTCGGCATCCTGGGTTTGAGTGCCGCCAACCTGGCGGCGTTACGGGCGCGCGGCTTGTTATCGCTCGAATCCGTCGCCACCCAATTGGCGAGCGACATGATGGAGCGCATGCGCGCGCAAGCCCCGCTGGCCCGCCAGGGCGCTTTCAACCGCGATCTGATGGCGCCGGCGCCGGCCCCCGACTCCACCGACATGGCCACGCGCGAACTTGGCGCCTGGTTGGCGCAACTGCAGACCCGACTGCCCTCCGGCATGGCGGCGATCACTGTGTCGCCACAGGGTCGTGCACAGGTGTTGCTGCAATGGACTGTCACCCCTGCCGGCTCAGGTTCGAGCCAAGTCGCCAGCGTCAGCTTGGTCTCCAATCTTTGAATCGCATGCGCCCACTGTCCACGCAGGCCGGCTTCGGCCCAATCGAAATGTTGGTGGGTCTGGCCATCGGCCTGCTCCTGGTGATGGGCATCAGCGAAGGCGTTTCACGCCAGCGCTTGAATGCCCGCGTCCAGGAAGAACTCAGTCGCATGGAAGACGCTGGCCGTTTTGCGCTGTTCGCCCTGGGGCGTTCCATCCGCCAAGCAGGCTTTCGACCGAACGACAGCACCCCAGAAAGCGCCCCTTTCGCGGCCGACGACACGTTCCATGAAGGCGCGGTGATCGGACCTGGTGGCAGCGGCACCGCTTCGGCCTCCACCCTCCGTCTGCGGTACTGGGGCTTGAGCGACGGCACGCAAACCAACTGCCTGGGCGTTTCGTCGAAGGCGACCAGCATCCAAACCGAGCAATGGCGCCTGGGACAGGCCTCTTTGCAATGCACGGCACTGGGCACGACCCAACCCTTGGTCCCATCGGTAGAAGACCTGCGCTTCACGCTGGGCCTGGACAACGACGGGGACGGAAACGCCGAGCAGCAATTGGCTCCTGCCGCGGTGCCGAACTGGGCCAATGTGGTCAGTGTTCGCGTGTACCTGCGCCTGCAGTCTGGCGAAGACGGGCTGACGGAGAGCCCGCAACCCTATGAAGACGCAGACGGGCGGCTCGTGACTCCAAGTGATCGACGCCTTCGCCGTGCGTTCACGGCCACGGTATCCGTGAGGCAAAGCCGCTCATGAAAAGGATCGCGCGATTCGCCAAACACCAGGCGGGATCCGTCATGGTCTGGGGACTGGCCTTGATGCTGCTCTTGAGCGCGTTGAGTTTTGCCATGTTGCAGGCAGTCGGCCTTGAGGAACAACTGGCGTATCAGGAACGAGACAGGCAAGTGGCGTTTCAGGCAGCAGAAGCGGCCTTGCGCCATGCGGAGTCACTGATCGAGGGCAATCAAGGTGCTCTTTTTTCACCGTTGCTCGAGTCGAGCTTTCCTGCCGTCTGCACGAAGGGCATCTGCCGCTCTTCTCCTGCGGCTGAGGCTTGGCGAGGACTGCCGGCCAGCGCCTGGCTACCAGAGTCCACCATCACCCAAGCCTATTCACCGCCGACCGATGCGGTCGCCACGATGGCACTGGCGGCGTCCCCTCGATACCTGATCGAGTACCAGGGAAGCGTCACGCCCATGGGGCCGGGTGCGCCCTGTGTGGCCAGGTACCTCATCACGGTGCGAGCCAACGGGCTCTCTGCTCGATCGTTCGTCACCTTGCAAGCGCAGTACCGACGGCGAACCGGTGTCTGCCAACCGGCCATCTGAAGCACCATGAAGCACCTGATCACCCTCTCGGCCATCGCGGCGCTGGTCTGCATGCCTTCTTCGTCGGTGACGTGGAGCCAGACCACGGCGACCGCGACGACCGTATGGACGGTGGGCTGGACTTCACGCCCGGCCTTGAGCCAGCACGTGCTGGACAGCGGCCAGGAGTCGATCTTCCTTCCTCGATTCATTGGCACCTGGGGCTATGGAGGCGTGGTGGCCAAACGGCTTGATGCCCAAGGCAACATCCTGGATACCTCCCCCTGGCCAGACCCCAGGGCCAGCATCGCCATCGAAAAGCAAGATCCTCAGCTGGGCCGCCGGATCTTCACTCGTCTGCCCACGGGCGAGGGCACACCGTTCACCTGGGACACCCTCGCGCCAAGCCAGCAAGCCGCTTTGGGCGACGGGGTTCTCGGGCCTCGGGTTCTGCGCTATCTGCGGGGCGACCGGAGCCTCGAAGCGCCCAGCGGCCCATTTCGCCCCAGAGCGGAGCTGCTGGGCGCCGTGGTCCACAGCTCACTGGTGCACTGGCGACACCGCGACGGTCGGCAGCGACTGTACTTCGGCGCCAGCGACGGCATGTTGCACGCCCTTGACGCCACCAATGGCCAGGAGCGGTTCGCCTACGTGCCCTCCATGCTGATGCCCAAGATGGCCTCACTGACCCAAGCCAGCCAAGCCGCCGCCCCCAGGGTGGACGGCCCCTTGGCCATGACCGAGGTGCTAGAACCGGGCGGCAGCCGCACGCTGCTGGTGGGCGGGCTGGGCGCTGGCGGAGCGGGGCTGTTCGCCCTGGATGTGGGGCTTGCGGAGGCCACTGCCCCCTCAGAGGCGGCCAAGTCAGTGCTTTGGGAGATCACCCCCCTGACGCCAGGCTTTGCCAATCTGGGCGAGACCCATGCCATGCCGCAGTTCACCCGGCTGCAGAACACCGAACGCACGCCGGCCGTCGTGGTGGGCAACGGCTATTTCAATGCGGGCAACCAACAGGCGTCTCTGTTCGTGGTCCATGCCATCACCGGCGCGCTGATCGCCGAATGGCCCACGCTGAGCGGCAGCGCCAACACCCCCAACGGGCTGTCCACGCCCACCCTGGTGGACAGCACGGGCGATGGCACGGCGGATTGGGCCTATGCAGGAGACCTGTTCGGGCAGCTGTGGCGATTTGACCTTCGCACCTTGCCGCTGGGCAGCACCCGCCCGACCTTGCTCTTCACCGACCCGGATGGCATGGCGATCACCACCGCCCCAGTCGTCACGCCACACCCACAGGGGGGCCAGATGGTGGTGTTCGGCACCGGCCGCACGCTGACCCCTGCCGACCTGGACGACAGGCGGGCGCACAGCGTCTATGGACTGTGGGACGGCGCCCCCGCGACCCACACCACCTGGCTGGACCAGACCATCACCGAGCTCGCGCCCACCACCGAGAGCGATCGATGGCGTCACCTGAGCGCCCACCAACCCAACTGGGACACTTTCACCGTGTCAATGCCCCAGCACATGGGCTGGCGCCTCTCGCTGCCGCCAGGCGAGCGCCTGGTGGGCAGCGGTCCGCTTCTCACCGACGGCCTGATCACCTTCAGCAGCACCAACCCCAGTCAGAAGAGCGACCCCGGTGCCGCACCTGGCGTGAACTGGGTCAACCAGGTCCAATCGCTCACTGGCGCCGCGCCTCCTCGACCGGTATGGGACACGAATGCCGATGGGTCGGTGAACGCATCGGACAACATCGAGGGACATGTAATCTCCAGCCAATGGGTGGGCAATGGCGTGGTGTCGCAACCGGTGCTGGCCGACGCTGGCCGGCTCGGTCGGACGTACCTGAACCAGAACCCGGAACTGAGCATCACCGCCAACACCCCCACGGCATCCACGCCCACCGAGGGCGGCATCAGCGGTGGCCATTTCGACGTAGACCTCCACTACAAGGCGGGAAAGTCCTACGGCAGCCAAAAGCACCAGCACGAGTACGACGATCGCTACAACGTGGTCGGCATCAACTTCAACAACCCCAGCGACAGTGCCTTCAACCTGGGCAAGGCCATCGCGGTCGGCACCCCGTTCAAGGTGCTGGTCCTCAACGCCTACCTCAACCCGGCCAGCTACCTGTCGGTGGCCAATGGCCCGTTCGTCTCGGTGAAGGAATTCCAGGGACAAGCCAGCGCCGCCGACACACAGTTCATCGACAGCCTGCCAACCTTCACCCGGGCCGGCGTGGAGCCATTGGTCTGGCGCCTGCCGCCAGATGCGTTTTCGGCCAAGGACTGGTGGCAGGACGGTGGCGCGATCAGGGCTGGCCTGATGCCGACCGAGACCGGCTGCGTCAAGTCTGGCCCGAGCGTCCAGCCCGGCCCACTGGGGAGCATTTACAACGGCGCCCTCACCCTGCAGTTCATCCGACACGACACCCCGGCCAGCGCCCTTGAGCCCAACGCCCAAGACGCCAAATCCCAACAAGACCCGCGCTATGGCTGGCGGGTGAAGGCCGCCGATCGCGACAAGTGGGTCTTGGCCGAATACACCATGTTCTGGCACCAGGCCGGCAACGGCTGCTTCGGCTCACGCAATTGGCGCCCAGACCCCGCCCTCGACACAACCAGCCAAAGCAAACCTGGCTCTACCCCGCAAGGGTCGGGCGATCCCACGGGATCGGTGGGGACAGGCATGCCAGGCAGCGTGCGAAACCTCGTCGGCGTTCGGCTCACCAGCACCGACGGTCTGCTGACCTTGCTGTTCGCCGACGGCAGCACGGCGCTGGTGCCCATCACAGACAAAAGCATCCAACTGCGTTACCGGGACGCAAGCACCATCACCCGCCCAGACAACATCTCCCGCTTCCTGGGCGCCGATGCCTCCACCATCCCCACCGGGGCGCGCCGTGCCATCGGCGTCTCCGGTCGCTACAACTGGCGCGAACTCACTTTCACATGGACCGAACCAAGCCCCGCCGCCTCCGCGGCTTCACGCTGATCGAGGCCATGTTGGCGGTGGCGATCGCGGCGATCCTCGCCAGTATCGCCCTCCCGAGTTACCGCGAGCAGGTGGCCAAGGGCCGCCGCCTGAGCGCCCAGGCCAAGCTCTACAGCGCCGCCCAATTCATGGAGCGTTTCTACGCGGAAAACCACCGCTACGACCAAAACGCTGCCGGCCAAGCCGTCGCCCTGCCAGTGCCGTTGCAACAAACCGAGAACGGCGCGTACACCCTTCGGCTGCGCACCCCTGACCGAAACAGCTACACCATCACGGCCACGCCCGCGGCGGCGCAACTCAATGACCGCTGTGGCGTCTTTAGCCTCAGCCACACTGGCCTGCAAGCCGCCAGCCAGCCCGACTGCTGGCGACGCTGAAGACCCGCTTGCGTCACGTGGTTCTGCCCCGTCGCCGGCACGGTGGCGAAACCCTGCGAAAATAGCCGGATGTTTACCGGCATCATCACCGGCGTGGGGCGCATCGTCGACCTCCATGCGCTGGGCAGTTCTTTGGACCATGGCAAGCGGCTCACCATCGAGACGCCGCCTGGATATCTCGACGACGTCGGTCTGGGCGACAGCATCGCCCTCAATGGGGCCTGCATGACAGTGACCTCACTCGACCTTCCCCAGCAACGCTTCACCATCGACATTTCCGCCGAATCCTTGGCACGCACCACGGGCCTGGGCGCCGCGGGCGCTCGCGTCAATCTGGAAAAGGCGCTGCGCGCCAATGATCGCCTGGGTGGCCACATTGTCTCGGGCCACGTGGATGGCATCGGCCGCGTCAGCCATTTCGCCCCGGTGGGTGAGAGCTGGGAGCTGCGGGTGATGGCACCTCGCGAACTGGGCAAGTACCTCGCGTACAAAGGCTCCATCACCATCAACGGCGTGAGCCTCACCATCAACCGCGTCGCCGACCACGCCGAAGGCTGCGAGGTCAGCATCAACCTCATTCCCCACACCGTGGAGAACACCTCGCTGGGCGACCTCAGCGCAGGCAGCACGGTGAACCTCGAAATCGACACCGTCGCGCGCTATGTCGAGCGCATGCTCAGCGCCGGCCTCAACCCCAACAAGGAACCCGCATGAACGCGCCCCAAGCCCTGGCCCCGGTGGCCATCTCCCCTGTGGAGGACATCGTTGCCGACATGCGTGCCGGGAAGATCGTCATCCTGGTGGACGAAGAAGACCGCGAAAACGAAGGCGACCTGGTGCTGGCCGCCGACCACGTCACGCCCGAGGCCATCAACTTCATGGCCCGCTTCGGCCGAGGCCTGATTTGCCTGACGCTCACCAAAGACCGCTGTGAGCGCCTGAAGCTGCCGCCCATGGTGCCGCGCAACGGCACCAAGATGGGCACGGCCTTTACCGTGTCGATTGAGGCGGCCGAAGGTGTGACCACCGGCATCTCCGCCGCCGACCGCGCCCGCACCGTGCAGGCCGCCGTGGCACCCGACGCCAAGGCCGAAGACCTGGTGCAGCCCGGTCACATCTTCCCGCTGCAAGCCGTGGAAGGCGGTGTGCTCATGCGCGCCGGCCACACCGAAGCCGGCTGCGACCTGGCCGCCATGGCCGGCTGCACCCCCGCCGCCGTGATCTGCGAGATCATGAAGGACGACGGCACCATGGCCCGCCTGCCCGACCTGCAGGTGTTCGCCGCCGAACACGGCCTGAAGATCGGCACCATCGCCGACCTCATCCACTACCGCAGCCGCACCGAAAGCCTGGTGCAGAAGGTGGGCACCCGCGCGCTGAACACCGCCTTCGGCGCCTTTACCGCCCATGCCTACCGAGACCAGCCCAGCGGTGCCCTGCACCTGGCGCTCGTCAAAGGCGAGTGGACGGCACAAGACGCGGTGCCAGTTCGCGTGCACGAGCCCCTGTCGGTGCTGGACGCCCTGGAAGTGGGCCGCTCCATGCACAGCTGGAGCCTGGAGGCCAGCCTGCGCCACATCGCCGATGCCGGCCGTGGCGTGGCCGTGTTGCTGAACTGCGGCGAATCGGCAGACCAGCTGCTGGCCCAGTTCGAAGGCACCGCGCGCTCGGCACAAGCGCCTGAGCGCGGCCGCATGGACCTGCGCACCTATGGCGTGGGCGCCCAAATCTTGCGCGACTGCGGCGTGCAGAAGATGCAGCTCATGAGCCAGGCCCGCCGCATGCCCAGCATGGTCGGCTACGGCCTGGAAGTCACCGGCTTCATCAGCCGCCAACCCTGATCCCCCACACAGAAACGGACATCACCATGTTTGGTGCAGACAAAGGCACAAGCGGCCCTCTCGATGGCAAGAAGCTGACCATCGGCATCGTTCAGGCCCGCTTCAACGAGCCCATCACCAACACCCTCTTCCAGGCCTGCCGAGAAGAACTGCTGCGCCTGGGCGTGCAAGAGAAGAACATCGTGCACGTGACCGTGCCCGGCGCGTTGGAAGTGCCCGTGGCCCTGCAGGCCATGGCCGAGCGCGACCAGTTCGACGCCCTGGTGGCGCTGGGCTGCATCATCCGCGGCGAGACCTACCACTTCGAGTTGGTGGCCAATGAGTCGGGCGCCGGCGTGACGCGCGTGTCGCTCGACCACCAGATTCCCATTGCCAACGCCATCCTCACGGTGGAAAACGAGGCACAGGCCATCGCCCGCCAGACCGACAAGGGCCGTGACGCGGCCACCGTGGCGGTGGAGATGGCCCAGGTGCTCCAACAGATCGGCTGACCATGACCCAGACCCCCGAGTCCGACAACGGCCTGCCCATCAAGCGCAAGGCCACTGAAAAATCGGCGCGCACCCGCGCCCGAGAATTCGCCCTGCAGGCGCTCTACCAGCACCTGGTCGGCAAGAACGAGGCGTCCGACATCGACGCCTTCACCCGAGACCTCTCTGGCTTCCACAAATGCGACAGCGTGCACTTTGACGCGCTGGTGCATGGCTGCATCCGCGAGGGCAACGCGCTGGATGCGCTCATCACCCCGCGCCTGGACCGCCCCCTGGCAGAAATTTCCCCCATTGAGCGCGGTGTGCTGTGGATCGGCGCCTACGAGTTCCAGCACTGCCTGGACGTGCCGTGGCGCGTGGTGCTCAATGAGTGCATCGAATTGGCCAAGAGCTTTGGCGGCACCGACGGGCACAAGTTCGTCAACGGTGTGTTGCACCCCCTGGCCGCGCAGCTGCGCCCGGTGGAAGTGGCCGCTGGCGCCAGCAAGCCCAACCACCGCAAGGGCTGACGGCGCCATGCGCATTGCCCAGCGCGCGCAGCGCGTCGACCCGTTTTACGTGATGGAACTGGCCAAGGCCGCCGAGGCCATGGCCCACCAGGCAGGCCCGAACGGCCGGCCCATGATCTACCTGAACATCGGCGAGCCCGATTTCACCGCGCCACCCCTGGTGCAAGAGGCCGCCGAGCGCGCCATCCGCGACGGGCGCAGCCAGTACACCCCGGCCCTGGGGCTGCCCGCGCTGCGCGAAGCCATCAGCGGCTGGTACGCCCAGCGCTTCGGGGTCAACATCGACCCGGCGCGCATCGCCATCACGGCCGGGGCATCGGCGGCGCTGCAACTGGCCTGCCTGGCGCTCATCGAGGCCGGTGACGAGGTGCTCATGCCGGACCCGAGCTACCCGTGCAACCGCCAGTTCGTGCAGGCGGCCGAAGGCCGAGCGGTGATGATTCCCGCAGGGCCCGAGCAACGCTTTCAGCTCAGCGCCGATCAGGTGCGCGAGCACTGGACCGCCGCCACGCGCGGCGTGCTGCTGGCCTCTCCCTCCAACCCCACCGGCACCTCGATTGCGCGCGAGGAACTTGCGCACATTGCCTCCCACGTGCGCGAGCGTGGTGGCGTGACGCTGGTGGACGAGATCTACCTGGGCCTGAGCTATGAAGACGCCTTTGGCCACAGCGCCCTGGGCCTGCCCGATGGCCTGGGCGACGAGGTGGTAAGCGTCAACAGCTTCAGCAAGTACTTCAACATGACCGGCTGGCGCCTGGGCTGGCTGGTGCTGCCCCCTGCCCTGGTGGGCGCGGTGGAGCGCCTGGCGCAAAACCTGTTCATCTGCGCCAGCACCATCGCCCAGCACGCGGCCCTGGCCTGCTTCCACCCCGACAGCCTGGCCGAGTACGAGCGGCGTCGTGCCGCCTTCAAGGCCCGACGCGACGCCTTCATCCCCGAACTCAATCGCCTGGGCCTCTGCGTGCCCGTGATGCCCGATGGCGCCTTCTACGCCTGGGCCGACGTCACCCAGCTCTGCCAGCGCTGGGGTATCCCGCCGCAAGGCGATCGCCCCGACCAGGGCGGCAGCTGGGCGCTGGCCTTTGAGCTGATGAAGCGCTGCCAGATTGCCGCCACGCCAGGGCGCGACTTTGCCCAGGCCGAACCAGGGCGTTACCTGCGCTTCTCCACCGCCAACTCGATGGAACAGCTGCGCGAGGCCATCGCCCGCCTGGAGGCCGCGCTGTGACCGTGCCCTTCACTTGGCCGGTGCGGGTGTACTGGGAAGACACCGATGCCGGCGGCATCGTCTTCTACGCCAACTACCTCAAGTTCTTCGAGCGCGCCCGCACCGAGTGGCTGCGCTCGCTGGGCGTGGAACAGCAGGCCTTGCGCGAGCGCACGGGGGGCATGTTCGTGGTCAGTGGCACCGAGCTGCGCTACCACCGGCCCTCGCGCCTGGACGATTTACTTCTGGTGACAGCCCAGGTCGTCGAAGCCGGCCGTGCGTCGATGACAATCGCCCAGACCGCGCGCCGAGGCCCCGGCCCAGACGGTGAACTGCTGTGCGAAGGCAGCATCCGCATCGGCTGGATCGACGCTCAGACCTTTCGCCCCCAACGCATTCCGGCCGAGGTGCTCGACGCCCTGGCCGGCCACGCCGCCTGAACCTTCGACCGGTTTTTTCCTCCCATCGCCATGAGCCACGACTTCTCCATCGTCCAACTGATGCTCAACGCCAGTTGGGTTGTCCAGGCCGTGGTGGCCCTGCTGGTCACCATGTCCGTGATCAGCTGGGCCGCCATCTTCCGCAAGCTCTCCACGCTCAAGCGCGTGCGCGCGCTGAACGACGACTTCGAGCGCGATTTCTGGTCAGGCAAGAACCTCAACGAGCTGTACGCCGCCGCCGCCCAGTCCGCTCGCACCGGCGGGCCGATGGAGCGCATCTTCGCCAGCGGCATGCGCGAGTTCCAGAAGCTGCGCGAGCGCCACATCACCGACAGCGGCACCCTGCTCGACGGCGCGCGCCGCGCCATGCGGGCGAGCTTCCAGCGTGAACTCGACGTGCTGGAGTCCAATCTGTCTTTCCTGGGCACGGTGGGCTCGGTGGCGCCGTACGTGGGCCTGTTCGGCACGGTGTGGGGCATCATGCACGCCTTCACCGGCCTGGCCGCGCTCACCCAGGTGACGCTGGCCACCGTGGCCCCCGGCATTGCCGAGGCGCTGGTGGCCACCGCCATCGGCCTGTTTGCCGCCATTCCGGCGGTGGTCGGCTACAACCGCTTCGCCCACGACATCGACCGCGTGGCCAACGGCATGGAGACCTTCATGGAAGAGTTCTCCAACATCCTGCAGCGCAACGTGGGCTCGCAATCGCCCTCGGGCCGCTGACCGGAGCGCGCACACATGGCCAAGCTCGCCGCCCGCGGCCGGGGTCGCCGCACCATCAACGAGATCAACATGGTGCCCTTCATCGACGTGATGTTGGTGCTGTTGATCATCTTCATGGTGACCGCTCCCCTCATCACGCCGAGCCAGATCGCGTTGCCCAGCGTGGGCCAGGCCGCGCGCCAGCCCGATGCCTTCGTGCAAGTGATCATCGACAAAGACGAACAGATTCAGGTTCGCCCCGGCAACAGCAGCGCCGACACGCCAGCCGTGCCCATGGGGCAACTGGTGGCGCGCGTGCGCCAACTGCAAACCGACGGCACCGAAGGCGGCACGCCGGTGATCATCAGCGCCGACAAGAACGTCAAGTACGACGTGGTGATGAAGGTCATGGGCGAGCTGCAGGCCAAGGGCATTGCCCGCGTGGGCCTGGCCGTTCAGGCCGCCCGTTGAGCCACGATGCAGACAGCCGCTGACCGTTCCGAATTCGCTCCGCCCCGGCAAGACCGCTGGGGCCGCCCGCTCACGCTGGCCCTGGTGGTGCACGGTGCGCTGATCGCCGCGCTGACCTGGGGCGTGCAGTGGAAACAAGACGCCGAGATGCCCGCGGTCGAGGCCGAGCTCTGGTCGCGCCTGCCGCAGCAGGCGGCGCCGCGCGCGGTGGAGCCCCCGCCCCCACCGCCCCCGGAGCCGCAACCCGAACCCAAGCCAGCCCCCGCGCCCGAGCCCAAGCCGGTGGTGAAGGCACCGCCGCCACCACCCCCCGCGCCCAGCCAGGCCGATATCGCCATGGCCAAGGCCAAAGAAAAGGCCGAGGCAGAAAAGAAAGCGCGCGAGGAAGCCGCACGCAAGGAAAAAGAGCGCGAGAAAAAGCTGGCCGAGGAAAAGCGCGAGCGCGAGAAGAAGCTCGCGGCCGAGAAAGCGGAAAAGGCCGAGAAAGAACGAGAGAAAAAACTCGCGGAAGAGAAACGCGAACGCGAGAAGAAACTGGCCGAGGAAAAGCGCGAGCGCGAGAAAAAAGCCGCCGACGAAAAGCGCGAAGCCCAGCTGAAGGAACAGCTGCGCCAAGACCAGCTCAAGCGCATGATGGGCCAGGCCGGCGCCACCGGCAGCGCCACCAGCACCGGCACGGCCCAACAGTCCAGCGGCCCCACGCCGGGTTACGGCGCCAAGGTGGCCGCGCGCATCAAGCCCAACATCGTGTTCACCGAATCCGCTCCCGGCAACCCGCGCGCCGAGGTCGAGGTGCGCACCCTGCCCGACGGCACCATTACCTCACGGCGCATCACCAAGAGCAGCGGCAACCCCGCGTGGGACGACGCCGTGCTGCGCGCCATCGACCGCACCGCCACCCTGCCCCGCGACACCGACGGCCGCGTGCCCTCGTCTCTGGTGATCGGCCTGCGCCCGCTGGACTGAGCCGGCAGGCACGCCTGCCGCACGCAGCGAAAACCCAACCCTGTCTCCGGCGCGCCACCCCTAACCCAGTGGCCACCGCGGAACCGGCTCCGCCGGGCCGCCAGGTGGCGTCCCCCTCGGGGGGAAGCCGCGCAGCGGCGCAGGGGGGGGTCAATCGAACACGATCTCGGCCTTTTGCTCGTGGGCCTGCGCCATCCAGCTCGCCAGCGCCGCGTCCGAGGGGAAGAACAGCGAGCGATCGTCCAGCTGAATTTCGCACTGCGCGCCGGGCCGCAGCACCGACAGGCGCACCGGCAAGCCACGCACCAACTCGCCTTGCTCGGTCTGCTCGCGCACCGGGGCATAGGTCTTGACGAGTTGGGCGATGTCGGGCGCATGGCCATTCACGGCCACGCGCAGGTACTTGCCAAAACGGCAACGGGCCGAGCCCAGGTCCCAGATGTGCTGGATCTTCAAGCGCAGGCCGCCCGAGAAGCGGTCGGGCTGCACCACCGCCTGCACCACCAGCAGTTCGTCGTCTTTCAAGATGGCGCGGTGGGCGTTGATGAGGTTCTCGTCCGCGCTCACCTCCAGCACGCCGGTCTTGTCGTCCAGCTTGAAGAAGGCGAGCTTGCCGCGCTGGCCGTTGATGACGCGGAAGTCCGACACGATGCCGGCCAGCACCACCGGGTCGCGGCTTTCGGTCACGTTGGCCAGCGGCGTGCGCGCAAAGCGCCGCACCTCGCGCTCCACCTCGTCGAACAGGTGGCCCGAGAAGTAGAAGCCGATGGCGCTCTTCTCGTGCGTCAGGCGCTCTTTCACGCCCCAGGGCGTGGTGGCCACCAGCGGCGGCTCTTGCGTGCTGGAGCCGTGGCCGTCGTCGAACATGTCGAACAGGCCGCCCTGGTTGGCGTTGGCCTGGGTGGTGGCGGCGTATTCAAAGGCCAGGTCAAGCGAGGCCAGCAACTCGGCGCGGTTGAGGTTGAGGCTGTCGAAGGCGCCGGCCTTGATGAGGGCCTCCACCGTGCGCTTGTTGATGCGGCTGCGGTCCACCCGCAGGCAGAAATTGAACAGGCTGGTGAAGGGTCCGCTCTCCTGGCCGTTGGGGCCCTCGCCCCGGCCTTCGCGCGCGGCCACGATGGCCTCAATGGCGAGCTGGCCAGTGCCCTTGACCGCGCCCAGGCCGTAGCGGATCACCTTGTCGGTGACAGGCTCAAAGCGGTAGAAGCCCCGGTTCACGTCGGGCGCCTCGAAGCTCAGGCCCATCTTCAGCGCGTCTTCCCACAACACCTTGAGCTTGTCGGTGTTGTCCATTTCCACGGTCATGTTGGCGCAGAAGAACTCGGCCGTGTAGTGCACCTTGAGCCAGGCCGTGTGGTAGGCCAGGAGCGAGTAGGCGGCGGCGTGCGACTTGTTGAAGCCGTAGCCGGCGAACTTCTCCATCAGGTCGAAAACCTCGTCGGCCTTCTCTTCGCTGATGCCCTTCTCGGCTGCGCCCTTGCGGAAGATGATGCGGTGCTCAGCCATCTCCTCGGGCTTCTTTTTGCCCATGGCCCGGCGCAGCATGTCGGCGCCACCGAGCGAGTAGCCCCCCAGCACCTGGGCGGTCTGCATCACCTGCTCTTGATAGACCATGATGCCGTAGGTCTCGGCCAGCACCGGCTCGGTGAGCGGGTGCGGGTACTCCACCACCTCGCGCCCGTGCTTGCGGGCCACGAAGGTGGGGATCAGGTCCATGGGGCCCGGGCGGTAGAGCGCGTTCAGGGCGATCAGGTCTTCCAGGCGCGAGGGCTTGGCGTCGCGCAACATGCCCTGCATGCCGCGGCTTTCAAACTGGAACACGGCCTCGGTCTGGCCCTTGGAGAACAGCGCATAGACCTTGGGGTCGTCCAGCGGCACGTTCTCGTACGCGAAGTTCTCCTGGCCCTTGTGGCGCTTCATGATGAACTCGCGCGCGATCTCCAGGATGGTGAGCGTGGCCAGGCCCAAAAAGTCGAACTTCACCAGGCCAATGGCCTCCACATCGTCCTTGTCGTACTGGCTCACGGCCGATTCGCTGCCTGGCTGCATGTAGAGCGGGCAGAAGTCGGTCAGCTTGCCCGGGGCAATCAGCACGCCACCGGCGTGCATGCCGATGTTGCGCGTCATGCCTTCGAGCTTCTGCGCCAGCTCGATCAGCGTCTTGACGTCCTCTTCCTTCTGGATGCGCTCGGCCAGGATGGGCTCCATGGCGATGGCGTAGTTGTTCTTGTCGCCGTCCTTGGGCGGATTGGGCGGGTACTGCAGCGTCACGCTCATGCCCGGCTTGTTGGGGATGAGCTTGGAGATGCCGTCGCAGAAGCCATAGGCGAAGTCGAGCACGCGCCCCACGTCGCGGATGGCCGCGCGCGCGGCCATGGTGCCGAAGGTGGCGATCTGGCTCACCGCGTCCTTGCCATAGCGGTCCTTCACGTAGTCGATCACGCGGTCGCGATTGCTCTGGCAGAAATCGATGTCGAAGTCGGGCATGGACACCCGCTCCGGGTTCAGGAAGCGCTCGAACAGCAGGTTGTACTGCAGTGGGTCCAGGTCGGTGATGAGCAGCGCATAGGCCACCAGCGAGCCGGCGCCCGAGCCGCGACCCGGGCCCACCGGGCAGCCGTTTTCCTTGGCCCACTTGATGAAGTCCGACACGATGAGGAAGTAGCCCGGGAACCCCATCTTCAAGATGGTGTTCAGCTCGAACTCCAGTCGCTCCACGTAGCGCGGGCGCTGGCGCTCACGCTCGGCCTCGTCGGGGAACAGGTGCTTCAGGCGCCCTTCCAGGCCTTCGTGCGAGACGTGGCGGAAGTACTCCTCCACCGACATCACCACGCCGTTGACCGGCGGAATCGGGAAGTTGGGCAACTGCGGCTTGCCCAGCACCAAGGTGAGGTTGCAGCGCCGCGCGATCTCCACCGTGTTGGCCACGGCCGAGGGAATGTCGCGGAACAGCTCGGCCATGTCGGCCGCGCTCTTGAAGTACTGCTCGCGGGTGAAACGGCGCACGCGCCGGTTGTTGGCCAGGATCTCGCCCTCGGCGATGCACACCCGCGCCTCGTGCGACTCGTAGTCGTCGGGTTCCAGGAACTGGATGGGGTGCGTGGCCACCACCGGCAGGTGCAGGCGGGCCGCCAGCTTCACGGCCGCGCTCACGTGGCGCTCGTCGTCGGCGCGGCCGGCGCGCTGCAGCTCCAGGTAGAAGCGGTGCGGAAAGATCGAGCCCAGTTGCAGCGCCATGTCGGCCGCGCGCTGGGCATCGCCCGCCATCAGGGGCTGGCCCACTGGGCCTGTGTGTGCGCCCGAGAGGCAGATCAGCCCGGCGTTGAGTTCTTGCAGCCAGTCGCGCTGCACCACCGCCTGGTCGCGCAGGGTATTGCGCGTCCAGGCCCGGGCCAGCAGCTCGCACAGGTTGAGGTAGCCCTGGCGGTCTTGAACCAGCAGCAACACGCGCGGCAGAGGCGGCTGGTGCGAGCCCGGGGTGGCGCTGGTGCTTTCTTCGCTGAAGCCCTGCAGCACCACCTCGGCGCCGATCACGGGTTTGATGCCCGCGCCGCGCGCGGCCTTGTAAAACTTGATGGCGCCGAACAGGTTGTTGAGGTCGGTGATGCCCAGGGCGGGCTGGCCATCGGCCGCCGCGGCGGCCACCACATCGTCGATGCGGGTGGTGCCGTCAACGACGGAGAACTCGGTGTGCAGGCGCAGGTGAATGAACATGGGCCGATTTTAGAAGCCACCCCCGTGGGCGGCGGCCCGTCCAGCGGACCTGGCCCCCTATTCCTTCAGGATGCGCAGCACCTCGGAGCGGAACTCCCGGCTGTAGAGAATCGCCACCACGATCACGGTGGCCACCACCATGGTCAGTGGCGACACAAACCAGCCCAGCAAGGCAAACGAAAAGTAGTACGCGCGCAGCCCGTCGTTGAAGGTCTCAGCCGCCGAACTCACCATGGCCGCGGCCCGGTCCACGAACACCTTGCGGTCAAACTCGCCCCGGTCAAACGAGGTGGCCGGCGGCATGGAGCCGATCACCAGCGCCACAAAGGTGTACTGCCTCATGCTCCACGAGAAACGGAAAAACGAGTACACGAAGATGGCGATGAGCACCAGGATCTTGAACTCGAAGACGATCAGCGTGGTGGCCTGCGCAAAGGGAATTTCGCTCATCAGCTCAGAGGCCTTGTCGGTGGTGCCCAACAAGGCAAACAAGCCGCCGATGACCAGGATCGAGGTGGAGCAAAAGAACGACGGCGTGCTGGAGAGGTTCTGCACGATGATGCCGTCAAGCATGCGCGGGTCGCGCGCGCAGGTTTGCTTCATCCAGTAGCCGCGGTAGCGGTTGGTGGTCTGCAGCAACGAAGGGCGGTAGCGCCCCAGGCGCTTGGCGAACCAGGCGTAACCCGACCACAGGCCAAAAAAGGCCGCAACGGCCAGCCAGTCGGCCCAGGGCAGCAGCGTGATGATCTTCATGGCGCCAATGGTAAGCGGGCCGGCGGGGGAAAAATCCCCGGCCGGCCCGCTTGGCTGGTGACCTTGGGGCACCAACGCGCCCCAAGGCACTCACCCATCAGCCCTTGAACTTGCCCACCACGGCGGCCACGCGCTCGCCGAACTTGCGGGCGGTGTCCACGTCACCCTGGGGAATGGCGTCGGCGCCGGCATCAGACGGGGCTTGCACCAGCAGGCCCACCGAGCCACCCAGGTTGTTCACGTCGTTGCGGGTGGCGGCCTTGGCGTTGGACGGCAGCATGCCCAGGCTGATCCACAGCCCGCCGTGCTGGGCGGCCAGGGTGTTCAGGTAGGCCAGGGTGGCGCCCTTGTCGCCGTTGAGGCTGGCGCTCACCGAGAAGCCAGCGAAGAACTTGTCTTGCCAGGCGCGAGAGAACCAAGGCTTGGAGCTGGCGTCTGCAAACTTCTTGAACTGCCAGCTCGGGCCGCCCATGTAGGTGGGCGTGCCGAAGACGATGGCATCAGCGCCAGCCAGGGTGTCCCAGCCGCCTTCGGGCAGGTTGCCCTCGGCGTCGATGGGCAGCAGCTGCGCATCGGCGCCCTTCGCCACCGCCTGGGCGATGAACTGGGTGTGACCATAACCCGAGTGGTAAACCACAACGACGTTTGCCATGTTTGCGTTTCCTGTTGTTGTTGAAAAAAAGTAAAGATCAAGCGGCGAGGTCAAACACCAGCACCTCGGCATCGGCGCCGTCGGCCAGCTCCACCTTGGGCTCGCCGGCCATCACGGCGGCGTCGCCGCCCTTCAGGCGCTGGCCGTTCACGCTCAGTTCGCCGCGCACCAGGTGCACATAGGCCTTGCGCGCCGGGTCTAGGGTCAGCTCGGCGCGCTCGGCGCCATCGAACAAGCCGGCGTAGAGCGCGGCGTCGGCGTGGATGGTCACCGATCCATCGGCACCATTGGGCGACGCCACCAGGCGCAGGCGGCCGCGCTTCTCGGCCTCGGCAAAGCCCTTTTGCTCGTAGCTCGGGGGAATGCCGCGCACGTTGGGCTCGATCCAGATTTGCAAAAAGTGCGTCTCGCTGTTGGGCGCGTGGTTGAACTCGCTGTGCATCACGCCGCTGCCGGCGCTCATGCGCTGCACGTCACCGGGCGGAATGCCCTTCACGTTGCCCATGCTGTCTTTGTGGGCCAGGTTGCCTTGCAACACGTAGCTGATGATTTCCATGTCGCGGTGACCGTGGGTGCCAAAGCCCGTGCCGGGGGCGATGCGGTCTTCGTTGATCACGCGCAGGTTGCCCCAGCCCATCCATTGCGGGTCAAAGTACTCGGCAAAGGAAAACGAGTGCTGGCTCTTGAGCCAGCCGTGGTCGGCTTGGCCTCGGGCGTCGGATCGGCGGATGTGAATCATGGCGGGCTCCTCTCGTCTGGGGGTGGTGCCGGGGCTCGCATTGGGCCTTGGCATGAGAAGAATTCTCAATCGCCCCGCCCTGCCTTGGGTCGCAGGGCTTTGATGGCATCATTCAAAAAATCTGAATGAAACACCCCTCCAATGCCTGCCGCGCCCAACCCCCGCTCCGCCCTCTCCGCCGAAAACCTGGCCTTGCTGGAGGCGGTCTCTCGCCTGGGCAGCATGGCGGCGGCAGCGCGCGAGCTGGGCATGGTGCCCAGTGCCCTCACCTACCGGGTGCGCCAGATCGAAGACGCGCTGGACGTGCTTTTGTTCGACCGCAGCGCCCGCCGTGCCGTGCTCACGCCGGCTGGGGCCGAGTTGCTGCGCTCGGGCGAGTACCTGCTGAACGAGCTTGACGCCGTGGCGCAGCGCGTCAAGCGCGTGGCAACGGGTTGGGAGCCGCAACTGACCATCGCGGCCGATGCCGTCATCTCACGCGCCACCCTGTTCGAGCTGTGCGAGGCCTTCTACGCCACCGGTGCGCCCACCCGGCTGCGCCTGCGCGCCGAAACCCTCTCGGGCACGTTGGAGGCCTTGCAAACCGGCCAGGCCGATCTGGCCCTGGGCCTGAGCAGCGACCTGTCCGCCACCGACCTGCAGGTCGGCTCACTGGGCTCGGTGGTGTTTGTGTACGCCGTGGCCCCGCACCACCCGCTGGCCAGCATCGACCGCCCCCTGGGGGACGAAGACATGCGCGCCCACCGGGCCGTGGCGGTGGCCGACTCCACCGTGCGCGGGCGCGGCATCACCCACAACCTGCTGCCCGGGCAAGACGTGCTCACCGTGCCCACCATGCAGCACAAACTGGAAGCGCAGTTGCGCGGCCTGGGCGCGGGCTTTCTGCCCCAGCCCCTGGCCCAGCCCTACATCAACGCCGGGCGCCTGGTGGTGAAACCGCTGCAACGCCCCGACAGCGTGTTGCGCATGGCCTATGCCTGGCGCCAGCCGCGCAGCCAGGCCGACACCGGACGAGCCTTGCGCTGGTGGCTTGATCGACTGGAACACGCCAAAACACGAGAAGCCCTGTTGCACCACCACCATCAAAGCTGAGGGCCGCCACCGCTGCTACATTCGCCAGACACCCCACAGCACCACCCCATGAACGCCACCACTTCCACCAGCCCTTCCCTCGCCCCGCTTCACTTCGCGGTCATTGGTGCCGGCATGGCCGGCGTGGTCGCGGCGCGCACGCTGCTGCAGGCCGGGCACCGCGTCACCCTGTTCGAGAAAAGCCGAGGCGTGGGTGGCCGCATGGCCACGCGCCGCACCGAGTTTGGCGGGTTTGACCATGGCGCACAGTACTTCACCGTGCGCGACCCGCGCTTCGAACTGGCGCTGCGCCAGACCGCCAGTGCCTTGGTGCGCCCCTGGAGCGTGAGCACCGTTCGTGTGCTCGACGCCTTCGGCCACCTGGTGGCCAGCGCCCCGCCGCCCACCGAGCGTCACTGGGTGGCCACGCCCGGCATGAACGCCCTGGTGGGCCTCTGGGCCAAGCCCCTGGCGCAACCCGAGCTGCACGGCCAACTGCCCGCGCGATGCGAGCTCAACACGCGCGTGCTGCGCATCGAGCGCGACGCGCTGGCCCACCAACGCTGGCAATTGCAGACCGAAGACGCCGATGGCGGGCGGCATGTGCACAGCGGCTTTGACCGCGTGGTGCTGGCCATTCCGCACGTGCAAGCCGATGACCTGCTCAAGGCCAGCGCCCTGGCGCCGGCGCTGCGCCAGGCCATGGCCCCGGTCACGGTGGCCCCGTGCTGGACCCTCATGGTCGCCTTCCCCCAGGCCATGCAACCGGGCCTGGGGCAACTCGGGCCGCAATGGAACGCAGCGCGCAGCACCCACCACCGCATCGCCTGGCTCACGCGCGAGTCCAGCAAGCCCGCACGCGACCCCATCGAACGCTGGACAGTGCAGGCCAACCCCACCTGGTCGGCCGAGCACCTGGAAGACGACCCCGAGCGGGTGAAAGCCAAGCTGCTCAAGGCCTTCTCCGAGGTCACCGGCATTCGCGCCACGCCGCCCCATGCGGTGGTGCACCGCTGGCGCTACGCGCAGACCCAACAGCCGCTGGGCCAGCCCTTCTTGCTGGACAGCGAGTTGGGCGTCGGCGTGTGCGGCGACTGGTGCCTGGGCCACCGGGTGGAAAACGCCTTCGTCTCGGGGCTGGAACTGGCCCTGGCCATGGCGTGAAACTGTTCCCCCCTGCGCCGCTGCGCGGCTTCCCCCAGGGGACCACACCAGTGGCCCGGCAAAGCCGGTTCCACGGTGTGTGCTGAACCAGACACGCGCGCCGGGCAAATGAAGCTGCCAACGGTTTATCGTGGGCGTTTTGCCCCCTCGCCCACCGGGGCGCTGCACGCTGGCTCGCTGGTGGCGGCCCTGGCGAGCTGGCTTGACGCCCGCGCCCACGGCGGTGCATGGCTGGTGCGCATCGAAGACGTGGACACGCCGCGCTGCGTGCCAGAGGCCGATGCCCGCATCCTGCAGCAGCTCGCCGCCTGCGGCCTGGTGAGCGACGAGCCGGTGGTGTGGCAGTCGCAGCGGGGCGAGCTGTACCAGGCCGCATTGGACCGCCTGATCGCCCAGGGCCGCGCCTACCCCTGCGCCTGTTCGCGCAAAGACATCGACAACGCCCTCACCGAGCGCGGTCTGGCGCGCGAGCGCCATCACGCGGCGGTCTATCCCGGCACCTGCCGCCCCGAACGTGGCGGCCTGCAGGGCCGCCCCGCGCGGGCCTGGCGTTTTCGCGTGCCCGATGGCGAAGCGGCCACCGTGCACTGGGCCGACCGACGCCTGGGCCAGCAAGTGCAAAACGTGGCCACCGAGGTGGGCGATTTCGTGCTGAAGCGCGCCGACGGCCTGTGGGCCTACCAGCTTGCCGTGGTGGTGGACGACGGCGCCCAAGGCATCACGCACGTGGTGCGCGGCCAAGACCTGGTCGACAACACGCCACGCCAGGTGCTGCTGCAACAGGCCCTGGGCCTGCCCACGCCCGCCTACCTGCACACCCCGCTGGTGCTGGGGCCCAACGGCGAAAAACTCAGCAAACAAAATGGCGCCAAGCCACTGGACCTAAGCGATCCGCTGGCCGCGCTCAACGCGGCCGCTGCGGCGCTGGGCCTGCCGGCGCAAAGCGGCAGCGTGGGCGAGGCGCTGGGTGGTTGGACAGCCGGCTGGGCCGCCTGAGCCAGGGCGCCTAAAATCCACGGCCCCTTTCGAGAGCCGACATGACCGACCCCCGCCACGCCCAGCCCCGCCCCCAGCCCACCGAGACCACCTACCTGCGCCAGATCAAAAGCTACGTGCTGCGCACTGGCCGCGTGGGCCCGGGCCAGCAACGGGCCTTTGAGCAGTTCGGCCCGCGCTTTCTGCTGAACTACCAGCCCGACCAAGCCTTCAACGCCGAGGCCGCCTTTGGCCGGCAGGCACCGCTGATCATGGAAATCGGCTTCGGCATGGGCGGGGCCACCGCCCAGATCGCCAAGGTGCGCCCGGCCGACAACTTTCTCTGCTGTGAAGTGCACGAGCCCGGCGTGGGCGCGCTGCTCAAGCTGTGCGGCGAGGAAGGCATCGAGAACATCCGCATCCTGCGCCACGACGCGGTGGAGGTGCTGGACCACATGCTGCCCGAGGCCAGCCTGGACGGCGTGCACATCTTCTTCCCCGACCCCTGGCACAAAAGCCGCCACCACAAGCGCCGCCTGATTCAAGGGCCCTTCGTGAACCGGCTGGCCCGCAAGCTCAAGCCCGGCGGCTACCTGCACCTGGCCACCGACTGGGAGCCCTACGCCGAGCAGATGCTGGAGGTGCTGCGCGCCGAGCCGCTGCTGAAGAACACCGCCGAGGCCTACGCACCCAAGCCCGACTACCGCCCGCTGACCAAGTTCGAGAACCGCGGCCTGAAGCTCGGCCACGGCGTGTGGGACCTGGTCTTCACCCGCGTGTGACCGCCGCGCCGTGGCGCACCGCCCCAAGAACCCGCTGATCCCCACCCGCCTGGGCGTGTCGCCCAGTTGCGTGGCCATTCCGCACCGCAAGCCCATGCCCTGGGGCTCGGTGCTTGACTTCTTGTGCGAGCGCCTGCCCGTGGTGTCACCCGAGGGCTGGGCGCAGCGCCTGGCCGCGGGCGACGTGCTGGGCGACGACGGTCAGCCGCTGGACGCCACCGCGCCCTGCGAGCCCGGCGCGCGGCTGTACTACTACCGCCAGCTCGACGACGAGGCCGAGATTCCGTTTGAGGAACGCATCGTTTTTCAGGACGAGCACCTGCTGGTAGCCGACAAGCCGCCCTTCATGCCGGTGACGCCCGGCGGGCGTTACGTGCGCCACAGCCTGATGGTGCGGCTGAAGCAGCGCACTGGCATCGACACGCTCAACCCCATTCACCGCATTGACCGCGAAACGGCCGGGCTGGTGGTGTTCAACCTCCGCCCGCAAGACCGCAACGCCTACCACGCGCTGTTCCGCGACCGCGCGGTGGACAAGCGCTACGAAGCCATCGCGCCGCACCGCACGGACATGGTGTGGCCCACCACGCGGCGCAGCCGCATCGAAGAAGACGTGGAGGCCTTCTTCCGCATGGTCGAGGCCGAGGGTGAGCCCAACAGCGAGACCCGCATTGACCTGCTGGAAGTGAAGGGCCGCTGGGCGCGCTACGCGCTGGAACCCCTCACCGGCAAGCGCCACCAGTTGCGGGTGCACCTGCAGGCTCTGGGCGCCCCCATCGCGGGCGACCAGTTCTACCCGGTGGTGCGCCGCGGCCCCGACGAGGCCGAGGATTTTCAGGAACCGCTGCGCCTGCTGGCGCGCGCCATTGCCTTCACCGACCCGGTCACCGGGCAGGCTCGCCGCTTCGAGAGCGGGCAGCGCCTGCGGTGGCCTGACTGATCAGGCCTAGGTGCCGTTGACTTGGTGCCGTTTACTTGGCGGCGGTGGCTTCAGCGGCCGGGGCGGCCTGGGCACCCACCACTGGCTGGCCTTCTTTTTCGTTGCTGCGATCGAAGACCAGCGACTGACCAAACACCAGCTGCACCCAGGTGGGGTAGGTGTAAGCGGTGCCCTTGTTGTGGTCGATGATGGCGCCAACGCCACCGCCCAGGATGATGTTGCCCCACATGCCGCCATTGGCACGAGACACGGCGCGGGCAGTGGCCTCGGGGTTGGCCGGGTCTTTGCAGACGATGTCCAGGTCCTTGCCCGAGCGGCGCACCTGGGTGGTGTCGCCCGACTTCACGTTGAAAGTGCCGTAGTCGTTGGTGAGGTGGCAGTCGGCGCCAGCGACCATGTTGCCCGCTTGGGTCTTGGTTTCGACCTTGATCGGGTGGGTCGTGTCGTTGACGACCGACGCGCAACCGCCCAAGACCACAGCGGACACCACGATAGAAAGACTTTTGATCACACGCTTTCCCTGTAAAAAATGAAGCGGGAAAGTCTAGGCGGGCAGCATCAGGCAAGCCCCCTAAGGTATCGGCGACGACCAGACCCTGCGACTGGTCGCGCCGAAAAGACCTCGTGATCAGGCCTTGATCTCGCGCGCCGAGATCTGGTAGCGGAAGGCGTCGGGCTCGTAGGGGTCGAGGCGGTCGCCGCCGGTCTCGCCCTGCGGGTACATGAAGAATCCGAGTTCGGGGCCTTGGGCGCCGGGCAGTTCCAGGTCGTGCGCCATGTTCAGGGCCATCCAGTTGCCTTCCCAGGCGCCGAACAGGGCCTTGTTCACGGGCGCCACCAAGGGGTGCTGGGGCGTCTTGATCCAGTCGGCCGCTTCGTGGCGCATGACCTTGGTCACGTCGGCCGGGTCCATGGGCACCCAGCCCAGGCCCGCCAGGTGCACCTCGGCCCGGCAGTGCTGGGCACCTTTGAGGCTGGTGGACGCGGCGCCCAACTGCTTGTAGCCAAAGGCCGAGGGCGCCAGGCGCACGCCGTACACGTCCCGCGCGGGCAGGCCGACCGCGCGACACAGGCCCACGAACAGGGCGTTGAGGTCGGCGCATTTGCCGCCCAGGTTGCCGGTTTCCAGCATGGCCTTGATGTCGCCAGGGCCGCAGCCACGGGTCTTGGGCTCGCGGTAGGTGTTGGCCACCACCCAGTCGTAGATGGCCTGGGCCCGGGCGCGGTCGGTGCGGGCGCCACGCACAGCCTGCTGGGCGGTCTCGCGCACGATGCCGTCGGTGGGCAGCAGTTCGGTGGGCTGGGTCCAGAAACGCAAGGTGGCAGCGTCTTCGGCGGCCGCCGTGCGCGCGGTCCAGTCGGTGGCGCGGTTGCGCGTCTGCACGCGGCTGGTCAGTTCCACGTAGGGCGCTTTCTCGCCCTCGTTGAACACCACATGCAGCAGGCGGGCACCGTAACGGCCGTCTTGCATGAGCATGCCCCGGCCATTGGAGGTGAAGCCCTGCGAGAGGTTGCGCTGCCAGTCGCTCTCGATCGAGGGCAAGGGCAGCCACACCTGGGTCTTGCCCACCGGGTCAACGATGTCCACCCGGGTGGTCACGTCGAAGGTGCGCCACTCGCCGGGGCGGGGGTCAAAGGAGTTGGGGGTGGGGGCCGCCTGGGCGAAGGCGCCAGCGGCATGGAACAGAGGGGTGCTGGCGGCCACGGACGTGGCGGCACAGCGCAGGAATCGGCGCCGATCGGGGGTCATTCAAAGAACTCCGGAGTGGGAACAAGGCCGAGCCACACACACCGGGTGCAGCGCAAAGCCTGGGGAACCGGCCGCGAGCGGCCGGAGAACCCCCGATTATCTCCGCCCGGTCAGCGCTGCCCGAGCACCCGCTCGACCCAGGCCAGGGCCGGGGCGCTGAGCCAGTCCACCTCGCCCTGCACCACCTGACGGGCCTGGCCGCTCCGGTCGATCAGCACCGTGGTGGGGAAGGCGCGCACGCCCCAGGCCTTGGCGATGTCGCCACTAGGGTCAAGCGCCACAGGCACCTGGATGCCAGACGAACTGAGAAAGCGGCGCGCGGTGCGGCCCGATTCGCGAAAGTTCAGGGCCAGCACGGCCACCTTGTCTTCGCCAAACCACTCGGGCAGGGCCTGCAGAGAGGGCAGCTCGGCCCGGCAGGGCGGGCACCAGGTGGCCCAGAAATTGAGCAGGAGCACGCGGCCCTTGAAATCGTCCAGGCGCACCGGCTGGCCTTCCAGCCCCACGGCCTGCAAGGGCGGCGTGGCACGCTGGGCGGGCCAATCGCTCACCCGATAGCCGGGCGAGGCGGCGCCAGCGGCCTGGGCGTGGGCTACGCCCGCGCAGGCGGCCAGGGCCGCCGCGAGGCACTGCCGCCGCGACAACCCGGGACGCGTGGTCACGCTCACAGGCGCTCGGCCACCCAAGCCTGCACCGAGGCCAGGGCCTTGGGCAGGGCAGAGGCGTCGGTGCCGCCGGCCATGGCCATGTCGGGCTTGCCGCCGCCCTTGCCGCCCACCTGCTGGGCCACGAAGTTCACCAGCTCACCGGCCTTCACCTTGCCGGTGCTGTCGGCGGTGACGCCCGCGGCCAGCTGCACCTTGCCGCCGTCCACGGCCGCCAGCACGATGGCGGCGGTCTTGAGCTTGTCCTTGAGCTTGTCCAGGGTGTCGCGCAGGGTTTTCGCGTCGGCGCCTTCGAGCGTGGCCGCCAGCACCTTGATGCCCTTGACGTCCACGGCCTGGGCCATGAGCTCGTCGCCCTGGCTGGAGGCCAGCTTGCCCTTGAGGGCGGCGATTTCCTTTTCCAGGGCCTTCACCTGTTCCAGGGTCTGGCCGATGCGGGCGGTCAGCTCGGCGGCCGGGGCCTTGAGGACACCGGCGGCTTGCGACACGGTGTCTTCGAGCGACTGCAGGTAGGCCAGCGCATTGGCGCCGGTGACGGCCTCGATGCGGCGCACGCCAGCGGCCACGCCGCTCTCGGCCACCACCTTGAACAGGCCGATGTCGCCGGTGGCCTTCACGTGGGTGCCGCCGCACAGTTCCTTGCTGGAGCCGATGCTGAGCACACGCACGGTCTCGCCGTACTTCTCGCCGAACAGCATCATCGCGCCGCTGTTCTTGGCCGCCTCAATGTCCATCACCTGCGCGTTCGCGGCGGCGTTGGCCAGGATTTCGGCGTTCACGATGGCCTCGATCTGGCGGATCTCGGCGTCGGTGACGGGGGCGTTGTGGGCAAAGTCGAAGCGGGTGCGCTCGGCATTCACCAGCGAGCCCTTCTGCTGCACGTGGGCACCCAGCACCTCGCGCAGGGCCTTGTGCATCAGGTGGGTGGCGCTGTGGTTGCGCACGGTGGCGGCGCGCAGGGTGGTGTTGACGCGGGCGGTCACGCTGTCGCCCACGGCCAGGGTGCCTTGCGCCACGCTGCCGTGGTGGCCGAACACGTCGGCCTTGATCTTCTGGGTGTCGACCACGTCAAACCGGGCCGAGCCGGCCACGATCTCGCCCTCGTCACCCACCTGGCCACCGCTCTCGGCGTAGAAGGGGGTGGTGTCGAGCACCACCACGCCGCTCTGGCCGGCCTTGAGGTTGGCCACGGGCGTGCCGTCCAGGTAGAGAGCCACCACCTTGGCGGGGGCTTCCAGGTGCTCGTAGCCCACGAAGGTGTTGCCGGCGCCGGTGTACTCCAGCGCCTTGTCCATCTTGAACTTGCCGGCCGCGCGGGCCTGGGCCTTCTGCTTTTCCATGGCGGCATGGAAGCCGGCCTCGTCCACCGAGAGGCCACGCTCGCGGCAGACGTCGGCCGACAGGTCGAGCGGGAAGCCGTAGGTGTCGTGCAGCTTGAAGGCCACGTCACCGGGCAGCACCTTGGCGCCATCGGCCAGGGCGGCATCCAGGATTTCCATGCCGTTGGCCAGGGTCTCGTAGAAGCGCTCTTCTTCGGCCTTGAGCACCTCGGTGATGCGCTGGGCCTGGCTGGCCATGTTGGGGTAGGCATCGCCCATCATCTTCACCAGGTCGGGCACCAGCTTGTGAAAGAACGGGGTCTTCTGACCGAGCTTGTAGCCGTGGCGGATGGCGCGGCGCACGATGCGGCGCTGCACGTAACCGCGGCCTTCGTTCGACGGAATCACGCCGTCGCTGATCAGGAAGGACGTGGCGCGGATGTGGTCGGCAATCACCTTGAGCGAAGGGTTCGTCAAGTCGGTGGTGCCGGTCTCGCGGGCGGCGGCCTTGATCAGCGCGTCAAAGATGTCGATCTCGTAGTTGCTGTGCACGTGCTGCAGGATGGCGGCCAGGCGCTCCAGGCCCATGCCGGTGTCCACGCAGGGCGCGGGCAGCGGCGTGACCGAGCCGTCTTCCTTCATGTCGAACTGCATGAACACGTTGTTCCAGATCTCGATGAAGCGGTCGCCGTCTTCGTCGGGGCTGCCCGGGGGGCCGCCGGGGATCTCGGGGCCGTGGTCGTAGAAGATCTCGGAGCAGGGGCCGCAGGGGCCGGTGTCGGCCATCATCCAGAAGTTGTCGCTCTTGTAGCGGCCGCCCTTGTTGTCGCCAATGCGAATCACGCGCTCGGGCGGCAGGCCGATTTCCTTGGTCCAGATGTCGTAGGCCTCATCGTCCTCGGCGTACACGGTGGCCAGCAGGCGCTCGGGCGGCAGCTTGTAGACCTCGGTCAGCAGTTCCCAGGCCCACTTCAGCGATTCGCGCTTGAAGTAATCGCCAAACGACCAGTTGCCCAGCATCTCGAAGAAGGTGTGGTGGCGGGCGGTGTAGCCCACATTTTCCAGGTCGTTGTGTTTGCCGCCGGCGCGCAGGCAGGCCTGCACCGAGGCCGCACGCACGTAATGGCGCTTGTCGGTGCCCAGGAACACGTCCTTGAACTGCACCATGCCCGAGTTGGTGAACATGAGCGTGGGGTCGTTGCCCGGCACCAGCGGGCTGGACGCCACCACGGTGTGGCCCTTGGAGGCGAAGAAGTCCAGGAAGGTCTTGCGGATGTCGGCGACGGAGGCGGGGCGGGTCATGGTGGCCTTGGGTTTCGCTTCGGTTATGGGGTGGCGCGCGGGCGCCAAAACCCGCTATTTTCCAACACTGTGGCCCGGTTCGGGCGTGGCCGACCGAATCGGCGGCAATGGCTCGCCCGGCAGGGTCGCCAGCGGCACCGCAGGGGCAAGGGCAAAGGGCTATCCTGCGAGGTTGAACCACGCTGGCCCAACAGCATCCGCACGCCCCTGGAGACACCCAATGGACATGAAGACCTCGCCCCTGGCCCTGCTCAAAGACCCCTCCTTGCTCAAAACCGACGGCCTCATCAACGGCCAGTGGGTGGCCGGCAGGAGCCGATTCGACGTGCACGACCCCGCCACCGGCCAGAAACTGGCCGACGTGGCCAACCTGGGGCCGGCCGAGGCCGAGCAGGCCATCGCCGCGGCCAACGCCGCCTGGGGGGCGTGGAAGAACAAAACCGCCAAAGAGCGCAGCAACCTCTTGCGCAAGTGGTACGACCTGATCATGGCCAACCAGGAAGACCTGGGCCGCATCCTCACCGCCGAGCAAGGCAAGCCCTACGCCGAGGGCAAGGGCGAAATCGCCTATGGCGCCAGCTTCGTGGAGTGGTTTGCCGAAGAGGCCAAGCGCGTCAACGGCGAGACCCTGCCCACCTTCGACAACAACCGCCGCCTGCTGGTGCTCAAGCAGCCCATTGGCGTGTGCGCGGCCATCACGCCCTGGAACTTCCCCCTGGCCATGATCACCCGCAAGGTGGCCCCGGCCCTGGCAGCGGGTTGCCCGGTGATCATCAAGCCGGCCGAGCTCACGCCCCTCACCGCCCTGGCCGCGGCCGAGCTGGCGCTGCGCGCCGGCATCCCAGCCGGTGTGCTCAACGTGCTGAGCGCCGACAGCGCCAACAGCATCGCCATTGGCAAGGTGCTGTGCGAAAGCGACGTGGTGCGACACCTGAGCTTCACCGGCTCCACCGAGGTGGGCCGCATCCTGATGGCGCAAAGCGCGCCCACGGTGAAGAAGCTCAGCCTGGAGCTGGGCGGCAACGCCCCCTTCATCGTGTTCGACGACGCCGACATCGACTCCGCCGTGGAAGGCGCCATCGCCAGCAAGTACCGCAACGCCGGCCAGACCTGCGTGTGCGCCAACCGCCTGTACGTGCAAGAGGGCGTGTACGACCAGTTCGTGGAAAAGTTCGCCGCCAAGGTCAAGGCCTTCAAGGTGGGCAACGGCTTTGAGGACGGCGTGGTGCAAGGCCCGCTGATCGAAGACGCCGCGGTGGACAAGGTGCAGCGCCACGTGGCCGACGCCGTGGCCAAGGGCGGCCGCGTGGTCACCGGCGGGCAGAAGCTGCCAGGCCAGTTCTTCGAGCCCACCGTGGTGGCCAACGCCACGGCCGACATGCTCTGCGCGCGCGAAGAAACCTTTGGCCCGCTGGCGCCGGTGTTCAAGTTCAAGACCGAACAAGAGGCCATCGACGCCGCGAACAACACCGAGTTCGGCCTGGCCAGCTACTTCTACAGCCGCGACGTGGGCCGCATCTTCCGCGTGAGCGAGGCGCTGGAGTACGGCATGGTGGGCATCAACGTGGGCATCCTGGCCACCGAGCACGTGCCCTTTGGCGGCGTGAAGCAGTCTGGCCTGGGCCGCGAAGGCTCGCACCACGGCATGGACGACTACGTGGAGATCAAGTACCTCTGCGTGGGCGATGTGCTGAAGTAATCCGGCCATGAACCCACCGGGGCTGCGCCAGCCCCGCCACCCGAGGGGCACCCCATGAAATACGACTGGTCCAACCCCTACCCCACCGTGCGTTCGCCCGTGATGGCGCGCCACGTGGTGGCCACCTCGCACCCGCTGGCCTCGCAGGCGGGCCTGCGCATGATGCTCAAGGGCGGCAACGCCATTGACGCCGCCATCGCCGCGGCGGCGGCCCTCACCATCGTGGAGCCGGTGTCCAACGGCCTGGGCAGCGACGCCTTCGCCATCCTGTGGGACGGCAGCCAGTTGCACGGCCTGAATTCCTCAGGCGTGGCGCCATCGGGCTGGACGCCGGAATACTTCGAGCGCCAACACGGCGGCCAGATTCCGCTGCGCGGCTGGGACAGCGTCACCGTGCCGGGCGCGGTGGCCTCTTGGGTGGCAATGTCCGAACGCTTTGGCGCCCTGCCCTTCGCCGACCTGATGGAGCCCGCCATCGAACTGGCCGAAGGCGGCCACGCGGTGGGCCTGATCGTGGCCGACAAATGGGCGCGTGCCGTGCCGCAACTGCACCACCAGCCCGGCTTTGACCGCGCCTTCATGCCGCGGGGGCGCGCGCCCTTGCCTGGCGAGTGGTTCACCTTTGCCGAGGCGGGCCGCACCCTGCGCCGCATTGCCGAGACGCGCGGTGAGGCCTTTTACCGGGGCGAGGTGGCCGATGCGATCGCGGCCTTTGCCCGCGACCACGGGGCGCAACTCACGGCCGCTGACCTGGCCGCCCACCAGGCCGAGTGGGTCACGCCCATCCAGAAAGACTTTGCCGGCCACACGGTGCACGAGATCCCGCCCAACGGCCAGGGCATTGCCGCGCTCATGACCCTGGGCATGCTGGAACACCTGGACATTGCCCGCTTGCCGGTGGACAGCATTGAGAGCCAGCACCTGCAGATCGAGGCCATGAAACTGGCCTTCGCCGACACCTACCGCTGGGTGGCCGACGAGCGCCACATGACCCAGGTAAGCGCCGCCGACCTGTTGAGCGACGGCTACCTGCGCGAGCGCGCCCGCCTGATCGACCCGCAGCGCGCCCAGGTGTTCGGTGCAGGCCAGCCACCCAAGGGCGGCACGGTGTACCTCACCACCGCCGACGCGCAAGGCCGCATGGTGAGCTTCATCCAGTCCAACTACCTGGGCTTTGGCAGTGGCGTGGTGGTGCCCGGCGTGGGCGTGAGCCTGCAGAACCGTGGCCACGGCTTCACCACCAAGCCCGGCCACCCCAACCAGGTGGCCCCGGGCAAACGGCCCTTCCACACCATCATCCCCGGCTTTGTGACGCGCCACGGGCAACCAGTGATGGGCTTTGGCGTGATGGGCGGCAACATGCAGCCCCAAGGCCATGTGCAGACCCTGGTGCGCCTGCTGGCCCACGGGCAGCAACCGCAGGCCGCCTGCGACGCGCCGCGCTGGAAGTTCTCGCAAGGCCTGGACGTGGACTTCGAGACCACCATGGCGCCCGCCCTGCGCGAAGGCCTCAAGGCCCTGGGCCACCGCTTCGAGCCCTCGGCCGACACCTACCTCGACTTTGGCAGCGGCCAGTTCATCGCCCGGCTCGACGAACACGGCCACCACGGCTACGTGGCCGCCAGCGATTCGCGCCGCGACGGCCAGGCCGTGGGCTTCTGAGCCTGCGCCTCGCCGCCCGGCGAGGCCAACGCACGGCTGCGCTCGGTTATCATTTAGGGCTGCACGCGGGTGTAGTTCAATGGTAGAACGGCAGCTTCCCAAGCTTCATACGAGGGTTCGATTCCCTTCACCCGCTCCAAACAAAAAAGGGCTCCTCACGGAGCCCTTTGCTTTTGGTCTTGAGCACTGCGCCCTCAGGCACCCACGCCCAGCAGGGCCAGCACACCCAGCACGGCAAAGATCACGGCCGCGATGAGGTGCACCACCCGGATCGGCACGCGCTTGGTGATGGCGTCACCGAAAAACACCACCGGCGCGTTGGCCAGCATCATGCCCAGCGTGGTGCCAGCCACCACCGCCACCAGCGGCTGGTACTGAGCGCCCAGGGCAACGGTGGCGATCTGCGTCTTGTCGCCCATTTCGGCCAGGAAAAAGGCCCAGGTGGTGGTCATGAACACGCCCCAGTGGTGGCTGGGCTTGGCGTCGTCATCGTCGAGTTTGTCGGGGATCAACATCCACAGACCCATGGCGATGAACGACACGCCCAACACCCAGCGCATGACGTCCGGGCCGATCATGGCCATGACCCAGGCGCCCGCAGCGCCGGCCAAGGCGTGGTTGAGCAAGGTGGCGACCAGGATGCCCCAGACAATGGGCCAGGGGCGCTTGAAGCGCGCGGCCAGCACAAGGGAGAGCAATTGCGTCTTGTCGCCCATCTCGGCGAGGGCGACGATGCCGGTGGACAGAAGGAAGGCTTCCAAGAAAAAACTCCAATGGCCGGCAAAAAACCAAATGACCACGCGGCCTCGCCGGCACATGCGGAGGCCACGCGGTCAAAGGTCTTGCCAGGCTGGAAGCTGTTCGCGCCATGGCCTGTGGGCCAAGTGTGTTGACGCGAACCTCTGCGGGGCGCAGAGCGGCTACTCCCCAATGACGATGCTGGCCGGAGTATACCTGCCCGCGACGACTGCCCGTGTCAGAGCAGCGGCACGCCGGTCTTGGACTGGATCTCCTCGCGCGTCACGCCAGGGGCCAGTTCCACCAGCTTCAAGCCATCGGGCGTCACGTCCATCACACCCAGGTCGGTGATGATGCGGTCCACCACGCCCTTGCCGGTGAGCGGCAGGGTGCACTCGGGCAGGATCTTCAGGTCGGTGGTGCCATCTTTCTTGCGGGCCACGTGCTCCATGAGCACGATCACGCGCTTGACGCCGGCCACCAGGTCCATGGCGCCGCCCATGCCCTTGACCATCTTGCCGGGAATCATCCAGTTGGCCAGGTCGCCCTTGTCGGTGACCTGCATGGCGCCCAGGATGGACAGGTTGATCTTGCCACCACGGATCATGGCGAAGCTCTCGTGGCTGCCAAAAATCGACGAGCCCGGCAGGGTGGTGACAGTCTGCTTGCCGGCGTTGATCAGGTCAGCGTCCACCTCTTCTTCCGTGGGGAAGGGGCCAATGCCGAGCATGCCGTTCTCGCTCTGCAACCACACCTCTTTGTCGGCGGGCACGAAGTTGGCCACCAGCGTGGGAATGCCGATGCCCAGGTTGACGTAGAAGCCGTCTTCAAGTTCTTGTGCCGCGCGCGCGGCCATCTGGTCTTGCGTCCAAGGCATGGTCAGACTCCTGCTTTCGGGGTGATGGTGCGCTTCTCAATGCGCTTCTCGGGGTTGGGGTTGTGCACGATGCGGTGCACGTAAATGCCGGGCAGGTGGATCTGATCGGGGTCCAGCGCGCCGGTCTCGACGATCTCTTCCACCTCGACCACGCACACGCGGCCGGCCATGGCCGCGGCGGGGTTGAAGTTGCGGGCGGTCAGGCGGAACTGCAGGTTGCCCGACTTGTCGGCGCGGTGCGCCTTCACCAGGGCCACATCGGGCACCAGGGCACGTTCCATCACGTAAGTCTCGCCGTCGAACTCGCGCAGCTCTTTGCCCTCGGCCACCAGGGTGCCCACACCGGTCTTGGTGAAGAAGGCCGGGATGCCGGCGCCGCCCGCGCGCAGCTTCTCGGCCAGCGTGCCTTGGGGGGTGAACTCCAGCTCCAGCTCGCCGGCCAGGTACTGGCGCTCGAACTCTTTGTTCTCGCCCACGTAAGACGAGATCATCTTCTTGATCTGCCGGGTCTCCAGCAGCTTGCCCAGGCCAAAGCCGTCAACACCAGCGTTGTTGGAGATGACGGAGAGGTTCTTCACGCCCGAATCGCGCAGGGCGTCGATCAGGGCTTCAGGAATGCCGCAAAGGCCAAAGCCGCCAACCGCCAGCAACTGGCCGTCGGCCACGATGCCTTGGAGCGCGGCGGCCGCGCTCGGGTAGATCTTGTTCACGTACTTGCCTCCAGGGAGATCAGGGAAAACCCAACGATACTACGTAACCCCATACGTAGGATTCCGTAAAGACCAACCCGGTTGCCGCCGCCTGCACACCATGCAAATCGACTACCGCCTCGCTTTCGACCTCGCTCCCGTGGGCTTGGCCTTGTCGCGTGAGCGCACCATGGTGGATTGCAACCAGGCCCTGTGCGAGATGTTTGGCGCCACACGCGAACAGCTCGTGGGCCAGAGCTTCCAGATCCTCTACCCCAGCGCCGACGAATACGAGCGCCTGGGCGCGCGCATGGCCCCACTGCTGGGGCGCAGCGGCATGTACGCCGATGACCGCATCATGAAGCGCGTGGGCGGCGCTCAGGCCGGCGAGACCTTCTGGTGCCACGTGACTGGCCGCGCGGTGGACCGCAGCGCACCACACGCCGCCGGCATCTGGACCTTTGAAGACCTCAGCTCACGCCGCCCGGTGAAGGCCGAGCTCACCGCCCGCGAACGCGAGGTGGCGGCCCTGGTGATGAAGGGCATGACGAGCAAACAGATCGGCAAGGCCCTGGCCATCAGCCATCGCACGGTCGAGATTTACCGCGCGCGCCTGATGCGCAAATACAAGGCCGACAGCGCGATGGACCTGGTGCACCGACTGGTCACCGGCTGACCCACCCCACAGGAGACTGGCATGGCGACCCCAATTGACGAACTGCTGGAGCGCCTGCACAGCCTCGAGGCCCAACTCGATCAGGAATACACCGCCCTGCGCGAAGAGATGGCGCAACGCAAGCGCGAGCTGGCCGAGCGCTTCGTGGAGCTTCAACGGCAACAGCGCGTGGGTCTCTGGCGCTACCTGCGCGGCAGCCGCTGGTCGGTGATCCTCACGGCGCCCATCATCTACGCGGGCTGGCCGGTGTTCGCGCTGCTGGATGGCTTCATCACGCTGTACCAGGCCCTGTGCTTCCCCATCTATGGCATCGCCCGGGTGAGGCGGCGCGAGTACCTGGTGTTTGACCGGGCCGACCTGCCCTACCTCAATGCCATCGAGGCCTTCAATTGCTTCTATTGCTCCTATGGCAATGGCGTGCTGGCCTACGCGCGCGAGGTGGCAGCTCGCACGGAACAGTACTGGTGCCCCATCAAGCACGCCCGGCGGGTGCGCGATGCCCACGCCCACTACCCCGCGTTTTTCGAACACGGCGATGCCGAGACCTTTCGGGCCGGCCTGCAACGCTTGCGCGACCAGCTTCGCGAAGAAGCGCCGACCCAAAAAGACGCGCCGCCCGGGCCCTGAGGCGCGTGGCGGCGCGTTGCGGCGGCAATGGCCCTTACTGGGGCTGGAAGCCGCTCTCGCGGATGATGCGCGACCACACCTGGCCATACGCGCGCTCGCGGGCGCCCAGTTGCTCACCCGTCATGAAGCCCACCGTCAGGCCCATGGCCGTGAGCTTGTCGCGCACATCGGGCTGGGCGATGGCCTTTTGCACGGCCTGGGCCAGGCGGTCGAGCGCGGCCTTGGGTGTGCCGGCCGGGGCGAACAGGCCGTAGTACGGCACGTCTTCAAAACCGGTCAGGCCCAGTTCGGCAAAGGTCGGCACCTCGGGCATGGCGGCCTGGCGCTGCGAGCCCATCACGGCCACCACGCGCAGCTTGCCGGCCTTGTGGTTCTCGATGAAATCGGGCACCGACGCCACGCCCGCCTGAATCTGGTTGCCCAGCATGTCGCCCATCATGGGCGCGCTGCCACGGTAGGGAGCGGCCACCAGATCAAGCCCGTTCTTCTTCGCAATGACCTGCACCAGGAACTGCGGCACCGAGGCTGGCGCCGGAATGCCCACGTTGCCCTTGCCGCCAGCGCCCTTCACCAGGTCCACATAGCCCTTGAAGGTGGTGGCCGGCGTGCCACCCGACACGGCGAACGCGTTCACGAAGGTGGCGAAACCGGCCACGGGCACGAAGTCTTTGGCCGGCTCGTAGCCCGGCGCCTTGGTCACCAGCGGCAGGATGGTGATGCTGTGGTCATGGCTGAGGAACACGGTGTTGCCATCGGGCGCGGCCGCCTTCAGGGCCTGCGCGGCCAGTTGACCGCCTGCGCCAGGCTTGTTGTCCACCACCACCGGGTGACCCAACTCGTCCTTCAGGCGCTCGGCCAGCACACGGGCAATCGCATCGGTGCCGCCGCCGGGCGGGAAGCCCACCAGGATGCGGGTGGTGGGCTGCGACTGGGCCTGGGCCAGGCCGAATGCGCCAGACAGGCCAAGCGCCACGGCAGCCACGGCGGTGCGGCGGGAAAACGAATGGATCATGGACAGTTTCTCCTCGGGTTGTGGATGGGTTCTCACGCTTTTTCGCCCTCGACCACCGACGCGGCGGTGCGAAAGGCCTCCACGGCGGTGGGCACGCCGCAATAAACGGCGGCGTGCAGTAGCACCTCCTGAATCTCCTCGGGCGAGGCGCCATTGTTGAGCGCACCGCGCACATGGCCTTTCAGTTCGTTCTGCTTGCCCAGGGCGGTGAGCATGGCCACCGTGATCAGGCTGCGGGTCTTGCGGTCAAGCCCCTCGCGGCACCAGACATCGCCCCAAGCCTTGCGGGTGATGTGGTGCTGAATGGGCTCGGTGAAAGGCGTCATGCCGGCAAAGGCGGCATCGACGAAGGCATCGCCCATGACAGCGCGCCGGGCTGCCAGCCCTTGTTGAAACGCGTCGTCATCGGGCAGCGAAACGGGAGTGGACACAGCAGGCTCCAGAAAATGAAAAAGCGGGGCGGCGGCAACGATACCGCACACCCCGCCCTTCGCCAGCCATCAAGGCGTCAGCCCAGCCAACTGGCGGCGTGCCCCTGCCCCAGACCGGCCAAGTGCAAAAGGGCCAGGGCACCCACGCCTTGAATGGCTGCGCCGATGGGTTGACGGATCTTGCTCATGAAAACTCCTTCGTGTGACGTTGGCCGCCTTGGCTGGCCAGAGGTAACGGTAGAGTGATGCTAGGTTCACGTCAGCGATCTGTAAATTTGATCGCACTAAATTCGTCAATAGCCAATTCCAATTCACAGGAGACATTGCATGAGCCGCTATCCCTTGCCCGACCTCAACGAACTGCCCGACGACCTGAAGGCCAAGATCCTGGAGGTGCAGGAAAAAGCCGGCTTCGTGCCGAATGTGTTTCTGGGCTTGGCCCGCCGCCCCGCCGAGTGGCGTGCCTTTTTCGCCTACCACGACGCCCTCATGACGCCGGAGACGGTGGGCCGCACATCGGGGCTCACCAAGGGCGACCGCGAAATGATCGTCACCGCCACCAGTGCCGCCAACCACTGCCTGTATTGCGTGGTGGCGCACGGCGCCATCTTGCGCATTTACGAGAAGAAGCCGCTGGTGGCCGACCAAGTGGCCATCAACCACCGCAAGGCGGACATCACGCCGCGCCAGCGCGCCATGCTGGACTTCGCCATGAAGGTTTGCACCGCTTCGCATGAGATCGAAGACACTGACTTCAACGCGCTGCACGCCCATGGCTTCACCGACGAAGACGCGTGGGACATCGCCGCCATCACCGCCTTCTTCGGCCTGTCCAACCGCGTGGCCAACGTCACGGGGATGATGCCCAACCCCGAGTTCTACCTGATGGGCCGCGCCCCGCGCCAAAAATGAGGCGTGTCCGAAGGCCCGCCTGCGCAGTCTTGAAGAAGTCTTGACGGGCCTTTGAACAAACCATCACCGAGGCGAGGTCCCAACCCTAGTCGGGGCCGGAACGCTCACGCTTTTCCATCGAAATCGTCACGCGACTCTGATGGAAAACACCCGCCTCAGCCCTCAATCACTTGCCGCATGGCGGGCGGCATGGGGGCCGACTTCTGCAGGGGAAAGTTGACCCACACGGTGGTGGCACCACCTGATGCATACACCGTGCCAGGATCATCGGTTCGCGCCAGGGTGCACCAGCTCTCAAAGCTGCTGCGCCCGGCATCGCTGACGTACAGCGTGGCCAGCACCTCGCCTGGGAACTCAAGCTGCTTGTGGAAGTTGCAGAAGGCATTGATGATCACCGGCCCCTCGCCCTTGGGGTCGGGATCGCAGCCGATCGAGCGCATCCACTCGATGCGCACGATCTCCAGGTACCGGAAATAGACCGTGTTGTTCACGTGCCCCATGGCGTCCATGTCGCCCCAGCGGATGGGCATGGTCATGCGGAACACTTCTTTCTTGTGATCGGGCAGTTCAAGTTTCATCGATGGGCCTTGATGGACGCCAGGATGCCCAGCACAAAAAGGGCACAGGCCAGCCACTGCACCACACCGGGCCACTGGCCATTCCAGGCAAAGGAATAAATCAATCCGAACACCGTCTCGCTGACGATGAGCTGGCCTGCCAGACTGCCGCTCAAGCGACGGCTGGCCATGTTCCACAGCACAGCGGCCACCCACGCCGAGCCCACGCCAGTCATGGCGCAAACCAGCACAAACAGACCGAAGCCCGGGCGCCCGCTCAACGCCCCCCAGGACACGCCAGCCATGACCGCCAGGCCCAGCGCGCCAACGCCAGCGGCCACGCCCAGCCAGTTGGCCCAGACGGTAGACGGCACGTCGGGGTGCTTGCGCAGCCAACGCGCGTTCCACAAGCCAAAAGCCGTCCACGACGCCATGGCCAAGGCGGCAAACAGCATGCCTCGCCACACACGCCCGCCGCCCTCGGTGTCGTGCGCGGCCAGGGTGTCCACCACCATGAAGAGCAGACCGCCAGCGGTCAGCAACAAACCCGGCGCCAGGCCGCGCCAGCGCAAATGCCCCGGCTTGCCCAGCAGCATGATGGCCAGGGGAATGGTGCCGATCACCAACACAGGCAAGGCTGCGCCGGCGTCCTGAATGGCCCAGACAAGCAGCAGGTAGTAGCCCGTGTAGCCCAGCACACTGAGCCACAAAGCAGCACCGGCCTGGCGCCAGGTGGGCCAGGGCGCAGTGCCACGCGAGACCTGCCAAGCCACCAGCAGGCAAGACAACAAGCCGCAGGCCAGGTACCGGCCAATCGTGAACTCGACAGACCCGAAGCCCGGCGCCACCAGCGGCGCCACGAACGTCATGCCCCAGAGCGCGCCTGCCCCCAGCCCCGCCAGCACGCCCACTGCTGCACCGCTTCTCCAGGCGCGGCCTTGCACCTGACCCAACGACACACCGACCAAACGCTCAAACAGCAAAACCGTCGTCGGCGGCGATCACCGCGCCGTTGATGAAATGGCTCTCGGGCGCGCACAGCATCACTAACAGGGCGTCCAGATCAGCGGGTGTGCCCACGCGCTTTCGCGGCAGCATGCTGATGAGCTTCTGGCCTTGTTCGGTCTGCCAGTGCGCGTGGTTCATCTCGGTGTCGATGTAGCCGGGGCAGATGGCGTTCACGTTGATGCCATGGCGCCCCCACTCCACCGCCATGGCCTTGGTCATCTGCACCACGGCGGCCTTGCTCATGCAATACACACCGATCTGGGGCAAGACCTTGAGCCCGGCCATCGAGGCGATGTTGACGATGCGCCCGCCCACCCAACTGCCCGGTGCTGCCCCCTGGGCCCGGGCGATCATGCGCTTGGCCACCTCTTGCGCCATGAAGAAGGCACCGCGCGTATTGGTGTTGAAGATGTGGTCGAAGTCTTCTTCACGCACATCTTGAAGGCGCTGCGTGGTGCTCACACCCGAATTGTTGATGAGGATGTCGATCGGCCCCACCTCCGTTTCGGCATGGGCCACGGCCGCCTTGATAGAGGCCAGGTCGGTCACGTCGAGGGCCACCGCATGGGCCGCGCCGCCTTCGGCCTCGATGTGGGCCCGCAAGGACATGAGGCGCTCGGTGCGACGGCTGGCCAGCACCACCGCCGCGCCCGCCTTGGCCAGGGTTTTGGCGAACTGCTCGCCAAGGCCGCCGGAGGCGCCGGTGACAAGGGCCACGCGGCCGGAGAGGTCCAAACTGTAGGCCATGAGTGCTCCTGAAATTTGCGTTTTCTGGTCGAAAAATAGAACGACCGTTCGATTTTGTGCAGGTGCCGCATAGAATGCGGTCCGTCTGGCGTCAGGCCTGCCTGCCCGCCCTGCAAAACCATTCCAACCATTATGAGCGAGACCCCCCATGACACACGATGAGATCCTGGCGCAATACGGCCCCCGGGAAGCCATGGAATACGACGTGGTGGTGGTGGGTGGTGGCCCGGCCGGGCTGTCCACCGCCATCCGCCTGAAGCAACTGGCCACCGAGCGCGGCAGCGAGATCAACGTGTGCTTGCTGGAGAAGGGCTCGGAGCCCGGGGCGCACATCCTCTCGGGCGCGGTGATGGACCCCAAGGCCATCACCGAGCTGTTCCCCAACTGGAAGGAACTGGGCGCGCCGCTGAACCAGCCCGTCACCGGTGACGACCTGCTGGTGCTCAGCGAGACCGGCTCGCAGCGCACGCCCGACTGGCTCATGCCGCGCAACTTCCACAACGACGGCTGCTACGTCATCAGCCTGGGCGCGGTCACCAAGTGGCTGGGCGAGCAGGCCGAGGCCCTGGGCGTGGAGATCTTCCCCGGCTTCACCGCCGCCGAGGTGCTCTACAACGAAGACGGCTCGGTCAAGGGCGTGGCCACCGGCAACCTGGGCCTGGGCAAGGACGGCGAGCCCACCGAGAACTTCCAGATCGGCATGGAACTGCACGCCAAGTACACCGTGTTCGCCGAAGGCGCGCGCGGCCACCTGGGCAAGCAGCTCATCGCCAAGTACAAGCTAGACGAAGGCAAGGACGCGCAGACCTTCGCCATCGGCATCAAAGAGCTGTGGGAGATTCCGGCCGAGAAGGCCAAGCCCGGCCTGGTGGTGCACACCGCCGGCTGGCCGCTGGGCGACGACACCTTTGGTGGCGGCTTCCTGTACCACCTGGAGGGCAACAAGGTCACCCTGGGCTACGTGATCGGCCTGGACTACCAGAACCCCTGGCTGAGCCCGTTCGAGGAAATGCAGCGCTGGAAGACCCACCCGGCCATCAAGGCGCACATCGAGGGCGGCAAACGCCTGGGCTACGGCGCGCGCGCACTGAACAACGGCACGCCGCAGGCCCTGCCCAAGACCGTGTTCCCGGGTGGTGCGCTGGTGGGCTGCGACGCCGGCTTCCTGAACGCCGCGCGCATCAAAGGCAGCCACGCGGCCATCAAGAGCGGCATGCTGTGCGCCGAGGCGGCCTTCGAGGCCGTGCAGGCCGGGCGCCAGGGCGACGAACTCAGCGCCTTCGAGGCCGGCTTCAAGGCCAGCTGGCTGCATGAAGAGCTCTGGACCTACCGCAACTTCAAGAACTGGTTCAAGAAGAGCCCGCTGGTGGGCAAGCTCATGACCGGTGTGGAGCACTGGTTCCTGCCCAAGGTGGGCGTGAGCGTGCCGCCCTGGACGATCCACAACACGGTCAAAGACCACACCAAGCTGCGCCCGGCGGCCGAGATGCCGCAGATCGCCTACCCCAAGCCCGATGGCAAGCTCACCTTCGACCGGCTCTCCAGCGTGTTCATGTCGAACACCAACCACGAGGAGAACCAGCCGGCGCACCTGACGCTGAAGAACGCGGCGGTGCCGGTGCAGATCAACCTGGCCAAGTACGCCGGGCCCGAGAGCCGCTACTGCCCGGCCGGCGTGTACGAGTTCGTCAACAAAGACGGCGCGGACCAGCTGGTGATCAACGCGCAGAACTGCGTGCACTGCAAGACCTGCGACATCAAAGACCCCACGCAGAACATCGTGTGGGTCACGCCCGAGGGCGGCGGTGGCCCCAACTACGCCGGCATGTGACACCCGTCACGCCCACGCCACACAGCCGCCTTCGGGCGGCTTTTTTGTGCCTCTGGGTCACCCGTTCGTCACATGGCATTGAGACAGTGCGGCCTTCTTCGCACTTCGCCCCACGCCATGCTGAACAAGACCGACAAGGGCCGCGCCGAACTCCAGCCCGGCCAACGCACCCTGGGCCAGCGCGAGCGCGCCGTGTTGCTGGTGGCCGATGGCCGCCGGGCCACGGCCAGCCTGCAGGCCCTGTTCGATGGACAAGGCAAGGCCATCGTGGACCGCCTGCTGGCCGAGGGCTACCTCGTTGACGACGCTCCGCCGGCCCCGGCGCCGCCGCCACGTAAGCCCGCCGCCGACACCTTCTCCGGCCCGCCCTCACTGGCCAGCGCACGCATGTTTCTCTTTGACCTGAGCGAGCGCATGTTCGCCCCGCGCGACAAGGCACTGGCCGAGCGCTACCGCCACGCCTTGCGCGAGGCCCGGGACGTCGAGCCGATGCTGGCCGTGGGACGCGACATGCTGGCCGATGTGGAGAACCTGGCCGGCGCCGAGCGCGCGCAAGCCATCCGCGAACGGCTGGCCAAGCTCCTGCCCGAATCGGTGCTGTCGGGCGGCTGAAAGGCCGGTGTTGGGCGGGTGCAGTGCGGTTACACTTCGCGGGTCAGGAGAGAGCCCCCGGCTTGGGGGCCGCCGAAGGCGCAGGAGGCCCGAACCGAATGGTCGGCGCCCTGAACGCTCAGGCAAAAGGACTGGCAAACACCGGCCAAATGGCGGGTGTCCCCCACTGGAGAGAGGCAGCCCACGGCTGCCCACCGAAGGAGCAAGCGCGGCATCGCCCGGGCGAATCTCTCAGGTAAAGCGGACAGCGGGGCAGCACACGGATGAACCGTGTTTCGCCCGAAAGGGCCTGCCCCCATTGAGCCGCTGCCATGTCCGATACCGATCTTCTGCAAACCCCGCTGCACACCCTGCACCTGGAACTGGGCGCCCGCATGGTGCCCTTTGCCGGCTACAGCATGCCGGTGCAATACCCCGCCGGTCTGATGGCCGAGCACCACCACACCCGCAATGCCGCCGGCCTGTTTGACGTGTCGCACATGGGCCAGTTGCGCCTGGTCGGCCCCGACGCCGCGGCCGCCTTCGAATCGCTGATGCCGGTGGACGTGATCGGCCTGGCGGTGGGCAAGCAGCGCTACGGCCTGCTGCTCAACGACGAGGGCGGCATCATCGACGACCTGATGTTCGTGAACCGTGGCGATGACCTCTTCGTCATCGTCAACGGCGCCTGCAAGCATGGCGACCTGGCGCACATTCAGGCCCGCATCGGCTCGCGCTGCACCATCGAGCCCCAGTTCGACCGCGGCCTGCTGGCGCTGCAGGGCCCGCAAGCCGTCACCGCGCTGCAGCGCCTGGTGCCTGGCGTTGACAAGCTGGTGTTCATGACCGGTGCAGCCTTCACCTGGAACGGCGCCTCGCTGTTCATCACGCGCAGCGGCTACACCGGCGAAGACGGCTTCGAGATTTCCCTGGCCGCGGCCGACACCGAGGCCTTTGCCCGCGCCCTGCTGGCACAGCCCGAGGTGAAGCCCGTGGGCCTGGGCGCGCGCAATTCGCTGCGCCTGGAAGCGGGCTTGTGCCTCTACGGCAATGACATCGACACCACCACCACCCCGGTGGAAGCCGCGTTGAACTGGGCCATGCAGAAGGTGCGGCGCACCGGCGGCGCCCGCGCCGGCGGCTTCCCCGGTGCGGCCCGTGTGCTGGCCGAACTGGACGGCACCGAACCCCTGCTGCGCGTGCGCGTGGGCCTGGTGGCCCAGGAGCGCGTGCCCGTGCGCGAGCACACCGAACTGCAAAGCGAAGCGGGCGACACCATCGGCGAGGTCACCAGCGGCCTGCTGGGCCCCACCGCCAACGTGCCGGTGGCACTGGGCTATGTGCCACCGGCCTTGGCCGCCGTGGGCACGCGGGTGAACGCCATCGTGCGCGGCAAGGCCGTGCCCATGGTGGTGAGCGCCCTGCCCTTTGTGCCCAACCGCTATTACCGCGGCTGACACCGCTTTCACGACAGAATGCGCCGTTGACCAGGGCATCGCATCAGGCCCCGGGCAAACGGCCCCACCTCAACCCAAAGGAAACCCCATGACCACCAAGTACACCGAAGACCACGAATGGCTCACCGTTGAAGGCGACACCGCCATCGTGGGCATCACCCACCACGCACAAGACGCCCTCGGCGATGTGGTGTTTGTTGACCTGCCCGAAGTGGGCAAGGCCTTTGCCCAGAAAGACGTGGCCGGCGTGGTCGAGTCCGTCAAGGCCGCCGCCGATGTGTACATGCCCGTCAGCGGCACCGTGACCGAAGTGAACGAAGCCCTGCGCGCCGACCCTTCCCTGGCCAACAGCGACCCGCTGGGCGCTGGCTGGTTCTTCAAGGTCAAGCTCAGCGAGCCGGCCCAGCTGGACGCCCTGCTGGACGCCACCGCCTACGACGCCCTCACCAAGAACGCCTGATCGCCTGCCCTGGAGCCTGTTGCCATGCTGATGCCGTCTGTCAAACCCCTGGGTGAACTCGAAAACGCCAGCGAGTTCATTGCCCGCCACATCGGCATCAGCGAAGCCGATGAAGCCCACATGTTGAGCGTGATCGGCGAGTCGTCGCGCCGCGCGCTGATCGACGGCATCGTGCCGCGCAGCATCGCCCGCAGCGCCGGCATGGACCTGCCGCCCGCCATCACCGAAGCCGCCGCGCTGGCCGAACTCAAGGCCATCGCGTCGAAGAACCGCCTGCTCAAGAGCTTCATCGGCCAGGGCTACCACGGCACCCACACGCCGGGCGTGATCCTGCGCAACATCCTGGAGAACCCCGCCTGGTACACGGCCTACACGCCCTACCAGGCCGAAATCTCGCAAGGCCGCATGGAGGCGCTGGTCAACTTCCAGACCATGGTGTGCGACCTCACCGGCATGCCGATCGCCAACGCCTCCATGCTCGACGAGGCCACGGCCGCCGCAGAGGCCATGACGCTGGCCAAGCGCTCGGTCAAGGCCAAGGGCAATACCCTGATCGTCAGCGGCGACTGCCACCCGCAGACCATCGAGGTCATCCAGACGCGCGCCGCGCCGCTGGGCCTCACGGTCAAGGTGATCCGCTCGGGCGACGAATGGATGGCCGCCATCGGCCAGGACGACTACTTCGCCGCCATCAACCAGTACCCCGGCTCCAGCGGCTGGCTGGCCGACTGGCAGATGAGCGCCGACATCATCCACGCCAAGGGCGCCGCGCTGATCCTGGCCGCCGACCTGCTGGCGCTCACGCTGCTCAAGACCCCGGGCGAGATGGGCGCCGACATCGTGGTCGGCACCACGCAGCGCTTTGGCATGCCCATGGGCGCGGGCGGCCCGCACGCCGCCTACATGGCCTGCCGCGACGACTTCAAGCGCTCCATGCCCGGCCGCCTGGTGGGCGTGAGCGTGGACGTGCATGGCAAGCCGGCCTACCGCCTGGCGCTGCAGACGCGCGAGCAGCACATCCGCCGCGAGAAGGCCACCTCCAACATCTGCACGGCGCAGGTGCTGCCGGCGGTGATCGCCAGCATGTACGCCGTGTACCACGGCCCGGCAGGCCTCAAGCGCATCGCCAGCCGCGTGGCGGCTTACACCGCCGTGCTAGCGCGTGGCCTGCAAGACCTGGGCTGGGCCCTGGGTGCCGACACCGCGTTTGACACCATCGCCGTGCAGGCTGGCGACCAGGCCAGCGCGCTGCTGCAGCGCGCCCGCGACGCCGGCATGAACCTGCGCGACCTGGGCCACGGCCGCCTGGGCATCAGCCTGGACGAAACCACCACCCGCGACGACATCACGGCCTTGTGGGGTGTGTTCGCCACCAAGGGCCAGGCCCTGCCGGGCTTCGAGCAGGTGGAAAAGGGCATTGAGCCGCTGATCCCCACCGAGCTGCGCCGCACCAGCGCCTACCTGGGCCACCCGGTGTTCAACAGCCACCACTCCGAAACCGGCATGCTGCGCTACATCCGCGGCCTGTCCGACAAAGACCTGGCGCTGGACCGCAGCATGATTCCGCTGGGCTCGTGCACCATGAAGCTCAACGCCACCAGCGAGATGATCCCCATCACCTGGCCGGAGTTTGCCAACGTGCACCCCTTCGCCCCGGCCGATCAGCTCGAAGGCTATCGCCTGCTCGACGAGCAGCTTCGCGCCTGGCTGTGCCAGGCCACGGGTTATGCCGGCATCAGCCTGCAGCCCAACGCCGGCTCGCAGGGCGAGTACGCCGGCCTGCTGGTGATCCAGGCCTACCACCGCGCGCGCGGCGAAGGCCACCGCAACATCTGCCTGATTCCCAGCAGCGCGCACGGCACCAACCCCGCCAGCGCCCAGATGGTGGGCATGCAGGTGGTGGTGACCAAGTGCGACGACAACGGCAACGTGGACATGGCCGACCTGCAGGCCAAGTGCGAGCAGCACAGCGCCAACCTGGCCGCGGTGATGATCACCTACCCCAGCACGCACGGCGTGTTCGAGACCACCGTCAAGGAACTCTGCGCCCTGGTGCACCAGCACGGCGGGCGCGTGTACGTGGACGGCGCCAACATGAACGCCCTGGTCGGCGTGGCTGCGCCCGGCGAGTTCGGCGGCGACGTGAGCCACCTGAACCTGCACAAGACCTTCTGCATCCCGCACGGCGGCGGCGGCCCCGGCGTGGGCCCGGTGTGCGTGGTGCAAGACCTGGTGCCCTACCTGCCCGGCCACGCCACGGCCGGCCTGCCGGTGAACGGCGTGGGGGCCGTTTCGGCCGCGCCCCTGGGCAACGCCGCCGTGCTGCCCATCAGCTGGATGTACATCCGCATGATGGGCGCCGACGGCCTGAAACACGCCACCGAGGCGGCCATCCTGGCGGCCAACTACATCAGCAAGCGCCTGGCGCCCCACTACCCCACGCTGTACGCCAGCGCCAACGGCCACGTGGCGCACGAGTGCATCCTCGATTTGCGCCACTTCAAGGACACCTGCGGCGTGATGGCCGAAGACGTGGCCAAGCGCCTGATGGACTACGGCTTTCACGCCCCCACCTTGTCGTTCCCCGTGGCCAACACCCTGATGGTGGAGCCCACCGAGAGCGAGACGCTGGAGGAGCTTGACCGCTTCATCGACGCCATGATCGCCATCCGCGAAGAGATCCAACGGGTAGAGAACGGCGCCTGGCCGCAGGACGACAACCCGCTGAAGAACGCGCCGCACACGGCCGCCAGCCTGCTCAAGGGCGAGTGGGCCCATGCCTACTCGCGCGAGACCGGCGCGGCCGTGCTGGACAGCCAGCGCCACGCCAAGTACTGGCCGCCCGTGGGCCGCGTGGACAACGTCTACGGCGACCGCAACCTGTTCTGCAGCTGCGTGCCGCTGAGCGACCTGGCCTGACGCCGTCGGCAATCCCCGGCCATCAAGCCCCTGCGCCCCGATCGGCGCCGGGGCTTTGTGCTTCCTGGCGCAGGCCAAGCCGTAAGATCGCCCCCTCTTCCCGCCTGCCCGCCCCATGACCGACCGCGCCCTGCGCGTGCTGAGCCTCATCCCGCCGATGACGCAGCTCAACACGCCCTACCCCTCCACCGCCTACCTCACCGGCTTTCTGCGCTCGCGCGGCATCGACGCGCGCCAGGCCGACCTGGCGCTGGCCCTGGTGCTGCGCCTGTTCACCCCGGCCGGGCTGGACGCCTTGCGCGAGCGCGCCCTGGCCGTGCCCGAGGCCCGGCGCAGCGGCAGCCTGCACGCCTTTCTGGACCAGTTCGCGCGCTACCGCCGCACCATCGGGCCCACCATCGCCTATCTGCAAGGGCGCGACAGCACACTGGCCCACCGCATCGCCGCGCGGGAACTGCTGCCCGAAGGCCCACGCTTCAACGCGCTGGCGCAGTACGAAGACGACGGCAGCGGTGACCCGCTGGGCTGGGCCTTTGGCGCCCTGGGCGTGCAAGACAAGGCCCGCCACATCGCCACGCTCTACCTGGACGACCTGGCCGATGTGATCCGTGACGCGGTGGACGAGCGCTTCGCCTTTGTGCGCTACGCCGAGTCGCTGGCCAGCAGCCAGCCCAGCTTCGAGCCACTGGCGCAGGCCCTGGCCGCCCCGCCCACGCTGATCGACGACGTGCTGCGCGAACTCACGCTGGAGGTGATGGAGCGCGAGCAGCCCGACCTGGTGCTGCTCTCGGTGCCCTTCCCCGGCGCGGTGTACGCCGCCTTGCGCATCGGCCAGACCATCAAGGCCCGCTGGCCCCAGGTGCGCGTTGCCCTGGGTGGCGGCTACGCCAACACCGAACTGCGCGAGCTGAAAGAACCCCGCGTGTTCGACTTCGTGGACTTCGTGACGCTGGACGCTGGCGAGCGCCCGCTGCTGGCCCTGATCGAGCACCTGCAAGGCCAGCGCGGCCCGCAGCGCCTGGTGCGCACCTTTGTGCGCGACGAGGCCGGCGCGGTGAAGTACATCAACCTCGCCGAACCCGACGTGCCCTTTGAAGACGTGGGCACCCCCACCTGGGACGGCCTGCCGCTGCAGAGCTACCTGAGCCTGGTGGACATGCTCAACCCCATGCACCGCCTCTGGAGCGACGGGCGCTGGAACAAGCTCACCGTGGCCCACGGCTGCTACTGGAAGAAGTGCAGCTTCTGCGACGTGGGGCTGGACTACATCGGCCGGTACGAGACCGCCACCGCCAGCACCCTGGCCGACCGCATCGAGCGCATCGTGGAAGAAACCGGCCAGACAGGCTTCCATTTCGTGGACGAAGCCGCACCGCCCAAGGCCCTGAAGGCCCTGGCCGAAGAACTGCTGCGCCGCGAGCTGCCCATCACCTGGTGGGGCAACATCCGCTTCGAGAAAACCTTCACCCCCGAGCTGAGCCAGTTGCTGGCCGACAGCGGCTGCATCGCCATGAGCGGCGGCCTGGAAGTGGCCAGCGACCGCCTGCTGGCGCTCATGAAAAAAGGCGTCACCGTGGACCAAGTGGCCCGCGTCACCAAGGGCTTCAGCGACGCCGGCATTCTGGTGCACGCCTACCTGATGTACGGCTTCCCCACCCAAACCGTGCAAGACACGGTGGACGCGCTGGAATACGTGCGCCAACTCTTTGAGAACGGCTGCATCCAGAGCGGCTTCTTCCACCGCTTCAGTTGCACCGTGCACTCACCCGTGGGCCTGAACCCGGCGGACTACGGCATCCAGCTCGTGCCCCTGCCACCAGTGAGCTTCGCCAAGAACGACATCGGCTTCATCGACCCCACCGGCGTTGACCACGACGCCCTCGGCGTGGGCCTGCGCAAGGCGCTCTACAACTACATGCACGGCATCGGCCTGGACGAAGACGTGCGCGCCTGGTTCAGCCACCTGCCCCACTCGGTGCCCCGGCCCACGGTGAAGAAGCACCGGATTGCGCGGGCGTTGGCGGGCTGAACCCGTCCACTGCAGCAATACCCCCTCGGTTCCTCGCCTCTCGCCCGGGCCACAGTGAGTGCCTCTGTGTCACCCCGGCGAGGTCTTCATGTTCACCGCCCTCTGGATGCTGCTGGCCACCAGCGCGTTCACGTTGATGGCCTTCATCATCAAACTGCAATCGGCGCGGATGCCGGTGGCCGATCTCCTGTTCGTGCGCTGTGCCTCGTCGGCGCTGGTGGTGATGGCGTGCCAGCCGCTGCTGGGCTTTGCGCTGCGCTCACGCGCGATCGGCCTGCACGTTCGGCGCAGTGTGTGCGGGCTGGTGGCCATGGCCATCTGGTACCACACGCTGGGCGTGCTACCGATGGCGGTGTCGGTCACGCTGAACTACATGTCGCCGCTGTTCCTGGGCCTGGTGCTGCTGGCCACCGATCGCGGTGCGCAACAGCCCAGCGCGGCCGAGCTGGCCTGTCTGGCACTGGGCTTCGTGGGCGTGGTGGTGTTGCTAAACCCCATGGGAACGGGCGCGGGCCCACGGGGCGCCATCGCGCTGGGCGTGCTGGGGGCGGCCATGGCGGCGCTGGCCTTCAAGGACGTGCGCGCGCTGAAGACCGCCGGCGAGAACGAGTGGCAGATGGTGTTCTTCTTCTCTCTGGTGGCGGCGCTGGGTGCGCTACCCTTCACCGCGCTGGTGCGGCTGGACACCTCGGCCGGTCTGACCAGCCACGCGTGGGTGGTGCTGGCCGGCCTGCTGGGCGCGTTGGGCCAGTGGAGCGTGTCCAAGGCCTTTGGCTCGGGCGACGCGGTGGTGGCGGCGTCGATGCAGTACCTCAGCGTGGTGATGTCGCTGGGCTTGTCCTGGCTGGCACTGGGTGAGGCGGTCAGCGCACAGGCCCTGGCCGGGGTGGCGCTGATCGTGGCGGCCGCGGTGCTGACGGTGTGGCAGCGCGGCCGCTGAGGTGGCTCACACCTCGCCAGCCGCAATCCGCCGCAGGGCCTGCTCGAACACGTCGGCCGGTTGGCCGCCGGAGATCAGGTGGCGGTCGTTGACGATGACGGCTGGCACCGAGTGGATGCCGTTGGACGTGTAGAAGCGCTCGTGCTCGCGCACCTCGTCGGCAAAGGCGTCGCTGGCCAACACCTCGCGGGCGCGGGCTTCGTCCAGCCCGGCTTCTCGCACACAGCCCAGCAGCACGTCGTGGTGGCCCATGGCTTCGCTGCGACCGTGGCAGGCGCCGAACAGGGCCTTTTTCAGGGCGAGTTGCTGGCCGGGCGCGCCTTCTTCGGCGGCCCAGTGCAGCAGGCGGTGGGCGTCGAAGGTGTTCCAGATGCGACCGCGCCCGGCGGGGTTGAAGGTGAAGCCCACCTCGGCCCCACGGGCGGCAATGCTGGCGCGAATCTGCGCCTGCTGCTCGGGCGTGCTGCCGTACTTTTCGGTGAGGTGCTCGCCGATGTCCTGGCCCTCGGGGCCCATCTGCGGGTTCAACTCGAAGGGCTGGAAGCGGATGCTGGCGCTCACGCTGCCTTGCAGCCGCTCCAGGGCCTGTTCCAGCGCGCCCAGACCCACCACGCACCAGGGGCAGGACACATCGGAGACGAAGTCGATTTTGAGAGGGGTGTTCATGGCGGGCATGGTAGCGGCCTGGTGCTGCGAGACAATGCCGGCTCCCGCAAGACCCTTCACGCATTGCTCGCATGACCGACCGCTACGCCGTCGTGGGCCACCCCATCGCCCACAGCAAATCGCCCCTGATCCACGCCGCCTTCGCTCAGGCCACGGGGCAGGACATCGCCTACACCGCCATCGAGGCGCCGCTGGACGGGTTCGAGGCCACGGTGCGGGCGTTCTTTGAGGGCGGCGGGCGCGGCCTGAACGTGACCCTGCCCTTCAAGCTGCAGGCCTGCGAAATGGCCACCGACCCGAGCGAAGCCGCGCGCCTGGCCGGGGCGGCCAATGCACTGAAGATCGACGGTGACCGGCTCTGGGCCGAGAACTTCGACGGCGTGGGCCTAGTGAACGACATCCAGCGCAACCTGGGCCACGCCATCGCGGGCAAGCGGGTGCTGCTGCTGGGCGCGGGCGGCGCCACGCGCGGCGCGATCCTGCCCATCGCCGCGCAAGGCCCGGCCGTGCTGGCGGTGGCCAACCGCACCGCTGCCAAAGCGCACGAGCTGCGCCACGATTTCGCGGCCCAACTGGCGCTGCAGACCGGCGGCTACGACGAGCTGGCCGGCGAGGCCTTCGACGTGATCGTCAACGCCACCTCGGCCGGCCTGAGCGGCGAGGCGCTGCCCCTGCCGGCCGGGCTGTTTGCCCCGGGCGCGTTGGCCTATGACATGGTGTACGGCAAGGGCCTCACGCCCTTTCTGCGCCAGGCGCAGGCGGCCGGCGTGGCGGCGCTGGCCGATGGCGTGGGCATGCTGGTGGAGCAGGCGGCCGAGGCCTTTGTGTGGTGGCGCGGCGTGCGGCCCGACACCCGCCCCGTGATCGCACAACTGAGCGTGCCGCTCGTTTAAGCTCAACCGACTCGGAGACCCACCCATGCCCGCCATCCTCTTGCTCAACGGCCCCAACCTGAACCTGCTTGGCACGCGCGAGCCCGGCGTGTACGGCGCCACCACCCTGGCCGATGTCGAGGCCCAGTGCCGCGAGGTGGCGCAGCGCCTGGGCTTCACGCTGGAGGCCTTTCAAAGCAACCACGAGGGCGCGCTGATCGACCGCCTTCACGAGGCGGGCCAGCGCTTCAAGACGGGCGAGCTGGCCGGTGTGGTGTTCAACCCGGGGGCCTACACCCACACCTCGATCGCGTTGTTCGACGCCATCAGCGGCGTGAAGCCCTTGCCCGTGATCGAGGTGCACATTTCCAACGTGCACGCGCGTGAGGCCTTCCGCCACCACTCCTATATCTCGCCCGCCGCCGCCGGCGTGGTGGTGGGCTTTGGCACCGACGGTTATCGCCTGGCCATCGAAGGGCTGGCGGCCAAGGCCCGCGCGGCCTGAGTCTTGCGCGCGACAAGGCCGCCACGCGCGGCCGACCTGTGGCACCGCACAATGCCCAGGTGAGAACCCGCCATTTCGCCCAGCTGCTGGGCTTGTCCGCCCTGTGGGGCGCCTCGTTCCTGTTCATCCGCATCGCCAGCCCGGCCCTGGGGCCGCAGGTGCTGGCGGGCACGCGGGTGGTGCTGGCGGCGCTGACGCTGGCGATCATCATGCGAGCGCTTCGCCACGACTGGCCGCACGGCCACTGGCGCCAGATGTGGTGGCTGGGCGCCCTCACGGTGGCGGCGCCCTTTTTGCTGTTTGCCTGGGCGGCGCTCTACCTGCCTTCGGGCTACAGCGCCCTGCTCAACACCACGGCGGTGCTGTTCGGCACGCTGGCCTCGGCCTGGTTCAAGGAAGACACGCTTACCCTGCGCAAGCTGCTGGGCTGCGTGTGCGGCTTTGCCGGCGTGGGCCTGATCGTGCGCCTGGGCCCGGTGCAGGCCACGCCCGAGACGGTGGCCGCGGCCCTGGCCTGCGTGCTGGCCGCCGCCAGCTATGGGGTGTCGGCCCCGCTGATGAAGCGCGCCACCCAGCGTGTGCAACCCCTGGCCATTGCCGCAGGCATTCACCTCACGGCCATGGTCATGCTGCTGCCCGGTGCCGCGTGGACCTGGCCACAGGCGCAGTTCACGCCGGGTGCGTTGCTGGCGGTGCTGGTGATGGGCATCGTCACCTCGGGCTTGGCCTATTGGTTGCACCTGCGCATCCTGCGCGACGTGAGCCCGGTGGCGGCCATGAGCCCCACCTTCATGATCCCGGTCTTCGGCGTGACCTGGGGCCACCTCGTGCTGGGCGAGGCCCTGTCGCCCGGCATCTTCGCCGGTGGCGCCCTGGTGCTGCTGGCCACCGCACTGGTGACCGGCTTCAACCCCTTGCGGCGCTGGCTTGCTGAAGCGCCCAAACCCTGAGCGCAAACAACGCAGCCAGCGCGCCGCAGGCGGCCGACAACCAGAACACGCTGCCCAGCCCGAAGCGAGAACTCAGCAATCCGCCCACCAAGCCACCCAGCACGCCAGGCAAGCCGTAGCCCAGCACAGAGTACAAGGCCTGACCACGCCCGCGCAGGCGCCCTGGAAAGTGCTGGGTGATCCAGGCAATGCACACCGAGTGATGGGCGGCGAAGGTGATGGCATGCAGCGCCTGCGCCAGCAGCAACAGCGGCCACACCGTGGGCAGTCCAGCCGTGAGGACCATGCGAAACGCCATGACCGCCCCGGCCAGCACCAACCAGCCAGGCAATGACAGGCGCGGCAACCACCGCCCCTGGGTGAAGAACCACAGCACCTCGATGGCCACTGACAGGGCCCAGAGCAGCCCGATCACGGTCTTGCTGTATCCCAAGGAGTCGAGGTAAAGCGAGAAAAAGATGTAGATGAAGATGTGCGCCAGCACGTGAAAGAAGGCCGACGCAAAGAACCAGGCCACTTGCGGCTGGCGCAGCACGGGCCACACCCGGCCATGGGACTCGCTGTGGTGCACGCCCTCTCGGGCGTCAGGCAGGGCCCAGGCACTGAGGGTGACCGCCGCCAGGGTGAGCGCCGTCCAGGCGGGGAAATGCCCCATGCCCCAAACCTCGAACCAGGCACCGGCCACCACCACGGTCACCAGAAAGCCAAGCGAGCCCCACACGCGCACACGGCCATAGCGGCGGGCATCGAAGTGTCCGCCATGGCTGACCAGGTGGGCGAGCGCGGCCTCGCTCATGGGCATCATGCCGCTGGTGTGGGCAAACATCAGCAAGAGCACGGTCAGCAGGGGCCAGAAGCTCAGCTCAAACCACAGGCCAGCAGAAATCAGCAGGGCCGCGCTGGCGCCGTAGCGTAGCAGCTTCACGCGCTCGCCGGTGTGGTCGCTCAACCAGCCCCAACCGTAAGGCGCGAACAGGCGGGTGGCCGACTGCACCGACGTGAGCACGCTGATCGCCATCAGCCCCAGCCCCATGTCCTTGAGCCACAGCGGCAGGTAAGGGTTGAAGAAGCCGATGTGCGCGAAGTAGCTGGCCGACAGCGCGGAAAAGGCGAACAGGTGTTTGTTCTGGCTCACGGCAATGTCCGTCGGCGCCAGGCGCAAGGCTGCGCCGCAGCGTTGGCGGCGCCCCTTGCGGCCCCGGTATCAGGCACGCGATTGCGCGGCGATATCGGGCGTGTCCACGCGCACATCGCCGCATTGCGCGCGGTGGCGCAGGGCATGGTCCATCACCACCAGGGCCAACAAGGCCTCGGCGATGGGGGTGGCGCGAATGCCCACGCACGGGTCGTGGCGGCCTTTGGTGATGACCTCGGTGGGTTGGCCAGCGGTGTCGATGGTCTGGCGCGGCACCAGGATGGAGCTGGTCGGCTTGATGGCGATCGACACCTCCAGGTCTTGCCCGGTGCTAATGCCGCCCAGCACGCCACCGGCCTTGTTGCCCTGGAAGCCCTCGGGCGTGAGGCTGTCTCCGTGGGTGCTGCCCAGGTCGCTCACGCTGGCGAAGCCGGCGCCGATCTCCACGCCCTTGACGGCGTTCAGCCCCATCATGGCGTAGGCGATGTCGGCGTCGAGCTTGTCGTACAGCGGCTGGCCCAGGCCCACCGGCATGTTCTGGGCCGTCACGCGCAGGCGCGCGCCGCAGGAATCGCCACTCTTGCGCAGGGCGTTCATGTAGTCCTCAAGCGCTGACACATCGGCCACCGGGGCAAAGAACGGGTTGTTCGGCACGTGCTCCCAGCTCTCGAACGGAATCTGTACCGAGCCGATTTGCGTCATGCAGCCCCGGAACGTGGTGCCGAACTGCTGCTGGAGCCACTTCTTGGCCACGGCGCCGGCGGCCACAGTGGGGGCGGTCAGGCGGGCGGAACTGCGGCCACCCCCGCGCGGGTCGCGGATGCCGTACTTCTGCCAGTAGGCGTAGTCGGCGTGGCCGGGGCGGAATGTCTGAAGGATGTTGCCGTAGTCCTTGCTGCGCTGGTCGGTGTTGCGAATGAGCAAGGCAATTGGGGTGCCCGTCGTTTTGCCTTCGTAAACACCGCTGAGGATTTCCACCGCGTCGGGCTCGTTGCGCTGGGTGACGAACTTGCTGGTACCGGGGCGTCGGCGGTCCAGATCGGCCTGAATGTCGGCTTCGCACAGGTCGAGACCAGGCGGGCAGCCGTCGATCACGCAGCCAATGGCCGGGCCATGGGATTCGCCGAAGTTGGTGACGCAAAACAGGGTGCCGAAGGTATTGCCGCTCATGCGCAGGATTATCCCCCAGGCCTGCAATGGGCTCGAGTGAAGCGAACAGGCTGCCCTCAGGCCATTGCCACACGTTCAACTGCTGCCGGAGGCGGCATCGGTTTCTCCCATTGGGGTCACGCCCATGCAGCGCGTCGGTGGTCACGGTCACACAGCATTGCCTTGCGCAGTTGGGCACGAGGCATACAAAAGGAGACAAAAGGCATGAACGACGCCCCCGCTGAACGGGCAGTCCCAAGTCCATCGAACGGAGACCTGCAAGGACTGCAAGCCTTCATCAAGCAAGCCCTTATCAACACAAGCAAGGCGTTTGTGGCCCCTACCGTGGTGGGCGCCCTGTTGCCAGCCCCATACCGATCGCTGGCCTTCGTGCCGGCGGGCGCCGCGCTGGCGCACCAGCGGCTGCACCCAGGCCCGCAACGATTTGATCCTGCGTTGTCGCGAGATGAGAACCTCGTGGCCGCTGGCATCGGATTCTCGCCTTTCCTTCTGCTCTTGCCGCTTCACGCGAAGTTCGCCCACCTAGACAACGCAATGGGACAAAAGATCCGCAGCGTCTGGGTACGCGCCACCGGAATCCTGCGCGGTCCGTTGGGCCGGTGGCTTCAACAATACCCCGTGAACTTCGTGTTTGTGCGCGCAACGGCCCAGCTCGGCGCATCTGCACTGGGCGCATCCATGGCCTTTAGCCATGTCACGGCAACGAGTGGTTCGCGCTACTGCGTGACCAACCACGCGCCCAATCACCAGCCCACCAATCAAAAAACCGCGCAGGCAATGGCCGCAGGTGCTGCCTTTTTCACCGTACCGGCGGCCCTGGGCATGCCTCAAATCCGATCCCGCGTGCCCGGCCTGCGTCACATGGGCCCAATCGGCACCACCGCCTTTGTCACCGCCAGCCTGATCGCCGCGGCCTTGGGCACGATCGTCCACGTTCACCCATCCCCCAACGAGTCGGTCACCAGCGACTGATCAACCCACCACAGAAGGAGTCACCCATGGACAACACGAACAACCCCACACCGCTAAGCGTCGATCTCTCCACGCTGATCGACGGGCTGATGACCGTTGCTCAAGAAAAGCAGATCCGGGCCGAGAAAGAGGGCCAAGACAGCCTGAGGCTTGAGTTCGACGCAGCCAGTGTCACGGTGAATGCTCCCATCGGGAGTGAGTTGCTGGTCTTCGATTGCGCCAGCAAGACAGGCGATTCCACGGAGGTGGTCTCGACCTGCATGCCTCTGGCCGCGGCGGCTGGCGAGAGGGGCGCCGCCAATGCCTTTGACTTTGCGGAGATGCTCACCATGCTTTTGGGCTTCACGCCAGCCCCGGAAATAGCAGAACTGCAGGAGAAATAAGGAGCCCGTCAGGTGGCCGGCTTATCGCCACCCTCGGCTGGCTCGGTTTCTTCGGGCCAGTCACGGATGTAGGCCTTGAGCATCTTGTTCTCGAAGTTCTGCGCGTCCACCACGGCCTTGGCCACGTCGTAGAAACTGATCACGCCCATGAGCATGCGGTTGTCGATGACCGGCATGTAGCGGGCGTGGCGGTCGAGCATCATGCGCCGCACCTCGTCCATTTCGGTGGCCATGGTGCAGGTCAGGGGCCCAGGGTCCATGGCGCGGTAAACGGTGGTGGTGCCGAAGTTGCCGCCGTTCTTGACCACCGCCTGGATCACCTCGCGAAACGTCAGCATGCCCACCACCAGACCGTGGGACATCACCACCAGTGAGCCGATGTCGTTGTCGGCCATGAGCTTGGCCGCGTCGGCCAGGCTGTGTTCGGGGGTGATGGTGTAGAGCGCGCCGCCTTTGACGCGCAGGATGTCGCTGACTTTCATGGGCCTTCTCCTCGGGAATTCTCTGTGGCGCGGTGGCCGTTGGTGCGGCCAATATAGCCCACAATAAATCGCATCACCAACGGCCTGGGCCCTTGCTGCCCACGCTTCCCCAGGAGACCTCTTCATGTCCGGTTACTCAGACCCCGGCTTCGACACGCTTGCGCTGCACGCCGGCGCCAGCCCTGACCCTGCCACCGGGGCCCGTGCGGTGCCCATTCACCTCACCACCTCTTTCGTCTTCGAGTCCAGCGACCACGCCGCCGCCCTGTTCAACCTGGAGCGCGCGGGCCACGTTTATAGCCGCATCAGCAACCCCACCAACGCGGTGTTCGAGCAGCGCATGGCCGCGCTGGAAGGCGGCATCGGCGCCATTGCAACGGCCAGTGGCCAGGCCGCCCTGCACCTGGCGGTGGCCACCCTCATGGGGGCGGGTTCGCACATCGTGGCCAGCACCGCGCTGTACGGTGGCAGCCAGAACCTGCTGCACTACACCATGCGCCGCTTTGGCATTGAGACCACCTTCGTCAAGCCTGGCGACATCGACGGCTGGCGGGCCGCCGTGCGCCCGAACACCAAGCTGTTCTTTGGCGAGACGGTGGGCAACCCGGGCCTGGACGTGCTTGACATCCCCACCATCGCCCAAATTGCCCACGAGGCGGGCGCCCCGCTGCTGGTGGACAGCACCCTGACCACGCCATACCTCATCAAGCCGCTGGAGCTGGGCGCCGACCTGGTCTACCACTCGGCCACCAAGTTCCTCAGCGGCCACGGCACCGTGATCGGGGGGGTGCTGGTGGACGGCGGTTCGTTTGACTGGGAGGCCAGCGGTCGCTTCCCCGAGCTCACCGAGGCCTACGAGGGCTTTCACCACATGGTCTTTAGCGAGGAAAGCACGGTGGGCGCCTTCTTGCTGCGCGCGCGCCGCGAAGGCCTGCGCGACTTCGGGGCCTGCATGAGCCCGCACAGCGCCTGGCTGATCCTGCAGGGCATCGAGACCCTGTCGCTGCGCATGGACCGCCACATGGCCAACACCGAAAAGGTGGTGCAGTTCCTGGCCAGCCACCCGCTGGTGAGCCGCGTGGGCCACCCCCTGCTGGAAAGCCACCCCAGCCACACGCTGGCGCAAAAACTGCTGCGCTTTGGCGCGCGCGGCGCAGGCTCGGTATTCAGCTTTGACATCAAGGGCAGCCGCGAACAGGGCAAGGCCTTCATTGAAGCGCTCAAGATCTTCAGCCACCTGGCCAACGTGGGCGACTGCCGCTCGCTGGTGATCCACCCGGCCAGCACCACGCACTTCCGCATGAGCGACGAGGCACTGGCCGGCGCGGGCATTGGCCCCGGCACCATTCGCCTGTCGATCGGCCTGGAAGACGCCGACGACCTGATCGACGACCTCAAGCGCGCGCTCAAGGCCGCCGAGAAAGCAGGAGCCTGACATGGACATCACCGTCAACGGCGCCAAGACCTATGCCTACACCGGTGGCCGGCCCTTCGATGCCACCAAGCCCACCGTCGTGTTCATCCACGGCGTGCTCAACGACCACAGCGTGTGGATTCTGCAAAGTCGCTACCTCGCCCACCACGGCTTCAACGTGCTGGCCATCGACCTGCCCGGCCATTGCCGCAGCGAGGGCGAAGCCCCTGAAACCGTGGAGCAGGCGGCCGATTTCATTGCCGCCCTGCTGGACGCCGCGGGCGTGCAGCGCGCCGCGCTGGTGGGCCACAGCTGGGGCTCGCTTATCGCGCTGGAAGCCGCCGCGCGCTTGCAAGACCGGGTGACGCACCTGGTGCTGGTGGGCACGGCCTCGCCCATGAAGGTGTCGCCCGCGCTGATCGAGAGCTCGCTCAACGAACCCGAGAAGGCGCTCAAGCTGGTGAACGTGTTCTCGCGCAGCACGCTGGCGGCGCCGCCCTCGGCGCTGGGGCCGGGCACCTGGGTGTATGGCGCGGGCATGGCGCTGGGGCGGCGCGTGCTGCGCAGCAACCCCAAGGTGAACGTGTTCCACCGCGGCTTCGTGGCCTGCGACCGCTACGCCAATGGCGAAGCGGCCGTGGCGGCCATTGCCTGCCCGGTGCTGTTTCTGCTGGGCGAGCAAGACCAGATGACGCACCCCAAGGCGGCGCAAAGCCTGATCCACGCGGCCAAAGCCGCCGGCAAGTCCGTGAGCGTGGTAAAGCTGCCGGTGGGCCACCACCAGATGACCGAAACACCCGACGCCACGCTGTTCGCCCTGCGCGACTTCCTGCGCGGCTGAGCTTGCTCAGTCGGCCGGTGGCCGCGACGACAGCGCCTGGGCGACCGTCATCTCAGACAAGGCACTGTTCGCCCAGAACGCCTCGGTGCCGGGCGAGCGGGCCAGCAGCAGCCGCTCCACCAGCGGGGTGACGCGAATGAGCGCCGGGTCGATCAGCAGCACGTAGCGCTCGCCGTCTTCGTCCAGGCGGGCCACCCAGTCGAGCGCCACCAAGGCGGCCACCGGCTCTTCCAGTTGCAGCACGTCCACCCGCAGGCGCTGGGCCAGGGCCTCCAGGGCCAGGCCGTGCCCAGGCTCGTGCCGCACCGTCTGCAGGGCCTCCATCAACTCCAGCGCGAGCTGAAAGCCCCAACCCGGCGAGTCACCGCGCCGCGCCACGCCGGTGAGCAGGCTGGGCAGGTAGGCGGCGACCACCGCGCCCAGCAGCACGATCACCCAGGCCACGTAAAACCACACCAGCAGAATCGGCACGGCGGCAAAGGTGCCGTAGAGCGTGGAGTAAGTGGGCACCTCGGCCAGGTACCAGGCCAGCAGGGTCTTGGCCAGCTCCAGCCCGGCGGCGGCGAACACACCGCCGGTGATGGCATGGGCCCAGCGCACATGGGTGTTGGGCACGTAGCGGTACAGCGCGGCCAGGCCGGCCAGGCCAATCACGAATTGAAGCGAGTCCAGCAACAGGCGCACCGTGCCGGTGAAGCTGCCCGAGACGCTGCGCGACAAGGTAAGGGCATACGACGTGGCCGCCACGCTGCCCGCCAACAGCAGCGGCCCCAGCGTGAGCACCGCCCAGTACACCAGCACCCGCTGGGTCAGCGGGCGCACCTGGCGCACGCGCCAGATGTCATTGAGCTTGCGGTCGATGGTGAGAATCAGCGCCAGCGAGGTGAACAGCAGAAACAGCGCGCCGGCCCAACCCATTTGCTGGGCCTTGTTCACGAACTGGTTCAGGTACATCAGCACCTGGCGCGCGATGTTGTCGGGCACCAGGCTTTGCACCAACCAGCGCTGCAAGGTCACTTGCAGGCGGTCGAACATGGGAAAGGCGCTGAACACCGCCAGGCCCACGGTGAACAGGGGCACCAGGGAGATGGTGGTGGTGAAGGTGAGGCTGCTGGCGGTCACGCCCAGGCGGTCTTCGCGGAAGCGCTCGCGCAGGGTGATGGCGGTGTTGCGCCAGGGGAAATGCAGGGCCACCTGCCAGAGGGTGGACCACCAGGTGCGCAAGAGGGAATCGGCGGTCTTCAGGCGTTCTGCGATGCTCATGCCGGTATCATGCCAGCCCCACTTTCCCGCCCGAACATGAGCCCAATGCCCGCCGATCTGAACCGTGCCATCCAAACCACCCGATGGCTAGCCGTGGGCAGCCTGCTGGGGCTGATCGTGCTGGGCCTGGCCTGGGAGCTGTGGATCGCACCGCTGCGCCCGGGTGGTTCGTGGTGGGCCATCAAGGTGCTGCCCTTGGTGCTGCCGCTGGCCGGCCTGTTAAAGAACCGCATGTACACCTACCGCTGGGTGAGCTTGCTGGTGTGGCTGTATTTCACCGAAGGCGTGGTGCGCGCCGCGGGCGAACCCGGCGTTTACCGTGCCATGGCGCTGATCGAAGTGGCGCTTTGCATCGCCCTGTTCGTGGCCTGCGCCTTGCACGTGCGCATCCGCCTGCGCGCGGCTGGCCCGCAAGCCGTGGCCGCCGATGTGGCGGCCGCCAACGCCGCCGCCCAGGACGCGGTGGCCCGCCAGCCATGAACGCCCTGCTTGACGCCCTGCGTGCCGCGGTCGGCGAGGCAAATGTGCTCACGCCCGACCAGCAAGACCTGATCGCCTTTGAGCAAGACTGGCGCCAGCGCGCCCGGGGCCGCGCCCTGGCCGTGGTGCGCCCGGGCAGCACCAACGAGGTGGCCGCCGTGGTGCGCGCCTGCGCCGAGGCCGGTGTGTCGGTGGTGCCCCAGGGCGGTAACACCGGCCTGGTGGTGGGCTCGGTGCCCGACGAATCGGGCCGCCAGGTGGTGATCAGCCTGCGGCGGATGCAAGCCGTGCGCTCGCTGGACGCCGCCAACCTCACCCTCACGGTGGAAGCCGGCTGCGTGCTGCAGGCGGTGCAGCAGGCCGCCGAGGAAGCCGGCCTGCTATTCCCCCTGAGCCTGGCCGCCGAGGGCAGCTGCACCATCGGCGGCAACCTGGCCACCAACGCCGGCGGCACGCAGGTGGTGCGATACGGCAACGCGCGCGACCTGTGCCTGGGCCTGGAGGTGGTGACGCCGCAAGGCGAGGTCTGGAACGGCCTGACCGGCCTGCGCAAGGACAACACCGGCTATGACCTGCGCAACCTGTTCGTGGGCAGCGAGGGCACGCTGGGCATCATCACCGCGGCCACGCTCAAGCTCTACCCGCAACCGGCCGCGCGCCTCACCGCCTGGGCCGCCGTGCCCTCGCTGGAGGCCGCCGTGGGCCTGCTTGGGCTGGCCCACCAGCAACTGGGGCCCGGCCTCACCGGCTTTGAGGTGATGGGGCAGTTCGCCCTGTCGCTGGTGGACAAGCACTTTCCGCAGTTGCGCGTGCCACTGTGGAAGGACACCCCGTACTGCGTATTGCTGGAAAACAGCGACAGCGAAGACGAAGACCACGCCCGACACCAGTTCGAGCGCCTGCTGGAGGCCGCGCTGGAGTCGGGCCTGGTGACCGACGCGGTGGTGGCTGAGAGCCTGGCGCAGGCGCAGGCGCTGTGGCACATCCGCGAGAGCATTTCGCTGGCGCAGTCGCAAGAGGGCCTGAACATCAAGCACGACATCAGCCTGCCGGTGTCGCGCATTCCGGCCTTCTGCGCCGAGACCGATGCTTTGCTGCAGCGCGAGATTCCCGGCGTGCGGCTGGTGAACTTCGGCCACCTGGGCGACGGCAACCTGCACTACAACGTGCAGGCCCCCGAGGGCGGCGACGCCGCGGCCTTTTTGCGCGAGCAGGAGGGCCGGGTGAACGAACTGGTGTTCGACGCGGTGCGGCGCTACCATGGCTCGATCAGCGCGGAGCACGGTGTGGGCAGCCTCAAGGTGGGGCACCTGGTCCACCACAAAGACCCCGTGGCCCTGTCGCTGATGCGCTCGATCAAGCGGGCGCTGGATCCCCAACACCTCATGAACCCTGGCCGCGTCATCGAACCATGAAGCGTCTGCTGTCTGCCCTGCTTTGGCTGGGCGCCCTGATGGGCGCTCCGGCACAGGCCGCCGACCCCGCCCAGCGCGTGGCGTGGCGCGAGCAGGCGCAGGCCTTCGAGCATGGCGAGGGCGTGCCACGCGATGCCCAGCGCGCCGCTCAGCTCTACTGCCAGGCCGCCCTGGCCGGTGACGCGGTGGCCGCCTACAACCTGGGCTGGATGTACGCCAACGGCCGTGGCCTGCCCCGCCACGACGGCTACGCCGCGCACTTTTTCGCCCGCGCGGCCCTGCTGGGCGATGACTCGGCCCAGCGCATGTTTGACCGCCTGGGTGCGCCGGCCGACAAGCCCGAGTGCGTGGTTCAGGCCGAGCGGGCCAGCCTGCTCAAGGCCCAGGCCCAGCAAGAAGCCGCTGAAGCCGAAGCCCGCGCCCAGCGCTACCGCCTGCTGGCCGACACGCCCGAGAAGCAGCGCATCCTGAAACTGGTGGACAAGCTCGCGCCGCAGTACGGCATCCACCCCGGCCTGGCCTTCGCGGTGATCCGCGCCGAGTCCAACTTTGATGCGCACGCCGTGTCCGAGAAAAACGCCCAGGGCCTGATGCAGCTCATTCCGGAAACGGCCGAGCGCTTCGCGGTGCGCAAGCCCTTCGACCCCGAACAGAACATCCGTGGCGGCCTGGCCTACCTGCGCTGGCTGCTGGCCTACTTCAAGGGCCAGGTGCCGCTGGCCCTGGCGGCTTACAACGCTGGCGAAGGCACGGTGGACCGCTACCGCGGCGTGCCGCCCTTCCCCGAGACCCGTGGCTACATCCGCCGCATCCAGGACGTGTTCGGCCTGGAGCAACACCCTTATGACGAGCGCGTGGCCCCGACCTCGCCCCTCTTCGCCCTGAAATAACCCGCTTGCCCTGGCGCTGCTTCAACGCGGCGACCGCGCCTGCCCACGCCATGACCACCACGCCCAGCCGCCCCATCCGCTCCCAGTACGAAGACTTCATGCGCCACGTGTTCACCACGGGCGTGCCCAAGACCGACCGCACCGGCACCGGCACCACCAGCGTGTTCGGCCACCAGATGCGCTTTGATCTGCGCGAGGGCTTTCCGCTGGTGACCACGAAGAAGGTGCACCTGAAAAGCATCATCCTGGAGCTGCTGTGGTTCCTGCGTGGCGACAGCAACGTGAAGTGGCTGCAAGAGCGTGGCTGCACCATCTGGGACGAGTGGGCCGGCGCCGATGGCGAGCTGGGCCCGGTGTACGGCGTGCAATGGCGCAGTTGGCCCACGCCGGACGGCGGCCACATCGACCAGATCGCCGAGGTGGTGAAGCAACTCAAGACCAACCCCGACTCGCGCCGCATCATCGTGAGCGCCTGGAACGTGGCCGATCTCTCGAAGATGGCCCTCATGCCCTGCCACGCCTTCTTCCAGTTCTACGTGGCCGACGGCTGCCTGAGCTGCCAGCTCTACCAGCGCAGCGCCGATATCTTCCTGGGCGTGCCCTTCAACATCGCCAGCTACGCCCTGCTCACCCACATGCTGGCCCAGCAGTGCGACCTGGAGGTGGGCGACTTCATCTGGACGGGTGGCGACTGCCACATCTACAGCAACCACCACGAGCAGGTGGCGCTGCAACTCTCACGCCAACCCCTGCCCTACCCCACGCTGCACATCAAGCGCAAGCCGGCCTCGATCTTCGACTACGAATTCGACGACTTCGAGGTGCTTGACTACCAACACCACCCCGCCATCAAGGCGCCCGTGGCGGTCTGAATCGGCCAGCGGCTCGGCCACGGCGTCACCCGACCGTGGCACGTGTCTTCATCTCCCGACACCATGAATCCCCCTCGCCTGCACCTCATCTTTGCCCGCGCCAGCAATGGCGTGATCGGGCGCGACAACACCCTGCCCTGGCACCTGCCGGAAGACCTGGCCCACTTCAAGCGCACCACCTTGGGCTGCCCGGTGATCATGGGTCGCAAGACCTGGGATTCGCTGCCCCCGCGCTTTCGCCCCTTGCCGGGGCGCCTGAACATCGTGCTCACGCGCGACGCGGGCTGGCAAGCCGAGGGCGCGGCACGTGCCGCTTCCCTTGACGACGCCTTGGCGCTCTGCCCCAGTGATGCCGATGTGTGGGTGATTGGTGGCGCGCAGGTCTACGCCCAGGCCCTGTCACGTGCCCGAACCGCCGTGGTCACCGAGATTGGCCAGGCATTCGACGGCGACGCCTTCGCGCCGAGCTTTGGGCCCGAGTGGCGCGAAACCCGGCGCGAGGCGCACGTGGCCGCCAGCGGCCTGCCCTACGCGTTCGTCACCCTGGAGCGCCAGCCGTGAGCTACGCCGCCAAGGAAATCTTCTATACGCTGCAAGGCGAGGGCCTGCGCGCGGGCCGCCCGGCCGTGTTCTGCCGCTTCGCCGGCTGCAACCTCTGGAGCGGCCGCGAGGAAGACCGCGAGCGCGCCACCTGCCGGTTTTGCGACACCGACTTCGTGGGCACCGACGGTGCCCTGGGCGGGCGCTATGAAGCGCAGGCGCTGGCCGAGCAGATTGCAGCCCTGTGGCCGGCCGGGCAGGCACACCGCTATGTGGTGCTCACCGGCGGCGAGCCGCTGCTGCAGGTGGACGAGCCCCTTCTGCAGGCGCTGCACGCACAGGGCTTCGAGATCGCGCTGGAGACCAATGGCAGCCTGCCCGTGCCAGCGGGCGTGGACTGGATCTGCGTGAGCCCCAAGGCCGGCGCCGACTGGGTGCAGCGCCGGGGGCACGAGCTCAAGCTGGTGTTTCCGCAGCCTGGCCTGATGCCCGGCGACATCGGCGAGGTCGATTTCGAGCACCTCCTGCTGCAACCTATGGACAGCCCCCTGCGCGCGCAGCACACGCGCGCCGCGATCGACTGGTGCATGGCCCACCCGCGCTGGCGCCTGTCGCTGCAGACCCACAAAATCCTGAACATCCCATGAGCGACGTGTACGAGCTGTCCCAGCGCTTTTTCTTTGAATCCGCCCACACCCTGCGCCGCGACATCGAGGCCGAGGGCAGCCGGCGCGTGCACGGCCACACCTACGAGGCCGAGGTCACCGTGCGCGGCACGCCCAACGCCATGGGCATGGTGATGGACCTGGGCCACCTGCGCGCGGCCATCGCCGGTGTGCGCGAAAGGCTTGACCACCACTTTCTGGACGAGGTGCCCGGCCTGGGCGTGCCCACGCTGGAAAACCTCTGCCGCTACATCCGCGAGCAACTCGCCCCCACCATTCCCGGCCTGTGCGCCGTCTCCATCCAACGCCAAGCCAGCGGTGACCGCTGCGTGCTTCGCTGGTAAGCCCCATGCCCAAACAACTCGCCACCTGGAACATCAACTCCCTGTCCGTGCGCCTGCCCCAGGTGCTGGACTGGCTGGCCGCCCACCCCGTGGACGTGCTGGCCCTGCAAGAGCTCAAGCTCACCGACGACAAGTTCCCTGCCCAGGCCTTCGCTGACGCGGGCTACCAGGCCCAGTGGTTCGGGCAGAAGACCTACAACGGCGTGGCGCTCATCAGCAAAGCGCCCGCGCAGGACGTGATTCGCAACATCCCCGGCTTTGCCGACGAGCAGTCGCGCGTGCTGTGCGCCACCATCGACGGCGTGCGCGTGATCGGGGCCTACTTCCCCAACGGGCAGGCGCCGGGCAGCGACAAGTTCGCCTACAAGATGGCCTGGCTCACGGCACTGCGCGAGTGGGTGCGCGACGAAATGTCGCGCCACCCCGAGCTGGTGCTGATGGGCGACTTCAACATCACCTTCGACGACCTGGACGTGTGGGACCCGGACGGCCTGCGCGAGACCATTCACTGCACCACCGAAGAGCGCACCCACCTGCAGGCGCTCATTGGCCTGGGCCTGCACGACTCGCACCGCCTGTTCGAGCAGCCACCCAAGAGCTACAGCTGGTGGGACTACCGCATGCTGGGCTTCCAGAAGAACCGCGGCCTGCGCATTGACCACATCCTGATCACCGACGCGCTGAAGGCCCGCGCCACGGCTTGCACCATTGACCGCGCGCCGCGCAAAAACCAACAGCCCAGCGATCACGCACCGGTGGTGCTCACCCTGGGTTGAAGCGGCGCCCCCGCCTGGGGGTCACTCCATGCCCAGTTCCTGAATCTTGCGGGTAATCGTGTTGCGCCCGATGCCCAGCTTGTGCGCGGCCTCGATGCGGCGGCCGCGCGTGGAGGCCAGCGCCGTCTGAATCAGCCGGGTCTCGAAGCGGCGGGTGAGCACGTCCCACACATCGGTGCGGCCCGCTTCCAGCAAGGCCATGGCCTCGGCTTGCAAGGCGTGCTCCCAGTCGTGCGCGGCATCGGCTGGCGCCACCATTGGCGTTGGCGGCGGCGCGTGCATGCCACCGTTGACCAAGGGTGGGTGGTCGTCTGCGCCCGCCGTGGGCACCGCGGCCATGGGCGAGAGCAGGGAAACCGGGGCGGCTTCCATGCCCACCAAGGCGTCGGCCGTGGCCGCCGGCCCGCCCAACACCTCGGGCGGCAGGTCTTTCACCTCAATCACCTGGGCCGGCGCCATCACGGTGAGCCAGTGGCACAGGTTTTCCAGCTGGCGCACGTTGCCCGGGAAATCGAAGTTGCTCAGCAGCTTGAGGGCCGGTTCGGAAATGCGCTTGGGCTCCACGCCGAGCTGCTTGGCGCTTTGCTGCAAGAAAAAGCGCGTGAGCATGGGCACGTCTTCGCGGCGCTCGCGCAGCGCAGGCAGGCGCAGGCGAATGACGTTGAGGCGGTGGAACAAGTCTTCGCGGAACACGCCTTCCTTGACGCGCTGCTCCAGGTTCTGGTGGGTGGCCGCGATCACGCGCACATTGGCCTTCACCGCGCTGTGTCCGCCCACTCGGTAGAAGTGCCCGTCAGACAGCACCCGCAGCAGACGGGTCTGCAGGTCAAAGGGCATGTCGCCGATTTCGTCGAGGAACAGCGTGCCGCCTTCTGCCTGCTCGAAGCGGCCGCGGCGCATGGTCTGCGCGCCGGTGAAGGCGCCGCGCTCGTGGCCGAACAGCTCGCTCTCCAGCAGGTCTTTGGGAATGGCCGCGGTGTTGATGGCCACGAAAGGGCCACCCGCGCGCGGCGAGTGCTTGTGCAGCGCGCGGGCCACCAGTTCTTTGCCCGAGCCCGACTCGCCCGTGATGAGCACGGTGACGTTGCTCTGGCTCAGGCGGCCGATGGCGCGAAACACGTCTTGCATGGCCGGCGCCTGGCCCAGCATTTCGGGCGCGGCACTCATGCGCTCTTCGGCCACCTCTTCGCGCTGGCTTTCCTCCACCGCGCGGCGGATGAGCTCCACCGCCTTGGGCAGGTCAAAAGGCTTGGGCAGGTACTCGAAGGCACCGCCCTGGAAGGCCGAGACGGCGCTGTCCAGGTCGGAGAAAGCGGTCATGATGATGACCGGCAGGCCAGGGTAGCGTTCCTTGACCTTCTCCAGCAGGTCAAGGCCGGAAGCACCCGGCATGCGGATATCGCTCACCAGGATCTGCGGCCCTTCGGCCTCCGTGGCGTCGGTCAGGGCCTTCAGCACGTCCTGGGCGTTGGTGAAGCTGCGGGTGGGCAGGTTCTCGCGCAACAGCGCTTTTTCCAGCACGAAGCGGATCGATTGGTCGTCATCCACTATCCAGATCGGCTTCATGTGTGGGGGGTCCCTTCTTGTGGCGCTTGGTCGTTGTCGATGAGGTCTAGGGCAACGGAATCAAGATTTTGAAATCCGTTCGTCCCGGTTCGCTCTCGCACTCGATCAGGCCATGGTGCTGCTGCACAAAGGTCTGGGCCAGGGTCAGCCCCAGGCCGGATCCACCGTCACGCCCCGACACCAGCGGGAAGAAGATGCGATCCTTGATCGAGTCCGGAACACCGGGCCCGTTGTCGATCACATGCAATTCCAATGCCAGCCGGTAGCGCTGCTTGCCGAAAGTCACCTGCCGCCCCACCCGGGTGCGGAAGGTGATGCAGGCGTCGCCTGCCGCGATGCGCTCGGCCAGGGCCTGGGCCGCGTTGTGCGCGATGTTGAGCACGGCCTGGATGAGCTGCTCGCGGTCGCCACGAAACTCGGGGATGGAGGTGTCGTAGTCGCGGATGACGCGCAAGCCCCTGGGAAACTCGGCCAGGATGAGCGAGCGCACCCGCTCGCACACCTCGTGAATGTTCACGTCGCCCACCACGTGCGGGCGGCGGTGCGGCGCCAGCAGGCGGTCCACCAGCGCCTGCAGGCGGTCGGCCTCGTGGATGATGACTTGCGTGTATTCAATGAGCTCTTTCGAGTCGAGCTCCATTTGCAGCAGTTGCGCCGCGCCGCGAATGCCGCCCAGCGGGTTCTTGATTTCGTGGGCCAGGTTGCGGATGAGTTCCTTGTTGGCCTGGGCCTGGTCGATCAGGCGCTCCTCCCGCTCTTGCCGGGTCTGCTGCTCCAGCGGCAGAAGTTCGACGATCACCTCGTCGGGCTGGTCCGTCTGGGCCACCACCACGTGCACCGGCAAAGGCTCGTGGCCAACGCGGCGCAGATGGGCGTCGTAGCGCAGGGCCGCGAACTCGTTGCCGCGTGCGCCCATCAAGGCCGTGTCCAGCAAGGCCGGGTCGGTAAAGCAGTCTTGCATGCGCACGCCGGTGATGCTGCGGCGTGACATGCCCAGGGCATCTTCCAGCGCGGCGTTGGCGAACAGCACGTGGCCCTGGGTGTCGACCACGGCCACCAGGGTGGCCAAGAGGTCCAGCGAATGAAATCGCGCCGGACTGGCCGGCGCGCTGGGGTCGGGTGAGGTGGGTGGCGTCACGGTGTGAGCGGATGGGGTTCAGCGTGGGCCCAGGCGATCGAGCTCGCGCTTGATGCCGGCCACGTCGTTTTCTGCGCGGATCACGGCGGCCTTGAGTTCGGCCACGCGGTCCAGGTAGCGCTGGTAGTTGCGCGATTCGATGCCCTGCTTCTCAGGCTCGCCGTTGGCGTAGGCCTTCTTGGCCTCGGCCAGGCGTTCCTCGGCCTTGCGAAGCTCGGCTTCCAGGATGGCGCGGGCGTCGCTGTCGCGCGCGCGTTGGGCGGCGTTGTCCACCCGCTCGCCACCGTTGCGGGGCGCGGCGGCCGGGGCACCGGCGGTGGGAGCGGCGGCGGGCTTGGCCGCGGGCTTGGTGCCTTCGATGATGGTGATGTTGCCGCCGTCCATGAGCGTGCAACCCTTTTGCTTGGCCACCTGGGGGTTGTTGGTGTACTCATTGCCGCAGCGGTAGATGCGGTCTTGCGCGTGGGCCGATGCGATCAGCAGGGGCAAGGCGACGATCAAGGAGGCAGACGGAAAGAAGCGGTGCACGGGGACTCCAGGGATATCGGGCAAGCGGGTGGGAGTATGACCCAAACGCATGACGAGAGTGCCCGCACGCAAGCCCGACGGCCAGCCCTGCGGCCTGTGCGGCCAACAAAAAAGGACGGCCGGAGCCGTCCTTTGCTGTGGTGGAACCCGGCCAGGGCCGGGCGCCCGATCACAGGCTGAAGTACATGTCGTACTCGACCGGCGACACTTCCACGCGGCTGCGGTTCACTTCGCCTTGCTTGAGTTCGATGTAGGCATCGATCATGGCGTCGGTGAACACGCCGCCCTTGGTCAGGAAGGCGCGGTCCTGGTCCAGGTGCTCCAGGGCCTGGTCCAGGCTGTGGCACACGGTGGGCACCAGCTTGTCCTCTTCGGGCGGCAGGTGGTACAGGTCCTTGGTGGCGGCTTCGCCCGGGTGGATCTTGTTTTCCACGCCGTCCAGACCCGCCATCAGCAGGGCGGCAAAGCCCAGGTAGGGGTTCATCAGGGGATCGGGGAAGCGGGCTTCCACGCGGCGGGCCTTGGGGTTGGCCACGTAAGGAATGCGGATCGAGGCCGAGCGGTTCTTGGCCGAGTAGGCCAGCTTCACCGGGGCTTCGAAGTGCGGCACCAGGCGCTTGTAGCTGTTGGTGCCGGGGTTGGTGATGGCGTTCAGGGCACGGGCGTGCTTGATGATGCCGCCGATGTAGTACAGGGCGAACTCGGACAGACCGGCGTAGCCGTTGCCAGCGAACAGGTTCTTGCCGTCTTTCCACACGGACTGGTGCACGTGCATGCCGGAGCCGTTGTCGCCGTGGTAGGGCTTGGGCATGAAGGTGGCGGTCTTGCCGTAGGCGTTGGCCACGTTCTGGATGACGTACTTCTGCAGGATGGTCCAGTCAGCGCGCTCGACCAGCGTGCTGAAACGGGTGCCGATTTCGTTCTGGCCGGCGCCCGCCACTTCGTGGTGGAACACCTCAACCGGGATGCCCAGCGATTCGAGGATCAGGGACATTTCGGCGCGCATGTCTTGCGTGCTGTCCACCGGGGGCACGGGGAAGTAGCCACCCTTGACGGTGGGGCGGTGGCCGCGGTTGCCGCCTTCGAGCTTGGCGCCGGTGTTCCAGGGGGCTTCGTACTCTTCGATTTCGTAGAAGCTGTGGCCCGGCTGGGTGCTCCAGCGCACGCCGTCGAAGATGAAGAACTCAGGCTCCGGACCGAAGAAGGCGGTGTCGCCCAGGCCGGAGGACTTCAGGTAGGCCTCGGCGCGCTTGGCGATGGAGCGCGGGTCGCGCTCGTAGGCCTTGCCGTCGGCCGGCTCGATCACGTCGCAGGTGAGGATCAGCGTGGTCTCTTCGAAGAAGGGATCGATGTTGGCGGTGTTCGGATCAGGGATGAGCTGCATGTCCGACGCCTCGATGCCCTTCCAGCCGGCGATCGACGAGCCGTCGAACGCGTGGCCGGAGGAGAACTTTTCCTCGTCGAAGTGCGACACGGGCACCGTGGTGTGGTGCTGCTTGCCACGGGTGTCGGTGAAACGGAAGTCAACGAACTTGACGTCGTTGTCCTTCACCATTTGCATCACGTCTGCGACGGTCTTGGCCATCAAATGCTCCTGTTCGGGATGGGTGGGTTGAATGGTTTAGCGATGGACCTGAAGCAGCTTCCGTGCCACCGCAAGCGAGTGCCCAAGCTTGGGGTCCGTCGGCCAGCAAAACCGCGCGATTATGGCGCAGCGCCTGCGCCAAAACAGGTCGCGCTCACCGGTCGCGCCGTGGAATGGGGCCTAGCCGGACCGAAGGTTGGGCGGGCACTCTCGATATGCACTTATATGGTGCAAATTGAGCAGGAAGCCCCATTTTGGTGCTCAGTGAGATCGCACCATTTCGGGGCCCAATTGGGCGCCATGGCCGCGCAGGCCTTCCAGCAAATCGGCATAGGCCGGCGCCACCGCACCCGGCTCGCCTTTGACCCCCAGCTCAATGTGGCGCCCGTGCACCGGGTGGTCCACGCTGGGCAGGCTGAACACCTTCACCGGGTGGCGGGCCTCCAGCGCTTCCATCAGGGGGGTGAGCGCCGCCTCCATCGCGCCGAACACGATGACCGAGCGCTCTTGCCAACTGTCGGCCCGGTGCAGGTGGGCGTAGCGGTGGTCCAGCACCCACTCGATCATGGGCCAGGCCATCACCGGAAAGCCGGGCACAAAGTGCACCGCGCCACCGCCGGCGCCCTGGCAACTGAAGCCAGGGATTTTGTTGTAGGGGTTGGGGATGATGTCGGCCCCTGCCGGGAACACGCCCATGTTGTAGCGGTGCAGGTTGTCGGGGCGGTTGGGCTCGAAGGGCACGCCCTGCTCGGCCGCCACGTCGCGCATGCGCTCTTCGATCAGTGCCTTGGCCTCGGGGTGCAGGGCCAGCTCCACGCCCAGGGCAGCGGCGGCGCACTGGCGGGTGTGGTCGTCGGGCGTGGCGCCAATGCCGCCGCAAGAGAACACCACGTCGGCGCTGGCGAAGGCATCGCGCAGGGCGCCGGTGATGCGGGTGCGGTCGTCGCCCACGATGCGGCACCAGCTCAGGCTCAGGCCGCGCCGCTTGAGCAGGTCAATCACCTGGCTCAGGTGCTTGTCTTGGCGTTTGCCGGAGAGGATTTCGTCGCCGACGATGATGAGTCCGAAATCTGGCGTCATGGGGTGTTGGGGCCGGCTGGGCCGGCGCTGGAATCGGCGCCCGGCAGGGCCTGGGGCGCGGGTGAAGGAACCGGCGTGGCGTTCACGTCCACCACCTCGCCGCTGGCCGCTGGGGCCTGGCTGGCGCGCATGGCCTGCAAGGCGGCCAGGCAGAAGTGGGCGAACCACAACGAGGCAAAGGCGAACACCAGGGTGTAGACCCAGATGGCAATGGGCACCAGCAACGGCGCCAGCGCAATGAACATGGCGCCCGAGGCCCACAGCAGGCTGGGCGCCGCGCCCAGGTAGCCGCTGAGCACACCCATCACCAGCAGGGTGCCGCGATGGCGACGAACCAGTTCGTGGCGCTCGTCGGCGCTGGCGTGATCGGCCAGGGAATCGAAGGCGAACACGCGGTAGGTGAGCCAGCCCCAGATCAGAGGCGGCAACACCAGCACCAGGGGGGGCACCAGCCACAAGGGCATGGAAATCACCAAGGCCACAAAGGCCAGCAGCGTGGAGGCCAGCGACCAGGCCAGGCTGCCCCACCACGAGCCCCCATGCAGGCGCTTGAGCAGCGGGAAACGGCGCTGGCCCACCAGCTCGACCATCGCCGGCGTCATGAACACCGACACCAGCAGCAGGCACAGCAGCACGATGGCGGGCGTGGCCAGGGCCAGCACCACCAGGGGGGCGAACACGGTGCGCAGACTGCCCAGGCCAATGCGCTCCAGCCAAGAGAGAAAGGCCTGCAGCAGCTCGACACTCTCGAACCAGATCGCCACGCCGTTGACGGCCGGCTCCCAGAAGAAATACCCCAGGGCAAACGAGAGCAGCACCATGAGGATCAGGGGCAGCAGCGACAAGCCCACCACCCGCGGGTGCACGCAGTAAATCACCGCGCGCCAGAACGCATCGAACATCAATCGCATGGCCGGGAGAATACATCGGCCCCATGGCAAAGGCTGGGCGCAGATACCATGCCCCCCATGGATGCCATCACGATTCGCGGGGTGCGGCTGGAGTTGCAGCACATCCCGGGCCCTGCCCACCTGGCGCCCCTGGTGTTTCTGCACGAGGGGCTGGGCAGCGTCTCGGCCTGGGGCCGGGGCGCCCATGCCTGGCCGCGCCAGTTGTGCGCGGCCACCGGGCGGGCGGGTTGGCTGTATTCGCGCCGGGGCTTTGGCCAATCTGACCCGACGCCCGACTTCCGTGGCCCTTCGCGAGACGAAGGTGGCTGGCCGGTGGGCCGCCGCCGGGCCGACTACCTGCACCACGACGCCTGGGTGGTGCTGCCCGAGTTGCTGCGCCAGCTCGGCGTGCGTACGCCCGTGCTCATAGGCCATTCGGATGGCGCCAGCATCGCCCTGCTGCATGCGGCCCGCCACGAGGTGACGGCCTGTGTGGCCATGGCCCCCCATGTGTTCATCGAAGACATGACGGTGCGCGCCATCGAGCAGGCACGGGCCGCCTACGCCGATACCCTGCGCCCCAAGCTCGCCCGCCACCACCGAGACCCGGACAACGCCTTCTGGCCCTGGGCCGATATCTGGCTGGACCCCACCTTCCGCGACTTTGACATTCAGCCCGAGTGCCGCGACATTCGCTGCCCGCTGCTGCTGGTTCAAGGCGAAGACGACGAGTACGCCTCGATGGCGCAACTGCACGCCATTGCGCGAGCCGCGCCCCAGGCCCGGGAGTGGGCACTGGCGCACTGTGGCCACAGCCCGCACCGCGACCAGCCCGGGCTGCTCACCGCAGGCATTGCGCAATGGCTGGCGACGCTGCTGCCCGAGCCCACAGAGCGAACCTGACGGCGCCTCAACCGTCCAAAGGGCCCCTCGGGCAGCGTGACATTGGCCTCAATTTGGGTCTTGCGGTGTGGCAATTTCGCCCACTTCTTCATACCAAATACCAACAAGATCACGCAAAACCCAACCCATTGCATTCAAGTTGTTGAAAGCCCAATTGCGATCAATACACTTTGAAACAACCCGACGCCTCCACCGAACCCTTTCGATGAACGCCCTCACTTCCCCCTGGCTCCTTGCCGCCCTTGCACCCGCGCTGCTGGTGTTGGGCGCCATGGGCTATCGCGCCTGGGAAGTGCGCCGCGCCCGCCAGCGCCGCCGCCTGCCCAAGCACTGGCCGCTGAGCCAGCGACCGCTGGCCAACAGCGAAGAGGCACGGGTGTGGCATTGGCTGGCGCGGGCTTTCTATGACCACCACGTGATGATCAAGCTGCCGGTGACGCGCTTCACCCTGCCGCGCGACCGCGAGCAAGGCATGGAGTGGTACAAGCTGCTGGGCAGCGTGTACTGCACCTTCACCGTGTGCAAGTCCGACGGCCGGGTGGTTGGCTGCGTGGACGTGCCGGGCAAGGTGGGCATTCCGCGCAGCACGCGCTCGCTCAAGCATTCGCTGCTGAGCCAGTGCGGGCTGCCCTACTGGGTGGTGCGCTCCAACAGCCTGCCCACGGTGGCCGAAATTCGCGCCGAGTTCCTGGGCGAGTCGCCGATTGCGCAGTCGATGCGCGAGCGCGAGATGGAAGAGCGGGCCATGATGTCGGCCCAAGCCAACTTGCGCGGCGCCATCAACCGCCAGCGCAGCCACCGCGGCCACAGCGACTTTGGCGCGCTTTCCACCTGGCCCAGCAGCACCACCGGCGACCCGCGCAGCGAGTACCAGTCGCAGTGGCCGGACAACAACTCTTTCCTCTCGCCGCTGGACAGCCGGCGCGGCGACCTGCTCTGAGCGCGACCAGCGCTCCCCGTGCCTTGACGATCAGCGCCGGCCCGTGAGGCCGGCGCGCTCGTTTTCGGTGAGCCAACGCCACTGCCCCGGCGGCAGGTCGTCCGTCAGGACAATGTCGCCAAAGCTGCTGCGGTGCAAGCCCTCCACCCGGTTGCCCACCGCCGCCACCATGCGCTTGACCTGGTGGTACTTGCCCTGGGTGAGGGTGAGGCGCAGGTGCAGCTCGTCCACCAGCTCACAGGCCTCGGCCCGCACGGGTTTGGGGTCGTCGTCCAGCACCACGCCGTCCAGCAGGCGCTGCACCTGGGCCGGCTTCATGGGGTGCTTGAGCGTGATCTCGTACACCTTGGGCACGTGGTGGCGCGGTGAGGTGAGGCGGTGGATGAACTGGCCGTCGTCGGACATGAGCAGCAGGCCGGTGGTGTCCTGGTCAAGCCGCCCCACGGCCTGCACACCGGCCGCCGCGCCGCCGCCGCGCTGGCGCAAGGGGGCCGGCAAAAGGGTATAGACGCTGGGGTAGGCGCTGGGTTTTTGCGAACACTCGAAACCTGCGGGCTTGTTCAGCATCAGATAGGCACGTTCGTGATACGCCCACCGCTGCCCTTGCACATGGAACACCAGCCCTTCTTCTTCCACCTCGGCCAGGGGGTCGGTGCAGGCCTGCGGCGGCTCACCCACCGTGACCCAGCCCTGCTGAATAAGGCCGGCGCACACCCGGCGGGTGCCGAAGCCTTGGGAAAACAACACGTCTTGCAATGCCATCATGATGGGGGCGATTGTCGCCTCCCCCTGGTCGTCTGCCGCCACTCCGCCCATGCTTGATTCCCTGAAACGGCGCCTGCGCGCCCTGCTGCCCGACCCCGAACGCCTGCAACAGAACCGCTGGCTGCGCTGGCTGGGCCCGGCCCTGCAGCGGCGCCACCTGTGGCATTTCAGCCGCAAGGGCGTGGCCCTGGGCGTGGCGCTGGGGGTGTTTTTCGGCTTGCTGATCCCGGTGGCGCAGATTCCGGCGGCGGCCACTGGCGCGGTGGTGCTGCGCGCCAACCTGCCCATGGCCGTGGCCAGCACCCTGGTCACCAACCCGGTGACGTTCGCCCCGGTGTACCTGGCGGCCTATCAGATCGGGCGGCTGGTGCTGGGCGAGGACGCGGCACCCGCCGCGCAGGACGACGCCGCCCGCGCCCCCGCCGTGCTGGCCACCGAGCCCGCGCAGGATGCCAGCTGGCTGGCCCGCCTGGGTTCGGTGGGCAAGCCGCTGGTGGTGGGCCTGGGCATCCTGGCGGTGGGCTGCGGCGCGCTGGTGTATGTGCTGATCAGCGCCGGCTGGGCCTTGCGGGTGCGCTGGAAGCGCCGGCGGCAGTTGCGGCAACGCCAGGCGCGCTGAGGCTCAGCGCCCGGCAGAGCCGGTGAGCAGCTCGCGAAACAGGCTGGCCGGTGGCGACAGCGGCCGCCCCGGCTGGCGCAGCAACACCAGGGTGCGCGACACGCCGGGCCGTCCCACCGGACGGGCCACGAGGTGCAACCAGTCCACCAGCGGGCGCAAGGCGGTGGTGATGACGGCCACGCCCAGGTGCTCGCGCACCAGGCCGAGCATGGTCCAAGGCAGTGAAACTTCGTGTGCATACGAGAGGCGAATGCCCTCGCGACCCAAGCGTTCGTCCAGGTGGCGGCGCACCGGGTTGTCGGCCAGCGGGCCCACGACGGGCACACCCTTGAGCTGTGCCCAGGTAAGCGCGGTGCGCTTGGCCAGCGGGTGATCGGGCGGCAAGGCCACGATGTACTGGTCGGTGTAGAAGGGCGCGGCCACCAGCTCGGTGCGGGTATCGGTGGCGGTGGCGATGCCCAGGTCGGCCACGCCGTCGCGTACCAGGCCCTGCACCTGCTGCTCGCCCACGTCGTGCAACACCAGTTGCACCTGGGGCAGGCGCTGGGCAAAGGCGCGCATCACGGGTGGCAGCATCAGGGCGCACTGGGCCGTGGGGGCGGCCACACACAGGCGCCCGCGGCCCAGGGTGGCCAGGTCGCGGGCGTTGGTGGCCATGTGCTGCCAGTCTTGCACCAGGCGGCTGAACGAGGGCAACAGCGCGGCGCCGGCCTCGCTCAGGCGACAACCCCGGGTGTGGCGGTCGAGCAGGCGCACGCCCAGCTGGGCTTCCAGCCGGGCGATGGCGTGGCTGAGCGTGGACTGCGACAGGCCAAGGCGCTGTGCGGCGCGGGTGAAGTTGCCGGCCTCGGCCACGGCCAGAAAGGCTTGCATCTGGTCAATGGACGCTGTCATGGAAATCTTCGATGGATTTATCGGTGAATTCGGCTTCATCGATGACAAAGCGTTTCTACCATGAGGGCGAATCTCCTCCCACCTGCCCCACCCCACCCGGTCGATCGCTCATGAACATCACCCCTCGCCACACCGCGCTGCGCCGCCGCGACTTCGCCGCTTCGCTGGCGGCCCTGCCCTTAGCACTCCAACTGGGCCCAGCCTGGGCCCAGGCCGCTTCCAACCGCCTGCGCTTCACGCTGGACTGGCGCGTGGACGGCCCCGGCGCCATCGTGCTGCTGGCCCTGGGGCGCGGCTACTTCGCGCAAGAGGGGTTGGACGTGGTGATCGACGCCGGTGCCGGCTCGGCCGCCTCGGTCCAGCGCATCGCCAGCGGCACGCACGACATTGGCTTTGCCGACACCAGCGCGCTGGTGGAGTACTTGGCCAACAACCCCACCAGCCCGCGCCTGCAGGCGGTGTACATGTTCATGGACCAGGCGCCGTCGGCGGTGTTCGCCCTTAAGAAAAGCGGCATCCTCAAACCGGCCGACCTGCAGGGCCGCACCCTGGGCGCGCCCGTGTTCGACGCCGGGCGCAAGTCGTTCCCGCTGTTCGCCAAGGCCAACCGCTTCGACGCCGGACGCGTGCAGTGGACCAACGCCGATCCGGCCCTGCGCGAGACCTTGCTGATCAAGGGCGACGTCGACGCCATCACCGGCTTTTACTACACCAGCCTGTTGAATCTGCAGGCGCGCGGCGTGAAGCCCGAGGAACTGACCATCCTGAAGTTCGCCGACCACGGCGTGCGCCTGTACGGCAATTCGGTGGTGGTGTCGCCAACGCTGGCGGCCGAGCGGCCCCAGGCGGTGCAAGGCTTTCTGCGGGCGCTCAACCGCAGCATCAAGGACTGCATTGCCGACCCGGCGGCCGGGGTGCAGTACGTGAAGGCCCGCGACAGCCTGCTTGACGCCAAGGTGGAAGAGCAGCGCCTGCGCCACTTCCTGGAGAACTTCGTGGCCACGCCAGCGGTGCAAAAGGCCGGCCTGGGCGACGTGGACTTGCCGCGCCTGCGCAGCCACATCGTGCAGGTGAGCGACGCCTTTGGCCTCAAGCGCTACGTCCCCGCCGAGCAGGTGTTCAGCGCGGCCTACCTGCCGCCGCTGAAGGAGCGCCTGCTGTGAGCCGCGTGGAGACCGGCCAGGGTCCCTTTGTGCGCAACGCCTGGTACGCCGCCGCCAGCAGCGACGAAGTGGGCCAGGGGCTGCTGGCGCGCACCCTGCTGGGCGAACCTCTGGTGTTGTGCCGCACCGGCGCGGGCGAACCGGTGGCCCTGCAAGACCGCTGCGCGCACCGCTTCGCGCCGCTGTCACTGGGCCAACGCTGCGGCGACGAGATCGCCTGCCCCTACCACGGCATGCGCTACGGCCCCGACGGCGTGTGCACCCACGTGCCAGGCCAGGGCACCGTGCCGCCGCAGGCGCGGGTGCGCCGCTACCCCACGCTGGAGCGCTACGGCCTGGTGTTCGTGTGGATGGGTGAAGTCGGCCTGGCCGATGCCGCAGCGCTGGTGGACATTGCCCAATACGGCCAGCCTGGCTGGGGCCTGTCGCGCGGGCATGCCCTCTTCCAGGCCTGCCTGGACAACATCCTGGACAACCTCATCGACCCGGCACACACCACCTTCGTGCACCAGCGCACCATTGGCTCGGACGCGGGCGCGCAAGTGGCGGTGCAGGCCAGCCTGGAGGACGAGCACACCATCGTCTGCGGCCGCTGGGTGAACAACGCGCCGGCCGTGCCCATGGTGCAGCGCTTCGCCCGACCCGAAGGCCCGGTAGACCGCTGGCAGTTCTACCGCGTGCGCCCACCCTGCACTTCGTGGGTGGACTTCGGCTCGCTACCGGCGGGCTCGCCGCACACGCCTCAAGCCATGGACGCGGCGCCCTACCGGGTGCTGTCGTACGCCTTCCTTACGCCGCAGGACGCCAGCCACACGCACTACTTCTCGTTTCAGTTGCGGAACTTCGCAGCCGACGAAGCGGCGGTGACGACCGAGTTCAACGCGCTCTACAAGGCCACCTTTGACGAAGACCGCGTGCTGCTGGAGGCCATCCAGCGCGAAGAAGAGCGCGCCCCAGGCACGCCGCCGGTTCGTATCGCGTCGGACGCGGGCGTGGCCCGGCTGCGCCGGCTCACGCAGGCATTGCGCGAGGCCGAGCGACCGCCCGCGCCGGATCAGGCCAGCACGGTGCGCGCGATCAGCCCGAGCTGAATTTCCGCCGCGCCGCCAAAGATGGTGAAGGCGCGGCTGTTGCAATGCTCGGGCACCAGGATCTCGGCCAGGCCCTGGTCCACACCGCCATCGGGCGCGGCGCTGCGCCAGCGCAAGGCGGCAGGGCCCAGGGCGGCCACGCCCAGTTCGGCAATGGCCTGCTTCAGGCGGCTGGCGCGCAGCTTGAGCACCGAAGACGCCGGGCCCGGGCGCTCGCCCGGCCCCAGCGAGGCCATGGTGCGCATCTCCAGCCACTCGAAGGTGTCCAGGTCGGCCACCACCTCGCCCAGGCGGCGCAGCAGGTCAGCGGGCAAGGGGCGGCCAGCGGCTGGCGTGCGCAAGGCATGGGCCACGCGCTTGAGCTGGGCACGCAGGCGCGGGCTGAAGATGCCGGCGCCGCGCTCGAATTCCAGCAGGTAGCGCGCGCATTCCCAGCCGGCGTTTTCTTCGCCCACGCGGTTGGCCACGGGCACGCGCACGCCGTCGAAGTGCACCTCGTTCACGTCGTGGTCGCCACCGATGGTGTGAATGGGGCGCACCGTGATGCCGGGGCTGTGCATGTCGATCAGCAGGAAGCTGATGCCTTGCTGGCGCTTGCCTTCGTTGCTGGTGCGCACCAGCGCGAACATGCGGTTGGCGTGGTGGGCGTGGGTGGTCCAGATCTTGGTGCCGTCGAGCACGTAGTGATCGCCGTCGCGCCGGGCGCGCAATTGCAGCGCGGCCAGGTCAGAGCCGGCGCCGGGCTCGGAGAAGCCCTGGCACCAGTAGTCCTGCCCGCTGAGGATGCGCGGCAGGTGCTCGCGCTTCTGGGCCTCGGTGCCGTAGTGCAGCAGCAGCGGGCCCACCAGGCGCACGCCCATGGGGTGCACCAGGGGCGCGCCGGCCAGGGCGCACTCGGTCTCGAAGATGAAGCGCTGCAGCGCGGTCCAGCCGGTGCCGCCCCATTCGCGCGGCCACAGCGGCACCAACCAGCCTTTGTCGTTGAGCACGCGCTGCCACGGGCCAGAGACCTCGGGCTCGGGGTACATGGCGGTGGTGCGGCGCTGGCCTTCGCGCCAGTCGTCTTGCAGGTGCTCGGCCAGAAAGGCGCGCACCTCGTCGCGGAAGGCGCGGTCGCCGTCCGATAGGTCCAGGTTCATGTTCAAGCTCCGAGGGTCGCGCTCTGCGCGTGGGCACCGCTGTCCAGCGACCAGGCGCCCAGGCGGGCGGCCTGTTCGGCCAGTTCGCCGTCGCGTTGGGCAAAGGCCAGCAGGGCGCGGAAGGTGGCGGCGATGGGCAGCTCTTCGCACACGCCCATGGCGCCATGCAACTGCACCGCCTGCTCGGCCACGTAGCGGGCGGCACGGGCCACCTTGCTGCGGGCCATGGCCGCCAGCCAGGGGCCGTTGGCCGGCTCGCGCGCCAGGCGCATGGCGGCCAGTTCGCAGGCGGCCTGGGCCTCGGTGGCCTGCACGGCCATCTCGGCCAGGCGGTGCTGCACCACCTGAAAGTCGGCCAGGGCCTGGCCGAACTGGCGGCGCTGCTGGGTGTACTGGGTGGTCTGCTCCAGCGCGGCCTGCAAGGCGCCGGTGGCCCACCAGCAGCGCGCCAGCCAGCCCTCGGCCAGCACCTGGTGCAACGTGGCCTGGGTGTCAACGCCGTGGCCCAGGCGGGCGCTGTCGGGCAGCCACACGCCTTGCAGGCGCAGGTCGGCGGCGCGGGCGCCGTCGGTGGTGTCGTAGGCGTCCACCGCAATGCCCGGCGTGTCGGGCGGCAGCAGCCACACGCCGGTGTGCTCGCCTTCTTGCGCCGACACCAGCCACAGGGCCGCGCCCACCGCAGCGTCCACGCCGGTCTTGTGGCCGGTGAGGCGCCAGCCTTCGCCGTCGCGGTGGGCGGTGGTGGCGCGCGGAGCCCAGGGCCAGTGCTCGCCGGCCTCTGCGTGGGCCAGGGCCAGGCGGCATTGGCCCGAGGCCACGGCGGGCAGCCACTGCGCCTGCTGCGCGGGGGTGCCGGCCAACGCGATGAGGCGGGCGGCCTGCAGCACGCAGGCCTGGTAGGGGGCCACGGTGAGGTGGCGGCCCATGGCCTGCTGCAACACGCCCACGATGAGCGGGTCGGCCTCGATGCCGCCGTGCGCCTCGGGCAGGCCCAGGGCGAGCCAGCCGAGTTCGGCCCAGGCGGCCCACACCTCGGGCGCGCCGCCATCGCGGTGCACGCTGGCGGCGCGGGCACGAAAGTCGTGGTGCCGGGCCAGCCAGTCCAGGGCACTGGCCTGGATGAGTTGCTGGTCTTGCGTGGCTTGGAACTGCATGGGTCAGTCGGCCTTGATGTTGGCGCGGCGGATCACACGGTCCCACTGCTGAATGTCGCGCTGCAGGAAGCTGGCGAACTCGGCCGGCGAGTTGCCGATGATGTCCAGGCCCCAGCCCTTGAAGCGCTGGCGCACGTCGGGCTCTTGCAGCACCTTGGCCACTTCGCGGTGCACGCGGTCCACCACGGCCTTGGGCGTGCCGGCCGGGGCCACCAGGCCGAGCCAGGGCATGGCCTCGTAGCCTGGCAGGCCCGACTCGGCCACGGTGGGCAGCTCGGGGATGGACTCGGAGCGCTTGGCGGTGGTCACGGCCAGGGCGCGCAGCTTGCCCGAGCGGATGAAGGGGCCGGAGGAGCCGAGCGCGTCGAACATCACGCTCACCTGCCCGCCCACCAGGTCGGTGAGGGCCGGGCCGCTGCCGCGATAGGGGATGTGCACCATGAACACACCGGCCATGCTCTTGAACAGCTCGCCCTCCAGGTGGGTGGAGGTGCCCGAGCCGGTGGAGCTGTAGTTGATCTTGCCGGGGTTGGCCTTGGCGTAGGCCACCAGGTCTTTCACCGACTGCACCGGCATCGAGGGGTTGACCACCAGCACGTGCACGACCGAGGCCACCTGCGTGATGGGGGTGAAGCTCTTGATGGCGTCGTAGTCGACCTTGTCGTAGATCAGCGGCGCCGTGCCCAGCGACGAGGCGGCCATGAGCAGGGTGTGGCCGTCGGCCGGGGCGCGCGCCACCAGGTCAGAGGCGAGCACGGTGCCAGCGCCGGGCTTGTTGTCCACGATGACGGGTTGCCCCAGGCGCGGCGAGAGCTTCTCGGCCAGCGCACGCGCCAGCAGGTCGGTGACGCCGCCCGGGGGAAAGGGCAGCACCAGGCGCACCGGCTTGGTGGGCCAGGCGTCTTGCGCGCTGGCGCCCAGGGGGGCCACCACGGCGGTGGCGGCCAGCGCGAGGGCCAGGACGCGGCGGGACAGGGAGATGGGCTCGGACATGGTGTGTCTCCTTCGGGTGGGGGGGATTCTGTGGCGGGGAACAGGCGGGGGAAACCGCCGAGTCAGGGCGCGGTGACGATCAGGGCGTCCAGCGCGGCGGCGCCTTCGCCCACCGCCCGCACCAGCAGCGGGTTGACCTCGATCTCGCTGGCTTGCGGCCCCAGGGCCAGCGCGGCGCGTGAGAGCGATTCGATGGCGGCGGCAGCGGCGGCCACGTCGGCCACCGGGCGGCCACGAAAGCCGTCGAGCAGGGGCCAGGCCTTGAGCGAGCGCAGCATGTCATCGGCCATGGCCGCGTCCACGGGCAGCAGGCGGTGGCTCACGTCGCGGTACAGCTCGGTGAGCACGCCGCCCAGGCCCACGGTGAGCGCAGGGCCGAACACCGGGTCGTGCGTGACGCCGGCGATCAGCTCGGCCACGCCGCCGCCCACCATGGGCTGCACCAGGTAGCCGTCCACCTTGGCCTGCGGCGCGTGCTGCGCCACCGAGGCGGCAATGGCCTCGCAGGCGGCACGCACCTGGGCCTCGTTGGCCAGGGCCAGGCGCACGCCGCCCACCTCGGTTTTGTGGGCGATGTCGGCGCTGAGCACCTTCACCACCACCGGGTAGCCCAGGGCGGTGGCGGCGGCCACGGCGGCATCGGCATCGGCCGCCACGCGCTCGGGCGGGAAGGGCACACCGTGCACGGCCAGGGCCTGCTTGGTGTCGTGCTCGTTCAGGCGCGCCGGCAGTGCCTCGGCACTGGCGGGTGCCTGCGCGCTGGCGCGCAGCGCGGCCCAACGCTGCACGGCAGGCTGCGCGTGCAGCCAGCGACAGAACGGCGCCAGGGCCTGCGAGGCGCGACCAATGTCGTCGAACACCGGCACACCGGCAGCGGCCAGGCACTGGCGCGACTGGGCCGCGCCGGTGTCAATGGCCACGAACAGGCGCGGGTGGCGCGCACACACCTCGGCCATGGCGTCGGCCATGCGGTCGAGCAGGTAGCCGGGGGCGTAGACCACCACCACGTCCACCTCGGGCGTCTGGGCCAGCGACTCGAACACCGTGCGCACGAACTCGGGCGAGTTGACGACGTTGCCGGTCACGTCCACCGGGTTGGCCACCATGCCGTAGTCGGGGATGCCGGCGCGCAGTTGCTGCTGCAGGCCGTCCGACAGGGTGGGCACGTCCAGACCGGCGGCGATGAACTTGTCGGCCAGGATGGCGCCCAGCGCGCCCGACATGGTGACGATGGCCACGCGCCGCCCACCCTGGCGCTGGCGAAAGCCGCTCAGGTAGGCCAGGTCGGCCATTTGCGCGAAGTCGGTGCCGCGAATCACGTTGAGCTGTTCGAACGCGGCCTGGTAGATGGCCAGGTCACCGGCCAGGGCCGAGGTGTGGGAGCGCACCGCCTCGCTGCCCTTCTCGGTTTCACCGGCCTTGTAGATCACCAGCGGCTTGTGGGCCTGGGCGAAGGCCAGCGCGGCCTCGATGAAGCGCGGGCCGTGGCGCAACTGCTCCACGTAGCCGATCACGCAGTCGCTCTGCGGGTCTTGCGCGAGGAACTGCAGGTATTCGGAGAACTCCACGCAGGCCTCGTTGCCGGTGTTGATGAACTGGCTCACCGGCACGCCCAGGCGGCGCATCAGGGCGAACACAGCCGAGCACACGTTGCCGCTCTGGGTGACGATGCTCACGCGGCCCGGTTCGGTCTGCGGCGGCACGGCGCGAAACACCGAGGCGAAGGCGGTGTGGGCCTGCAGGTTCAGGTTGGCAAAACCCATGCAGTTGGGGCCGGCCACCACCATGCCGCTGCGTTGGGCGAAGGCCTCCAGCTCGCGCTGCAGGGCCGCGCCCTGCTCGCCCGCCTCGGCAAAACCGGCGGCGTAGACGATGGCCGCCCGCGCGCCCTTGGCGTGGCAGCGCTGCAGGGTGGCCGTCACCTCCTCGGCGCCGATGGCCACCACCACCAGGTCGGGCGCTTCTGGCAGCGACTCCACGTCGGGCCAGCAGCGGTAACCGAACACCTCGTCGTACTTGGGGTTCACCGGGTACACCGCGCCGGCGTAGCCAAAGTGGCGCAGCAGGTCCAGCGGCATGCCGCCAATGCGCCCGGGGTTGTTGCTGGCGCCAATGAGGGCGATCGAGCGGGGTTGCAGCAGAGGATCGAGGCGATGCGTCATGCCTTGGCTCCCCGGGCAATGGCCGTGGCGAGGCCGCCTTCTTTGGTCTGGCGGTATTCCTCGGTCACGTGGCTGAGCTGGTGCAGGTCGAAATGGGCAGAGAGGGCCTGGCGCATGCCCTGCACGTCCACCGAGCGGTTGAGCGATTTCTTGAGGATCTGCATGGCAAACGGCGGCGCCTGCGCGATGCGCTGGGCCAGGGCCAGGGTGTCGTCTTCCAGGCGCTCGCGCGGCACCACGCGGTTGACCATGCCCAGGGCCTTGGCCTCGGCGGCGCCCAGGCGCTCGCCGGTGAACAGCAGTTCCTTGGCCTGGCGCAGGCCCAGCACCCAGGGGTGGATGAGCACCTCGGTGGCGGCCGCGCCCATGGTGTGGGTGACCGGGTCGCTGAAGAAGGCGTCTTCCGAGGCCACGATCAGGTCGCACATATTGGCCAGCATCAGGCCGGCGGCCACGCAGGCGCCCTGCACCTGGGCCACGGTGGGTTTGGGAAAGTCCCAGATGCGCAGGCAGTAGTTGAAGTACACGCGCTGCTCGTAGGCCCAGCGCTCTTCCACGGTGAACTCGGCGCGCTCGGCCTGGGCCTGCTTCAGGTCGTGCCCGGCCGAGAAGTGCGGGCCCACCGCGCCCAGCACCACCACGCGGGTCTGTGGGTCGGCGGCGGCGGCGTCAAAGGCCGCGTCGAGCTGCTCCAGCATCTGCTGGCTCTGGGCGTTGCGCGCCGTGGCGCGGTTGAGGATGAGGCGGCGCACGTGACCGTGCTGCTCGGTCAGGACAAGGGTTTCGCTCATGGGACAGCCTTTGAAGAGATGGCCGCGATCTTTGTGCGAGCATTCCCACATGCCAAACACTTTTGCACCCGATTCCCACATGTTGAGCAAACCTAAGGAAACCCCGGGGGCGCAGACCATGCGCCGTGCGCTGCAGGTGTTGCGCGTGCTGGGCAACCACCACGAGGAAGGGTGCAGCGTGAACGAGGTGATGGCCGCCACCGGCCTGGAGCGCTCCACCACCCACCGCCTGCTGACCTGCCTGGTGGAAGAGCACTTTGCCGACCGCGACGCGCTCACGCGGCGCTACCGCCTGGGGCTGGACGCCATGCGCCTGGGCTTTGCCTCGCTCACGCGGGCACCGTTGGTGGCCTCTTACGAGGCCAAGGTGCAACGCCTGGCGCGGCTGTCGGAAGACACGGTGTTTCTGCTCGCGCGCCAGGGCGACTACACCGTGTGCCTCAAGCGCGAGGACGGCGCCTTTCCGGTGAAAATCTTCAGCACCCGCGTGGGCGACATTCGCCCGCTGGGCATTGGGGTGGGCGGCATGGCCATGCTGGCGGCTTCGCCCGACGAAGACATTGCCCGCATCCGCCAGCAGCACGCACCGGCCTTCGAGGCCGCGGGCCTGAGCGCCGACCGGCTGGACAAGATGGTGGCGCGCACACGGCGCAGCGGCTACGCCGAGCTGTTGGACACGGTGACCGAGGGCGTGGCCGGCGTGGGCGCAGTGATTCCCGACCCCAGCGGCGTGCCCTTCGCGGCCATCTCGATCGCGGCCATCAAGCCGCGCATGACGCCCGCGCGCCGCGCCGAGCTGGGGGCCTTGCTGATCAAGACCCTGGCCGAAGAGTGAGCCGGCCCGGCGCACCCGGGCCGGGGAGCGATCAGAGCGAGCTGACCAGGTGCGCGCCGTCCACCGCCAGGGTGGCGCCCGACATGGCCGCGCCGGCATCGCTGGCCAGCAGCAGCAGCGGGCCGTCGAGGTCGGTCATTTCGCCAAAGCGCCGGCTGGGAATGCGCTCGCGCAGGCGCTGGCCGGCGTCGCTGAGCAGGAAGTCGCGGTTCAGGTCGGTGACCACGTAGCCGGGCAGCAGCGCGTTCACGCGAATGCGGTGGCGCGCCAGTTCCAGTGCCATGGCCTTGGTGGCCTGCAGCACACCGGCCTTGCTGATGGCATAGGGCGCCACGCCCCCGGCCACGCGCTCGCCCAGGATGGAGGCCACGTTCACGATGCTGCCGCCCTGCCCCGCGGCCACCAGGCGGCGCGCGGCTTCGGTGGCCACCAGCCAGCAGCCCTTGAGGTTGGTGTTGATCACGCTGTCCCAGTCGTCCTCGGTCTGCTGCAGCACACCGCGCGTGACGGTGACGCCCGCGTTGTTGATGACGATGTCGGGCACGCCCCAGTCGGCCAGGGCGTCAAAGCAGGCCGACACGCTGGCCGATGAGGTCACGTCCAGCGCCACGGCGCGGGCCTGGCCGCCGGCGGCTTCGATCTGGGCCACGGTGTCGGCCAGCTTGTCGGTGCGACGGGCCGCCAGCACCACGCGCGCCCCCACCGAGGCGAGCAAGTGGGCGAAGTGCTGGCCCAGGCCGCTGGAGGCGCCGGTGACGAGAGCGGTGTGGCCGTCCAGGCGGAAGGCGTTCAATGCAGAGGGGTTCATGTGGGTCATCGGGTTCAGGCGGCAACGGTGGCTTTGGAGAGTTTCTTGGCCATGCTCCAGCGGTGCACTTCGCTGGGGCCGTCGTACACGCGGAAGGCGCGCATGTCGGTGAAGATGCGCATCACCACCGATTCGGCGCTCACGCCCTGGCCACCCAGGATCTGCACGCAGCGGTCCACCACGCGCCACTCGGCCTCGGAGCACACCACCTTGGCGCGGCTGGACTCGAAGCCCCCGCGCTCGCCCTGGTCCAGCAACCACGCGGTGTGCCAGATGTGCAGGCGCGCGGTGTGCAGGTCCATGTCGTTGTCGGCCAGCATGAAGCCCACGCCCTCGTGCTCGCACAGCGGCTTGCCGAAGGCGCGGCGGCGGCGCGCGTAGTCCAGCGCCACGTCGTGCGCGCGGCGGGCCTGGCCGAGCCAGCGCATGCAGTGCGTCAGGCGCGCCGGGGCCAGGCGCACCTGGGCGTAGCGGAAGCCCTGCCCCACTTCGCCCAGCACGTTCTCGGCCGGCACGTAGAGGTTGTCAAAGCGCAGCACGCCGTGGCCGCCGGTGAAGCAGCGGTCCATGGCGTCCATGTTGCGCTCCAGGGTGATGCCGGGGGCGTTCATGTCGGTGAGGAACATGGTGGCCGAGCCGTCTTCCATGCGCGCCATCACGATGGCGTAGTCGGCCCCGTCGGCGCCGGTGATGAACCACTTCAGGCCATTGATGCGGTAGCCCTCGCCGTCGCGCGTGGCGGTGGTCTGCAGCATGGACGGGTCGGCCCCGGCGCCGGGGTCGGGCTCGGTCATGGCGAAGCACGAGCGGGTGTGGCCTTGCACCTGCGGGCGCAGCCAGCGCTCTTTCTGCGCGTGGCTGGCCACGGCCTCCATCAGGTGGATGTTGCCTTCGTCGGGCGCGTGGATGTTCAGCGCCGTGGGGCCCAGCCACGAATAGCCGGCCTCTTCGAACACCACCGCCTTGGCGATGTGGCTCAGGCCCAGGCCGCCCCACTCGGCACCCGCGTGCGGCGTGAGCAGGCCAGCGCCGCGCGCCAGTTCCACCAGTTCGCGGCGCAAGGCCTCGTGCGGGCCGTGCGAGTCTTGGCGCGGGTCGTTTTCCAGGGGAATGATGGCGTCGCGAATGAAGTCGCGGGTGCGCCGCTGCAGGGCCTGCAGCTCGGGCGAGAGGTCAAAGTTCATTTGGGGTCAGAGGTCAGGCGGCCTGTTTCAGTGGGATGCTGCGCCGGTACAGCCGCTGCAAGGCGGCCTCGCGTCGCGCGGCGGCGCGCTGCAGGTGAGCGTGCTTCACGTGTCCGAACCCACGGATGTGCTCGGGCACGCTGAGCAACTCGACAGCAGCCGTGAGCTGCATCGGATCGCGGTGGGTTTCTAGCACCGACAGGGCCTGCTCGATGTCGCCTTCGTACCTCTGTTGCCACTCGCGCTCGGCGCGGCGCTCCTCGGTGCGGGCAAACACATCAAGCGGTGTGCCCCGCAGGCCGCGCATAGCGGCCAGGGCGCGCATGCCCCACCACATCCAGCGGCCAAAGGTCTGTTTGCGCGGCAGGCCGGTGCGCGGGTCTTTCTTGGCCAGGGCTGGCGGCGCGAGGTGGAATTCGATGTGCCAGTCGCCCTCGAACTGCTGCTCGAGTTGGCGGCGGAAATCGGTGTGGGTGTACAGGCGCGCCACCTCGTACTCGTCTTTCACGGCCAGCAGCTTGAACTGGTAGCGCGCCACCGCCTCGGCCAGCGCCTGGCTGCCCGGGAACAGGCGGGCTTCGGCCTCGCGCACCCGCTTCACGGTGGCCAGGTAGCGCTGGGCCAGGGCCTCGCTCTGGTAGCCGCGCAGGAAGTCGGCGCGAAGCGCGATGCGCTCGTCCAGGCTTTGCAGCGGCGCGGGCGAGAGCGACACGCTGGCCCGGGCCTTCAGGGCCTGCACCGCCTGCTCCACCAGGGCAGGATGGTGGGCGCAGCGGCGGCCCCAGACGAAGGCCTCGCGGTTCAGGCGAGCGGCCGCTCCGTTGAGTTCGATGGCTTGCTCGATGGCCTGGGCCGACACCGGAATCCAGCCGCGCTGGTAGGCCGCGCCCAGCAGGAACATGTTGGCCGCGATCGCATCGCCCAGCAGCGCGGTGGCCAGGCGGGTGGCGTCCACAAAGGCGCAGCCGGCTTCACCCACGGCGGCCTGCACGCGCTGGCGCAGCTCTTGACCAGGGAATTGCAGGTCGGGCTGGCGGGTGAAATCGCCGGGCATGGACTGGTGGGTGTTGGCCAGCACCCGGGTGTGGCCGTGGCGCGCGGTGGCCAGCGTCTTGGCGTGGCCGGTGACCACGAGGTCGCAGCCCAGGATCAGGTCGGCACCGCCACCGGCGATGCGAATGGTCTTGATGTCGGCCGGCTGGGCGGAAAAGCGCAGGTGGCTCCAGACCGAGCCGCCTTTTTGCGCCAGGCCGGCCATGTCCAGCAGGCCGCAGCCCTTGCCTTCAAGGTGAGCGGCCATGCCCAGGATGGCGCCAATGGTGACCACGCCGGTGCCGCCCATGCCGGTGACCAGGATGCTGTACACGCCACCGTCGAGCACCGGCAGCACGGGCTCGGGCAGGGCCTCGAACACCTGCGTCTCGCGTGGGGCCTGCGGCTTGCGCAACTGCCCGCCCACCACGCTCACGAAGCTGGGGCAAAAGCCTTTGGTGCACGAGAAGTCTTTGTTGCACGACGATTGGTCGATGGCGCGCTTGCGGCCGAACTCGGTCTCCAGCGGTTGCACCGACACGCAATTGGATTGCACGCCGCAGTCGCCACAGCCTTCACACACCAGGTCATTGATGACGACGCGGCGGGCCGGGTCTTCATAGGTGCCGCGCTTGCGGCGGCGGCGCTTTTCGGCGGCGCAGGTCTGGTCGTAGATGAGCACGGTGGTGCCCTCGATCTCGCGCAGCGTTTCCTGCACGGCCTGGATGTCGTCGCGGTGGTGCACCGTGAGGCCGGGCGGCCAGGCGACGCCGGCCGGGTACTTGTCGGGCTGGTCGGTCACCACCACCACGCGGCGCACGCCCTCGGCGTGCACCTGCTGGGCAATGGTGGGCACGTCCAGCGGGCCGTCGTGGCGCTGGCCGCCGGTCATGGCCACCGCGTCGTTGAACAGGATCTTGAAGGTGATGTTGGTGCGCGCCGCCACGGCCGCGCGCACCGCCAGCAGGCCTGAGTGAAAGTAGGTGCCATCGCCCATGTTCTGAAACATGTGCGCGCGCTTGCTGAAAGGCGCCTCTCCCACCCACGACAGGCCCTCGGCGCCCATCTGGGTGTAGCCCTGGGTGTGGCGGTCCATGGTCTGGGCCATCCAGCTGCAGCCAATGCCGGCGTAGGCCTTGCTGCCATCGGGCACCACGGTGGACGAACTGTGCGGGCAACCGCTGCAAAAGTAGAAGCTGCGAGCCATGGGCTCGCTGCCCGGCTGGGGAGGCTGCAGGGCGCGCAGGGCGTCCACGCGCTCGCGCAGGCCTGCGTGGTCGGGGTGCAGGCGCAGCAGGCGCTCGCCCAGCGCGATGGCGATCTGGTTGGCGTCCAGCGCCATTTCCGACTGGAACATCGTGCGGCCTTGCTCGTCGCGCTTGCCCACGACACCGGGCGCACCCGGCAAGCCGTACAGGTGGTCCTTGAGCTGGAACTCCAGCAGGCTGCGCTTTTCTTCCACCACCACCACTTGGTCCAGGCCCAGTGCGAAGTCGCGCGCGCCCTCGGGCTCCAAGGGCCAGGGCATGCCCACCTTGTAGAGGCGCAGGCCCAGGGCGGCGGCCCCGGCCTCGCTCAAGTGCAGCTCGTCCAGGGCTTGCAGGGTGTCCAGGTAGCTCTTGCCGTGGGTGATGACACCCAGGCGCGCTTGCGGGCCGTCGATCACCACGCGGTCGATGCCGTTGGCGCGGGCAAAGGCCTGCACCGCGCGCAGCTTGTGCTGGTGCAGACGGGCCTCTTGTGCGTGCGGCGTGTCGGGTTGGCGAATGTTCAGGCCATCGGGCGGCAAATCCAGGCCTTGCGGTTCGGTCACTTGCACACGAAACACGTCCACGTCGATGGAGGCAGTCGCCTCCACCGTGTCTTTCACGCACTTGATGCCCACCCAGCAGCCGCTGTAGCGCGACAAGGCCCAGCCCATGACGCCGTAGTCCAGGATCTCTTGCACGCCCGAGGGGCTGAGCACCGGAATCATCGCGTCCACCATGGCGAACTCGCTCTGGTGGCAGGTGGTGGACGACTCGCAGGTGTGGTCGTCACCCATGAGCACCAGCACGCCGCCGTGTCGCGACGAGCCGGCCAGATTGCCGTGCCGAAAGGCATCGCCCGTGCGGTCAACGCCAGGGCCCTTGCCGTACCAGATGGCGAACACGCCATCGAAGCGCCCTTCCCCACCGATCTCGGCCTGTTGCGAACCCCACACCGCCGTGGCGGCCAGGTCTTCGTTCACGCCCGGCACGAACACCACCTCGTGGGCCTTCAGGTGCTTGCCGGCGCGCTGGAGTTGCTCATCGAGCCCGCCCAGGGGTGAGCCCCGGTAGCCGCTGATGTAGCCGGCCGTGTTCAGGCCGGCGGCCTGGTCGCGCTGGCGCTGGGTCATGGGCAGGCGCACCAGGGCCTGCGTGCCGGTGATGAGGATGCGGCCCTGTTGCAGGGTGTACTTGTCGTCGAGGCTGACGGTTTTCAGGCTCATGCGGTCTCTCGCTGGGTGGGTTCAGGAAGGGGAACACGGACGGGCGCGCCATGCCCCGTTCCGTCGGGGTGCACGGTGCGCCCGTTTGGGGCGTGAATGGCGCCGTTCTGGTGCCATTCGATTCACTCTCGACACAAGTGTCGGCAGTTGTTTATAGACAAATGAAGAATGGCACATCACTTGCTTTGTCGAGTCTAGGGTAATCACCAGTGATGGCAACGAATGCTACTGCTATAAATTGCTGACGTCACAACTGTCGACACTTATTTTCAACCACACCGGGAAACGCTTGTCGAGACCAGCCCGGATACCCCCAAGGAGAGACCCCTCATGAACATTCAGCGCATCCAGCCCAACGCCCGCATGAGCGCCGCCGTGGTCGCCAACGGCTTTGTCTTCGTCAGCGGCCAGGTGGCCGACGACACCAGCGCCAACGTGGCCGGGCAGACCGCGCAGATCCTGGCCAAGATCGAGCGCATCCTGGCCGAGGCCGGCAGCAGCAAGGAACGCATCGTCAGCGCCAACATCTGGCTGGCCGAGGCGGCCACCTTCAATGAGATGAACAGCGTGTGGGACGCCTGGGTGCCGGCCGGCAACCCGCCAGCCCGCGCCTGCGTGGAGTCCAAGCTGGCCTTCCCGCAGTACACGGTGGAAATTGGCGTGATCGCGGTGGTCTGAGGCAGCGGGCCATGACAACCGTGATCCTGGGCGGCGGCATCGTCGGCGTGACGACCGCGTACTACCTGGCCCGCGAAGGCCGCGACGTGGTGGTGATCGACCGCCAGGGCGGCGTGGCGCGCGAGACCAGCTTCGCCAATGCCGGGCTGGTGGCCCCGGGCCATGCCTACACCTGGGCCTCGCCCAAGGCGCCGAAGATCTTGCTGAAGTCGCTGTTCATGGAAGGCCAGGCGCTGCGCCTGAAGCCGCGCATCGACCCGCACATGTGGGCCTGGGGCCTGGAGTTCCTGCGCCACTGCACAGCCGAGCGCTCGCGCCAGAACACCACGCGCAAGCTGCACCTGTGCCGCTACTCACAAGAGCGGCTGCAGGCCCTGTCGGCCGACGAAGGCCTTCAGTACGACCGCGTCAGCGGCGGCTTGCTGTATGTGTACCGAGACCTGCCCAGCTTCGAGCGGGGCACGGCGGCCATGTCCATCCTGGCCGACAACGGTCTGCCACTGCAGACCCTCACGCCCGATGAAGTGGTGCAGCGCGAGCCCTCGCTGGCGAGCGCGCGCGACAAGATCGCCGGCGCCATCTTCTGCCCGAGCGATGAAAGCGGCGACGCGCACCTGTTCTCGCAAGACCTGGCCAAGCGCTGCGAGCGCATGGGCGTGCGCTTCCTGCTGGACCGCGACATCCAGGGCTGGGAACACGTGGGCGACCGCATCACCGGCGTGCGCACCGACAAGGGCACCGTGGCAGGCACCGAGTTCGTGCTGTCATTGGGCAGCTACTCACCGTTCCTGGCGCGGCAGTTGGGCTACAAGCTGCCGATCTACCCGGTCAAGGGCTATTCGCTGACGGTACCCATTCGCCCCGGCGACGAGCCACCCACCCTGGGCGGCGTGGAAGAAAACCACCTGGTGGCCTGGGCACGTTTTGGCGACCGGCTGCGCTTCACCGCCACGGCCGAGTTCACCGGCTACGACACCAGCCACCGCCCCAGCGACTTCGCACACATGCTCAGCGTGGCGCGTGAGCTGTTCCCGCGCGGGGCCGATTACGACCAGCCCTCTTACTGGTCGTGCCTGCGCCCCATGACGCCCTCGGGCGCGCCCATCCTGGGCAAGACGCGGCACCGCAACCTCTACCTCAACACCGGCCATGGCCACATGGGCTGGACCATGGCCTGCGGCACGGCGCGCATCGTGGCCGACATCGTGTGCGGCCGCCAGCCTGAGCACAACCTGGAGGGCCTGACCCTATGAGCACCGACACCTCGCTGGCGCGGCCCTATGCCCGCCACGCCTTCACGCTGGACGAAGGTCTCTCGCCGCGCGCGGCCATCGGCCTGGTGGTGCTGGCCACCGACCAGACCATCGAGCACGAGTGGCGCCAGATGATCGACCTGCCGGGCGTGGCCTTCTATGAGGCGCGCATGTTCAATTCGCCCGAGATCAACGCCCAGACCCTGGCGGCGATGGAGGGCGACATCGCCCCGGCCGTGGCCCTGATCCGCCCCGGTGAGCGGCTGGACGTGGTGGCCTTCGGCTGCACCTCGGGCGCCATGGTCATTGGCGAAGAAGCGGTGTTCGCCCGCATTCGCGAAGCGCGCCCGGGCGTGGCCTGCACCTCGCCCATCACCGCCGCGCTGGCGGCCTTCCAGGCCCTGGGCGCGCGCCGCGTGGCCCTGCTCACGCCCTACGTGAAGTCGGTGAGCGACTGGATGGCCGACTACATCGCCGAACGTGGTTACGCCGTGGTGGGCAGCGCCTCGTACGAGCACGGCAACGACAACGAGGTGGCGCGCATCGACGCGCCCTCCATCCGCGAATCGGTACTGGCGCTGGGCCAGAACCCCGAGGTGGACGCGGTGTTCGTCTCGTGCACCAGCCTGCGCGTGGCCGAGCAGGTGGCCGCGCTGGAGCAGGCGATTGGCAAGCCCGTGCTCTCCAGCAACCACGCCATGGCCTGGCACGCGCTGCGCCTGGCCGGCGTGAAGGACGCCCTGCCCCAGTGGGGCCGGTTGTTCACCGTTTGACGCCCTGATTTTCCCGACCGCGGCTCCGCCGCACCCCTTGGCCGCTGGCACCCGCCGGCACCTTTCGCAACCGCTTCCGAAGAGGAGTGAACCATGAAGACCCTTGCAATGAAGGCCCTCGCGGCCGCCGGACTGCTGGCCGCCTCGGCTGGCATCGCCCACGCCCAGGACGTGACCATTGGCGCGGTACTGCCGCTCACCGGCCCCAGCGCCAGCATCGGCGAAGACCAGCGCCGTGGGATGGAGTTGGCCGTGGAACGCGTGAACGCTGCGGGCGGGGTGCTCGGGCGCAAGCTGCGCGTGATCATCGAAGACTCGGGCGGGCGGGCGCCCACCGCACTGGACGCCGCCAAGAAGCTGGCCACGGTGGACAAGGTGCCGGTGGTCCTGGGCGAGTACTCCTCGGGCATCACCATTCCCACGGCGCAGTACCTGGTGAAGGAAGGCGTGTCGCACCTGAACATCGGCAGCTCCAGCCCCCGCGTGCGCGGCATCGGCGAAGGCTCGTTCAGCGTGATCGGGCTGGACGACGTGTCGGCCAAGTTCGCCGCCACCGACGTGTTCGAGCAGAAGTTCCGCAAGGCCGCCTTCATCGCGCCCAACAATGCCTACGGCCAGGGCGTGGCCGAAGAGTTCAAGAAGAACTTCGAGGCCATGGGTGGCCAGGTGGTGGCTTCCATCCTGTACACCGCCGGCCAGTCCACCTACCGCCGCGAGCTGCAGCAGATCGAGCGCGCCGCGCCCGACGTGTACGTGTACAGCGCATACGGGCAGGAAGCGGCCATCATCAACCGCGAGGCGTTTGACCTGGGCCTGAACAAGACCCAGTGGTACGCCATCTACCAGACCATGTGCACCACCGACACGCCGGCGCAGATCGCCAACGGCCAGATCGGCATGGAGGTGAGCGCCGTCGGCCCGGCTGGCAAGCCCTATGAAGAGGCCTACAGCAAGAAGTACGGCGAGAAGTTCAAGTCGGCCTACAGCGGCTACGCGTACGACGGCGTGATGCTCAGCGCCGCGGCCATCGCCAAGGCCGGCTCGACCGAGGCCGCCAAGGTGCGCACCGCCCTGGCCGAGGTGGGCCGCAAGTTCGACGGCGTGACCGGCGAGGTGGTGTTCGACAAAGACCGCCAGCGCGCCGTGCAGCCCTACCTGCGCACCCGTTACCAGAACGGCGTGCTGCCGCGCTGACCCCGCCTGGGGGCGCGCCACGGCGCGCGCCCCCACCCCCGTCCCTTCCCCTCCTCCGAACCTGAGGACCGCCGATGTTTCAGTTTGTCCTGGATGTGCTCATCCGCACGGCCGACCTGGCCCTGGTCGCCGTGGGCCTGAGCGCCGTGTACGCGTTGGTGAAGTTCCCCAACGTCTCCCACGTGCAGTACGCCGCGCTGGGCGCCTTTCTCACGCTGGCCGGGCAACGCCTGGGCCTGCCCTTCGCGTTGGCCATGGCGCTGTCGTGCGTGGTCACCGGCGCGGTGGCGGTGCTGCTCAACACCCTGGTGTTTCGTCGCCTGCTGCGCTCGGGCCCGGCCATTGCCATGATCGGCTCGCTGGCCGTGTCGATGGTGATGGTGGCGCTGATGCTGGGCGTTGCCGGCTCGCGCCCGCTTCGCTATGACTTCGAGATCGTCTCGCCGCTGGTGATCGCCGGCGCCCGCGTCTCGCACGCCCAGGCCTACTCCATCGGCGCGGCCCTGCTGGTGCTTGGCGGCTTTGCCTGGCTGCTCTATCGCACCCCCATGGGCCGGCGCATGCGCGCGCTGGCCACCAACCGTGCCCTGGCCGAGGCCACCGGCATCGACGCCCACCAGGTGACCAACCTCATCAGCCTTATCAGCGGCGCGCTGGCGGCCATCGGCGGCACCATGCTGGCCATGACGAGCGATGTGCACGTGAACCTGGGCACCGACCTGCTGCTGCCCGTGTTCGCGGCGGCCATCATCGGCGGCCTGGGCAACCCGCTGGGCGCGGCCGCTGGTGCGCTGCTCATCGCGGTGGCCGAAACCGCCGTGACCAACCTGAACTTCGGCTGGCTGGTGGGCCAACCGCTGGCCTTCCTGCCGGTGACCTACATCGGCGCGGCGTCCTTCCTGTTCCTGCTGGTGGCGCTGTTGTTCAAGCCCTACGGCCTGTTTGACCGGGAGGTGCGCCGTGTTTGATTTCTTCATCCACGCCGTGAGCGTGGCCGCCATCTACGCGCTGGTGGCCGTGTCGCTCAACATCCAGGCCGGCTACGCGGGCCTGCTCAACCTGGGCCACATCGCCTTCGTGGGCGTGGGGGCCTACGCGGTGGGCATCGCGCACCACCTGCAATGGCATCCCGGCCTGGGCTGGGCCATGGGCATCGCAGCCGCGGCCGTGCTGGGCTTCTTCATGTCGCGCCTGGGGCGCAACCTGGGGGCCGACTACTGGGGCATCGCCACGCTGGCGGTGGCCGAGATCGTGCGCACCATCGCCCTCAACGAGGACTGGCTCACCGGCGGCGCGCAGGGCATCAGCGGGGTGACGCCGTTGTGGTCATCGCTGGACGCCGGCAGTGCGCGCTGGGCCTTCCTGGCCACCGTGCTGCTGGTGCTGGCCCTGGCCATGGGGCTGAGCAGCCGCCTGGGCGCCGGTCGCTTCGGCCGAGCCCTTCGCCTGCTGCGCGAAGAGCCCGCGCTGGCCACCAGCATGGGCTACGACCTGGTGGCCCTCAAGAGCAAGGCCACGGTGGCCTCGGCCATGCTGGCCGCGGTGGCTGGCGCCTTCCTGGGCCACTACATCAGCTACGTGGGGCCGGACTTCATGCTGGCCTCGGAAACCTTCCTGATCTGGACCATGCTCATGATCGGCGGCCTGGGCCACGTGGGCGGCGTGGTGCTGGGCGCCTTCCTGGTGCAGGCCATCTACGCCTCCATGCCCTTCGCCAAAGACTGGCTGGGCATTGGCTCCGACGTGGCCGGCGCGGTGCGCCTGGGCCTGATCGGCTGCCTGCTGCTGGCCTGCCTGCTGTGGCGCAAGGACGGCCTGGTCCCCGAAACCCTGAGGAAACTGTAATGGCTGCCCTTCTCGACGTTCAAGACCTGTCCAAGGCCTTCGGCGGCAACCAGGTGCTGCAGGGCGTGAGCCTGCAGGTGCGCCCTGGCGAAATCGTGGGCCTGCTCGGCCCCAACGGCTCGGGCAAGAGCACGCTGCTCAACGTGGCCTCGGGCTTCGCCCCGGCCGACGGCGGGCGCGTGCTGCTGCAGGAGCAGGACATCACCCGCCTGCCGGCCCACCGCATCGTGCGCCACGGCATGGCCCGCACCTTCCAGCTGCCCTCCATGCCCAGCCGCATGAGCGTGCTGGAGGTGACCCTGGCGGCCGACACCCGCCACCACGGCGTGTGGAGCACCTTGCTGCGCCCCGGCGCCCTGCGCCAGGCCGAGGCCCAGGCCCTCACCAGGGCGCACCAGTTGCTGGACGAGCTGCTGCTCACGCCGGTCAAGCAAAACGCGGCGGCCGCGCTCTCGGGCGGGCAGAAGAAGCTGCTCAGCATTGCCTGCGCGCTCATGGGCGAGCCGCGCCTGCTCATGCTTGATGAACCCACCGCCGGCGTGCACCCCAACCTGCGGCGCGACATCGTGCAGACGCTCAAGCGCCTGCGCCAGCAAGGCATTTCGCAGCTCATCGTGGAGCACGACATGCACTTCGTGCGCGAGGTCTGCACCCGTTGCGTGGTGCTCGACCGTGGCCAGATCGTGGCCGACTGCCGCCCCGACGAGCTGGCCTCGCACCCGCAGGTGATCGAGGCCTACCTCGGCCGTCAGGCCGCGGCGGCCGCCCAAGCCCCCACCGCCAAGGCCGCCTGATGACAAGCGACAACACCCACCTCACCCTGGTCAGCCCCGGAGCCGTGCCCATGAACACCCCCACCCCGCCACGCGAGGTCGACGCCATTGACGTGGTGGCCGGCTACAGCGCCGAGGTCGACATCCTGCGCGGCATCTCGCTGCACGTGAACCCCAGCGAGATCGTTTGCATCCTCGGCCCCAACGGCTGCGGCAAGTCCACCCTGCTCAAGACCATTGCCGGCTTCCTGCGCCCGCGCAGCGGCAGCATCCACATCCGGGGGCAAGACGTGGGCCGCGTGCCGGTGCACCGCAAGGTGCGCAGCGGCACCATTGGTTTCGTGCCGCAGACCGACAACGTGTTCGGCTCGCTCACCGCCTGGGAAAACCTGGCCCTGGGCGGACAGTTCATGGCGCGCGAGGTGTGCGCCCAGCGCATCGACGAGCTGTGCGAAACCTACCCCGTGCTCAAGCGCAAGCTCAACGCGCCGGCTGCCTCCATGTCGGGTGGCGAGCGGCAGGTGCTGTCGCTGGCAAGGGCGCTCATGCCCCGGCCCAGTGTGTTGCTGCTCGACGAGCCCTCGGCCGGCCTGTCGCCCAAGACCCTGGCCGAGGTGTTCGAGGCCATTGCCGCCACGCGCGAGCAAGAAGGCATTGCCGTGCTCATGGTCGAACAAAACGCCATGGAAGCCCTGCGCATCGCCGACCGCGCCTACGTGCTCTCGGTGGGCACCGTGGCCCTGGAAAACCAGGCCCAGGTGCTGATGAACAGTCCCGAGATGCGCGAGCTGTACCTGGGCGGCCGCCCGCACTGAACCCGCTCCCTGTCCTTGCCATGAACCAGCCCATCCCCCTTCCCGACCTTGCCACTCTGCCCAGCGGCAGCCTGGTGGCGCTCATCACCCCCTTCACGGCCGACGGCGGCATCGACTGGGCGGCGCTGCGCCGCCTGATCGACTGGCATGTGCACAGCGGCACCCGCGCCCTGGTGGTGGCCGGCACCACCGGTGAGGCGTCCACCCTGTCCATGGCCGAGCACGAGGCCCTGCTGGCCGCCAGCGTGGAGCACGCGGCCGGGCGCATCCACGTGATGGCCGGCGTGGGCGCCAACGCCACGCGCGAGGCCGTGCACCTGGCCCAGGCCGCCGAACGCGCCGGCGCCCATTCGCTCTTGAGCGTGGTGCCCTACTACAACAAGCCCACGCAAGAGGGCCTGTACCGGCACTTCATGGCCCAGGCCGACGCCACCGCCTTGCCTCTGGTGCTCTACAGCGTGGCCGGCCGCACCGTGGTCGACTTCCAGCTGGACACTCTGCAGCGCCTGGCCCGCCACCCCTTAGTGCAGGGCATCAAAGACGCCTCGGGCTGCCTGGTGCGCGCGCAGCAACTGGCCGCGGCCCTGGGCCCGGGCTTCGTGCGCTACAGCGGCGATGACCTCACCGCCGTGCCCGCCATGGCCCTGGGCGCGCACGGGGTGATTTCGGTCACCGCCAACGTGGTGCCCGCTGCCGTTCAGGCCCAGTGCGAGGCCGCCGCCACCGGCCAGCTGGCCCAGGCCAGCGGCCTGGTGGCCGACCTGTTCGCCCTGTCGCAGGCCCTGTTCGTGGAGGCCAACCCCATTCCGGTGAAGCACCTGGCCGCCCGCATGGGCCTGTGCGAGGCCAGCTGGCGCCTGCCCCTGGTGCCTCCCGGGCCCGCCACCGCGCAGGCACTGGACCGGCTGCGCGAGCAATCGCGCTGGATCGCCCAGGCCGAGCGCGAGGCACTGGCCATGCTGACAACCGCCTGAATCCCACGCAGCCGAGTGCGGCAAAGGGACAACGGGGCGGGTGTACGATTTCGGCTTTCGCAAACTGTCTACACTTGTCGAGACAAAAATTCGGGGCCCTTGATCGCTGAGCCCATCGGGCGATCAGACCTCCACCCAGCCCCAACTCGCACCATGGCCACCACCACCACCCGCCGCCGCGCCCCGAAGGCCGCCCCGCAACCCCGTGAGGAAAGCTCGGTCGAGCGCCTCTACCTGGACCTGCGCGACCGCGCCATGCGCTACGAATTCCGCCCGGGCGCGCGCATCAACGAGCAAGCCCTGGGCCGCGAGTTCGGCGTCAGCCGCGCGCCGCTGCGCGAGGCGCTGAACCGCCTGGTCGCCGAAGGCCTGCTCGACTTCGTGATGAACAAGGGCTTCTTTCGCAAGCAGATCAGCGTGGACGAGGTGTTTGACCTCTACCAGGTGCGCATCGCCCTGGAGCGCCGCGCCGTGCTGCTGGCCATCCAGCGGGCCAGCGACGACGAGATCGACGCCGTCGAGCACTACTGGGCCGAGGTGATGGCGCAGGGCGCGCAGATGACCTCAGGCGACTTCCTGCTGGCCGACGAAGAGTTCCATCGCCGCATGATCGCGCTGGCCAAAAACAAAGAGCTCAGCGCCTTCATGGAAATCGTGACCCGGCGCATTCACATCGCCCGCCACATCGACATCCAGCAATCGGCCTGGAACGCCGCCGCCTTCGACGCCCATCACCGCGTGCTGCAGCTCATCCGCGAGCGCCGCGCCGACGAGGCGCTGGCCTGCATCACCGAGCACATCGACCTGAGCCTCAAGCGCGCCATCGAGATCACCAAGGAAATGGTGGCCACCTTCTTCCTGGTGGGGGCTTCCTCGCCCTATGAGCGCGAGGCCAGCGCCCCGCGCAGCAGCGCCACCCCGGCCTGAAGCGCCGCGCACCGAGCCCCCCGCCCGTCGGCGGCGGAGGCGGTGCCCAAATCGTTTCTAATTAAGGGTTTTGGCCCGTGCCGCCGCCCTGGCGTGGCGGGCCTTGCCAGGCGCCGGCCCATGGCCGGGCGCCGCAGCACCCCACCACGGGGCTTGTTTAGGTGCTCGCCCCCCGGGGCGGGCGAACGGTAGTGCACCCACCACTTGAGGAATCTCCCCTGGTCCGCGTGATCGGCGACTGGGTCGACCTTGACCCTGAAGCCGGCACGCTGGACGTCGCGCAGCGCCTGGGCCAATGGCTCAGCGTGCACGACACCATTCGCCTGCACGCCTGGCAGCAGGCGGGCGCCACCGCGCCCGCCGCCCGCCGCCCGCGCCTGGACACCCCCGCCCTGGCGCAAGAGGCGCAGCGCCTGCGCGCCACGCTGGCACAGGCCATCACCGCGCACGACCCCGGCGCCCCCACCGCGCCCGCGCCCCGTGGCGCGCGCGTGGCCACGCCCCCCGTGGCCGACCCGGCCGAGGCCGACGGCCTCTACGCCCTCTACCACCAGCGCCACCTGGAACTGCAACGCCAGATGGACCTGCGCCTGGACGCCTGGCGCGGCCACCTGCGCCAACTGCTGGTGCAGCGCGGCCCCGCCCAGGCCAGCCTGGCGCGGCTGGACGCGCTGATGGAAGACGCCCTGCGGGTGCGGGTGCAGCGCGTGCTGGCCTGGCTGCCTGGCCTGCTGGACAAGCGCTTCGCCCACTGGCGGCGCAGTGCCACCGACCCCACCGGCGCGCTGGTCAACCCCGGCTGGCTGGCGGCCTACGCCCACGAGTGGCGCACCGCCCTGCTGGCCGAACTCGACTGGCGCCTGCAAGCCACGGACGGCCTGCTGGCCGCCCTGTGCGAACCCAACGAACAGACCACATGAACCACATCGTCCTGACCATCGCTTTCCTCGTGGGCCTGGTGTCCATCGCCTGGGTGGGCGTGGGCTTCTCGGGCGCCAGCCTGCTGGCCCTGGGCATGACCGCGCTGATTGCCGCCGCCTACCTGGCCGGCGGCGCCGAGTTGCGGCGCTTTCGCAGCGAGACGCAATCGCTGCAAAAGGCCCTGGGCGCACTGGGCGAGGGCACCACGCCCCTGAACAGCCCGGCCGACCTGGGCGCCTGGCTGGCCACCCTGCCCGCTGCGCTGCAGGCCGCCGTGCGCCAGCGCATCGAGGGCCAGGCCACGCCCTTGCCCGGCCTGGCGCTCACCCCCTACCTGGTGGGCCTGCTGGTGATGCTGGGCATGCTGGGCACTTTTGGCGGCATGGTGCACACCTTCCAGGGCGCGGTGTTCGCGCTCGAAGGCTCCACCGACCTGCAGACCATGCGCGCCGCGCTGGCCGCGCCCATCAAGGGCCTGGGCCTGGCCTTCGGCACCTCGGTGGCCGGTGTGGCCGGCTCGGCCATGCTGGGCCTGCTGGCGGCCATCGTGCGGCGCGAGCGCGTGGCCGCCGTGCGCCTGCTGGACGCCCGCATCGCCACCGAACTGCGCCCCTTCTCGCCGGCCCACCGCCGCGAGCGCACCGAAGAAGCGCTGCAACAGCAGGCCCAGGCCCTGCCCGCCGTGGTCAATGGCCTGCAGGCCCTGATCGAGCGGCTGGACCAGCGCCACGAGCAACAGCAAACCGCGCTGACCGAACAGCAGGCGCAGTTCCACCGCGAGGCCAGCGCCAGCTACCAGGCCCTGGCGCAATCGGTGGAGCGCTCGCTGCAAGACAGCCTGAGCGCCAGCGCGCGCGCCGCCAGCGACACCCTGCGCCCCGCGCTGGAACAAGCCGTGGCCCACATGGCCACCGAAACCAGCCGCCTGCACGCCCAGGTGGGCCAGCAGGTGCAGGCCCAGCTCGATGGCCTGAGCACCCGCCTGAGCGCCACCAGCGAGGGCATTGCCCAGGGCTGGCAGGCCGCGCTGGCCCAGCAGGCGCAAGCGCAAGACGCCCTGGTGCAGCGCCTGGACCAGACCCTGGGCCAAGTGGCCCGCAGCAGCGCCGACCTGCACGCCCAGGTGGGCCAGCAGGTGCAGGCCCAGCTGGATGGCTTGAGCACCCGCCTGAGCGCCACCAGCGAAGGCATCGCCCAAGGCTGGCAGGCCGCGCTGGCCCAGCAGGCCCAGGCGCAAGACGCCCTGGTGCAGCGCCTGGACAACACCCTGAACGGCACCGCCGAGGCCCTGCAACAGCGCGCCACGCAGTGGCTGGCACAGGCCGAGCAAGCCAGCGCCGCCCACCGCGAGCAGCAGGCGCAGGCCGAAGCGGCGCGCCAGCAGGCCCTCACCAGCGCCCTGGCCGTCCTGACCCAAGACCAGCAAGCCGCGTGGCAGCGCGTGAGCGACGAGGCCCTGGGCCGCCAGCAGGCGCTGGGCCAGGCGCTGCAAGACAGCGCCCGCGCCGTGGCCGAGCAGGCCCGCGAACAGGCCGCGCAGACGCTGGAGCAGATCACCACCCTGCTGGCCAGCGCCGAGGCCCTGGCCACCGCGCGGGTGGAGGCCGAAGCCCGCTGGATCGCCACGCAAGACGAGCGCCTGGGCGCCATGGCCCAGCAGTGGCAGCAGGGCCTGAGCGCCCTGCGCGACGACGAGGCCCAGCGCGCACAGGCCGCGCTGGCGCGGCTGGACGGCTTGCAGGCCGCCGTGGCGCAGCACCTGGCCACCCTGGGCACCGCCCTGGAAGCCCCGCTCAACCGCCTGCTGCAGACCGCCGCCGAGGTGCCCGAAGCCGCGGCCGATGTGATCGCCCAGTTGCGCCGCGAAATGGGCCAGGTGGCCGAGCGCGACAACCTGGCGCTGCAAGAGCGCGCCGAGCTGATGGCGCAGATTCAGGCCCTGCTGCAACAACTGGCGCAGACCACCGAGGCACAGCGCGGCGCCATCGAACAACTGGTGAGCAGCGCCAGCGCCTCGCTGCAGCACACCGGCGAGCACCTGGGCGCGGCCCTGCAGGCGCAAGCCAGCCACACGCAAGAGGCCGCCGCGCAGGTGGCCGGCAGCGCGGTGGAGCTGGCCGCGCTGGGCGATGCCTTCGCGCAGGGCGTGCAAGGCTTTGGCGAGAGCAGCCAGCAGCTCATCGAACAACTGGGCCGCATCGAGGCGGCGCTGCAGCAGTCGATGGCGCGCAGCGACGAGCAACTGGCCTATTACGTGGGCCAGGCCCGCGAGGTGATTGACCTGAGCATCGGCGCGCAGCAAGGCATCCTGGACGACCTGCGCCGCCTGCAGCCGCGCGACCAGGGCGATGCCCAAGGGGCCAGCGCATGAGAGAGCTGGACGACGCCGACAGCGGCGTGGAGGCCACCGCCCCGGTGTGGGCGGTGTTCGGCGACCTGATGTCGGGCCTGCTGGGCGCTTTCGTGCTGGTGCTGGTGGGCGTGCTGGCGGTGCAGCTTGACCTGGTCTCCAGTCTGCAAGCCGAGGTGGACAAGCGCCAGCACGAAGAGCAACGCCGCATGGCGCTGGAGCAGGCCCTGGCGGTGCCGCTGGCCAGTGGCCGCATCACCCTGAACAACGGGCGCATCGGCATCAGCGGCAGCGTGCTGTTTGACCTGAACTCCGACCGCCTGCGCCCCGAGGGCCGGCAACTGCTCAAGGGCCTGGTGCCGGCGCTGCGGGTGTACCTGGGCGAGCGCGACGAAATGCTGATGGTCAGCGGCTTCACCGACGACCGCCCCATTCAGGAAGGCAACGCCCGCTTTGCCGACAACCTGGAACTCTCGGCCCAGCGCGCGCTCACCGTGACCCGTGCCCTGATCGACGAGGGCATGCCGGCCAACCTGGTGTTCAGCGCCGCCTTTGGCCCCGAGCAGCCGGTGGCCTCCAACGCCGACGAGCGCGGCCGCGCCCTGAACCGCCGCGTGGAAATGGCCCCCGTGCCCAAGGCTGCGCCGCCGGCGCAGAAGCCCCGTGACTGAGCCCGCCCTGCCCGTGCGGCAGCGCCTGGCCGCCACCGAGGCGGCCGGTGCGCCCCAGCGCGAGCCGGTGCGCTGGCGCCAGGCCCTGGCGCTGGCCGCCCGGCTGGACGGCCAGCCACCCGCGGTGCAGCGCGTGCTGGCCGCGCGCCTGGCGCGCCTGCTGGACGCCATCGACGCCGCCGCCTCTGTGCCCGCCGCGCCAGCTGCCGAGCGCCCCGGCCTGCAGGCGCTGGTGGCGCTGAACCGCCAATTGCGCGCCCAGGGTGAGCAGGCCGCCGTGGCCGCCGGCGCGCCCACGGCCAGCACCACGCCAAGCGCCCGGCCCGAGCTGAAAAGCATCACCCGTTTTCGGGGCACCTGGGCGCGGCTGCGCGCCGAGGCGCAGGTGCGCGCCGCCGAGAGCCGGGCACCGACCAACGCCGGCCCGCTGAACCCGCACATGCTGGTGCTCAACGCCCTGAGCCAGTTGCGCCACACCTCGCCCGATTACCTGCGGCACTTTCTGGCGCAGGTGGAAAGCCTGGGCTGGCTGGAGCGCGCCATGTCGCCACCCCGCCCGCCAGCGGCCAAGGCCCGCGCCGCGCGCGGCGCCAAGCCCCGGGGTTGAATCGGCGTCGATCAGCCGAAGCGCAGGAACAGGCGGCTGTAGGGCGCCTTCACCTGGCCCAGCGCGGCCTTGGTGCGGGCCAGGTCTTGCGATTGGGCCGCCTCGCGCAACTGGTTCACCGACGCCTCCACCGCCGCCAGGGCGCGCTCAAAGTCGGCGTCGGCCTTCAGGCTGGCCGGTGCCTGCTCGCGCAGGCGGGCCACCAGGTAGCCCAGCACACCGGCCTGGGCCACCAGGCGCAGGGTGTGGCCGTCCTGTTGCAGCCACTTCGGCCCGTCGATCAGGGCACGCTCCATTTCCAGGTGGTAGGCGTTCATGTGGTCGCTGAACACCACCACGCCGTTGCGCTGGCGCAGTTCGGCCTGAATGTCGCGCGCGGCCTCCAGGGTTTCGTGCGCCTGGGCCAGTTGCCCGGCGGCGATCTCCTGGGCGGCCGTGTCGTACACCGCCTTCACGCGGCCCAGCGAATCGGCAAAGGCCGGGTCACGGTCGTAAGGGGCCGGGGCGCGCTGCCCGAAGCGGGCCAGCACCTCGGCCCAGGCCTGCTGGGCGCGGGCGATGGCCTGTGCCGACTCAAGCTGCGACTGGCCGTTGGTGCGAAACAGCGCCTCACGGTAAGGCCCGTAGGCCGCCACCATGGCGTCGGTGAAGGCATCGGCCGCCAGGGCCGGAGACAAGAATGCCGCGCTCAAGAGCGCGGCGGCGGTGCGCAGGCCAGCGGGGTGCAGCATTCGGGTTCCTTGGTGCGTGACAGTGCCGAGTCTGCCGCACACCGGGCCCTGAAGCCATTGATTGAACTCAATGGTTCCAAGGCCAGTCGCTCAGTCCAGCGTGATGCCCTGCTCTTTGATGAGCTTGTGCCAGCGCACGGTCTCGGCCTTGACCTGGGCCTGGAACTCTTGCGCGGTGATGTTCACCGGGTCGATGCCGGCGTCGCGGTAGCGCTTGGTGGCCGCCGGCTGGGCCAGACCGGCCGAGAGCGATTTCTGCAGCGCCTGAATCGCCTCGGGCGGCGTGCCCGAGGCCACGGCCACGCCCACCCAGGCCGAGGTCTCGGCGCCCTGGATGCCCAGCTCGGCCAGCGTGGGCACGTCAGGCAGGTAGGGCAAGCGGCTGCTGTGGGCCACGGCCAGGGGGCGGGCCTTACCGCTGGTGATAAAGGGGCGCGCGGCGGCGTAGTCGGACATGAGGGCCACCACCTGGCCACCGGCCAGGTCGGCCAGGGCCGGGGCCGAGCCGCGGTAGGGGATGTGGACCATGAAGGTGCCGGTGACTTTCTTCAGCAGCTCCATGGCCATGTGCTGTGGGCTGCCCGCGCCGGCCGAGCCGTAGCTCAGGCGGCCGGGTTGCGCCTTGGCCTTGGCGATGAAGTCGCGCGCGTCGGTGATGCCCGAGGCCGGCGAGGTCACCAGGATCATGGGCAGGCGGCCCAGTAGCGTCACCGGCACCAGGTCACGCGCCGGGTCGTACGAGAGCGACTTGTAGAGCGCCGGGTTGAACACCATCACGCCGTTGTCCACGTTGATGAAGGTGTGGCCGTCGCGCGGCGCGCGCATCAGCTCGGCCACGGCGATGGCGCCATTGCCACCGGGGCGGTTGTCCACCGTGATGGGCTGAGGGGTGTCGGCCTGCATGGCCTGCGACACGCTGCGCGCCATGTAGTCGGAGCCGCCACCGGCCGGGTACGGCACGATCCAGCGCGCGGGCTTGGTGGGGAAGGAAGAAGCCTGCGCCAGGGCGGCGCTGCTGCCCAGGGCCAGCACGGCGGCGGCGAGGGCGGAAAAAACACGGCGTTTCAAAGAAATGTCTCCTCTTGGGGTGGTGTTGTGGTGGGAACTTGAAACGGGGCGGGCCTTACCAGGTGTCCACGAAGCGCGGGCCTGGGGCGCGCGGCTTGGCGTGGGCCGAGTCCAGGCCGCGCAAGAGCCAGGCGCGGGTGTCCATGGGGTCGATCACGGCGTCGATCTCCAGGTGCTGGGCCATGTTCACGGCGGTGCCGTTGGCGTATTGCTCGTCCACCAGGCGCTGGAACAGGGCGTCGCGCTCGGGGCCGGCGGGCACGGCCTCCAGCTCTTTGCGGAAACCCAGGCGCACCGCGCCTTCCAGGCCCATGGGGCCAAACTCGCCGGTGGGCCATGAGACGGTGAACACCGGCGCATCGAAGCCGCCGGCCGTCATGGCCTGCGCGCCCAGGCCGTAGCCCTTGCGCAGCACCACGGCCAGGAAGGGCACGCTCAGGTGCGCGGCCACCACGAACATGCGGCACACGTGGCGCACCTGGGCCTGGGCCTCCACCTCGGGGCCGACCATGAAGCCGGGGGTGTCGGTGAGCGAGACGATGGGCAGGCCGTGCGCCTCGCACAGTTGCATGAAGCGGGCGCACTTGTCAGCGGCCTCGGCGTCGATGGCGCCGCCCAGGTGGTGCGGGTTGTTGGCGATCAGGCCCACCGCGCGGCCTTCGATGCGCGCCAGCGCGGTGACCATGCCCAGGCCGAAGTGGGCGCGCAGCTCCAGCAGCGAGCCCTCGTCCACCAGGGTGCGCATCACGTGGCGCACGTCGTACACGCGCAGGCGGTTCTCGGGCACGGCGTGGCGCAGCAGGCGCTGGTCGGCGCATTGCCAGTCGGCCACCGGGCCCTGGAAGTACGAGAGGTATTGCTGCGCCACGCGCACCGCCTCGGCCTCGTCTTTCACCAGCACGTCGATCACGCCGTTGCGCGTCTGCACGCCGCTGGGGCCAATCTCTTCCGGGCGGAAGGTGCCCAGGCCGCCGCCTTCGATCATGGCGGGGCCGCTCATGCCGATGTTGCTGGCCTCGGTGGCGATGATCACGTCGGCACAGCCCACCAGCGCGGCGTTGCCCGCGAAGCAGCGCCCGTGCACGATGCCCACCACCGGCACCTTGCCCGAGAGCGCGGCGAACTGGCTGAAGGTGTGGTTGTTCAGGCCGGCAAGGTTGTGGCTGTCCACATCGCCCGGGCGGCCCCCGCCCCCCTCAGCGAACAGCACCACCGGCAGGCCGAGCTGGTGCGCCACGCTGAGCATGCGGTCGGTCTTCTGGTGGTTGCGCATGCCCTGGGTGCCGGCCAGCACGGTGTAGTCGTAAGACATGACCACGCAGCGCGAGCGCTGCGGCCCGAAGTGCTCGGCGTTCACCGTGCCAATGCCGGTGACCATGCCATCGGCCGGGGTGTTGGCCATCAGGTCTTGCAGGCTGCGCCGGCGCGACTGCGCGGCAATGGCCAGCGCGCCGTATTCGATGAAGCTGCCCTCGTCGCACAGGTCGGCAATGTTCTCGCGCGCCGTGCGCCCGCCCTGGGCGTGGCGCTTGGCCACGGCGGCGGGGCGGTTGCTGTCCAGCGTGAAGGCGGTGCGGTCAAGCATGGCCTGCAGGTCGGGGCGGATACGGTCCAGGTCGTGCCCGACCTCTTCCTGGGTGAGGCTGGCGTCCAGGTCGGCCGGCTCCATCACCAGCAGCACCTCGCCCTCGGCCAGGTAGCTGCCCACGGCCGGGCCCACCGAGACCACGCGGCAGGCGGTCTCGGCCACCAGCACGTGTTCCATCTTCATGGCCTCCACCACGGCCAGCTCGCTGCCCAGGGGCAGCAACTGGCCGGGCTCGGCCTTGAGCAGCACCAGCTTGGAGGCCATGGGCGCGCGCACCGCGAACTGGCCTGGCGCCAGCACCGGCTCGGCCACACCGCGCGCCGCCTGGGCCGACTCGGTGGTGGCGGCCGGTGCAGGGGTGAGGGCCTCGGCTCGCGCCACCAGGGCGCCCAGGTGTTCTTCCACGAAGCGGGTGTGCACGTCCTGGTGGTCGAACTCGTCGCGCTCGGCCAGGGCGCGCAGCAGGCCCAGGTTGGTGCCCACGCCTTCGATGCGGCACTCGGCCAGGGCGCGGCGGGCGCGGCGCACCACGTCGTCGAAGCGGTCGCTGCGCGAGCTGACGATGAGCTTGGCCAGCAGGGTGTCGTAGTGCGGCGAGAGCACCGCGCCACCGCTGCCGTGGGTGTCCACGCGCACGCCGGGGCCAGAGGGCAGGTCGAAGCGGGTGAGCGCGCCGCTGCTGGCGCGGGCCTGACCGTCTGCCCCCAGGGTTTCGGCGTTGATGCGCCACTGCAGCGCAAAGCCGCGCTGCGGCACGGGGCGCGCCGGGTCCAGCCCCAGGCTGGCCAGGGTGCCGCCAGCGGCCACGGTGATCTGGGCCTGCACCAGGTCCAGGCCCGTCACCTCTTCGGTCACGGTGTGTTCCACCTGCAGGCGCGGGTTGGCCTCGATGAAGACCCAGGGCAGCTCGTCGCTGGCGTCGTCCACCAAAAACTCGAAGGTGCCCAGGCTGCGGTAGCCCACCTCGCGCGCCATGGCCAGCGCGGCCTGCGTGATGGCCTCGCGCAGCGCGGGCTTCAGGCTGGGGCTGGGGGCCATTTCCACCAGCTTCTGGAAGCGCCGCTGCAGCGAGCACTCGCGTTCGCCCAGGCTCATGGCCTGCTGGCCGTCGCCCAGCACCTGAATCTCGATGTGGCGCGCGCGGGTCATGAGGCGCTCCACGTACACGCCGTCCACGCCAAAGGCGGCGCGCGCCTCGGACACGCAGCGCTCGTAGGCGGCGGGCAGCTCGGCGCGGCTGAGCACGGCGCGCATGCCGCGCCCGCCACCGCCGCCAATGGCCTTCACCATCACGCCCGCGCCGCGTTGCGCGTCGAAGAAGGCCAGGGCCTCGTCCAGCGTCACGGCCGACTGGCTGCCCGGCATCAGCGGCACGCCGCAGCGCTCGGCCAGGGCGCGCGCGGCGGCCTTGTCGCCAAACAGGCGCAGGTGCGCCGGGTCGGGCCCGATGAAAGTAATGCCCGCGTCGGCGCAGGCCTGGGCAAAGTCGGCCCGCTCGCTCAGAAAGCCATAGCCCGGGTGCACCGCGTCGCAGCCGCGCTCTCGCGCAATGCCGATGAGCCGGTCAATGTCGAGGTAGGCACTGGGCCCCATGCCGCCCAGGGCCACGGCCTCGTCGGCGCACAGCACGTGCGGCAGGCGGGCGTCGTCGTCGGCGTACACCGCCACGCTGGCCACGCCCAGGTCGCGCGCGGCACGCACCAAGCGCAGGGCGATTTCGCCCCGGTTGGCCACCAGAATTTTCTTGAACATTCAGTCCAGCTCCTTCAAGAGGCGACGCAGCAGCTTGCCGGCGCCGGTGGCGGGCAAGGCGTCAAGGAATCGCACCGCGCGCGGCACCTTGTAGGCGGCCATGTTGTCGCGGCACCAGGCCACCAGCGCGGCCTCGTCGAGTTCGGCACCCGGCTTGCGCACGATGAAGGCCTTGACCACCTCGCCCTTCTCGGCGTCGGGCATGGGGATCACGGCGGCCTGCGCCACGGCGGGGTGTTTGATGAGGATGGTCTCCACCTCTTCGGGGAACACGCTGTACCCCGAGACCTTGATCATTTCCTTGAAGCGGCCAATGAAGGTGAGGTAGCCCTCGGCGTCCATCTTGCCCATGTCGCCGGTGTAGACCCAGCCGTCGCGCAGGGTCTTGGCGGTGGCCTCGGGCTTGTTCCAGTAGCCCTTGAACACGCCGGCGCTGCGCAGCACGATTTCGCCCACCTCGCCGGTGGGCAGCTCGCGCCCGGTGTCCGGGTCAAGGATGCGGATCTCGTTGCCCTGCACCGGCTTGCCGTGCGTGCCCCAGCGAATCGCGTCGGGCGGCATGCAGGTGTCCATGGTGTGGGTCTCGCTCAGGCCGTAAGCCGCCTCGCACGCAATGCAGTTGGGTGCAAAGGTTTTCCACTGCTGGGCCAGGGCCTCGGTGAAGGCGATGCCGAAGCTGGTCACCGCGTTCTGGCGCAGGCTGTCCAGCCGGTACTCGCGCGCATTGGGCACGGCCATCACCGCCACGTTCATCGGCGCGATGCTGTACCACCAGGTCACGCGGTAGCGGTCGATGGCCTGCAGCACCGCCACCGGGTCAAAGCGGTGCAGCAGCACGGTGGTGGCGCCCGAGAGCACGGGGATGTTCACGCCCATCAACATGCCGGCGATGTGGTACAGCGGCGCAATCGACAGCAGCACGTCACCGGGGGTGATGCCGTTCACGACCACCGACACACCGGTCTTGTAGACCGCGTTGCGGTAGGTGAGCATGGCGCCCTTGGGCAGGCCGGTGGTGCCCGAGGTGTAGGTCATGAGGGCCACGTCCTCGTCGATGTCGATGGCCACCTCTGGCGCCGCCGCGCCGCTATTCACCGCCGCCAAAAAGTCTTCCACCCCGGCCGGGAAGGGCTGCGCCGGGGCCTTGAGTTCGTCGGGCACGTTCAGCGTGGGCTGCTCGGGCAGCAGGTCGCCGTAGCGCACGGCGAACACGTGCTGCAGCGAGGTGGTGGCGATCACCTTGTCCACCGTGGGCAGCAGGTGGTCGGCCGCCACGATCACGCGGGCCTTCAGGTCATTGAGCTGGTAGCTCAGCTCGTGCTCCTTGTTCAGAGGGCTGCAGGGGCAGACGATGGCGCCGAGCTTCTGAATGCCGTAATGCGCCATGGCGTACTGCGGGCAGTTGTTCATGTACAGCGCCACCGGCTCGCCCTTCTTCACGCCCAGCGCGGCCAGGCGGGCGGCGAAGGCGTCGCTGGCGCGGTCCAGCTCGGCGAAGGTGACGGCACGGCCGTACCAGAAGTAGGCGGCCTTGTCGGGGGTGTCACGGGCGCGCTGTCGCAAGGCCTCGTGCAAGGGAATGTCGTTCAGGGCTCGGCTGCTTGTCTCCATCGTGTCTCCTCTGGGGGTTTGTCCTAACCCGCGGCCGCCGCAGGTGTCTTGCCAATATATACCCGCTGGTAGAACATAGCTACCAATCGGTATAACGCATGAGACAAGCGAAAACCCCAACCCCCAAACAGGCACCGGCACCGCGCCAGGCACGTGAGGTCATGACCCACGAAGAGAAGCGCGAGCGCATCCTCAAGGTGGCCGAACGGCTGTTCGCCAAGCAGGGCTACGCCAACACCACGATGGAACAGATCGTGGACGCGCTGGGCGTGACCAAGCCTTACGTCTACTACTATTTCCGCAGCAAGCTGGAGATCTTCGAGACCCTGTCGTGGACGCCCACGGTGGCCTGTTTCTCGACCATGGATTTCCCGCCCGACGACCACCGCCCCGCCCACGTGAAGGTGGTTGAAGGGCTGGAAAAACTCATTCGCGCCACGCTGGCGCACTACCCCTCGGCCTTCTTCCCCTACCGCGAACCGCAGGTCTACCGACCCGAGTACATGGCCGCGCAGAAGCAACTGGCCAACCACTTCTACGACCAGCTCTGCCCCCTGCTGGAGCAGGCCCGTGACGAGGGCATGCTGGAGTTCCGCGAGACCAAGATCACCGCGCTGGCCGCCTGCAGCCTGGCCGGTTTTCTCTACAACTGGTACCGGCCCAATGGGCGCCTGCCGCCCGAAGAGATCGTGAAGGAACTGACCGAGGCGGCCTGCCGCGTGATCGGCTTGCGCGCGCGCCGCAAGGCACCGGCCCGGGCCATGTCTGCCCAGTCGACCAAGGCCACCACCACCAGCGCGCGCAAGCCGCGCCCCCGCAAAACCGAGAAGGCAGACAAGGCATGAGCTGGCAATTCGCAGTGGACGAACTGGAGCGCCGCCGCGCGCTCGTGCGCCGCATGGGCAGCCCCGAGAAGGTGCAGCGCCAGCGCGACGGCGGCAAGCTCACGGTGCGCGAGCGCATTGACGCCTTGCTCGACGATGGCAGCTTCACCGAAATCGGCTCCACCACCGGCACCGCAAAATACGACGAACAAGGCCGCCTGGTGGACCTGGCCGCCAGTGGCTTCGTGTTCGGGCGTGGCCGCATCGGTGGGCGCCCGGTCACGGTGGCGGGCGACGATTTCACCGTGCGCGGCGGCGCGTCTGACGGCGCGTCGATGGAGAAGATCACCGCCTCGGAACAAATGGCCGGCTCGCTGCGCGTGCCGCTGGTGCGCCTGATCGACGCCTCGGGTGGCTCCATTCGCACCATCGAGCACCTGGGCCGCACCTACGTGCCGGCCAACCCCGCGTGGGACCTGGTGGTCAACAACCTCACCACGGTGCCGGTGGTCTCGCTGGTGCTGGGCTCGGTGGCGGGCTTTGCCTCGGCCCGCGCGGTGGCCAGCCACTACTCGGTGATGGTGGCCGACACCTCGCACATGTTCATCGCCGGTCCGCCGGTGGTGGCGCGCACCGGGCGCCAGTTCACCAAGGACGAACTGGGCTCGCCCGAGCTGCACGCCAAGGCCGGCGCCATCGACGACATCGCCGACAGCGAACAAGACGCCTTCGAGCGCGCGGCGCGTTTTCTCTCGTACCTGCCTTCGTCGGTGGACGAGCTGCCGCCCTGCCTGCCCTGCGACGACCCCATTGACCGCTGCGAGCAGCGCCTGATCGAGGCCGTGCCCACCGACCGGCGCAAGGTCTACAAGATGCGCGAGATCCTGGCCGACGTGTTCGACCGCGACAGCTTCTTCGAGATCACGCGCCACTACGGCCGCTCGGTCATCACCGGCCTGGCCCGGCTCAATGGCCGCCCGGTGGCGGTGATGGCCAGCGACCCCTATGTGTACGGCGGCGCCTGGTCGGCCGACACGGCGCAGAAGGTCACGCGCTTCGTGGACATGGCTGAGACCTTCCACCTGCCGGTGGTGAACCTGGTGGACATTCCGGGCTTTCTGATCGGCCTGGAGGCCGAGCAGGCCGCCACCATCCGCCATGGCTCGCGGGCCCTGAGCGCCATCTACCAGGCCACGGTGCCCTGGTGCTCGGTGCTGGTGCGCAAGACCTTTGGCGTGGCCGGCGCGGCGCACTGCAACGCCTCGCGCCTGCGCTACCGCTACGCCTGGCCCTCGGGCGACTGGGGCTCGATCCCGCTGGAAGGTGGGGTGGAGGCGGCCTACCGCGCCGACCTCGCGGCCGCGCCCGACCCGCAGGCCGCGCTGGCCGAGATCACCGCCCGCCTGGAGGCGCTGCGCTCGCCGTTTCGCACCGCCGAGGCCTTTGGCGTGGAGGAAATCATCGACCCGCGCCAGACCCGCCCGCTGCTGTGCGAATTCGCCGAACACGCCTACCGCCTGCTGCGCCCGGTGCCCACCCGCGTGCAATTCCGTCCCTGAGTCCACGCCCCCGGATGAACACCCTGCCCCTGACTTCCCCGGCGCCGCTGCTGGACGTGCGCCAACTGCAAGTGGCCTTCCAGACCCGCCAGGGCCTGCTGCCCATCACGCGCGACGTGAGCTTCACGGTGATGCCGGGCGAGCGCATTGCCCTGGTGGGCGAGAGCGGCTGCGGCAAGACCGTCACCGGCCTGTCGCTCATGCGCCTGCTGCCGGCCGACGTGGCCCGCGTGAGCGGCCAGGTGCTGCTGCAAGGCACCGACCTGCTGCAGCTGCCCGAGCGGCAGATGCGCGCGGTGCGCGGGCGCGACGTGGCCATGATCTTTCAAGAGCCCATGAGCGCGCTCGACCCGGTGTTCACCGTGGGCGAGCAGATCGCCGAGGCCTACCGCGTGCACTTTCCCGACCGCGCCCAGGAGGCGCGCGACCGCACGCTGCAGGTGCTGGAGCAGGTGGGCATTCCGCTGCCACAGCAGCGCTACCACGAGTACCCGCACCAGCTCTCGGGCGGCATGCGCCAGCGCGTGATGATCGCCATGGCCCTGATCTGCGAGCCCAAGCTGCTGATCGCCGACGAGCCCACCACCGCACTGGACGTGACGGTGCAGGCGCAGATTCTGCGGCTGCTGCGCGAGCTGAGCGAGCGCACCGGCACCGCGCTGCTGTTCATCACGCACGACCTGGGCGTGGTGGCCGAGACCTGCACCCGCATGGTCACCATGTACGCCGGCGAGGTGGTGGAAGACGCGCCGGTGGACGACGCACTGATTGAGCCTCGCCACCCCTACACCTCGGGCCTGCTGCGCTCGCTGCCGCGCTTCAGCCCGCGCCGCGCGCCGCTGGCCTTCATCCCCGGGCGCGTGCCCGCGCCCGGCACCCTGCCCGAGGGCTGCCGCTTCCAGCCGCGCTGCGCCCACGCCAACGAGAGCTGCCAGGCCCCGCAAGTGCTGCAGGCCATCGACACCCAACACCGCCGGGTGCGCTGCGGCCGCGCGCCCGAGCTGGAACTGCCCGGAGTGCCCACCCATGGCTGAACCCCAGACCCCCCAGCCACTGCTGCAGGCCCGCGACCTGTGCGTGGAATTCCCCCTGCCGCGGCGCCGCACGCTCAAGGCGGTGAACGGCGTGAGCTTTGACGTGTACCCCGGCGAGACCTTCGGCGTGATTGGCGAATCCGGCTCGGGCAAGACCACGCTGGGCCGCGCCCTGGTCTCGCTGATCCGCCCCACCGGCGGGCAGTTGCTGCAAGACGGTGTGGACCCGGGCACGCTGAGCCGCGCCGCCATGCGCGAGCACCGGCGCGATTTCCAGATCATGTTTCAAGACCCGAACGCCGCGCTGAACCCGCGCGTGCGCATCGTCGATTCGGTGATGGAGCCGCTGGAGGTGGCCGGCCACCGCGACGCCCGCGCCAACCGCGAGGCCGCGCTGCAGGCCATGGCCCGCGTGGGCCTGCCGGCCGCCTTCGCCGACCGCTACCCGCACCAGCTCTCGGGCGGGCAGAAGCAGCGCGTGATCATTGCGCGCGCCCTCACCCTCAAGCCACGGCTGATCGTGTGCGACGAGGTGGTGGCCGCGCTGGACGTGTCGATCCGTGGCGAGGTGCTCAACCTCTTTGCCGACCTGCAGCGCGAGTTTGGCCTGACCTATGTGTTCATCACGCACGACCTGTCGGTGGTGTCGCACATCAGCGACCGCATTGCCGTGATGTACCTGGGCTGCCTGATGGAACTCGGCCCGGCCGAGGCCCTGGCCGAGCGCCCCCTGCACCCCTACACCCAGGCCCTGCTCTCGGCCGAGCCCGTTGCCCTGCCCCGCTCGATGCGCCACGAGCGCCCCATCGAGTTGCGCGGCGAGATTCCCAGCCCGGTGGACCCGCCATCGGGCTGCCCCTTCCGCACCCGGTGTCCACAAGCCACCGACACCTGCGCCGCCAGCCGACCGGCCTGGCAAGAACGCCGGCCCGGGCACTGGGTGGCCTGCCACCACGCCCAAGCCTGACGAAGAGACCCCACCCATAACCACAGGAGACAAGCATGAGTCAGATTGAAAAGCCTTCCTTCGACGTGTTGATGCCCGCCCTGCCGCGGCGCCAGGCCCTGGCCTGGCTGGGCGGCCTGGCCCTGGGCTCGCAGATGGCCATGCCGGCCTGGGCGCAAGGCGCCGTGAAGCGCGGCGGCGTGCTGCGCATCGCCTCGCTGCACAACCCCTCCAGCATGGACCCGGCCACCGGCGGCGCCGGCACCGACCACTCTTACCTCTGGACGGTGTACGACACCCTGGTCGAGTGGGACTACGACACCCTGCGCACCCGCCCCGGCATGGCCGATTTCCGCTTCACCGACCCCAAGACCCTGGTGCTGGACATCAAGCCTGGCATCACCTTCCACGACGGCACCGCCTGCGACGCGGCGGCCGTGAAGTTCAACCTGGACCGCAACCGCCAGGACGCGCGCTCCAACCTGAAGGCCGACCTGGGTTCCATCGACGCGGTGGACGTGACCGGCCCGCAGCAGGTCACGCTCAAGCTCAAGGCGCCCGACGTGGCCCTGCCCGCCGTGCTGTCCGACCGCGCCGGCATGATGGTCTCGCCCAAGGCGGTGCAGGCCCTGGGCAATGAGCACGACCGCAAGCCAGTGGGCGCGGGTCCCTGGAAATTCGTGAGCTGGGCCGACAACCAGAAGGTGGTGGTCACCCGCAACGACAAGTACTGGCGCGCCGGCCAGCCGAACCTGGACGGCATCGAGTTCTCCGTGATCACCGACCAGGCCACCGCGCTGCGCTCGGTGGTGGCCGGCCAGAACGACTTCGTGTACGCCCTCTCGGCCCGCTACAAGCCGCTCATCGAGCGCGCCAAAGAGCTCACCTTCATCACCGCGCCCACGCTGTACGTGATCCAGCTTTACTTCAACTGGTCGCGTGGCCCGCTGGCCAACGCCAAGGTGCGCCAGGCCATCAACTTCGCGCTCGACCGCAAGGCCTTCATCGCCGCTGGCATGGGCGGGCTGGGCGAGGCCGCGGGCATGCAACTGCCGTCCACCCACTGGGCCTACGACAAGGCCGTGGCCGAGCTGTACCCGCACGACCTGGAGCGCGCCCGCAAGCTCATGGCCGAGGCCGGCCTGGGCAACAACGTGGAGATCACCTTCGGTGGCTACAACGACCAGGACAACGTGCGCCGCAACGAGATCGTGATGGAGCAGCTCGGCAAGATCGGCATTCGCTGCAAGTTCACCACCGGCACCATCCCCGAAATCTCGGGCCAGTTTTTCGGCAACGAAAAGAAGTTCGACGCCCTGCTCTCGGCCTGGACCGGCCGCCCCGACCCCAGCATGACCTACGCGCTGATGTACGCCAAAGACGCCTACTACAACGCCGGGCGCGCCGAGGTCTCGCCCGAGGTCAGCGCGCTGCTGGTGGAGAGCCGCCAGAAGTCGTCGGTTGAAGAGCGCCGCGCCGTGTTCAGCAAACTGCAGCGACTGATCATGGAAGGCGCCTACTCCGCCCCGCTGGGCTTCCAGTTCGAGGTGGCCGCGGCCGGCCCCAAGATCAAGGGCTTCAAGCCCAACCTGCTGGGCAAGCCGAAGTTCACCGACATCTCGCAGGCCTGAGCCACAGGAGAGGACACCCATGGTTACCCTCAGGGAGAGCGCCGTCGGCCTGTTCGGCCGGCGGCTGGCGCAAGCCTTGCCCGTGATGCTGCTGGCCACGCTGCTGGCCTTCGGCCTGCTCAAGCTGGTGCCGGGCGACATCGCGGTGACGCTGGCGGGCGACAACGCCTCGGACCAGCGCATCGCCGAAATCCGGCAGCTCTACGGGCTGGACAAGGCCTTCCTCACCCAATACGCCGAGTGGCTGTGGAAGGTGGTGCAGGGCGACTTGTCGCGCTCGCTGCTCACGGGCGAGGCGGTGCTGGTGAGCATCGAGCGCTGCCTGCCTGCCACGCTGCTCATCGTGGTGCTGGCCATGGTGTTCTCGGTGCTCATTGGCGCGCCGCTGGGGGTGCTGGCGGCCAGCCGCCAGGGCAGCTGGATCGACAGCGCGGTGATGTCGGTGGGCTCACTGGGGGTGGCCATTCCCAACTTCTGGCTGGCCATGTTGCTGATCGCCACGCTGGCGCTGGAGCGCGGCTGGTTCCCGGTCACGGGCTCGGTGGCCTTCTCGCAAGACCCGCTGCGCGCCATCCACCACGCGGTGCTGCCGGCGCTGGCCCTGGCCGCCGGCGGCGTGGCCGAAATCTCACGCCAGTTGCGCGGCGCACTCATTGAGCTGCTGTCGTCGCAGCAGGTGCGCACGCTGCACGCCAAGGGCCTCTCGCCCATGGCGATTCTGTGGAAGCACGGGCTGCGCAACGTGGGCATCAACCTGCTCACCGTCATCACCCTGCTGGCCAACCGCATGCTGGCGGCCACGGTGGTGATCGAGGCGGTGTTCGCCGTGCCCGGCATGGGCAGCCTCATCGTCAATGCCGCGCTGCAGCGCGACTTCCCCGTGGTGCAGGGCGTGATCCTGGTCATGGTGGGCATCGTGCTGCTGCTCAACCTCACGGCCGACATGCTGTACGGCCGCATCGACCCGAGGGTTCGCTGACATGAGCCAAGCCAACACCGCCCATCGCGGATGGGCCGCCGTGCTCGACTGGCTGCGCCGCGACAAGCGCGCCGCCGTGAGCATGGCCTTTCTGGTCTTGCTGGTGCTGGTGGCGCTGCTGGCGCCGTGGATCAGCCCGCACACCCCGTCTGACCAAGACCTGGTGAACACCCTGGCGCCGCCTTCGGCCGCGCACTGGCTGGGCACCGACGACCTGGGCCGCGACGTGTTCAGCCGCCTGCTCTACGGCGCGCGCGTGGCCATCTACTCCAGCTTCCTGGCGGTGGGCATCGCGGTGCTGCTGGGCGTGCCGGTGGGCGTGCTGGCGGGCTTTCTGGGTGGCTGGTTTGACGAGGCCGTGGGCCGCGTGATCGACACCCTGCTCTCCTTCCCGGCCATCGTGCTGGCCATTGCCGTGACCGGCGCGCTGGGCATTGGCCTGACCAACGGAATGATCGCCGTGGGCATTGTGTTCGCGCCCCAGCTCGCCCGCCTGGCGCGGGCCCGCACCCTGGTGGTGCGCCAAGAGCTGTACGTGGACGCGGCGCGCTGCTTTGGCGCCAGCACCGGCCACATTCTGTGGCGCCACGTGCTGCCCAACGCCATTCAGCCGGTGCTGGTGCAAGTGACGATTTTGCTGGCCGGCGCGCTGCTGGCCGAGGCCAGCCTGAGCTTCCTGGGCCTGGGCATTCAGCCGCCCGACCCGAGCTGGGGCGCCATGCTGGCGCGGGCCTACCAGAGCATGGAGATCGCGCCCGAGCAGATGTACGCCCCGGGCATCGCCATCCTGCTCACGGCCCTGGCCTTCAACAGCGTGGGCGAGTCGCTGCGCAAAGAGCTCGACCCCACCAACCAACGCCTCTGACCTTTTCTTTGGAGAAACCCCATGCCTGCCGTGAAAGTTGTGTGTGACGTGGCCGGAACCGTGTTCAAGATCGAAGCCCAGGCCGGCCAGGCGCTGGACAAGGGCGGCACCCTGATGCTGCTGGAGTCGATGAAGATGGAAATTCCGGTGGAGGCGCCGCGCGCCGGTGTGCTGCGCGAGTGGTGCGTGGCCGAGGGCGACACCGTGAGCGAAGGCCAGTTGCTGGCCTGGATCGACGCCTGAGCCCACCCCACCGCTGCCCCGGAGCCGCCATGACACCCGACGCCCTGTTCGACACCCTGGTCGCCGAAGGCGACGTGATCCTCGACGTGCTGGACCAGCGCGCGCAGGACATGCCCGACAAGGTCTACCTGCACTACGGCGAAGACGGCATTCGCCTGAGCTACGCCGAGTTCAAGCGCCGCACCGACCGCTTGGCCGCCGGCCTGGTGGCCCTGGGCCTGCAGCCCGGCCAGCCGGTGAGCGTGCTCACGCGCAACTCGCTGGTGAGCGTGCTGGCCATGTTCGCCATCTGGCGCGCAGGGGGCGTGTTCGCGCCGGTGAACTTCAACTTCAAGGGCGACCTGCTGAGGTACCAGCTCAACGACACGCAGCCCTTCGCCCTCATCACCGACCCGTCGTTCGCGCCCATCCTGGCCGACATCGCCGCCGACCTCACCCTCAAGCAGGTGGTGATGCACCAGCCGCGCCCGGGCGAGCACGACCACAACCCGGAAGAAACCATGGCCCCGGTGCGGGGCCTGTTCGCCATCACGCCGCTGAGCACGCTGGAGCAATGCGGCGACCCCACGCCGGTGATCCCGCGCACCCCGTTCGACACCGCCAACATCGTCTACACCTCGGGCACCACCGGCCCGTCCAAGGGCGTGGTGCAGCCCTTTCGCTGGATGAACCACTACAGCCTGCCGCTGCGCACCGCCACCACCGCCGACGACGTGCTGTATTGCGACCTGCCCATGTACCACGTGGGTGGCGCCTTCGCCCTGGTGACCCGCGCCGTGTGGGTGGGCAACACCGTGGGCCTGTGGGATCGCTTCAGCCCCAACCGCTTCTGGGAGCGCATTGCCGAGGTGGGCGCGAGCTGCTGCATCCTGCTCGACGTGATGATCACCTGGCTGCTCAGCGCCGAGCCGCGCGAGAGCGACCGCCGCAACACCCTCAACAAGGTGCACATGCAGCCCCTGCCCGCCAACCACCACGAGGTGGCGCGGCGCTTCGGCATTGACTTCGTGAGCTGCGGCTTCGGCCAGACCGAATCGGGCGTGGGCTTCACCGGCATGATCGACCAGTGGGGCGCCGAGCACGGCACACCACCCGAGCTGTGGAAAGGCCTGCCCAAGGCCGCCTACCTGGCCGCCTGCCGCGACGCCGGGCGCCTGGTGGTGGACGGCAGCCAGCCCCTGCCCAAGGGCTTCATGGGCCTGCCCAACCCGCTGCTGGAAGTGGCCATCCTGGACGAAGACGACAACCGCTGCGCCCCCGGCGTGGTGGGGCAACTGGCCTTCCGCCCGCGCTACCCCGGCCTGCTGCTCAAGGAATACTTCCGCAAGCCCGAGGCCACCGTGAAGGTGCTGCGCAACTGCTGGTTCCACACCGGCGACGCCTGCCGCGAGAACCCCGACGGCTCGGGCACCTACCTGTTCGTGGACCGCATGGGCGGCTTCTTCCGCGTGCGCGGCGAAAACGTGTCGTCCTTTGAGGTGGAGGCCCTCATGGCCAGCCACCCCAAGGTGCGCGCCTGCGCCGCCCTGCCCCTGCCCGCCCGCGAAGGCGACGAAGACGACATCGCCGTGTTCCTGGAACTCAAAGACGGCGAGCAGGTGAGCGAGGCCGAGCTGCGCGCCCACGCCGCCGCCAAGATGCCCAAGTACATGCAGCCGGCGCACATTCGCGTGGTGACTGCGCTGCCGGTGACGCCCACCAACAAGATCGAGAAATACAAGCTCAAGCAGGCCTTGCTGGCCGAGCTGCAGGCCGCGGGCGGCACCTGATCGGCGCGGGGCCTGATCGGGCGGGGCCGGCAGCGTCAGCGATTTGACAGCAAACCGCCACATCGCCTAGAGTCTCGGCCCATGGCCTCCCGCGCACACACCTTCCAACCACGCCCCTGGCCGGTCGTTCAGACCGGCGAGCGGCGCTGGTGTGCCCGGTTCAGCGCGGGCCTGCGCCAGCCGGCCGCAGATTCCTGAGCCCGGCGATACCCCTTCCCTTTCAGCGCAACTTCCATCGCCGGGCCACACGCCGCGCGATGCCGCGTGCCCGTCTCCTGGCCTGCCTGCCAGGCGTGGGCCGCCCGGCCATTGGAAGACGCCCCATGTCCCCCACCCTCGTGGCGACCCCGTTCGCCCTGCCCCTGGCCCCTGCCTTGCCCCCCTGGGGCGCCCCGCGCCTGCTGGATTTGCTGCGCCGCCTCGTCACCGAGCTGCGCATTGACGTGCACCTGCCCGAGGTGGAGCTGGAACTGGAACTGCAGCGCCTGCACGGCCGCCTGCCTGGCCTGAACCCGGCGCCCCAGCCCCTTGCCGACTTGCACCTGCCGCGCGCGGGCCTGCGCGTGACGCTGCGCGAGGCCGACGGGGAACAGTTCGTCTACGTGACCGACACCGTGCGCGACCGCCTGGCCGCCTACATCACCTTCAACCGCCTGGTGGAGATTCACCGCCGTGCCGACCGCCATCTGCGCGCGCCGCACACCAAGGTGTCGGTGCCGTACCGGCGCCAGCGCATCGCCAGCACGGTGTACCGCTGGTGGCTCGACGGCGGGCGCAGCGCCATCACCGGGGCGCGCCAGTCGCCGGCCGCGCGCGCGCTGTGGCTCTCGCTCGCGCGCGACTACCCGCTGAGCTACGTGCGCATCGAGAACAAGCGCCTGTATCCGCTGGGCGATCGCATCAGCGAGGCCGACATGGACAGCCTGCACGTGCGCGCGGTGCTGCTGGGGCGCGGGCGCTCGCTGTCGGATTTCGTGGAAGCCGCCTGAGCGCCTGAGCGCCTGAGCGCCCACCCTCATTCGTGCAGGTAGTCGCGCACCGGCAGGTCGGTCTCGATCAGGTGGTTCACCATCCACGCGCCCAGAAACACCGCCAGGGCCGGCCGGTCTAGCTGACCACCGCGCGCATCGGCCACCCAAGCCTGCAAGGCCGCTGCGCCTTGCGCCGCCAGGCGCTGGTGCTGCGCCAGCGTGGGGCATTGGTTGCGCGCCAGCAGCTCGGCCTCCAGCCGGGTGTGGCTGGCGTTCAGGCTGGCGATTTCCTGCAGCAGGTGGGCCAGGTCGTGGTCGGGCACACGGCTACGCCCCAGCCAGGCCAGCAGCTCGTCGCTCATGGCCATGAGCTCGATGTGTTGCTCGTCCACGCGCGCGTTGCGCACGCTGAAGCTGGGGCACCACAAAGACAGATTTCCCATCGCCGGTCCTCTCGAAAAGGGCACCCATGGTGTGGACGAGCACCACGCCAAGCATTGAGTCTTCTCAAGATCTATCGATTGCGCAATCAAATCGAACACCATTGAGAACGCTCAGCGGTGAGCCCTGCGCCACCTTCGACATTGCCCATCAGGAAGAGGCAACCCGTCGGAGGGAACATGCAGATCAAACCATTGGCCACGGGCACCCTGGCCGCCACGCTCACCCTGGTGGCCTATGCCGCGCTGCAGGTGCGGGTGAACGACCCGGTGGTGCTGAGCACGGGCTCACATGGCGACAAGCCCAAGCTGCAGCGCATGGCCGATGGCAGCCTGCTGGCCATCTATGGCGACAGCCCCGCCGAGGCCGGCCTGGTGTACGACGTGAAGGCCGCCGTGGAACGCCCGGCGCGCGATGTGTTCGTGCGCCGCTGCGTGCCCAGCGCCAGCGTGAGCTGCGAGCAGGCCAGCGACTGGTCGGCCCCGCTGAACGTGTCGGGCTCGGCCCTGCTGGCCAGCAGCGGCAGTTTTGACTGGCGCGGCACGCTGGGCGAACCCAGCCCCTATTGGGGCGACATCGACAAACCCAACGTGAAGGCCGCCGGCAGCCTGGTGGTGGTGACCTGGGTGGGCAAGCACTGCCCGGATGGTGACCTGTCTCAGCCCGGCGTGCAGCCCTCGGTGCAGCGCGGCGTGCGCTATGGCGAGCGCGACGGCGGGCGGGTGATTCCCTTCTCGTGCGTGTGGGTGAGCCACTCCACCGACAGCGGCGCCACCTGGGCGGCACCGCGCCAGTTGAGCACCGGCGAGCGCGACGCCATTCAAGACGCCAGCAGCGTGCAGCTCAACAGCGAGACCAAGCTGGGCCAGGCCGTGCTCTCGTGGCAGGAAGACCCTTCAGGCCTGCAACTGGGCGAGGCCGGTGGGCCGGGCGACGGCGCTTCTGGCGCCAAGGTGTCGCTGGGCACTGACATCTGGTACGCCTATGCCGGCATCAACCTGAGCGACAACACCGGCGCCGAGCCCATCACGGCCAACGACTTCACCTTGTCCACCCCGGTGCGCCTCACCGACAACCAGACCCGCCTGGGCCCCGAGCTGAACGAGGCCGCGCCTGAGCTGTACGACGGCACGGGCGCGGCGATTGACGTGGCCACGGTGGAAACCGGCGACGCCGGTGCCTCGCGCGCCAACATCGGGCAGGTGGGCAACCAGGTGATCGTGGCCTACGAAGAAAGCAAGGGCTCGGCCGGTGCGTCGGTGGGCAAGTTCATCCGCTACCACAGCTTCACCTACAACAAGCCCGTGCCGGTGGACGGCGACGCCACCACCAACGACCGCCGTGGCTGCGTGATCTCTGACCCGGCGAAGAACGCGCGCCGCGTGCGCTTTGTCAGCCAGGGCGCGGCCGACGCGGGCGCGGGGGGCATTCAACTGGCCATCTTCTGGCGTGAGGGCGTGGCCAACGAAGGCGGCCCGGCCGACGTGGTGCTGCGCCTGGCCGGCTCGGCCGACGCCAGCACCGTGGCCATCAAGCCGCAGCACCTGAGCCCGGCGGTGGACACCAACTGCACCACCTCGGTGTACGCCGAAGCCGCCGCGCTGGCGCAGGCACGGGCCATCAACGTCAGCAGCCGCAGCGCCAGCGTCACGGCCAGCGACAACGGCCTGGGCGATGACACCGAGCTGAACGCCGCCGAGAACGCCCTGGCCCACCGCGCCCTGCTGCGCGGGCGCGACCTGTGGGTGGGCTATTCCTACGCGGCCGACCTGGCCGCGCTGGGCACCCAGGCCGACCACTACAACTTCTGGCTGCGCCAGTACAACGTGGACAGCGCCGCCTGGGGTGTGCCGCGCAACGTGAGCGGCATCACCGACAAGCGCATCAACGTGCGCGAGCCGCGCCTGTTCGGCACGCCCAAGGGCTCGGCCAGCGCCTGCCCCAGCGGCGACCCGGCCGCTGCCACCACCACCGACCCCACGCTCTGCCAGAACGCCGACGTGGTCTACGTGGCCTGGGGCACGCAAGAAAACGTGCCGGTGGGCAGCACGCCCACCAGCGCCGTGACCGACCAGGGCATCTTCATCGGCGCCAGCGTGGACGGTGCGCGCACCTTCTCATCGCCCGTTCGCTACTCGCAGGCGCGCGGTGCCTTGTTTGAAGACGACGAGGCCGCCTACGAGGCACAGATCGCCACCCGGCCCGATGGCCAGCGCTTCTTTGGCGTGTGGAGCCAGCGCCCGCTTGACGGCGACACCAGCGACGTGGCCTACGCCAGCGGCGAGATCTCGCTCGTGCCCGACCCGCAGGCCGTCGTCGTGCCGCTGGACGAGGGCGGTGGCTGCAGCGCCACCAGCGACCCACGCCCCCTTGACCCCGCCCTGCCCCTGCTGGCGCTGCTGGCCTGGGCTGGCCTGCGCGCCCGCCGCCGCCGCTGACAGGCCCTTCCCCCTTTCTTGCCCACCAACCCATTGGAGAAACTGCCATGAACCCAAGCAACCGCAAGCCCCTTGCCCGTTTGCTCCCCATCCGCGCCGCCTGCCGCCTGGCGGGCGGCACCCTGCTGGTGGCCGCCAGCCTGCCCGCTGCCATGGCGGCCACGATCACCGTGGACCCCACCGCCGCCGACGCCGCAGTGGCCAGTGACGGCAAGTGCTCGCTGCGCGAGGCGGTGCTGTCGGTGAACGCCGGTGCCGACATGGGCGACTGCGTGGCCGTGGTCACCGAGGCCTACGGCACCAACGACACCATCGTGCTGCCCGCCGGCAGCTACACGCTCACCAAGCAGGGCATCGACGAAACCTACACCGACGCCAACCCCAGCGACCCGGCCAGCGTGCCCGTGGTGGTGAACACCCCCGATGCCACGCGGGGCGACCTTGACCTGCAGAAGAGCGTGAAGTTCGTCGGTGCGGGCAGCGCCAGCACCGTGATTGAGTGGAACGCCGAACTCACGGGCGACCGCGTGTTCCATGTGATCGCCGATACCGGCACGGTGAACGTGGAACTGCAAGGCGTGACGGTGCGCAACGGCTCGCCGCAGCAGGTGGACATCAAGGCTGGCCCAGCCTCGGGCTCGGGCGCGCTGGAAACCCGCTACTACCTGCGCCGCGCCGGCGGTGGCATTGCGGTGGGGCCGGCCGCGGCCATCGTGCTGGTGGACCCCAACGTCACCGGTGACGCCAACGCCGCCGGGCGTGGCGGCAGCCAGCGCCCCGATGGCGGCGAAGAAGGCGGGGCCACCTACTCGCTCAAGCTGACCGACGTCACGGTCTACAACAACAGCGCGCAAGGCGATGGCGGCGGCATCTACACCGCCGGCGCCATGACCATGACGCGCAGCACCGTGCGCAACAACACCGGCAGCACCAACGGCGGCGGCATCTACAACGAGGGCAACACCACCATCACCGCCAGCACCATCAGCGACAACACCTCGGAAGGCGGTGGCGGCTTCTTCGGCACCGGCAGCAACAGCGTCACCATCAGCGGCAGCACGCTCAGCGGCAACACGGCCGTGGGGGGTGGCGCCATCAGCGGGCGCGCGGGCGTGACGATGAAGATCGTCAACTCCACCATCAGCGGCAACAAAGGCAGCGACGTGGGCGCCGGGCTCTACACCAACGGGTCGGCGCAACTCCTCTTCGTGACCATTGCCAACAACCTCGCTGGCGCCGATTCCACTGGCGCAGGCTCGGGCATCAACCTCTTCCCGGCCTCGGGCGGCGGCACCAGCGTGACGCTGAAGAACGTGCTGCTCTCAGGCAACCGCAAGGGCTGGGTGGCCGACATGGACGCCGCCGCCATCGCGGCCCTGCCCTCGGCCAACTGCGGCGTCACCGGCAGCGGCCTGCCTGTCAGCTCGGTGGCCTCCAACCTCAGCAGCGACGCCAGTTGCAACGGCTGGCTCACCAGTGCCAGCGACAAGAAGGAGGTGGCGGCCTTGCTGGGCGACCTGGCCGACAACGGCGGCCCCACCCTCACCCACGCGCTGCTGGCGGGCAGCCCCGCCCTCGGGGCAGGCACTGCCGACACCAGCGCCACCGTGGACCAGCGCGGCACCACCCGCGACGCCACGCCCGACATCGGCGCCTTCGAGGTACCCACTGTCGTGACGCCCACGCCCACCCCGGTGGACGAGGGCGGAGGCTGCACGGCGGCCAGCGGCCAGCGCCCGATCGACCCGGCACTGCCCGGCATGGGCCTGCTGGCCCTGCTGGCCATGGGCCTGCGCCAGGTTCGCCGCGCCAAGCGCTCACGCCAAGGCTAAACGCCCGCGCCTCTGCACCCGGGGGCGCTGACCAGCGCCCCCGGCCATTCACCCAAGACCCACATCAGGAGGCCCCCATGCCACACCCCACCCGCTTACCGCTCAGACCACTGCCCACACTGGCCGCCCTGCTCAGCGCCTTCGCGCTGGTGTCCTGCGGCGGTGGCGGTGGAGACGCCACCGTGGCACCACCCGAGCCCATCACCATCATCGAGGCCAACATCGACACCCTGGCCGCGCAGATCGGCGGCGGCACGCAGGACGTGGAGCGCTACAACGACGGCAGCACCGACTGGGCGCTCTACACCATGGCCAACCGCTTCGCGGCCACGCCCGTGGGCATGAGCCAGGGCGCGGTGCACGAGGTCGTGGTGCCCGGCTACATCCAGCACATCACGCTGGTGCAGGGCTGGGGCGGCAAGAACTACGCACTGTTGTCCATGGGCGGCAAGGGCATTGGCGTGGTGGACATCACCAACCCCGCGGCCATGTCGCTGGTGCGCACCATGACGGTCAACTACCTCACGCCCGAGTACACCTACTCCGACGGCGGCGGCACCGTGTTCACCGAGCCCGCGGCCACCGAGCCGCGCACCGGTGGCCCGGTGAACGACCTGCTGGTGGACGACCAGGGCACGCCCGAGACCACCGATGACCAGCTCTACATCGCCAACACCGCCTTCGGCATCCAGAAGACAGCACTTGCCAACCTGATGAACGCCGAAGGCAGCGGCGCACTGCCCATCGACAGCGGCGCCTGGACCCTGAAGTACGCCGGCGAGAACCCCTGGGGCGGCCCGCTGAGCCTGAAGCTGCACGGCGGCAAGCTCTACGCGGCGCTGGGCTTCCTGGGCATTGGCGTGTACGACAAGACCACGCTCAACCGCCTGGGCGCCTACAACCTCTACGCCGACTGCAGCAGCAACGAAGACTGGTTCGGCTACCCCAACCGCAAGCCCGCCTGCCCCGGCACCAACGTGGACGTGGTGGCCGGCGGCGTGGACGCCGACGGCATGCCCACCCACCTGCAGGCCGCCGCCGAGCTGGGCGAGAAGAACGACCTGCCCTCCTACCCCTGGGCCGAGTTCGACCGCTACGGCAAGTACTACTACAACGCCCGCGCGCTGGACCTGGTGGACCTGCCCGGCGGCAAGACCATGGCCTACATCGCCTACTCGCTCAGCGGCCTGGTGGCGGTGGACCTGACCGACAGCGCCAACCCCGCCTACCAGGGCTATGTGCCCGCCGCGCCCGCGCACGGGCCTGACGAGCCCCCGGTGAACGTGGACAAGAAAGGCATCCTGTCCCACTTCGGCTCGGGCATGCTCAAGGAAGCCGGCGTGATGGACGTGCGCGTGGTGCCCACCACCGTGGGCGGCAACCAATACCGCGCCTACTACACCGACCACTTCGCCGGCCTGGTGGTGGTCAGCGGCGCCGAAGCGCCCGCCACGCAGTGGCGCAACGCCGGCGGCCCGTTCAACAACAACACCGACGCCCGCGTCTACTGGCCCGACTACGAGTTCGTCACCTCCTACGACATGACCCCCGTGCCCGTGGGCGACGAGTCGCTGCCGCGCTTCCTCACCGCCAGCAACGGCAACTACAGCGCCCCGGTGATGCTGGTCACGGGCGAGATCAACGGCCACGGTGGCTCGCTGTTCCTCATGCCCGGCATGGACCCCGCCGCCGCCGGCCAGGTGGACCTAGTGGAATCGTCGGGCGCGGGCGGCGTGAGCTTTGTGGACCTGATCGACCTCACCTCGGCCGGTGTCGAGCCCGCCAACCGCTTCGCCGTGCCGGTGAACCTGGTCAGCACCAACGAGGTGGGCGCCTATGAAGACGGCTCGCCTGGCCAGCCCATTGCGGTGGGCCATGCCGAAGGCGTCACCGTGTCGGGCGACCACCTCTACCTGGCGGACGGGCCGCATGGCGTGAGCGTCTGGCGCATCGCCAACGGCCTCACCCCCATCGACGACCTGCACCTGGTGGCCAACACGCTGCAAAGCGAGTACCCCACCGGCTCGGTGATGCCCACGCCCCATGCCTTCAAGGTGGCCTTTGGCGCCGACCCCAACCAGGCCTACGTGATGAGCCAGAGCCTGGGCATGCGGCGCCTGAACGTGACGGCGGTGAACACCGGTGCCGCACAAGTGGGCGCGCCGCGCTTGCTGGACGCGGCCGGCAACATCTTTGAGCACAACACCGAAGCCGGCAGCGTGGGCACGGTGAAGATCAGCGGGCAAGACCACGCCTACGGCGTCACCTTCCACGGGCGCTACGCCATCGTGGCCGACGGCAACAACGGCCTCACCGTGTACGACACCACGGTCGACCCGGCCACCGGCCTGCACGTGGTGGACAACATCGGCGGCGCCACCACCGGCAAGGCCCCCGTGGGCCGCGCCGCCTCGGTGAAGCTGTGGACCAACCCGGCCACCAACCGCAAGTACGCCGTGGTGGCCGCCGGGGCCTATGGCGTCTCGGTGGTGGACATGACCGAGCGGCTGGACCGTGGCATCGCCCTGGACGTGAGCCGTGACCTCGTCAAGACCTTCGAGCCCCTGAAGGCCGACGACGACAACGCCTTTGGCTCGGCCGACGGCAAGAGCGTGGACGTGCACGTGATCGGCGACATCGCCTACTTCAGCTACGACAGCTTCGGCCTGGTGGCCTACCGCATGGCCGACCTGATCCAGCCTGCGGGCGACATCAAGCCCGAGTGCGCTGGCGTGGACCCCACCAAGCTCAGCGCCAAGCAAGGCGGCATTGCCGAGTGCCGCCCCCTGGCCGTGGGCTACTTCAAGCTGCAGAAGCTCGCCGGCTACGAAACCGTGGACGGCGGCGCCCTGTACATGACGCCGCAGTATTTCCCGGCCGGGGTGCCGCTGCGCGACGGCAACGGCACGGTCTACACCCTGTCGCAGCCCCGCCTGCTGTTCTACGTGGCCTATGGCGATGCCGGTGTGGTGAAGCTCGACTGGAGCAACGTGGCCCAGCCCTCGCTCATGGCCATTCACGGCGTGGTCGGCGGGGCCAGCGCCACCGCCATCCACAACGGGCGGGTGTACGTGGCCGCAGGCGCAGGTGGCCTCACCGTGCTGAAGTGAGTTCGCCCAGCGCCCCTCCCTCGGCCTCGCCCACGCCCCGCGCGTGGGCGAGGCCTTTGGCGCGCGAGGCGGGCCTGCGGCGGCCCGTGGCCGGCTGGTGGCAAGACCGGCACTGGCGCCTGGCCTGCTGGGCCGCCCTGCCGGTGTGGGTGGCGCTGGCCCTGGTGGTGGGCCCGCACATGCGGGCACCGGTGGGTGCCTGGGCGTGGCTGTCGCTGGTGCTGGTGCAGCCACTGCTGGAAGAGCTGGTGCTGCGCGGCCTGGTGCAAGGCCTGGCGCTTGGCCTGAGCACACGCCGCGGTGTCGCGCTGCGCCTGGGGCCGCTGAGCCTGGCCAATGCCCTCACCACGGGGCTGTTCGTGGCCCTTCACCTGCCCCACCAGCCCCTGCCCTGGGCCCTGGCGGTGGCGCTGCCCTCGCTGGTGCTGGGGCACCTGCGTGAACGCCTGGGCAGCGTGTGGCCCGGCGTGCTGCTGCACGCGATCTACAACCTGGGGTTTGGCCTGGCGGCCTGGGGCGCTCGCCTGCTGACTTGAGGCGAGGCCCGGCCATGCGCTCAGTGGCCCGTCACTGGGCCTTCAACTGTTCCTGCGTCTTGAGCTGCACCTGCTCCTGGGTCTTGAGCTGGTCGCGGGTCTTGAGCTGCAACTGCTCCTGCGCCTTGAGCTGCTCCAGCGTCTGCAGGTGGGTTTGTTCCTGCGTCTGCAACTGGTCGCGCGCGCGGGTCTGGTCTTGGGTTTTCAGTTGGTCGCGCACCTGATCCAGCGAGCGCTCTTGCGTTTTGATCTGGTCGCGCGTCTGCGTGAGCAGTTGCTCTTGTGCCTTGAGTTGCGCCCGGGTGTGCGTGAGCAACTGCTCTTGCGTCTTGATCTGGTCGCGCGTGGTGGCCTGCGTCTGGCTCTTGGTGGCCCCTGCTGGCCCCCCGGCACCGGCGCCAGCGCCGCCGCCGCCCGCACCGCCGCCGCCACCGCCCCCCGCGCCGGCCGCCCAGGCAAGGCCGACAGCGGTCAACAACAGGGCACCCAACAAATGTTGCTTTCGATGAAAAGACATGAACCACTCCATGGAAGTTGAGGGAATTGCGCGGCACCCAAGCGGCACCGGACGACCCCAGTGTCGGCAGCGCGGCACACCGCCCCCTTGAGTGCCCTCAACGAAACGCGATTTACCCCTCGCCCAGCCTTGTGGTGCCCACCGGCGCTGGGCACACTGGTTTCAGCCCGCCACACAGGCGCCGGTTTCCCCTCACGTCAAGGAGCCACACCATGTCTTGGAAGCACACCACCGCCATCGCCAGCCTGTTGCTGGCACTGGGTTCGGCCTCGGCGCAGGCACCCGCCGGGCCTTACGCCGACGACGCGCCCATCTACGGTTCGCAAATGATGACCACGCAAGAGCGCCAGGCCTACCGCGAGCGCATGCGAACCGCCAAGACCGCGGAAGAGCGCGAGCGCCTGCGCCAAGAGCACCACGAGCAAATGGTGCTGCGCGCACGCGAGCGCGGCATCACCCTGCCCGACCAGCCACCGATGCGCGGCGGTGGCATAGGCCCAGGCACTGGCGCCGGCCGCGGCCCTGGCGGCGGCGGGCCTGGCCCCTTGCCGGGCGGCCCGAACCGCTGATCGCGGCCAAGCGAACTCAGGCGCTGAGCGACAGCGCCTCGCCCCGGCGGTCAAACACCAGCAGGCCGTCCAGCGCGCCGGCCTGCACGCGGCCCACCAGTTGTTCCAGGGCCTGGTCCACCGCTTGTTCAGACGGCGGCTGGCCCCGCTGCCCGCCCAGGGCGGCGCTCACCACCAGCGACCACTGCGTGTCCATGCCATCGGCCTCGTCGCACAGGGCGGCGAACGAGGTGCCGTCTTCGGGTGCCTTGGCCACGCACAGGCGCGGCGCCAGCGCGCCGCCCTCGCCAGCCTCGAAGCGCGCGCGCTCGTCCGCGCTGGCGTCGTCGGGCAGTTCCACCTGGGCAAACACGAACAGCAGGCGCTGCGGCTGGGGCTGCTGGCGCGCGGCGCTCAGCAGGTCGTCGTAGTGAAGGATGTTCATGGTGGGTGGGGCCTCAACAAAGGGGTTCAGAGCGGGAGCACCTGGCCGTCGTGTTCCACGTAGGGCGAGGCGGGGCGATAGGGGCCGGTGCCGCTGTGCTCGGCCTGCGAGGCGGGCACAAAGCCGCCGGCCTGCACGTCGAACACATGCACCTCGCCGTCTTCGATCACGTAGTGCCAGCCGTGCAGCGTGAGGCGCCCAGCCTCCACCTCGCGGCGCACCATGGGGTAGTCCATCAGGCGTTCAAGTTGCAGCACCACCGCGCGCTGCTCGGTGCGGCGCAAGGCCTCGGGGCCGGGCACCACGGGCAACAAGGCCTCATTGGCGAGCTGCAGCCACTGGCGCAGGGCGCGGGCCTCGTCGGGCACGCCTTCGTAGGCCGCGCGCACCGCGCCGCAGTGGCTGTGGCCACACACCACGATGCGCTCCACGTGCAACTGCAGCACCGCGAATTCCACCGCGGCCATGGTGCCGTGCCAGCCGTGGCTGCCGTCGTAGGGCGGCACCAGCGCGCCCACATTGCGCACGATGAACAACTCGCCCGGCCCGGCGCCCGTCAGCAGGTAGGGCACCAGGCGCGAATCGGAGCAGCCGATGAACAGGGTCTTGGGGTGCTGGCCCTGAGCCACCAGGTCTTGAAAGCGCTGCTGGTGGTGGGTGAAGTAGTCCGAGCGAAAACGCCGCAGCCGCGAGAGCAGTTCGTCGTCGGCGTTGGGCGGCGGGCTCATTGCACCAGCGGCGACGACGCGCCCTCCAGGTCAACGCCGCGCAGGTCGGCCTGGCCGGCCAGCACCGCCAGGTACTGGCGCAGCGCGGTGGCCTGGGCCTGCTGGCGCATCTGCAGGCCAATGCGCTCGCGCACCTCGTCAAATTCCAGCGTGCGCCCGGGGCGGCGGCCCAGCACCTGCACGATGTGCAGGCCAAAGCGGGTGTGCACCAGGCGCGGGTGCACGCCCATGCCCCAGGCGGCGTCGCGCTGGAAGAAGAGTTCGTTGGCCAGTTCGGGCGCGCAGTCGTCGGGGCCGATCCAGCCCAGCTCGCCGCCCTCGGCACCACTGGGGCAGTTGGACCACTGCCGCGCCAGTTCGGCAAAGCGCGCCTCTGGCGTGCCCTGGCGGCACAACTCCAGCAGCACGCCTTCTGCCTTCTGTGCCAGGGCGTGCACGTTCACGCCCGGTGTCACGGCGAACAGGATGTGCCGCACGTGCAGGGCCTGCCCCACCACGAAGTGGCGGTGGTGGGCCACGTAGTAGCGGCGCATGGCGCCTTCGTCGGGCACGGGCACGGTCACGGCCTCGTCCAGCAGGGCCTCGATGGCGCGCTGCTCGGCCTCGCCCATGGCCGGGGCCACGGGCGGGCGCATGGCGCTCAGGCGGCCCAGGCGCACGGCCTCCTGGCGCAGCAGCTCGGCCACGGCGCGCTGGCGCAGTTCGTCGGGGCCGACCTGCTGGCCCGGCGCCAGCAAGGGGATGCCGTTGACGCTAGGGCGCTCGGCCTCGACGGCGGTGGCCTCGGTGGCGCAGCCGCAGGCACTGGTGCTGCCACTGGTGCTGCCGCCGCAGCAGCCCGAGGGGCTGGTTTCCCAGGTGGTGGCGTTCATGTCAGTGCCCCTTCTGGCGCGGTGGGGCGCCCATGGCGGTGGGCAGGCCCACGCGGCGGCTGCGCACCACCTGGTAGGGCCGCAGCACATAGGCCAGGGTGCCAAAGCCGCTCCACACGTGCACCAGGCGGCTGAAGGGGAAGAGCAGGAAGATGGTCATGCCCAGCACCAGGTGCACCTTGTAGGGCCAGTCCAGCGCCACCAGGCCGCTGGCATCGGGCCGGAAGGTCACGATGCGCTGCGCCCAGTCAGACAAGGCCAGCATCACCGTGCCATCGCTGTGGCCCAGCGAGAAGGGCAGCGTGATGAGGCCCAGCACCAGTTGCACCCACAGAATCACCAGGATGAACAGGTCGGTGCGGTGGCTGGTGAGGCGAATGCGCGGGTCAAAAATGCGCCGGTGCAGCAACAGCGACAGGCCCACAAAACACACCGCCCCGGCCACGCCACCGGCCACCACCGCCACCAATTGCTTCTGCGCCGGGGTGATGAAGGGCTCGTACACCCAGTGCGGCGTGAGCAGGCCCACGCTGTGGCCGAAGAACAGGAACAGGATGCCCGCGTGAAACAGGTTGCTGCCCCAGCGCAACTGGCCAGCGCGCAGCAGCTGGGAGGAGTCGCTCTTCCACGTGTACTGGTCGCGGTCGAAGCGGGCCAGGCTGCCCATCAGGAACACCGACAGGCAGACATAGGGATAGACGTTGAAGAAGAAGTTGTGCAGCGTGTTCATGCCTGCGCTCCTTGGCGTTGGGTGGGGCCGTTGCGCACGACCCGGATGGGTTGGGGCTGGCCGGGGCGGGCCTGACCTTCGGTGGAACAGCCGCCAAACACGGGGGGCTCGTCCCAGCTCTCGTCCAGCGGCGCGTCGTCTGGCACGGGCACCGCTTCGGCTTTTTCGCCGGCCAGCTCCAGCACGGCGGCCAGCACGCTGGCGTAGGGGCTCTGCCGCTTGAGCAGGGCGCTGAAGATGGCGCGCAGGATGTGCGCCGTCTCGCCCAGCAGCTCGCGCGCCTGGCGCGGTGGCTGGGTGGAGGCGTATTCCAGCAGCACGCTCAGGTGGTCGGGCAACTCGCCTTCTTCCAGGTAGAGCCCGGCCTTCTCGTAGGTTTGCAACAGGTCGATCATGGCCGGGCCACGGTCGCGCGAGTCGCCGTGCACGTGCTCGAACAGGTGCAGCGAGGTGGCGCGCCCCCGGTCAAACAGCTCAACGAACTCGGCCTCGGTGACCAGTGGGTCGCGCTGGTGCAGGCGCAGCAGCAACTGCGCCAACTCGCCCACGCGGGTGGAAGGCAGCGCCGCCTCCAGCGTGAGCGCCTCGATCATCTCGGGCACGTGCTGGCGAAACTCGGCGTCGGGGTAGCGCAGCAGGTGCGAGAGCACGCGCAGCGTTTTGGTGGTCTGGCCCGGAGGGCTGAAAAAGGTTTTCATGACAGGGCTCCGGCTCAGAACGTGGCCTTGATGGGGATGGTTCGCTTCTTCTCGCTGCCGAACAGGCTGGTCTCGGTGCTGCCCTCCGAGCAGCCGTTGCCGAAGCTGAAGCCGCAGCCGCCCTTCACGTTGAAGGCGTTCTCGGCGTACTCGCGGTGGCTGGTGGGAATGACGAAGCGGTCTTCGTAGTTGGCAATGGCCATCACGCGGTACATGGCCTCCACCTCGGCCACGCTGAGCTGGGCCTGCTCCAGCACGCGGTGGTTGACCACGCCGTCCACGTGCTTGCCGCGCTGGTAGGCGCGCATGGCCAGCATGCGCTCCAGCGCGCGCACCACGGGCAAGGTGTCGCCAGCGGTGAGCAGGTTGGCCAGGTACTTCACCGGAATGCGCAGTTGCGACACATCGGGAATCTCGCCGTTGATGCCCACCGTGCCCGCGTTGGCGGCGGCGGTGATGGGCGAGAGCGGCGGCACGTACCAGACCATGGGCAGGGTGCGGTACTCGGGGTGCAGGGGCAGGGCCACCTTCCAGTCAACGGCCATCTTGTAGACCGGGCTGTGGCGCGCGGCCTCCAGCCAGTTGTCGGGAATGCCGTCGGCGCGGGCCTGCTCGATCACGGCCGGGTCGTTCGGGTCGAGGAAGATGTCGAGCTGGGCCTGGTACAGGTCCACCTCTTGTTCCACGCTGGCCGCCTCGGCGATGCGGTCGGCGTCATAGAGCAGCACGCCCAGGTAGCGGATGCGGCCCACGCAGGTTTCGCTGCACACGGTGGGCTGGCCGGCCTCGATGCGCGGGTAGCAGAACACGCACTTCTCGGCCTTGCCGCTTTTCCAGTTGTAGTAAATCTTTTTGTAGGGGCAGCCGCTCACGCACATGCGCCAGCCGCGGCACTTGTCCTGGTCGATCAGCACGATGCCGTCTTCCTCGCGCTTGTAGATCGAGCCCGAGGGGCAGGACGCCACACAGGCCGGGTTCAGGCAGTGCTCGCACAGGCGCGGCAGGTACATCATGAAGGTGTTCTCGAACTCCCCCACCATGGCCTTCTGCGCTTCGAGGAAGCCGTCGAAGTTGGCGTCCTGGCTGCGCTTGCTGAACTCGCCACCCAAAATCTCTTCCCAGTTGGGGCCCCACTCGATCTTCTCCATGCGCTGCCCGGTGATGAGCGAGCGCGGCCGCGCGGTGGGCGCGTGCTGCATCTCGGGGGCCGACTGCAGGTGGTCGTAGTCGAAGGTGAAGGGCTCGTAGTAGTCGTCGATCTGCGGCAGGTTGGGGTTGGCGAAGATCTTCATCAGCAGCGACCACTTGCCGCCCTGCTTCGGAACGATGGAGCCGTCGGGTTTGCGCACCCAGCCGCCCTTCCACTTGTCCTGGTTTTCCCATTCCTTGGGGTAGCCGATGCCGGGCTTGGACTCGACGTTGTTGAACCAGGCGTATTCCACGCCCGGGCGGCTGGTCCACACGTTCTTGCAGGTCACGCTGCAGGTGTGGCAGCCGATGCACTTGTCCAGGTTCAGCACCATGCCGATCTGTGCGCGCACTTTCATGGGTTCTCTCCTTGAGCTTGGTAAGCCTTGGCCAGGTAGTCATCCCGTGGCGTGTCGAGCCAGTCCACCTTCTTCATCTTGCGCACCACCACGAACTCGTCGCGGTTGGTGCCGATGGTTCCGTAGTAGTTGAAGCCGTAGCTCAGCTGCGCGTAGCCGCCGATCATGTGGGTGGGCTTGAGCACGATGCGGGTGACCGAGTTGTGGATGCCACCGCGCACGCCGGTGATTTCCGAGCCCGGGGTGTTGATGATCTTTTCCTGCGAGTGGTACATCATCACCATGCCGTTCTTCACGCGCTGGCTCACCACCGCACGGCCGGCCACGGCGCCGTTGGCGTTGAAGAGTTCGATCCAGTCGTTGTCCACGATGCCGGCGCTCTTGGCGTCGTCTTCGCTCAGCCAGATCACGGTGCCGCCGCGGTTGAGCGTGAGCATGTGCAGGTTGTCGCTGTAGGTGCTGTGGATGCCCCACTTCTGGTGCGGGGTGATGAAGTTCAGCACGATCTCGGGGTTGCCGTTGGACTTGCGGCCCTGCACCTCGTCGGTGGTCTTCAGGTCCACCGGCGGGCGGTAGCTGCTGAAGCCCTCGCCGAAGGCGATCATCCAGGGGTGGTCCTGGTAGAACTGCTGGCGCCCGGTGAGGGTGCGCCATGGGATCAGCTCGTGCACGTTGGTGTAGCCGGCGTTGTAGCTCACCGTTTCGCTCTCGATGCCGCTCCAGGTGGGCGAGCTGATGATCTTGCGCGGCTGCGCCTGAATGTCGCGGTAACGAATCTTCTCGTCTTCGCGGTACAGCGCCAGGTGCTTGTGGTCGCGCCCGGTGGCCTTGCCCAGCGCCTCCCAGGCCTTCACCGCCACGTGGCCGTTGGTCTCGGGCGCGAGCTGCAAGATCACCTCGCAGGCGTCAATGTCGGTGACGATCTTGGGCATGCCCTGGGTGGCGCCCTCTTCTGCCGTGGTGCCATTGAGCTGGCCGAGCTGCGTCACCTCCAGCTCGGTCTTCCAGCCAATGCCCTTGCCGCCGTTGCCCAGTTTGTTCATCAAGGGGCCCAGGGCGGTGAAGCGCTTGTACACATTGGGGTAGTCGCGCTCCACCACGGTGATCTGCGGCGCGGTCTTGCCCGGGATCAGCTCGCACTCGCCCTTCTTCCATTCCTTCACGCCAAAGGGCTGGGCCAGCTCGGCCGGGGTGTCGTGCATCAGCGGCGTGAGCACCACCTCTTTCTCCACGCCCAGGTGGCCCACGCAGACCTCGCTGAAGGCCTTGGCGAAGCCTTTGTAAATTTCCCAGTCGCTGCGGGCCTGCCACACCGGGTCCACCGCCGCGCTGAGCGGGTGAATGAAGGGGTGCATGTCGCTGGTGTTGAGGTCGTTCTTCTCGTACCAGCTGGCCGTGGGCAGCACGATGTCGCTGTACAGGCAGGTGGTGCTCATGCGGAAGTCCAGCGTCACCAGCAGATCGAGCTTGCCCTCGGGCGCCTGCTCGTGCCACTTCACCTCGGCGGGCTTGGCGTCATCGGCGCCCAGGCCGTCGCCCTGCACGCCGCTCTCGGTGCCCAGCAGGTGCTTGCAGAAATACTCGTGCCCTTTGCCGCTGGAGCCCAGCAGGTTGGAGCGCCACACGAACAGGTTGCGTGGCCAGTTCTGCGGCGCGTCGGGGTCTTCGCAGCTCATCTGCAGGCTGCCGTCTTTCAGCGCCTTGACCACGTAGTCCTTCGGGTCCATGCCGGCCGAGGTGGCGTGCTTCACCACCTCGATCGGGTTGGTCTTGAGCTGCGGGGCGCTGGGCAGCCAGCCCATGCGCTCGGCGCGCACGTTGAAGTCGATCATGCTGCCGCCAAACGCGGCCTTGTCGGCCAGCGGGCTCACGATCTCGTCCATGCCCAGCTTCTCGTAGCGCCACTGGTCGGTGTGGGCGTAGAAGAAGCTGGTGCTGTTCTGCTGGCGGGGCGGGCGAATCCAGTCCAGCGCGAAGGCCAGCGCCGTCCAGCCGGTTTGCGGGCGCAGCTTTTCCTGGCCCACGTAGTGCGCCCAGCCGCCACCGCTTTGGCCGATGCAGCCGCACATCATCAGCAGGTTGATGACGCCGCGGTAGTTCATGTCGGCGTGGTACCAGTGGTTCATGGCCGCGCCGATGATCACCATCGACTTGCCGCGCGTCTTGTCGGCGTTGTCGGCGAACTGCCGCGCCACGGTGACCACCTGCTCGCGCGGCACGCCGGTGATGCGCTCTTGCCAGGCGGGGGTGTAGGGGGCGTCGTCGTCGTAGCTGGCGGCTCCTGAGCCGAGACCACGGTCAATGCCGTACTGCGCCACCTGCAAATCGAACACCGTGGCCACCAGCGCGTAGCGCTCTTCGCCGGCCTTGCCCAGGCGCAGGCGCACGGCCGGCACGCGGGCGTGGTTCACGTCACCCGTGCCGGTGTTGCCGGTGAAGTGCGGGTTGGCCTGGCCACCGAAGTAGGGGAAGCCCACGTCCACCACCTCGTGGTTCTGCGCGCCGTCTTCCATCACCGAGAGCTTGAGCTTGGCCTCGGCGCCGCCGCGCGCTTCCTTCGATTCGAGGTTCCACTTGCCCGCGTCTTCGCGGCCCTCGGGGCCCCAGCGGAAGCCGATGGAGCCGTTGGGCAGCACCGCCTTGCCGGTGGTGTCAAAGGCCACGGTCTTCCACTCGGGGTTGTTGTCCTGGCCGAGCTGGCCGTTGAAGTCGCTGGCGCGCAGGTAGCGGTCGGGCACTTGCACCACGCGGCCGTCGGGCAGGGTCTGCTCTTTGAGCATGACCAGCATGGGCAGGTCGGTGTAGCGGCGGGCGTAGTCGTCAAAGTAGGCGCTGCGCTGGCCGCTGTCGGGGAAGTAGAACTCTTTGAGGACCACGTGCCCCATGGCCATGGCCACGGCGGCGTCGGTGCCTTGCTTGGGGTGCAGCCACAGGTCAGACAGCTTGGCCACTTCCGAGTAATCGGGCGTGATGGCCACCGTCTTGGTGCCCTTGTAGCGAACCTCGGTGAAGAAGTGCGCGTCGGGCGTGCGCGTCTGCGGGATGTTGGAGCCCCAGGCGATGATGAACGAGCTGTTGTACCAGTCGGCCGACTCGGGCACGTCGGTCTGCTCGCCCCAGATCTGCGGGCTGGCCGGGGGCAGGTCGCAGTACCAGTCGTAGAAGCTCATGCACACGCCGCCAATGAGCGAGAGGTAGCGGCTGCCAGCGGCGTAGCTCACCATGCTCATGGCCGGAATGGGCGAGAAGCCGATGATGCGGTCGGGCCCGTGCTGCTTGATGGTGTACACGTTGGCCGCGGCGATGAGCTGGTTCACCTCGTCCCAGGTGGAGCGCACGAAGCCGCCCATGCCGCGCACCTGCTGGTAGTCGCGCCGGGCCTGCGGGTCTTCCACGATCACGGCCCAGGCCGACACCGGGTCTTTGGCCACGCGCAGCGCGGCGCGCCAGCGCTCCAGCAGGCGCCCGCGCACCATGGGGTACTTCACGCGGTTGGCGCTGTACAGGTACCAGCTGTAGCTGGCGCCACGCGCACAGCCGCGAGGCTCGTGGTTGGGCATGTCCCAGCGGGTGCGGGGGTAGTCGGTCTGCTGGGTTTCCCAGGTGACGATGCCGCCCTTCACGTAAATCTTCCAGCTGCACGAGCCGGTGCAGTTCACGCCGTGCGTGCTGCGCACCACCTTGTCGTGCGCCCAGCGGTTGCGGTAGGCGTCTTCCCAGGTGCGGTCTTCGCCCGTGGTCTGGCCGTGGCCATTGGCAAACGGTTCGCGCGGCAGGCGAAAGTGGGAAAGGCGGTCAAGAAAGTGACTCATCGTTTTCTCCGTTCAGGGATTTTTGATTTCCGCACCGGCGCGCAGGTAGAACCACCAGTTCAGCACCAGGCACACGGCATAAAAAGCGGCAAAGCCGTACATCGCGATCTGGGGGGTGCCGGCCTTGATCTGGGCGCCAATCACCACCGGTGCGATGAAGGCGCCGTACGCGGCCACGGCAGACGTCCAGCCCAGCACGGGGCCGGCCTGCTGGCGGTCAAAGATGACGCCGATGGAGCGGAAGGTGGAGCCGTTGCCGATGCCGCTGGCAATGAACAGCACCACGAACAGGCCCAGGAAGGCGGGGAAGAAGGCCTCGGGCGTGGCCGAGCCATAGGCTTGCATCATCACGTAGCCCACCGCCACCGAGGCCACCACCATCACGGCCGAGATCACCTGCGTGACGATGGAGCCGCCCACCTTGTCGGAAATCCAGCCCCCCAGGGGCCGCACGGCCGCGCCCACGAAGGGGCCGATCCACGCGTAGGTGAGGGCCGAGGGCGCGTTGGGGTTCTTGAGCGTGTGCTGCATCACCCCGGCCGCATCGGCCACGTGCTGGAAACCGAAGATCACCGTGATGGCCAGGGGCAGCACCATCGAGAAGCCGATGAACGAGCCGAAGGTGACGATGTACAGCGCCGTGAGCGACCAGGTGTGCTTGTTGCGGAAGATGGCGAACTGCTTGGCCACGCCCTCTTTCATCGAACCGAAGGCGGCCAGGCGCATCACCAGCAGCGCCAGCACAATGTCCAGCGGCACCGCCACCCACATGTTCAGCAGGCCCAGGCCGGTGGGCGCCGGCAGGTACAGGTACAGGATGAAGATGGCCGGCACGAAGGCCAGGGTGTAGAGGTAGGTGATCTTGGCGAAGGCCACGATCGGGTGACCGGCGTCGGGCGACACGGTCTTGAGGTTGTTCATGCCGAACCAGCAGATGGCCCCCAGCGGCACCAGCGAGAAGACCCAGGCGAAGCCGGCGTTCTGAATCCAGGTGGGGGTGCCGGCGGCGATCTTGCCGAAGATCCAGCCGCTGTCTTTCACCAGCGTCATCGGCTCGCCGCCAAAGGCGCCCAGCAGCGGCAGCGTCATCACCAGCGGAATGACGATCTGCATGGTGGTCACGCCGAAGTTGCCCAGGCCCGCGTTCAGGCCCAGCGCCGTGCCCTGCAGCCGCTTGGGGAAGAAGGTGCTGATGTTGGACATGGAGCTGGCGAAGTTGCCGCCGCCCACGCCCGACCACAGCGCCATGAGCTGGAACACCCACAGCGGCCACTCGGGGTGCTGCAGCGCGATGCCGGTGCCAATGGCCGGGGCCAGCAGCATCGAGGTGGTGAGGAAGATGGTGTTGCGCCCGCCCGCCAGCCGCACCAGGAAAGACGCCGGGATGCGCATGGTGGCGCCGGCGATGCCCGAGATGGCGGTGAGGGTGAACAGCTCGGCCGGGGTGAAGGGGAACCCCAGGTTGAGCATTTGCACGGTGATGATGCCCCACATGCCCCACACGGCGAAGCCGCACAGCAGGGCCGGCACCGAGATCCAGAGGTTGCGGTAGGCGATGCGCTTGCCGGTGCTTTCCCAGAAGCGGTCGTCTTCGGGGCGCCAGTCTTGCAGGTCGGCCCCACTTGGGTTGGAAGCGTTCATGGTGTGGCTTTCAATGAAGGAAGATCAGAGCGAGGCCGAGGCGTGTGGGCCCATCACCTCGGTCTTGCGCACCTCGGTCCAGTACATCCAGATGAGCGACACCCAGACCACGCCGTAGAGCAACATGAAGGCGCTGGAGCGAATGCCAGTGATGTCCACCAGCGCGCCGAACAGGATGGGCAGCACGAAGCCCCCCAGGCCACCGGCCAGGCCCACGATGCCGCTGATGGCGCCGATGTTGTGCGGGTAGTCGTCGGCGATGTACTTGAAGACGCTGGCCTTGCCGAAGGCAAACGCAATGCCCAGCACGAACATCAGCGCGGTGAAGGCGTAGACGTTCAGGCCGATGTGAAAGGTCTGCGGGCCATTGACGGTGTTGATGGTGAAGTCGGTCTGCGGGTAGCTCAGCAGGAACAGGCAGACCCAGCTCACCCACATCACCCACCACGTCACCTGGTGCGCGCCGTACTTGTCGCTCAGCACGCCGCCCACCGCGCGCAGCACGCCACCGGGCAGCGAGAAGCAGGCGGCCAGCAAGGCGGCCACGCGAATGTCCAACCCGTACTCGCCGATGTAGTACTGCACCATCCACAGCGCCAGCGCCACGTAGCCACCGAACACGATGCTGTAGTACTGGCAGTACTTCAGCACCTTCGGGTCTTTCAAGGCCTTGAGCTGGTCGATGAAGCTCACGTTGCTGGGCACCAGATGGGCCGGGTCGCTGTGGCTGAACACCCAGAACAGCACCACCGTGGCGGCCATGATGGCCGCGTACACCTGCGGCACCATCTGCCAGCCGAAGGCCACCAGAATCACCGGCGCCACGAACTTGTTGACCGCCGAGCCCGAGTTGCCGGCGCCATACACGCCCATGGCCATGCCCTTTTGCTGCGGCGGGAACCAGCGCGCCACGTAAGGCGTGCCCACCGAGAACGAGCCCCCGGCCAGGCCCACGAACAGGCCGATGGTGAGGAAGTGCCAGAACTCGGTGGCATAAGACATGAGCCAGATGGCCGGCACGGTGGCGGCCATGAGCAGCGCCATCACGATGCGCCCGCCGTAGCGGTCGGTCCAGATGCCCAGCGGCACCCGCACCAGCGAACCCGTGAGCACCGGCGTGGCCATGAGCAGGCCGAACTCAGTGGCGTTGAGGTCCAGCATCTTGCGGATCGGCACGCCGATCACGCCAAACATCATCCAGACCATGAAGCACACGGTGAAGGACCAGGTGCTCACGATCAAGACCGACCAGGCCTTGCGTTTTTGTTGAATGTCGGTAGCCATTGCGTCACGCTCCATTGAGGGTGATGCAACTGTCCGCGTTTCAATCGCGCGCCACCATCCTTCGCATGGGGTGATGGCGGCAGGCAAACGAACGACCCCGGCACCGGGGCATCGTCCGAAAGGCGTAGCCCGGTCTGGGCTTACGTCAGGCCACGTTCCGTGGCATACACCGCCGCGTGCACGCGGGTGCTCTTGTCGAGCTTACGCAGGATGTGCTGCACGTGGATCTTCACCGTGGTTTCGGCAATGTCCAGCTCGCGCGCAATGAGCTTGTTGCTGTGCCCGCGCGCGATCAGCCGCAGAATCTCGCGCTCGCGCGGGGACAGGCTGCTCAGGCGCTCGTCCGGGGCCAGTGGCGCGCTGGCCGAGGCCAGGGGCGCCGTGTCGGCCAGCGGGGTTGCCGTGGTGTCGGCCGCCTCGGTGGGCGGCCCACTGCGCCGCAGCAAGCCCACCAGCTTGCCCAGCATCTCGGGGCTGATGACCGAATCGCCCTCCCACACGCGCTGAATGGAATCGGCCAGGTCGGCCGTGTCGATGGTCTTGAGCAGGTAGCCATCGGCCCCCGCGCGCAAGCCGGCCGAGAGGTCTTCCTCGTTCTCGCTCACCGTGAGCATGAGCACCCGGGTCTGCGGCAGCAACTCCTTGAGGCTGCCGATGGCCTGCACACCCGACACGCCCGGCAGGTGGTTGTCCAGCAAGATCAGGTCGGGCTTGAGGCGCCCCACCGCGTTCAAGGCGGCACTGGCGTCGCCGGCCTCGCCCACCACCTCAAAGCGTGGGTCTTGCGAGAGCAGCGCGATCAGGCCGCGCCGAAACAGGTTGTGGTCATCAACAACGAACAGGCGAATGGGCTGGGTCATGGGCGACTGAAGGGAAGGGCGTCAGGGCGCCACGTCAATGGTGACCTCGGTGCCCTGCCCCAGGCAAGACTCCACCGTGACCTGCGCGCCAATGCGCTCGGCCCGCTCTTGCATGATGTGCAGGCCCACGCGCGTGTCCACCGCACCGTCTGGCGCGGGCTCAAAGCCACGCCCGTTGTCGCGCACCCGAAAACGCCAGTGCGGCCCGCGCTCCACCGTCACGAAAACGTCGCGCGCCTGCGCGTGCTTGCGCACATTCGACAGCGCCTCTTGCAGCACGTGCAGCACCTGCAACTGCACATCGGGCTGCAGCGCCATGCCGTGGCCCTGCAAATCAAGGTGGGTGTGCAGGCCGCTTTGGTGTTCAAACTTCTGCAGCGTGGTGCGAATGGCCTGCTCGATGTCGTCGCTGTTGGTGCGGGTGCGAAAGTGCAGCAGCAGCTCGCGAACATCGTTGGTGCTCTCGCGCACGCCCGCGTCGATCTCGTCAATGGCGCGCTCCACGCGGGCGGTGTCGCTGCGCTGCACCGCCTGGCGCAGGAGCGCCACCTGAATCTTCAGGAACGACAGCGATTGCGCAATCGAATCGTGCAGCTCACGCGCGATCATGGCGCGCTCCTCGCCCACGGCGGCCTCGCGCACCAGGGCCTCGGTGCGCATGTTCTCCACCGCATTGGCCAGGTGCCCGGCCAGCGCGTCGTACAGGCCACGGTCTTCTTCGCCCAGCACCGCCTCATGGCGGTAGAACAGGTCCAGCTCACCCAGCACCCGCTGCTGCAGGCGAATGGGCACGCTCACCAGCGTGGTGTAGCCGGCCTGCGCGCAGCCGCTCAAGCGGCGCTCGTCGCTGGCCACGATGGGAATCACCCGCGTGTGGGCGTGGGCCTGCGGCTGACCGCAAGCGCAGAGCCCGGCCTCCAGGCAGCGCTCTTCTTGCACCAGTTCTTCGGGCAGGCAGTCGCTGGCCAGCATCAGGTAGCGCTGACTGGCCAGGTCCGTCCAGCGCACGGCCACCGCATCCGCCCCGCTGAGCACGCGCACCTTTTGCGCGAAGCCACGGGCCAGGTCGCTCAGGGTGTGCGACTCCACCAGAAAGGTGCTCACCTCATACAAGGCCGCCAGCCGGGCGCGCTTGCTCTCCAGGTCGCGGGTCTTGTCTTGCACCTTCTGCTCAAGGCCGTGGTACAGCGATTGCAGGGTCTGCGCCATGTGGTTGAAGCCCGCGGCCAGGTCGCCGAATTCATCAGGCCCCTCCACCGGCACCCGGGCCGAAAAGTCGCCCGACCCCACCCGCTGCAGCGCGCCCCGCAGCCGCTGCAAAGGGTGAATCACGAACATGTAGCCCACGTACAGCGTGAACACGGCCGCGGCCACCGCCAGCCACATCATGGCCAGTTGAAACAGGTTGAGCACCGCCGTCAGGCGCGAAAGCTTGTTCTCAATGGCCAGCACCAGGCTGTCCATCTCGCCCACCAGCGCATCGACCGCCACCGTCAGCCCATCCGCTGGCAGGTCTGGCGCCGCCAGCCGCCCGTCGCGCACGCCTTCCCACGAGCGCTTGAGGCGATCGAAGCGCGCGCGGGTGTCGTCGTCCCACGGAACGGCCAAGGGGCGGTTCGCGTCGCCACGCTCCAGCAGGGTCAGGGTGGCCTCGAACTCGCGCACCAGCACCGCTGTCTCCTGTGGCGTGCGCCCCCCCTGCACCGCGCTGGCCAGGCGCCAGGCCTGCATGCGCAGCCGCCCGGCCTCATTCACGGCCGCGGCGCCGCCGTCGAGCTGGCGCGTCACCCAGGCGGTGAAGCCAATCGACAACAAGGCCAAGGCCAGCAAGGCAAAGCCCAGCACCGCGAACTTGGTGGACAACTGGCCGCGCCAGCGAGGGGAGAAAGGGGACATGGAAGACGTCAATACCGGAGCGGGCATTGTCCCCAGCCGGGCTTGCCCTGTCCATCCACCGGCCAGGCGGATGCACAGGCCTGTCCATAGTTCTTTTGAACGATGGGTGGGACCACCCTCTGCTGGCGCCCGCACGTTGGGAGGATGGCGCAGTTGGTTGGAATCGGTCACATTGCGCGTAATGGGTTAACACCCAATTCCATCGCACCCCACACCTTGGTTCATTCGCATGGCACACACCGAGACCGACACCGTGATGTGGGCAGACGCCCTGATGCAAAGCCGGCGCACCGTGCTGCCCAAGCGCCTGGTCGGCCCCGGCCCCGACGCGCACCAGCAGGGCCTGATGCTGCGCGCCGCCGCCGCCGCCCCCGACCATGGGCAACGCCTGCCCTGGCGCTTGGTGGAGGTGCCCGCCTGTGAGCGCGTTCGCCTGGGCGATGCCTTCGCGCAAGCCCTGCTGGAGCGCGACCCCCACGCCAACGCCCGCGAACTGGCCCAGGCCCGCGAAAAGGCATTGCGCGCGCCCTGGCTGCTGCTGGCCGTGTGCCGCACCCGGGGCGATGACCCCGAGGTGCCCCCCGCCGAGCGCCTCATCTCATTGGGCTGCGCCACCCAGAACCTGCTGCTCATGGCCAGCGCCATGGGCTTTGGCAGCGCCATCACCAGCGGCAAGGCCCTGTCATCGGCGGCATTGCGCCAGTTCTTCTCGCTGCACGAGCAGGAAGACGCACAGTGCTTCATCAACGTGGGCACCGTGTCAGAGGCGCGCAGCGGGCCACCCCGGCCCGACATCGGGCGCTTCTTTCAGGTGCTCGGCACCCCCACCACCTGAGCCCTTCCGGGCCCCGGCGTCAGTCCAAAGGAGGCTCCCATGGCACTGTCCCACCTGCCCTCTGGCCAGAAAATGAGCGTGCGCCCGCTGGGGGCCGCCCTGGCGCAGACGCGCTCCAGCGCCCTGCTCAAGTCCGATCAGCTTGAGGTGATCCGCGTGGTGATCCCGGCCGGCCGCACCCTGCACGAGCACCACTTTCGGGGCGAGCTCACCCTGCTGTGCATCGAAGGCCACATCCAGTTCCGCACCCCTGACGGCGCACACGAACTGGCGCCCGGCGACTTCATTCACCTGGCCCGCGACGTGCCCCACAGCCTGAGCGCCGAGGTCGATTCCTCGGCCCTGCTGACCATGTGCCTGTGCACCTGAGGCACGAGGACACCACGGCACCGCCCCTCAGCGGCGGTGAACCACCACCTCCAGGTACTCGCCCGGCACCACCAGCGCCTGCGGGTGGTGGGTGTTGAGGCGGTTGAGCAGGTCGAGCAAGTCTTTTTCCAGCGCCGCGCCCTGCTCGGGCCCCAACGCGGCAAAGGCCTTGTGCACCGGCCCGTACCAGGTGCGAAACACGTCCACGAAGTGCGCCGCCGAGCGGTAGCGGAAGTGAAACTGCCGCCGGGTCACTTCAATGGAAGACGCCGCAGCGCCAAACAACTCTTGCAGCCGCGCCTCGGTGCCCCACAGTGGCGGCGGTTGCACGCCCGCTGGCGGGGGCACGTGGGCGGCGATCACCTTGAACAACTGGCCGATGAAGCCCTGCGGCGTCCAGTTTGCCAGCCCAATACGCCCGCCAGGCCGGCACACCCGTGCCATCTCGGCGGCGGCCCGCACCTGATCGGGCGCGAACATGACGCCGAAGGTGGACACCACCGCATCAAAGCTCGCGTCGGCAAACGGCAGGTCCTCGGCATCGGCCACCTGAAAATTCAAGCTCAGGTGCTCGGCCTGCGCGCGTTGCGCACCGCGCTCCAGCAGGGCGGGCACGTAGTCGGTGGAGGTGACCTGTGCGCCGCGCCGAGCGGCCGCCAGCGTGGCGTTGCCGTTGCCGGCGGCCACGTCCAGCACGCGCTCGTCCCACAGCAGGTCGCAAGCCTCGGCGAGTTGCTCGCCCACGATCTGCAAGGTCACGCCGATGATGGCGTAGTCGCCGCTGGACCAAGTGGCCTGCTGCCGGGCCTTCAGGGCGGCGAAATCGGTGGGGGCGTTCATGGTGGGTCTCCTTCAAGTGGCGTTTTCGGGACAGCCGGCTGGCGCCCCTTGGCCTTTGCAGTGGAGCGCGCGAAGCCCGCCCCTGTCCTGCTCAGTCGTCCGAACTTGCCGCCCCAGCGTCCACACCGACACCCGGCATCGCCGCCTCGCTGCGCTGCGCGCGCCGGCGCCAATGCCCTGGGGCGAGGCCGTATTCGCGCTTGAAGGCACGATGAAAAGCCGACTCTGAGGCATACCCCACCGCCTCGCACACCCGCGCCACCGAGTTGCGAGGCTCGCCCAACAGGCGGGCCGCCAGCACCAGCCGCCAGCGCGCCAGGTAATGCATGGGTGCCATGCCCACCAGTTGCTGAAAGCGCGCGGCCAGCACGCTGCGCGACACCCCCACCTCATGGGCCAGCGAGGCCAGGTCCCAGGCCCGCGCGGGCTGCCCGTGCAGCAGCGACAGACAGCGCCCAATCTGGGGGTCTTGCGATCCCATGGTCCAGCCCGGCGGATGATCGGGGTGACCGTCCAGGTGGCCGCGCAAGGCCTCGACGAACAGGGCCTCAGCCACCCTCGCGCCCACCAGGTCAGCGCCGGGGCGCCCTTGTGCCGATTCGTCCAGCGCATAGAGCACCGATTGCGTCAGCCAGCCCCCGCAAGGCCGCTGCGCCAGCGAGGTCAGAAACGCACTGGGCAAGGCGTCCAGCAGTGGGTGGCCGTGTCCACGCTCAAGGGCCAGCCAGCCACACACCAGGCGGGTGCGATCCCCCGGCCCCCCGTAGCGAATTCGCGTGAGATCGGGCAGGCGGGGAGCCACCAGGTGCTGCAGCGAGACCGCACCTGCCCCTACCCCACTGGCCAGGCAATGCGGCTCTCCCCTTGGCAGCACCACCACGTCGCCAGGCCGCATCGGCAGACCCTGCCCCTCGCCCCACTGCACACGGCAAGAACCTTCCAGCACCAGGTGGCAGATGGCCAGGCGAGTGGCCTGCACCGGCAGCATCAAGGCGAGCTGCGCGCCCGCCGGGGCCTGCACGCACCACGGCTCGCCGAACTCGGCATGGAGGAAAAGCGCCCCCTCCAGGCGAAGGCCTCGCAGCACATCGGACAAAACGTCCATACCAGGCTCCCACAGCAGGTGCCAGATGGCACCCCCAGTTGTGACCAACCTGACATGGTCACCTCAACGCCGCCAACGTCAAGGGCTGGCCGATTGGCGCGACCGCTTGATCGCGGCCACCGGCACGACCGCCGCCTGGGCTCCTGGCCCCACCAGGTCAGCCAAACGCACGCCATCGAGCACCTGCATATAGGCCTGCAGCGCGTCCCACAGCACGCCCTTCAGGCGGCAACGGCCATCAATGCGGCAGTTGCTGCCCTGCGGGTTGAAGCACTCCACCAGGGTGAAGTCTTCCTCCATCTGGCGCACCACCTCGCCCACCACGATCTCGGCGGGCGGCAACACAAGCCGCAGGCCGCCCCCGCGCCCGCGCGTAGTGGCCAGCCAGCCCTTGGCCGACAGCGCCATCACCACCTTCATCAGGTGGCTGCGCGAAATGCCATAGGCCTCGGCGATCTCGGCAATGGTGGGGGCCGCTTCACGGTCTTGGTGGGCGGCGCAGTACATCAGCACGCGCAAGGCGTAGTCGGTCCATTGGGTCAGGCGCATGCGGGTCTCCCATCTGCGCCACATCGAATGTCCCGACGGCACGCAGGGTGAATATTCATATTCGATGCATGTTATCTCACAATAAATTCACCTCAAATGAATCTTTAAAGGAAACCCCATGAGCCTTCAGACCACCCCCGCCCAAGCCGACCAGAGCCTGGGCAGTCTGGCCGTGCAAATCCCTGGCGCCACCGCCGTGTTTCGCCGCCTCAAGCTCGACTTTTGCTGCGGCGGCCAGCAATCGCTTGACGCGGCCTGTGCCCACAAAGGGCTCGACGCCGCCGCGGTGCTCAGCGAAATCCGCGCGCTGCAAGAGCAAAAGGCCGCACCCGAGGCACCCGCCCCAGCCGAGCTGATCGACCACATCCTGCAGCGCTACCACGAGGTGCACCGCCAGCAACTGCCCGAGCTGATCCGCATGGCCCGGCGCGTGGAGGCCGTTCACCGCGATCACCCGCAGGTGCCCAAGGGCCTGGCCGACCACCTCGAATCCATGGAGCGCGAGTTGCTGGACCACATGGCCAAGGAAGAGCAAATTCTTTTCCCCTTGCTCAAGCAAGGCGGCCATCCGATGGTGGTGCACCCCATCGGCGTGATGCGCCACGAGCACGTGAGCCACGGCGCGCAACTCGAACGCCTGGCCGAACTCACCCAGCATCACCAGCCACCCACCGGCGCCTGCAACACCTGGCAGGCCCTGTACGCCGGCACCGCGCGCCTGAGCGACGACCTGATCGAGCACATCCACACCGAAAACAACCTGCTGTTCCCGGTGTTCGAAGGCCAGGCGCGGCACTGACATGCAGCACCCGGCGAACGACACCAGCACGGCGCAGTGGCTGGACCAGGCACGGGCGGCTGGCCTGCGCCCGCTGCGCATCCGAGGCAAAACCCTGCTGCCCATCGTGCAGGGCGGCATGGGCGTGGGCGTGTCCGCCGCCGGGCTCTCGTCCGCCGTGGCCCGGCTGGGTGGCATGGGCACCATCTCATCGGTGGACCTGCGCCGCCGCCACCCCGACCTGATGGCGCAGACCGCGCACCTGGACAAAGCGCCCGACGCCCGCGCGCGCATCGACCAGGCCAACCTGGTGGCACTGGACCGCGAGATTCGCGACGCCCGCGCTGCCTCGCATGGCCAGGGGTGGATTGCCGTGAACGTGATGAAGGCCCTCAGCGCCTACTCGGCCTACGTGAAGCAGGCGCTGCAAAGCGGTGTGGACGCCCTGGTGGTGGGCGCCGGTCTGCCGCTGGACCTGCCCGAACTCGCGCAAGACCATCCCCATGTGGCGCTCATCCCCATCCTGTCGGATGCGCGCGGCGTGCAGTTGCTGCTGCGCAAATGGGAGCGCAAGGGCCGCCTGCCCGACGCCATCGTCATCGAAAACCCCCGCCTGGCCGGTGGCCACCTGGGCGCGGCGAAAGTGGCCGACCTGGGCGATGCGCGCTTTGACTTCGAGACCGTCATCCCACAGGTGCGCGAGCTGTTCCAGCAAGCAGGCTACGAGCAAGACATCGCGCTCATCGCCGCCGGGGGCATCGACAGCCACGCCGACATCCTGCGCTTGCAAGGCCTGGGGGCCGATGGCGTGCAACTGGGCACCGCCTTCGCCGTCACGCAGGAATGCGACGCGCCCGACGCCTTCAAGCGCATCCTGGCCCAAGCCAAGCCGCAAGACATCGTGGAATTCGTCAGCGTGGCAGGCCTGCCGGCGCGCGCGGTGCGAACGCCCTGGCTCGACAAATACCTGCGCATCCTGCCCATCCTGCAAGAGCGCGCCCACCCCAAGGCCAAGTGCAACCTGTCGTTTGACTGCCTGCAGCATTGCGGCTTGCGCGACGGCGACGCGGGCATCGGCCAGTTCTGCATCGACCAGCAACTGGGCCACGCCATGGACGGCGACGCCGAGCGCGGCCTGTTCTTTCGCGGCGCCGGTCGCCTGCCCTTTGGTGAACAGATTCGCGGCGTGGCCGACCTGGTGCGCCACCTGCTGACACCGGCCCCGACGGTGATACCGTCGCCCGCATGATCGACCTGCTGGCCCATCACCCCTGGCTCTACCCTGCCCTGCGGCACCTGCACCTGGCCTGCGTGAGCGCCAGCATCACGCTGTTCGTGGCGCGCGGCCTGGGCGTCACGGCTCTGCAGGCCTGGCCCATGCGGCCCTTCTGGCGGCGTCTCAGCGTGGCCATCGACACGCCCCTGCTGCTGGCCGGCATCGGCCTGTGGGCCTTGCTTGCTTATCACCCGCTGCAGCAGGCCTGGCTGGGGGCCAAGCTGGTGCTGCTGGTGGTCTACATCGTGCTCGGCTCTTTCGCCCTCAAGCGCGGGCGCACGCGCGTGCAGCGGCTGCTGTTCTTCGTGGCCGCGCTCGCGGTGGTGGCGCTCATCCTGACCAGCGCCTTCACCCGCCTGCCACTGGGTCTGGCGGGCCTGGGCATGGGGGGCACTGGGTGAGGTGGATCAGTCCACCAGGAAGCGCCTGACCAGCAAGGCCCAGTAGGCGGCGCCCACGGGGATGTTGGCGTCGTCAAAGTCGTAGTTCGGGTTGTGCACCATGCAGGCACCATGCCCGCCAGAGGCCTCGTCGCCGTTGCCGATGTAGAGGTAGCACCCCGGCACCTGCTCCAGCATGAAGGCGAAGTCTTCGCTGCCCGTCAACGGCTGGGTCTGCAAGGTCACCGCATCAGGCCCCAGCAGCTCCAGGGCCACCTGGCGCGCGAAGTCGGTCTCTGCCTGGGTGTTGACCAGCACCGGGTAACCGCCCTGGAAATCCACCGTGGCCTGCACGCCCAGGCTGCGGGCCTGCAGCGTCACCAGCTCATCGATGCGGCGCAGCAGCATCTTGTGCACCTCCCGGTCCAGCGAACGCACGCTGAGCTTGAGCACCGCCTCGTTAGGGATCACGTTGTTGGCCACCCCGGCCTGGAACGAACCCACGGTGATGACCGACATCTGCAGCGGCGCCACATTGCGCGACACGATGGTCTGCAACCCCATGACGATGGCCGCCCCCGCCACCACCGGGTCGGCCGCCTGGTGCGGCATGGCCCCGTGGCCACCGTTGCCCTGCACGGTGATGGTGATGTTTTCGCTGGCGGCCATGGTGGGCCCGTCGCGCAGCAGCAGGGTGCCGCGCGGGAAGCCCGGCATGTTGTGCATGGCGAAGATGGCATCGCAAGGAAACCGGTCGAACAAGCCGTCGGCCATCATCTTCTTGGCGCCGCCCAGGCCCTCTTCCGCAGGCTGGAAGATCAGGTTCAGCGTGCCGCTGAAGTCACCGTGCTCCGCCAGGTGCCGCGCCGCCGCCAGCAGCATGGCCGTGTGACCGTCATGGCCGCAGGCGTGCATGAGGCCCGCGTGAACGCTGGCGTGCGGCAGGCCAGTGGCCTCGTGGATCGGCAAGGCGTCCATGTCGGCGCGCAGGCCAAGACGGCGCTTGCCCGTGCCCCGGCGCAACTGACCCACCACCCCGGTGCCGCCCAGGCCTCGGGTGACCTCATAACCCCAGGCCTGCAGGCGTTCGGCCACCAGGTCGCTGGTGCGGAATTCCTGGAAACCCAGTTCCGGGTGGCGGTGAATGTCCCGGCGCAGGGCCACGAACTCGCCCGCCCCCGCGCGCAAGGCCTCGACCACGCTCAAGCCGTCAGTCACATCGTTCATGCTCGCCTCTCCCGCCGCTCACTGCGGCTTCAGGTCAATCGACTTCGCGATGGCGCGGTACTGTGCCGTGCCATCGGTGTACACCTTGGACACGGCGGCCAGGCTCTGAGGCTTGGCCGGCACGCGGCTGTTGGCCTCCAGGTTCGCGCGCACCTGTGCGTCGCCCAGGGTTTCGCTCATGGCCTTGTGCAAGGCCTGCACCACCGGCTCAGGGGTGTCCTTCTTCACGAACAGGCCCGACCAGGTGTTGAAGGTGAAATCCTTGAGCGACTGGCTTTCGCTGATGGCCGGGTACTCTTTCACCCCCTCCATGCGCTCGCGGTTGAGCATGGCCAGCACCTTGAGCTTGCCCTGCTTGTGAAACTCTTCGTAATTCTTGCCATAGGGCGCCAGGAAGATGTCCACCCGGCTGCCCAGCAGGTCTTGGTTGGCCGGTGCGGCCCCTTTGTAGGGCACGTGGACCATCGGAATGCCCGTCACCTTGGAAAGGTGCTCACCCAGCAGGTGGTAGAACGAACCGGGCCCCACGCTGGCGTAGGTGATGGGCTTGCCCGCGGCGGCCTGCTTGCGCGCATACGCCAACAGCTCATCGGCGTTGTTGGCCGGCAAATCTGGGCGCGTCACCAAGGCAATGTGGGTTGACTCAATCATCTGCACCAGGCGGAAGTCTTCGCTCTTGAACTTCACCGCCAGGTTGGCCAGGGGCGACAGGATCAGCTCATTGGGCGAGCCCTGGAACACCATGTAGCCATCGCTGGGCGCGGCCAGCACCTTCTGCGCGGCGATCCCGCCGGTGGCACCCCCCAGGTTCTCCACCACCACCGACTGCCCGAGGTGCTTGCCCAGCGTGTTGTTCAGGCTCCGGGCCACGGAATCCGACGGCCCGCCCGCCGGGTAAGGAACCATCAATGTCACGGGCTTGGTCGGAAAGGCCTGCGCCATCGCAGAGCCGGCCAGCGCCAAACCGGCAAGGGTCGCCGCCACGCGGCGCAGGAAGAAGTGGGTGCTAGCGGTCATGAACGTGTCTCCAATGTGGTGAGGGTGCCTGCTCGGGCCGCTCGGCCAACAACAGGCAGGCAAGTGAATGCTAGGAGCCCGTTTTTGATGTGTCCAATGCATTATTTTCTGGATAATCATTCACAAACCTCATCCCCAGAGCCCACCAACCCGATGAACATCCGCCATCTCGAGCACTTCCTGGCCGTGGCCGAAACAGGCTCCTTCAGCCGCGCCGCCGAACGCCTTCACCTCACGCAGTCGGCCCTGAGCCGCAGCATTCAGGCGCTCGAAACCGAGGTGGACGGCCGCCTGCTCGACCGCGTGGGCAAGCGCAACGAACTCACCCCACTGGGACGCCACGTGGTCGAGCGGGCGCGCCGCATCGTGCTGGAGGCATCGGAAGTGCGGCGATCGGCGGAATTGCTGCGAAAAGCCGATGGCGGCGTCATGCGCATCGGCCTGGGGTCGGGCCCAGGGGCCATCCTGATGACCCCGCTCATGTGCCACATGGCGCAGAACCACCCACGGGTGCGCGTGAACATCACCCGTGGCCCGACCGAGCTGCAGTTGGTGCAACTGCGGGCCAGGCAACTCGATGCACTGGTGGTGGACGAACGCCGGGTGGCGCCCAACGACGATTTGCACATCGAACCCGTGGCCGAAATGGCCGCCGCCTGGATCGCACGCGCCAGCCATCCCCTGGCCCATCAAGCAGCGGTGACCCTGGCCAACCTGCTCGACTACCCCATTGCCACCACCCCACTCTCAGACGAAGTGGTGCGCCTGCTCGTCGAGCGCTACGGCCCAGAAGCCAACCCCACCCGAATCGCCACCCTGCAATGCGACGACGTGGGCGGACTCATCGACGTGGTCAGCCGCACCAACGCCATCTTTCTGGGGGTACGCGCCGCCGCGCGCGAGGGCATCGAGGCAGGCAGCCTGTGCGAACTGCAGACAAGACCCGCCCTGCGAACCACCGCTCGCTACGCCTACGTCTCCCTGGCGGGGCGCAGCGAGGCACCGGTAATGTCATTGCTGCGCGAGTTCGTGGCGCAACGGATGGTGGACTGAGCGCCCCAAAACACCACCTCGATGGGCGAAGCCGGCATGAAAAAGGCCGCTAGGTGGTCATTCCTAGCGGCCTTTGTGCAGGGTATTGGTGGAGCTGGGGGGATTTGAACCCCCGTCCGCAAGCCTTCTTCGCGCAGTTCTACATGTGTAGCCGTCTGATTTGGGTCTCGCTTCCTGCAGCGCGCAGCGGCACGCTCTACAAGTCGCCAGCAACCTTATTTCTCGACCCGCCCCAAGTTGCCCGAGGCGGACCCAGCCGAATGAAGTTACCCCACAGCCTGGACAGCTTGCGCCACCCTTGCCCAGCCTATCGGCTTGCTGTTGTGAGGCTCACATGCAATTAAGCAGCGAGTGCGAAACGTTCGTCGTTTGCAGTTAGTTTTTTTCTGCGGTTTTACGAGGTGACAGAACCTCGACATGCCCTGCTGCGTGCCCGAACCCACGTCGAAACCAGTGCAGCCCCTGAGGCGTCGAAGTTTAAGGCAGTTCCAGCAATTTCAAGACCTGCAGCGGAGAAGAAATTTCCGCATCGGCTCCCCAGGCCGACACCACCGCCCCCGGCCCCAGGTAACCATAGCCCGCAGCCACGGTTCGCATGCCCGCCGCCCGCCCGGCCAGCACGTCACGGTGGTCATCGCCCACATACACACAGCCAGCGGGCGGCAGCCCCATTTGCCGAGCCGCCTCCAACAAGGGCGCCGGGTGCGGCTTGGTGTGCGGCGTGGTGTCGCCGCAGACCACCGCCCTGGCGTGGGCGAAAAACGCCATCGACCGGGTGAGCGGCACCGTGAAACGGGCCGCCTTGTTCGTCACCACGCCCCAGGGCACACCGTGGTGCGTGAGGCGGGCGACCAGTTCTTCCACGCCTTCAAATGGGCGGGTGGCAGCCAGCAAACGGGCCTCGTAACGCGCCAAGTATTCCTCGCGCAGCGCCTCAAAATCGGCGTGATCGGGCGTGACCTCCAAGGCCACCTTCAACATGCCGCGAGCGCCAGAGCCCGCATAGGCGCGGTAGGCGGCCAGCGGCAAGGATGGCCACCCCCTGTCGAGCCGCATTTCGTCTGCGGCGGCCCCCAGGTCAGGGGCACTGTCCACCAAGGTGCCGTCCAGGTCAAAGAGAACGGCCTGAAGACCGGCCCACGGTGGCGCCATCACAGGGGCTTTCGGGTCGCCAACAGGTAGTTGACGCTCGTGTCGTCGCTGAGCCAGTAGCGGCGGGTCAGCGGGTTGTATTCCATGCCCCGCGTCTGCGTCAGTTCAAGCCCGGCGCCGCGCACATGCGCCGCGAGTTCGCTGGGGCGGATGAACTTGGCGTATTCGTGCGTGCCCTTGGGCAACATGTTGAGCACGTACTCGGCGCCAACGATGGCGAACAGGAAAGACTTGGCGTTGCGGTTGATGGTAGAGAAAAACACCCAGCCGCCCGGTTTGACGAGATCGGCACAAGCCCGCACCACCGACGACGGATCGGGCACGTGCTCCAGCATTTCCATGCAGGTCACCACGTCGAACGCGCCGGGTTGCTCGCGGGCGAGGTCTTCCGCGCTGATTTCCTGGTAACGCACCCGCTCGGTGCCGGCTTCCAATGCGTGCAATTGCGCCACGCGCAATGCCTTGGTGGACAAATCGATGCCGGTGACATTGGCGCCCAGACGAGCCATCGAATCCGACAAGATGCCGCCGCCGCATCCCACGTCTAGCACCTGTTTGCCTGAAAGGCTCACCAAGGTGTCAATCCATTTCAATCGCAAAGGGTTGATCTGGTGCAGTGGGCGGAATTCGCTGTCCGGGTCCCACCAGCGATGGGCCAGATCGGAAAATTTGGCCAGTTCGGCCGGATCGGCGTTGAGCTTGGTCGTCATGGGCGGAATTATGGCCGGTGAAAAACAAAAACCGCGCCGAAGCGCGGTTTTTGAGAGTTGATCAAAGGGTTGATCAGTTCTTGCGGGTGCCGACCACTTCGACTTCCACGCGGCGGTTCTTTGCACGGCCTTCGCGGGTCTTGTTGTCAGCCACCGGCTGGGTCAGGCCCTTGCCTTCGGTGTAGATGCGGTTGCTTTCGATGCCCTTGCTCACCAGATAGGCCTTCACGGCTTCAGCGCGGCGAACCGACAGCTTCTGGTTGTAGGAAGCGGCACCGGTGGAGTCGGTGTGGCCCACGGCGATCACGACTTCCAGGTTGATGCCCTTGACCTTGCCGGCCAGGTCGTCCAGCTTGGCCTTGCCTTCGGGCTTCAGCACAGCCTTGTCGAAGTCAAAGAAGGCGTCAGCGGCGTAGGTCACCTTGGTGGCAGCGGGAGCCGGGGCAGCGGCGGGAGCCGGTGCGGGAGCGGCAGCAGCCGGTGCGGGAGCGGCGGGAGCAGGCGCCGGAGCAGCGGCCTTCGGCACGATGGCGCCGTCGCAGCCTTGGGCGGCGGTGGCAGGGGTCCAGTTGGCGTCGCGCCAGCACAGTTCGTTGGTGCCGTTCTTCCACACCAGCTCGCTGGTGCCGTTGCGCCAGTTGTCGACGGTTTGAGCGCCGGCGGCCGTTGCCATGGCGGCGGCTGCAAACAGCATTGCCACTTTGTTGAGTTTTTTCATGGTTTTCCTCTGGGTAAGCCGCAGACAGGCTGCGAAAAAAATCACGCCCGAAGTGACCATCACCCGAAGCGCTGAAAAATATTGTGCCATAAGCCCGATTGGGTCAGCCTCCACGGCGCCAGCTCCATCGCGGCAGGCAACCCACTGCGGGGGTATCCGTTGCCCAAGCACAACAAGCGCTTACCGCCAGAAGCTCATGAGGCACCCCCTTAAAATGCACGATTGCCCTTTTCTTCACCCCGGTGTGAATGCCCATGTCCCAGTTCGCCAAAGAGACCCTGCCGATCAGTCTTGAAGAGGAGATGCGGCGCAGCTATCTCGACTACGCCATGAGCGTGATCGTGGGCCGCGCACTCCCGGACGCCCGCGACGGCCTCAAGCCGGTGCATCGGCGCGTGTTGTTCGCCATGCACGAGCTGAACAACGACTGGAACCGGCCTTACAAGAAGTCGGCCCGTATCGTGGGTGACGTGATCGGTAAGTACCACCCGCACGGCGACAGCGCGGTGTACGACACCATCGTGCGGATGGCGCAAGATTTTTCCTTGCGCCACATGTTGGTGGACGGCCAGGGCAACTTCGGCTCGGTGGACGGCGACAGCGCCGCGGCCATGCGTTACACCGAAATTCGCCTGTCGAAGATCGCCCACGAAATGCTGGCCGACATCGACAAGGAAACCGTCGATTTCGGGCCCAACTACGACGGCAGCGAAAAAGAGCCGCTGGTGCTGCCCACCCGATTGCCCAACCTGCTGGTCAACGGCTCGGCCGGTATCGCGGTGGGCATGGCCACCAACATTCCGCCGCACAACCTCAACGAGGTGGTGGATGCCTGCCTGCACATGCTCAAGCACCCCGAGGCCAGCATCGACGAGTTGATGGAAATCATTCCGGCGCCCGACTTCCCCACTGCCGGCATCATCTACGGCATCCAGGGCGTCAAGGACGGCTACCGCACGGGCCGCGGCCGCGTGGTGATGCGGGCCAAGTGCCACTTTGAAGACATCGACCGCGGCCAGCGCCAGGCCATCATCGTTGACGAGCTGCCGTACCAGGTCAACAAGAAGACCCTGCAAGAGCGCATCGCCGAGCTGGTGCACGAGAAGAAGATCGAAGGCATCAGCCACATTCAGGACGAGTCCGACAAGTCGGGCATGCGCTTGGTGATCGAGCTCAAGCGCGGCGAAGTGCCAGAGGTGGTGCTGAACAACCTGTACAAGCAGACGCAGCTGCAGGACACCTTCGGCATCAACATGGTGGCACTGGTGGATGGCCAGCCCCGCCTGTGCAACCTCAAAGACCTGATCCAGGTCTTCCTGGAGCACCGCCGCGAGGTGGTGACCCGCCGCACGGTCTTCAACCTGCGCAAGGCCCGCGAGCGCGGCCACGTGCTGGAAGGCCTGGCCGTGGCGCTGGCCAACATCGACGAGTTCATCCGCATCATCCGCGAATCGCCCACGCCGCCTGTGGCCAAGGCCGAACTGATGACTCGCAGTTGGGACAGCCAGCTGGTGCGCGAGATGCTCACCCGCGCCAAGGCCGATGGCGGCACCGTGAACGCCGACGACTACCGCCCCGAGGGCCTGGACCGCGAGTTCGGCATGCAGCCCGAGGGCTTGTACCGGCTGTCCGAGACGCAGGCGCAGGAAATCCTGCAGATGCGCCTGCAGCGCCTGACCGGCCTTGAGCAAGACAAGATCGTGGCCGAGTACAAAGAGGTGATGGCCGAGATCGACGACCTGCTCGACATCCTGGCCAAGCCCGAGCGCGTGTCCGCCATCATCGGCGACGAACTGACCGCCGTGAAGCTGGAGTTCGGCCAAACCAAGCTGGGCGCACGCCGCAGCGAGATTGAGCACAACGCGCAAGACCTGGCCACCGAAGACTTGATCACGCCCACCGACATGGTGGTCACGCTCAGCCACTCGGGCTACATCAAGAGCCAGCCCCTGTCGGAGTACCGCGCGCAGAAGCGCGGCGGGCGCGGCAAGCAGGCCACGGCCACCAAGGAAGACGACTGGATCGACCAGCTCTTCATTGCCAACACGCACGACTACATCTTGTGCTTCTCTAACCGGGGCCGCCTGTACTGGCTGAAGGTGTGGGAAGTGCCGGCCGGCTCGCGCGGATCGCGCGGCCGCCCCATCGTGAACATGTTCCCGCTGCAAGAAGGCGAAAAGATCACCGTGGTGCTGCCGCTCACGGGTGAAGCGCGCACCTTCCCGGAAAACCGCTATGTGTTCATGGGCACGTCCATGGGCACGGTCAAGAAGACCGCACTCACCGAGTTCAGCAACCCGCGCAAGGCCGGCATCATTGCCGTTGACCTGGACGAGGGTGACTTCCTCATCGGTGCAGCGCTGACCGACGGCCAGCACGACGTGATGCTGTTCAGCGACGGCGGCAAGGCCGTGCGCTTTGACGAAAACGACGTGCGCCCCATGGGCCGCAACGCCCGCGGCGTGCGTGGCATGTCGCTGGAAGACGGCCAAAGCGTGATCGCCATGCTGGTGGCCGAAGACGAAGACCAGAGCGTGCTCACCGCCACTGTCAACGGCTACGGCAAGCGCACCCCGATTGGCGAGTACACCCGCCATGGCCGCGGCACCAAGGGGATGATCGCCATCCAGCAAAGCGAGCGCAATGGCAAGGTGGTGGCCGCCACGCTGGTGCACACCGACGACGAGATCATGCTGATCACCGACAAGGGTGTGCTGGTGCGCACCCGGGTGAGCGAGATCCGCGAAATGGGCCGCGCCACGCAAGGCGTGACGCTGATCGCCCTTGACGAAGGCTCGGTGCTCTCCGGCCTGCAGCGCATCGTCGAAAACGACGCCAACGTGGCCGACGCCGCCGATGCGGCAGAAGGCACCAACGCAGACGACACCCCCACGCCTGACGCAACCGAGTGATGACAAGACCTTTCAATTTTTCCGCCGGCCCGGCCGTGATGCCGGTGGAGGTGCTGGAACAGGCCGCGCGCGAAATGCTCGACTGGAACGGCACTGGCATGAGCGTCATGGAGATGAGCCACCGAGGCAAAGCCTTCGTGTCCATCTGCGAGCAGGCCGAAGCCGATCTGCGCGAGCTGTTGGCGGTGCCGGCGAACTTCAAGATTCTGTTCATGCAGGGTGGCGGGCTGGCCGAAAACGCCATCGTCCCCCTGAACCTGTCGGGTGGCGGCGCGGTGGACTTCGTGGTCACCGGTAGCTGGAGCCAGAAGTCGTTCAAGGAAGCGGGCAAGTACTGCGCTACCGGCCTGGCCGCCAGCAATGAGGCCGATGGCCACACCTCCATTCCGCCCGCCTCGGGTTGGCGCCTGCGCCCTGACGCCGCCTACGTGCACCTGTGCAGCAACGAGACCATCCACGGGGTGGAATTCCACGAGCTGCCCGATCTGGCCGCCCTGGGCAGCCAGGCGCCGCTGGTGATCGACTTCTCTTCCCACGTGGCCTCGCGTCCGGTGGACTGGAGCCGCGTGGGCCTGGCCTTTGGCGGCGCCCAGAAAAACCTGGGCCCAGCCGGCCTGACGCTGGTGGTGGTGCGCGAAGACCTGCTGGGCCGAGCCCTGGACATCTGCCCCAGTGCGTTCAACTACCGCACCGTGGCCGACAACGCCTCGATGTTCAACACACCGCCCACCTACGCCATCTACATGGCCAGCCTCACCTTCCAATGGCTCAAGCGCCAAGGCGGCGTAGGCGCCATGGAGCAGCGCAACATCGCCAAAGCCGCCCTGCTCTATGACTTCATTGACGGCTCGTCCTTTTATGTGAACAAGGTGCAGCCCTCGTGCCGCTCGCGCATGAACGTGCCCTTCTTCCTGCGCGACGAGAGCCGTAACGAGGCCTTCCTGGCCGGCGCCCAGGCGCGCGGCCTGCTGCAACTCAAGGGACACAAATCGGTGGGCGGCATGCGCGCCAGCCTGTACAACGCCATGCCCATGGAAGGCGTGCAGGCACTGGTGGCCTACATGCGCGAATTCGAGAAAGAACAGGCCTGACCGGCATGACCCAACCCCAGCAAACCGAAGCCCTCGCCGCCTTGCGGGTCCAGATCGACACGATCGACCAGCAACTCCTGACCCTGCTGAACCAGCGCGCCCGGGTGGCCGAACAGGTCGGCGAGCTCAAGCGCCAGGAAGGCTCCCCCTTCTTCCGGCCTGATCGGGTGGCACAGGTCATCGCCAAGATCGAGGCCGCCAACCAAGGCCCCCTGCTCAACCAGCACGTGGCTTCGATCTGGCGCGAGATCATGTCGGCCTGCCTGGCTTTGGAAGCCCCCCAGCGCGTGGCCGTGCTGGGCCCTCAAGGCACCTTCTGCGAGCAAGCCGCCATTGAGTTCTTCGGCAGCGCCGCCAACCTGATCTACTGCGCCAATTTCGACGAGGTGTTCCACGCCACGGCGGCCGGCACCGCGCAGTACGGCGTGGTGGGCATGGAGAACTCCACCGAAGGCGTGGTGGCCCGCTCGCTTGATCTGTTCCTGCGCTCGCCGGTGCACGTGGTGGGCGAGGTCAGTCTGCTCATCCGCCACAACCTGCTGCGGCAAAGCAACTCGCTGGAAGGCATTGAGGTGGTCATGGCCCACCCGCAGGCGCTGGCCCAATGCCAAGGCTGGCTGACACAGCACCTGCCCAATGCCGAACGCCGGGCCGTCTCAAGCAATGCAGAAGGCGCGCGCCTGGCCGCCAGCAACCCCACCTGGGCCGCATTGGCCAGCGAGCGAGCGGCCTCGCAGTTCGGCCTGCACATTGTGGCCCATGCCGTGCAGGACGAAGCCTACAACCGCACGCGCTTCGCGGTGATCTGTCTGCCCCAGACGCTGGCCATGCCGCCCGCTTCGGGCAAAGATTGCACCAGCATCGTGGTGTCGGTGCCCAATCGCCCCGGTGCGGTGCACGACCTGCTGGTGCCGCTGAAGACCAATGGCGTGTCCATGACGCGTTTCGAGTCTCGCCCGGCCAAGTCGGGCCAGTGGGAGTACTACTTCTACATCGACATCGCCGGGCACCCGTCTCAGCCCCATGTCGCGGCAGCGCTGAACGAATTGCGTGGCTTGTGCGCCTTCTACAAGGTGCTCGGGGCCTACCCGGTCAGCGAATAAGGCCGCGCAAGGCCAGAGGGAGCAGGGATGTTTGAACAACTTGGTCTGATCGGATGCGGCCTCATGGGCGGATCCTTCGCGCTGGCGCTCAAGCGCGCCGGGCTGGTGAAGCGCGTGGTGGGCTACAGCAAGTCGCCCTCCACCACCGAACGGGCCCGCCAGATGGGCGTGATCGACGTGGAGGCACCGTCGGCCCTATTGGCCGTCTCGGGCGCTGATCTGGTGTTGCTGGCGGTGCCGGTGGCCGCCACCGAGGCCACCTTCAAGGCCATCCGCCACCTGGTGCGCAGCGACGTGCTCATCATGGACGTGGGCTCCACCAAGCGCGACGTGATCGACGCGGCGCGACGAGTGCTGCGCGACCAGGTGGGCGTGTTCGTGCCCGCCCACCCCATCGCGGGCAAAGAACTCTCAGGCGTCGAGCACGCCGACCCTGACCTCTACATGGGCCGCCAGGTCATCCTCACGCCCGTCGAGCGCACCCTCACGGCTCAGCTCGACAAGGCGCAGAAGGTGTGGAGCGCCCTGGGTTGTCACGTCAAGCTGATGTCACCCGAGGCGCACGATGCCGCCTACGCGGCCGTGAGTCACCTGCCCCATGTCCTAGCCTACTCGCTGATGAACGCCATCAAAGCACAGCCCCAGGCCGACGATTTTTTGAGCCTCGCCGGACCGGGCTTTCGCGACTTCACCCGCATTGCGGCCAGTGAACCGGCCATCTGGCGAGACATCCTGCTGACCAACCGAGAAGAGCTGCTCACCCAGACGCGCCTCTTTCAGCGCGCGCTGCAAGCGTTTGAGGCAGCCATCCAGAATGGCGATCCGGCAATGCTGGAAAACCTGATCGAAAACGCCAGCCACGCCCGCGCCACCTGGCGCATGACGGCCATCAAGCCACAGAGCTGAACCCCGCCGGTACCCAACCGGCCTCACGCATGTACTCGATCGAACATCTCGACATCCCGCCCCTGCGCAGCGCGGGTGGCACCGTCCGGCTGCCGGGCTCCAAGAGCATCTCCAACCGCGTGCTGCTGCTGGCCGCCCTCAGCGAGGGGCACACCGACGTGACCGACCTGCTGGACTCAGACGACACGCAGGTGATGCTCAAAGCGCTGGCCCAACTGGGCTGCCAGCTCGAGCGCCAGCCCGACGGCGCCCTTCGCGTGCATGGGCTGGGTGGTCAACTGCCGGTGAATCAGGCAGCCCTGTTCCTGGGCAACGCCGGCACCGCCATGCGCCCCCTGACCGCCGCCCTGACGCTGCTGGCGGCGCGCCACGGCGGCCAGTTCGACATGAGCGGCGTGCCCCGCATGCACGAACGCCCTATCGGCGACCTGGTGGATGCCTTGCGCGCGCTGGGCTGCGCGGTGGCCTGCACCGGACAGGAAGGCTACCCGCCGCTGCGCCTGGGCACGGGCAAACCCCAAGCCTTGCGGCTGAGCCAACCCATCCCCGTGCGCGGCGATGTCTCCAGCCAGTTCCTCACCGCCCTGCTGCTGGCCCTGCCTCTGGTGGCCCAAGAGCAAGCCGTGGTGATCGAGGTGCAAGGTGAGCTGATCTCCAAACCCTACATCGAGATCACCCTCAACCTGTTGCAGCGCTTCGGGGTGAACGTGCAACGCGACGGCTGGCAACGCTTCACCATCCCGGCCGGCAGCCGTTATCGCTCGCCAGGGCGCATTCCGGTGGAAGGCGATGCCTCCTCCGCCAGTTACTTCATCGCACTGGGTGCGATCGCGCCCGCCTCGGCCGGACACGACGGCATCACCATCGACGGCGTGGGGCTGGACTCCATCCAAGGCGACATCCGCTTCGTTGAGGCCGCCCGGCTCATGGGCGCCGACATCACCGGTGAGGCCAACGCGCTGCACATCCGGCGCGGCGCCTGGCCGCTGAAGGCGATTGACCTGGACTGCAACCACATTCCCGATGCCGCCATGACGCTGGCGGTGATGGCGCTGTATGCCGACGGCACCACCACCCTGCGCAACATCGCAAGCTGGCGCGTCAAGGAAACCGACCGCATCGCGGCCATGGCCACAGAATGCCGCAAGCTGGGCGCCACGGTGGAGGAAGGTGCCGACTTCATTCGCATCACGCCACCGGCCAAGCCCCAAGACTGGCGAGCCGCGTCCATCCACACCTACGACGACCACCGCGTGGCCATGTGCTTCTCGCTGGCGGCCTTCAACCCGGCGCAACTGCCGGTGCGCATTGAAGACCCCAAGTGCGTGGGCAAGACCTTCCCTGAGTACTTCGAGACCTTGTGGACCGTGGCCCAGGCCGATGCCGATCACATCCCGGTGATCTGCGTGGACGGACCGACCGCCTCGGGCAAGGGCACGCTCTCGGCCGAAGTGGCCGCCCGTCTGGGCTACCACTGGCTCGACTCTGGCGCTCTGTACCGACTGGTGGGCCTGGCGGCAGAGCGCCAGGGCCTGCCCACGGCCGAAGCCGATCTGAAACAGCCCGCCAACGCCCAGCGACTGGGCGAACTGGCCCGCCACCTGAACGTGCGCTTCGCCGCCGGGCAGGTGCAACTGGACGGCGAAGACGTGACCGACGCCCTGCGCAGCGAGTCTGCCGGCATGGCCGCCTCCCGTGTGTCTGCCGTGCCCGAAGTGCGCGAGGCCCTGCTGGCCCTGCAGCACGGCTTTCGCCGCCTGCCTGGCCTGGTGGCCGATGGCCGCGACATGGGCACCGTCATCTTCCCCGGCGCACCGCTCAAGGTGTACCTCACGGCGAGCGCCGAACAGCGCGCCCAGAGGCGCCATAAGCAATTGATTTCCAAGGGAATTCCTGCTAGCATCGACGACCTTTTGGCCGACCTCAAGGCCCGGGATCACCGGGATACCCACCGGGCCCACGCCCCCTTGAAGCCAGCCGAAGACGCCTTGTTGCTCGACAACTCAGATCTCGACATCGAATCATCGGTGCGGCTCGTGTTGACGTGGTGGCAAGGCAAAACGGCGTTCTCAGGCCACTGAGACCGCCAGAAATTGGCCCAGACGGCTCCGCCGGGCGTTCACAGCCCGCAAGCCAGACGGTTCTTTTTAACCAACCCCGCGGTGCTTCGCACCGCAAACGCAAAGCCTCTCATCCGTCGTTACCCGCACACCGCCTCCTGGTGGAATGCGCCGCCGCTGAGAAGCATTAGGAAACCCCATGTCTGAATCTTTTGCCGCCCTGTTCGAAGAATCCCTCAAGCGCGCCGAAATGCGCTCGGGCGAAGTCATCACCGCCGAGGTGGTTCGCATCGAACACAACCACGTGGTGGTCAACGCCGGTCTGAAGTCGGAAGCCTATGTGCCCATCGCCGAATTCAAGAACGACCAAGGCGAGATCGAGGTGCAGGTCGGCGACTTCGTGTCGGTGGCCATCGACTCCGTTGAAAACGGCTTCGGCGACACCCTGCTGTCGCGCGACAAGGCCAAGCGCCTGGCCTCGTGGATGGCCCTGGAAAAGGCCCTGGAATCCGGCGAGTTCGTCACCGGCACCACCGGCACCAAGGTCAAGGGCGGCCTGAAGGTCATGGTCAACGGCATCAGCGCCTTCCTGCCGGGCTCGCTGGTGGACAGCCGTCCGACCAAAGACCTGACCCCCTACGAAAACAAGACCCTGGAATTCAAGGTCATCAAGCTCGACCGCAAGCGCAACAACGTGGTGCTGAGCCGCCGCGCCGTGGTGGAAGCCTCCATGGGCGAAGAGCGCGCCAAGCTGATGGAAACCCTGCGCGAAGGCGCCATCGTCACCGGCGTGGTCAAGAACATCACCGAATACGGTGCGTTCGTGGACCTGGGCGGCATCGACGGCCTGCTGCACATCACCGACATGGCATGGCGCCGTGTCCGCCACCCGAGCGAAGTGGTGCAGGCTGGCCAGGAAATCACCGCCAAGATCCTCAAGTTCGACACCGAGAAGCATCGCGTCTCGCTGGGCCTGAAGCAGATGGGCGACGACCCGTGGCTCGGCGTGAGCCGCCGCTACCCGCAAGGCACCCGCATGTTCGGCAAGATCACCAACATCGCCGACTACGGCGCGTTTGTCGAGCTCGAGCCGGGCATCGAAGGTCTGGTGCACGTGTCCGAAATGGACTGGACCAACAAGAACGTGGCCCCGTCCAAGCTGGTGTCGCTGGGCGACGAAGTCGAAGTCATGGTGCTCGACATCGACGAAGACAAGCGCCGCATCTCCCTGGGCATGAAGCAGTGCAAGGCCAACCCCTGGCACGAGTTTGCCGAGTCCACCAAGCGCGGTGACCGCGTGAAGGGCCCGATCAAGTCCATCACCGACTTCGGCGTGTTCGTGGGCCTGGCCGCTGGCATTGACGGTCTGGTGCACCTGTCCGACCTGTCTTGGAACGAACCCGGCGAAACCGCCGTGCGCAACTACAAGAAGGGCCAGGAAGTCGAAGCCATCGTGCTGGCCATCGACGTGGAACGCGAGCGCATCTCCCTGGGCATCAAGCAGCTCGACGGCGACCCGTTCACCACCTTCGTGTCGGTCAACGACAAGGGTTCCGTGGTGACCGGCAAGGTCAAGACCGTGGACGCCAAGGGCGCTGAAATCGACCTGGGCGAAGACGTGATCGGCTACCTGCGCGCCAGCGAAATCGCTCGTGACCGCGTGGAAGACGCTCGCAACGTGCTCAAGGAAGGCGACGAAGTCACCGCCGTGGTGGTCAACGTGGATCGCAAGACCCGCAACATCCAGCTGTCGATCAAGGCCAAGGACGCCGCCGACCAGCAGGAAGCCATGGCCAGCCTGAACCAGAACACGGGTAACGCCGGTACCACCAGCCTGGGCGCCCTGCTGCGCGCCAAGCTGGACAACAGCAACAACTGACCCTGTCACCGCTAGCCGGGGGCGTTGGAGAAGGGCCCCAAAAGCCCTCTCTTCCGCCCCCGTTTCATTGAGCGCTATTCCTTTTCAGATATGACCCGTAGCGACCTCGTTGAGGCCCTGGCCACCCGGTTCAGCCAGCTCACCCACCGCGACGCAGAGTTCGCCGTCAAGGCCATTCTGGACGCGATGGGAGAGGCATTGGTCAAAGGACATCGGATCGAGATCCGGGGCTTCGGCAGCTTCTCGGTCAACCGCCGCTCTCCTCGCATCGGGCGCAATCCCCGCTCGGGCGAAAGCGTCATGATTCCTGAGAAGCGGGTGCCGCATTTCAAGCCGGGCAAGGCACTGCGCGAGCAGGTGGACGCTCGAACGGCGCAGATTCTGGGGCGCGATCCTCAGTCCCCCGCCTGAGACCCACTGGCTACAATTCCCCCACCACAAAGGGGAAGCCTTGAAATACCTGATGTGGCTGCTCAATGCAGCCATTTTTTTTGCGCTGTTCGCGTTCGCGCTGAACAACCAGGACAACGTCACCCTGCACCTTTTCTTCGGCGTGAGCTGGCAGGCACCACTGGTCCTGGTGGTTCTCTTGTCGGTGCTTGTCGGCGTGTTCCTGGGTGTCATCGTGATGGTGCCCTTGTGGCTGCGCGCCAAGCGCTCTCGCCATGCCGCCGGCGGGAGCCTGGGCGATGCAAGCGACACCTCCCTGATGCCCAACGAGCCTGACCGCCCCCATGGACTTTGATTTCACGTGGCTGCTGTGGGGACTGCCACTGGCTTTCGCCTTGGGTTGGGTGGCCTCGCGACTGGACTTGCGCCAGTGGCGCATTGAAGGCCGCCAAGCCCCCAAGGCCTACTTTCGCGGCCTGAACCACCTGCTCAATGAGCAACAAGACCAGGCCATCGACGCCTTCATCGAGGCAGTTCAGGGCGACCCGGACACCGCCGAATTGCACTTCGCCCTGGGCAACCTGTTTCGCCGTCGCGGCGACTACGACCGCGCCGTGCGCGTGCATGAACACCTGATCTCTCGCGCGGACCTTAGCCAGAAAGACCGCGACCGCGCGCAATATGCGCTGGCCCTGGACTTCCTCAAGGCAGGCCTGCTCGACCGGGCAGAAGTGGCCTTGCAAAAGCTCGAAGGTTCCGACCACGAAACCGAGGCCAGCATGGCATTGCTCGGCATCTACGAGCGCTCACGCGACTGGCCCCGTGCTCAGGCCATCGCCCGCAAGCTGGATGCAGCCGACCCCGGCAGTTATGCCACCCGCCTGGCCCATTTCCTGTGCGAAGAGGCTGAGTTGGCGCACCGCAAAGGTGACCTGACTCGAACACGAGCCTTGCTGGAACAGGCGGTCTCGGCTTCGCCCCAACTGGCACGGGGCTGGATGAGCCTGTCAGCGCTGGATGCACAGGAGGGCAAAGCCTCCTCGGCTTTGGACAAGTTGCTTGTGCTCGAGCGCCACTCGCCGCAACACCTGCCACTGGCGGCGGGTCGGATGGTGGAGCTGGCCCAGCAGACCAACCGCGTTGCAGACGTGCTGCCCATCTTGCAGGCCGCAGACGCCCGCGGGCCTTCCATTGATGTCACCCAGGCTCTGGCCAGTCTTCAGCCAGGGCCGGAGGAGGCACGCCAACAATTCCTGGGACACCTGAACCGGGAAGCCTCCTTGGTTATGGCCACGGCCTGGCTGGAAGCAGAGCCTGAGGCCGATCGACAAATGCCCGCCCCCGTGACCCGAGCACTTCAACAAGCCAGTGCGCCCCAGAAGCGTTACCGCTGCGCTGCATGCGGCTTTGAAGCCCAGCGGCACTTCTGGCAGTGTCCGGGTTGCCAAACTTGGGACAGCTACCCAGCCCGCCGCGTGGAAGAGCTGTAAAAAAAACCCTGAGGCCACCGACAGTGGTCTCAGGGTTGACAGGGAAACCCCGTCAGCGATCAGCCGTCAAGCTTGAGGCGATCCGAATCCGCCACCACCTGGGGTGTGGATCTCAAACACATCACCCACGCCCATCTCCACCTGGGCGATGTGGCCCAGCGGCTCCACGCGACCATCGGCGCGAACCACCTGGTTGATGCCAACGGCCCCTGCCTGACCGCCGGCCATGCCGAATGCGCCGTGCGTGCGTCCGTTGGACAGGATGCTGGCAGTCATTTGGTCCAGGAATCGGATGCGACGGATTGCGCCATCGCCACCACGCCAGCGCCCGGCCCCACCCGAGCCTGGGCGGATGCCGTAGCTGTCCAAACGAACCGGGTAGCGGAATTCCAGCACCTCGGGGTCGGTGAGGCGCGAGTTGGTCATGTGCGTTTGCACGGCGCTGGTGCCATCAAAACCATTGCCCGCACCGGAGCCACCGGAGATGGTCTCGTAGTACTGGTGTGTGTCGTTGCCAAAAGTGAAGTTGTTCATCGTGCTCTGGCTGGAGGCCATCACACCCAGCGCGCCATACAGCGCGTTGGTGATGCAACTGGACGTTTCGACGTTGCCTGCCACCACCGATGCCGGTGGGTTCGGATTGAGCATCGAGCCCTTCGGAATGATGACCTTCAGCGGCTTGAGACAGCCGCCATTGAGCGGAATGTCATCATCAACCAGTGTGCGGAACACATACAAAACCGCAGCAATGCAGACCGCCTTGGGCGCATTGAAGTTGTTGGGCTGCTGTTCGCTGGTGCCAGTGAAGTCCACCACCGCGCTGCGAGCGACAGAGTCAACACGGATGGAGACGGCGATCTGCGCCCCGTTGTCCATGGGCAGAACAAACGAACCATCTTTCAGGGTGGTGATCACCCGACGCACCGACTCTTCGGCGTTGTCCTGCACGTGGCGCATGTAGGCCTTGACCACCTCCAGCCCGAACTGGTCCACCATCTTGGCCAGTTCCTGCACACCCTTCTCATTGGCCGCCACCTGAGCCTTGAGGTCGGCCATGTTCTGGTCGACGTTGCGGCTGGGATAACGCCCGCTGTTTAAGAGCGCCTGCATTTCCTCTTCGCGAAGGCGCCCCTGGTCCACCAACTTGAAGTTGTTGATCTGCACGCCCTCCTCCTCGATGCAAGTCGAGAAGGGAGGCATTGAGCCTGGGGTGGTGCCGCCGATGTCGGCGTGGTGGCCGCGCGAGCCCACATAGAAGGTGGGCTCTTCTTCATCGCCCACGTAAACCGGCGTGATCACCGTCACGTCGGGCAAGTGCGTGCCCCCGTTGTAGGGGTCATTCAGCACGTAAACGTCGCCCCGCTTCATGCGACCGGCGTTCTGATGGATCACGGTCTGAATGCTCTCGCCCATGGAACCCAGGTGAACCGGCATGTGCGGCGCATTGGCGATCAGGTTGCCCTGCGCGTCAAACAAGGCACAGGAGAAGTCAAGTCGCTCCTTGATGTTGACCGAGTAAGCCGTGTTCTGAAGCTGCAGACCCATCTGCTCGGCAATGTTCATGAACAGGTTGTTGAAAACCTCAAGCAACACTGGGTCGACGGTGGTGCCCACTGCCTGGCGAGCGGCACGGGCCTCGCGACGCTCAAGCATCAGGTGATTCAGTTCCGTCAGGCGCGCTTCCCAGCCGGGCTCCACCACCGTGGTGGCATTCTTCTCGGCAATGATGGCTGGGCCTTGCAGCACGTCGCCAGGTCGCATGTCCTCGCGCACGACCAGTGCTGCATCACGCCACGAGCCGTCGGCATACATGCGAACGGTTTCGCGACGCGGCACTTCGCGCAACGGATGGGTGGGCAGACGCGGTTCTTCTGGGGCGTCGCCCGCCACCACCGCTTCCACCGACACCGCCTCCACCACCAATTGACGACCCTCCATCAAGAAGGAAAAGCGCTGGCGGTAAGCCGCGGCGAACGCGGCGTGAATCTCGGGCAGCGCGCCGAACGGCACGACCAAGGCAGTGTCCGTCCCTTCGTAACGCACGTGCAGGCGGCGCAGCATCTGTACCGTGCCGCTGTTGACCTTCTGGCCTTCCAACTCAGCCTTGGCGGCCTGCGCCAACTGGTCCAGCTTGGTTTCGATATCGGGCAACGCCTGCTCATCGAGCAACACCTCAACCGCCAGTTCGCGGATCACATTCTGGTCGGCCAGGCCCATGCCGTAAGCGCTCAACACACCAGCCAGCGGGTGCACGAAGACGCGCGTCATGCCCAGCGCATCGGCCACCAAGCAGGCGTGCTGGCCACCCGCCCCACCAAAGCACTGCAGGGTGTAGCGGGTGACGTCGTAACCACGAGCCACGGATATCTTTTTGACCGCGTTGGCCATCTGCTGAACGGCGATCTCAATGAAACCCTCGGCCACTTCCTCAGCCTGACGGCCGGTCTGCGCTGCCAGCTTGGTAAACGCGGTCTGCACCGCCTCCAGGCTGAGCGGTTCGTCGGCGTGAGGACCGAACACGCGGGGGAAATAGGCGGGCTGGATTTTGCCCAGCATGACGTTGGCATCGGTCACGGCGAGCGGGCCGCCACGGCGGTAACTGGCGGGACCGGGGTTCGCACCTGCGCTATCGGGACCGACGCGAAAACGGGCGCCGTCGTACGTGAGCACGGAGCCCCCGCCTGCCGCCACGGTGTGGATGCTCATCATGGGCGCGCGCATGCGAACCCCCGCCACCTGGGTTTCGAACTCCCGCTCGAAACTGCCGGCGTAATGCGACACATCGGTGGAGGTGCCTCCCATGTCGAAACCAATGACCTTGTCCTGACCGGCCAGCTTGGCGGTGCGGGCCATGCCCACGATCCCGCCTGCCGGGCCGCTGAGGATGGCGTCCTTGCCTTGGAAGCTGTGGGCATCGGTCAGTCCGCCAGAGGACTGCATGAAGAACAAAGGCACACCGGGCATCTCGCCGGCAACCTGCTCCACGTACCGGCGAAGGATTGGAGACAGGTAGGCGTCCACCACCGTGGTGTCGCCCCGGCTGACGAGCTTCATCATCGGGCTGGTCTCGTGCGACGTGCTCACTTGCGTGAAGCCCACCTCACGGGCCAGCCGCGCGGCGGCCTGCTCATGGGCCGAGTAGCGATAGCCGTGCATAAACACAATGGCGGCGCTTCGGAAGCCTTGCTCGTAGGCGGCCTGCAAGGAGCCACGCAACTGGGCTTCGTCAAGCGCTTGCAACACCTCGCCGAAGGCGCCCACCCGCTCATTGGCGTCAATCACGAGGCTGTAGAGCAGCTCCGGCAAAACGATGTGGCGATCAAACAAGCGCGGGCGGTTCTGGTATGCAATGCGCAGCGCGTCTCTGAAACCGCTGGTGGTCACCAGCACGGTGGGCTCGCCCTTGCGCTCAAGCAAGGCATTGGTGGCCACGGTAGTCCCCATCTTCACGCACGCCACCTGTTTCGGGGTGATCGGCTCATTGGAAGCCAGCCCCAGCAGGTGCCGGATGCCCGCGACGGCTGCATCGCGGTACAGCTCCGGGTTTTCAGACAACAACTTGTGGGTGGTCAACGATCCGTCGGGACGCTTGGCCACGATGTCGGTGAAGGTGCCACCTCGATCAATCCAGAACTGCCACAGTGAGGACGACGCAGGCTGCGAAGAAACGGAGTCAGGTGTGAACATAAAACCTCTGGACGAAGTGGAAAAAGAAGGCTGTGGAGCAACAAAGCTGCCGTCCCAGGCTGTCGCGCACTGGGAGGCAACGATGAACGAAATGGGTGACGACGCCTAGAACGACGCCGCCGATCTGGCGGCCTGGTCATACAGACCTGACAACACCCGCAGCAGTCGGGCCAGCTGGCCGATGTCCTGATTCAGGCGCTCATCGGCCTGCAGGGCCCCGATGAGACAGGACTCGCGTATCTCCCGATATCGCTCGACGCAGGCCTTGCCCTCTGGCGTGGGGGCATAGGTGACCTCTTTGCCGTTCTTGCGGGAGGCCACTACCGATAGGGCCTGCAGCTTCTTGAGCGAGTAGTTGATGAGGTGAGTGTCCTCGACGTTCATGATGAAGGCGACGTCCGCCAGGCGCTTGTCGCGCGCCCTGTGGGTGACGTGGTGCAACACCAGCACATCGAGGGCCGTCAGGTCCTTCAAGCCTGCCGCACTCATGCAATGCACTACCCAACGCTGAAACGCATGGCCAGCGACGATCAACCCGAACTCGAACTCACTCATCTCGGCGCTGCGGGGAGACACGAGGTGCGCGGACGAAACAATGGGGGTGCCTGCCACCTCGGGCGTACGGGAGGAGGAATTGGATGTCATCTACCGCCTTAAGAAATAAGTACCAATATATTAACAACAATTTGTCTCCATCAACTTTATGTTTTACAAAAATAGACATAAATTCGTGATAATAGCTATATCGTCTTACTGGACGATGCAGCCAGCCTGATCTGATCCATACACCCGAAGGGCATCGGATCGAGAAACGGCCGGCACCCCGCCACTTCAACCTCTGGAGACTCCACATGCTGAAAAATCGATTAATCAACGCCACGCTGGCCGCTTGCTCAATGGCGCTCGCCTTGCCCTCCATGGCCCAAAGCGTCAAGTGGGACATGCCAACGGCCTACCCCGCCACCAACTTCCACACGGTCAACATCAGCCAGTTCGCCAAAGACGTGGACCAGGCCACGGGCGGCAAGCTCAAGATCACGGTTCACTCAAACGCCTCGCTGTTCAAAGCCAACGAAATCAAGCGGGCGGTACAAGGTGGCCAGGCCCAGGTTGGCGAGATCATCCTGTCGGGGTATCAAAACGAATGGCAGGTGTTCGGGGCTGACGGTCTGCCCTTCGTGGCCGACAGCTATGAAGAGGCCGAACGTCTCTACAAGGCGCAAAAGCCAGTGCTGGACCGCAAACTGGCCGAGCAAGGCTTGAAGCTGTTGTTCAGCGTGCCTTGGCCTCCCCAAGGCCTCTACAGCAGCAAACCCATCAACAGCGCCGCCGATCTCAAGGGATCGAAGTGGCGTGCCTACAGCCCAGCCACTTCGCGCATTGCCGAACTGGTCGGCGCGCAGCCGGTGACGGTGCAAGCCGCCGAACTGGCCCAGGCACTGGCCACTGGTGCGGTGGAAACCAACATGACCTCGGCCGTGACTGGGGTGGACAGCAAGTTCTTCGACGCGGGTGTCAAGTTCTACTACGACATGCAAGCCTGGCTACCGAAGAACGCCGTGCTGGTGAACCAGGCCGCGTTTAATGCCCTGGACAAGGCCACGCAGGATGCCGTCCTGAAGGCGGCCGCCAGCGCCGAGACCCGCGGCTGGGGCGACTCGAAGAAAGTGAACGAGACCGCCAAGGCCACCTTGCAAAAAAACAAGGTCAGCATCGAAGCGCCCAGCGCGCAACTCAAGGCGGACATGCAGCGAGTGGGCAGCAGCATGCTGCTGGAGTGGCTGAGCAAGTCCGGCGCTGACGGCAAAGAAATCATCGACGCCTTCAACAAGAAGTGATCGCGCCCGAGCTTCGCGTCCCAATGGCCCCCGGGTAGGGGGCCCTTACACATTCACTCCCTATGCGAAAAATCCTTGATGGACTCTTCATGGGTTCGGCATGGCTGGCCGCGCTCTCCATGATCATCGTGCTGATCATGGTGCTCATCTCCATGGTTGGCCGACTGCTGAACTTCTACGCGCCGGGTACCGACGCCTACGCCGGCTACGCCATGGCGGCCTCCGGCTTCCTGGCGCTGGCCCACACCTTAAAAAGGGGCGAGCACATCCGTGTCACCCTCATCGTTGGCAAGCTCACCGGTGCCGGCCGCAAGGTCATGGAACTCTGGGCACTGCTGGTGGGCAGCGCCCTGAGCGCCCTGATTGCCTTATACAGCTGGCGCCTGGTGATGCAGTCGCATCAGTTCCACGACATTTCCACAGGCAACGACGCCACGCCCTTATGGCTTCCGCAGATGTTCATGGCCATCGGCGCCACTGTGCTGGTCATCGCCCTGATCGATGAGTGGGTGCTTGAGTGGCAGAACCGCCGCAGCCACCACAGCGAGGAGACCCGACATGAATGAACTGCTGGTCACAGGACTCTTGATCCTGTTTTTGTTCGCGCTGCTGGGCAGCGGCATCTGGATCGGCCTGACGCTGGCCGGCGTGGCCTGGATCGGCATGGAACTGTTCTCCACCCGCTCGGGTGGCGACGCCATGGCCATCACCATCTGGGGCGCGTCGAGCAGCTGGACGCTCACCGCCCTGCCGCTGTTCATCTGGATGGGCGAAATCCTGTTCCGCACCAAGTTGTCCGAAAGCATGTTCCGGGGTCTGGCACCCTGGGTGAACGCGCTGCCGGGCCGGCTGCTGCACACCAACATCCTGGGCAGCACCATCTTTGCGGCGGTGTCGGGCTCGTCGGCAGCCACCTGCGCCACCATCGGCAAGATGACCATCCCTGAGCTGACGCGTCGCGGCTACCCGGCTGAGAAGATCGTCGGTTCGCTGGGTGGCGCCAGCACACTGGGTCTGCTGATCCCGCCCTCGATCATCATGATCGTGTACGGTGTGGCGGCAGAGGTGTCCATTGCCAAACTCTTCGTGGCGGGCGTGATCCCAGGGCTGATGCTAGCGGCCTTGTTCAGCGGCTCGCTGGTGGTCTGGGCGCTCGTGAACAATGAGAAGGTGCCGCGCAGCGAGGGCAAGCTCACGTTCCTGCAGAAGCTCAATGAATCGCGGCACCTGATCCCGGTGGTGCTGCTGATTGGCGGTGTGATCGGCACCATCTACAGCGGCATTGCCACGGCCACCGAGGCCGCCGCCGTGGGCGTGGTGGGCTCGTTCATCCTGTCGGCGGCACAAGGCTCGCTGAACTGGACCAGTTTCAAGGAAGCCCTGCTGGGCGCCACGCGGCTGTACTGCATGATCGGCCTCATCCTGTGTGGCGCCGCCTTCCTGACGCTGGCCATGGGCTACATCGGGTTGCCCCGGCAGTTGGCCGAGTTCGTGAACGGCCTGGGCCTCTCGCCCGGGGCGCTGCTGATCGCACTGGCCATCTTCTACATCGTGCTGGGCTGCTTCCTGGACGGCATCTCCATGATCGTGCTGACCATGGGCGTGATCCTGCCGACGGTGACGGCCGCCGGTATCGACCTGATCTGGTTCGGCATCTTCGTGGTCATCGTGGTGGAGATGGCGCAGATCACACCACCCGTGGGCTTCAACCTGTTCGTGCTGCAAGGCATGACCAAGCGCGAGATCACCTGGATTGCCAAGGCGTGCATGCCGTACTTCTTCGTGATGGTGCTGGCCCTGTTGCTGCTCTACTGGTTCCCGGGCCTGGTGACCTGGATGCCGTCGCGCATGTGATTCGGCGCATCGCCTAAGATGCCAACCCTGCCCGGGTACCCGGGCAGGGTTTTTTGTTGTCTGGAAAAGCGACGTGTTCAAGAACGTGACGATTTACCGCGTGGGCCCCGGCTGGGCGCCCACGCTGGCCGAGATGGAATCGGCCATTGACCCGGCCCGCTTCGTGCCCTGCTCGGCCACGCAGGACAAGGCGGTCGGCTGGATCGAGCCCCGTGGCGAGGCCCATGGCCCGCTGGTGGAGGCCGTGAACGGCCAGCGCATCCTGAAGTTGATGATTGAGACCAAGGGCGTGCCTGGATCGGTGGTGCGCAAGAAGGCACAGGAAGAAGCGGACCACATTGAGGCAACCACCGGCCGCAAGCCCGGCAAGAAAGAAACCAAGGCCTTGCGCGAAGACGCGCTGCTGGCCTTGTTGCCCCAGGCCTTTGCGCGGCAGCAAACCGTGTGGGTGTGGCTGGACCTGGAAAATGGCTTTCTGGTGACCGACGCCAGCAGCCAGGGCAAGATCGACGAAGTGGTGACGGCACTGATCCGCGCCTTCGACGGCCTGAGCCTTACCCCGCTGCACACCGCCGTGACGCCTCAGGCACTCATGACGCAGTGCCTCACCGCCGCGTCCGACGAGGAGTGGCCCGGCGGCTTCGCGGTGGAGCGCGAGTGCGAGTTGCGCTCAAGCGACGAAGAAAAATCAGTGGTGCGTTTCACCCGGCACCACCTGCTCACCGACGAGGTGCGCCAACACATCGCCGAAGGCAAGCTGCCCACCCGCCTGGCCATGAGCTGGGAAGGTCGCATCGGCTTCACGCTGACCGAGGCCACGCAACTCAAAAAGGTGGCGTTCCTGGAGGGCGTGTTCGACGACCGCCCCAGCGACGACGAAAGCGGCTTCGACACCGATGTGGCCCTGAGCACGGGCGAGCTGCGCCAGCTCATTCCCGCCCTGATCGAGGCACTGGGTGGCGAGCAGGCGCCGGGCTCGGCACCCGCCGCACAAGAGAGCGCCACGGCACTCGCCGCCAAGCCCGAGGGCTCGGTGGTGGTGGCGGACGACCCACCCTTCTGATTGCGCTGAGGCCGCCCCATGACCGCCCTGCCCTCCGTGCTGGCCATTTGCGTGGGCGCCTGCCTGGGCGCGCTGGCGCGCTGGCGCCTGGGGCTGTGGCTGAGCACGCCCGGCGCGCTCATTCCCTGGGGCACGCTGGCGGCCAACGCCATCGGCGCCTATGCCATCGGGGTGTCGGTGGCGGTGTTTACGGCCCATCCCCACATTGACCCGCTGTGGCGGCTGGCCATCGTCACCGGCCTGCTGGGCGCCCTCACCACCTTTTCCACTTTCTCGATCGAAGTGGTCACGCTGCTGCAGCAGGGCCGGCTGGCCATGGCCGTGGGCCTGGCGTCGGTGCACCTGCTGGGTTCGCTGCTGCTGACCTGGCTGGGCTTGCGCACGGTGGCGGCACTGGCGTAAACCCCTCGATCTGGCGTCAGGGCGGGCCGATACCATCGGCCGATGCGACCACTGACCTTCCTCTGGCTGCTCGGCCCACTGAGCGCCCTCTGCCTCGCGGCACCGGCCACGGCGGCGAACGCTTTGCCCACGCTGCGCTGCCAGCTGGAGAGCGACAACACCCCCCTCACGCTTGATGCCGTGCCCACGCCAGACCCTTACACGGTGAAGCCGGTCACGCTGAACGACCGCTTCCGCTTCAAGGCGGTGGTGGTGGCCGACGCGAGCGGCCAGGCGATCGACCACGTGAAGCTCTACACACAAGAGGTGGACGAGGCCGGGCGGCTGGTGCTGCACCAGGTGAGCTACACGCGAGAGATGGTGGCGGCTTCGTTCGGCCAGCCCACCCTCACCGGGGTGCAGTGGGTGTACGCACGGCGCATGGAGCGGCAGTTTCAGTTTGAGTGCCACTGGATCGGGGGCCGGCCATGAGGCGCCTCACGCCCTGGTGCCTGGGCCTGCTGGCGGCGCTGGCCTGCGCGCTGGCGGGGGCGCAGACAGGAGAAGCCAGGACACCCGGGTCGCGCCAGTTCACCATCGCGTTCGTGGGCGACGTGATGCTGGACGACACGCCCGGTCGCGTGGTGCGCAGCGGCCGAGACCCCTTCGCCCACGTGGCGCACTGGCTGCGCGACGCCGATGTGCGCGTGGCCAACCTGGAGGCCATTGTGGCCACCACCGGGCAGCCGGTGCCGGGCAAGCCCTACACCTTTCGCGCGCACCCACGGGTGCTGAAACCGCTGGCGCGGCACGTGGACTCGGTAGGCCTGGCCAACAACCACGCGGGCGATTACGGCCCGGTGGCGCTGGCCGACACCCTGCGGCGCCTGGACGCGGCCGGCATTCGCCGCTTCGGCGCCGGACACACCCTGGCCGAGGCGCACGAGCCGCTGATCGTTGAGCGCAACGGCCTGCGCGTGGCCCTGCTGGCTTACAACGAGTTCATGCCGCGCAGCTTTGAGGCCGACGTGGACCAGCCGGGCATCGCCTGGAGCGAGAACGAGCAGGTGACGCGCGACATCGCGCGGGCGCGTGCGGTGCACCGGGCCGACCTGGTGATTCCGTTCATGCACTGGGGCTGGGAGCACGAGCCGCTGGCCGCGCCCCGGCAGCGTGCCCTGGCCCGGCTGATGATCGAGGCGGGGGCGGACGCGGTGGTGGGCGGGCACCCACACGTCACGCAAGACGTCGAGGTGCACGCGGGCAAGCCCATCGTCTACAGCCTGGGCAATTTCGTGTTTGACGGCTTCAGCGAAGAGCCGCAGAAAACCGGCTGGCTGCTGCGCCTGGAACTGGACGCCACGGGCGTGCGCGCCTGGCGCACGCGCGTGGTGCGGCTGGACCGCGAGGGCTTGCCGCGCCCGCACCCCAAGGCCAGTGCGCTGTGCTGGGCGCGCGGCGAGGCAGCACCCAACGATTGCCCCAACCGCTGAGTGGAAAGGGGGTGGGAGCTAGCCCCCACCGCGCTGCATGTAGAGGTCAAAGCGCTTCATGAAGCGCTGGCGCTGGTCGGCGTCCACGCCCTCGAACGCGAAGCCCACGCGCAACACCGGCAAGCGCACCAGTGCGATCACGCGCGGCGGCTGCACGGCCCAGCGCAGGACCAGCACGCCACCGGGCAGGTCTACCTTCGCCTGAGTGCCGTCTTGCCGCCACGGGTGTTCGCCAATGGCGGCGGGCAGCCAGCGTTGCCAGTCGGCCTCGGTGCAGCCCATGTCGCGCTCGAAGCGCTCAGGGTAGTGGGATTGCATGGCTCGTCCGGCCGCCTCAGCCGCCGGCGATGGGCGGCCAGATGGCCAGCACATCGCCCTCTTGCAAGGTGGTGGTGGCGCGGGCTTCGGGCGCGATGTAGCGGCCATTCACCAGCACCAGGTGCACCAGCTTGGGCGGCAGGCCGTAGGGCTCGATGATGCGGGCAATGGGCGCGTCGGGCGGCACGTCCAGCGTGAGCTGGTTGCCGCGCCGTGCCTCAGGCGGCAGGTAGTCGGTCAGCGTGGCAAAGAGCTTGAAGGTGATTTGCATGGCCAGGATGTTGCCTCAGCGACGGCGCTCATCGGCCGCGCCACTCCAATGCCCCTGCCCCTGCGCGTTGGCGAGGTAGGCGTCCATCAGGCGGGTCGGGTCGGCGAGCAGGCGGTCTTTCCACTCGCCCAGGTGCACCTGGCCTTCCACCAGCCCGCGCATCACGCCCACGTGCTCGGTCCAGCCCACGCTGTTGCAGCCCACCAGCAGGTCGTCTTTGAACTGCAGGCTCAGGTGCTTGTGGACGGCCTGGTCGGTCAGCTCCACGCCCTGCCCGCCGGGCAGCCCTTCCCAGTTGCCAAAGCTGCTGGAGATCAGGCCCAGGGTGTCGAGCACGTTGATCTGCGTCACGCCTTTGAGCTCGGTCTTGCGGCCCACCATGTTGAGCGCGGCCACGCGGGCCTGCTCGGCTGCGTTGGGCTGGATGGCGCTGACGATGGTCTTGCCGCTGACCTTGTCAAAGGCCTCGGCGCAATCGCCAGCGGCGTAGATGCCGGGCACGTTGGTCTGCAGGGTTTCGTCGGTGAGCACCCCCACCAGGCAGCGCACGCCGGAGTTCTCCAGGAAACCGATGTTGGGCTTGACGCCGGTGGCGCTGATGACCAGATCGGCCTCCAGGCACTCGCCGCTGGACAGGCGCACCCGCATCGGACCGGTGGGCATGGCCGACTGGCCGATGCCCACCACCTCTTCGATCTTGCCTTGCAAGCCGGGCGCGCCCGCGGCACCGCGCTCAATGGCCTCCACCCGCGTGCCGGTGAACACCTTGACGCCCTTGGTCTGGCACCACGCCTTGATCATGCCGCCGGCGGTCGGGCCCATCATGCGGGGCACCATGCGGTCGCCCATCTCCACCACCGACAGCTCCACCCCGCGCTGCTGCAAGGCTTCCATGATGATGCAGCCGATGAAACCGGCGCCCATCTGCAAGACCTTGGCGCCGGGTTGGGCCAGGCGGGCGATGGCCCGGGCATCGGCCAGCGTCCAGCAGCTGTGCACGCCAGGCCCCTGAATGCCCGGAATGGGGGGTGTGGCGGGCGATGAGCCAGTGGCGATGAGCAGCTTGTCAAAGCCGATGGTGCGGCCGTCGCTGAGTTCGAGCGTGCGCTTGGCCGAGTCCAGCACCCGGGCGCGCACGCCGCGCAGCACCTGGATGTTCAGGCGCTCGAAGTGGTCGGGCGTGTGGCGCAGGTGCGTGCCCTCTTCCCCCACCTTGCCGATCAGCAGGTAGGGAATGGCCATGCGGGAATACGGCGCCTCGTTCTCGTCGCCGATCAAGGTGATGGTGTCGCGAGGCGCGTGCTTGCGAATGGTCTCGGCCGCGATGACGCCGGCCGGACCGGCGCCCAGGATGACGTGGTGGGTCATGGTGCAGTTCTCCCCAAGAAAGAAGCGGTCACGCGGACCGCTTCTCCATGGTTGCAAGGCCGGGGCTCAGAGGCCCAGGCGGGCTTTGGTGTCGGCGGTGGGGCGGCCTTCGCTGTCCCAGCCGCGCACGGCGTAGTACTTGGGCAGCATCTCGGGCAGCTTGCTGACCATGCCCTTGGAGGCACCAGTCTTGGCGGCTTCGGTCAGCAGGCGCTTGGGCAGCGAGTCGTCGGCCTTGGTGAAGCCGGCGGCGTTGTTGAACTCGCGCTCCATGTTCCAGATGCGTTCGCCAATCTTCTCCAGCTCTTCGGTGGTGTACTGCTCACCGCAGGCGGCCTGCAACTGCGGGGCCAGGTCGGCCACGCCCCAGGCGAAGGTGGTGAAGACGCACAGGCCAGACGAGTCGAAGGCGGCGGTGGCGTCCTGGAAGGCCTTCACCAGCTCGGGCTTGCCCTCGCTCTCCACCGGGTCGGTCTTCACGGGAATGCCCAGCACCTCAGAGGCGATGGTATAGCCGCGCAGGTGGCAGGCACCGCGGTTGCTGGTGGCGTAGGCCAGGCCGATGCCCTGGATGGCGCGGCCGTCGTAGGCCGGGAATTCCTGGCCCTTCACGCTCATCGACAGGTCGGGGTGGCCGTACTTCTTGGTGAGGCGGGCCGAGCCCTGGGCGATCTCTTTGCCAAAGCCCTCGGCCTTGCCCACCATCTCGGCGAAGGCCGCCAGCGCGGCGGCCGAGCCGAAGGGCGCGTCCACGCCGATCTGCTCTTTGGTGAGCACGCCCATCTCGTACAGCTCCATCACCGCGCCCACGGTGGCACCAAAGCTGATCGGGTCCATGCCGTACTCGTTGCACAGCAGGTTGGCGTACTGCAGGGCCTCCAGGTCGTTCACGCCGTTGGCCGCGCCCAGCGCCCAGGCGGCTTCGTACTCCAGGCCGCCATTGGCGCCCCAGTACTGCGGCTTGTTCTGCACCGTGAAGTGGCTCTCGTCCATCTTGCTGATGCGCCCGCAGGCGATGGTGCAGCCGAAGCAGGCCTGGTTGGTCACCAGGTGCTTCTTGCCATCGGTCTCGCGCGGCGTGGCCATGGCCTCGGCCGAGATGTCCTTGGCGCCTTCGAACTGCACCTCGCGGTGGTTGCGCGTGGGCAGGGCACCCATTTCGTTGATCACGTTCATCAGCACCTGGGTGCCGTAGGTGGGCAGGCCCTGGCCCGTCACCGGGTTCTCGGCCAGGATCTTCTTCTTCTCGAAGGTGACCTTCATGAAGGCCTTGGGGTCGCGGATGTTGCCCACGCCCTTGGTGCCGCGCACCGCAATGGCCTTGAGGTTTTTGCTGCCCATCACCGCGCCCACGCCAGAGCGGCCGGCGGCACGGTGCAGGTCGTTGACGATGGCGGCGTAGAGCACGCCGTTCTCACCGGCCGGGCCGATGCTGGACACACGCGTCAGCGGGTCTTGCAGCGAGGTCTTCAGCGCCTCTTCGGTCTTCCAGACGCTCTGGCCCCACAGCGAAGACGCATCGCGCAGCTCGGCCACGTCGTCGTTGATGTAGAGGTACACCGGCGTGGGGCTCTTGCCCTCGACGATGACCATGTCCCAGCCGGCCATCTTCAGCTCGGCACCCCAGTAGCCGCCCGAGTTCGAGCAGGCGATGGCGCCCGTGAGCGGGCCTTTGGTGATGACGGTGTAGCGCCCGCCGGTGGAGGCCATGGTGCCGGTGAGGGGCCCGGTGGCCCAGATCAGCTTGTTCTCGGGCGAGAGCGGATCGACCTTGGGGTCGATCTCGCTGATGAGGTATTTGCTGCCCAGCCCGCGCGAGCCCAGGTAGGCATGCGCCCACTCCATGTTCAGCGGCTCGGACTTGACGGTGCCAGCGGTGAGGTTGACGCGAAGGATTTTTCCAGCCCACGACATGATCGTTCTCCTAAATGGTTCGGGCTCAGGCGGCGGAAGGCTGGTTGCCCAGCTTGTCGGCCCACTGCTTCATCTTGTCCAGGCCGGTCCAGTTGGCGTCGATGAAGGTGATGGCGCCGGTTGGGCAGGCGTCGGCGCAGGCCGGGTCGCCACCGCAGAGGTCGCACTTCTGGACCTTGCCGGTTTCCTGCACGTAGTTGATGGTGCCGAAGGGGCAGGCGATGGTGCACACCTTGCAACCCACGCAGGTGCTGTCGTTCACCACCTTGGCGCCGGTGAGCTTGTCCACCGTGATGGCCTCCACCGGGCAGGCGTGCAGGCACCAGGCCTCGTCGCACTGGGTGCAGGTGTAGGGCACCTTCTTGCCGGTGTGGTGGAAGTCGAACACCTTGATGCGCGACTTCGAGGTGGCGTAGGTGCCGTAGTTCTCGAACGAGCAGGCCATCTCGCACTGCAGGCACCCGGTGCACTTGTCCGGGTTGATGTGAAGGATTTTTTGCATGTGGGTCTCCAGGTGGGGCAGAGACTGCGCGCTGCCGGGTCTTATGCAGTTCTCTGCATACGATTGTTGGGGTACGCCCACGGGTACTGCTGAGGGTTTTCCCTGGTCGGGAAAGCGGTTTCGGGAAAAGTCTCAAATTGAGACAAGGCCCGCCGCCATGCCGCCCGCCAGCCGCACCCTGCCGATGAAGGGCCATCCCACCGCCAACAGGCCCGACCTTGGGCACAGGGGCAGAATCACCGGTTCTTCGCGCCCGGCACCCGGTTCACCCAACGGGGACAGCACCAGGCCCTGCACGCGCGGGTCGCGTCCTTCACCCACTTTCATTGAGCATGGAAAACCTTGACGTCACCGTTCTGCGCACCCTGCACCAGTGGCGCGCCCAAGGGCACCGCGCCCTGCTGGCCACCGTGGTGCGCACCTGGGGCTCGTCGCCCCGCCCGGTGGGCTCCACCATGGCCTTGTGCGAGAACGGCGCGGTGGTGGGCTCGGTCTCCGGTGGCTGCATCGAAGACGACCTGATCTACCGCTACAGCCGCGTGCACGCACCGCACAGCGCCACCACCGGCCTCACGCACGACATCCCCACCGGACCGCCCGAGCGCGTGACCTACGGGGTCACGGCCGACGAGGCACACCGCTTTGGCCTGCCTTGTGGCGGCACACTGGAACTGGTGCTGGAGTTCGACCCCGACCCCGCCAGCCTGCAAGCCCTGCTGGAGCAACTCGCGCGTGGCCAGCTCATGCAGCGCAGCACCCACCTGGGCAGCGGCGCCGTCACCCTCACCCCGCTGACCGCGCCCGCGCCGCTGCGCGAAGAAGGCGGCGTGCTGCACAACACCTTCGGCCCCGAGTACCGCATGCTGCTCATTGGCGCCGGGCAGCTCACCGAGTACCTCAGCACCATGGCTTTGTTCAGCGGTTTTGAGGTCACGGTGTGCGACCCGCGCGAGGAATACCGCGAAGGCTGGCGCGTGCCCGGCGTGACGCTCTCGAAGGAAATGCCCGACGACCTGGTGCGCACCTTCGGCGTGGACCGGCGCACCTGCGTGATCGCGCTCACCCACGACCCCAAGCTCGATGACCTGGCGCTCATCGAGGCCCTGGAGACCGAGGCCTTCTACATCGGCGCCATCGGCTCGCGGCGCAACAACGAGGCCCGCCGCCAGCGCCTCATCGAGCACTTTGGCCAGACCGACGAGAGCCTGGCGCGCCTGCGTGGGCCCATCGGCCTGTACATCGGCAGCAAGACCCCGCCCGAAATCGCGGTGAGCGTGATGGCCGAGGTGCTGGCCACCAAGAACGGCGTGATCCTGCCCAGCAGCGTGGCGGTGGGCCCGGCCAAAGACGCCGAAGGCGCGCTGGCCAGCGCGCCGGTCTGCGGCGTGCCGCGCGCGGCCTGAGCCCTATGACCAGTCCCCGCCGCCTCTGCGCCCTGCTGCTGGCCGCTGGCGCCGGCTCGCGCATGGGCTTCGTGCCCAAGCCCCTGATCGAGGTGGACGGCCAGCCCCTGTGGCAACGCCTGCTGCTCGCCGCCCGCCAGGCCGGCGCCCAAGAGGCCGTGGTGGTGCTGGGCCACCACGCCGAGCGCTTGGCGGCCTCCATCGCCCAATGGCCTGCGCAAGAGCGGCCCCAGGCGGTGACCAACCCCCAGCCCGGGCCCGACCCCACCGACTCGCTGCACCTGGGCCTGGCCGCCATCGCGCAGCAAGGCCCCTGGCCCGAGCGCCTGCTGGTGCTGCTGGCCGACCAGCCCGGCCTGCAAGCCGCGCACCTGCGCGCCGCCCTTGACGCCTTCGAGCAGCGCCCGGCCGGCGCGCAAGCCCTGGTGCCCACGGTGCAAGGCCAGCCCGGCCACCCCATCGTGCTGGACGCCCAGGGCTGCGCCACCCTGCATGCCCGGGGCCGTGGCGGCGTGAAGGCCTGGCGGCGCGAGCACCCCGAACAGGTGGCCACTTGGGCGGCCCACGCGCTGGCCCATGTGCAAGACCTGGACGAGCCGGCCGACCTCGCGGCGCTGACCGCCGCCACCGGCCAGCGCCTGAGCCTTCCACCCTCGGGAAAGCCCTGAGGCCGACGACACGGTGATGCCTCGCGTCCGGCCGTCACCGCTGGTGTAATGGCCGCTGACATGGCTGCACACGCCCTCCCCCACCATGGCGCCGCCGACCGTCTGGCCCTGATCGACCAGGCACGGCGGCGATTTCTGCTGGCCCGCGAGGCGGGGCCGGCCCCGGCGCTGGCCCCTTGGCTGCAGCGCTCCTGGCAGCGCTGCCTGGAGCGCGGCCTGGAGCCCACCCGCGCGGTGGAATTCCAGGCCGTCACGCCCTCGGGCGTGCGCCAGGCGCTGGAGCACAACCAATGGCTGCTGCAAGCCGCCGCGCCCGTGCTGCGCTCGCTCTCGCGCGCCGTGGCCCACACCCGCTACTTCACCCTGCTCACCGACGCGCGCGGCGTGGTGATCGACGTGAACGGCCCCATTGACCACCAAGATCCCCGCGCCACGCGCATTGCCCGCGTCGGGTTGGACCTGTCAGAAGCCACCGTGGGCACCACCGCCATCGGTGCCACCCTGGCCGAGCAACAACCGGTGTGGCTGCACCGGGGCGAGCACTTCTTTGACGACACCAGCGTCTACAGCTGCGCCGGCGCGCCCATCTGGGGCCCGGGTGGCAAATGCGTGGGCATGCTTGACCTCACCGGCGTGGCCGTGCCCGAGCAGCCCGCCTTGAAGCACCTGGTTTCGCAGGCCGCGCGCACCATCGAAAACGCCCTCACCCTGGCCCAGCCCCATGAGTTGCTGCTGCGCCTGAACTGGCCTGGGCGCGTGTTGGGAGACGACAGCGATGGCCTGGTCTGCCTGGACGCCGATGGCCAGATCACAGGCCTGAACCGCCCGGCCGCCGAGATGCTGGACATTGCCCCCGGCACCCCGCCCGGCCACGCCAGTGCCCACTTCGCCTTGCCCATCGATGGCCTGTTCGATGCCGCCCGCCACGGCAAGGCCGGCACCGAACTGCCACTGTGGTCGGGCCTGCGGGTGCAGGTGCTGGCCCAAACCCGGCGCGACGCCACGCCCGGGCAGCGGCGCAGCGCCAGTGCCCATGGCCTGCCCCTGAAAGACGTGGAAACCGCCCTCATCCGCAAGGCGGTGGACGACGCTGGCGGCAACGTGATGGACGCCGCGCGCGCCTTGGGCATCAGCCGCGCCACCCTCTACCGCAAGCTCAACGCCAAGCGGCGCTGACGGCCTTCAGCCCAGGGCCACCACCACCGCCGAAGCCGCCACCGAGGCGCCCGCCGGCTGGCCCGGCGCCAGGGCGAAGGGGTGTGGCGCAAACCCCACCCAGTGGCCACCGCCCGGCAAAGCCAGCACCACCTCGTCGCGCTCAAGGCCCGGGGTGACGCGCTCCACCACACCGTTGAAGCGGCAGACCGCCCACTCGCCCTCGGCCAGCGTGGCCTCGCCATGCGCTGGGCCCACCGACACCGCCGTGGCTTTGCACAGCAAGAGCACCTGCGCATCGGGGGCCAGGCCCAGCAGATCGGCGCTCTCGCGGGTGACGCTGGCGCACAGCCGCACGCCCCCTGCGGTGCGCGCCCGCACCCACACCGTGGGGTCTTGGTCCGACTCGGCGTGCAAGGCCTCGACCCGGCAGGCCAACTGGTTGCGCATGCTGGTGCGAAGGCCCAGCCCCAGCGCCAGACCGGCTTGGCCGGCGAAACGCGCCAGCACCGCCGCCCGCGCTTGCGCCAGGGCATCGGCCAGTTGCAGCAACTGCTCGCCCGCGGGCGTGATGCGCGCCCCACCGCCACCCGCGCCGCCCACGCTGCGCTCCACCAGCACCTGCCCGCTCAGGGCCGAGAGGGTTTCCAGCGCCTGCCACGCCGCCTTGTAGCTGATGCCGCACTCCCGTGCGGCCTGCGAAATGGACGCGCCGCCCGCGATATGGCGCAGCACGTCCAGGCGCTTGTCGGCGCTGGCATCGCTCAATGCGTCGGGCAGCCCCGCAAGGGGCATCTGGGGAAGGGGCGAAACGGGCATGGACAAGGGGTGGCCGCTATACTGCGCGCTATTCTATTTTGGAATAGCGACTGTCTTGGCGCTGCAAGGAGCCCGCATGTTCTCACGACACCTCCGCCTTTTCCTGAGCACCGCCGCCCTGTTGCTGGCCTCGTGGTCGGCCCAGGCCGCCCAGGCCACGGTGGCGGTGGCCGCGAACTTCGCCGAGCCCCTGCGTGCCCTGGCCGCCGTGCTGGAGAAAACCACCGGCCACCGGCTGGAGATCGTGGTGGGCGCCACGGGCCGGCTCTACGCCCAGATCGCCAACGGCGCCCCGTTCGACCTGTTCCTGGCGGCCGACCAGGCCACAGTGGCCAAGGCCGAGAGCGAAGGCCTCACCGTGCCCGGCAGCCGCTTCCTGTACGCCACCGGCCAGTTGGTGCTGTGGTCGGCCCGGCCCGACCTGGTGGACAAACAAGGGCAGGTGCTGCGCCAAGACGGCTGGCGCCGCCTGGCCGTGGCCAACCCGCGCACCGCGCCGTATGGCGCGGCGGCCATGCAAACCCTGGCACAACTTGGCTTGACCCAGGCCCTGGCGCCGCGCCTGGTGCAGGGCGAAAGCATCGCGCAGACCTACAACTTCGCCCACACCGGCAACGCCGAACTGGCCTTCGTGGCCCTGTCTCAGGTGCTGGAAGGTGGCCGTCTCAAGAGTGGCTCGATGTGGGTGGTACCGGCCCAGTACCATGAGCCGATCCGCCAGGACGCCGTGCTGCTCAAGCGCGGCGCCCGCAATGAAGCCGCCCGCGCGCTGGTGAAGCTGATGCAAAGCCCGGCCGGCCAAGACCTGATCCGTTCCTTCGGCTACACCTTCTGATGCTCACCCCCGACGACTGGCAAGCCATTGGCCTGACGCTCAAGGTCGCCACCACCACCACCGCCATCCTGCTGGTGCTGGGCGTGCCGCTGGCCTGGTGGCTGGCCACCTCGCGCTCGTTCTGGCGCCACCCGGTGGGCGCGCTGGTGGCCCTGCCGTTCGTGCTGCCGCCCTCGGTGCTGGGCTTTTATGTGCTGGTCGCCCTTGGCCCCAATGGGCCGGTGGGCCAGTGGACGCAGGCCATGGGCTGGGGCCTGCTCACCTTCAGCTTCAGCGGGCTGGTGGTGGCCTCGGTCTTCTATTCGCTGCCCTTCATGGTGCAGCCGGTGCTGACGGCCATGCAGTCGCTCAACCCGCGCGCCCTGGAAGCCGCCGCCACCCTCCGCGCCTCGCCACTGGACCGCTTCTTCACCGTGGTGCTGCCCCTGTGCCGGCCCGGCCTGATCGCTGGCGTGGTGATGGCCTTTGCCCACACCGTGGGCGAGTTCGGCGTGGTGTTGATGGTGGGCGGCAACATTCCCGGCGTGACGCGAACCGTGTCGGTGCAGATCTACGACCACGTCGAGGCCCTGCAATACGGCGACGCCCACCGCCTGGCCGCGCTCATGCTGGCCTTTGCCTTTTGCGTGCTGCTGGTGCTGCAACTGGTGCAGCGGCGCGCCACGGGGCCGCGACCATGAGCCCAACCGAACTGCGGCTGCAAGCCCGCCTGGACCGGGGCGACTTCTCGCTGGACATTGACCTGCGCCTGCCGGGCCAGGGGGTGACCGTGTTGTTCGGCCCCTCGGGCTCGGGCAAAACCACCTGCCTGCGCGTGCTGGCCGGGCTGGAGCCCAAGGCACAGGCCCGCGTGGAGGTGGGCGGCGAGGTCTGGCAAGACAGCGCGCAACGCCGTTTTCTGCCCACGCACCGGCGCCCGCTGGGTTATGTGTTCCAAGAGGCCAGCCTGTTCGATCACCTGACCGTGCAGGCCAACCTGCGCTATGGCTTTGACCGCACGCCCGCCACCCAGCGCCGCCACGCCTGGGACCACGGCTTGGCGCTGCTGGGCATCGAGCACCTGCTGCAGCGCCGCCCGCACGAACTCTCGGGTGGCGAGCGCCAGCGCGTGGCCATTGCACGCGCCCTGGCCAACAGCCCGCGCGTGCTGCTGATGGACGAGCCCCTGGCCGCGCTGGACGCCACGCGCAAGGGCGACATCCTGCCCTGGCTGGAGCAGCTGCACGAGGCGCTGGACATTCCCGTGCTCTACGTGACCCACTCGCTCGACGAAGCCTTGCGCCTGGGCGACCAGCTCGTGCTGCTGCAAGCCGGCCGCGTGCAGGCCCAGGGCCCGGTGGCCGAGCTGCTGGCCCGCTCCGACCTGCCCCTGGCCCATGGCGACGGCGCCAGCGCCCTGGTGGCCGCCGAGGTGGCGGCCAGCGACGAACCCGGCATGGACCGCCTGCGCTTCGAGGGCGGCGCGCTTTGGCTGCCCCGCGCCCGCCAAGAGCCCCCCGCCGTGGGGCGCCGGGTGCGCGTTCGGGTGCAGGCGCGCGACGTGACGCTGTCCCTGGTGCCACCCGAGCAGAGCAGCGTGGTGAACGTGCTGCCCGCCACCGTCACCGACCTGAGCCCCGATGGCCCGGCCCAGGTGCTGGTGGGGCTTCAGGTGGGTGAGGCGCCCGGCACGCGGCTGCTGTCGCGCATCACGCAGGCATCGGCCGCGCGGCTGGGCATTCGGCCCGGCCGGGCGGTGTGGGCGCAGATCAAAGGGGTGGCCATGGTGCGCTGAGGCTGGCCGTGGTGGCCGCCTCGCTCAGACGCTGAGCACCTGGCGCGCGTCCAGCGGCTCGCGCTGCAAGTGGGCCACCGGCTGGCCCGGGGCGCACTCGGCCCACACGGCGCGGGCGCAGCCCTCGCACTGGCCGCACTGGGTGGCCACGCCCAGTTCCAACTGAATGTCGTCAAACGCCATGCCCGAGCGGGCGCAATGCGCGATGGTTTTGTCGCTGACGCGGCGGCACACACAAACAATCATGGCGGACAGAAAAACTGGCTTGGATGTCGCGAATGATAATTCCTCTCATTCGCGAACACAAGCCAGTGAGCCGCCGCCGGTCGGGCCGGCTGGACGGGCTCAGCTCACCGAGCCCATCTGGCTTTGCAGGTAGTTGGGCAGGCCCACCTTGTCGATCAGCTCGATCTGGGTTTCGAGGAAGTCGATGTGCTCCTCGGTGTCGTCCAGGATGTGCTGCAGCAGGTCGCGCGAGACGTAATCGCGCACCGACTCGCAGTGGGCAATGCCCTCTTTGATGGTGGCCTGCGCCGCCGTTTCCAGCGCCAGGTCACAGCGCAAGATCTCCGGCACGTCTTCGCCAATCTTGAGCTTGCCCAGGTCTTGCAGATTGGGCAGGCCGTCGAGGGTGAAGATGCGGTCCATCAAGGCGTCGGCGTGCTTCATCTCGCCGATCGACTCGCTGTATTCCTTGGCCGCCAGCTTGTCCAGGCCCCAGTGCTTGAGCATGCGGTAGTGCACGAAGTACTGGTTGATGGCGGTCAGCTCGTTCTTGAGTTGCGCCTGCAGGTGCGCGATGGCTTTGGGGTCGCCTTTCATGGCTGTGCCTTTCTCGTTGGGCTGGGAGGGGGCCATTGTCTTCCCGATCGGCGGCGAAGTCGCCTCAACTCGAAGCGACGCGGGGGCGAGCCTTATTTCGTGGCGTTCGGGAAAAACAACTGCTCGCCGCCGATCTTGTATGCCGCAATCGCCGCCTGGCCGGCCGGGCCGGTGACCCAGTCCACGAACTTCTGGCCCTCGGCCGTCTTCACCTGCGGGTGCTTGGCGGCGCTCACCAGCATCATGCCGTATTGGTTAAACAGGCGCTTGTCGCCCTCCACCAGCACGGTCAGGTCGGCGCGGTTCTTGAAGCTCAGCCAGGTGCCGCGGTCGGACAGCACGTAGGCGCCGGTGGGCGCGCTGGCGGCGATGTTCAGGGCCGGGCCCATGCCGCAGCCGCACTCCTTGTAGCCGCTGCCCTTGTTGGCATCGCTTTCGGCCATCTTCCAGAAGCGCAGCTCGGCCGCGTGGGTGCCGCTCTTGTCGCCGCGCGACACGAAGGGCGCGTTGGCGGCGGCCACCTTCTTCAGCGCCGCCACGATGTCGCTGCCCTTGGTCTGCGCCGGGTCGGCCTTGGGGCCGATCAGCACGAAGTCGTTGTACATCACCTCAAAACGCTTGGCCGCGAAGCCATCGGCCACGAACTTCTCTTCGGCCACCTTGTCGTGCACGAACAGCACGTCGGCGTCGCCACGGCGGGCCATGTCGATGGCCTGGCCGGTTCCCAGGGCTACCACCTTCACGTCGATGCCGGTGGCCTTCTTGAAGGCTGGCAGGAGGTGGCCGAACAGGCCCGACTGCTCGGTGGACGTGGTGGAGGCCACCACGATGCTCTGGGCCAGGGCGCTGGCGCTGGCCAGCAGGCTGGCCGCACCAATGGCGGTGGCGATGGCGAGGCGTTGGAAGGCAATCACAGGCTTTCTCCTTGAACAAACAAATGGGCTTGCGGGCAGTGCGCCCGCAACAGGTCGTGATCGAAAAAGTCGCGCACCGGCAGGTCGGCCAGCAGGTGGCCTTGTTCTAGGTACACCACGCGCGTGGCCAGGCGCTTGACCTGGCCGAGGTTGTGGCTACTGAACACCAGCGTGGGCGGGGTGGCGCGGCCGTTGGCAGCGTGGCCGGTGAAGGCGTCGATGAGGGCCTCGACCTCGCGCTTGGCGTGCGGGTCCAGGCTGGCGGTGGGCTCATCCAGCAGCCACACATCGGGGTCGATCGCCCACACGCGCGCCAGCGCCACGCGCTGCTGTTGCCCGCCCGACAAAGCCCGGCCGCTGCGCCCGGCCACCGCCGACAACTCCACCTTTTGCAGGGCCAGTTGGGCGCGTTCCTTGGCCGCCTTCCAGGGCATGCCCTGCAGCCACAGGCCCAGGGCGATGTTTCGCAACACGTTCATGCGCAACAGGTGCGGCCGCTGAAACAGCATGGCCACGCGCTGGCGCGGTGGCGTGAGCATCTCGCCCGCGCTCAGCGGCAGCAGGCCGTGCAAGGCGCGCAGCAAGGTGCTTTTGCCGCTGCCGTTGGCGCCCACCAGGGCCACGCGCTCACCGGGGCGAATGCACAGGCGAATGTCGTGCAAGGTGGGCACCGGCCCACGGCCCAGGCGCACCTGCACGGCCTTCAGGTCAAAGCAGGGCTGGGCCAGGGCCACCGGGGTCACCACGGGCAGGCCACTCATGCCAGCACCACCACGGGCCCCGTGCCATCGGCGCGCTCGCGCCAGCGCCGCAAGCCCGAGACCACGGCATTGAGCAGCAGCACCACCGCCAGCAGCACGATGCCCAGGCCCAGGGCCAGAGGCAGGTCGCCCTTGCTGGTCTCCAGCGCGATGGCGGTGGTCATGACCCGGGTGAAGCCGTCGATGTTGCCGCCCACGATCATCACCGCGCCCACCTCGGACACGGCGCGGCCGAAGGCGGTGATCACCACCGTCAGCAAGGCGTAGCGCTCGTCCCAGGCCAGCAGCAGGCTGCGCACCGCCGTGCCGGCGCCCATCGACCTCAGCTGTTCGCCATGGCTGCGGTCAGCGTCTTCCACCACCTGCCGGGTGAGCGCCGTGACCAGGGGCAGCACCAGCACCGATTGCGCCAGCACCATGGCCTGGAAACTGAACAACCAGCCCAGGTGGCCCAGCGGCCCCGAACGCGACAGCAGCAGGTAAATCACCAGGCCCACCACCACCGAGGGAATGGCCAGCAAGGTGTTGAGCACCGTGAGCACCCACTCGCGGCCCGGAAAGCGCGCCGAGGCCAGCCAGGCGCCCAGCAGCAAGCCCGCGCTGCAGGCGATCAGGCAGGCGGTGGCGCTCACGGCGAGCGAGCGCGTCACCACCGACCACAAGGCGGCGTCTCCGGCCCAGACCAATTGCAGCGCGGTGCTCACGCTGTCGGCAAACGTGTTCATAAGGGCCGGGAGCTTAGCCAAGTTCCCCCGCCGTTGCAGTACGCAATTACTTCATATGAATTGGCCTGCATAGGCTGCAAGGCCAGCCCTGAGCCGCTTGCGGCACACTCCCCGTTCATGCGCAAGATTGAGCTGTCCTACTCCCTGAGCCCCCGCCGCACCGACCGCCCGGCCCTGCTGCGCAACCCCATGATGGACGTGCTGCACGCGGTGCAGGCCAGCGGCTCCATCTCGGGCGCGGCGCGCATGCAGGGCTTGTCGTACCGGCACGTGTGGGGCCAGCTCAAGGAATGGGAGGCCGACCTCGGCCAGGCCCTCATCTTCTGGGAACGCGGTCAGGCCGCCCGCCTCACGCCTTTCGGCGAGCGCCTGCTGGCGGCCGAGCGCCTGGCGCAGGCGCGCCTGGGCCCGCAACTGGAGAGCCTGCGCGCCGAGCTGGAGCGGGCCTTTGCCGTGGCGCTGGATGGGCACCCATCGGAAGGCCCGAGCGAACTCATCACCCTGTACGCCAGCCACGACCACGCCCTGATCGAGCTGCAAGAGTTCGCTGCCGCTGAGCCCGGCCCCCAGCGCGGCGATCCGCCGCTGCACCTGGACATCCGCTTCTGCGGCAGCGTGGACGCGATTCGTGCCCTGAACGAGGGCCGATGCCAACTGGCGGGCTTCCACACCCAGCCCTTCGCCGCAGCGGGCAGCCTGAGCGCGCGCACCTACCGGCCGCTGCTCAAGCCCGGTCTGCACAAGATCATCGGTTTTGCCCGCCGCGCCCAGGGCCTGATGGTGGCGCGCGGCAACCCGCTGCGCCTGCGAACCATTCAAGACGTGGCCCGCCTTCAGGCCCGTTTCGTCAACCGCGCGAAAGGCACTGGCACGCGCCTGCTGCTCGATGAGCTGCTGGCCCAGGCCGAACTGCCGCCGCAAGACATCGCCGGTTACGAGCGGGTGGAAAGCTCGCACGCGGCGGTGGCCACGGCCGTGGCCAGCGGCAGCGCCGACGTGGGCCTGGGCACCGAGTACGCGGCCAGTGCGCAAGGCCTGGATTTCGTGCCCCTGACCGAGGAGCGCTACCTGCTGGTCTGCCTGAAAAGCGCGCTCGACACGCCGCCGCTTCAGGCCCTGCTGCGCCGCCTGCGCAGCAACGCCTGGCAACAGCGCCTGGGTGGCTTGCCGGGCTACGCGCCCGACCACTGCGGCGAGGTGGCCGCCATGAAGCGCCTGCTGCCCTGGTGGGACTGAGCCGGGCCCGGGCCCGCGATCAGAACGCCTCTTTCTCGGCCTCCAGGTAGGCCAGGCTCACGTACTTGCCAATGTTGCTGTCAAAGCCCTGCATGGTCTTGGCGCGGCTGGCCACGCGCGGGTCGGCCAGCACGGCGGCGCGGGCAGCCTCCACCGGGGCGGCGTCTTTCACCGCCTTCAGGCAAGGCTCGTAGATGCCGGCCATGAAGTCGCCGTAGCGGCGCAGCAGGTCGCGGCTGGCCACGCCGTGGCCCGGCAGCCAGAGCTGATCGCCCGTGGCCTTCTGCAGCGCCTCGTAGTACTTGAAAGTGCCCACGTAGGAGCCGTCGTCCATGTTGGCGATGCGGTTGTCCATGGCGATGTCGCCCACGTAGGTGAGCTTGTCTTGCACCACCTCCATGCACAGGTCGGACGGCGTGTGCGCGCGGCCGTAGTGGTGCAGGCGAATCTGGGTGTCGCCAAAGTCGAGCACCTGGCCGTGTTCCACCGTGCGGTTGGGCGCCACCACCTGCGTGCCCAGGGTGGCCTGGTTGGTCCAGCGCTCCATCAGGCTGCGCCACAGGCTGCCCTCGGCACCGGCGATTTGCTCGCGGGTGTGGGCCAGCGCGTAGATGGGCAGGTCTTTGCCATAGGCCTCGACGAAGGCGTGGTTGCCCAGCCAGTGGTCACCGTGGTAGTGGCTGTTGAGCACCGCCACCACCGGCAGGGAAGTGACCTTTTTGATCATGCGAATGGCCATCTGGCCAATCTGCAGCGAACCACCGCTGTCCAGCACCACCACGCCCTTCTTCGTCACCACGAAGGTGACGTTGGCCATCATTCCCTGGTTGGCCTCGGTGGGGAAACCGTCCTTGGCGTAGATCAGCCACACGCGCTGGCTGAGTTGCTGCGGCGCGATGTCGGGCATGGGCGGGCCGGCAATGAACTCTTGCACCTGCTGGGCAAACAGGCGCACCTCGGGCACCGCCGCCAACGCGGCCGCGCCGAGGCCCAGGCCTCCCACATGGCGCAGCCACTGGCGGCGGTTGGACACGGCGGGGGAATCGATCGGGCTCATGGGCGGTCTCCTGGGTCTTGCATCAATAAGTGCATGCTTATTGATGAATCATAGCCCAGCCCCTTGCCTCCCGGCCCGTGCGGCCGAGGCCGTTCAGCGCGCGAGGCGGCGTGCGATCTCGGCCACGAGCTGACGCGCCAAGCCCAGCTTGGGGCCACGGGGCAGCTCGATGCTGCCGCGCTCGTCCACCAGCAGCAGGGTGTTGTCGTCGCGCCCGAAGGTCTCGGGGCCGATGTTGCCCACCAGCAGGGGCACGCCCTTGCGCTGGCGCTTGGCCTGGGCGTGGGCCAGCAGGTCGTGGCTCTCGGCGGCAAACCCCACGCAATACAAGGCGCCGCTGCGGGCCCGCTCGCTGGCGGCCACACCGGCCAGGATGTCGGGGTTCTCCACAAAGTGCAGCGCGGGCACGTCACCCGAGCCGTCCTTCTTGATCTTCTGGTCGGCCGAGGTGGCCGGGCGCCAGTCGGCCACTGCGGCCGCCGCCACGAACACGCTGGCCTGCGGCGCGGCCGCCTGCACCGCCGCCTGCATCTGCAGGGCCGAGCGCACGTCCACCCGCTGCACGCCGCGCGGCGTGGGCAGGGCCACCGGCCCCGTGACCAGGGTGACCTGGGCACCCGCCTCGCGGGCGGCCCGGGCGATGGCGAAACCCATCTTGCCGCTGGAGAGGTTGGTGAGGCCGCGCACGGGGTCGATGGCCTCGAAGGTGGGGCCGGCGGTCACCAGCACGTGCTCCCCACGCAGCAGCTTGGGCTGGAAGCGGGCCACGATTTCGTCCAGCAACTCGTCGGGCTCCAGCATGCGGCCATCGCCGGTTTCGCCGCAGGCCTGGTCGCCCACGCCCACGCCCAGCACCTGCGCGCCATCGGCCTGCACCTGGGCCAGGTTGCGTTGCGTGGCGGGGTGGGCCCACATCTCGCGGTTCATGGCCGGCGCCAACAGCAGTGGCACCGTGCCACTCGGCCGGGCCAGGCACATCAGCGACAAGAGCTCGTCTGCCCGACCCTGGGCCAGCTTGGCGATGAAATCGGCGCTGGCCGGCGCCACCACAATGGCATCAGCCTCGCGGCTGAAGTTGATGTGGGGCATGTTGTTGCCCTCGCGCGCGTCCCATTGCGACACCACCACCGGCCGCCCCGAGAGGGCTTGCATGGTCACCGGCGTGATGAACTGGCAGGCCGCCTCGGTCATCACCACCTGCACCGTGGCGCCCGCGCGGATCAGGCCCCGGCACAGCTCGGCCGACTTGTAACAGGCGATGCCTCCAGACAGGCCCAGGACGATGTGTTTGCCAGCAAGGTCATTCATGGCGCGCAATGTAGCAGCACACATGGCAATTCCTGGTCACCCCGAGGGCACCTGGCTGGGCTGGGGGGCCCACTTATAATTCCCATTTCCACCTCCTGCGAGCACTTGGCTCGCCCGAGACATGACCAAATTTGTGTTCGTCACCGGCGGTGTGGTGTCCTCCCTGGGCAAGGGCATTGCTTCTGCATCCCTCGCCGCGCTGCTGGAGTCGCGCGGCCTCAACGTCACCCTCATCAAGCTCGACCCGTACATCAACGTGGACCCGGGCACCATGTCACCCTTCCAGCACGGCGAGGTGTTCGTCACCGACGACGGCGCCGAAACCGACCTTGACCTGGGCCACTATGAGCGTTTCATCGAAACGCGCATGAAGAAGTCCAACAACTTCACCACCGGCAAGATCTACCAGTCGGTGCTGGAGAAGGAGCGCCGCGGCGACTACCTGGGCAAGACGGTGCAGGTGATCCCGCACGTCACCAACGAAATCCAGGAATTCATCAAGCGCGGCGCTGGCGTGGACACCCCCGAGGCGGTGGACGTGGCCATCGTCGAGATAGGCGGCACCGTGGGCGACATCGAGTCGCTGCCCTTCCTGGAGGCGGTGCGCCAGATGAGCCTGCGCATGGGCCCGAACAACACGGCCTTCGTGCACCTCACGTACCTGCCCTGGATCGCCGCGGCCGGTGAACTGAAAACCAAGCCCACCCAGCACACGGTGCAGAAGCTGCGCGAGATCGGTATTCAGCCCGACGCGCTGCTGTGCCGCGCCGACCGCCGCATTCCCGAAGAGGAAAGCGCCAAGATTTCGCTGTTCACCAACGTGCCCGAGTGGGGCGTGATCAGCATGTGGGACGTGGACACCATCTACAAGGTGCCGCGCATGCTGCACGAGCAGGGCCTGGACGGCCTGATCTGCGACAAGCTGCGCCTGAACACCCCGCCCACCAGCCTCAAGCGCTGGGACGCGCTGGTGCATGAGACCGAGCACCCGCAGGGCGAGGTCTGCATCGCCATGGTCGGCAAATACGTCGATCTGTCCGACAGCTACAAGTCGGTCAACGAGGCGCTGCGCCATGCCGGCATGCAGAACCATGTGCGCGTGAAGATCGACCATGTCGATTCCGAAACCATGGAAGGCCCGGACGCCGCCGAGAAGCTGGCCCGTTACGACGCCATCCTGGTGCCCGGCGGCTTCGGCCAGCGCGGCGTGGAAGGCAAGATCAACACCGCCCGCTATGCGCGCGAGCACAAGGTGCCCTACCTGGGCATCTGCCTGGGCATGCAGGTGGCCACCATCGAATACGCGCGCCATGTGGCGGGCCTCGAAGGCGCCAACAGCACCGAGTTCGACCCGGACTGCAAGCACCCCGTCATCGCCCTCATCACCGAATGGAAGGATGCGGACGGCAGCATCCAGAAGCGCGACGCCAGCTCCGACCTGGGCGGCACCATGCGCCTGGGCGCGCAAAGCTCCGACGTGGCCCCCGGCACGCTGGCCCACAGCATCTACGGCGACGTGGTGACCGAGCGCCACCGCCACCGCTACGAAGCCAACGTGAACTACCTCGACCCGTTGCGCAAGGCGGGCCTGGTGATCTCGGCGCTGACGCAGCGCGAGCACCTGACCGAGATCGTCGAACTGCCGCACAGCGTGCACCCCTGGTACATCGGCGTGCAGTTCCACCCCGAGTTCAAGTCCACCCCCTGGGCCGGCCACCCGCTGTTCAACGCCTTCATCAAGGCGGCGGTGGAGCATCAGAAGGCCGCCAAGGCCTGAGCGGAGGCGACCCACCATGCAACTCTGCGGTTTCAACGTCGGCCTGGACCAGCGTTTCTTCCTGATCGCCGGCACTTGCTCCATTGAGGGCCTGCAGATGTCGCTGGACGTCGCGGGCCAGCTCAAAGAGACCTGTGCCGCACTGGGCATTCCCCTGATCTACAAGGGCTCGTTCGACAAGGCCAATCGCTCGTCGGGCAGCAGCAAGCGAGGCGTGGGCCTGGACGCCGGCCTGAAGATCCTCGACGAGGTGCGCCGCCAGACCGGCCTGCCGGTGCTGACCGACGTGCACGACGAGTCGCAAGTGGCCGAAGTGGCCAGCGTGGTGGACGTGCTGCAGACCCCGGCCTTCCTTTGCCGCCAGACCGATTTCATTCGCGCCGTGGCCCAGTCGGGCAAGCCGGTGAACATCAAAAAGGGGCAGTTCCTCGCCCCTTGGGACATGAAGAACGTGATCGACAAGGCCCGGGACGCTGCGCGCGAAGCGGGCCTGTCGGAAGACCGCTTCCTGGCCTGCGAGCGCGGCGTGAGCTTTGGCTACAACAACCTGGTGGCCGACATGACCAGCCTGGCCGAGATGCGCAAGTCAGGCGCGCCGGTGGTGTTCGACGTGACCCACTCGGTGCAAAAGCCCGGCGGCCTGGGCAACGTAAGCGGTGGGGCGCGCGACATGGTGCCGGTGCTGGCCCGTGCCGGCGTGGCCGTGGGCGTGGCCGGCCTCTTCATGGAGACGCACCCCAACCCGCCTGAGGCCTGGTCGGACGGCCCCAACGCCGTGCCGCTGCGCCACATGAAGGCCCTGCTGGAAACGCTGGTGGCGCTGGACGACGTGACCAAGCGCAGCGGCTTCCTGGAAAACCACTTCAACTGACGCACCGAGAGCGCCCCATGCCCGCCGCCTACCTCATCGTGGACATGCAGATCACCGACATGGACCAGTACCGGCGTTACATGGCCGAGGCCCCTGCCGCGGTGAAGGCCGCGGGCGGTGAATACCTGGTGCGCGGCGGCCAGTTCGAGGTGCTGGAGGGCCAGTGGCAACCCGCGCGCGTGGCCATGCTGCGCTTTCCCAGCTATGAGCAGGCCAAGGCCTTCTACGAGGGCGAGCAGTACCGCCAGGCCCGCGCCCAGCGCGAAGGCGCCACCGCCTTTTTCAACATGATTCTGGTCGAGGGCGTGGACGCCCCGGTCATCTGAACCCGATTCTTTGAAAACCCCGATCGAAAGGAAACCATGAGCGCAATCGTTGACATCGTTGGCCGTGAAGTGCTGGACAGCCGCGGCAACCCCACCGTCGAGTGCGACGTGCTGCTGGAAAGCGGCGTGATGGGCCGTGCCGCCGTGCCCTCGGGCGCCTCCACCGGCTCGCGCGAGGCCATCGAGCTGCGCGACGGCGACAAGAGCCGCTACCTGGGCAAGGGCGTGCTGAAGGCCGTTGAGCACATCAACACCGAAATCAGCGAAGCCGTGCTGGGCCTGGACGCCTCCGAGCAGGCCTTCCTGGACAAGACCCTGATCGACCTGGACGGCACCGAGAACAAGAGCCGCCTGGGCGCCAACGCCATGCTGGCCGTGTCCATGGCCGTGGCCCGCGCCGCTGCTGAAGAAGCTGGCCTGCCGCTGTACCGCTACTTTGGCGGCATGAGCGCGGTGCAGATGCCCGTGCCCATGATGAACGTGGTCAACGGTGGCGCGCACGCCAACAACAACCTTGACCTGCAAGAGCTGATGATCATCCCCGTGGGCGCCCCGAGCTTCCGCGAGGCCCTGCGCTGGGGTGCCGAGGTGTTCCACGCCCTGAAGAAGATCATCCACGACAAGGGCATGAGCATTGCCGTGGGCGACGAAGGCGGCTTTGCCCCCAACGTGCCCAGCCACGAAGCCGCGCTGCAGATGATTCTGGAAGCCATCGCCAACGCTGGCTACACCCCGGGTGAGCAGATCGCCCTGGGCCTGGACTGCGCCGCCAGCGAGTTCTACAAGGACGGCAAGTACCACCTGGAAGGCGAAGGCCTGGTGCTCAGCGCCGAAGAGTGGACCAACATCCTGGCCACCTGGTGCGACAAGTACCCCATCGTCTCCATCGAAGACGGCATGGCCGAAGGCGACTGGGACGGCTGGAAGCTGCTGACCGATCGCCTGGGCAAGCAAGTGCAGCTGGTGGGCGACGACCTGTTCGTCACCAACACCAAGATCCTGAAAGAAGGCATCGACAAGGGCATCGGCAACTCGATCCTGATCAAGATCAACCAGATCGGCACCCTCACCGAGACCTTCGCCGCGATTGAGATGGCCAAGCGCGCCGGCTACACCGCCGTGATCAGCCACCGCTCGGGCGAGACGGAAGACAGCACCATCAGCGACATTGCCGTGGGCACCAACGCCGGCCAGATCAAGACCGGCTCGCTCTCGCGTTCGGACCGCATGGCCAAGTACAACCAGTTGCTGCGCATCGAAGAAGACCTGGGCGACGTGGCCGTGTACCCCGGCCGTGATGCCTTCTACAACCTGAAGTAACGCGCACCATGGCCAACCGCTTCATCCCGGCCTTGCTGGTGGCCCTGCTGGCCATCCTGCATGCCCAGCTCTGGCTGGGCCGTGGCAGCGTGCCACGGGTGGCCGAGATGAAGCGCGAACTGGCCGCGCAGGAACAGGCCAACCAGCAGGCCCGGCTGCGCAACGAGCGCATCGCCAACGAGGTGCACGACCTGCAGGACGGCCTGGAGATGGTCGAAGAGTTGGCCCGCCACGAGCTGGGCATGGTCAAGCCCAACGAGGTCTTCGTCCAGATCGCGCAGAACAAGCGCTGACGCATGGCCGCGCTCACGGTCTCCCTGCTCGGGGGCGAATCGAGCGGCAAAAGCACACTGGCGCACCAGCTCACCAAGCGGCTGCAGGGCGCCGGCATTCAAACGGTGCTGGTGGACGAACATTTGCGAAGCTGGTGCGAAGCCGCCGGCCGCGCCCCCCACGCCCACGAACAGGCCGACCTGGCCCGCGAGCAAACGCGGCGCATTGAAGCCGCCAAGCAAAGTGGGGCACAGGTGGTGGTCGCCGACACCACGGCGGTGATGGTGGCGGTTTACAGCGAGTGGTATTTCCAGGACACGAGCCTCTGGCCAGAGGCACTGGCGGCCCAACGCCGCCTGGACCTGACCCTGCTCATGGGCCTGGACCTGCCCTGGGTGCCCGACGGCCTGTTCCGCGACAGCGCCCAGGTGCGTGAGGTGTGCGACGCCATCTTGCGCCGCGAACTGCAGGGCGCGGGCATTGGCTTCACGCCGGTGTACGGCCAGAACGAGGCCCGATTACAAGCCGCCTTGCGCGTGGTGGGTGCCCGCCTGGGCATGCCACTGGTCAGCGCAGACCCTGCCTGGGAACAAGGCACGGGCCGCTGGAGTTGCGAGAACTGCAGCGACCCCGACTGCGAGCACAAACTCTTCACCGGCCTGCTGCGCCAACGCGGGCTGGGCAGCGAGCCGGCCTGAGCGGCCTGGCTCAGTGCTGCTGCTGGCTGCCCGGCGGCTGCTCCACCGCCTGCAGGAAGACCTGGGCGGCATCCACCGGATCGAACTCGTAGCGCGCGCCGCAGAAGTCGCAGTCCACCGACACGCCGCCCTGCTCTTGCAGGATGGACTCGATCTCTTCGCGACCCAGCGACTTCAGCATGTTGCCCACGCGCTCGCGCGAGCAGGTGCAGGCGAATCGCGGGCCGCTCTCGCCCTGCAGGGGCTCGAAACGCCGCACGTCTTCTTCCCAGAAGAGGCGGTGCAGGATGGTGTCGGCGTCCAGCTCCAGCAGCTCTTCGCGCTTGAGGCTGCCCGCCAAAATAGCGATGCGGTTGTAGTCTTCGTTGCGGCCGATGTGGTCTTCGTCCGAGCGGGCCACGCCGCTACCGGCCAGGTTGGCCTCGCCCTGCAGAGGCAGGCGCTGGATCAACAGACCGGCGGCCACTTTGTCGTTGGCGGCCAGCACCAGCCGGGTGTCGAGCTGCTCGCTCTGCAGCATGTAGTGCTCAATGATCTCGCTGAGCTTCTCCAGCTTCTCGCGCCGGTCGCCGTGCAGCGGCACCACGCCCTGGTAAGGCTGCTGGCCCGGCAGTCGGTCTTTGGGGTCCAGCGTGATGGCGCAGCGGCCCTGGTTGTTCACGTTCACCAGGTGCGACAGCGGCACGCCCTCGGCCACCTCACCCGTGACCTTGGCCGTGGCGCGCAGCGTGAGGTCGGGTTGCACCTCGGCCACGGCCAGCTTGACCGGGCCGTCGCCCATGATTTGCATGATGAGCGAGCCGTTGAACTTGATGTTGGCCTGCATCAGCGTGGCCGCGGCCGCCATTTCGCCCAGCAACTCCGTCACCGCCGCGGGGTAGCCCCCGGCCTGGTCGCGGCGGTGCAGGATTTCCTGCCACACGTCGGTCAGCCGCACCAGCATGCCGCGCACAGGCAGGCCCTCGAAAACGAATTTGTGAAGTTCGGACAAAGCGGTCTCTCGTGAAAACAAACGGCCCAGATCGGGCTTACGCGATCTTTTTCAAGCCCTGGCGGAAACGCCGGGCGTTGTCGATGTAGTGCTGCGCGCTCTCGCGCAGGCCTTCGATCTGCTCGGGCGACAGCGTTTTCACCACGCGCGCCGGGCTGCCCAGGATCATGGAGCCATCGGGGAACTCCTTGCCCTCGGTCACCAGCGCGCCGGCGCCCACCAGGCAATGCTTGCCGATCTTGGCGCCGTTGAGCACCACGGCGCCAATGCCGATGAGCGACTCGTCGCCGATGGTGCAGCCGTGCAGCATCACCTGGTGGCCCACGGTGACGTGGCGGCCAATGGTCAGCGGCATGCCGTGGTCGGCGTGCAGCACGCTGCCGTCCTGGATGTTGCTGCCCTCGCCAATGTGAATGGCGTCGGTGTCGCCGCGCACGGTCACGCCGAACCACACACTGCTGTCGGCCGCCAGCGTCACCTCGCCCATCACCTGGGCGTTGTCGGCCACCCAGGCGGTGTCGGCCACTTGCGGGGTCAAACCATCGAGCGCGTAAATCGCCATGCCACTGTCTCCGTCGAGTTGTCGAAACCTAGAATTGTAGGGATGCCCCCCCAGAGTTCCCCCGCCGAGCCCTCGCTGCGCGAAGCCGCCTTGCTTGCCCTGCTGCAGGCCGATCCTACGCAGAAGGTGCTGGCCACCCAGGCGCTGTGGGCGCGGTTTCAGGCCCTGGCCGGCCAGGATGAGGCCGCGCTGGACGCGTCATGCGCCATACCGGCGCCGGCAGCGCCCCTGCCCGGCCGCCCCGAGCGCCCGGTGCTGGTGCCGCCCATGGAAGTGCCGCACCGCTCGCCCTACACCCCACAAGGCCTGGCGGCCATGCTGCACGCCATTGCGCACATCGAGTTCAACGCGATCAACCTGGCCCTGGACGCGGTGTGGCGCTTCGCGGGCATGCCCGCCGACTATTACCGCGAATGGCTGCGCGTGGCCCACGAAGAGGCTTACCACTTCGGGCTGGTGAGCGATCTGCTGCAAGACCTGGGGCACGGCTATGGCGACTTCCCGGCCCACAACGGCCTGTGGGAGATGTGCGTGAAAACACAAGATGACGTGACCGCCCGCATGGCCCTGGTGCCGCGCACGCTGGAGGCCCGCGGGCTGGACGCCACGCCGCTGATTCAGCACAAGCTACGGCAGGTGAACACACCGGCGGCCCTGAGCGCCGTGGCGGTGCTGGACATCATCCTGCGCGACGAAATCGGCCACGTGGCCGTGGGCAACCGCTGGTATGGCTGGCTGTGCCAGCAGCAGGGACTGGAGCCCATCGCGCACTACCGGCACCTGGCCCGCACCCACCAGGCCCCCAGGCTGAGGCCGCCGTTTAATCTGTCAGCGCGCACGGCCGCAGGCTTCACCGAGCCGGAACTCAAGCGGCTGGGCGAATACGAATCGCCTCACTGACGCCCAAAATTTCACACTATTAGCGGGTTTACCCTAGCCTTGCGTCGGGCCAAGTGATGGGCAATGTCGTTTGTGCAATATCCTCGCGCTCAATTTAAGAGTTCGTTACATGAGTCCTGCCCTCGTTCAACTGGACGAATACCTGGGACAGGCCTTTCACCGAATGCCCGTGGCCATGATCGTGGTCAATCAGCAGGGCACCATCTCGCGGGCCAATGGCCTGGCGGAATCCACCTTCGGCTACGCCAGTGGCGAGTTGCTGGGTCTGTCGGTGGAGGCGCTGGTGCCTGACCGGTTTCGTGCGCGCCATCCCCAATACCGCCAAGGCTTCACGTCGGAGGAGCACGCGCGCCCCATGGGCGCGGGCCGAGACCTGAGTGGGCGCCGCAAGGACGGCTCGGAGTTTCCGGTGGAGATCGGCATCAACCCGGTGGTGACCGGCGAAGGACCGGTGGTGCTGTCGGTGATCGTGGACCTGACCGAGCGCAAGCTGGCTGAGCAACGCATCAAGGACGCGTTGCTGCAGAAAGACCTGCTGCTGCGCGAGGTGCACCACCGCGTGAAGAACAATCTGCAAGTGGTGCACAGCCTGCTGGACCTTCAGGCCATGAAGGTGAAAGACCCGGAGGTGGTCAGCGCGCTGCGCGACAGCCAGAACCGCGTGCGCTCGATGTCGCTGATCCACCAGACGCTTTACCAGTCGACCAATGTCGCGCAGGTGGATTTCAACCAGTTCCTCAGCGAATTGATGGTTGGCCTCACCGAGGCTTATCGCTCGGCCACGGGACGTGTGGACATTCACATGCAGGCCGAAGATGTGCGATTGCCCATCAACGAGGCCATTCCTTGCGGCCTCATCATCAACGAGCTGGTCAGCAACGCCCTGAAGCACGGGTTTGCCGACGGGCGCAGTGGCTCGATCTGGATCAAGCTGCAGCAGGACGGCAAACACGTCACGGTGCAAGTGGAAAACGATGGCGCCGCCATTCCCGAAGAGCACGATCTGCGCCGCAGCGGTTCGCTGGGCCTGCAGTTGGTGAACCTGTTCACCCGGCAACTCAGGGGCACACTGGAGGTGCATCGCGCCAACCCGGTGAGCTTCACCATCCGGTTTGACCTGGAGGAGACGGCATGAACGATCCAGCCAAGATCTTGATCGTGGAAGACGAGAGCATCGTCGCCTTCAACCTGCAGCAGCGCCTGGAGCTCATGGGCTACGAGGTGGCCGGCGTGGCCGACACCGGCGCGGAAAGCTTGGCCCTGGTGGCCGAGCACAAGCCCGACCTGGTGCTGATGGACATCCACATCAAGGGCGACATGGACGGCATCGAGGTGGCGTCACAGCTGGGCCAAAACGCCTCCGTTCCGGTGGTGTACCTCACCGCTTACTCGGAAGACACGACCTTGGAGCGGGCCAGGCGCACACGGCCCTACGGCTACCTGATCAAGCCCTTCTCCGAGCGCGAACTGCACGCCACCATTCAGATGGCGCTGGAGCGCCATCAGGTGCAAGAGGCCCTGAGCGCCAGCCAGCGGCTGCTGCACCAAGCGCTCAAAGCCGCCAGCATGGGCACGGTGCAGCTGAGCATCCAGGCCGATCAACTGCGGGTCTCAGGCCCACCGGCGGTTTTGCTGAACCTGCCCAGCGGCGAACCGGTGGCGCTGGCCCATGGGCTGGCCATGGTGAACGAAAACGATCTGCCGGGCCTGCTCATGAGGGTACGTGCCGACCAATCGGGGGCGTTCAGTCACGAGTTCCGCGTGCAGGTGGGTGAAAGCGGCGAGCGCTGGCTCAAGATGGACGCCTCGTATCTGGAAGACGGCCTGATCTCCGGCGTGCTGCAAGACGTGACCGAGCGCAAGCAGATGGAGTTGCGCCAGCTGCGCCTGAACGAAGAGCTTGAAACACGGGTGCAAGAGCGCACGCTGGAGTTGCGCCAAAGCCTGAAAGAGCTGGAGACCTTCAACCACACGGTGGCGCACGACCTGCGCTCGCCCATTCGCGCGATCTCGGGCCTGAGCCAGATCCTGATCGAAGAGCACGGCCCCGCCCTGCCCGACGACGCCAGGCTCACGCTGCAGCGCATGGGGGCCTCGGCCTCTCGCATGGGCATGTTGATCGACGCCCTGCTGAACATGACCAAGCTGTCGCGCCAGGCCTTGCAGCTGGTGCCCGTGGACCTGAGCCAGATCGCCGGTGAGTTGGTGCCCCTGCTGCGCGAAAGCGACCCGCTGCGCCAGGCCGAGTTCCACATTGAGCCCGCCCTCACCGCGCAGGCCGACCCGGTGCTGATCCGCAGCGTGCTCGACAACCTGCTGCGCAATGCCTGGAAGTTCAGTGCGCGCCGCCCGCTCACCCGCATCACGGTGGGCCGCTGCGAACACAACGGCAAGCTGGCTTTCTTCGTGCAGGACAACGGCTGCGGCTTCAGCCAGGAGCACGCCCAGCGCCTGTTCAACCCCTTCTTCCGGCTGCACAGCGATCGTGAGTACAGCGGCACCGGTCTGGGCCTGAGCATCGTGGAGCGCATCGTCAATCGCCACGGCGGCCAGGTGTGGGCCGATGCGGTGCCTGACCAGGGCGCCACCTTCTACTTCACGCTCGGCGCCTGAACGGCGCTGACCTTCGCCGGCGGCGACAATCGGGGATGACCGAATCTCCCCGACCTCCCGTGCCCGCCCAACCGACCGATTTCGCCAGCCTGCCGCTGTCGCCCGCCACACTCGCCACGCTGGCGCGGCTGGGCTACCAATCGATGACGCCCATCCAGGCCGCCAGCCTGCCGCCCGCTTTGCTCGGGCGCGATCTGATTGCACAAGCGCAGACCGGCAGCGGCAAGACGGCCGCCTTCGCCCTGGCACTGCTCACCCAGCTCAACCCGCGGCACTTTGGCGTGCAGTCGCTGGTGCTGTGCCCCACGCGCGAACTGGCCGACCAAGTGACCACCGAAATCCGTCGCCTGGCCAGTGCCGAAGACAACCTGAAGGTCGTCACCCTCTGCGGTGGTGTGCCGCTGCGTGGGCAACTGGCCACGCTGGAACATGGCGCGCATGTGGTGGTGGGCACACCAGGCCGCGTGATGGACCACCTGGAGCGTGGCAGCCTGCGCCTGGACGCGCTGCGCACCCTGGTGCTGGACGAGGCCGACCGCATGCTGGACATGGGCTTCTTCGACGACATCGCCACCGTGGTGCGCCAGTGCCCGCCTCAGCGGCAAACCTTGCTGTTCTCGGCCACCTACCCCGACGGCATCGCGCAACTGGCTGCGCGCATCCTGCGCGATCCGCTCACGGTCACGGCCGCGCCTGTGCAGCAAGGCGGCCGAATTGAGGAGCGATGGTACGAGGTGACCGAGGCCCAGCGCCTGCACACCGTGGGCCGCCTGCTGGCGCACTTCCGACCGGCCAGCAGCATCGCGTTCTGCAACACCAAGGCACAGTGTGCCGACCTGGTGGCGGTGCTGCGGGCGCAGGGCATCGACGCCCTGGCCCTGCACGGCGACCTCGACCAGCGCGAGCGCGACCAGGTGCTGGTGCGCTTCGCCAACCGCAGTTGCCCGGTGCTGGTGGCCACCGACGTGGCCGCCCGCGGGCTGGACGTGGCCAACCTGGCCGCCGTCATCAACGTGGACACCACCGCCGACGCCGAGGTGCACATCCACCGCATTGGCCGCACCGGTCGGGCCGGCGAAGACGGCCTGGCGCTCAACCTCGCCAGCCTGGACGAGATGGGCCGTGTGGGCCGCATCGAACAATTGCAGGGCAAAGAGGTGCGCTGGTACCCGCTGGACGAACTCACGCCCACCGGCAGCGGACCGCTGCTGGCGCCCATGGTCACGCTGCACCTGCAGGGCGGGCGAAAAGAGAAAATCCGCCCCGGCGACGTGCTGGGCGCGCTCACCGCCGACCTGGGCTACACGCGAGAGCAGGTGGGCAAGATCAACGTCAACGAATGGTCCACCTACGTGGCGGTGGATCGCGCCATCGCCGAGCAGGCGGCCAGTCGCCTGAACCACACCAAGGTCAAGGGCAAGAGCGTGAAGGTGCGCGTGCTCACCGACTTGGCGTGACAGCCGCCCATTCCATCCAAGCCAGTCAACTTCTCCTTCCTTCAGACCATGACCGACACGACCAACGCCCCTGCCCTGCCCGACCGCCTGTCCATCGACCCGCGCAGCCCCTTCCACGTGCCCGCCGTGTTCGAGCACGACATTGGCATCCGCTTCAACGACAAAGAGCGCTTCGACGTGAGCGAGTACTGCATCAGCGAGGGCTGGATCAAGGTGCCTTCCGGCAAGACGCTGGACCGCAAGGGCCAGCCGCTGCTGATCCAGCTCAAGGGCCGGGTCGAGGTGTTCTACAAGTCTTAACCACGCGGGTGGTGCTGCGCCACCACGCTCTTGAGACGCTCACGCGCCACGTGGGTGTAGATGGTGGTGGTGGAAATGTCCGCATGGCCCAGCAGCATTTGCACGGCGCGCAAGTCTGCGCCGTGGTTGAGCAGGTGCGTGGCAAAGGCGTGCCGAAGGGTGTGCGGCGACAAGGGCGCGGTGATGCCGGCCATCACCGCGTACTTCTTCACCAACTGCCAGAACATGATGCGGGTCATGGCCTGACCGGCACGAGTGCCACGCGAGGTGACGAACAGGTCGTCGCTGCCCAGCCCCCCCAGGATGTCAGGCCGCGCCTGTGAGAGGTAGCGCCCGATCCACTCGGCCGCCACCTGGCCGAAGGGCACCAGGCGCTCCTTGTTGCCCTTGCCCGTGACCCGCAGCACCCCCTCGGTCAGGCCCACGTGCCAGGTTTTGAGGTTCACCAGTTCGCTCACGCGCAATCCACTGGCGTACATCAGTTCCAGCATGGCCCGGTCGCGCAGGCCCAGGGGTGTGCCCGCATCCGGGGCCTGCAGCAAGGCCTCCACCTGCGCCTCGCTCAGGGTCTTGGGCACACGCAGCGGCTGGCGCGCGGTGAGCAGGCGCAGGGTGGGGTCTTTGGCCAGCAGGCGCTCGCGCAGGGCCCAGCGGAAGTAGCGCTTGAACACCGTCAGGCGCCGGTTGGCGGTGGTGGCGCGGGTCTGCGCGTGGCGCTCGGCGAAATAGGCTTGCAGATCGGCCTCGGTGGCCTGGTTCAGGCCTTGCCCGCGCTCGGCCAGCCAGGTGGCCAGGGCGCTGAGGTCGCGCCGGTACGCGTCCAGCGTGTTGCGCGCCAGCCCCTCTTCGAGCCAGAGGCTGTCGATGAAGGGGCTGACGGCGGCGTCGACGTCAATGACCGGCTGCGCGGGCATCAATCGAGCGAGAGCTTCTGCTTCGCCACCACCTCTTTGTAGACCTCGTACTCGGCCTTGATCTGGGCCGCGAATTGCTCAGGCGTGTTGCCCACGATGAGGGAGCCCGTGTCTTCAATCCGCTTGCGCACGGCGGGGTCGGCAATGGCCTGCAAGGTGGCGGCCTGGATCTTGTCCACCACGTCCTTGGGCATGCCCTTGGGGCCGATGAGGCCGTAGTAGGCCATGCGGTTCACCGGCTCAAGCCCCACTTCCTTGAAGGTGGGCACATCGGGCAGCACGGCCAGGCGCTGCGGCGCGGCCACCACAATGGCAATCAGGCGGCCAGCCTTGATGTGCGGCAGGGCCGATGGCAGGTTGTCGAACATCACCGGCACCTGGCCGCCCACCGTGTCGTTCAGGGCCGGGCCCGCGCCTCGGTAGGGAATGTGGGTGATGAAGGCGCCCGTCAGGCTCTTCCACAACTCGGTCTGCAGGTGGCCAATGCCGCCGGTGCCAGAGCTGGCGTAGCTGTACTTGCCTGGGCTCTTCTTGATTTCGGCGAGAAAGCCCTTGTAGTCACGGGCCGGAAAGCTGGGGTGCACCACGATCACGTTGGGCGTGGCGGCGATGTTCACGATGGGCGTGAAATCGGTGAGCGTGTTGTAAGAGATTTTGGGGTTGATGGCCGGGTTGGCCGCCGTGGTGGACACCGTGGCCATGCCAATGGTGTGACCGTCGGGCGCGGCACGGGCCAGCTCGGTGGCGCCGACAACGCCGCCGCCACCTGCCCGGTTTTCCACCACCACCGACTGGCCCAGGGTCTTGGCCAGGGGCTCAGACATGACGCGCGCGATGATGTCGGTGGTGCCCCCCGGGGCAAACGGAACTTGCAGGCGAATGGGCTTGGATGGGAAGGCCTGGGCCCAGACTGAGCCAGCCGCGGCCAAGCCTAGCGTGGCCATCACAACGGTGCGTCGCAACATCATCTTTTCTCTCCTGTTCAATGGGTGGGAAACCAGGTGGGAGGCGCGGAGCCGGGTGTCGGTTCGACAGGGCGACTGTACCCACTTCACTCGCGGCCTTGCCCCGGGTGACTACATACGTACAAACCCGAAGCACATGTCGTGCCCGGCTATGCTCGCCGGGTGAACTTCGCCCAACTGCTCCTTCCCGATTTCTCGCTCATCCTCTGCGGCTACCTGGTGTGCCGCTTTACCGCGCTCAACCGCAAGGTGTGGGAGCCGGTGGAGGCCCTGGTGTATTACTTCCTGTTTCCGGTGCTGCTGTTCAACAGCATCGTCAAGACACCGCTGAACCTGGCCGAGGCCTCGGGACTGGTGGGCGCGGCGCTGGCACTGGGGGTGTGCGCGATCGGTCTGGCGTACTCGCTGCCGCACTGGCCGGTGCTCGGGCGGCGGCTGGACGTGCGCCTGCACGCCGCCAGCGCCCAGGTGGGCTTTCGCTTCAACTCCTTCATTGCCCTGGCCCTGGCCGACAAGGTGGCGGGGCCAGCGGGGCTGACCATGATCGCCATGATCATTGGCGTGTGTGTGCCGCTGTTCAACGTGGGCGCAGTCTGGCCCATGGCGCGCCACGCCAACAAGGGCTTTGTGCGCGAGCTGGTGCGCAACCCGCTGATCATCGCCACCGCCTCAGGCCTGATCGCCAACCTGCTGGGCTTTTCCATGCCAAATTGGCTGGAGCCCACGGTGAACCGCATCGGCCAGGCCTCGCTGGCCCTGGGCCTGATGGCCGCCGGTGCCGGCATGCAGTTCGGCACCATGGCACAGGCCAAGACCCTGAGCACGCTGATCCTGGGCGTGAAGCACCTGGCCATGCCGGTGATGGCCCTGGGCATGGCGCTGCTGTTCCGCCTGGACCCCGCGCAAACCACCGTGCTGCTGATGTTTTCGGCCGTGCCCACGGCCTCCAGCTGCTACGTGCTGGCCGCGCGCATGGGCTACAACGGCCCCTATGTGGCGGGGCTGGTGACGCTGTCCACCGTGCTGGGCATGGCCAGCCTGCCGTTCGCGCTGGGCGTTCTGCGCCCCTGAGCGTCAGACACCCAGCAAGTTGCGGCGCACGTGCACCAGGTGCTCCAGCGTGAGCGCGCGGGCGCGCTCGGCGTCGCGGTCGCTCAGGGCCTCCACCAGCGCGCGGTGCTCGCGCTGGTAGGCCAGGCGCCGCTCGGGCGTGACGCTTCGTTTCTTGAGCTGGCCCCATTCGCCCTGTGAGCGCACCTCGGTCATGAGCTGGAACACGCTGGCCACGAAGGGGTTGTGGGCGGCCTCGGCAATGGCCTGGTGCAACTCGGCGTCCCAGTGCTCAAAGGCCTCAAGCGTCTGCGCCTGCTCGGCCTGTTCACAGCAGTGGGCCATGCGCTGCAGGTCGTCGCGGCTGGCGTTGCGAATCACCAGGTCCACCAGCGCGGGCTCCAGGGCCAGGCGCGCTTCCATGAGATCGGCCGGGCTGGTGTGGCGCACTGTGCCTGGCGAGGCGACCCCACCTTCGGGGGCCTGCGCCACGTAGGTGCCGCTGCCCACGGTCTGCTCGATCAGGCCCTGTTCCTTGAGCTGCGCCAAGGCCTTGCGCACCGTGGTGCGGCTCACGCCGTGCGTGTCGGCCAGTTCACGTTCGGTGGGCAGGCGCTCGCCCTGGCGCCATTGGCCCGACTGCAGGCGCTGCCGCCAGGTTTCGCAAAGGTGATCGGACAGGCTCATGGCGACGAACTATACCAAAACATACCAATTGAACCAGTAACCTGGGTTTTGGTATTTACCCTCATGCTGCATCGGCCGCGTCCTCCTACACTGCGCCAACCATTAGGTTCTTTTGGTATTTTTTGGTATCACATTCAGACACAGGAGTTTCGCCGTGCGTTTTGCCGCTTATGTTCACGAAGGTCGCACCTGGGTCGGGCAAGTCTCGCCCGACGGCCAGACCGTCACCCCCCTGGCCTTGAGCCCCGAAGACGCCGCCCTGGGCGTGCTGCCACTGGTGGAGCGCGCCACCCGTGGCGAGGCCTTGCCCGCCAACGCAGGCGCCGCCGTGCCGGTGTCGGCCGTGCGCCTGCTCGCGCCGGTGCCGCGCCCGCGCCGCAACATCTGGTGCGTGGGCCGCAACTACCACGAGCACGCCAAGGAACTGCAGGGCTCGGTGTTCAAGAACAACAACGCCAACCCGGCGGTGTGGCCCATCGTGTTCACCAAGGTGCCCGAGTGCGTGGTGGCCCATGGCGACGCCATTGAGCTGCCAGGCGAGGCGATTTCGCCCCAGATCGACTACGAGGCCGAGCTGGCCGTGATCATCGGCACCGGCGGCAAGAACATTCGCCGCGAAGACGCCATGCAACACGTGTGGGGCTACACCATCGTCAACGACGTGACGGCCCGCGACGTGCAGATGCGCCATCAGCAGTGGGACATGGGCAAGTCGTTCGACACCTTCTGCCCCATGGGCCCCTGGGCGGTGACGGCCGATGAACTGGACGGTCAGCACACCCGCGTGCGCTGCTGGGTGAACGGCGAGCTGCGCCAGGACGCCCGCACCGAAAACCTCATCTTCGACATCCCCACGCTGATCGAGACCATCTCGCGCGGCATCACGCTCTACCCGGGCGACGTGATCGCCACCGGCACGCCCGCCGGCGTGGGCCTGGGCATGGACCCGCCGCGTTTCCTGGCCACGGGCGACGTGGTGCGCGTCGAGATTGACGGCATTGGCGTGCTGGAAAACCGCTGCGCCTGATCGATTCTTTTCACCCGACAGAGGAGACAACACATGACACCGCGAAAGACGCTCAAGGCGCTCGGCGCCCTGCTGCTGTCCGTCTGCGCCGGCCTGGCCGGCGCGCAGGACAACTACCCCAGCAAGCCCATCACCATGGTGGTGCCCTTCCCGCCCGGCGGTGTGGCCGACGTGGTGGGCCGCCCGGTGGCCGACGCCATGTCGCGCCACCTGAACCAATCGGTGGTGGTAGTGAACCGCGCAGGCGCGGGTGGCGGCATTGGCATGGCGCAAGTGGCCAAGGCCGCGCCCGACGGCTACACCGTGCTGATGGCCCTGTCATCGCTGGTGGTGCTGCCCGAGGCCGACCGCATCCTGAACCGCCCGCCCATGTTTGAGCTGTCGCAGCTCATCCCGGTGGCCCGCATGACGGCCGACCCCACCGTGCTGGTGGTGCGCGCCGACAGCCCGTGGAAGACGTATCAGGAGTTCATCGCCTACGCGCGCAGCAACCCCAGCAAGATCAGCTTCGGCTCGTCGGGCAACTACGGCACCATGCACGTGCCCATGGAGCAACTGAAAGCCTCCACCAACACCTTCATGCTGCACGTGCCCTACACCGGCGCGGGGCCCGCGATCCTGGGCCTGCTCAGTGGGCAGGTGGACGCGGTGGCCACCGGCCCGGCCAGCGCGGTGGGCCAGATCAAGGCGGGCAAGCTGCGCGCCCTGGCGCACTGGGGCGAAGGCCGCCTGCCCCTGCTGCCCGATGTGCCCAGCTTCAAAGAACTGGGCGTGAACATCGGCTACTCGCAATGGGCGGGCATCTTCGTGCCGGCCGGCACGCCCCAAGCCGTGGTGAACAAGCTGCGCGAAGCGGCACAGTTCGCCGCCCGCGACGAGAAGACCGTGCAGGCCATGACCACCGCTGGCACCGCCTTCCAGTTTCAAGACGCCCCGGCCTTTGACGCCTTCGTGAAGGAAGACGCCAAGGCCATGGCCGGCGTGGTGCGCCGCATCGGCAAGGTGAACTGAGAACCGGCACGCCCCCTAATGGCAGTGTCGCGCCCGGCGTTTCGCCGGGCAGGGGCTGCTGAGGTTCATGAACGGCAGGGGTCGGACTTTGTGCCGCCCCTGGCCCGGCCAGTTGGCTGGGAAAAATGTGGCGCTGAGAAGCGGCAAGACGTAACGCAAAAAAGCGACATTTTTTGCAAACTTCGGCACAGTTTTTGGGGTAGGAGCGCGCCTTGATGCGCGTTGGGCCTTGGCGGGCCGCATGATGGAGGGGCTTGCAACCGGTTTGCACGCGGTGTGCCGGAATTGCAGCTGGGCCCTCTACTCCACCAGTCACCCTGTCCGCCATGCCACCCCATATCGCAGCGCACTCATTAGGTGAACCCGGCCTGGATCGGCTTCGCCCAAGCTCGGCCAAGCACCTGGCTGAACTCCACTTTGGGGTCATCGCGGCGACGACGCTGCTCACCCTCCTGCTGCTGGCGCTCATGGAGACGAAAGCCAGCGATTTCGACGGCCCCATGTGGCTGACTGGCACGCTGTTTGTGAGCAGTTGCCTGGCCCGGTGGGAGGTGCGCCGTGATCACCTTGCCCGTGCGATGGACCTTCATGCCATTGCCACGGCTGTGGCAGTGGCGGCCCTGGCCATTGGGTCCCCATCCCCGGTGATTGCTCTCGTCACCCTGATGAGCCATTTGCCGATGTATGCCCTCATCAGGGGGCTTCGCCGCAGCGCCTTGCTGTGGGGGCCGCTGGTATTGCTGGCGCTAGGCACTGCCAGCGCACGGTTACTTGGCTGGCCGTTGCCCATCTGGTTTCCAGGCGCACCGGTGGCGCAGCTCATGGTCGCGCTTGCCGCCTTGGTTGCCGCTCTGCTGCCCTGGGGGCTATTGCAGCGTGACCTGCGCCTGGCACAGACCGCGATCCGACGTGAGCTGGCCGAACGCCGCCGGGCCCAAGCAGAACTGGCGATGAGTCTGCAGCGTCTGGAAGACTTCGCTACGTGCGCCTCCGACTGGTTCTGGGAAACCGACGCCGAGCACCGTTTCGTTCGCCACAGCCTGGCCAACAAAGACAAAGGCGACTGGCAAGCCGATACCTTTATTGGTCACCGGCGCTGGGAACTGACCCCCCCAAAGGACGAGGCTGGCCAGATTTTTTGGGCTCGACACCGGGCGGTACTGGATACCCATCGGCCATTCAGAAACATGGAGTACGAAACCGAAGTATCGGGCAAAGGACTGTGCTGGATCTCGGTGTCTGGCGTGCCGGTGTTCAACCAGAAAGGTGAATTCACTGGCTACCGGGGCAGCAGCACGGACATCACTGAGCGCAAGCGCCAAGAACAGGAACTGCAGCAAGCCCTGGAGGCAGCCAAGTCTGGCAACCGAGCCAAGGCGGACTTTCTGTCCACCATCAGCCACGAGGTGCGAACGCCGCTCAACGGCATCCTGGGCATGGCACACCTCATGCAGAACACACCGCTGAATGACGAGCAGCGCGAGTACCTCCAGTTGCTGCACCAATCGAGCGACATGTTGCTGGCCATCATTGACGACGTGCTCGACATCTCGCGGCTGGAAAAGGGAGAGGTCAAGCTGGAGCCCGTTTCCTTCGATCCGTGCGCTACGCTTCGCTGGGTGGCAGAAGTCCTGCGCCCCGATGCCGAACGGGCGCTGCTCAGCCTGCGTGTCGACATCGCCCACGACGTCCCGACTCAGGTCCTTGGCGACGAGCGGCGATTTCGCCAGGTGCTGTTGCACCTGGGCCATAACGCCGTGAAGTTCACTTCCAAAGGGAGCATCGGCCTGGCCTTGCAGGTGCGAAGCCGATCCGGTGGCAGCATCGAGGTGCAGGGCACGGTGAGCGACACCGGCATTGGCATTTCCGCAGAGCACATGGCCAAGCTGTTTGAGCCTTTCAGCCAGGTGGATGGCTCCATCACCCGACGCCACAGTGGCACGGGCGTTGGCCTGGCGATCTCGCGGCGTCTGGCCCGCTTGATGGGCGGTGATGTCTGGGCCGAAAGCGAGCCCGGTCGCGGCAGCCACTTTCACTTCACGGCCCAGTTGGCCTTGTCCACCCGCGCTGTCGAACCACAGCCAGTGAAGGTCGTGCCGACAATGGGCCCGACGAAGGCCAAGCTGCTGGTGGTGGACGACGTGGAGGTCAATCTCATCGTGCTGAGCAAGCTGCTGGAAATCGAAGGGTTTGAGGTGCTGCAGGCCACTGGCGGCGAACAAGCGGTGGCACTCTGGCGGCAGGGGCGCCCCGACCTGATCCTCATGGACCTGCAGATGCCGGGGGTCGATGGACTGGAGGCCACACGACAAATCCGTGCCCAGGAGGCACAGGAGGGAACCCAGGCGACAAAGCAGCAAGTGACCATCGTGGCACTCACCGGCGGGGGGGCTGGCTACTCGCGAGAAAAATGTATGGCTGCGGGCATGAACGGCTACGTCACCAAACCAGTGAAGCGCCCCGATCTGGTTCGGGTGGTGCAGGCGCACCTCAGGGCTTGCGCCGAGGGGTAACGTCCAAGGCCCAGCGCACGTGTTCGCGCACCAGTTCGCTGGGGTGTTCGAGCCGTTGAACCAGCGCCTGCTCAACCTGCGCACCCGCGCCCTGCCGGCGGGCGTTGCCCAGTGCCACGGCCAGGTTGCGCAGCCAGCGCTCGTGCCCGATTCGGCGAATCGCACTGCCCTCGGTGCGGCGCAGAAACTCGGCCTCGGTCCAGGCGAACAGCTCCACCAGTTGTGCGGTACCCAGGCCCTCGCGCTCAGCGAAATCGGGCAAAGGGCTGCGCTGGGCAAACTTGTTCCAGGGGCAAGCGAGCTGGCAATCGTCGCAGCCGTAAATGCGGTTGCCCAGCAGGGGACGCAGCTCAAGGGGAATCGGGCCGGCGTGTTCGATGGTGAGGTAGCTGATGCAGCGCCGCGCGTCCAGCCGATACGGCGCCACGATGGCCTGCGTGGGGCAGGCCACCAGGCAGGCCTCGCAAGCGCCGCAATGGGCCGACACCGGCTCGCTGGGCGGTAGGGCCAGGTCCACGTAAATCTCGCCCAAGAAAAACATCGAGCCAGCCTCACGGCTGAGCACCAGCGTGTGCTTGCCACGCCAGCCCTGGCCGCTGCGCGTGGCCAGCTCGGCCTCCAGCACCGGGGCCGAGTCGGTGAAGGCGCGGTGGCCGAACGGGCCGATCTCGACCGCGATGCGCTCGGCCAGCTTCTGCAGGCGGGAGCGGAACACCTTGTGGTAATCGCGCCCCCTGGCGTACACCGACACCACCGCCTCGCCCGGCTGCAGCAGGCGCTGGCGCTCGTGGGCCACCCAGTCGGGCGGTGTCGCTTCGGGCAGGTAGTCCATGCGCGCGGTGATCACGCTCACCGTGCCCGGCACCAGCTCGGCCGGGCGGGCGCGCTTGAGGCCGTGGCTGGCCATGTAGGCCATCTCGCCATGAAAACCGGCCTCCAGCCACGCCAGCAGGCCCGGTTCGGCCGAGCGAAGGTCGACACCGGCCACGCCGATTTGGGACAATGCGAGCTCTTGGCCCCAAGCCCTGACCTTCGACATCAATTGAGCAGCATTCACACCCGTCTCCATGGCGCGCCCATTGTAGGAAGCGGCGCCGACACCTGGCTCGGTCGCTGGGCCAGCGAGGACGACACGCTGCGCTTTGCGCAGCGCCTGGCCACCTGCCGCGCGCTGGCGCACGCCACCCTGGCGCTGCAAGGTGACCTGGGCGCCGGCAAGACCACCTTCGTGCGGCACCTGTTGCGCGCCCTGGGCGTGCGCGGGCGCATCAAGAGTCCCACCTACGCGGTGGTGGAACCGCACAACGCCATCGACTGCCCGCTCATGCCACCGGGCGAGCCACTGTCCATCTGGCACTTCGACTTCTACCGCTTCACCGACCCGCGCGAGTGGGAAGACGCCGGCTTTCGCGAACTTTTCGCCAGCCCCGGGCTCAAGCTCGTCGAGTGGGCCGAGCGCGCCGAAGGCCACCTGCCCGCCATCGACCTCACCCTGTCCATCGAACCCGACCCGATGAACACCTCGCCCGACCACGACGACGCCCGCCGGGTGCACGCCCAGGCCCACACCGACATTGGCCGCGAATTGCTGGCCTGCCTGAGCTGATGCGCGGACTGCCTCGACGCGATTTCCTTCAAGCCGGCGTGGTGGTGCTCACCCTGGGGGTGCAGCACCTCGCCCGCGGCGCCACCGCCCTGTCGGTGCGAATCTGGCCGGCCCCCGACTACACCCGCGTGACGATTGAGTCCGACGTGCCACTGAGCGCGCGCTCCACCTTCGTGCCGCAACCGCCGCGCCTGGCGGTGGACATCGAAGGCATTGACCTGCTGCCCGGGCTGCGGCAGCTGGTGGGGCAACTGCAATCAAACGACCCCAACATCGCCGGCATTCGCGTGGCGCAAAACGCGCCCAACGTGGTGCGTCTGGTGATTGACCTGAAACAGCCCATCGTGCCGCAGGTGTTTCACCTGGAACCGGTGGCGGCCTACCAGCACCGGCTGGTGTTTGACCTCTACCCCGCCAACCCGCCCGACCCGCTGGAGCAGCTCATCAGCCAGCGCCTGCAAGAGCTGGACGAGGCCAGTTCGCGCGCGGCCCGCCTGCTGGGCCTGGAGGCGCGCGAACTGGGCGCCAGCGTGAAGGCCGAGCCCGACCCCTTGGGCGAACTGATCGCGCAGCGCGACCGGCCCAAGCTGCCGACCTCGCCTTCAGCACCCACCAGCACACCGCGCAGCGCCGCCATCGAGCCCGCCAGCAAACCCCGCACCCCGGCCGCCCAGCGCGCGGCCGAAGACCAGCCACCACCGCTGCCACAGACCGAGCGCCTCATCGTGATCGCGCTGGACCCCGGCCATGGCGGCGAAGACCCGGGGGCCATCGGCCCTGCCGGCACCTACGAAAAGAACGTGGTGCTGCAGATCGCGCACAAGCTGCGCGAGCGCATCAACGCCACCAGCGTCAACGGCAACCCCATGCGCGCCTACATGACGCGCGACGCCGATTTCTTCGTGCCACTGAACATGCGGGTGGCCAAGGCCCAGCGTGTGCAGGCCGACCTGTTCATCAGCATCCACGCCGACGCCTTCATGAGCGAGCGCCCGCAAGGCGCCAGCGTCTATGCGCTCAGCACGCGCGGCGCCAGTTCGGCTGCGGCGCGCTGGATGGCCGACAAGGAAAACGCCGCCGACCTGGTGGGCGGCATCAACGTGCGCGCCAAAGACGCCACCGTGATGCGCACCCTGCTCGACATGAGCACCACCGCCCAGATCAACGACAGCCTCAAGCTGGGCGCGTCGATGCTGGGCGAGGTCAAGCGCGTGGGCAAGCTGCACAAGCCCCGGGTGGAGCAGGCCAACTTCGCGGTGCTGCGCGCGCCCGACATCCCCAGCGTGTTGGTCGAGACCGCCTTCATCAGCAACCCCGACGAAGAAAAGCGCCTGAACGACCCCGACTACCAGAACCAGCTGGCCGACGCGCTGCTGCGGGGCATCAAGCGCTACTTCGCGCAAAACCCGCCGCTGGCGCGCAACCGGCAGGTCTGAGCCGGCTCAGGCCGTGTTCAGCGGGCGGCGATGTCCTGCTCGGCCTGGCGGCGTGCGCGCCAGGCACCGAAGATGGCCAGCAGGCCCGGCACCAGGATCAGCGCCCAGATGATCTTGCTCAGGTTGGCCTGCACCCACGGCAGGTTGCCAAACCAGTAGCCCGCGCTGGTGAGGCCCACCACCCAGATCACGCCACCGGCCACGTTGTAGGCGGTGAACTTGCTGCGCGTCATCTCGGCCACGCCCGCCACGAAGGGCGCAAAGGTGCGAATGAAGGGCATGAAGCGGGCAATGATGATGGTGATGCCGCCAAAGCGCTCGTAGAAGGCATGGGCCTGGTTGAAGGCGTCGCGGTTGAACAGACGCGACTTCTCCCACTTGAACACCTTGGGCCCGAAGTAGCGGCCAATGGAATAGTTCACCTGGTCGCCCAGCACCGCGGCCAGCACCAGCAGCGCCATGGCCAGCGGCAGGCTCATCAGGCCCGCGCCGCACAGCGTGCCCACCACGAACAGCAGCGAATCGCCCGGCAAGAACGGCATCACCACCACGCCGGTTTCCACAAAGATGATGAGAAACAGCAGCGCGTACACCCACGGCCCATAGGCCTGCACAAAAGCCTGCAGGTGCTGGTCGACGTGGAGAATGAAATCGATGAGAAAGGCAATCAGGTCCATGCCCGGGATTATGGGCGGCGGATTCCTACAATCCCGCGATGACCAGCCTGCCCCCTCGCCGCCCCATCCGTGAACTGCCCGACGAGCTGATCAGCCAGATTGCCGCGGGCGAAGTGGTCGAGCGCCCCGCCTCGGTGGTGCGCGAGCTGGTGGACAACGCCCTGGACGCGGGTGCCTCGCACGTCACCGTGCGCCTGCTGGGCGGGGGCATTCGCCTCATCGCCGTGGAAGACGACGGCATCGGCATTCCGCGCGGTGAGCTGCCGCAGGCCCTCAAGCGCCACGCCACCAGCAAGATCGCCAGCCTCAACGACCTGGAATCGGTGGGCACCATGGGTTTTCGCGGCGAGGCACTGGCCGCCATCGCCTCGGTGGCCGAGGTCTCGTTGCTCACGCGGGTGGACACCGACGCTGAGCCCCACGGCTGGCTGCTTGACGCCCGCAGCGGCGCGCTGGAGCCCACCGCCCGCACCCGCGGCACCACGGTGGAGGTGCGCGAGCTGTTCTTTGCCACGCCGGCGCGGCGCAAGTTCCTCAAGAGCGACCCCACCGAACTGGGCCACTGCATCGAGGCCGTGCGCCGCCATGCCCTGGCCCGACCCGACGTGGGCTTTGCCATCTGGCACGAAGGCAAGCTGGTGGCGCAGTGGCGGGCCGCGCCCGGCGAAGGGCTGGAGCCGCTGCGACAACGCCTGGCCGACGTGCTGGGCGAAGACTTCATCCAACAGGCGGTGGCGGTGGACTGGCCCATCGAGGCCGGTGCCTACAGCGCCGTGCGGGTGTGGGGCTTTGCCGGCCTGCCGGACGCCGCGCGCTCGCGCAACGACATGCAGTTCGCTTATGTGAACGGCCGCTACGTGCGCGACAAGGTCATCACGCACGCCGCGCGCAGCGCCTACGAAGACGTGCTGCACGGCCACCGTCAGCCGGTGTACGCGCTCTACGTGGCGCTGGACCCGACCCGCGTGGACGTGAACGTGCACCCCACCAAGATCGAGGTGCGTTTCCGTGACAGCCGCGAGGTGCACCAGGCCGTGCTGCACGCGGTGGAAGCGGCCCTGGCCGCGCCCCGGGCCCAGCAACTCAACGACACCACCCGTCCGGCGGCCACGGGCACCGAACCCGCGCCAGCCCCGTGGGCGCCACCGGCACGGCAAACCCCGCTGGCGTTTGCACCGCGCGAGCCCGAGGTGGGGCAGCGGGTGAGCGATGTGGGCGCGCTGTGGGGCCAGACCGCAGCGAGGGCTTCATCCGGTGCGACCCCCGCTGCCTGGGCCGGCGCGCCCTCACCGTCCGCCAGCGCGGTGCCTTGGCCGGAGCCCGCCACCCCAGCCGACGCCGTGCCGCCCCCCCTGCCGGAAGGCGACTGGCCCCTGGGCCGCGCCATCGCGCAACTGCAGGGCGTGTACATCCTGGCCGAAAACGCGCAGGGCCTGGTGGTGGTGGACATGCACGCCGCGCATGAGCGCATCGTGTACGAGCGCTTGAAGCAACAGCTCGACGCCCACCAGGTGCAGAGCCAGCCCCTGCTCATCCCGGCCAGCTTCGCGGCCACGCCCACCGAGGTGGCCACCGCCGAGACGGCTGGCGAAGCCTTGCAGGCGCTGGGCTTGGAGATCACCGCCCTGTCGCCCAAGACCTTGGCCGTGCGCGCCGTGCCCAGCACCCTGGCCATGGGCGACCCGGTGGAACTCGCGCGCAGCGTGCTGGCCGAGCTGGCCCAGCACGGCGCCAGCCGCGTGGTGCAGCGCGCCCAGCACGAACTGCTGGCCACCATGGCCTGCCACGGCGCGGTGCGGGCCAACCGGCGCCTCACGCTGGACGAGATGAACGCCCTGCTGCGCCAGATGGAAGTGACCGAGCGCAGCGACCAGTGCAACCACGGCCGCCCCACCTGGCGCCAGCTCACCCTGCGCGAACTCGACGCCCTGTTTTTGCGCGGGCGCTGATCCAATCTGGTGCAAAGAGCCACCACCACGGGCTTTTCGCGGCAAAGCTGCGCCAAAAAGGTGCTTTTTGAATGACGGAATGCGGTTTTCGCATAATGCCATGCACTTTTTTGGAGCCTCCCCACAATGAAACACGCGTCCGTCCACGACTTCCTGGCCTATGTCGCCCAGCGCAACCCCGGCCAACCCGAGTTCCTGCAAGCCGTCACCGAGGTGATGGAAAGCCTGTGGCCCTTCATCCAGGCCCACCCGAAGTACGCCGAGCAAGGCCTGCTGGAGCGCCTGGTCGAGCCCGAGCGCGTGGTGATGTTCCGCGTGTCGTGGGTGGACGACCACGGCCAGGTGCAGGTGAACAAGGGCTACCGCATCCAGCACAGCATGGCCATTGGCCCCTACAAGGGTGGCATCCGCTTCCACCCCTCGGTGAACCTGTCGGTGCTGAAGTTCCTGGCCTTTGAGCAGACCTTCAAGAACGCCCTCACCACCCTGCCCATGGGTGGTGGCAAGGGCGGCTCGGACTTCGACCCCAAGGGCAAGAGCCCGGCCGAGGTGATGCGCTTCTGCCAGGCCTTCGTGAGCGAGTTGTTCCGCCACGTGGGCTCTGACACCGACGTGCCGGCCGGCGACATCGGCGTGGGTGGCCGCGAAGTCGGCTTCATGGCCGGCATGTACAAGAAGCTGTCCAACAACGCCGCCAGCGTGTTCACTGGCAAGGGCCTGTCTTTCGGCGGCTCGCTGATCCGCCCCGAAGCCACCGGCTACGGCACGGTGTACTTCGCCGACGAAATGCTCAAGACCCGCGGCAAGTCTTTTGCTGGCCTGCGCGTGTCGGTCTCGGGTTCGGGCAACGTGGCCCAGTACGCGGTGGAAAAGGCCATGGCGCTGGGCGCCAAGGTGATCACCGTGTCCGACTCCAGCGGCACCATCATTGACGAGGACGGCTTCACCCCCGAGAAGCTGGCCATCCTGATGGACGTGAAGAACCACCACTACGGCCGCGTGAGCGATTACGCCGCCCGCACCGGCGTGAAGTTCGAGGCCGGCGTGCGCCCCTGGCACGTGCCGGTGGACGTGGCCCTGCCCTGCGCCACCCAGAACGAACTGGACGAGAACGACGCCAAGACCCTCATCCAGAACGGCGTGCTGTGCGTGGCCGAAGGCGCGAACATGCCCTCCACCATCGAAGCGGCCAAGGCGTTTGAAGCCGCTGGCGTGCTGTACGCACCGGGCAAGGCATCGAACGCCGGTGGCGTGGCCACCTCGGGCCTGGAAATGAGCCAGAACGCCATGCGCCTGTCCTGGACCCGCGACGAAGTGGACGCTCGCCTGCTGCAGATCATGCAAGGCATCCACGCCGCCTGCGTCAAGCACGGCCAGCGCGCCGATGGCAGCGTGAGCTACATCGACGGGGCCAACATCGCCGGCTTCGTGAAGGTGGCCGACGCCATGCTCGCCCAGGGCGTGATCTGACGCCCTGACCCGGGGCCCAGGCCCCGGTGCCGTGGCGCCATGCCCGGTGGTCCGAACAGACGGACACGATTCTTGCTAAAGGTTCAGCCCGTGCCATTCGGCCGGGCTGAACTTTTTTCCGTCTGCCGCGCTCCATCACCGCCATGAGACGCCTCATCGCCGCCCTGCTCGCCACGGCCGCCTTGCTGGCCGGCTGCGCCACGTTGGATGAAAAACAGCGGGCGTGGATCTTCCAGCCATCCGACCGCACCTGGGGCGGGGCCGCCGCCCTGGCCGACGAAATGGCCGATGTCTGGATCGACTTCACCTCGGCCGAGACGGGTGAGCCCGTGCGACTGCATGGCCTGTGGCACCCCTCGGCCAGCCTGGCCGAGCGGCCCGATGCGCCGGTGCTGCTCTACCTGCACGGGGCCCGCTGGAACGTGACCGGCTCGGCCATGCGCATTCGCCGCATGCAGGAACTCGGCTTCTCGGTGCTGGCGGTGGACTACCGGGGTTTCGGCAAGAGCACGCCGCAACTGCCCTCGGAAACCCTGGCCCACGAAGACGCCATGGCCGCCTGGCGCTGGCTGGCCGAACACCACCCCCAGCGCCCGCGCTACATCTTTGGCCATTCCCTGGGCGGGGCCATCGCCATCGGCCTGGCCGCCGAGGTGAACGACGAGGCCGGCACCCTGGTGGAAGGCACCTTTACCTCCATTCCCGACGTGGTGAGCACCTTCAAATGGGGCTGGCTGCCGCTCTCGCCCCTGATCACCCAGCGCTTCGAGGCAGTGCGCCGTGTGCCCCACATTGGCTCACCGCTGCTGGTGGTGCACGGCAGCGACGACGCCCTCATCAAACCCGAGCTGGGCCAGCGCCTGTTTGAGGCCGCCACCGGCCGCAAGGCCTTTGTGCTGGTGGACGGTGGCACCCACCACAACACCAACGCGGTGGGCATGGCGCAGTACCGGCTGGCCCTGGCCGAGCTGTTCGGCCTGCCCGCGCCGCAAGCGGCCTGGGCCATTCGCTGAGCGGGCGTCGCCCCGGGGGCCTTCTGATACCCTCGGGTGGATGTCTTCCCCCGCTTCCGTCAACGCCATGTCGCCGGGCCTGGTGGTGTTGCTCCTGGCCATGCTGCTGGGGCTGCAACCCGTGGCCACCGATCTGTACCTGCCCGCCCTGCCGGCCATGACCCAGGGCTTCAACGCCCCTGTCTCGCAGGCCCAGTACACCCTCTCCGCCCTGCTGCTGGCCTTTGGCAGCTCGCAACTGCTGTGGGGCCCGCTGTCTGACCGCTTCGGGCGGCGCCCCATCCTGCTGCTGGGGCTGTCGGCCTTCGTGGCCGCCTCGGTGGGCAGCACCTTGGCCGGCAGCATGGAATCGCTCATTGCCTGGCGCACGCTGCAGGGTGCCGCCATGGGTGCGGCGGTGATGTGCGCGCGCGCCATCGTGCGCGACCTGTACCAGCCGGTCGATGGCGCCCGCGTGATGTCCAAGGGCCTCAGCGGCCTGGGCATCATCGCCTGCGCCAGCGCGCCGCTGGGCGGCCTGGCGTCTGACCGCCTGGGCTGGCCTGCCGCCCTCATGCTGATCGCCATCTTCGGCGCGGCCACGCTGGGCATGGTGGTCTGGCGCTTCGAGGAAACGCTGGCCCAGCGCAACCCGCAAGCCCTCTCGCCCTCGCGCGTGCTGCCCACCTGGCTCAGCATCGCGCGCCACCCCACCTTCCTGGCGTGGGCCCTGCTGGCCACGGCCTCCTACGGCGGGCTCTTCACCTTCCTGGCCGCCTCGTCCTTTGTGTTCATTCAGGTGCTGGGCCTGACGAAACCCCAGTACGGCCTGGCCATGTTCAGCATGTCGCTGAGCTACATCGTGGGCACCTTTGTGTGCCGATGGTTGCTCAGCCGTGTCGGGGTACGCCGCACAGTGGCCCTGGCGGGCGCCCTCAGCCTGATCGGCGGCACGCTCATGGGCGTGCTGGCGCTGGCCGGTGTGCAGAGCCTGTGGGCCATCCTCCCGCCGTTCTATCTGTTCATGGTGGCCCACGGTGTGCACCAGCCCTGTGGCCAGAGTGGCGCGGTGGGGCCGTTTCCGCAGTCGGCCGGCGCGGCCTCGGCGCTATCGGGTTTCATCATGATGGTGGTGGCCTTTGCCATGGGCGGCTGGCTCGGCCCGGCCCTGGCCCGCGCGGGCGACAGCGTGCTGCCGCTCACCCAAGGCATCTGGTTCTGGGGCGTGGCCTGCGCCGCCGTGGCCTGGACGCTGGTGCAGCGCCACGGCGAGGCCCGCCCGGCGCCGCAGCGTTTGGTGGCGAACGGGCGCTGATCGCATGCCTGCCACAGCACCCCGCTGCATCGCCCTGGCCGGCCCCACGGCCAGCGGCAAAAGCGCGCTTTCGCTGGCCATCGCGCAGCGCTGGCCGGTGGAAATCATCAGCGTCGATTCGGCCCTGGTGTACCGCGGCATGGACATCGGCACCGCCAAGCCATCGGCCGACGAACTGGCACAGGTGCCGCACCACCTGATCGACATCATCGAACCCACCGAAGCCTACAGCGCCGCCGCCTTCGTGCGCGACACCACCCGGCTGGTGGCCGAGATCGCCGCCCGCGGCCGCACCGCCTTGCTGGTGGGCGGCACCATGCTGTACTTCAAGGCGCTGCTCGTGGGCCTGGACGACATGCCTCCCGCCGACGCCACCGTGCGCGAGCGCCTGGAGGCCCAGGCACGCGCCGAGGGCTGGCCCGCCTTGCACGCTGAGCTGGCGCGGGTGGACCCGCCCACTGCGGCCCGCCTCTTCCCCAACGACGCCCAGCGCATCCAGCGCGCGCTGGAGGTGTACCTCGTCTCGGGCAAGCCGCTCTCGGCCTGGCAGAGCGGGCGCACCGCCAACCCCGACAGCCCCCTGGCACCGGAGCACCTGCTCTCGCTGGAACCGCAAGACCGTGCCTGGCTGCACGATCGCATCGCGCAGCGCTTTGACGCCATGCTCAGCGCCGGCCTGGTGGATGAGGTGCGCCGCCTGCGCGCGCGCGGCGACCTGCACCCCGATCTGCCGTCCATGCGCTGCGTGGGCTACCGGCAAGTGTGGGAAGCGCTGGACGAACAAGACCCGCTGGACCCGGCGCACCTGGCCACCCTGCGCGACAAGGGCATCTTCGCCACGCGCCAGTTGGCCAAGCGCCAGCTCACCTGGCTGCGCTCCATGCCGCTGCGCCAGGTAGTGCCGTGCGACGCGCCCGATGCGGCGCAGCAGGTGATGCAAACCGTGCAGCGCTGGCTGGGAGACCCCGCATGAGCCTGCGCGTGCAATCCCTGGGCAAGTCTTACGGCGACACCCCGGTGTTTCGCGACGTGAGCTTCACCGTGACGCCGGGCGAGTTCGTGGCGCTGGTGGGCGAATCGGGCGTGGGCAAATCGAGCCTGCTCAATTGCCTCGCGGCACTCGACACCTGGCAATCGGGCCACATCTGGCACGACGAGGTGGACCTCGGCCAGCTCGATGAAGCCCAGCAGGCACACTGGCGCCGCGCCCACCTGGGCTTCGTCTTCCAGGCCTTTCACGTGCTGCCCCACCTGGACGTGGCGCAAAACGTGGCCTTGCCCTTGCTGCTGCTGGGCCAGCGCGACGACGCGCGTGTGGCCCAGATGCTGGAGGCCGTGGGCCTGGGCGGGCTGGGGCAGCGCCTGCCCGCCGAGCTCTCGGGCGGCCAGTTGCAGCGCGTGGCCATCGCCCGCGCCCTGGTGCACCGCCCGCCGCTGGTGCTGGCCGACGAGCCCACCGGCAACCTCGACCCCCAGACCGCCGCCCGCGTAATGGACGTGCTGCAGGCGCAGACGCAGGCCAATGGGGCCGCGCTCTTGCTGGTGACCCACTCCGAGGCCGCCGCCGCCCGCGCCCAGCGCGTGTTGCACCTCACCGCCAGTGGCATCGAAACGGCTGACTCACCCAATCGGGGGAGCCGGTAACAAAAAACACTTCAAGTGCATAGACAATCACGGGCCATGCAATTGCCCATCCACCTCGCGGCCTGGCAACGACTGAGCCAACTCGCCGCCGAGCCCCAACCCCACCTTCGAGACCTGCTGGACCAAGACCCCAGCCGCGCCGAGCGCTTGCGCCTGAACGCCGTCGGCATCACGCTGGACGCCAGCCGCCAGCGGCTCACCCCCGCGATCGAACAAGCCCTGGTGGACCTGGCCGAACAGTCTGACGTGGCCGGCCAGCGCGACGCCATGTTCCGCGGCGACCCGATCAACGCCACCGAAAACCGCGCCGTGTTGCACGTGGCCCTGCGTGGCGGCCAAGCGCCTGGCCCCTGGGGCGCCGCCATTTCGGCCGACGTCGGCCGCGAACTCGAGCGCATGGGCGACTTCGCCGAGGCGGTGCGCGCGGGCTCGGTGACGGGCCACACCGACGAGGCCATCACCGACGTGGTGAACCTCGGCATCGGCGGCTCCAACCTGGGCCCCCACATGGCCTGCGACGCACTGGAAGACCTGGCGCACCCCCGCGTGCGGGTGCACCACGTCTCCAATGCCGACGCCTGGGCGCTGTGGCGGGTGCTCAAGGCGCTGGACGCGCGGCGCACGCTGTTCATCGTCTCGTCCAAAACCTTCACCACCCAGGAAACGCTCACCAACGCCGCCAGTGCGCAGCGCTGGTTGATCGACCAGGGTTGCCCGCCCGATCGCGTGAGCGACCACCTCGCCGCCATCACCGCCACGCCAGCCGAATCGGCGCGCCTGGGCTATCGCCCCGACCGCACTTTTCTGTTCTGGGACTGGGTGGGCGGGCGCTACTCGCTGTGGTCGTCGCTGGGCCTGCCGCTGGCCATTGCCGTGGGCGCCCAGGCCTTTCGTGAGCTGCTGGCCGGTGGCCATGCGATGGACGAGCACTTTCGCCACACCCCGCTGAGCGACAACCTGCCGGTGCGTCTCGCCCTGCACGGCATCTGGAACCGCAACTTCTTGGGCATGCCCTCGCAGTTGCTGGTCTCGTATGCCTCGCGCTTGGCGCGCTTCACGCCCTTTGTGCAGCAGATGGACATGGAGTCCAACGGCAAGCACACACACACCGACGGCACCCCGGCCACGGTAGACACCGGGCCCATCGTCTGGGGCGGCCTGGGCATGGACGGCCAGCACGCCTACTTCCAGCTCATTCACCAGGGGCGCCACAAGGTGCCGGTGGAGTTCATCGGCGTGCTCGACGAAGACACCCCCCTGCCCCTGGCCGGCACGCACCACCGACTGGTGAACCTGAACATGCGGGCCCAGGCCGAGGCCATGGCGCGTGGTCGCTCGCCCGACGACACCCGCGCCATGTTGAACCGGGGAGCACCTGGTGACGGCGCGGACGAGACCATGACCGCGCACCGCAGCTTCGAAGGCAATGTGCCCACCCAGCTGCTGTGGCTCGACCGCCTGGACCCCAGGCACCTGGGTGCACTCATTGCGCTGTACGAGCACAAGGTGTTCGTGCAAGCCGCCATCTGGCGCATCAACGCCTTTGACCAGTGGGGCGTGGAACTGGGCAAGTCCATGGCCAAGGCACTGGAGCAGCGCCACTGAATTGGGCATCAAGGAATCGCGTGTTGATTGATTGCAATCAATTCACCTGAAGCACGCGCTCCTAGACTGAATCCAACGGGCGCACGGTTGCGCCTGACCCTGGAGAACCCAATGGATTCACTGCCCGAGCGTCGCCACGTGCTCGCCCTGCCCATCGCCGCCGCGCTGGCGGTGTGGCTGAGCGCTTGCGCCACCCCGCCCCCGACCGCCCAGCGCATGGGCATTCCCCCCATGGGCACGGTCTCCACCTACCACCGCATCAGCTCTGGCAGCTTTGGGACCTACGACGGCCAGGTGGTGTGGACCCATGCGCCAGCCACCTGGGAAGGCAAACCGGTGATTGCCTTTGGCGCACCGCAGGCCGGTGTTTCCTTGCACGACCCGGTGAGCTTCGCTCAGGTGGCCTCGCTCACCCCCGCCGGAAAACCTTATGTGTCTTACGACCCACCGCTGGACTACGCCTGGCCGCTCACGGTGGGCAAGACATGGCGCTCAGTGAACACGGTCACGGTGCAGGCCACCGGTCAGAAAACGCCCGTGACCACGGACTTCAAGGTCACCGCTTTCGAGAAGGTCACCGTGCCGGCGGGCACCTTCGACGCCTACCGCATCGAGTGGGTGACCAGCCAGGGCGAGAGCGAGACCCGCTGGGTGGCACCCGCAGCCGGCATTGCCACCGTGAAACGCCACGTGGAGCGGGTGGCCTCACACCCGCAAGGCCCTGGCGTGCTGGATGCCCAGTTGCTGTCGCGCACGCTGGCGCGTTGATGCGAGCCACGCAGCCAACAAAAAACCGGCCTCAGCCGGTTTTTTGTTGAGGTCACTCGAGACTCAAGCGCCGCAGATGCGGGCCTTGGCCTCGGCGTACTCGCGCTTGAAACGAGCCACCAGATCGGCCGTGGGCACCACATCGCGGATGGCACCAATGCCCTGACCGCAACCCCAGATGTCGCGCCAGGCCTTGGCCGCGTTCGAGCCCTCGCCAGTGGCGAAGTTCATCTTGCTCGGGTCGCTCTGCGGCAGGTTCTCGGGGTCCATGCCCGCGTTGCGGATAGAGCCCTTGAGGTAGTTGCCGTGCACGCCGGTGTAGAAGTTGCTGTAGACGATGTCGTCGGAGTTGCTGGCCACGATCATCTGCTTGTACTCGTCCACCGCACGGGCTTCGTGCGTGGCAATAAAGGCCGAGCCGATGTAGGCAAAGTCAGCGCCCATGGCCTGGGCCGCCAGGATGGCACCGCCCGAGGCGATCGAGCCCGACAGCGCCACCGGGCCGCCGAACCACTCGCGAATTTCCTGAATCATGGCAAACGGGCTCTTCACGCTGGCGTGCCCACCAGCGCCTGCTGCCACGGGAATCAGGCCATCGGCACCCTTCTCAATGGCCTTGTGCGCGAACACGTTGTTGATCACGTCGTGCATCACCACCCCACCCCAGGCATGCACAGCCTGGTTCACGTCCTCGCGCGCCCCCAGGCTGGTGATGACGATGGGCACCTTGTACTTGGCACACATCTGCATGTCGTGCTCCAGCCGGTCGTTGCTCTTGTGCACGATCTGATTGATCGCGAACGGCGCGGCCGGGTTGTCAGGGTTGGCCTTGTTGTGGGCGTCCAGGGCCTCGGTGATCTCAGCCAGCCACTCGTCCAGTTGCGCGGCCGGACGGGCGTTAAGCGCCGGCATGGAGCCCACCACACCGGCCTTGCACTGGGCGATCACCAGCTTGGGATTGCTCACGATGAACAGCGGGGAGCCGATCACCGGAAAGCGCAGTTTCTGCAGGACGGGTGGAAGGTAGCGTGCGGGTGCTGTCATGTTGTCTCCGTGTGGTGTTGCTCTGGATTTTGTGGCACGGCTGCAGGGGGTTCTGACGCTGTGGCGACAGAACCCCGGTCGCGATCAGAAGGCCTCGGCGGCCAGCGCGGTGACGGCGTCGGCGCCGTCCACGATAGCGTCGCGCACACCCGGGGCGCGGCTGAGGACGTGGTCGGCGTAGAAGCGCGCCGTGGTGATCTTGGTCTTCATGAAGGCCTCGTCGCTGGCCAGTTGGTCCTGGGCCACCAGCAGCGCACGGGCCAGTTGCCAACCCGCCATCAGATTGCCCGCCAGCATCAGGTAGGGCACGCTGCCTGCGTAGGCGGCAGCCGGGTTGCCCTTGCCGTTGGCGGCGATGAAGTCCACCACCTCCACAAAGGCCTCGCGCGCAGCGGTGAGGCGCTTGGCCACCGCCAGCGCATCGGCGCTGCCGTTTTGCTTCAGTTCGGCTTCGGTCTTCTCGATCTGGGCGGCAATCGCCTTGGCCGATGCGCCGCCGTCGCGCGCGGTCTTGCGGCCCACCAGGTCATTGGCCTGGATGGCGGTGGTGCCTTCGTAGATGGTGAGGATCTTGGCGTCGCGGTAGTACTGGGCGGCGCCGGTTTCTTCGATGAAGCCCATGCCGCCGTGCACCTGCACGCCCAGGCTGGTGACTTCCAGGCTCATCTCGGTGCTGTAGCCCTTGACCAGCGGCACCAGGAATTCGTAGAAGGTGGCGTTCTGCTTGCGCACCTCGGCGTCCGGGTGGTGGTGGGCCGCGTCGTAGGCGGCAGCGGCCACGCTGGCCATGGCGCGGCAGCCCTCGGTGACGGCGCGCATGGTCATGAGCATGCGCTTGACGTCGGGGTGGTGAATGATGGGCGCGGCGGTGGTGAAGCTGCCGTCCACCGGGCGGCTTTGCACGCGGTCACGGGCGTACTGCACGGCCTTCTGGTAGGCGCGCTCGCTCACGGCGATGCCCTGCACGCCCACGGCGTAGCGGGCGGCGTTCATCATGATGAACATGTACTCCAGGCCACGGTTCTCCTGGCCCACCAGGTAGCCCACGGCGCCGCCATGGTCGCCGTACTGCAGCACGGCGGTGGGACTGGCCTTGATGCCCATCTTGTGCTCGATGCTCACGCAGTGCACGTCGTTGCGCGCGCCCAGCGAGCCGTCGGCGTTGACCAGGAACTTGGGCACCACGAACAGGCTGATGCCCTTCACGCCTTCGGGTGCGCCCACCACGCGGGCCAGCACCAGGTGCACGATGTTCTCGGCCATGTCGTGCTCACCATAGGTGATGAAGATCTTGGTGCCGAAGATCTTGTAGGTGCCGTCGGGCTGGGGCTCGGCGCGGGTGCGAACGGCGGCCAGGTCAGAGCCGGCCTGCGGCTCGGTCAGGTTCATGGTGCCAGTCCACTTGCCGCTGATGAGGTTCGGCAGGTACTTCTCTTTCTGCTCGTCGGTGCCCGCGGTCAGCAGGGCTTCGATGGCGCCGTCGGTGAGCAGCGGGCACAGCGCGAAGCTCATGTTGGCGCTGTTGAGGATTTCGCCGCAGGCCGCGCCAATGGTCTTGGGCAGGCCCTGGCCACCAAAGTCGGCCGGGTGCTGCAGGCCTTGCCAACCACCTTCGGCGTACTGCTTGTAAGCGTCCTTGAAGCCGGGGGTGGTGGTGACCACGCCGTCTTTGACGAACGAAGGGTTCTTGTCGCCTTCCCAGTTCAGCGGGGCGATCACGCCCTCGTTGAGCTTGGCGCATTCCTCCAGCACCGCCTGGGCGGTCTCCAGGCCAGCGTCTTCAAAACCGGGCATCTGGGCCACCTGGTCGATGCGGGCCAGGTGCTCGATGTTGAACAGCATGTCTTTGACGGGGGCGATGTAGCTCATGGGTGTTCTCCAGACAAAAAAAACCGCTCGCCCTGAACGTCGTCAATGGGGAGCGGTGAGATCTAAGGGCGGTGATTACAGGCTCTTGACCAGTTCCGGCACGGCCGAGAACAGATCGGCCTCCAGGCCGTAGTCGGCCACGGCGAAGA